>JBIQKZ010000001.1:0-303939 GCA_044464765.1 Pusillimonas sp.
AAGCGCACGGACAATATGATTGTCTCGCGTCGCAAGCGCAAGTAAGGGGCGAACCAAATGTCACGTTCGATTAAGAAAGGCCCATTCGTCGATGCGCATCTGATCAAGAAGGTCGATGCCTCTATCGAAGAAAAGGGTAAGAAGCCGATCAAAACCTGGTCGCGCCGTTCCACCATCCTGCCCGAGTTCATTGGGCTGACGATTGCTGTGCACAATGGCCGCCAGCACGTTCCCGTTTATATCAACGAGAACATGGTCGGTCACAAGCTCGGCGAGTTCGCACTGACCCGTACGTTCAAGGGCCATGCTGCGGACAAAAAGTCCAAGAGGTAAGTGATGGAAACTACTGCAATTATCCGTGGGGTCCATATCTCCGCGCAAAAGACCCGACTGGTGGCGGACATGATCCGCGGCAAGTCGGTGGCTCAGGCGCTGAATATCCTGACCTTCACACCCAAGAAAGCCGCGGGCATCGTCAAGAAAGCTCTTGAGTCCGCGATCGCCAACGCCGAGCACAATGACGGCGCCGATATCGACGAACTCAAGGTCACCACAATCTATGTGGACAAGGCCCAGTCGATGAAGCGTTTCTCAGCGCGCGCAAAAGGTCGCGGTAACCGTATCGAGAAGCAGACTTGCCACATTGTGGTCAAAGTCGGCGCTTAAGGAGTCACAATGGGACAAAAAGTACACCCGATTGGGTTCCGCCTTGCGGTTAACCGTAACTGGAGCTCGCGCTGGTACGCCGACGACAAAGCGTTCGGCGGAATGCTGGCCGAAGATATCCGCGTTCGCGAATACCTGAAGAAGAAGCTGAAAAGCGCTTCTGTTGGCAAAGTAATCATCGAGCGTCCTGCCAAGAATGCACGCATCACGATTTATTCGGGTCGCCCCGGCGTCGTGATCGGCAAGCGCGGCGAGGACATCGAAAGCCTCAAGGCCGATCTTCAGCGTCTGTTGGGCGTGCCTGTGCACGTCAACATCGAAGAGATCCGCAAGCCGGAAACCGACGCGCAACTGGTGGCCGATTCCATCGCCCAGCAGTTGGAAAAACGCATTCAGTTCCGTCGTGCCATGAAGCGCGCCATGCAAAACGCCATGCGTCTGGGTGCCCAGGGCATCAAAATCATGAGCTCGGGCCGTTTGAACGGTATCGAAATTGCTCGTACGGAATGGTATCGCGAAGGCCGTGTGCCTCTGCATACGCTGCGTGCCAATATCGACTACGGTACGGCCGAAGCGCAAACGACTTACGGCATTATCGGTATCAAAGTCTGGGTCTACAAGGGCGACATGCTGCCTAACGGCGAAATGCCCCCCGAGACCGCTGCCCCCCGTGACGAAGAGCGTCGTCCGCGCCGCGCCCCCCGTGGCGATCGGCCCGACAGCCGCCGTCCCGCAGGCGGCCGTGGCCGTGGCCCGCGCAAGCCTGACGCAGCAGCTGCGCCAGCGCCTGAAGGAGAATAAAACATGTTGCAACCGTCACGCAGGAAGTACCGCAAAGAGCACAAGGGCCGCAACACCGGCCTGGCTACTCGCGGTGCGCAGGTCTCGTTTGGCGAGTTCGGTTTGAAAGCCACCGGTCGTGGCCGTCTTACCGCCCGTCAGATCGAAGCTGCTCGTCGAGCGATCAACCGTCACATCAAACGTGGCGGCCGTATCTGGATCCGCATCTTCCCCGACAAACCCATCTCGCAGAAGCCTGCAGAAGTTCGTATGGGTAACGGCAAGGGTAATCCAGAGTTCTGGGTCGCGGAAATTCAACCTGGCAAGGTGCTTTACGAAATGGAAGGCGTCAGCGAAGAACTCGCGCGCGAAGCGTTCCGCCTGGCCGCAGCCAAGTTGCCAATTGCCACGACGTTTGTAGCGCGTCGCGTTGGTGCTTAAGGAGATCACATGAAAGCCAGCGAACTCCGTTCCAAAGATGCCGCCGAGCTGAACAAAGAGCTCGAGAGCCTGCTCAGGGCGCAATTCGGTCTGCGTATGCAGCGCGCCACCCAGCAGCTCTCCAACCACAGTCAATTGGGCAAAGTGCGTCGCGACATCGCGCGCGTGCGCACGGTTCTGACTGAAAAGGCAGGAAAGTAAAATGAGTGAAACTCAAACAACAACACAAGCCAAGCGTCAGCGTACGCTGGTTGGCAAAGTCGTAAGCAACAAGATGGACAAAACGGTCGTCGTTCGCGTCGAGCGCCGCGTCAAGCACCCTGTTTATGGCAAGATCGTCATCCGCTCCAACAAGTACAAGGCGCACGACGAAACCAATCAGTTCAACGAAGGCGACACCGTGGAAATCGCGGAAGGCCGTCCAATCAGCCGCGACAAGTCGTGGACGGTTGTACGCCTGCTCGAAGCCGCACGCGTCATTTAAGTTGGCTCATAAGCGGTCGGTGTAGCAGCCGGTCGAGTAGGGCAACGACACCAACAGCCCCGATGGGAGAGTCCTATCGGGGCTGTTGGTGTAAGTGACGGCAGTTTTGCTTTCATACGCACTTACTACAAGCGCTGCCATGGTAGTGCGAAACCATCACCCCTTGGACGACGGCGAGGCTTTAAACAGTTGCTGGTTGTCTAGTTATGAACGGGCGTTGGCCGGGGTCTTCCAGTAGCGGAACGTTCCCATGGCAGTTGCCAACAAAAGCTCGGAGTCCAGCCACACCTCGGAGCGCGCGAAATAAAGCGATGTACCGGTTTTTTGCAGATACCCCTTGCTGGTAAGCATCGAGCCATTCTTGTTGGCGATGAACTGGACGGAAAACGAAACCGTTAGCCCATGAATTAGTGGTTCGCCCCGGTGGGAGTACAACCCCGAGTAGCCAGCCGTACAATCCAGGAGTGTGCAGAGCACCCCGCCTTGAATGGCGCCACTGCGGTTTTGCAGTGCGTCCGACATGGGTAAACTTATCTCGGCGTAGCCCTCGTTCCAAGCCTGCAGTCGAGCTCCTAGTAATTCCAAGAATGGGTTGGCGAGGGTGAAAGTATTGTCCTCGAGAGCCACGTCGCCCTCAATGGTTCTAGTAATTTGTGGATTTACCCTCATTGTTCCGTAACGCTCGCAGACTCAGTGAAAAAAAGGCGCGTCCGACGATTGCGACGTAACGCGCCCTGCTTGTGTCGTGTATGGGCCGAAACAATACTATCAATTCCCACCACGCGCTTCAACCTGCCGAACCGCTCAGGTCATCGCTTCCTTATCTTGATCAATCAGTTTTTCCAGGACGCGACGGTAGCGAGTCGGACCGGCGTCGATGGCAAGCAATACGGGTTTAAGGGTGTCTCGCGACTGATCCATCAGCTTTTGTTGGGCTTCAATGACCGGAACATCCTGCTCTGCAAATGCGAAGGTGCGCATTTCAAAGATTTTTTCGCGTATAGCTTGATTCTTTTCGTCTCCTTCAGTCAGGACATTCCAGCGAGCAGCAGAATAGTGGTAATGCGTCGTCCGCTCGGTTTCCGGCGTCAAGAGGTGTAGAGCGAAGTAGCCCGTGCCTTTCTCCTTGGGCTCGCCAGGTTTGCTGACGCCAAATTCCAGGATCAGATAACTGGGTGCGTACCAGGAAATAGTGCTCCATTGATCTCCGCGCTCGAAACCGGGAGGGCTCATCATTTTAAGAATTCCCGGTGTGTCCGCATTCTTGGACGGGCGGCTCACGCTAATGACATCCCCATGTTGTTCGACCTTGATCTCAGCCTCTACCGTTTCCGCAGTGCCCAGGATACCTGCATGAACGTACGATGTGTGGCTCAAGTCCAGAAGATTGTCGACCACAAGTTCATAGTTGGCGTTAACCTTCAAGTAGCCAGGCTGTGTGATATGAAGTGGGGGGCGATTGTCCAGACAACCGTAGTCCGGGATGGCGTCGTAATCGGGCTCTTTGTCGCCCATCCAAACCCACACCAAAGTATGCTTCTCGACAACCGGAAAGGACCTTATATGCGCCGCGGCAGGGATATTACAGCTCCCGTGCGGGTTTTTCACACATGCGCCGTCTGGACCGAACTCAAGCCCATGGTAAATACACTGCACACGGTCGCCAGGTAGTAGTTTGCCCATGGATAAGGGAGCAAACCTATGGGAGCAGCGATCAATGATGGCTGCGACCGAGCCGTCTTCCTTTCTATAGAAAAGAATGGGCTCTCCCAAAATGGTTCGAGGCACGAGCTTTTGGAGCTCGAGGGCTTCGGACCACATGGCCACGTACCACATGTTGCGCACGAACTTATCGCTAGGTATCGCCGCATCTACGGCTTTAATACGCCCTTCAGAAATCGAGCCAGTTTCGACGCGGTTCGTCGTCATTATTGTCTCCTAGAAAATACAATCGCGTGATTAAATTGAGCTGCATGGAGTCTTCCACTTGCTCGCTGTACTGTTCGTGGGCAGGAGGCATACACGCTTCAACACCCTGGAACGAGGCAAACATGAAAGAGGCCGATGTATGGTACTAAAACGTATCAGCGCTAGCCAACGATAGTTCTTCATATGCGCCATGAATAACATTCATGTGTTGAGCGACGTTGTTTTAAAGATGGGCGCGGGCTATGGCTGGCGTAGGGTGGTGTACATCTGGGCGAGTGACGAGCGAAGCAGTTTGCCGCGATGGTTGCGTGGCAAGGAGTCCACCTGAACGATGTCCGAGGGTGTTTTATTGTGAGGTAAACGGGTTGAGCAATACGCAAGCAACTGGTCTGAGTCGAACGTGCTTCCCTGAGTGGCGACCACAAAGCAAACAGCTTTCTCGCCGTACACCGTGTCCGGCACGCCGATGGCTAGCGCTTCATGTACTGCCGGGTGGGATAGCAAAACCGTTTCGATCTCTATGGGATAGAACTTGACTCCCCCGCGGTTGATCTGACTGTCGCGCCTGCCGTGCAGCCGTACATAGCCGTCGTCATCAATGGTTGCGATGTCGGGCATGGTGAACGGACGCCCCCGGATGAGGAGGACCGAGGAATCAGCATGCAAATAGCCCAATGCGAGCTTGTCGGCGTTGACGGTGACGAGGCCTGGCTCACCATGTGGGCAAGCCTCGCCGGACTCCGAGGCGATGGTTAAATCTACTGAGCTAGCCGGGCGGCCAACCGTTCCGATGCGGTGCGCATCGAAACGGTTGCCACTGATCCAGCCTGTCTCGCTACTGCCGTATAGATTAAGCAGCAGGACACCATAAGTTTGTTCGAACGCCGACCAGTTTTCCGCCGAGAGTGGGGCCGTACTGGAGGTGATCAAGCGCAAGGACTCGAATGGCTTCTTACCTTCGGCAATAGGGTGCTGAAGAAGAAGGTTGATGACGGCGGGCAGGCCGACGCTTACCGTGATGCGATGGGCGCTGACCCACTTTGGAAAGTTTCGTAGGGAAAATTTGCGGGCAAGGTGCAGCGTAAGGCCTATCTGCAGAAAGGGGATAAGGCTTAAGATTTGGCTGGAAAACCACCCGAGTGAACGATATTCCAACGTCCGATCATCAGCGCGTAGGCCGAGTAGTTCGATGCTGTCGAACCCGTTTTGCCAGAGGGCGGCATAGTCATGCACCACAGCCTTGGGTTTGCCTGTGGTGCCCGACGTACACGAGATGCTTGCAATCGAGGAAAAGCGAACGGGCGGCAGTTGTTGCAGCGTGGGCCGGTCGTCCGAAGGCTTAGATGCAGTTGACCTGACGATCAACGATTCCACGCCGGGGGACCATTGGGCGAATCGTGTTACCGGGCTCCGGTATTGATGTCGGTCTATGTCCAGGACGGTACCGTGCCAATCGTCGGAGAGTATGTGTGCTGGGTTTACAAGACCAAGAATGTCGTCGGCCTGAAATGGTATGGAAGGTGCGTCGATTGGACAGACAACAGCGCCTATCCGCCATAGACTCAGCCACACGGCAACGGTTGAAATACTATTGTCGGCGAATAGGGCTGCACGAGTGCCTGGTCGTATCCCGAGCGCCAGCAGGTCGTGGGTGGTGCGTTCAACAAGCCAAGCCAATTGGGCAAAGGTTATCGCAAGCTTCAGATCGACATCGACTAACGCGTGCTTGTTAGGATGCTGTGCCTGATAGGTTTCCAGTAGCTCAGCTATTGAAAGATAGTTATTATCCAGCTGATTAGTCAATACTGGTAAAGACATTTAGTGTTTATCTGTTGGCGTACGACGCAGTTTATTCAAAGCCCATGACCGGAATTGTTGGATTTTAGGTTGATCCATTTTGTCTTCGGGCGAGACCAGATAATAACCCGAGCCGGTTTGCACGCGATGGTTAAGTGGAGCGCATAGAATACCATTAGCCAAGTGCCGATCAATTAATGGGGTGCGTCCAAGGCCGATGCCGACCCCGTCAACGATAGCCTGCAGCGACGTGATTTGCAGATTAAAAATCGCCTCGCGGGCAAAATCCACGGCGCCGATGCCCGAAGCCTCTAGCCATTTAGGCCAATCGTCCTGGTACGACGACGAAAAGTACGTGCGTATTTGGGTCATGGACGACAGCGCTTCGTAAGGATCATCGGGGTCTATTTGCTCCGCAAGCTTGGGCGTACAGACCGCCAAAATTTCTTCCTTTCGCAGCAACTCTGCATGCAGGCCGGTCCACCGACCAGACCCATATCGAAAGGCGACGTCATAGGTGCGTTGCTTGAATTGATCAAATGTCTGGTTAGTAAGTACTTGAAGCGTGATGGAGGGGTGTTGTTCTTGAAACTCGGGCAACAACGGTATCAGGCATTGAGTTGCATAAGTCGGCAGGCAGTTTATTGTGAGGAGCTCCGTTGATTTCTCACGACGTGTGCGGCTGGTGGCGTTGTGGAGCACGTTGATCGCTTCGCGAACGGATTCTAAATATTGTTGGCCGGCCGACGTCAGGAGAAGGATATTCCTTCGGCGCACAAAAAGCTTGGTTTCCAGCAGTTCCTCCAGATTTCTGATCTGATGGCTGATCGCTGTTTGGGTCAGGTGCATTTCCTTCCCCGCATCCGTAAAGCTTAGATGTCGAGCGGCAGCTTCAAAAGCAATCAGGCTGGTTAAGGATGGGATACTGCGTCTCATTATAGTAAGGTGAAATTAGCGGGTTAACGGTAAGCATCAGGCAAGCTTATGAGCCTACATAATAAAGTAAATAAATCCTGCTGCTGGAATTTGGTGGGATCTACGGATTAGGGCGTCAAGCGGTGGGAGCCCCACGGAGAATTTTCGTCGGGCATTTACACCAGAAGTTGATGTGCGCCAAGGTGGACCAACCTCGCTTGAGGGACACAGTTATTCGTAGGGCGCCCGCCTCGGATGAAATTAGCTCATGCGGCGCATGAAAATGAATCGTTGGCTAGGCTCCAATCCTCTACGGTAACCTATGGCACTTCCAAGGGTGGACGTGGACTTATAAAGGCCGCCCTTTCTTCAGATGCATGTTGCGCTGTGGCGGATACCGCAGAATGTACAGTGCTGAAACCGTATAGATTTGAATGGAGACATGATGCGTAGCAGCGAAAATAGCGGGCAACTGCTTGGTAGCGATCGTTTGAAAATGTACATCGGCGGCAAATGGGTTGAATCCTCCAGTGGACAAATGCTGGAGAGCCTCAACCCCTATACTGGGAAAGTGTGGGCGTCGACTCCGGATGCCACCGACGACGATGTGAAGGCTGCGATCGGCGCAGCCCGCGAGGCATTCGACAACGGTCCATGGCGCAACACGACGCCGCAGCAGCGGGCTGCGCTGATGCGTAAGCTTGGCGATCTAATCGCCAGGGATGCCGAGAAAATGGCGCGCATTGAATCGACCGACAATGGCAAGCTGCTGCGCGAGATGCTGGGCCAATGGCAATATTTGCCCGAATGGCTGTACTACTTTGCGGGTGTCGCCACCCAGGCGTGCGGCGAAGTGTTGCCCAGCGATCGGCCAAACTTTTTTGCGTTCACAAAGAAAGAACCCATTGGCGTCGTGGCCGCCATTACGCCCTGGAACTCCCCGGGGCTATTGATGATGTTCAAGCTAGCGCCGGCTTTGGCGGCTGGCTGTACGTTCGTCGTCAAGCCTTCAGAGTACACGCCTGTATCAACCTTGGTGTTTGCAGAGCTGGTTGAAGAAGCCGGCTTCCCTCCGGGTGTTTTCAACGTGGTTACTGGCGGAGCTGCTGTCGGTAAAGCGCTTGTGTCCGATCCGCGCGTGAACAAAATTTCCTTTACGGGTTCGGATGGTGTGGGCAAGCTGATCTCGGCAGCAGGCGCTGAAAACTTTACACGTGTGTCGTTGGAGCTCGGCGGTAAATCGCCACAAGTCGTGTTCGAAGACAGCGATTTGAAGGCCGCCGCTAACGGCGTGCTGGCAGGCGTGTTTGCCGCTACCGGCCAGACCTGCATGGCGGGCTCACGTTTGTTGGTGCAACGGTCTGTTCACGATCAACTGGTGGAGCATGTGCTCGAGCGCGTGCGCTCCATCAGGTTGGGCGACCCCATGGATCCGGCAACCGAAATGGGTCCGGCCGCGACGGAAGGCCAGTTCCAGAAAGTGCTTTCCATGGTGGATGCTGCGGTCAAGGAAGGTGCAACACTGGCCTATGGCGGGGTGCAAGCGCCCGAAGGCGGCTATTTTGTGTTGCCCACGGTGCTCACGGGCGTCACTAACTCGATGACGATCGCACAAGATGAGGTCTTTGGGCCGGTGCTTTCGGTGTTGGCGTTTGATAGTGAAGAGGAAGCCATACAAATCGCAAACGATACGCGTTACGGACTCGCAGCTGGCATCTGGACGAAAGATGTCCAGCGAGCTCATCGTGTGGCGTCCAGGATCCGCGCGGGGAATGTTTGGATCAACGCCTATCGAGTGACGGCGCCATTTGCGCCATTTGGTGGATTCAAGCATAGCGGGATTGGTCGCGAAAACGGACGCGACGGTATGCACGAGTATCTCGAAACCAAGACAGTTTGGGTTGAGATGTCAGGTGAGCTTCGGGATCCCTTCAAGCTGGGATAGGCCGACAGGCATTCACTGAGGTATTTAGTCAGACGCGGCAAGTCGCTTGCCGCGCAATCCGAATAGCAAGGATAAAGGAGGATGGGGGTGAGCCATCACCCTTTGGGGGAAACTTCGATGCAAGATCAGATGCAGGACATAATCATTGTTGGCGCAGGCTCGGCGGGATGCGTATTGGCAGACCGACTGACCGAATCGGGCGCGCTGAATGTCCTCTTGCTTGAGGCGGGCGGGCGAGACGGCATGGAAATGCTGCATGTGCCGGCCGGATTCAACTACGTCGCGTTCGATAAAAGGGTGATCTGGCCTTATGAAACCATTCCCGAACCCGGGTTGAATGGTCGCAAGATTGACTACGTGCGAGGCCGGGTGCTGGGCGGCTCCAGCAGTGTGAACGCCATGGTGCATGTGCGCGGCAATCAGGGGAACTACGACCGTTGGGCGGAGCTGGGCTGCACGGGATGGGGGTGGCATGACGTGCTGCCTTATTTCATTCGTAGTGAAACCTACTGTGAAGGGGCAAGCGAGTTGCACGGTGATTCCGGGCCGTTGCCCGTGACGCGCGCGCACTGGCATCCGGCCACCGACGCATTTGTCGATGCGATGGTTCAGTCGGGAATTCCCAGGGTTAGCAGCCTTAGCACGCCCAAGCAAGAAGGGGCTGGCTATTACCATCAGACCGTCAAGAATGGGCGTCGCCAAAGTACCGCCCAAACCTATTTGAAGCGAGCAAGAAAACGGTCGAACCTGACCGTGCTGACAAACAGGCTTGTAGAGCGGGTTCATTTCGTCGACAAAGTCGCCAAGGGCGTGTGGGTGCGAAATCCGGACGGCAGTCAACGGTTGCTACAGGCAAAGAAGGTAATTCTTGCCGGCGGGACGGTTGGTTCCGCTCAGCTGTTGGAGCTTTCAGGCATTGGAGATGCCGAACGCCTTTCGAACCTTGGGATCGATGTGCTGGTAGATAGAAAGGCGGTTGGGGAAAACGTGCAAGATCATTATCAGGCCCCTGTGATTATGAATGTCAAAGGGATTAGTTCGCTGAATGATCATGTAGGCGCATTTGGCTTGCTTAAGCAGATACTCCGTTACTACGTGAGGCGGGATGGCTTGCTTGCCTTCAACGCCACGCAAGCCGGTGCATTTGTGAAATCCTCTCCCGATCTGGACTACCCCGATTTGCAGATTTTGTATGCGCCCGGCGCACTTGATCCCACCGCCCGGCCACGCAGGCTGGATAGAACTCCGGGAGTGACGGCCATTGTATGCGCGGCGCAGCCGGCATCCCGTGGTTCGATTCATATCAAATCCAAGGATCCGGCGCAGTTCCCCGAGATATTCGGAAACTACCTGGGGCATCCCTACGACCGAGAAATGATGGTGAAGGGCATTCGCACCTTAAGGAAAGTGTTCAGTCAGCCCGCATTCGCACAATTTGTCGTCGAAGAGAAAGCGCCGGGTGCTGCGATCGTGGATGATGAGGCGATCCTCGAGTTCTGCGCCAGAAAAGGCGATTCGGTGCACCACCCGGTAGGGTCTTGTCGTATGGGATCTGATGAGGACGCCGTGGTTGATCCTGGTTTGAAGGTTAGGGGGGTGGATGGCTTGTATGTCATCGACGCCTCTATCATGCCGCGTATTGTCTCCGCCAATACGAACGCAGCCACGGTCATGATTGCTGAAAAGGGAGCCGAATTGGTGCTTGCTTAAGCACATTGGATCAGAGCAATAACGACGTTCGACGCACTGTGGGTGCAATGCGTTCGAGGAGAGAAAAATGTCAAATGTGATTATAGAAGCCCAGAACCTGGTGAAAGAGTTCCACGGTTTCAAGGCCGTGAATGATGTAAATCTGCGTGTCCAGCGTGGTCATATCCATGCGCTGATTGGGCCCAACGGAGCGGGTAAGACAACGTGTTTCAACCTCCTAACCAAGTTCTTGGTGCCTACCTCTGGAAAGATCCTTTTTTGTGGTCAGGACATCACCTCGTCCTCGCCGGAACAGATCGCGCGCCTGGGTATTATCCGTTCCTTTCAGATCTCCGCCGTCTTCCCTCAGATGTCGGTGCTTGAGAACGTGCGGGTCGCATTACAGCGCTCACTTGGGACGTCATTTCATTTCTGGAAGTCGGATCGTAGCTTATCGGTTCTGAACGACCAGGCGATGCACTTTCTCGAAAAGGTGGGACTCACCGACTTTTCCGGAACCATGGCGGCAGAGCTGCCCTATGGCCGGAAACGCGCTCTGGAGATCGCCACCACTTTGGCGATGGACCCCGAGCTGATGCTGCTGGATGAGCCTACGCAGGGCATGGGGCATGAAGATGTTGAACATGTCACGCGTTTGATCAAAGAGGTGTCGGCCGGCAAGACGATTTTGATGGTCGAGCACAACATGAAGGTCGTCGCCGGCATATGTGACAGGATAACGGTGCTCCAGCGGGGCAGCGTATTGGCTGAAGGCTCCTATGACGAGGTGTCTAAGAATCAGGCTGTGATAGACGCTTATATGGGCTCCGAAGAGCATGAGGAGGCAGCGCTATGACAATGGTTCTAGAAATAAAGGATCTGGCCGCATGGTACGGCGAGTCACATGTCCTTCATGGGGTGAACCTCGAGGTAAGGCGAGGGGAAGTCATCACTTTGCTGGGCCGCAACGGAGCGGGCCGTACAACAACGTTACGGTCCATCATGGGGATGGTCGGCACTCGCACAGGCTCCATCGTCATCAATGGGGTGGAGGCAATCGATCTGCCCACGTACAAGATTGCGCATCTTGGTGTTGGCTACTGTCCAGAGGAGCGAGCCATATTCTCTTCGCTGACGGCTGAGGAGAACCTGCTATTACCGCCCCTGGTGTCGTCGGGCGGCGCGGGCATGTCGATTGCCGAAATCTATGAGATGTTTCCCAATTTAGCCGAGCGTAGAACGAGTCAGGGAACCCGTTTATCTGGCGGTGAGCAGCAAATGCTGGCCATGGCGCGTATTTTACGCACCGGCGCCCGTCTGCTTCTGCTGGATGAAATCTCGGAAGGCTTAGCGCCAGTGATTGTCCAGGCCCTGGGTCGAATGATCAAGGTTTTGAAGGAGAAGGGCTACACCATCGTCATGGTGGAGCAGAATTTCCGCTTTGCCGCACCCCTGGCCGACCGTTTCTACGTGATGGAACACGGTCAGGTTGTGGAGGCGTTTAACGCCGATGAGCTGGAAGCAAGAAGCTCTGTGCTTGAAGAGCTCTTAGGGATTTGAGTGGGTAGTGTTTTTTTTTAATAGCAGAGTGTATTTCTTTACTTAGGAGACAAGAGAATGAAGCTGAAAGCTACGGCTGGCGCGATATTGGCGTCCTTTGTGTCAATGGCGTGTCTTACGGGCGCTGCTCAGGCTGCGGATGACACCGTAAAGATTGGGTTTGCAACTGACATGGCAAGCATTTTCTCGGATCATGATGGTCCGGGGGGGGTAGAAGCACTGAAGATGGCTATTGAAGACTTCGGTGGTTCGGTGAACGGCAAGAAAATCGAGCTACTGGTTGTCGACCATCAGAACAAGCCGGACATTGCGTCGGCAAAAGCCCGTGAATGGGTTGATGTAGACAAGGTGGACTTGCTGGTGGGTGGCGTTAACTCCGCCGTGGCGCTCGCGATGTCCGAAGTCGCGGCCGATAAGAAAACCGTGTTCATCTCGACGGGCGGCGGTACCGCTCGGCTGACGAACGAAAACTGCACCCCCTACACCATTAACTATGTTCTGGACTCGGTGGCCCAAGCGCGAGTCGCCGGTAAAGCGGTTACGGAACAGGGTGGGGATTCCTGGTACTTCCTGGTAGCAGATTATGCATTTGGCCATTCGCTTGAAGCGGACACCACCGCAGTGATCAACGCCAACGGCGGTAAAGTCTTGGGCAGCATCCGTCATCCCTTGGCCTCGTCTGACTTTTCGTCCTTCCTGATGCAAGCCCAGGCCTCAAAGGCCAAAGTGCTTGGCTTAGCGAACGCCGGGTCGGATCTTATGAACGCCATCAAGGCGGCGAATGAGTTTGGCGTGAATAAGACCATGACGCCGGTCGCGCTCATGCTGTTCCTGGCCGACACGCATACGATGGGCCTGGAAACAACGCAAGGCATGTACTTGTCGGATGCCTGGTATTGGGATCTGGATGACGAGTCTCGTGCTTGGTCCAAGCGCTACTTTGAACGAATGAATAAGATGCCTACCGTGTTGCAGGCAGGTGCTTACTCGGCGGCGACGTTGTATCTGAACGCCATCAAGGAGCTGGGCACCGAAGAGGCCGATAAAGTCATGGCCAAGCTGAAGAGCATGGAAATCAATGACATGTTCACTAAGGGCGGCTATATCAGGCCCGATGGGCGCATGGTTCACGACTACTACTTGATGCAAGTGAAGAAGCCTTCGGAATCCAAAGGCCCGTGGGACTACTACAACATGGTGCAAAAAGTCGCTGGCGAGGATGCCTTCAACAGCAAGGCCGAGTCCAAGTGCGCTTTGTGGAACTAAGGCTCGCAGCAGGGTTTAGTTAATCGTTTTTATATGTGAAGGCAGTCCCATGGAAATATTCGGAATCTCTCTCCAGGTTCTGTTAGTCCAACTGTTGCTTGGGTTGGTTAATGGTTCTTTTTACGCAATGTTGTCGCTTGGGCTGGCCATTATCTTTGGCTTGCTGAATGTTATTAACTTTGCGCACGGCGCTCTCTACATGATGGGAGCGATGGTGACTTGGATGGGGTTGAGCTATTTTGGATTGAACTATTGGGCCATGCTGATCCTGGCTCCCTTGGTCGCTGCGGCGTTCGGGATCCTCATTGAAAAAACGATGCTGTGCAGGCTGTATAAGCTGGATCACTTATACGGCCTGCTCTGTACCTTCGGTGTGGCTTTACTGCTGGAAGGCGCGTTCAGGTCGTTCTACGGCGTGTCCGGACAGCCTTATTCCGTGCCTGCGGCGCTAACCGGAGGCACCAACGTGGGCTTCATGGTGTTGCCGAACTATCGGCTGTGGATTGTTGGCGTTTCGCTCGCCGTTTGCCTTCTTACTTGGTATGTCATTGAAAAGACCAAGCTGGGGATGTACTTGAGGGCGGGAACGGAAAATCCAAAGATGGTAGAGGCCTTTGGTGTGAACGTTCCTCGAATGATTACGCTGATTTATGGATTTGGCGCGGCTTTGGCTGCTTTGGCCGGCGTTCTGGCGGCGCCCGTGGTGCAGGTTTCCCCATTGATGGGGTCGAACATAATCGTCGTGATTTTCGCCGTTGTCGTCATCGGCGGGATGGGCTCCATCCTGGGCTCGATTATCACGGGGCTGGGACTGGGCGTAATTGAAGGGTTGACTCGGGTTTTCTATCCTGAATTATCCGCCACAGTCGTATTTATCATTATGGCTTTGGTGTTGCTGGTGCGCCCGGCTGGCTTGTTTGGTAAGACACGATAGAAGGGGTACCAAAATGAAATCAAGGGTTGGAATTTATCTAGTAGTTCTTTTGGCGCTGGCCGCGCCTTTTTACTTCTACCCGGTGTTGTTGATGAAGGTGCTTTGCTTTGCTCTGTTTGCCTGTGCATTTAACCTGCTTATCGGGTTTACCGGGCTGCTGTCCTTCGGGCACGCGGCTTTCTTCGGCGGAGCCGGCTATATTGCTGGCTATGCTTTAAGGGATTTGGGCCTTACGTTCGAGGTTGCGCTGGTGGCTGGCACCTGCTTTGCCGCATTAATCGGCCTGGTGATAGGGTTTTTGGCGATTCGCCGTCAGGGCATCTACTTTACGATGATTACTCTGGCTCTGGCCCAGATGATATATTTCATATGGATGCGTGCCCCTTTTACTGGTGGCGACGATGGGATGCAAGGTGTCCCACGAGGCAAACTGCTTGGATATTTCGATTTGTCCAGCGATCTGTTTCTCTATTATCTGGTGCTTGCCATATTTATTGGCTCGTACTTCCTTATCTGGCGTATTGTGCATTCGCCTTTTGGGCAAGTGCTTACGGCAACCAAGGAAAATGAAGCCCGCGCAATCTCGCTGGGCTACAGTGTGAACAAGTATAGAATACTAGCATTTGTGCTGTCGGCCGCTCTTGCGGGCCTGGCCGGAGCCACGAAAACTGCGGTTATGGGCTTTGCAACCTTGGTTGATGCGCACTGGATCATGTCTGGAACAGTGATTCTGATCACCTTGGTAGGCGGCTTGGGAACGTTCTTCGGGCCTGTGGTCGGAGCCATTATCATTGTGGCCCTCGAGAACAAGCTTGGCGATATTGGTCAGTTCCTGGCTTCCGCCACCTCGTTCGAATGGTTCAATAGCCTGGGTGCGTCCACATCGATTGTCATGGGCTTGCTTTTTGTTATATGTGTGCTTGCCTTCCGCCAAGGCGTGGTGGGTAAATTCAACGAACTGGTGGACCGGGCACGTAAAAAGCGCTCAAACGAGATGATGATCGGCTCGAAAGACGCCGCGTTGCATAAAGGCATTTAAGCGGCTGTCGATGCGGCCGGCCTCGCTCGTTGTTAATTGAAGTAATGAAGTGTTCCAGGGAGAATAGAACGTGGTAGAACCAAATTGGCGCTCTGATGCAGATGCCGTGTCGCAATTGACGCCAACAGGCAAATTAAGGGCCGCAATTAATTTTGGCAACCCTGTCCTGGCTCAGCGCGATCCCTCAACGGGCGAGCCGCGCGGGGTAACGGCTGATCTTGCGAACGGTCTGGCGCAGCGGCTTGGTGTCGAGGTGGAGTTCAAGGCTTTCGATACGGCCGGCAAGGTATTTGAAACAGCACAGAGCGATGTCTGGGATATTGCGTTTTTAGCCATCGACCCTGTGCGCGCCGAAGGCATTTCCTTTACTGCGCCTTACGTACTGATTGAGGGCACGTATCTGGTGAAAGAAGACGCGCCTTTCGAGCGGGTCGAAGACATCGATCGGGAAGGGGTGACGGTAGCGGTAGGCAAAGGAGCGGCGTATGATTTGTTCTTGTCGCGCACCTTACGCCATGCATCGATAGTCAGAGTGCCGACCTCGGAAGAGGCCATCGAACAGTTCGAGACGCTGGGTGCAGACACCGCTGCAGGGGTAAGGCAGCCGCTAGAAACGCATGCGCGCCAGCATGTGGGATTCAAAGTTCTGCAGGGGCGCTTTACGGTCATCGAGCAGGCAATGGGTTGTCCGCGTGGGCGGGACGGTGCCGCACGTCTTCTGAAACGCTACGTCGAGTACGCTAAAAAGACGGGTATGGTGGCCGAAGGGTTACGCCGTAGTGGCCAGGCCGATGCAACGGTTGCGCCCCTGGCTCCGGATGAAAACTATTCATGAGGACCATGACGATTGATCGTTTGATGTGCACTTCAACTTGGACGATCATGTTATGAGTGCAGTACTGTTTCCAAGAAAGGTTATAAGATGACTCTGGCTTCAACGATAGCTTCTCCCACCACTGGGCGGATCGACGTAGGAAATAACGTCGGCCTGTATTACGAACACTATGAAAGCAAGGGGTCCAACCCCTGCGTCGTGTTGTTGCATTCCCTGGCAATGGATCATACGTTCTGGCGCCTGGTGGCGCCCGCGCTGGCTGCGCATGGGCCGGTGGTGTGTGTCGATGTCCGTGGCCATGGGCAATCCGATAAGCCGGCAGGCCCATACAGCATTTCGTTGTTTGCCAACGATGTCGCCCAGTTGGTCAAGGCGCTGGGCTATAACCAGGTGGTGGTGGCCGGCGCATCGATGGGCGGATGCATTGCTTTGCAGTTTGCCATTGATCACCCAAGCCTGGCTTGCGGGCTGGGGTTAATCGATACGACGGCCTGGTACGGCGCCACGGCGCCGGCCGACTGGTCGGGCCGTGCCGACAAAGCTCGGGAAAATGGGCTGGAGAGCCTGTTCGACTTCCAGGCCACCCGTTGGTTCAGCGAGGCTTTTCGCGCCGAGAACGCCGACGTGCTGCGCGATTGCATGGATGTTTTCGTGCGCAACGATGTAGAAGCCTACGCGGCCACGTGTAATGCGCTGGGTAATTTTGATGGACGCGACGGCTTGGCATCCCTTGCCTTGCCCACGGCCGTGGTCGTCGGCGAAGACGATCAAGCCACGACACCGGCCATGGCCGAGCATCTGCACCAGGGCATCAAGGGTTCCACCCTTACGATCATTCCCGCTGTGCGTCACCTGACGCCTCTCGAGGCGCCGGACACGATCACAACAATTTTGCTGGAATTGGCGCGCGAAGCAAAGCGGCCGTCTGCGTGAACCAGTGCGGTGCGCCTTTTTGGCCAACACCGCTTGGGGTAGATAAGGAAAAGACAAATGACGTCATTCGATTACTTGACTCCGCATACGATGGCGGAGGCTGTCGCCATGCTGGATGCAGACGATCCGGATATTCGTCCGGTCGGAGGCGGCACGGCCATCATGCTCATGATGAAAGCCGGCGTGTTGCGACCTACGCGCCTAGTCAGTCTGCGCCGTATTGAAACGGCCTACAAGGATATTTTCGTCGACGATCGGGGTGCGCTACACATTGGCGGCATGGCCACCCTGGCATCGCTCGAACATTCGCCGCTGGTGCGCGAGGGCTGGCCTATGCTCGCCCGCACGTTCAAGGCGCTTTCCAATATCCGGGTGCGCAACGTGGCCACCATCGGCGGCAATCTGGCGCATAGCGATCCGCACATGGACATGCCACCGGTGCTCACCGCGCTGGGTGCCAGCGTGATCGCAACAGGTCCACGCGGCGAGCGTGAAATTGCTGTTGAAGATCTCTGTACGGGGTATTACGAGAACGCCCTGGCAGGCAACGAACTTATCACCAAAGTGATCGTGCCGCCCATGCACGGCGGGCAGGCATCCTATTTCAAGGTCACGACGCGGGCGGCTCACGATTGGCCGGCCCTGGGTGTGGCGGTCAGCCTGAAAATGGATGGCGATACCTTAAGGGAAGGGCGCTTCATTGTGGGGGCGGCGACGGATCGGCCCACGCTCCTAGTCCAAGCCGCGCGGGAACTGGTCGGCCAGCCGGTCAGCGACCTGAACTTGAAGCGCGCGGGCGAAGCGGCGGCCAACGAGCTGGACGTGGTCAGTGATCAGCACGGATCCGCCGCCTATAAAAAGCATCTGCTCAGTGTTTACTTGGGTCGCGCGGTGCGCGCGGCCATGGCGGCCTGATCAAAGGAGATCCTCATGGAACATATTGATATCGGCAGTCTGGCGGCCAGGCAAGTGGGCCGATCCGTCGATCGCCTGGAAGCCAACGCGAAAGTCACGGGTCGAACCGAATACATTCACAACCTTACCTTGCCGCGTATGCTGCATGCCAAGATATTGCGCAGCACCGTGGCGCACGGTCGAGTTTTGTCCATCGATACTTCGCGCGCGCGCGCCATGCCGGGGGTTCATTCGGTCGTGACGTCGGAAGACGTGCTGAAGGTGATTCCCCACCCTTATTATGGCCCGGCATTCCACGACCAGCCCATTCTCGCCATCGGCAAGGTGCACTATGTGGGCGAGCCGGTAGCTGCTGTGCTGGCAACCGATCCGTACGTCGCCCAAGAGGCGCTGCACCTGATTGACGTTGAATACGAAGAGTTGCCGGCCGTCTTCAATGAGGTCGAGGCGGCGCGCTCGGAAATCGTCGTGCACGACGAGCTGAAGCCGGCGGGCACGTTCCCCGACTTGAAGCATTTGGCGGGCCGCAAGAATACGAATGTGGCCCTGGATTTCCATGTGCGGCGCGGCGATGTGGACAAAGCTTTTGTCGAAGCGGATCATGTGTTCGAACACACTTTTCGCACGCAGCAGGTCATGCATACCCCCATGGAGCCCATGGTGTCCATCGGCGAGCTGACCGATACGGGCATGACGATTCATACGTCTTCGCAAAGCCCATCTTTCGTGCGCATCGAGATCGCCCGGCTGCTGGGATGGGTCGAAAGCCAGGTCCGGGTGCGCGCAACGTTTCTGGGCGGCGGTTTCGGCGCTAAGCTGTACATCAAGCTCGAGGCCCTGGCGGCGGCGCTTACCCTGATCGCGCGCCGACCGGTCAAAGTGGCCCTTAGCATGGAAGAACAGTTCTATACCATTACCAAGCACGCCACCACGTTCCGCATCAAGTCGGCGGTTAATAAGGATGGTCGCATTCTTGGCCGAAAATGCGAGGTGTGGTGGAATGGCGGAGCCTATGCCGACATCGGCCCGCGAGTTACCCAGAAGTCGGGTTTTACTGCGTCCGGCCCCTACGACATTCCGAATGTCAGTATCGACTCCTATCAGGTTTATACCAACCTTCCGCCGGCAGGGGCTTTCCGGGGTTTTGGCATTACCCAGATGGTGTGGGCATACGAAAGCCAGGCCGACATCATCGCTCGTGAACTAGGCATGGATCCGGTCGCGTTCCGGCGCCTCAACTTGCTGCGCGACGGCCGCCCGCACGCCACGGGCACCATCATGAAGGATGCCGCCCTGATCGAGGTGCTGGACTGCACGGCGCAGCGCATGAAATGGGATGAGCCGTTCGACCGGGGCACAGGCACCCTGCGGCGCGGTCGCGGCATTGGCATTGGCTTCAAGGCCCTGGTGGCGCCAACCACGTCCATGGCCATGGTCAGTCTGGCGGCCGACGGCAGTTGCTTCGTGTATGTCAGCACGGTCGACATGGGCCAAGGGTCGGACACCGCTATGGCGATCGTGGCGGCTGAGGTCCTGGGAATGGACGCCGAAGCGGTTCGTGTCATTCATTCCGATACCGACGCCACCCCGTACGATATGGCGACGCTTGGTTCGCGCTCCACCTTTCATATGGGCCATGCCGTGCGGCTGGCGGCTGAAGACGCTCTGGCCCAGATGCGCGTCATGGCCGAAGAGTACGGCATGGATGCGTCCCAGCCGCTGGAGGCTTCAGTATTGCTCAAGCGCCGCTATGGCATGCAGGCGGGCAATATCGTGGGCGTGGGCAGCTTTATTCCCGATTACATCTCGCCCGATAAGGATACAGGGCAGTCGGACAACATCACGCCAAACTGGATGATCGGCGGTACCGGCGTCGAGGTCGAGGTGGATACCGAAACCGGCCAGTTCCGCATTCTACGCATGGAGAACGTGGTCGACTGCGGCACACCGCTTAATCCCAAGATCGTTGCTACCCAGATATCGGGCGGCGCCATCATGCAATTGGGTGCGGCGCTGTACGAAAAAATGGAATTCGACGATGACGGCCAGCTGCGCAATGCGTCGTTTGCCGAATACAAGATCCCCGGCATCCACGACCTGCCCCCGCAATTGGGCACGGAAATTGTGGAATCTATTCAGAATAACGGCCCGTTCGGCGCCAAGGGCGTGGGCGAAAGCGGAACCTACGGCGTGGCGTCTGCCATTGCCGAGGCCATCCACGATGCAGTGGGTGTGCGGCTGACGGCCATGCCGATGAAGTACGAAGAGGTGTGCCGCGCTTTGCATGCCGATGCGCCTTTATTCCAGGCAGGAGAAGAATCATGACCATCAAGACGACCATTAACTTTGTGCTCAACGGGCACGCTGAACAGGCCGAGGTTCAAACCCACCACACGGTGCTGGACGTTTTGCGCGATACGTTCGAGCTGTACGGTGCACGGGAAAGCTGCAGCCAGGGTTTGTGTGGATGCTGTACAGTGATTGTCGACGGGAAAAGCGTCAGCGGCTGCCTGTATCTGGGCGCGGCGCTGGATGGCAGCACGGTGGAAACCGTTGAAAGCCTGGAGGTCGACGGGCAGCTTGACCTATTGCAACAGGCCTTTATCGAGTGCGGGGCATTTCAGTGCGGCTTTTGCACCTCGGGCTTTCTGCTGATGGCCAAGCAGCTTCTGCAGTCCAATCCGAATCCCACGGAATCGGAAATCAGCAATTACCTGTCGGGTAATCTGTGCCGTTGCGGCGCTTACCCGGAAATTACCCGCGCCATTCAGTTGGCTGCGCATCGTATGAACCAGAAGAATCTTGAAGAGGCCGCCTAGTGGAACTAACAGGAGTACAAACCATCGACCTGCCGCGCGAGCAGGTGTGGAAGGCATTGAACGATCCGGACGTTTTGCGCCAATGCATCCCGGGTTGCGACACCTTCGACCCGGTGGGCGAAAACGAATACCAGATCGCCATGACGGCCAGCGTGGGCCCGGTCAAAGCCAGGTTCAAAGGGAAGTTGCTGCTGTCCGACATTACGCCGCCCACGTCGTATGCCTTGAGTTTTGAAGGTTCAGGCGGTGCAGCGGGTTTTGGAAAAGGCAACGCCAATGTTGAATTGGCCGACACAGCCTCAGGCGGCACCGAATTGCGTTATAGCGTGCAGGCCAAAGTGGGCGGCAAGCTGGCCCAGGTTGGGGCGCGGCTGATCGACGGCGTGGCCAAGAAAATGGCCGACGAGTTCTTCAGCCGATTCAAAGCGGTCATCAGTGCCGACCAGGCCCAAAGCCCGGCAAGCGGCACGGACGCCCCGTCCACCACGGCAAGTGCTCCGGCGCACTCCGCGCCCGTTTCCGGTCAGGCGTCTTCAGGGGGAATGCGTTGGGTATGGGTGGCCGGCGCCGCCATTGTGGCGGCGGTCATTATCGCCAGCGTGGCATAGGGCCGGGCGGCGGCGCCCAGGCCGCCCAACCTTCGGAAGCCATGCTCAGTGTGAGCAGGCCCTAGTCGGGTTGGACCGGCGGCAAATTGACGAAGGTGCGGAAGATCAGTTGCCTTAGCCAGGCGTTGGCCGGGTCGCGATGATAGCGCTCGTGCCAGTATTGTCGAACTTCGTAATCGGGGGTCGGGAAAGGAATCTTCAGCGCGGTGATGCGCCCGCCCAGCGCCAGGGTGCCGGCCAACCGGGCCGGAACAACGGCCAGCAAGTCGGTGGCAATGATAATTTGCTCGAGCCCCAGGAAGGACGACACCCGCAACTTGATGTTGCGGGCAATGCCGCTGGCGCGTAATTGCTTGTCCAGCCGTGAATGCCCGGTGCCGGGGGCGACCAGCGACACATGTTCTTCCCGCAGGAATTGCTCGGTGGTAAGTTGGGTATCCAGGCGAGGATGGCCTTTGCGAACGATGCAGGCGTAGTGTTCGGTAAACAGCCGTTGCTGGAAGAAACCGGTGTTCAATTCGACGGTAAAGCCGATGGCGACATCCACTTGGCCTTGCGCCATCGCCTGGCCGGTTGTATCGTCCAGATCCATGGAGTCGACCTTCAGTTGGGTTCCTGCGGCTTCGAACAAGGGCAGCAAGGCGGGCAGCACCACCAGTTGCGCAACATGGCTTAACCCCAGCCGGAATGTCCGGGAGGCGGTTTCAGGCATGAATGGAACAAAGCCGCCCCGATTGGGTCCCAGCAGGTCGAGCGTCTGGTCAATGGCGGAAATCAGGCTTTCCATCAGCGGGGTGGGCATCATCCCCTGGGGGGTCTTGACGAACAGCGGATCGCAGAAATGCTCGCGCATATGGCTCAGGCGCACACTGATGGCCGGCTGGCTCAGGCCTACCTCGGGCACGGATCCTGTAACGCTGCGGGTTCGGTATATTTCCTTAAGAATGACGAAGTCAGATAGGTCAAGTTTGGCCATATAAATTGTGGCCCGCCGGCAAAGCGGCGGTTGTATTTAAATTTACAATTAAGGGTATAAAGAGTAGGGCATTGTGTCAGCCCTGGCAATCAATAAAAATCGTCTTTATCAAACTAGGAGTTTCTATGCGTTTATGTCGTTTTAATCAGAATCGCTTCGGCGTGGTAAAAGATGGCTCGGTGTTCGATGTAACCGCCGCGCTCGACGTTTTGCCGACCTGCAACTATCCTTTGCCCACTCACGATCTGCTGATTGCCAATCTTGATAAGGTCCAGGCGCGCATTAATGAACTGTTGCCGTCGGCCTCCAGCCAGCCAGTCGCCGACGTCCAGTTTCTTAGCCCTATAGCCAATCCGGGCAAACTGATTGCCGCGCCGGTCAATTACCTGAAGCATCTCGAAGAGGCCCGGGCCGATGCCGGGGTCCATCATAACAACCAAGTCGATGTCATCCATCGTGTGGGCTTGTTCCTGAAGGCCACCAGCTCGCTTATTGGGCCCAGCCAGGGGGTTGTCATCAACCATCCCGATCGACGCAACGATCACGAAATCGAACTGGCCATCATTATCGGTAAGCCAGGTAAGCATATTAAGCCGGCCGATGCCTGGGATCACATTGCAGCTTACAGCATCGGCCTGGACATGACCGTGCGCGGTCCCGAAGAGCGCAGCATGCGCAAGTCCATCGATACTTATAGCGTATTGGGCCCCTGGATGGTCACGGCTGACGAAATTCCCGATGCCACCGCGCTGGGTTTCCATCTTACGGTCAATGGCGAAACCCGCCAGAAGGCCAACACCAAAGACCTGGTCATCGACATACCCGGCCTGATCGAGTTCGCTTCGTCGTTCTACACACTGCATCCGGGCGACGTCATTTACACAGGCACGCCTGAAGGCGTGGGTCCGGTCACGGCGGGCGACACCATCATGGCCGAGTTCGATCAAATCGGGAAGATGGAAGTCGCGGTCCGGGCTGCTTAACGAATCACGGAGGAACACATGGCTTCACCACTACCGATGCCGGATCAGGGGCGTCAGCCTTTCTACGACAAGATCAGCAAGGCGAACATGACCCCCCTCTGGGAGGTCCTGCACGGCCTGATTACCGCTACGCCCAATACGCCTTGCCTGCCTTATCTCTGGAAATGGGAAACGGCCTGGCCATGGCTGCTCGAGGCGGGCGAGCTGATCACCGCCAAAGAAGCCGAGCGTCGCGTTCTGGTGCTGGAAAACCCGGGTTTGCGCGGTCGCACCCGGATTACCCATAGTCTGTATGCCGGTTTGCAAATCATCATGCCCGGCGAAGTTGCGCCGGCGCATCGCCACACGCAATCCGCCCTGCGCTTTGTCATGCAGGGTCATGGCGCCTACACGGCGGTCGATGGCGAGAAAGTCACCATGAGCGTGGGCGATTTCGTCATTACGCCATCCTGGACCTTCCACGATCACGGCAATCCCAGCGACGAGCCCATGGTGTGGCTCGATGCGCTCGACGTGCCGCTGGTCGAGCTGCTGGATGCGCAGTTTATGGAAAAGGGCGCGGCCGACAGCCAAACGACGTCTGAAGCGGCCAATACCAACTTGGCCCGTTTCGGCAACACCATGAAGCCCGTCGAATACAAGCCAAGATCGCGCACTTCGCCGCTATTCTGGTATCCGTACGAGCGCACCCGCGAGGCACTGGAAACCATGAAGGCGCATTCCGAGTTGCACGTATGCTGGGGGCACAAGCTGCAATACACCAACCCGGTTACCGGCGATTGGGCCATGCCGACCATTGGCACCTTCATGCAGTTGCTGCCGCGCGGCTTTAAGGGCGCGCCCTACCGGTCCACCGATTCCATGGTGTATGTGTGCGTCGAGGGCACGGGCCGTTGCCACATTGGCGGTCAAACGCTCGAGTTCGGCCCGCGCGACGTCTTCATCTGCCCTTCGTGGGAAGCTTATCGCCTCGAGACAGATGACGACACCGTGTTGTTCAGCTATTCCGACCGACCGGTGCAGCAGGCGCTCGACCTTTGGCGTGAAGCAATTGGTTAATGCGCTTCCGTCGGGAAAAACCCTCTCTATGGAAATACCTAACTGACCTTGCGCGGCCGGGCTGTCATACTACCCAGTCGCGCTTGGCCCGCCGGCAGTACTCGCTGCCCGTTTTATTGTTAACATCCTTATAAGCACATTGGAGACCACAATGCAAAAAAGATTGTTTTTGAAGGGTACGTTTGCTGCTGTCGCGGTGGCGTTCAGCGGCCTGTACACCCCAACTGTCGCGGCGGCCGACGACACCTTCAAGGTCGGTCTCATCCTGCCGATGACCGGGCCTTTCGCCTCGACAGGCCGGCAGATCGACGCCGGCATCAAGGCTTATATGGGCCAGAACGGCGATGAAGTCGCCGGGCGCAAGATCGAGATCATCCTGAAGGACGATAACGGTGTCGCCGCCAACAGCAAGAAGCTCGCCCAAGAACTCATCGTCAACGACAAGGTGAACGTCATTGCCGGTTTCGGCCTGACGCCTATCGCGCTGGCGGTGGCGCCCGTTGCCACGCAGTCCAAGACGCCCATGGTCGTCATGGCCGCCCAGACTCAAAGCATCACCGACGCATCGCCCTATATTGTCCGCTCAAGCGGCACCATTCCCCAGGTGACAGCCGGGATCGCCAAATGGGCCGCCAAGAACGGCTTCAACAAGGTTGTCACACTGGTGCCCGACTACGCGCCTGGCTACGAGTCGGAAACGGCTTTCAAGAAATTCTTTGGCGAGTCGGGTGGCGAGATCATCGAAGAGATCCGTGTGCCCATGCGCAACCCCGATTTTGCACCGTTCCTGCAACGGGTGCGCGACCAAAAGCCCGACGGCCTTTTCGTGATGCTGCCATCTGGGCCGGGCGCAGCACTGCTCAAGCAATACGGCCAGCGCGGTCTTGAAGCCGCCGGCATCCGCCTGATCGGTCACGGCGCCATCACCGACGACGACAACCTGAACGAAGCCGGCGACGCCTCTTTGGGCGTGATGACGTCCGACTACTATTCCACGGCTCATCCGTCCGAGATGAACAAGAAGTTCGTGGAAGACTACAAAAAGTACGACCCCACCACCCGGCCTAACTTCTTTGGCGTAGCCGGTTACGATGGCATGCATATCATTTATGCCGCACTCGAGAAAACCGGTGGCAAGGGCAACGGCGACCAACTGCTCGAAGCCATGAAAGGCCTTAGCTTCGAGAGCCCGCGTGGCCCGGTTACGCTTGATCCCGATACGCGCGACTTCATCCAGAACATCTACCTGCGCAAGGTCGAGAAAGTGGATGGGGTTTTGTATAACGTCGAGTTCGACGTCGTCGAGAACGTTGACGCTTTTGGAAATACCAAATAGATGTTGACGATCCTGTTTGATGGCATCGCCTATGGCATGCTGTTGTTTGTACTGGCGATTGGCCTGTCCGTGACGCTGGGGTTGATGAATTTCATCAACCTCGCGCACGGCGCTTTCGCAATGGTCGGAGGGTACGCCACGGTGCTGCTTATGCAGCACTACGATGTGCCCTTTCTTCTTTGCATGCCTGTCGCATTCATTGTCGCGGCGCTTCTCGGGGCAGTGCTCGAGCCTACGCTGTATCGTCCGATGTATGGCAGGCCGGCGCTGGACCAGGTGCTGTTTTCCATCGGCCTGGTGTTCATCGCCGTGGCCGCCACCGACTTTGCGATCGGCTCCAGCGAGCAGATCATACAATTGCCATCCTGGTTGAATGGCCGCAGCGAATTCCATTTCGGGCCTTATTCGTTGGGCATGGGGCATTACCGCCTGTTGATCATCCTGGTTTGCGTCATATTGACCGTCTTGCTGCAATACGGCCTGGATCGCACTCGCTTTGGCAGCCAATTGCGGGCGGCTGTCGACGACCAAAAAGTAGCCGACGGGCTGGGCATCAACGTGAACGTAGTGTTTTTGTCCACGTTCGCGGTCGGCTCCGGGCTTGCCGGTCTCGGGGGCGCATTGGGCGCCGAGGTTCTTGGCCTCGACCCCACCTTCCCGTTCAAGTTCATGATCTATTTCCTTATCGTGGTTGCGCTGGGCGGCACGTCTTCACTAACCGGGCCGTTGGTGGCGGCGCTGCTTCTTGGCGTGGCCGATGTCACCGGCAAGTATTACGTGCCCAAGCTGGGATCTTTTATTGTTTACATCGTCATGATCATGATTTTGCTGTGGCGGCCCCATGGACTGTTCGTCAGTAAAGGAACCAAGACATGAGCCAGGTTCGACATTCCTTGCTGGCAACAGCGCGCTGGAAGTTCTGGGAGCCTTTGCTGTGGGTGCTGCCCCTGGCGGTGCTCGCCCTGTTTCCTGGTCAGGCTTTCCTGCTGAACCAGATGGCCGTCATGGCATTGTTCGGTATTTCGCTCGACCTTATCCTGGGCTACACAGGCATCATGTCCCTGGGGCATGCGGCTTTTTTTGGCTTGGGCGGGTTTGCGGCCGCCTTGTTTGCCAAGTTCTATAACCCGGATCCTTTGCTGGGCCTGCTCGTGGCGCTGGCAGTGTGCATGGTGGTGGGCTTCCTGTGCAGCTTCACGATCATCCGCGGAAGCGAACTGACGGTGGTCATGGTCACGCTGGGCGTGTCCCTGATCTTCATGGAGCTGGCCAACTACATGACGTGGCTTACCGGTGGGGCTGACGGTTTGCAGGGGGTGATGATCGGGCCTATCCTGGGGATATTCGAATTCGATCTGTATGGGATGACGGCGGCCTATTATTCGCTGGCGGTGCTGTTCATATTTCTCCTGTTGGTGCGCCGACTGGTCAATTCGCCGTTTGGGTATGGCTTGAAAGCCATACGCGACAACCGGCTGCGCGCCGCGGCCATTGGCATCCACACCAATTCGCGTATTGTCGCGGCGTATACGATTGCCGCCGCCATCGCGGGCGTGGCGGGGGCGGTGCTGGCGCAGAGCATGGCGTTCGCGTCGCTGGATATTTTCGCCTTCGAACGTTCCGCCGATGTTCTGCTGATGGTGGTTATTGGCGGCATCGGATGGCTGTATGGTGGTGTTGTCGGAGCCGTGGTGTTCAGCGGCTTGCATCACGTCTTGTCCAACCTTACCCCCCAATACTGGATGTTCTGGCTGGGCATCTTCCTGGTGGCCCTGATGCGTGTCGGCCGTGAACGTTTCATTCGTCCCTGGACGTGGTTCAGAAGGAGCAGCAATGCGGGCTAACTCATCGTTTGCCCTTGAAGCCCGTGGCCTGGTCAAGCGCTTCGGGGGCATTACCGCCACCAATAATGTGTCCATCGGCCTCGAGCAGGGCGCGCGGCATGCGCTGATCGGCCCGAACGGCGCCGGCAAGACGACGCTGGTGCACTTGCTTACGGGTGTGTTGACGCCCAGCGAGGGGTCCATCCATCTGCTGGGCAACGACATTACCGGCTTGTCGGTGCACGAACGCGCTCGACGCGGCTTGGTGCGCACGTTTCAAATCAACCAGTTGTTCGATACGCTGACGCCGGCTCAAACCCTGGCCCTTGTCGTTTCGCAGCATCAAGGCCTGGGCGCCAAAATGTGGCAGCTTATGGGCGCCAACGCCAAGGTGGTGCAGCGCTGTGAACTGCTGCTGGAACAGTTTCACTTAATGGATGTCCGGGACCAGCCCACCAAAGAATTGCCGTACGGCAAGCGGCGCCAGCTTGAAATCGCCATTGCCCTGGCATGCGAACCCAAGGTGCTGCTGTTGGATGAACCTGTGGCCGGCGTGCCGGCCTCTGATCGCGGCGAGTTGCTGCAGATTATCGATGAACTGCCCCAGGACGTTTCGGTGTTGCTCATCGAACACGATATGGACCTGGTGTTCAGCTTTGCGAAACGCATGACGGTGATGGTCAATGGGGGGGTGTTGCTGGAAGGCGACCCCGACACCGTCGCCAACGACGAACGGGTCAAGGCCGTCTATCTAGGACACGGCGACAGCGTTGTGTCAGACACTATCGAGGAAGTCGCCAGTGAGTAAGTTGCTCCATGTCGAGAATCTGGATGCGGGGTATGGCGAGGCCGTCGTTTTGCGCGATGTGTCCATGTCGATACAGGCCGGTGAAACATTGGCCTTGCTGGGGCGCAATGGTACGGGCAAGACCACGCTCATCAATACCCTGGTGGGTGTTACGCGGCAGCACAAGGGTTCGATCACGCTTTCAGGCGTCCTGCTGAACAAGCTGTCGCCGCACGAGCGGGCTGCGGGCGGAATCGGCTGGGTGCCGCAAGAGCGCAATATCTTCAAGTCGCTGACCGTGCACGAAAACCTGGCCGCCGTTGCGCGACCAGGCAAATGGACGCCGGACCGCATCTATGAAATGTTCCCGCGTCTTGCGGAACGCAAGACGAATATGGGGTCTCAGTTGTCGGGCGGCGAGCAGCAAATGCTGGCGGTGGGCCGAGCGCTGGTGCTGAACCCGTCGCTGTTGTTGCTGGACGAGCCCACGGAAGGCCTGGCGCCGATTATTGTCGAGGAGCTTTTGCGCGGCGTGCGGCATATTACGCGCAATGAGGGCCTTAGTGCGATTATCGTCGAACAGCATCCGCATCTGATTCTGCCTATTTCCGACCAGGCCGTGGTGCTTGATCGCGGCACGGTGGTGCACAGCAGCACCGCCGCCCAGCTGCGGGATCAACCGGACATTCTCGATCGGCTTCTGGGCGTGGCGCGTTAACGGTCGGCAGCGCGGCGGTTTGTCATGCGGTCTACCAGAAGGCGCGCTGCGGGCGACAACGCATCGTACGACCTTATACACACATGAAGCTGCCGATGCGCCCAGGGTTCGTCCAAGGCCAGCAGCTTGATGGGCAGGGCTTTTGCGTACGACAGGGCAATGCGGCGCGGCAGTACGCCCATGCCAAGGTCCGATTCCACCATCCGGCACAGGGCGTCATAGCTGGCGACCTGGAACCGGCAGCGCCAGGTTTGGCCAAGCTCTCGAGCGGCGCGCATAAGCTGCAGGTTCATCTGGCTGCCGGCGGGAAGGCCGACGTAGTCGTAAGCCAGGGTATCGCCCAGGGCGACGCGGTCCAGGTCGGCCAACGGATGGAGTTTCGGAACAATAACGACCAGGTCGTCTTCCTGGTAGGGCAGGAACTCCACGCCTTCGAGGGGGGTGTCCAGCACCAGGACGCCGATGTCGGCGGTGTTGTCGGCAATGGATTGGGCAATGAAGGTGCTTACGTGTTCCTCCAGATCGATTTGCACCAGGGGGTTGTCTGAAAGAAATGCGCTTAGTTCTTTGGGCATGAATTGATGAATAGCCGACATATTGGCAAAGATACGGATATAGCCTTTCATGCCCACGGCATAGTCATGCATTTGGGTCCGAATGCTGTCCAGGTCATGCAGCACCCGATGCGACATGCCGACCAGGGCCTGGCCGGCGGGCGTGGGGGCAATGCCCTTGTTGCTTCGGATCAGCAGTGCGACGCCAAGCTGCTCTTCCAGATCGGCCACCCGGCGGCTGATGGCGGCGGCGGCGGTATGTTCGTGCTCGGCGGCTGCGGCAATGGTGCCGTGCTTGAGCACGCTGATGAAAAGACGCAGGGATTTGGGGTCCAAACTCATCGGTTCTCCTGGGCGAGGGGTTGCCATCGCAGAATGTGATGGCAACATCGTAAACCAGTTCTTTACTGGTGCGCTGGCGGCGGCGATGATTAGGGCATAGTACAAAGAGAGGAATTGATCATGCAGGAAAACTCGTCCGCGCCGCCCATGGCGCTCTCGGGAGTCAAGGTTCTTGAGCTCGGCTCGCTGGTGGCCGGCCCTTATGCCAGCGCCGTGCTGGCCCAGTTTGGCGCCGAAGTCGTCAAGATCGAACCGCCAAAAATAGGGGATCCCTTGCGTAAATGGCGCAAGCTGCACGAGGGCACCTCGCTTTGGTGGTATACGCAAAGCCGCAACAAGAAATCCGTTACGCTCGACCTGAAGTCGCCGGAAGCGCAGGAAATCGTTCGCAAACTGGCGGCGGAGGCCGACATCGTGATCGAGAACTTCCGTCCCGGCACCCTTGAAAAGTGGGGAATCGGCTGGGAACAATTGTCCGCCATCAATCCGGCGCTGATCATGGTCAGGATATCCGGCTATGGCCAGGATGGGCCGGCCAGCCAGCGGCCGGGCTTTGCCGCCATTGCGGAATGCATGGGCGGGCTGCGCTACGTTACGGGCTACCCCGATCGCGCGCCGGTACGGGTTGGGGTGAGCCTGGGCGATACCCTGGCGTCGCTCTATGGGGTTATTGGCGCGCTTATGGCCATGCACCACCTGAAAGTCAATGGCGGCAAGGGCCAGATGATCGACGTGGCCTTGTACGAGGCGGTGTTCGCCGTCATGGAAAGCCTGGTGCCCGAGTATTCGTCGGAAGGCCACGTGCGCGAACGCACGGGCTCGGCATTGCCGGGCATCGTCCCGTCCAATACCTATTTGTGCGCCGACGGGCGCTATGTGGCCATTGCCGGGAATGGCGACGGCATATTCCGGCGTCTGATGACCGCCATTGGCCGGTCCGATCTGGCCGAAGATCCCGCGCTTGCCCACAACGACGGCCGCGTCAAGCAAGTCGAGATGCTGGACGGCGTCATCCAGGAGTGGACCGGGCGCAACCAGTTGGAAGACATCCTGCGCATCATGGACGATGCCTCGGTGCCGTGCGGCAGGATCTACACGGCCGAAGACATTGTGAATGATGCGCACTACCGGGCGCGCGGAATGCTGGAAAGCTTTGAGCTGCCCGGCGGCAAATCGGTCGAGCTGCCCGGCATTGTGCCCAAGCTCAGCGCCACGCCGGGGCGCACCAATTGGGTGGGTCCCGCGCTAGGCGAACACACGCAGGAAGTGCTGGATTCCATTGGGGTGACGGCGGAACAATTACAGCAGTTGCGACAGGCCGGCCTGGCCTGAGGATGCGGGTGGGCTCCGGGGGCCCGTTCGTGCAATAGCAATGGCGCGGCGGCTTTAAAGGCGGCGCAGAGAAGGCCGCGCAGCGCGCGATACAGAAAAGGTTGAAAGCGATGAGTACTCAAAACACAAGCGGCCAGCGGCTGTATATCCAGGAGGTCTCCGTGCGCGATGGCTTCCAGATGGAGCCCATCTTCATCCCTACCGATGACAAGGTGGAATTCATCAACGGCATCAGCCGCAGCGGCGTGGCCAAGATCGAAGTGACCTCGTTTACGTCGCCCAAGGCGATTCCGGCGCTGGCCGACGCGGAAGCCGTCATGTGCCGTATCGACCGTGTGCCGGGGGTTGTTTATGCGGCCCTGGTGCCGAATCTACGCGGTTGCGAACGCGCCTTGTCGTGTGGCGTCGATGAAGTCAATTTGGTGATCTCCGCCAGTCAGAGCCACAACCTGGCCAATTTGCGGATGACCCCGGCACAGTCGCTGGACCAACTCGCCCAGGTCGCCCGGATGATCGACGGCCAGGCCCGCTTGAATGTATCCCTGGCCACCACCTTCGGCTGTCCCTTCGAGGGCGACATCCCGCTTTCGCATGTCCTGGACACCCTGGCGCGTTTCGTGGATATTGGCGTCGATGGTGTTTCGCTGTGCGACACCACGGGCATGGCCAATCCGGCACAGGTTGCCCAGGTGTGCCACGAAGTCGTACAGCGTTGGCCCGACATGGTGTTTACGGCGCATTTTCATAATACGCGGGGCATGGGTCTGGCCAATGCCCTGGCGGCGGCGCAGTCGGGCATAGACCGTTTTGATGCCTCGCTGGGCGGTCTGGGCGGTTGTCCGTTCGCGCCGGGGGCCAGCGGCAATGTATGCACCGAAGACATGGTGCATATGTTCAATGCCATGGGCTACGACACCGGGGTCGATCTACAGGCCTTGCTGGCGCTGGCTGCCCAGCTTCCCGACATGGTCCAGCACGACATTCCGGGGCAGGTTGTCAAGGCCGGTCCTTCAACCCGGCGCTATCCTTTGCCGACCGGCATGGCCGCATAACAATCAGGGCCTGTTCACACGAATCAACGCGATCTCCTTGATGAGTGTGAACAGGCCCTGGCACACCACCGCGGCGCCGTGGCGCCGCCCTTCTTGTTTCGAGGCAGTGTTTTCAAAGGAACCCATCATGGCTATAGAAACAGGCGCGGCCCCTGCCGCGCCGCGCACGCTTTTTGACAAGCTCTGGGAGCGGCATCTGGTCAAGGAAACTCCCGATGGGCCGTCGTTGTTGTATATCGATCGACAACTGGTGCACGATGTCACCAGCCCGCAATCGTTCGGCGGCTTGCGGCTGTCGGGCCGCAAGGTCTGGCGGCCTGAAACGGTTCTGGGCACGGCCGACCACAATGTTCCCACCACACCGGCCGAGCGCGCTTCAGGGGCAGACGGCATCACCGATCCCTTGTCGCGGCTCCAGGTGGATCAACTGACACGCAATTGCGACGACTACGGCATTACGGAATTCGGCCTGGGCGATAAGCGCCAGGGCATCATTCATGTCATTGGGCCGGAGCAGGGGTTCACCTTGCCGGGAACCAGTGTGGTGGCGGGCGATTCCCATACCAGCACGCATGGGGCGTTCGCGGCCCTGGCCTTTGGCGTGGGAGCCTCCGAGGCCGAGCATGTGCTGGCAACCCAATGCCTGTCCATCAACCGCATGAAACCCATGCTGGTGCGGGTGGACGGCGTCTTGCCCGATGGCCTTAGCGCCAAAGACCTGATCCTGAACATCATTGGCCGCATCGGCACGGCCGGCGGCATCGGCTATGCGATCGAGTTCGCCGGCGAAGCCATTCGCGCCTTGTCCATGGAAGGACGCATGACGCTCTGCAATATGGCGATCGAGGGCGGAGCCCGGGTGGGCATGGTCGCGGTGGACGATAAAACCATTGACTACGTCAAAGGCCGCCCGCTGGCGCCCAAGGGTGAGCAATGGGACGCCGCCGAAGCCTACTGGCGCACACTGGTCAGCGACGAGGGTGCGGTGTTCGACCAGGTGGTCGAGATCGATGCGGCCGGCTTGCGGCCGATGGTGACGTGGGGCACGACGCCCGACATGGTGGTTCCGGTCGATGGCCGTGTGCCTGATCCCGCCCAGGAAACCGATGCCACGCGGCGCGGCAATATGCAGACTGCGCTGGCGTACATGGGCCTGGAGGCGGGCACGCCGATCGAACAGATCAAGATCGACAAGGTATTCATAGGCTCCTGTACCAACGCCCGTATCGAAGACCTGCGAGCCGCCGCCGCGATTGCCAAGGGCCGGCGTGTCGCTTCAAACGTCAAGCAAGCCCTGATCGTTCCAGGCTCGGGGCTGGTGAAGGAGCAGGCTGAGGCCGAGGGCCTGGATCAAGTTTTCATCGACGCCGGCTTTGAATGGCGTGAGCCTGGTTGCTCCATGTGCCTTGGCATGAACGCAGACAGGCTGGGCAAAGGCGAGCGCTGCGCGTCCACGTCCAACCGCAATTTCGAGGGCCGTCAGGGGCCGGGCGGGCGCACCCACTTGGTCAGCCCCGCCATGGCCGCAGCGGCGGGAATTGCTGGGCATTTTGTAGACATCACTCAGCTCTGACGAGGCAGACATGGAACCATTTACTACGCTAAAAGGCCTGGTGGCCCCTCTGGATCGCAACAACATCGACACGGACGCCATCATCCCCAAGGATTTTCTCAAGTCGATTGAACGCACCGGCTATGGCAGACACATGTTTGACGAATTGCGTTTCCTGGACGACGGCGTGTTTGGCCAGGAGCCCGACAGCCGCCGGAAGAATCCCGATTTTTCCTTGAACCAAGCGCGCTATCAAGGTGCGCAGGTTCTGCTGACGCGCGAGAATTTCGGCTGCGGCTCCAGCCGCGAGCATGCGGCTTGGGCGTTGCACGATTACGGTTTTCGCGTCATTGTGGCCGTAAGCTTTGCAGGTATTTTCTACGATAACTGTTTCAAGAATGGTCTTTTGCCCGTGTCGCTGGATGCGGCAATAATTGATCAGTTGTTCAACGAGGTGCTGGCGTCGCCGGGTTACCAGTTAGCGGTCGACCTACCCGAGCAAACGGTGGTGACGCCGTCCGGCCAGGTCTTGCCCTTTCAGATCGATCCGACCCGCAAGCGCCGATTGCTTGAAGGCCTGGACGACATTGCCGTAACACTGACGGATGCAGACCTTATCCGGAGCTACGAAGCAACGCGCCGGAAGCAGGAGCCCTGGCTGTTCGACCCCAGCCTAAGGTTTTAACGCTTTTAACGTGCGAGCCAGGCGATGTGTGGCGGCCCGAAGCCGAATAGATATATGATTTACAATATGATTAATAGTAATATTTCATCGTAATTTATATATCGAATAATACACAATGCCATGTAAAAGTCGTATATTGAGCCTGGAGTGATCGGTGGCGCCCCGCTTGCGGGCGCCACGACGCTAAAGGCATTGTGGAGAATAGAATCAGCAAAGGCGCTGTCCATCAAGGGCGGCAAGACGCGTTCAACGTCCGTGTCTTCAATCTTGTTTCATAACTCACTTTTACGAGATCAACATCATGTCCTACGTAGTTAACGCCCCCGAGGTCGTTGCCGTTCCCGTGCACGGCAGTTCCGACACCTTCCCCGTTCGCCGCGTCTATTGCGTTGGCCGCAACTACGCGGCGCATGCCCGCGAAATGGGCTTCGATCCTGATCGTGAGCCGCCATTCTTCTTTTGCAAGCCCGCCGATGCCGTGCGTCCGGTGGCACAAGGCGAGACCCTGGCAATCCCCTATCCCGCCGAAACCAGCAACTACCACTACGAAATCGAACTGGTGGCCGCGATCGGTAAGGGCGGGTCCAACATCAGCCTGGACGACGCCTTGAGCCACGTTTGGGGCTACGCCGTCGGCCTTGACATGACGCGCCGCGACCTGCAAATGAAAATGCGCGAAGCGGGCCGCCCGTGGGAAATCGGCAAGGCGTTCGACGACAGCGCGCCCATCGGTCCCCTGTATCCCGCGGCTCAGGCCGGCAATCTGGACAAGGCGTTCATCAAGCTCGAGGTCAATGGCCAGGTCAAACAGAGCAGCAGTATCGACAACCTCATCTGGTCGGTGGCTGAAACCATCAGCTATCTGTCCAAGTACTTCAAGCTCGAGCCGGGCGACCTGATCTACACCGGCACGCCTGAAGGCGTGGGCCCAGTGGTTGCGGGCGACAAGATGGTGGGTTCGGTCGAAGGTCTGGGCACGCTGGCTGTCGATGTGGTGTAAGCATGGACTTATACAGCTTCTTCAATAGTTCAACCTCGTACCGGGTACGGATTGCCCTGGCGCTCAAGAAACTTGATTTCAATCTCGTGCCGGTCAATATCCGCGTTATGGAACAGAAGAACGCGGATTACGTCGGCAAGAACCCGGGCGCCAGTGTGCCTTTGCTGGACGACAACGGCTTCCAGCTGGGGCAGTCTATGGCGATCATCGACTATCTGGATGCCAAGTATCCCGAACCTCGTCTGATCCCCGCCGATCTTGAACAGCGGGCGCGCGTGCTTGAAATCTCCAACCTGATTTCCTGCGACATGCATCCGCTGAACAATTTGCGGGTGTTGCGTTACCTGGTCAAAGACCTGGCGGTCAGCGACGAAGCCAAGAATACGTGGTATCAGCACTGGATCGCCGAAGGCTTCAATTCGCTGGAGGCCATGCTCGAGCGCACCCAGTCGGGCAGCTTCTGCGTGGGCGGCCAGGTTTCGCTGGCCGACTGCTGCCTGGTGCCGCAAGTGGCCAATGCAACCCGCATGGGCTGCGATGTTTCCGCGTACCCGCGCATCATGGCCGTATACGAGCATTGCACGACCCTGCCGGCGTTTCAACAGGCTGCGCCGGCTGTGCAGCCTGATTTTCAAAAGTAAAGACGCGGGCCGGGCATGCGCTCGGCCCGATCCATAGCGACGCTTCGCCGCGCGCATGCTGAAACGACAGGAATCATGAAATGACAGACACCAGAGCGAAACACAAGATCATTATTGTTGGCGGGGGCATCGGCGGACTGGCCGCAGCACTGTCGCTGACGCGCCAAGGCATTCACGTGCTGCTGCTCGAGCAGGCCGAGACGATCGGCGAGATCGGCGCTGGAATCCAGTTGGGCCCCAATGCCTTCAATGCGCTCGACGCCCTGGGCGCCGGCGAAGCCACTCGTAAGCGCGCCGTGTTCACCGACGACATCATCATGATGGACGCGGTCGACGGCGAGGAAGTGGTGCGTATCGAAACCGGCGAGAAATTCCAGAAGCGTTTTGGCGGGCCTTATGCCGTTATCCATCGGGCGGACATCCACCTGTCCATTCTGGAAGCGGTGCAGCACGATCCCCTGATCGAGTTCAAGACATCCACCCATGTGGCCGACGTCAAGCTCAAGTCGGACGGCGTTGAAGTCAGCGACACCCATGGCAATGTGTATCAGGCGGATGCGGTGGTGGGATGCGACGGAGTGAAGTCGGTGATCCGTGAAAAAACCATCGGCCGGCATCACCGGGTTACCGGTCATGTGGTCTACCGTGCCGTGGTCGACCTGGAAAACATGCCGGAAGATTTACGCGTGAACGCCCCTATGTTGTGGGCGGGGCCTCGCTGCCATTTGGTGCATTATCCGCTGCGTGGGGGCCAGCAGTACAACCTGGTGGTGACCTTCCATAGCCGCGACGAAGAAGAGTGGGGCGTGACCGACGGAAGCAAGGAAGAAGTCCTCAGTTACTTCGAAGGCATTCATCCGCGTCCGCGTCAGATGCTCGACCGTCCGACATCGTGGCGGCGTTGGGCGACCGCCGATGCCGACCCGGTCGACGAATGGGGCACGGGTTTGTGTACTTTACTGGGCGACGCCGCCCACCCCATGGCGCAATACATGGCGCAGGGCGCGTGCATGGCGCTGGAAGACGCCGTGACCCTGGGCGAGGCGGTTGGCCAGTGCAATGGCGACCTGCAGGCGGCATTCCGCTTGTATGAGTCCATCCGTTGTCCGCGCACCGCGCGGGTGGTGTGGTCGACGCGCGAAATGGGCCGCATTTATCACGCCAAGGGCGTGGAGCGCACGGTGCGCAACCTGCTCTGGAAAGACAAGTCCCAGGAACAGTTTTACACTGGGCTTGAATGGCTTTACGGCTGGCGCCGTGAAAACTGCCTGCAGCCGCGTTGATCCCCCGCGTGTAACTCAATTTTTAAAGCGTTGCACTTAGCAACTGAAGGAGCTATCCATGAGATTATTCAAAAAGATGGGCGTCGCCTTGGCATTGTCCGCCATGGCCGGACTCGGCCAGGTCGCTTATGCGCAAGAGCAGGATCCGCTCAAGATCGGCTTTATCACAACGCTTTCAACGCCTGCTGGCTACATTGGTGAAGACGAGCGCGATGGCTTCATGCTGGCCGTCAAACAGGAAGGCGGCAAGCTGGGTGGCATTCCCGTCGATGTCATCGTCGAAGACGATGGCTTGAAACCGGGCTCGGGCAAGCAGACGGCCGAACGCATGTTGCAGGAAGGCATCAAGGTGTTCACCGGCATCAACTTCTCGAACGTTCTGGTGGCGGTGGCGCCGGCGGTCTTTCGCGAAGGGGCCTTCTACGTCAGCCTGAATGCCGGTCCGTCCAACTTTGCGGGTGAAGGTTGCGACAAGAACTATTTCGCAGCGGCTTTCCAGAACGACTCGTATAGCGATACCGCAGCCATCGCCGCCAACAACATGGGCATCAAGAAGATGGTCATCATGGCGCCCAACTACCAGTCGGGCCGCGACGCGCTCAATGGTTTCAAACGGGCGTATAAGGGCGAAATCCTTGCCGAGATCTACACCAAGCTCGATCAATCCGACTTCTCGGTCGAACTGGCGCGTATCCGTTCGCTGGCGCCGGAAGCCTTGTTCGAGTTCCTGCCTGGCGGCGCCGGCATCAACTTTGCCAAGCAATGGGCGAACTCGGGCCTGAGCGATCAGGTCAAGATGGTGACCACGCTGTACTCGATGGACGATCGCATGATGGCGGCCACAGGCGACGCCAGCAAAGGCTTTCTCCTGACCACAGAATGGACGGCCGACATGGATAACGCGGCGAACAAACAGTTTGTCGAGGCGTTCCAAAAAGAATATAATCGCCGCCCAACCGTTTACGCGGCAACGTCCTATGACACGGCTCGTCTTATCGCATCCGCCCTTAAGGCGGTCGATGGCGACGTCGAAGGCAAGCCTGATGATTTCCGCAATGCCCTGCGCAAAGCCGATTTCGATAGCGTTCGCGGTAACTTCAAGCTTGGTCCAAACCACTATCCCATCCAGGACTGGTTTCTTGTCGAGGTCGCTCCGAACGCGGAAGGCAAGCTTGACTACAAGTTCGTGGATACGATCGTCAAAGACCATGGCGATGCATATTCCCACTTGTGCAAGATGGACAAGTAATAACGCGCTTGTATCCTGATCCGGGGGCGGGAACGAAGGTTGCTTCACGCGCTTCGCCCGCCCCGGGTCCATAAAGAGAAAGTCTATGGCAATGTTAGTCGAGCAGGTCATGAACGGCCTGCAGTACAGCGCCCTGTTGTTCTTGTTGGCCTCGGGCTTGACTCTGATCCTGGGCATCATGAACGTGGTCAATCTGGCCCACGGCTCCTTTTATATGGTTGGGGCCTTTTGCGCTGCCGCCGCCGTAGCTTCCACGGGTTCCTTCCTGGTTGCGATGCTGGCCGCCATTGTGGGTGCGGGCATTTACGGCCTGATTGTTGAACGGCTCATCATCAGCCGCCTGTATCATCGGGACCACCTCGAGCAGGTGCTGGCCACGCTGGGTGTGCTGATGTTCACTAATGCGCTGGTCACCGTGGTGTTTGGCCGCAATCCCCCCTTCGTGGCCATACCCGACCTGCTGTCCGGCTCGGTGCCCATCATGCCCGGCCTGAACTATCCCATCATGCGCCTGGCGTTTATTGGCGCTGGTGTTCTGGTTGCCGTGGGTTTGTGGTTTCTTATCGTCAAAACACGGGTTGGCATGCTGGTGCGCGCCGGCGCCGACGATAGCGAGATGGTCGACGCCCTGGGCATCAATATCCGCCGCCTGTTCATGGTGGTGTTTACGGTGGGGGCCTTTTTATGCGGCTTCGCCGGCGTCATGTCCGCCCCTTTGCTGGCCGTCGAAATCGGCATGGGCGAGAAAATGCTTATTACCACGCTGGTGGTGATTGTGGTGGGCGGCGTAGGCTCGGTGCGCGGCGCTTTGTTGGGGTCGCTGCTGGTGGGCATGACGGACGCCTTCGGGCGGGCCTATATCCCGATCTGGATGTCCCAGCTTTTGCCACCCCAGTATAGCGACACGGTCAGCTCCAGCATTGTGTCGGCCAGTATCTATATCTTGATGGCCATCGTTCTTCTGGTTAAACCGCGCGGTCTGATTCCGGCACAACGATAAAGCGAAGCCATGAATAGAAAATACTTTGTCGTAGGCGTTATTTTTGCGATTCTGCTGCTGGTGCCCGTCCTTGCGGACGCGGTCAGCAACAGCTTCCTGATCAATACGGCCACACGATTCGTCATTTATGCGCTGGCGGCGGTCAGCCTTGATCTGGTCCTTGGCTACGGGGCCATGGTCAGCTTTGGCCATGCGGCCTTTTTTGGCATTGGCGGCTATGTGGTGGGCATTGTGGCCTTCCACATGGACATGGGCGACTCGATCTTCGGGTGGTCCGGAACCACTTCCGCAATCGTCATCTGGATTCTGGCCATGGTGTTTGCCGGCTTTGTCGGCCTGATCATGGGTTATCTATCCCTGCGCACCAGCGGCTTGCAGTTCATCATGATTACGCTGGCATTCGCGCAGATGTTGTATTTTGTCCTGGTGGGCCTGGTCATGTACGGGGGCGACGACGGCATGTCGATCACCTCGCGCAATACCCTGCCGTTCCTCGATCTTGAAAACAACACGGTGTTCTACTATGTTTGCCTGGCCATTTTGATCTTCTGGGTGTGGCTCTGCCGCCGCATCGTCAAGTCGCCGTTTGGCATGGTGCTGCGCGGCTTCAAGGAAAGCGAGCGGCGCAACATTAATTTGGGCTATGCGCCCTTGCGCTACAAGCTGTCGGCGTTTGTGTTCTCGGCTGCGGGCACCGGCCTGGCCGGCGCCCTGTGGGCCAACTATGCGTTGTATGCCAGCCCGGACATGGCCGCCTGGCTGAAGTCGGGTGAGTTCATGGCCATGATTATCCTGGGCGGCATGGGAACGATCTTCGGTCCGGTGCTGGGCACCGCTGTGTATCTCGGGTTGGAACAAACCCTGACCGGCTGGACGGAAAACTGGATGCTCTTCCTGGGGCCTGTGCTGGTTCTGGTTGTGCTGTTCAGCAAACGCGGCCTGTTCGGCTGGCTGGCAGGGAGCAAGAGCCATGACTGACACCACCACTACCCAAACCCCCAAGCTGGAAATTCGCCACCTGCACAAGGCCTTCGGGGCCCTGGTGGCGACCAACGATGTGAACCTGACTGTCATGCCCGGCGAGCTGCATGCCTTGATCGGCCCCAATGGGGCGGGCAAGACGACGCTGATCTCGCAAATCGGCGGCGAGCAGATGCCCGACTCGGGCCAGATCCTGCTCGACGGTGTCGATATTACCCGCCTGCCTGCTTACAACCGGGCGGCGGTCGGCTTGGCGCGCTCGTTCCAGATTAGCCAGCTGTATAACGAGCTTACCGCTGAAGACAACGTGGCCATGGCTGTGCAGGCGCAGTCGAACAAGCGGTTCAATTTCTGGCGCGACGCCCGTAAAGACCCCGAACTGCGCGAGCCGGCCCGTGCCGCGCTGGCCAAGGTCGGCCTGGCCGACCGGGCCGGATTGCGCGTGTCGGAACTCGCTCATGGCGAGAAACGACAACTGGAACTGGCCATCGCCCTGTCGTTGAATGCGTCGGTGTTGCTGCTGGACGAACCCATGGCCGGCCTGGGCGCGGAAGAGTCTCATTTAATGAAAGACATTCTGCAGGGCCTGAAGGGCCAGTACGCCATTTTGCTGGTGGAACACGACATGGACATTGTTTTTGCCCTGGCGGATCGGGTAACCGTTCTGGTTTATGGCAAGCCTATTTTTACCGGCACGCCTGCCGAGGTGCGCGAGAACCCCGCCGTGCGCGACGCCTACCTGGGGGAGGAAAGCTAATGCTGAAAGCCGACAATCTGCAATCAGGCTATGGCGCCAGCAAGGTGCTGTTTGGCATGAATCTCGAGATCGCCGCCAACCAGGTCGTTTCCCTGATCGGGCGCAACGGCATGGGCAAAACCACCACCGTTCGCACGCTCATGGGCATGCTGCCGGTACAGGGCGGCACGATTACCTTCGAAGGCAATCGCATCGACGGCTTGCGCCCGCATCGCATCGCCCGCCTTGGCTTTGGTTTGGTGCCCGAGGGGCGCCGTGTATTCGCATCGCTGACGGTCGAAGAAAACCTGGTGGCCACATCCCACACGGTGCATGGCAAGCAATGGACGCTGGACACGGTGTTCGAGCTTTTCCCCCGCCTGAAAGAGCGGCGCAGCCAATCGGCGCGTACCTTGTCCGGCGGCGAGCAGCAGATGCTTGCGATCGGGCGCGCCTTGCTGACCAACCCGCGCTTGCTGATCCTGGACGAGGCCACCGAAGGCTTGGCGCCCGTCATTCGCCAGGAAATCTGGGCGTGTCTGAACCGCCTCAAGTCCGAAGGCCAGGCGATCCTATTGATCGACAAGAACCTGAAGGAAATGCACCACCTGGTCGATCGCCACTACATGATAGAAAAAGGGCGCGTGGTGTGGGATGGCAGCTCGCAGCAATTGCTGGACAAGCCCGAGCTGGTGAACCAATACCTGGGCGTCTGAGGCTGGGTACCTGAACGGCGGTTATTGCGCGGCCGCCTTAGACCCCTTGTCGGGACGTATTCCCGCGCGGGCCAAGCCGCTTACTAGTCCAGCGACTCCAAGGTGCTTTCGATGAGGTCGGCGGTTTTGTTGTAGTGCGCGGCCAGCAAGGTCGTGGCCGTGTTGTGGTCGCGGGCCAGGGTGGCGTCGACGATCTCTTGGTGTTCCCTGGATACGTCGCGGATGGCGATGGTCTTGAACAGATTGACCAACATGGGCCGGCGATACCGTTCCGTTTGCATGTACAGCGTGGTGGAGAAATCCAGGAGCCAGCGAGAATCGCAGGCAGCAATCAAGGACCTGTGCAGGGCGAGGTGGCGGCTCTCCACCATTTCGTAATAGGCGTCGAATGTGGCGCCATCCGCATGTTGGCGTCGCGTGGCCAGCGACAGGGCGTGCAGCGCCGCCACGATGGCCGTTTCCCAGTCGTCGGAGGCATTGTCGATGGATCGCAACAAGGCTTCGCAGTCGATCAGGATGCGGGCGCTCATGGAGTCGCGCATTTCCTTCAGCGATAGAGGCGCCACCCGAAACCCTTTCAGGGCTTCCGATTCGACCAGGTGTTCGCTTTGCAGCCGGTTCAGCGCTTCGCGCAAGGGGGTGAAGCTTAGCTGGTAGCGTTGTTTCAGGAGCTCCAGCCGTAGCGCCAGCCCAGGAGGCAGCGCACCCGACATAATGTCGCGCTTGATCGCGTGATACGCCTGCTCGGCAAGTGTGGGTGCTTTGGCCGGGCGCGCGGTGTCGAAGTCGGCGGCTGGAAGATTCATGATGCTGGGTTGTTCGAGCCGTTGGCGCTGCTCTCGTGTGCGTCAGGCTCGTAGTCGAGCGACGCGCCCGCCTGGTTGGAGAACTGTGCGGCCTGTTGCGCCGCGCGATTGACCCGCAGATCGAAGACATCGAAGCGATTATAGTGCCCGGTGATGTCGTGCATCTGGCGAGGTTGCAGGCATTTGCCCAGATCGATGTCGGCATAGACGATCCCCTCGACGTCGATCAGCGGTTCGCCGACCAAGCGACCGTCGGGGCCGATGACGCCCGAGAATGCGCTGTTCTTGCGCCGTAGCATTTGCTCGGCCTGGGGATGGCTGGGCGTGAAAGCCTGGATGATTTCCTCGGATATCGTAGAGCACGACACGACGGTGAAGACCTTGCCCTCGAATGAATGGGCCATGGCGCGAACCTTGATGGCCTCGGCCATGTCGTAGTCGGGCGGCGCGACGGGCAGCGAGATGTAGCTGGCGATATGCAGCAGTTCCCCTTGCGCCAGCAAGCTGAAGCGCGCCAGGGTATTGGTGTTCTCGCCGCAGGCCAGGCCGCCCAGTTTGCCCAGGGGGGTGTCGTACACCCTTAGCGACGCGCCGTCGCCATTGGCCCAAGTAAGCTTTTCGGCCCAGGTGGGAATCAGCTTGCGATGGCGTCCCAGGATCTTGCCATCGGGGCCGATGAACACCAGTGTGTTGTAGATGGTGCCGATGCCCGTCTGGCTGCGTTCGTTGACGCCGATCACGACGTGTACGCCGTGCCGTGCGGCCGCCTGGGCGACGCGGTGGATTTCCGGGCCGGGGATTTCAATGGCGCTGCGGCATAGCTTGTCGAACCAGGCACTGCCCTCGACCGGGTTCATGATCCAGTTCCAGTAGGGGTAGGCCGATACGTAGACTTCGGGAAAGGCCACCAGCGCGGCGCCATTGGAAACGGCTTCGGCGATCAGGCCGCAGGCCTTTTCAATGGTGGCCGGCGTATCTAGAAAAACGGGCGATGCCTGTACCGAGGCAACTTTGAAAGCGGGCAAGTTCAACATGGCGTTTCCTAAAGCGGCCCAGAAGGCCATTAACCTTTAACCGTACCGGCGACGATGCGCTGGGGCCGGAGCCGGCTCCAGCGCATCCCCGGCTTAAACCGCGACCACAGGGTTGCGTAGGGTGCCGATCTTCTCGACGTAGGACTCGACCACATCGCCAGGCCACAACCACTCTTGGGGGTTGCGCCCTGCGCCCACGCCCGAGGGTGTGCCGGTGGCAATGATGTCGCCCGGTTCCAGCGTAATGCCCTGGCTGATGTCGCTGATCAGGTGAGCGACGTTGAACAGCATGAACTTGGTATTGGACTTTTGCTTGATTTCGCCGTTGACGGTCAGCCAAAGGTCGAGATCTTGCGGGTCGGGGATTTCGTCGGCGGTGACGATGCACGGCCCGAAGGGCGCATAAGTATCCAGCCCCTTGGAATACACCCACTGTCCGGCACGGCGGCAATCGCGCGCGCTCATGTCCAGCATCAGGCTGTAGCCGAAGACATAGGAAAGCGAGTCTTTCTCTTCCACGCGTTTGGCGCGTGTGCCGATGATGGCGGCCAGTTCGACTTCCCAGTCGAGCTGCTGGGTGATCTTGGCGTCGTGCTCAATGGCGTCGTCGGGGCCGATGACGGTGGTGGGCGGCTTGGTGAAGATAATGGGCTGCTTGGGCAGGTCGGGCGAGGTGTCCAGGCTGCGGCTGGACTCTTCGACGTGTTCGACGTAGTTCAGGCCGATGCCGAAGATATTCTTGCGCGGGCGCGGAATGGGGGCCAGCAGTTTGACGTTTTGCAGGGGCAGGGCGGTTCCTACCGGCCAGTCGTTGCCGTACTGGTCCAGCAGTTCGGTGGCCGTGCTGACGGCGGAAGGGCCCAGGTCGATGAATTCGAGCATGTCGCACGGCAGGTCGATGCCGGCGCACAGGCCAAGATGTTCCAGGTCGATGACCATGCCTTCGACGATGGCGCCCAGGCGGGCCCCTTCCAGTACGTTGCGGCGGTAGGTGACTAAACGCATGTGTGTTCCTTGTGAGGGTGTGACGGCGCCTGTTCGTGGACAGGCGACCGGGTTCAGGATTGAATGGGTTGGTGGCCGTTGTTTTCGCCGAGCGCTTCTTCGCGATACAGGCCCAGCGATTTCATGACGGGCAGATCGTGGAAGCAGAACAGGCAGGCGTCGTCGCTTTGGCTGGCGTTGACGTGCTCGTGGAAGGCCCAGGACGGTACGCAGAAGATGTCGCGTTCCTGCCAGTCGTAACGCTGGCCGTTGATGATGGAATAGCCGCTGCCCTTGGCAACTTGATAGATGAAGCTGCCGATCTGGCGGTGCGCCTTGGTATGTTCGCCTGGGCGCAGCATTTGCATGCTGGCGCCGATGGTTTGCATGACGGGGCCGCCCGTTTTGGGGTTGACGTAATCCATGAGCACGCCGTCGAAAGGCGAGCCGTCGGTCACCCGGGCGTAGTTGCTGAGCGCTTCGTAGGTGGGCGCCCATTCGTACTTGAGCAAAGGCGAGTAAGCATGGGGCCAGCTATCGTTGGCGGGCACCAGGCCGGTTCCGCCCCATGTGGCGGTGCTGTCGTCGACGGGATGGGTGACGGCTTGCTGCAGGTCGGGGTGAACTTTGAAAAAGTTGGCCTCGAGCGCGTTCACCAGCGGGATATCCAGCCCGTCTTGCCAGATGCAGGGCAGGCCGTCTTCTTCGACACCGTGTTCGTGCCAGCAGCCGTTGGGCGTCAGCACGAAGTCGTTCGCGCCGAGAGTCATTTTCCGGCCGTCCACGATGGTGTAGGCGCCCTTGCCTTCCATGATGAAGCGCAAGGCGCTGGCGGAATGATAGTGCGCCGAGGCGCGTTCGCCGGGATGCATGACTTGCAGGCCGGAATACAGCCAGCCTACGGCAGCGGCCACGTCGCGGCGGCCTGGGTTATTCAGGTAGATAACCCGTCGGCCGGCCTTTTCAGGGGCAACCAGGCCGACCGAGCGCAGGACGTGGTCTCGCAGATCGCGATAACGCCACACCACGGGTTCGGAAGAGGACTGCGGAAACCAGGGTTCGATCTTGTTGGCGACGGTCCATAGCGCGCCGGTCTTCAGGTCGTCCAGCTCTTTGTAGTAAGCCAGGAGTTCTGGGGTGTCTTCGACGTTGGCCCGGCCGACGACGTCTTCACGATAGTTGACGTGCTCTTCGATTTTCATGATTGGCTCCTTACGGCCCTGACGGGTCAGGGGCAAGAGTTGCAACGACGCGGGAACGCCGATGCGGGCAAAAGGCCTGCCAGTGAGCCGAACAAGTAGGCACAGGCAGGATTTTATAAAATAACTTCTATTTTCGACAATATAGACGGAATTTTCTGAATTTGCAATGGACTCAACGCGTTTCTCGTCGGCTTTCTTCGCTGTTGTACTACGGTTCGGGCTTATAGTTGTTGTCTTTTATGCGCTCTTTCTGTGCCGATTAGGCATGAAGGTGTAGAGCGGCCATTGGGAGCGTTGACGCTATGGCGACTGACTGGACGGACCGGATCCGGCTCCGCAACCTTAAATTCCTGTTGAGCCTTGCCCAAACACGCAATTTAAGCCATTCGGCGAATTTGTTGCATACGACTCAACCGGGGTTGTCGAAGTGGCTTAAGGATCTTGAGACGGATATTGGTTTGCCGTTGTTCGAGCGCCATGCCAGGGGTTTGACGCCGACCTTGCATGGCGAGGCGTTGATTGCGCATGCGCGACGGATCGAGGCGCAACTGGATCGCGCCGCTACGGATATGGAGGCGCTGCGTGATGGCAGTGCGGGGCGGGTGGTGATTGGCGCGTCGGGGGCGGCGGCTTCGGAAGCAGCCCCGCGAGCGGTGCTGGAGATTGCCTCACGGATGCCGAATATGCGCATCGATCTGATGGAAGGCACGATGGATCGCTTGTTGACGCTGCTTTCGCAGGGGGATCTGGATGTAGTGATTGGTCGCAGCGCCCACGACCATTTTGATCATTCCAGTATTTTGACCGAGGTGTTGTATACGGAGCCGATTGATCTGGTGGCGCGCAACGATCATCCGTTGTTTGATTTGCCTCGTATTGGATGGCAGGAAGTATTGCAGTATCGCTGGATTGTATGGCCAAGGAATACGCCGATTCGCAAGGCGCTTGAGGCGGCGTTGGTGAGTGCGGGGCGTAGTTTGCCGACGAATTATATTGAGTCGAATTCGGTGATTGCGAATATTGCGTTGTTGAACAATAGTACGGTGATTGGTACGGCGTCGCATCGGGCGACGTTGATGCTGGCGGATCTGGGGTTGTTGCGGATTATTCCGTTGGAGTTGGCGGGATTTGGGTCGGTGTCGATTTATTGGCGCAATGATGCGCTTTATCCCAGGTCGATTGAGTTGGCGTTGGAGTGTATTCGGGGGGTGGTGGCTGGTTAGTCGGTCGAGAGGGGTTGCTTGGGGGAGGTGGTTGCTTTCGTGGAGGGGAAGTGGGTTCTTAAGAACGGCTTCTGAGTGAAATAGAGCCAGCCGGCACGGCGTGCTTGATCCGTGCCTGCGTCGTCAGGACGGGCGGCCTGATAACTCGTCCTCGCCGCCGTTGGCGACTCGAACTCAGACAGATCAGGCCGACAGCCCCCGTCCTTCCTAGCAGTCGCGGCGCACGCCTTACGTCGGCTTGGCCCTATTTCACCCAGAAGCCGTTGGTCTGTAATCGTTGGTCAATAATCAATTGCACCTTCCGTTCATTCAGAAGTACCTGCCGTTCGGCAAGCAGTTGTCTGGGGTACGACTAGGCGGGCTCGGCACGGCGTGCTTCTCCCGCATCTGCCTCGTCCAGGCGGGCGTCGGGCGAACTCCCTACGCTGCGCTCCGGTCAGACAGCGCCCGACGACTTCCCCCGCCTTCCCTTCGTCAGCATGCGGCGCACGCCTTACGCCGAGCCCGCCTAGTCGTACCCCAGACAACAACAGCCTCCCAGCTTCCTGTGCTTTGTATAGTGCGCTGTTGGCTTTTAAGAACCGCCCGGAGCGCCCGTCAGAAGGGACAGGAAGATATCGATGGCGGCCTTTTTGCGATCTTTGCGCATGACGGCGTGCACCGTGCCCGCGATACTGGCTTCGTCCAGCGGAAGGAAGACCAGGGTGCTGGGCTGGTAGGCCTGGGCCGAGGCGGGCACTAAGGCAATGCCCAGACCGGCGGATACCAGGCTTAACTGAGCGGGAACCTCGGCAACGGACTGGACGACTTCAGGCTCGAAGCCGTGGGCTGCGCAGGCATTGAAGATCTGTTCGGCGAATGTCGAGGTTTCCCGCCGTAGCATGACGAAACGTTCGCCAGATAGCGCTTCCAGTGTGAGCGCCTGGCGGTTGGCCAGGGCGTGTTGGCGCGGCAGGGCCACGACCAGGGGATCGGGCCATAGCAGCCGGCTGCACAGCAGGTCGTCTTCTATGGATTGACGCGAGATGCTGATGTCGATGCGGTGCTCGCGCAGGGCGTCGATTTGGTCGTTGGGGGCCATTTCCTGCAGAACGACGGCAATGTCGGGGTGGCTAAGCGCCAAGGAACCGATGAATTCAGGCAGGGGGCCCAGGAAGTGCGAGCCCGACAGGCCTATCTCGATGCGCCCGGCCAGGCCGGAATGGATGTTCCGAGCGCGCTGGCTGGCCTCTTTCAGGCGCGCCTGGATGATGCGGACATCGCGCAGGAAGCTGGCGCCTGCTTCGGTCAGGGCCACTTTGCGGCTGGTGCGGTCGAACAATTTGACGCCCAATTCGTCTTCCAGTTGGGCGATTTGCGCGCTAAGCGGAGGCTGCGAGATATGCAGACGCTCGGCGGCGCGGGTGAAGTTCAGTTCCTCGGCAAGGGCGGTAAAGTACCGTAACTGGCGAAGCTCCATGGCTATCCAGAGAAAGGTGTTCCGGGGGCCCCGGTCGGCGAAGTGTGGTCCGCCCCAACAGGGGGCGCTGGTTGCTTCAGGGCGGTTCGGCGGCGCAAGTATGCGTTATTCTAAAAGAAGAGCCAGCCGCCCATAGGCAAAAGCTGGCGCGCTAGACGAAATGGGTATTGGTCTGTTTGTCCAATATGGCCGATCATAGATCAAACCCCTATGTAATTCCTGCTTATATTTAGGTGAATCATGTCCACTACAGAAGCCCGTAACTACCGCATCGGCCAAATCGTGCCCAGTTCCAACACTACGATGGAAACTGAAATCCCGCTTATGTTGCGCAGCCGGGAAAGCATTTTCCCCGAGCGCTTCACCTTCCACTCCAGCCGCATGCGCATGAAGAAAGTAACGGCCGAAGAGCTCAAGGCCATGGACAAGGATTCCGACCGCTGCGCGCTGGAACTGTCCGATGCGCGCGTCGATGTGCTGGGCTATGCCTGCCTGGTCGCCATCATGAGCATGGGCCTGGGTTACCATCGCGAATCCGAAAAGCGTCTGCACCAGGTTACGGTGGATAATGGCGGTGCCGCACCCGTGGTTTCCAGCGCCGGAGCGCTGGTTCAGGGGTTGAAAGCCATGAATGCCAAGAAAGTGTCCATTCTTACGCCCTACATGAAGCCGCTGACCCAACTCGTGGTGGATTACATCGAAAACGAGGGCATCGAGGTGCAGGACGCGGTGTCGCTCGAGATCCCCGACAACCTGGAAGTGGGCCGCCAGGACCCCATGGCCGCCGCCGAGCGCATCAAGCGCGTTAATACCAGCGGTGTGGACGCCGTGGTTCTATCGGCCTGCGTGCAAATGCCGTCCTTCCAGGCGGTCCAGCAGGTTGAAGACAGCCTGGGCCTGCCGGTCACCACGGCCGCCATCGGCACGGTGTACCAAATGCTGAATGTGCTGGGCCTTGAGCGCAAGGTGCCCAACGCCGGCAGCTTGTTGTCGGGCCGTTATTGATGGCGTTGTGGCTTTTTTGGCGGTTCCAGGGCGTAATTTCCACGAAATGCCTTGCGCTGCCTTCCAAATAAAGTTATAGTTACTGACTTGCTGGCTTTTAATTGGCTTAGCAAGAAATGCGAAAGCAACGAATTTGAGGTTTTCAATTGTCGGCAGGCGTTAGGTGTATAGGCGCATGAACGATACCTGGGGGCTTTCAAAAGGCAAGATTTCAACCCAGGGCTTTAGGCAGCTGGTTTTCGTAAACCCTAGAAGGACAAGACCCGTGGTTAATTGACAGGGGTTGCGTCTGAATGACAGGGCCGCACGCGAACAGGCTGTATAAGGTCTGACGGGACCAAAACTGGTTGTGTGGCTTTGTTGAAACGTGTTTGTGCGTATTGACAACAAAACGCGGCTAAGTTGGAACAGGAAAAATCATGATACAAATGCAGACCACGCTGGACGTGGCCGACAACACAGGTGCGCGTTCCGTTATGTGCATCAAGGTGCTGGGCGGCTCCAAGCGCCGTTATGCCGCCATCGGTGACGTAATCAAGGTTACGGTTAAAGATGCGGCGCCGCGCGGGCGCGTCAAGAAAGGCGAAATTTACAACGCAGTAGTGGTGCGCACCGCCAAGGGCGTGCGCCGTAAAGACGGCTCGTTGATTAAGTTCGGCGGAAACGCCGCTGTTTTGCTCAACGCCAAGCTGGAGCCCATCGGCACCCGTATCTTCGGACCCGTCACGCGCGAATTGCGTACGGAAAAGTTCATGAAGATCGTGTCCCTGGCCCCGGAAGTGCTGTAAGGAGCCACCATGGAAAAAATCCGTAAAGGCGACGAGGTCATCATTCTGGCCGGTCGCGATAAAACCCGCCGCGGCACCGTGCTGCAGCGCGTTGACGCCGATCACGTTCTGGTCGAAGGCGTCAATGTCGTCAAGAAGCACGTCAAGGCCAATCCAATGGCCGGTACGCAAGGCGGCATCATCGACAAGACTATGCCCATTCACATTTCCAATGTGGCCCTCTTCAATCCCGCCACCGGCAAGGCCGATCGCGTAGGGATCAAAGAAGTTGACGGCCGCAAAGTGCGTGTGTTTCGTTCCAGCGGCGAAGTCGTTGGCGCTAAGGCATAAGGGGCGAAGAACATGGCTCGTTTACAAGAGTTTTACCGCAGCAAGGTCATTGCCGACCTGCAAGCCAAGTTTGGCTACAAAAGCGTCATGGAAGTGCCGCGCATCACCAAGATCACCCTCAATATGGGTGTATCCGAAGCCGTTGCCGACAAGAAGGTCATCGAGCACGCCGTGTCCGACCTGACCAAGATCTCGGGGCAAAAGCCTGTCGTCACCAAGACGCGCAAGGCGATTGCCGGCTTCAAGATCCGCGAAGACTATCCTATTGGTTGCATGGTCACCTTGCGTGGCCGGCGCATGTACGAATTCCTGGATCGCCTGGTTGCCGTGGCGTTGCCGCGCGTGCGCGACTTCCGTGGTATTTCCGGCCGTGCGTTCGACGGGCGCGGCAACTATAACGTCGGGGTGAAAGAGCAAATCATTTTCCCCGAAATCGAATACGACAAAATCGACGCGGTCCGTGGGCTGAACATCAGTATCACCACGACTGCCAAGAATGACGAAGAAGCCAAGGCGCTGTTAACGGCCTTCAGCTTCCCGTTCCGCAATTAAGGGGCGATGACGTGGCTAAACTTTCACTCATCAATCGCGATATCAAACGCGCCAAGCTGGCAGAGAAATACGCACCCAAACGCGCTGCGCTCAAGGCGATTATCGACGATCAGTCGAAATCCGACGAAGAACGCTATCAAGCGCGCTTGCAGTTGCAGCAACTGCCTCGCAATTCCAACCCGACTCGTCAGCGCAACCGCTGCGTCGTTACTGGCCGTCCTCGTGGCGTCTATAGCAAGTTCGGACTCACTCGCCACAAGCTACGCGAAATGGCGATGCGCGGCGAAGTGCCGGGCATGACCAAAGCCAGCTGGTAGGAGAAAAACACATGAGCATGAGCGATCCCATCGCCGACATGTTGACCCGCGTGCGCAATGCGCAGCAAGTTAACAAAACGTCGGTCAGCATGCCCTCCTCAAAGCTAAAGGCCGCTATTGCAGCCGTGCTTAAAGACGAAGGCTATATCGATAGTTTCCAGATCATCGGTGATCAGGCCAAGCCTGTTCTCGAGATCACCCTTAAGTATTACGCTGGCCGTCCGGTCATCGAACGCATCGATCGCGTGTCGCGTCCAGGGCTGCGTATTTACAAGGGCAGCAAAACCATTCCACAGGTCATGAATGGCTTGGGCGTGGCTATTGTCTCGACGCCACGCGGCGTCATGACCGACCGCAAAGCTCGCGCTACTGGCGTGGGCGGCGAAGTTCTGTGCTACGTCGCATAAGGAGAACCATATGTCACGTATCGCAAAATACCCGGTCGAGCTGCCCAAAGGCGTGGAAACCACCATTAACGCGCAACAGATCACTGTCAAGGGTCCCTTGGGCACCCTCACGCAGCCGCTAACCGGCGATGTCGATATCAAACTCGACAACAACCAGCTTTCATTCACGGTTGCCAACGATTCCCGTCAGGCCAAAGCCATGTCGGGCACCCTGCGCGCCCTGGTAAACAATATGGTTACCGGTGTCAGCAAGGGTTTTGAACGCAAGCTGAACCTGGTTGGCGTGGGGTTCCGCGCCCAGGTGCAAGGCAATGCGCTTAAATTGCAACTTGGTTTTTCGCACGACATCCTGCACGACATGCCTGAAGGCATCAAGATTGAATGCCCCACCCAGACGGAAATCGTCGTCAAGGGCGCAGACAAGCAGGTGGTTGGCCAGGTGGCCGCGGAAATTCGCGCTTATCGCCGTCCCGAACCCTACAAGGGCAAGGGTGTGCGCTACGCAGATGAACGCGTCATCATGAAAGAAACCAAGAAGAAATAAGCGCGCAGGCAAGGACGAATCATGGACAAGAAAATCTCCCGTTTGCGTCGTGCAGTTGCGACACGTCGGAAAATCGCCGAGTTGCGGGTACACCGCCTCTCCGTTTTCCGCTCGAACACGCATATCTACGCAAACATCATCTCGCCGGAAGGCGATCGTGTGCTCGTCAGCGCTTCGACGCTCGAGCCGGAAGTTCGCAAAGAGCTGGCCAGCCAGAAAGTCAGCGGAGGCAATGTTGCCGCCGCCGGCATGGTGGGCAAGCGTGTTGCGGAAAAGGCAAAAGCAGCTGGTATTGAACTGGTCGCCTTTGACCGTTCAGGCTTCCGTTATCATGGCCGCGTCAAAGCGCTGGCCGACGCCGCGCGTGAAGCCGGCCTGAAATTCTAAGCAAGGAATTGTCAAATGGCTAAAGCACAAGGAAGGCAGGCCGCCGAGAAAGAAAACGACGACGGCTTGCGTGAAAAAATGATTGCGGTCAATCGCGTCAGCAAAGTGGTCAAGGGTGGTCGCACCATGAGCTTTGCGGCACTGACCGTTGTTGGCGACGGCGATGGCCGTATCGGCATGGGCAAGGGCAAGGCCCGCGAAGTGCCCGTTGCTGTTCAAAAGGCAATGGAACAAGCGCGCCGCGGCCTCTACAAGGTTGCCCTGAAGAACGGCACGCTGCACCACACGGTGGTCGGCAAACACGGTGCGTCCACCGTTCTGATGTCGCCTGCCGCCGAAGGTACCGGCGTGATCGCTGGCGGCCCGATGCGCGCCATCTTTGAAGTCATGGGCGTGCGCAACGTGGTGGCCAAGAGCCTCGGTTCCAGCAATCCATACAACCTGGTCCGTGCAACGCTCAACGGTTTGCGCGCTTGCTCGACCCCGTCCGAAATTGCCGCCAAGCGTGGCAAAACGGTCGAAGAGATTCTGGGGTAAGTCATGACGACACAGAAGCAAATCAAAGTAACGCTCGTGCGCTCTATCATCGGCACCAAGCAATCTCACCGCGATACCGTTCGCGGCCTGGGGTTGCGCGGGCTGAACAGCAGCCGCGTGTTGGTCGATACGCCCGAGGTGCGTGGGATGATCCGTAAAGTGGATTACCTCGTCACCGTCTCGGAAGCCTGAAAGGAATCGAGATGTCAGAAACACAACTAAATACATTGCAGCCGGCAGCCGGCAGCAAGCGCGAACGGCGTCGAGTGGGCCGGGGCATTGGCTCGGGCCTGGGTAAAACCGCCGGCCGTGGCCACAAAGGCCAGAAATCCCGTTCGGGCGGTTTCCATAAAGTGGGCTTCGAAGGCGGTCAAATGCCTTTGTATCGCCGACTGCCCAAGCGTGGCTTTACCTCCCGCACCCAAGTGTTGCGCGCCGAAGTCCGTTTGTCGGAATTGCAGAACGTTGCCGTCGACGAGATTGATGTGCAGGTACTCAAGCAGTCCGGGATCGTCGGCCAAAGTGTGCGCTACGTGAAGGTAATCAAATCGGGCGAGATTTCCCGCAAGGTTACATTGAAGGGTGTTGCCGCTACGGCAGGCGCTCGCGCAGCCATTGAAGCCGCTGGCGGCTCGCTGGTTTAAGGGGTCACGGTGGCTAAAGCTCAGGCACAAAGTAAATCGGGTCCGCGCTACGGCGACTTGCGTCGCCGTGTCGTGTTCCTGATACTTGCCCTGGTCGTCTACCGGTTGGGAACCCATATCCCTGTGCCCGGCATCAACCCGGATGCACTGGCCGATATGTTCCAGCAGAACCAGAGCGGCATCTTGGGCTTGTTCAACATGTTCTCGGGCGGCGCCCTGGAACGCTTCTCGGTGTTCGCGCTGGGAATCATGCCGTATATTTCGGCGGCCATCATCATGCAATTGATGGCGGTCGTGGTGCCTACGCTCGAAGCCATCAAGAAGGAAGGCGAATCGGGCCGGCGCAAAATTACGCAATACACGCGCTATTTCACGGTGCTCCTGGCCTTGATTCAATCGGTGGGCATCTCGGTTGCGCTCGAGTCCCAACCCGGGCTGGTCATTGATCCAGGCATGTTGTTCCGTTTTACGACCATTGTCACTCTGGTAACGGGTACCTTGTTCGTCATGTGGCTGGGCGAGCAAATTACCGAGCGCGGCATCGGAAACGGGATTTCCATCCTGATTTTCGCAGGTATTGTTGCCGGCTTGCCCAGTGCCCTCACCGGCATGCTCGACCTGGTCCGCACGGATTCGATGTCCATCCTGGCTGCCCTGTTCATCTTCGCCTTGGTGATCGCGGTTACCTACTTTGTCGTGTTTGTCGAACGTGGCCAGCGTCGCATTACGGTCAACTACGCAAAGCGGCAAGTGGGCAACAAGGTGTACGGGGGGCAAAGTTCGCATCTGCCCCTGAAGCTGAACATGTCCGGTGTGATTCCGCCCATCTTTGCGTCGTCCATCATCCTGCTGCCTGCCACGGTGACTAGCTGGTTCTCCAGCAACCCCGATATGCGCTGGCTCGGCGATTTGGCGGCGGCATTGTCCCCCGGGCAACCGCTGTACATTACGCTGTATGCTGGTTTAATTATTTTCTTCTGCTTTTTCTACACGGCCCTGGTGTTCAACAGCCGCGAAACGGCAGATAACCTGAAGAAAAGTGGTGCGTTCGTTCCAGGCATCCGTCCAGGCGAGCAAACGGCAAGGTACGTCGACAAGATCCTGATGCGTCTGACATTGGCTGGGGCCATCTACATAACTCTGGTGTGTTTGTTGCCGGAACTTATGCAGGCGCGGTGGAATGTACCGTTTTACTTTGGTGGTACGTCTTTACTGATTATCGTGGTGGTAACCATGGATTTCATGGCGCAGGCGCAAGCCTACATGATGTCCCACCAGTACGATTCGCTGCTCAAGAAGGCGAACTTCAAGGGCGCGGGATTGCCAATGCGCTAAGAAGACGGCAATGTCTAAAGACGACGTAATTCAAATGCAGGGCGAGGTCGTTGAAAACCTTCCCAACGCAACTTTCCGCGTCAAGCTGGAAAACGGCCACATAGTACTGGGGCATATTTCGGGCAAGATGCGTATGCATTACATCCGGATTCTGCCGGGTGACAAGGTCACAGTGGAGCTCACGCCCTATGACCTGACACGCGCCAGAATTGTATTCCGCTCTAAATAAGCGGTCCGGAAAAAAAGGAAACTAGGAGTCAACCATGAAGGTAATGGCATCGGTAAAGCGGATTTGCCGCAACTGCAAGATCATTAAACGTCACGGCGTGGTGCGTGTCATCTGCACCGACCCACGTCATAAGCAGCGCCAAGGCTAATGGCTAACGCGCAACAGATTTAACAAGGAACAGTCATGGCCCGTATTGCTGGCATCAATATTCCGCCGCATCAACACGCCGAAATCGGACTTACCGCTATCTTTGGTATCGGACGTACTCGTGCTCGTAAAATTTGCGAGGCAGCGGGTATCGAACTTTCCAAGAAAGTAAAAGATCTGACCGACGCCGAGCTTGAGCGCCTGCGCGAACACGTCAATGTGTTCACGGTCGAAGGTGATTTGCGTCGTGAAGTACAACTGTCGGTCAAACGTCTGATCGACCTGGGAACCTATCGGGGCATGCGCCACAAGCGTGGTCTGCCCGTGCGCGGCCAACGTACGCGCACCAACGCCCGCACCCGTAAAGGGCCGCGTCGCGCTGCTGCTTCCCTGAAGAAATAACGAGGACTAGAGATGGCGAAAGCATCCACTGCCAGCGCATCCCGCGCGCGCAAGAAGATTAAAAAGAGCGTATCGGACGGCATTGCGCACGTTCACGCTTCTTTCAACAACACGATCATCACGATCACCGACCGTCAGGGCAACACCTTGTCCTGGGCGACCTCGGGCGGAGCCGGTTTCAAGGGCTCGCGCAAATCCACGCCGTTTGCGGCGCAGGTGGCGGCTGAATCGGCCGGCCGGGTTGCACTGGAATACGGTATCAAGACGCTCGAAGTCCGCATCAAGGGCCCCGGTCCCGGCCGCGAGTCGTCCGTGCGCGCACTGAACGCCTTGGGGATCAAGATCTCCAGCATCTCAGACATCACGCCGGTGCCGCATAATGGCTGCCGTCCGCCCAAGCGTCGTCGCATCTAAGGGGAAAGCATAATGGCACGTTATATTGGTCCTAAATGCAAGCTCTCGCGTCGCGAGGGTACAGATCTGTTTTTGAAGAGCGCGCGTCGCTCGCTCGACTCCAAATGCAAGCTCGAGTCCAAGCCCGGCCAGCACGGTCGCACTTCCGGCGCGCGTACGTCCGACTTCGGTCTGCAGCTGCGCGAGAAGCAAAAACTCAAGCGCATGTATGGCGTTCTGGAAAAGCAATTCCGCAAGTATTTCTTTGAAGCTGAGCGTCGCCGTGGCAACACGGGCGAGACCCTGATTCAATTGCTGGAATCGCGTCTGGACAACGTCGTCTACCGCATGGGCTTTGGTTCTACCCGGGCCGAAGCGCGTCAGTTGGTCAACCACCGCTCGATCGAGCTCAATGGCAAAACCGCCGACATCGCATCCATCATCGTCAAACCCGGCGATGTGGTGTCGATCCGCGAGAAGTCCAGGGCTCAGTTGCGTATTCGCGAATCGCTCGACCTGGCCTCCGGTCAAGGCTTCCCCCAGTGGGTTGAAGTCGACGCGAGCAAGCTGGCGGGCACGTTCAAGCAGGTTCCCGACCGCGCCGATGTCGCCCGTGACGTCAACGAGTCGATGGTTGTCGAGCTCTACTCTCGCTAATCAACAGTCAGTATTGCCATGCAGCCCACTTTCCCGCTCAAACGGAAAGTGGGCTGTGCGGTCTACATGCCGGACCATCCAGGTTGTCTTTGCCTGGTCAGCGCCGGTTAATCCGTCAGCCTTATCGGTGTAACGAGCCGAGGGTATTGAAAAGGAAACACCTATGTCTCAAGGTTTTTTGAAGCCGCGTTCCATTGAAGTCGAACCGATCAGCAAGAATCATGCTCGGGTCGTCATGGAACCCTTCGAGCGTGGCTACGGCCATACGCTGGGCAATGCGTTGCGTCGCATTTTGTTGTCCTCCATGACCGGCTATGCGCCGACCGAAGTCCAGATGACCGGTGTCGTGCACGAGTACTCCACGCTGGCCGGTGTGCGTGAAGATGTTGTCGACATCCTGCTGAACCTGAAGGGCGTGGTGTTCAAACTGCACAATCGTGAAGAAGTCACCCTGGTCCTGCGCAAGGACGGTCCGGGCGTCGTCGTGGCCAGCGATATCGAGCTTCCGCACGATGTGGAAATCGTCAATCCGGATCACGTGATTGCCAACCTGACCGAAGCCGGCAAGCTGGAAATCCATATCAAGGTTGAGCAGGGTCGTGGCTATGTGCCCGGCAACGTTCGCGCCTTGGCCGACGATCGCGCCCACACCATTGGCCGCATCGTGCTCGACGCTTCGTACAGCCCAGTGCGCCGTGTCAGCTACGCGGTGGAAAGTGCTCGTGTGGAACAGCGTACCGACCTGGACAAGCTGATCCTCGACATTGAAACCAACGGCGTTATTTCCCCCGAGGAAGCCGTGCGCCAATCGGCCCGTATCCTGATGGACCAGATCTCGGTGTTTGCGGCCCTGGAAGGCGCCGGCGATTCCTACGAAGCGCCTTCGCGCGGTGCGCCTCAGATCGATCCCGTTCTGCTGCGCCCGGTCGACGACCTGGAGCTTACCGTGCGTTCGGCCAACTGCCTCAAGGCCGAAAACATCTATTACATTGGCGATCTTATCCAGCGCACTGAAAACGAGTTGCTCAAGACGCCTAACCTGGGCCGCAAGTCCCTGAACGAAATCAAGGAAGTTCTGGCTGCACGCGGCCTGACCTTGGGCATGAAGCTCGAGAACTGGCCCCCGCTGGGTCTGGAACGTCCTTAATTGCAACCGGGGCACCTGCCCCATCAACCACTCGGCCCGCAGCATTTTTGCTGATAGAAGAGCCGGTTAACCAAGGCGTCCGCCGCCCAGTTTTGAGCTGCGGCCGTCTTTTCAAGATTCAAAGGAAATACTATGCGTCATCGCAGTGGTCTTCGTAAACTAAATCGCACCAGCAGCCATCGCCTGGCGATGTTCCGCAATATGGCCGTATCGCTTCTTACCCATGAAGCCATCAAAACCACGTTGCCCAAAGCCAAAGAATTGCGCCGCGTCATCGAGCCTCTCATCACTCTGGGCAAAGAGCCCACCCTGGCCAACAAACGGCTGGCATTCGCTCGTTTGCGCGATCGCGATGCCGTCGTCAAGTTGTTTGCCGAAATCGGGCCGCGCTACAAAGAGCGCAACGGTGGCTATACCCGCGTCCTGAAGATGGGTTTCCGTCAAGGCGACAACGCGCCCATGGCCTTCATGGAGCTGGTTGACCGTCCCGAAGTCGACGAGGCGGATGACGCCGAGTAAGCGGCGCCGGTTAATACATACAACGCAAAACAGGTCTTCTTCGGAAGGCCTGTTTTGCGTTTGAAGGAACGATACCCCCGGAAGAGGGCGACGGTGCGAACGAACTACGCCGCAAACCGCTAAAATAGGCCGTGTTCACACGCGAGCAAAGGAATTATGGCTGCTGAAGATGTCGTCGTGGTGCTGGGTAATGCTCCCGATTTGTTGCTGGCAAAGCGGATCGGCCACATGTTGGTCGAAGAAGGGCTGGCCGCCTGTGTGAACTTGGGCGCCGTAAGCTTGTCCATGTACATGTGGGAAGGCCGCCTCGAGGCTTCCGAAGAGATCCCCTTAACGATCAAGACCACGCAGGCCATGTTGCCTGCTCTTATGGGCAGGCTCACTCAACTTCACCCCTACGAGGTCCCTGAAATCATCGTCCTGCCGGTATCAGCAGGCGCGGATTCCTATCTGGATTGGGTAAGGCGCCAAACCATGGCTTGATCATCCGCAACGACGCGGGGTTAGTAAGGAAAACAAGAATGCTGTATGGGTTTACCAGTTGCCGGGCCGGCATGGCGCTGTCCGCGCTTGCAGGCATGAGTCACGCCTGGCATCGCAGGGCGATGCTTGTGCTGATGGCCGCTTTGCTGGCGATGGCAGGTCTGTTCCAGGCGGGCAACGCGCTGGCGCAAGATGATTTCCTGGATCCCCTGGATGCATTTGCATTTTCCGCGGCCATGGCCGAACCGGATGAGCTTCACATTCATTTCAAGATCGCGCCTGACTACTATATGTATCGGGAGCGTTTCGAGTTTTCAACAGAGCCCGAGGCCCAGTTTCTGGGCATGCCGGTGTTTCCGAATGGCATCGTCAAGTACGATCCCACCTTTGAGCGAGACCTCGAGGTCTATCACGATCAGGTAACACTGGTTTTGCCGGTGAAGCCGGGTGCCCGAGGTCCATTGACGGTGTCGGTGGTCAGTCAGGGTTGCGCCAATGCGGGCTTGTGCTACCCGCCCATGACCAGCACCATCGAACTGCTTCCTTCGCCGGTGGGTTATCAAGCCAAAGGGTCGGGCGTCGTGGCCAGTGTGCCCGCCCCGCGCGATGAGATCACCGGTGGCCAGCCTGCGGCTGTTGCTGCGCCTGGCCTTGGCCAGGCCTTGACGGCGAGCGACACGGGCCTGGCGGCCGTGCTGGCCCAGGCCGGATGGCTTGAAATCGTAGGCCTTGCCCTGGTTTTCGGCGTATTGCTGACCTTCACTCCCTGTGTGTTGCCCATGGTGCCCATCGTGCTGGCTGTCGTTGCCGGCGATAGCCGGGCGAATGGGGGGCAATGCTCGCGCTGGCGCGGGTTTGGCTTGGCGGCCACGTATGTGCTGGGCATGTCCCTGGTGTACACCGTGCTGGGCGTAGCGGCTGGCCTGATCGGCGCCAGCCTGGCCGCGTGGTTGCAGATTCCGTGGGTCCTGGGCGTGTTTGCCGTCATTCTGGGGGTGTTGGCCCTGGCCATGTTCGATGTCTTCACCTTTCAGGCGCCGGTGGGCTTGCAGTCGCGTCTGAGCGACCGCCTTGCACGTATACCGGGCGGTCGTTGGAGCGGCGCATTCTTCATGGGTATGTTGTCCGCGCTGATCGTTGGGCCATGCATCGCGGCGCCGCTTGCGGGTGTGCTCCTGTTCATCTCGCAGACAGGCGATCTTGTACTGGGCGGAAGCGCGTTGTTCGCCATGGCTTGGGGGCAAGGCGTGCTGCTGTTGCTCGTGGGCGCTACGTCGGGACTGCTGCTGCCCAAGGCAGGGCAATGGATGGATGGCGTCAAGCGCTTCTTTGGCATGTTGTTGCTGGCTACGGCCTGGTGGATGGTGTATTCGGTGGTGCCCGATTGGCTTGCCATCCTGGGCTGGGCGTTGTTGGCCCTGTGCGCCGCTGTCTTGCTGGGGGTATTCGGGCGGGTTGTTCCACCTCAGGAGCCCGGCCTGGGCGCCTCGGGCGCTGCGGTATTGGGTCGTGCGATTATGAAGGCCGTGGGGCTGTTGCTGGCGGCCTGGTCGCTGGCCCTGGTCGTGGGCTTGGCTGCAGGCGGGCGCGACCTGCTGAAGCCGCTGGCGCCGTTTTCATCCACAGGAACAGGCCTGTCGGGCGCCATGACGGGATTCCCCGCCCCCGGCGGTGTTGCCTCGCCGGTCATTTTCCAGCAGATAGCCAGCAGTGCCGAGCTGGACGCCGTGCTGGCCACGACAGACCGTCCTGTGCTGTTCGATTTCTATGCCGATTGGTGCGTGTCCTGCATCGAGATGGAGCGTTTCACATTTACCGATCCCACCGTGGCCCGGTTAATGTCGCAGATGCAACTGGTGCAGGCGGACGTTACCGCCAATACGCCGGATGACCGCGCGTTGTTGAAGCGCTTCAAGCTGTTTGGGCCGCCGGGCATCCTGTTTTTCGATGCCCAGGGCCGGCCCATGGACGATGCACGGGTGATTGGCTTCAGGAATGCCCAGCAGTTTGCCACCGTGCTGGAGGGCGTCCTGGGCGAGTAGCCAGGGGCCCGGTGTTCAAGCGAATTGAGCGGCCCTAAAGGCTGGCAGGCCCTGCAGGCGGCCAGGCTACTGCTTCAGCAGTTTGGCCGCTTCGACCGCGAAGTAGGTCAGTATGCCGTCGCCGCCGGCGCGTTTGAAGGCCAACAGGGATTCCATCATGACCTTGTCGTGGTCCAGCCAGCCATTGGCCGCCGCCGCTTTGATCATGGCATACTCGCCGCTGACCTGATAGGCGTAGGTTGGCATGCCGAACGCGTTCTTCACCTCGCGCAGGACATCCAGGTAAGGCAAGCCTGGCTTGACCATGACCATGTCCGCGCCCTCGCGGATGTCGGCGGCCACTTCACGCAGGGCTTCGTGACGGTTGGCCGGATCCATCTGGTAGGTGGCCTTGTTTGACTTGCCCAGATTGGCGGCCGAGCCGACGGCATCCCGGAAGGGGCCGTAGAAGGCGCTGGCGTACTTGGCTGAATAGGCCATGATGCGGGTGTGAATATGCTGGTTGGCTTCCAGGGCCTGCCGAATGGCGCCGATGCGGCCATCCATCATGTCGCTGGGCGCGACGATGTCCACCCCTGCCTGGGCTTGCACCAGCGCCTGGTTGACCAGGATCTGGACGGTGGGTTCATTGAGCACGTAGCCGTTGTCGTCGATCATGCCGTCCTGGCCGTGGCTGGTGTAAGGATCCAGCGCGACGTCGGTCAGCACGCCTAGTTCGGGAAAGCGCTTTTTCAGTTCAGCGACGACACGCGGAATAAGCCCTTCGGGGTTGGCCGCCTCGGCGCCGTCAGGCGTTTTCAAGCTGGGTTCGATTACGGGGAAGAGCGCCATGACGGGAATACCCAAGGCAACGCATTCGTCGGCCGCCAGCAGCAGCGTGTCGGGGGAATAGCGCACCACCCCGGGCATGGACGGAACGTCTTGGCGTATGCCCTGGCCTTCCACGACGAACACTGGATAGATCAGGTCGTTGGTGGTCAGCACGTTCTCGCGCACCAGGCGACGGGTGAAGTCGTCGTGTCGATTGCGGCGCGGGCGCGCGTTGGGGAAATCGGCGGAAACAATAAATGATGTCATGGCACAACCTTGGGTGAAATCCAGTTTTCGATATGGCCGGCGGCCTCTTCCAGACCGATCCGGTGGGTGGCCGAGAAGGGCACGGCATTGAGCGCGCCCAGTTCGGCCAGCTCCTTCTTGACGGCAAATACGGCCTTGATGCGTTGCCCATAAGGAAGCTTATCGGCTTTAGTCAGTAGCGCCAGTACCGGTCTTCCCGTGGGAGCGATCCAGTGGGCCAGTCGCCGATCCAGTTCGGTAACGCCGCGGCGAATGTCGATCAGCAGCACCACGCCGGCCAGGGACTCCCGTTCGCGCAGATAGCCGCCCAGCACTTCGGCCCATTCTTCGCGGGCTTCGCGGGCGACCGAGGCATAGCCGTAGCCGGGAAGGTCGACCAGAAATCCCAGGTGAGCGGTTGAATCCAGCGGGTCGGGAATGCCGAACAGATTGATCAGGCGGGTTCGCCCGGGTGTCTTGCTGGAAAAAGCCAGGCGACGTTGATTGGTCAGCACATTGATGGCGGAGGACTTGCCCGAGTTGGACCGCCCCACGAAGCAGACCTCGGCGGTTGTCGGCGGCGGCAATTGATCAAGCCGGGCGGCCGAAACGGTAAAAGAAGCGCGGTGCAGGATGGACAATGGCGGACCTAATCGGTTTAATTCAGACGCTATTGTATAATTTCGGATTTGAAACTGTTGCGGTCGGTTTGCTTGGGCGCGGTTTGCCTGCAAAGCGGCATTGTCTTAGCGTGGCGCCATAGGCGTCCAGATCGAATAGCGATCCGTCGAGGTCTTCATGAAGCGTGTGCTTTCCAGAATAATAATCGCCAGCGGCGTGCTGCTTGGCTGTTCCATGGTTTCCCTTAGCCAGGCGGCTGAAGGCGTCGCCAAACCGGACGCCGCCAAGGGTCAACAGCTTTACGATGTCGGCGATGCGGCGCGCGGCGTTCTTGCCTGTGCCAGCTGTCATGGCGCGGCGGGCAATAGTACGATTCCCGCCAACCCCAACCTTGCTGGCCAAGCGCACGAATACCTGGCCCGCCAATTGAACGAATTCAAGCCCGGCCCGGATAACGCGCCGCCCGCTCGCCGTGGCGCCGGTGGCGCAAATGCCGTCATGACGGCATTTGCCGCTCAGCTTACGCCCGAGGACATCCAGAACGTCGCTTATTATTTGGGGCAGCAACCGCTCGACTATTCCACGGCGGCCACGGCCACCAACGAAGCCACCGCCGAACGCGGGCAGAAAATCTGGCGTGGCGGCATTCCCGAACGCCGGGTGCCGGCCTGCGCGGGTTGCCACTCGCCGAACGGCGCCGGCCTGCCGGCCGAATTCCCCCGCCTGGCCGGTCAGTTCCCTTCGTACATCGAAGAGCAACTCAAGTTGTTCCGCAGCGGCTACCGCAACAATGTCATGATGCAAGAGATCGCCGATCGCATGAACGACGCCGACATCGCCGCCGTGTCCGACTACGCGGCCGGCCTGCGCTAGGCTGTATTAACTTAACCAATACCATGCCCAGCGCGGAACCAATACCGCGCGGGCAGGTCTGAAAAAGGGGGCTGTAACAGGCACCCTTTTTTTTGGATTTTTTTGTGTGACTTCATCACTACCACCGCGTCGCTGGGGCGCTGATCTACTTGAGCTGCTGGGCTCAATGCGGTTTGCTGTCAGCCTGCTGATGTTCATTTGCATCGCCAGCGTGATCGGAACCGTATTGCAGCAGAACCAGGTCTCCAATACGTATGTGGACCAGTTCGGCCCTTTCTGGTTCGCCCTGTTCGACAAGTTCGCCATCTGGCATGTGTACAACAGTTGGTGGTTCTTGCTGATCATGGCGTTTCTGGTGGTGTCCACCAGCATCTGCCTGTTGCGCAATGCCCCCAAGATGGTGAAGGACGCCCGCTCGTTTCGCGAGTATGTGCGGGGCAGCAGTTTGCGGGCGTTTCACCATAAAGTGGAAGTGCAGTCACGCCTTGGCGTGGACGAAAGCGCCAAGCGCGTTGGCCAATGGCTGACCACGAATGGGTATCGCTATAAAACGCGCCAGGATGGCGATAGCCTGCTGATTGCCGGCAAGAAGGGCAGCGCCAATCGCTTGGGCTACATCTTTGCGCATGCGGCCATTGTGGTGATTTGCGTGGGCGGTCTGCTGGATAGCGAGCTGCCCGTGCGATTGCAGGTCTGGCTGGCGGGCAAGCAGCCCATCACCGAGAACATGATGATCTCGCAAGTGCCGCCCGAGGGCCGGCTGTCGCCGGCCAATCCAAGTTTCCGCGCCAATATGCTGATCCCTGAAGGGGGCCAGAGCCGCACCGGCATCATCAGTGTCGACAACGGGGTGCTGGTGCAGCCCCTGCCCTTCACGATCAAGCTGAACAAATTCACGGTTGATTACTACTCCACCGGCATGCCCAGCAGCTTCAAGAGCGATGTCGAGGTGATTGATCCGGACGGCACGTCGTTTACCCAGGTCATCGAGGTCAATGAGCCGTTGCGCCACAAAGGCGTGACGGTCTATCAATCCAGCCTGGATGACGGGGGCAGCAAAGTGGTGCTGGTGGGCTACCCGTTGTATGGCGGCAGCGACCAGCCGTTCGAGGTCGAGGGCACCGTGGGCCAGCCCGTCGAGGTGCAGGTGGGCAGCGGCGCCGATGCCTATACCCTCAACGTGGATATGTCGGGCCTGCGAGTGATCAACGTAGAGAACCTTGCCGCAGACGCCGAGCCGCAGCCCAGGGCGGCGTGGGAGCATGTGGCGGCCGTGACGGGCAGCGCGGCGGGGGCAAAAAACGAGAACCTGCGCAATGTGGGGCCCAGCGTGCAGTATCGTGTGATTGGCCGCGACGGCCAGGCGCATGAGTATAACAACTATATGCTGCCCATGGTGCTGGACGGCAGCCCGGTCTTTCTGGCCGGTGTGCGCAACACGCCCTCTGAGAACTACCGCTATATGCGCATACCCGCCGATCAGAACCATTCGGTCGACGAGTTCATGAAGCTGCGTGCGGCGCTTAACGATCCAGGCATGCGTGCCGAGGCGGCGCAGCGCTTTGCCCGGAATAATGCCGGCAGCCTGGCGCAAGAGCCGCTTCTGCAGCAGGCGGCCCTAGGCGCGCTTCAGGCCTTCGCCGAGGGCGGCTTCAATGCCATTGTCGAGCGGGTGCCCGAGGCCGAACGTGAAAAGGTGCTGGGTTTTGCCGTACCCATGATTCAATTGTCTCTGGCCGAGCTGCGCGATCTGGAGCGCCAGCGCAGTGGTTTACCGGCGATCGATCACGACGATCCCGAGCAGCAGGTGGAGGCCGCCCGCTGGAATCAGTTGGCGTTGCTGGCCTTGGCTAATATTCCCGATTATCCGGCGCCCATTTTCATGTCCCTGAAAACTTTCGAGCAAGTTCAGGCCAGCGTCTTCCAGATCGCGCGCAGTCCCGGCAAGAATACGGTGTATTTGGGCTGCATATTTTTGGTAATCGGCGTATTCTCAATGTTCTATATACGTGATCGCCGTATCTGGGTGTGGGTGCGCGCGCAAGGAAACGGCAGCGAAATGCTGGCCGCCATGACATCCCAGCGCAGAACACTGGATTTCAACCACGAGTTCGAGCGCTTCCGTGAAGCGTTCAAACGACTGTTTACGTAACGAGGTTTTTTATGTCTGACGCAACCTACAAGGCGCCGATGTGGGAAGACGCAATGAGCGCCAGCGGCGACTCGCGCGGCCACCGGGGTCGGCCCGATTGGACGGACATTCTGTTTTTCCTTGTGCTGGCGGCTGGGGCCGCGTACGGCCTGATGTTCTTCGGCGACAGCATGGACTACTACGAAGAGCTCATCCTATGCGCCTCCGTGCTGGGTTTTAGCTGGATGGCCTGGTTGTGGCGGCCATTGCGCACCCTGATGATCGCCTCGGGGCTCACGGCCTTGTTTGCGATCTGGCTGTATAGCGCCGGACAAGGCCTGGGCGAGGGCGATATCACGCGTGCCGAAAGTGTTTTCTTCCTGAAGTATCTGTTTTCCTCGCAGTCGGCCATTCTCTGGATGTGCGCCCTGTTCTTCCTGGCAACGATTGCCTACTGGCTGGGTTATGTCAGCAAAACCGCCGCCTGGCTGGGTACGGTGCTGACCTGGGCGGGCGTCTATGCGGGCGTCGTCGGCATGCTGGTGCGCTGGCGCGAGGGGCATTTGCTGGGGCCGGACATCGGCCACATCCCGGTCAGCAACCTGTACGAAGTCTTTGTCCTGTTCGCCTTGATCACCGCGCTTTTCTACCTTTATTACGAGCGCCGCTACGCCACGCGCGCACTGGGCGGATTTGTGCTGCTGGTGGTCAGTTCGGCGGTTATTTTCCTACTGTGGTATTCCTTTACCCGCGATGCCTTCCAGATCCAGCCCTTGGTGCCGGCGCTTAAAAGCTGGTGGATGAAGATACACGTTCCGGCCAACTTCATCGGGTACGGCACGTTTGCGTTGTCAGCGATGGTTGGGTTTGCCTATTTGGTGAAAGAGCATGGGCAAACCCGCTCGCTGGCCAAACTGGCGCCGCTATTCGTGCTGGGGGCCGTTCTGTGCGCCGAGCCCATGATGTTCGGGTCGGGGGAATTTTCCGCCACCTGGATGCTTTATTTTGGTATCGGCGCCATTATCGTGGGCCTGATACTGGCTTTCCGGGGGCCGATATCGCGTCAGCTTCCGTCGCTCGAGATCCTCGACGACATTATGTATCGCGCCATTGCCGTGGGCTTCGCCTTTTTTACCGTGGCGACGATCCTGGGCGCCCTGTGGGCGGCCGATGCCTGGGGCACGTATTGGCAATGGGACCCCAAGGAAACCTGGGCCCTGATTGTCTGGCTCAATTATGCGGCCTGGCTGCATATGCGGCTGATGAAGGGCTTGCGCGGCACGATGGCGGCCTATTGGGCATTGGGCGGCTTGCTGGTCACCAGTTTCGCCTTCCTGGGCGTCAATATGTTCCTGTCCGGCCTGCATTCGTACGGCGAGCTGTAGTAATTTTTCATTAGAAATATTCATGTCGGACTCCGCCAATCCGATTGTTCTGGGTCAGGGGCTTGCAGCCAATGTGCTCCCTGGCCAATTGGAGTTATTGCAGGCGTTTCTGCCTGTCGATCGCTGGTTGGTGGCCAGGCGCGGGCCGGAGGGAATGGAGACCTTTTTCCTGGCCGGCGAACGGGCGCTGGGACTGGCCCGCTATGTCGCCAGGCTAACCGATCTGTCCTGGGAAGCCCATACGCAAGTCGACCGTTTAAGCTGGTGCCGCCTGGTGTCTGCCGAGCCTGATGCAACCGGGGCAAAGACCACCGCAGGCGGGCCGGTGCTGGCGACCTTGTTCAAGTTCGTCTGGCCTGAACAGGAAGGCGAACAGGATGAATTCATTATTTTGGGTGCTTCGCCCGATACCAACCCCTTCGCAGCCCTGGAGGCGGGAGGGCGGCATATCAATTTGTGCCTGAATTCAATCGCGAATACCTTGTCGCTGGTCAGCAGGCTCGAGAACGCCAAGAAGGCCTTGGCCGACGCCAGGCACGACGCACGTATCGACCCCCTGACAAAAGTGTTGAACCGTGCAGGCTGGAACGACTATTTGCGTGCCAGCAACGACGATCCCGACATGGCAATTGCTTTCGTTGATGTGGATTTCCTGAAGTACGTTAATGATACGCAAGGCCATTTGGCCGGCGATAAACTGCTGAAGCAGACGGCCCAGGTGCTCAAGGCGATGTTGCGTCCAGGAGATTGTGTTGCCCGTCTGGGCGGCGACGAGTTCGCCGTTGCGCTGCGCAATTTCAAGGAAGACGATGTAGGGACGTTCCGGCAAGGATTGAATACCTTGCTTGACGAGCAGGGCATCCATGTATCGTTCGGCATTGCCTTCCGGGCGGAAACAGAGTCCATCTCGCGCACCATGCGGCTGGCGGACATGCGCATGTATGAAGAAAAGCGGCTGAAGAAGCAGACGCCGCCTTAGGGCGTGCTTCGCGCCTTGCCTGACAAGCCCAGATATCCGAATATAAGTGCACAATTAACCAAACAGGCTGTGCCGCTAGGCGGACAGGGCTGCTTCGCCTTCGAACAGGCTGTCTATCGTTTCGCGGCGGCGCACCACATGGGCTTTGTCGCCATCAACCATCACTTCCGCGGCGCGGGGGCGGGTATTGTATTGGCTGGCCATGGTAAAGGCGTAGGCGCCCGCCGACATGATGGCAAGCAGGTCGCCGGCCTCCAGGGCCAGGCTGCGGTCGCGGGCCAGCCAGTCGCCGCTTTCGCATATTGGGCCCACAATATCGTAGGTTTGCGTTTGGCCGGAGCGCGGGCGCACCGGCTCGACGCTGTGCCAGGCGTCGTATAGGGTCGGGCGCAGCAAGTCGTTCATGGCGGCGTCGACAATGGCGAAATTCTTGGCCTCGTTGTATTTAAGGTATTCAACTTGGGTCAGTAACACGCCGGCGTTGCCCACCAGCGACCGGCCGGGCTCCAGGACGATTTGCAGGTGATCGAGCGAGCGCGCCTCCAGCCGTTCGAACACTTGGTCGAGCAGGGTTTTGGGCGCGAGCAGCGTTTCGTCGGTATACCGGATGCCAATTCCGCCGCCCAGATCCAGGTGCTTGAGCGTAATGCCCTGGCCCGCCAGGAGCTGGACAAGATCCAGAAGCTTTTCGAGCGCATCCAGATAGGGGCTGACTTCGGTGATCTGGGATCCAATGTGGCAGTCCACACCCACGATATCTAGGCTGCTCCACTGCCTGGCCCATTGATAGACTTCTGGAGCCTCTTCAATGGCGATGCCGAATTTGTTTTCCTTCAGGCCGGTGGAAATATAGGGATGGGTATGGGCGTCGACATCCGGATTCACGCGTAGCGATACGGGTGCAATAACATTCATCTCCTTCGCGACCTGGGCCAGGCGGTCCAGCTCGGCGCGGGATTCGACGTTAAAGCACTTGATCCCGGCCTTCAGGGCGGCCTGCATTTCCCAAACCTGCTTGCCCACGCCCGAGAACACCACCTTGGATGGATCGCCGCCCACCGCCAGCACGCGAGCCAGTTCCCCACCCGAGACAATATCGAACCCCGCGCCCAACTGCTTGAACTCGTTAAGGACCGCCAGGTTGGAATTGGCTTTCATGCCGAAACACACAAGCACGTTGCGCTCGCCCACGCCCTCGCGGTAGGAGCCCCAGGCGTCGCGCAGCGCCTGGCGGGAATACACATACAAAGGCGTGCCGTATTCTTGGGCCAGGGTGTCCAGCGGCACGTTTTCGGCGTGCAGGACATCATTCTTGAAATTGAACTGAGGAGCGACTGTCATAGGCGGAGAAAGCAAAAGGTGTTTGAAACAGCAGCTATTTTACGGCACGCGTGCCTGGAGGCGGGTTCGGACTTGCCGCCCACCCGATCCATTAACGTGTGGCGGCCGGCGCGGATTGCTGCGTGGGCGGTGTGGTCAGGCTGGCGTCGGGCGCGGGCGGGGGGGGCGGCAGGTAGAGGGGCCCCTTGTAGCCGCAGGCGCCCAGGACCGAAGCCAGGGCCAGGCTGGCTACAATACGGGAAACCAAGGTTGTGCGTGCGGCAGGGCGTGGCGCTTGCATGACATTACTCCAAAAATGCGGATAGATTGCGATTATGAACGATACAGAATTTCTTGCGCGCAGCGAAGACATACTTGATAGCCTTGAAAGCCAGTCGGACGACTGGGTCGACCTGCACGAGTTGGACATCGATGCCAACCGCAACGGCAACGTGTTGACGCTGATATTCAATAACGCCGTTCATGTGGTGGTCAATAGCCAGGCGCCCATGAAAGAAATGTGGGTCGCCGCGCCCAGCGGCGGCTTCCATTACCGCTTCGACGGACAGCGCTGGAATGACACCCGGTCGGGGCCGCACATGGCCGAGGCGCTTTCACAGATTGTGTCCGAAGTGACCGGCCACCCAATTAAAGTGTTTGTTTAGAACTGCACTCGTTGCACCTGGGCGCTGTCGACGATCCCGTCGTTTAGCTGGTTCAGCAGGTCGCCGATTCCGTCCACGCCGCTGCCGTCTATTAATTCGTCGGCGGTGGGCAGGCCGACACGGGCCACGGCTTGCCCGGGCGGGAACTCGGAATAGTAGTAATCGCCGTCGATCTTGCTAAGGCCGGAAGGCACAGGGCCAGGCGTGGCTTCCGGCGTGTCTTTCAGGGCAACCCGCATGTAGTCGATCCAGATCGGCATCGACGCCCCGCCGCCTGTTTCGCGCGAGCCCAGCGACCGGGGTTGATCGAAACCCATCCAGGCGACGCCAACCAGCGACGGCGTGAAGCCCGCAAACCAGGCATCGTGCGAATCGTTGGTGGTGCCGGTTTTTCCGCCGATGTCATGGCGCTTCAGTTCGCGGCTGGCCCGCGCCCCAGTGCCCGAGGTTGCGACCCCGCGCAGCATATCGTTCATGACATAAGCAGTGCGGGGGTCGATGGCGCGGGCGGCCGAATCGCCGGCCACCGTGGGCTTGGCTTGCATGATGACCTTGCCGCTGCTGTCGGTGACGCGGTCGATAAGGTAGGGTTGCACGCGATAGCCGCCGTTGGCGAACACGGAAAACCCGCCGGCCAGTTGCAAGGGCGTGACGCCGCCCGCGCCCAGCGCCAGGGGCAGCACGGCAGGGTTGCGCGAACGGTCGAAGCCAAAGCGCGTGATGTAGTCTTGCACATAGTTGGGACCTACCGCCTGCATGATGCGAATGGACACCATGTTCTTGGACTTATAAAGCCCCTGGCGCATAGTCAGCATGGGTTCGTAGGTGTTGCCGTAGTTCTTGGGCGACCAGGCCTTGGAGCCGGTTTGTTCGGCGGTTAGGGTAAAAGGTTCGTCGGATACTTGCGTGGCCGGTGTCAGGCCGCGTTCCAGCGCCGCCGCGTAGATAAAGGGTTTGAAGGCCGAGCCGGGCTGGCGCCAGGCCTGGGTGACCCGGTTGAATTGCTCTTCGAAGTCGAAGCCGCCCACCATGGACAGGATGGCGCCATCCTGGGGACGCACGGACACGAAAGCCGCCTGGACGGTGGGCCGGTTGATGACCTCCCAGTGTTCGCCATTCTTGTGAACGTACACCACCGAGCCGCGCTCGATCCGGTACTGGTCCTTGGCGTTCTTGCCCAGGCCGCGCGCCACGATCTTCAGTGCGTTCTTGTCGGTGACATCGATGATTTGCTGCGAACTGCGGGCGACCGTGACTTTATCGGGGCTTGCCGACAAGACGACGCCCACCAGCAGATCGTCGCTATCGGAATATTTCTCCTGCACCGTGTCGAGGATGGCGTCCAGTTCTTCGGCTTGGTTCTCGATGCCCTCGGGCAGCTTGATGGTTTCTTCCGGACCAGGGTAGATGGCGCGTCGGGTGTAGTCGAGTATGCCTTCACGCACGGCCTTGTAGGCGGCTTCCTGGTCTGTGGACGTGACCGTGGTGTAGATATTGAAACCGCGGGAATAGATGTTGTCCTGGTAGACGCCGTACAGCAACTGGCGAGCCAGCTCGGCGACGTATTCGCCGTGGATGGCGTAGCCGCCGGCCGGTGTGCCGGGCGCCGACTTGAGAACGATCGGCTGATCCATGGCTTGCTGGTACTCTTCCTGGGTAAGGTAGCCCAGTTCGAGCATGCGGCCCAGCACATAACCCTGGCGCGCCTTGGCCCTGGGGAAGTTGGCAATCGGGTTGAAGCGCGAAGGCGCCTTGGGGATGCCGGCCAGCATGGCGGCTTCGGCTGCAGTGATGTCGCCCAGCTGCTTGCCGAAATAGGTGCGGCTTGCGGCGGCGAAGCCATAGGCCCGGTGGCCAAGGAAGATCTGGTTCATGTACAGATCCAGAATTTGGTCTTTGCTGAGCGTGGCTTCAATCTTGAAGGTGAGCAACAGCTCGTAGAACTTGCGCGTATAGGTTTTCTCGGACGACAGATAGAAGTTGCGCGCCACCTGCATGGTGATAGTGCTGGCCCCTTGTGTCTTGGACATGTGCGTGATGTTGGCTACGACGGCGCGCGCCACGCCGGCCCAATCGATGCCGCTGTGTTGGTAAAAACGATCATCTTCGGCTGCTAAAATGGCCGACTTCATGACATCGGGGATTTCATCGAAGCGCAGTACGTTGCGCCGCTCTTCGCCGAATTCACCGATCAGGACGTTGTCGGCGGTATAAATGCGTAAGGGCACCCGCGGCCGGTAATCGATCATGGCCGAGAGGTCGGGCAGGTTGGGCCAGGCCAGCGCGAGGGCCAGCGAACCCAGCAAGGCGCCGCATAAACCCAGGCCGGCAAGAAAGACGACGGTCTTGACCAGGAAGCGCCGCAGCCAGGAGCCGGACGATGGAGGGCTGCTTTTGGGGGAAGTAGTTGAACTCATTGAGGACGATTTTAAGCCCTGTAAGGCGGGGGCCATGTTTTACGCGGCACGGTTGTGTAACTGTTTAATGCAGTGTAGCGGGCTAAAGCAGGAATGCAAGTGGGATAATACACAAATGAATGATTCTTTACGTTCGCGCGAGCAAGACGCCGGACAGGCTACGGGCGCGCAGGGGGGGGCGGCCCCGGCCTGCGCCGCTGGGCCGGGCATGTCGCTCCCTTACGACAAGCCCGTGTTCCTGGTGGGCATGATGGGGGCGGGCAAAACCACCATTGGCCGGGCGCTTGCGAAAGCCCTGGGGCGCGAGTTCGTCGACCTGGATCTGGCGCTCGAGGCGCGCTGCGGCGTGCGGGTGGCGCTGATCTTCGAGATCGAAGGCGAAGCGGGCTTCAGGCGGCGTGAAACCCAGATGCTCGACCATTACTCCCGGCAACCGGGCATTGTGCTGGCAACGGGCGGCGGGGCGGTGCTGGCCGACGAAAATCGCCGGTATCTTAAAGAGCGGGGCGTTGTGGTTTATCTTCAGGCCCAGGCCGCCGAGCTGTACCGGCGGGTAGCCCGCGATCGCAATCGGCCCTTGCTGCAAACGGCCGACCCCAAGGCCCGCCTGGCCGAGTTGCTTGAACAGCGCCATCCCTTGTACAAAGAGGTGGCGAGCCTGACATTCGAAACCGGCGACATGCCGGTGCAGCAGGCTGTGCGCAGCCTGATCGCTTTACTCAAGAACCACGAGGCCAAACCTTGATGAACACCGTTCACGTTGATACCCCGGGTGGAAGCTATCCCATTCACATTGGTTCTGGCCGGCTGGATCGGCTGGATGAAAGCATTCCGGCCGATGCGACCGCCATTGCGGTGGTCACGAACCCCACCGTGGCCGCGCATTATGCCGAGCGTGCCGAACGCGCGCTGGCGCGCACCGGCAAACGCCTGATCCGCATCGAGCTGCCTGATGGCGAGGCCTATAAAGATTGGCAAACACTCAACCTGATCTTTGACGCGTTGCTGGGCAACCGCTTCGACCGCAAAGCCGTGCTGGTGGCCTTGGGCGGCGGGGTGATCGGCGACATGACGGGGTTTGCCGCCGCAAGCTTCATGCGGGGCGTGCGCTTTGTGCAGGTGCCCACCACGCTGCTGGCGCAGGTCGACTCGTCGGTGGGTGGGAAAACGGGGGTCAACCATCCTCTGGGCAAGAATATGGTGGGGGCGTTTTATCAGCCCATTGCCGTCGAGATTGATATCGATGTCCTGACCACGCTGCCAGCGCGCGAGATCGCGGCCGGACTGGCTGAAGTCATCAAGTATGGGCTGATCATCGACGCCGATTTCTTCGCCTGGTGCGAGCAGAATGTCCGGGCCTTGCGCCAACTGGATCCGGCCGTCATCGGCCAGGCCATCAAGCGCTCCTGCGAGCTGAAGGCCCACGTGGTCGGCAAAGACGAGCGCGAGTCGGGCTTGCGGGCGATCCTCAACTTTGGCCACACCTTTGGCCATGCCATCGAAGCGGGTTTGGGGTATGGCCAATGGCTGCATGGGGAAGCCGTGGGCTGCGGCATGGCGCAGGCGGCCGAGCTTTCCGCCGTGTCCACGGGCCTGTCGCAAGACAGTGTCGAGCGGGTCAGGGCGTTGGTGCAAGCCATCGGCTGTCCAGTGGCGCCGCCCGACCTTGGGCTGGAACGCTGGATCGAACTGATGCAGGTCGACAAAAAGACCGAGGGCGGTCAATTGCGGTTCATCTTGTTGCCCGAGATCGGCAAGGCGGTGGTCAAGGCGGCGGCGCTGGACGACGTGCGCTCCGTACTCCAGAAAATCTCGGCCCCAGCCTGACACGGCCATGACCCGGATTGCCCCTTATGCCAGCGATCCCGAGCAAACCCGGGGTCGTGTGCATGCCGAAGCGCCGCCGGTCAATCGCACGCAATTCCAGCGTGACCGCGACCGCATCATTCATTGCAACGCCTTTCGCCTGCTCGAATACAAAACCCAGGTCTTCGTCAATCATGAAGGGGATCTGTTCCGCACCCGCCTGACCCATAGCATCGAAGTGGCGCAGATTGCGCGCACATTGGCGCGCAATCTGGGGTTGCACGAAGACCTGACCGAGGCGATCTCATTGGCCCACGACCTGGGCCACACGCCGTTCGGGCATGCCGGCCAGGACGAACTGAATGCGTGCATGCGTGAGCTGGCGCCTGCCGCGGGCGGTTTCGAGCACAATCTGCAGAGCTTGCGGGTGGTGGATGAACTGGAAGAACGCTACGCCGCTTTCAATGGGCTGAACCTGTGTTTTGAGACGCGCGAGGGCATACTCAAGCACTGCTCGGTTCGGCATGCTCGCCTGCTGGGGGATGTCGGCCGGCGCTTTATCGATCGTAGCCAACCTTCGCTGGAAGCGCAGATCGCCAATCTGGCCGACGAGATCGCCTATAACAATCACGATGTCGACGATGGCTTGCGATCCGGCCTGATCACGGTTGACCAACTGCTGCAGGTCGAGATTTTCGCCTCGCACCATCGCCGGGTGATGCAGGCTTATCCCGGCTTGGCCGGCCGCCGCGCGGTGTATGAAACCATCCGGGCCATGATTAATACCCTGGTGGTGGACCTTACCGAAACGACGCTGGCCAATATTGCCGAGCATCAGCCCGCCAGCGCGGATGATGTGCGCGCCGTGCCGCCGCTGGCGGCTTTTTCAACCGATATGCGTGCTCAGGCGGATGGCCTGAAGGGCTTCTTGTTGAAGAATCTGTATCGGCATTCGCGCGTCATCCGCATGACCACCAAGGCGCGAGCCATTGTGCGCGAGCTTTTTACCGCGTACCTAAACGAACCGCGCCTGTTGGACGACGAGCACCGGCGCGACGACGAGGCGGCCCAAGCCCGGGCCATTGCCGACTATATCGCGGGCATGACGGATCGCTACGCCATTCGCGAGCACCGCGAACTATTTCGCATGGATTGACGGTTCTTGACGACATCTCGCGACGCATGCGGTCGCGGGTTCGACGAGCTCCTGTGGAAGAAGCTGAATCCCACGTAACGCCTCGATAAGCGGTTCGGCCCAGGGCTGGCCGCTTATAACAAAGGCTTCAGATACCGCCCTGTGTAGCTTTCCGGGCAGGCGGCAATGTCTTCGGGCGTGCCTTGAACAACGATGCGCCCGCCGCCGCTGCCGCCTTCCGGGCCCATGTCCACGACCCAGTCCGCCGTCTTGATCACGTCCAGATTGTGTTCGATGATGACCACGGTATTGCCGCTGTCCACCAATTGCTGCAGAACGTCCAGCAGCAGGGCGATGTCCTGGAAGTGCAGGCCGGTGGTGGGTTCATCAAGGATGTAAAGCGTGCGCCCGGTGCTGCGCTTGGACAGTTCCAGCGATAATTTCACTCGCTGCGCTTCGCCCCCGGACAGTGTGGTGGCGCTTTGGCCCAGCCGTATATACGACAGGCCCACATCCATCAAGGTTTTCAGTTTGCGGGCAATCGCGGGAATGGCTTCGAAATACGCCAGCGCCTGCTCGACCGTCAGGTCCAGGACCTCGCTGATGGTGCGTCCGCGATAGCGGATCTCCAGGGTTTCGCGGTTGTAGCGCTTGCCGCCGCAGACGTCGCAGGGCACATACATATCGGGCAGGAAATGCATTTCCACTTTGACGACACCGTCGCCCTGGCAGGCTTCGCAGCGGCCGCCCTTGACGTTGAACGAAAAGCGGCCGGGGTCGTAGCCGCGCGTGCGGGCTTCGGGAACGCCGGCGAACAGCTCCCGTATGGGTGTGAACATGCCGGTGTAGGTGGCTGGATTGCTGCGCGGCGTGCGTCCGATGGGGCTTTGGTCGACGTTGATGACCTTGTCGAAGTTGGATAAACCTTCAAGGGTTTCGTAGGGGGCCGGTTCGGTCTGGGCGCGTTGCAGCTCCCGGGCGGCGGCTGCGGCCAGCGTGTCGTTGATCAGAGTCGACTTGCCGGAACCGGACACGCCGGTAATGCAAATCAGCCGGCCGGCCGGCAGGGTCAGGTCCACGGACTTCAGGTTATTGCCTGTACAGCCGGTCAGGCGCAGCCCGGGCTGGTCTGGCTCGATGGGGCGGCGCGTGGGTACGTCGATGCGGCGCTTGCCGCTAAGGTACTGGCCGGTCAGCGACTCGGGCTGGTCCGCCAGCGCGTTGGGCGGGCCGTAGGCAACGATGCGTCCGCCATGTTCGCCCGCGCCCGGCCCCATGTCGACTACGAAGTCGGCCGAGCGGATCATGTCTTCATCGTGCTCGACGACGATCACGCTATTGCCCAGGTCGCGCAGATGCTGCAGGGTTTCGATCAGGCGATCGTTGTCGCGCTGATGCAGTCCGATGGACGGCTCGTCCAGCACATACATGACGCCTGTCAGGCCCGAGCCGATCTGGCTGGCCAGACGTATGCGTTGCGCCTCGCCCCCTGAAATCGTGTCGGCCCGACGGTCCAGGGACAGATAATTCAAGCCTACGTTGTTCAGGAACTGCAAGCGCGCTTCGATTTCGCGGATGATGCGTTCGGCGACCTCCTTGCGGGCGCCGCTAAGCTCCAGCGCCTTGAACCAATCCAGGCAGGCGGCCAGCGACATGGCCTCGACGTCGAAAATAGCGCGGCCGCGGCGTTCTCCCGGGCCCGGCTCCGTGCCGATCAGCACATTGCGCGCTTCAATACGTAACCGGCTGCCTTCACAGGCCGGGCAGTTTCGGGTTTGCCTATACTTGCCCAGTTCTTCCCGGACGGCGCTGGAATCGGTTTCACGCCATCGGCGCTCCAGATTGGGGATAATGCCTTCGAAAGGATGGCGCTTGATGGTGCTGCGCCCTTGCTCGTTCAGATAGAGGAAGGGGATTTCCTCGGCGCCCGACCCGTGCAACACCTGGTTCTGCACCGTTTCGGGCAGCTCGCAGAAAGGGGTTTCGATATCGAAGTCGTAATGCGCCGCCAGGCTGGTCAGCATGCTGTGTGTAAAGGCATTGCGTCGGTCCCAGCCGTTGATCGCGCCGCTGGCCAGGCTTAGCTCGGGGAAGGCCACGACGCGCTTGGCGTCGAACATCTCTACGTGGCCCAAGCCATCGCAGGTGGGGCAGGCGCCGATTGGGTTGTTGAAACTAAATAGCCTGGGCTCCAGCTCGGTCAGGCTGTGCTGGCAGAGCGGGCAGGCATAGTGGCTGGAAAATGGCTGCTCTTCGCCGGTATCCATATTCAGCGCCAGCGCCCGGCCATCGGCTAGGCCCAAGGCGGTTTCAAAGCTCTCGGCCAGCCTTTGCTGGCTTTCCGGCTTTACCCGCAGCCGGTCCACAACCACGTCGAAATCGTGCTTTTCGTTTTTGTTCAGGGCGGGAAGGCGGTCAAGCTCGACCATCTCGCCATTGACGCGCAGCCGAACAAAGCCCTGGGCTTGCAGGCTGGCGCACTGGTCTTCGAAGCCGCCTTTGCGCGAGCGGGCGATGGGCGCCAGAATGGCCAGCCGGGTATCGGCCGCCCAGTCCAGAACCTTGTCCACCATCTGGCTGACGTTTTGCGCCTGCAGCGGCAGGCCGTGGTCGGGACAGTAGGGCGTACCCACCCGCGCGTACAATAGGCGCAGGTAATCGTGAATTTCAGTAATGGTGCCGACCGTAGACCGGGGGTTGTGACCGGCAGACTTCTGTTCGATGGAAATTGCCGGAGACAGGCCTTCGATCAGGTCGACATCGGGCTTGTCCATCAGTTGCAGAAACTGGCGCGCATAGGCCGACAGGCTTTCGACATACCGTCGCTGGCCTTCGGCGTAAAGGGTGTCAAAAGCCAAAGAAGACTTCCCCGAACCGGACAAACCTGTAATCACCACGAGCTTGTGTCGTGGCAAGTCGACAGAAATGTTTTTCAGGTTGTGCGTACGGGCGCCCCGGATGCGAATCGCGTCCATCAAATTCTTTCAGGTCTCTCAAAGGCTAACTTGCTACTATAACGCGCAGCGCTGATCCATGCGGGTCGTCCATTATCTGCTCGCCAGGCTGCTGTAACATTCGAAGGCGGAGGCAGGCTGTCGCCGTCGTCCATATTTAAGAGTTGTTTTTATGTCCAGCAACACCCTTCCTTCGGGAAAGACGCAACCCGTCAAGCTGAAATTGACGCCGACCGAACGCCGCGCCAGCGTGATGTTGTCGTTGCTGTTCGCCTCGCGCATGTTGGGGCTGTTCCTGCTGACGCCTATTTTTGCGGTGGCTGCTGTATCCATTCCGGGGGGGAACGATGCGGCCAAGGTCGGCCTGGCCCTGGGCGCTTACGGCCTTACCCAGGCGATCATGCAGATTCCCCTGGGCATGGCGTCGGATCGCTTTGGACGCCGGCCCGTGATTGTGTGCGGCATGCTGCTGTTTATCGCGGGGGGCGTGATGTGCGCCCTGGCCACGGACATCCACTGGATTATTGCGGGGCGCATTATCCAGGGCCTGGGCGCGGTATCGGCGGCCATTACCGCCTGGATCGCCGATGCTACCCGACCCGAAGTGCGCACACGCGCCATGGCGATGGTGGGCGGCTCGATCGGCCTGTCGTTTGCGGCGTCGCTGGTGCTGTCCCCGGTGTTGGTAGGCGAATTCGGCTTGTCGGGGCTGTTTTGGGCCATCAGCCTGCTGGGCTTTGTGTGCTTGTTGATCGGGGCGTTCCTGGTGCCGGCCGTGCCGCGCGGCGATAAGCCAATTGTGCAGGCCAAGGCGCGCGATGTCTTGCGCCATACGGATTTATTGCGCTTGAATTTTGGCGTTTTCTGCCTGCATTTCGTGTTGATGGCGATTTTCATTGTCGCGCCGGGCATGCTGTCGCGCCTGGGGGGCTACGATTCGGCGAATCTCTGGGAGGTCTATCTCCCGGTAATCCTGCTGTCGTTCGTGCTGATGGTGCCGGCGGTCTTTTACACTGAAACCCGCAAGGCGCACAAGATTGCACTAGAGATCGCGGTAGCCTGCTTGGCGGCGGTGCTGGCCCTGATGCCGCTGGCCAGCCACCATTTCCTGACACTGGTGGCGATGTTTGTTGGTTTTTTTATTGCTTTTAATATACTGGAGGCTTTGCAGCCCTCGCTGGTTTCCCGGGTTGCGCCGCCTGACTTTAAGGGCCTGGCCTTGGGGTTCTACAATACCGCGCAGTCGCTTGGCGTGTTCGCCGGCGCCGCAATCGGGGGGGCGATGGCAGCTCATGGAAATGAAACCCGTGTTTTTCTGGTTTCGGCCGCGCTGGTGTTTGTCTGGTTTCTGACCGCCAGGGGCTTCAAGGACGAAAATGCGCATGCGTAGTAACGCGTAGGGCGCAGTTTCAGCGCTTAAATTCGCCGATAATACACATCATCTGAATCAACGTTAGGGATACCGTCATGGCCTCAGTCAATAAAGTCATTCTCGTCGGCAATCTGGGACGAGACCCCGAAGTTCGCTATAGCCCCGATGGGGCGGCAATCTGCAATGTGTCCATTGCCACGACGTCTCAGTGGAAGGATAAAACCTCGGGCGAGCGCCGCGAGGAAACCGAATGGCATCGCGTGGTGTTTTATAACCGCCTGGCCGAAATCGCCGGCGAATACCTGCGCAAGGGGCGCGCCGTGTATGTCGAAGGCCGTCTTAAAACGCGCAAGTGGCAAGACAAGGATACCGGCGCCGATCGCTACAGCACTGAAATCGTGGCCGATCAAATGCAAATGCTGGGCGGCCGCGATAGCGGCGGCGATGCGCCCATGGGCGGCGGTGAATACGGCGGCGGCCAGCAGCAGCGCAGTCAGCGTCCGGCCCAGCCTCGCCCCGCTGCGCCACAGGCCTCGCCTGCCGCGAACCTGGCCGATATGGATGACGATATTCCGTTCTGAGTTACACCTGAGACTTCTTTGTTAAGTTTCAACCGGAGACCCCCGCTTTTTGTTGGGGTCTCTTTTTTATTGCATGAGAATTGCTGATTAGACGAGCATGGTGGCACACCACAAAAGGACGTGGCAGATGCCTCGGCCGCTCGCTCGCATGGGGCAATTAAACATCTTTATTCATGGCGCATGGGTCCACAGCGATCAGCACACCTGTGAATGCTACTAACTACTAAATAATCTTTCGATCATTAATGCTCGGGTATTCACCGATGCATTAGGGATTCTATATCCGGAAAGTACATGTTAGCATCATTTTAATGATCATTCGATCAATTTTAGCGTGCTGACAGGCACTCGCTTATCCAATGACATAGGAGAGAGATATGACGGCGGGCCGTAGAAGTGAAGTCCGGAATAACATGAAAATTGACTGGGATGTGCCTATCGAAATGGAGGATGGGCTGGTGCTGCGAGCAGATGTCTTTCGCCCCATAGCTGAAGGGAAGTACCCAGTGCTTTTGAGTTATGGCCCGTATGGGAAATTATTGCACTTCGAGCAAGGCTACCAAACTGCATGGCAACGCATGGTGGAGGAGCATCCAGATGTAAGTGCTGGAACGTCGAACACCTTTCAGAACTGGGAAGTCGTTGATCCTGAAAAGTGGGTGCCCGATGGTTATGTTTGTATCCGAGTCGATTCGCGAGGTTGTGGTCGTTCCCCGGGTTATGTTGAGTTATGGTCTCCGCGAGAAGCACAGGATATTTATAACTGCGTCGAGTGGGCCGCCGTCCAGGCGTGGTCTAACAGCAAGGTCGGGCTGAATGGAATCTCGTACTATGCGATGAACCAGTGGCAGGCAGCTGCGCTGCAGCCGCCGCATCTCGCGGCGATATGCACATGGGAGGGCGCGGCAGACTTCTACCGAGATGTAACGCACCACGGTGGAATTCTTTGCACTTTTGTTTCCAACTGGTATGACATGCAAGTAAAACCCGTCCAGCATGGAATGGGAACCCGGGGCTATCGCAGCCGTTTGAATGGGGAGTGGGTTTCAGGGCCAGAAACACTTACGAACGAAGAGTTGGGAGCGAATCGTTTCGATTTCGATCAGGTAGCGTTTGAGAACGCGCTGGACAACGAATATTGGAAAGCAATGACTCCCGACTTCTCTAAAATTTCCGTTCCTCTATTGTCGTCGGCAAATTGGGGTGGTCAGGGTTTGCATCCGAGAGGAAATTTTGAAGGCTTCACGCAGTCTGGCTCGACTGACAAGTGGTTGGAAGTCCATGGCATTGAGCACTGGACCGAGTTTTATACTGACTATGGTGTGGACTTGCAGAAGCGATTCTTTAATCATTTTCTGAAGGGCGAGGATAACGGATGGTCAGAGCAGCCAAAAGTCAAGCTGCAGGTTCGTCATGTCGATAAGTTTGTTGAACGAGACTCCAGCGACTGGCCTTTGCCGGAAACTCGATGGGAGAAGTTTCATCTCGATCCGCGTAGTGCGTTGCTTCAACCAGGAATTGAACCGGCAGAAGGAACTGTTTCGTACGAAGGCTTAGGTGAGGGTGTGACTTTTCTAACCGAACCGCTTGATCAGGACACCGAAATTACAGGCCCTATTGCGGCGCGCCTTGCAATTGCGTCATCGACCGAAGATGCGGACTTGTTCCTGATAGTCCGCGCCTTTGACCCAAATATGAAAGAAGTGGTTTTCCAGGGGGCGCTGGATCCTCACACGCCTATCGCCCAAGGGTGGCTTCGTGCGTCGCACCGGAAGCTGGATAAAGAGAAAACCCTGCCTTATCGGCCCTATCACAGTCATGACGAAAAGCAGTTGCTCAAACCAGGTGAGATCTACTCGCTTGATATTGAGATTTGGCCTACTTGCATTGTGGTGCCCAAGGGCTATCGCATTGGGTTGACCGTACGCGGACGTGATTATGTGTATCCCGGTGGCGGTGGATCGGGGCTCTCGAACATGAAGAATGAATTTACGGGTGTCGGCCCGTTCCTGCATGACGACCCACGTGACCGGCCGGCCCATATTTTTGGCAATACCGTCACGCTTCATCTAGGCGGCGGTCACGAAAATTGGCTCATGTTGCCCATTATCCCTTAACAGGCAGTACGCGGTCTGGCGCCTCGCTGCTGCGCGACGCGGCAGCAAGAGAGCAGACCGTTACCCCGATTGACTGGAGATTATGATGCATAAATTACTGTTGACTACGTTCTTTGCCTGCTTCGCATTCTTAGGTACACAGGCCAATGCGAAACCGCTCGTCGAACAGTGGCTTGATGGACAAGTTACACCACCACCTATACCGGTTACTTACGATGGGCCGCCTATTACGATCCGGTTTAGTTCTTTCCTATCCCCCCAGACGCCCATTGCCAAGGTTGCAATTCGCGCCTTCGCTAGATTAAAAGAAGAGAGCGGCGGTAAGCTGATCGTTCGTCCTTTTTGGAATAATACGCTTGCAAATGCGGCTCAAGGCGGCTTTGATGCAGTATCGAGCGGCGTTGCCGACATGAGCAGTTGTTACAGCTTCATGAGCCCCGGTAACTTCACCTTGCTGCTGGGGCTTCAGTTGCCCTTTCTTTTGAAACATAGCACTCCAGCGTCCCAGGCTATCGCAAAAGCGTACCCGAAGTACTTTAAGGACGAGTACGAAGCGCGTGGTGTGTATTTTGCCCGTTCGACGATTACGCCGCCAAACCAGATTTTGTCAAAAGCACAACCTATAAAAGCCCCAGCAAATATGCAGGGCTTAAAGACATGGGCTGTCGGTGAAATTCCTACAACTGTAGTCAGCAATCTGGACGCTACGCCGGTTCCGCTCGCTCCGGCGGAGCTTTACCTGTCGGCACAAACAGGTGTGGTTGATGTAGTGCCCATGCATGATGCAGGCGTACTCACGTTCCGATTGGTTGAGGTAGCCAAGTACCGGACTGATGCAAACTTATCGGCAAACGCAACAGAATACTGCATGAATAAATCGACCTTCGATAAGCTGCCGCCAGACTTGAAAGACGTTTTCTACCGTTGGTTACAGCTATGGAATCATGCTGAAGCAGAGCTCTACTTCGATGACATTGCAGTCAAAGGCAGAGAAGCAATGAAGGCGGCCGGTGTTGAGTTTTACGATCTTTCAGATACTGAACGACAGCAATGGGAAGAGGCGCTTGCGCCGGTTGAGCAGGCGTGGATTAAAAAAATGGAAGCGGAAGGAAAACCAGCCACTGAATTTCTTGCGGATTATAGGAGAAACTATAGCGATTTAGAGGCTAAGACGCACGATGAAATTTTTCAAAGCATCATGGATGAGCCTGTGGATGGCCTTGTAACTGGTTACAGCTATACGCACTAAACATTCTGAAAAAAGGGGCGCTACAAAGCCCCTTTTTACTCCAACGGGGGTAATGGTGAGAGTCTCAATCCTTGGTCTAACTCGTGTTATTGGCGGTGTGCTTTTGGTATTTCTAGCATGCCTGATAGCGTTCGATGCAGCCATGCGTGCGGTGGGCTTACCCATCGTAGGCACCCAGGACATTTCAAGTTTGGCATTGCTCTTGATACTTACAGCGGGCCTGGCAGATGCTTGGGTAGCTAAAGCGAATGTAAGCATGGATCTGATTTATAGCCGCTTTCCACGGGTTGTGCGCGTTAATGTAGACATCCTTAGTTTGGTGCTAGCGTCCATCTTTTGCGGAACACTTATATATATTAGCTACCTGAACATTTGGCATTTCATGGCTATGGGGGCACGGACGCCACTCATAGCCATCCCTCATTGGTTATTTGCTGGCGCCATTATGCTGGGAGCCACTTGTCTTGCTTGTGTGATTGTTCGAGATGCATATCGTTTCGTTATTGTTTGGAAGAACCGCCTCGGTCATTCCGTCGTGTCAGGAGTTGAGTGATGGACCTATTAGCCACCTACCCATTGCTGACCGGATTTAGTGGCCTTGGTCTGACGCTTGTCTTGATCCTTGTCGGGGTTCCAATTGCGTGGTCCATCTTCGCTGTCGGTTTTTTTGGGCAGGTCCTGTTTTTCGATTTTACCCGCGCGTCGGCTCAGCTTTTTAGTGCGGTCTTTGAGACCGGCACAAACTTAATGCTTGCCAGCATCCCGTTGTTTGTCTTCATGGGCCAATTGGTTGCTAAAAGCAGAATTGGGTATGACCTTTACGATTGTGTGTACAAGTGGACCGGGAGAGTGCCTGGTGGGATTGCCATTGCAGGGGTTGTCAGCGGGGCTGGTTTTGGCGCTGTTACGGGAGTTAGCGCGGCAGCCGTTGCGACCATGTCTACAATCGCTTTACCACAGATGGAGCGATACAAGTATGACATGAAACTTGCTGCTGGAAGTATTGCCTCCTCAAGCGCGCTCGCGATTTTGATTCCTCCCAGCTTGTTGATGATCATTTATGGGATTGCAACGGAGACATCGATTGGAGCCCTGTTTATCGCAGGAATATTTCCAGCGATTTTGCTAATGTTGTCTTATGCGGTTTATATAGTTTTTATCAGTGTGCGGTCGCCCAATCGCGCCCCCCGAGGCGAGCGTTTTACCTGGAAAGAGCGGCTGGTGTCTCTTGCCGCCCTTGTTCCCGTTTTCGCGCTCTTCACATTAATCATTGGGGGTATTTACCTCGGCCTTTTCACACCCAGCGAAGCCGCAGGCGTGGGGGCCTTTGGGATGATGTTGTACTTGGCAGCCAAGCGGCAGTTGACCTTAAAAACGCTTAGTGAAGCTACGACGGAGTCATTACGTTTAACCGTTATGATCTTTCTGATCTTTATTCCTGTCACTTTGTTGACTAGTTTCCTGGTGTTAAGCGGAGTGATCGATACTCTGGTTAATTCAGTCAATGCGTTTAACTTATCGCCTCTGGCTGTAATGGCTGCGCTGATTGTCCTATATATCCTTTTGGGCATGGTCCTAGATGGGATTGGCATGCTGCTACTGACCCTTCCTGTTACCTTCCCGATTGTTATGGGGCTGGGCTACGACCCTATATGGTGGGGAATTATTGTGACCATTCTGGTTGAGATAGGCTTGATAACGCCACCAGTAGGGCTTAATTGTTATATATTGAAGCAGTCTTACCCCTCAATAACTCTCGGGCAGGTATTCCATGGCGTTATACCGTTTGTTTTCATTACCATCGGATGGATAGCTATATTTTTGGCTTGGCCTCAGATAATTCTTTGGGTCGTCCGCTGATAAGGCGGCTAATGAGTACGAACTTATCATGTGTTTCGCATTGCTATCAACGACCGGAAGCTACAATAGGCGATTGTTGTTAATAAATAAAACAAAGGTGGCAGCCGCGTCGATGTCGCTGGGCGGATCCAGGCAGATCAATAGAATGCGGATTTTGGCTGGTTGTTAGCGGCACCGAACCCTATAAACCTCGGGTGTTTACCATGCAATTACCAAAGAAAAACACGCCTCAATTGGATAGAGGGGTCAAACGTAAGCGTTACGCAGACGCTTCTGAACGGGAGGCGCAGATTCTTGAGGAGAGTATCCGATTTTTCGCAGATCATGGTTTTAGTGGCTCGACACGTGACCTAGCGAAACAAATAGGTATTACCCAACCTCTGCTATTCCGTTATTTTGAATCAAAAGAAGTTTTAATCGAACGGATCTACAAGGTTGTCTTCATTGATACGTGGAAAATATCTTGGGAGGCAACTATAACTGACCGATCTAAACCTTTGCGCCAGCGACTGGAAGAGTTCTACGAGTCTTATTTGGCAGTTGTTTTCGACCACGACTGGATGAGGCTTTATGTGCATGCCGGTGTAACTGGCGTAATGATTAACCATCGCTTCGTTGAGTTTTTCGAGCAACGAATTCTGCGGCCCTTGTGCGTGGAGATACGAAAGGAGTTTCGTCTTGTTCCTCCTGAGCTAGTGCCGATTAGCGCCAATGAAGTAGGCTACTTGTGGAATTTTCATGGCGGTATTTTCTATCATGGGGTGCGGCGACAGGCATTCCGCACAAACTCCCTCGATAATGTTGGCGTAGTAATAAGAGCTGCAATTGATGCGTTTCTTGATTCGGCACCGCGAACATTTGCGCGTTTGATGGATTGAGTATCCTTTAGGGTGTTGAGCACAAAATAATAATGAGCTACTTGCCCCCCGTGTCAGACTAGTTGTCGCCTCGGTTTATGAATGAAACCGATGAACTTATCCAGATATTCCCAAGCCTTCAAAGAAGAAGTGGTTCGCAAGATGCTGACGAGAGGCAATCGTACGATTGCGGACATGGCCGCTGAGCTGAACGTCCCGTACCATAGCGTTCGAAACTGGTTACGGAATCCCAAGATGGCCCATTTACAACGACCTTCGCGTGGCGAGAAACGTCCCCAGGAATGGACTGCCGAGCAGCGCCTGCAGGCGCTGCTGGACACCAACACCCTGGCTCCCGAGGAACTCAATGCCTGGTGTCGCGAGCGCGGGATATTTGCCCATCAGCTTCAGGCCTGGAGGACGGAGTTCTGCCTACCGGCCAAGCCGCCGGCGGACGCCGGCGAGGTTCGTAAGCTGAAGGGCGAGCTCGCCAGCGTGCAACGCGAACTCGCCCGCAAGGAGAAAGCTCTGTCTGAAGCCGCCGCGCTATTGGTGCTGCAAAAAAAGTACCAAGCGTTGTGGGAGGACGAGGACAAATGACCTCACTCGCACAGCGCCAGACATTGCTGACCATGATTGATGAAGCGGTGGCGGCCGGGGCACGCACGGCGCGCGTCTGCCAGATCGTGGGCCTGAGCTTGCGAACGGTGCAGCGCTGGAAGCGTACGCCCTGCTGCAGATCCATACAAGGACTATTTGCACGGGCGCATCGAAGCGGCCCGGCCACACTGGATTCCGGCCGCCGTATTGCTGCGGGAGATTCAAGAACTTGGCTATCCGGGCGGGGTCACTCAGCTGAAGGCCATCATCCTCTTCATAAATCCATGAACGCCCCTATCTTGCCGTAGGGGCGTTCTGGTTGTGGCTTCAACGTGAGATAATTCGCATAGCGCACAAATAGTCCGTTTTGTTGACGCACGGCTGAGCGTACTTCTACACTCCGTTCCTGCAGTGATGGGTCGCTGCATCAAACAGCACCTTATATATCAATTGCTTATGGCAGGCTGGGTGGGTTTCGCCGTTTCGTCCGGCGAGACATGCCTGACCCGGGTAGGCAGACATCGTCAGGAGACATACCATGCGAAAAAATTTGACGGCTCGCTTGCTGGCAGCGGCCTTACTGGCAGCCACCGGCTGTGTGGCGCACGCCGCCGATCCGATCAAGATTGGGTTGATGCTGCCTTATTCAGGAACGTTTGCAGAGCTGGGACAGAACATAACGAACGGATTCAAGCTGGCTATTGCCGAAAAAGGCGGGAAGGTCGGGGATCGAACCATCGAATACATCACGGTTGACGACGAGTCGGCGCCGGCGAAAGCAAACGAGAACGCGAACAAGCTGATCAAGCGGGACAAAGTGGACGTACTGGTGGGTACGGTGCATTCCGGCGTTGCGCTGACCATGGCGCGCGCGGCGAAGAACTCCGGAACATTGATGATTATTCCCAATGCGGGCGCCGATGAACTGACAGGAGCGCTATGCGCGCCCAACATCTTCCGCGCCTCCTTCTCGAACTGGCAAGTGGGTTACGCAGTGGGCGCCTTGATGGCGCAGAAGCACAAGACTGCCGTGTCGCTTGCATGGAAATATGCCGCCGGCGATGAGCAGACCGCCGGGTTCAAGGAGGCCTTCGAGAAAGGCGGAGGCAAGGTGATCAAGCATTTGGCATTGCCATTCCCCAGTACGGAGTATCAACCTTTGCTGACGGAAATCGCGTCGCTGCAGCCCGAGGCGGTCTATACCTTTGTGGCGGGCGCGGCACAGGTGAAGCTAACCAAGGATTACGAGGCCATGGGCTTGAAAGACAAGATTCCTCTGTATGGCGCGTGGATTACGGAAGGCACGCTTGAGGCGCAAGGTTCGTCGGGCCAAGGCTTGCTGTCGGCTTTGCATTATGCCGATGGCCTGGATACGCCGCGCAACAATGCTTTCATTGAATCCTACAAGAAGGCCTATGGTGAAGTGCCCGATGTATTTGCGGTCCAGGGGTATGACTCGGCCCAGTTGTTCCTGGCCGGCCTGGAAGCGGTGCAGGGCGATACCTCCAAGAAGAAGGAAATGATCACGGCCATGGAGAATGCCAAGCTTGACAGCCCCCGAGGCCCCTTGTCGTTCTCGAAATCACATAATCCGATCATGGACATGTATATCCGCGAGGCCAAAGGCGATCAAAACATCATGATAGGCATGGCCGTCAAAGGCCTGGAAGACCCTTCGCCCGATTGCAAGCTGTAGTCATTGGCGTGTTTCGAAGAGACGGTGCACGGCTGCTTTTGCGTACACCGTTCCGCCCGTTTTCCTCAAACCGGAAGAGGCCGCTTTACAGGCTTGTAGAGAGTGTCTATGGATCTTGGATCGTTCCTGATACAGGTATTGAACGCCGTGCAATACGGCTTGCTGCTATTTCTGATTGCCAGCGGCTTGACGCTGATCTTCGGGGTGATGGGGATCATCAATATCGCCCATGGCAGTTTCTACATGATGGGCGCATATCTTGCATTCACCCTGACCGGGCTGACGGGCAATTTTTTTGTCGCAGTCATTGTCGGGTCAATACTGAGCGCGCTGATCGGCACCCTTCTTGAATGGGCGCTGTTCAGCCACCTTTATCGACGCGATCATCTGCAGCAGGTGTTGCTTAGCTACGGCTTGATCTTGATCTTCGAAGAAATGCGCAGTGTGCTGGTGGGCGATGAGGTTTATTCCGTGAGCGTGCCTGAATGGCTGAATTTTTCCATTCCGCTGGGCGCCATCATCACGTATCCCGCATACCGCCTGTTTATTTCGGCGGTGTGCATCGTGATCGCCATAGGTTTGTACATATTGATCAAGCGTACCCGGGTGGGCTCGATGATTCGGGCGGGCGCATCCAATAATGCCATGGCCCGGATACTGGGCGTCAATACCGGCTTGGTCAATCGCTTGGTTTTCTCGCTGGGTGTCGCCCTTGCGGCCTTTGCCGGCATGATCAATGCGCCCGCGTCCGCCGTGTCGCCCGGGATGGGGATGCAGGTGCTGATCGTCAGCTTCGTGGTCGTCATTATTGGTGGAATCGGTTCAGTGTGGGGGGCCTTGTTCGCGTCCTTGCTGATCGCCACTGCAGAGACGTTTGGCAGCGTGTTCTTCCCCAATGTCGCCGGCATGCTCACCTACATCATCATGGCCATGGTCTTGCTCTGGCGTCCGGAAGGTTTGTTTAAGCAATGAATCAGAACTCAAACAAGAAAGCCGGGTGGGTCCTTGCATTGGTGTTCGCCATTGCGCTGGCCGCGTTTCCGGCGCTCGGGCTGGATTTCTACAACGAGATGGTGTCCCGCATTGTCATCCTGGCATTGTTTGCGGTAAGCCTGGACTTGCTCGTGGGCTATACCGGCTTGATCAGTTTCGGCCATGCCGCCTGGTTCGGCATCGGAGGGTATGTCTTTGCGCTGTTGTCGACGCAATATGGGATCAGCGACAGCCTATGGCTGACCTTGCCGCTGGCCTTGGTTGTTACGGCGCTTGCGGCGCTGTTTGTCGGGTGGTTCGTGCTGCGCACGAAAGGCTTGTATTTCATTATGGTTACCCTGGCTTTTGCCCAGGTTTTCTATTTCCTGGTACACGACGTTCCCGCGATCGGGGGCAGCACCGATGGCATGAATCTTTATCAGCGTCCCACGGCGCATATCGGCGACTGGGTTGTGTTCGACCTTGAACACGAGCTGACCATGTACTACTTCATCCTGGCTGCCTTGTTTGTTTCCTTGTTGCTGATCGCCATTTTGCTGCAATCGCCCTTTGGGCGCGCTATCCAGGGGATCAAGGAGAACGAGCAGCGCATGCGGTCCATCGGGTTTCCGGTGTTCCGATACAAGCTGGCTTCATTCGTGATTGCCAGTGTATTCGCAGGGCTGGCGGGCTACCTGTTTGCGATACAAAGCTATGGGGTGAATCCCGAGCTCTTGTCCTGGCATCAGTCGGCTGATGCACTTTTGATGTTGATTTTTGGCGGCATAGGTCAGCTCTGGGGAGGCGTGATCGGCGCGTTCACGTTTGTCATCCTCAAGGAGCTGTTCATGACCTATACGGATTTGTGGCAGTTCTGGTTGGGGCTGACGATCGTACTGGCGGTTTTGTTTCTGCCGGGCGGCCTCATTTCCCTGGGTTCGCGCCTAAGATCACTGACGGGGAAAAGCCATGAATGATGTCGTTATGCAAGCCGTCGACGTGCGGCGCGTCTTTGGCGGGCTGGTGGCCAACGATGCGGTCAATATTGATATCCGCACGGGCCAGACCCATGCGGTGCTGGGCCCCAACGGCGCAGGCAAATCCACCTTGATCAATCTCCTGTCGGGCGACCTGGCGTGCAGCAGCGGATCCATTCTTTACCGTCAGCAAGATATTACGACACTGACGCCCGAAGAACGCTCGCGACTTGGCGTGGGACGCAGTTATCAGAAAACCAATATATTCCCGTCGTTTACCGTGCTGGAAAATTGCCGGCTGGCAGCGCAATCTCGCCTGCCCCGGGCCGGCGCCTTATTGAGCCGGGCCGCCAGCTACCGCCCTTATCTTGAACGTGCCGAAAAGGCCTTGGCGGATACTTGGCTGACGGGATATGAGCATCGCGTGGCCGGCGCCCTGTCGCATGGCGAGCAACGCCAGCTGGAGCTGGCGATCGTGCTCAGCACAGAACCGCAAGTGCTTTTGCTCGATGAGCCATTGGCCGGCATGGGGGCGCAAGAATCCGTGCGCATGATCGAGCTTCTCAAGTCACTGGTGAAAACCCATGCCATCCTCATGGTGGAGCATGATATGGATGCGGTTTTTTCCATTGCCGACGTCATTACCGTCATGGTCGAGGGCACGGTGCTGATGACGGACATCCCCGAGGCGGTGCGCGCCAGCCCCGACGTGCAGAGGGCGTATTTTGGACACTAACGGAGGCCCGCGATGGCGGCTGAAATCCTGATCGACGCGAAGGGATTGCATTCCTTCTATGGCCAGAGCCATATTCTGCATGGTGTTGACTTCAGCATCCAGGCGGGCGAGACGGTCGGCCTGATGGGGCGCAACGGCATGGGCAAGTCCACGCTGATCAAAAGCCTGGTCGGCGTGGTCCGGCCCCGCAAGGGCGAAGTCCGTATTCGCGGGAAGTCCTGTGTGGGCGTCGATACGCACAAGGTGTCGCGCATGGGGATTGCCTATGTGCCGGAGGGCAGGGGCATTTTCCCAAACCTGACGGTCAAGGAAAACCTGCTGCTCGCGGCACGTCCAGGCGTGAATGGGCAGCGCGAGTGGACATACGATCGGATCCTGGATTGCTTTCCCCGATTGCGTGAGCGGCTGGGCAATGGCGGCGGGCAGTTGTCGGGGGGCGAGCAGCAGATGCTGACCATTGGCCGGGCCTTGATGACCAATCCCGATTTACTGATTCTTGATGAGGCGACGGAAGGATTGTCGCCGCTGATCTCCAAGGAGATCTGGCGCATGATTGCCGCCATTCGCGAAACGGGGATGGCGGCGGTGCTGATTGACAAGAACTTCGCGGCAATCAGCGAGATCAGTACGCGCAACTTGATTATGGTGAAGGGGCGGATTGTCTTTGAGGGCGATAGCGCCGAACTGCACTCGGATCCGGACCGTCTGAAGGACTATCTGGGCGTCTAGGGCTTGCCCACTCTATCCAAGGAGTCGCCTGGCAGCTTCTTCTTTCCGTACAGCAGAACGCATGCCTGCGTTGCGTACTAGAGCAGCGATGCGACCAGCCAGCGGGCGCGTTCGAGTTCGGGCAGCAACTGCTCGAGCATGTTCTGTAGAGTGCGCCTGGAGGTCGACGTAACAATACTGATCGAACCCACGGTGCCGCCCTGGCTATCACGGACGGGCACCGCCATCGACCGGACACCAAGCTCCAGTTCTTCGTTGCTGACGGCATAGCCTTGCTTGCGCACCTCGGCCAGTATCTTGACCAGCACCGGTATGTCGACGCGGGTGTGGGGCGTGAGTTTTTGCCGCGCCATGCGCTGGATGCGCAGCTCGGCCTCTTTGGGTGGCAGGTCGGCGAGCAGTACCCGCCCGGTGGCTGCGCAGTGAGCAGGCAGCCGGGAGCCGAGCCCCAGACCGTTGGACAAGCTGCGTCGTGTGGCCGCCCGGGCGACGAACACGACGTCATTACCATCGAGCACGGCAAAGGAAGTGGATTCCTGAGTGCGTTCGCTAATGGCTTCGAGGGTGGGCTGTATGGTGCGCGCAAGCGCGGTCGAGGTTAAATACGCGTGTCCCAGGCGCAGGACACGCGGCGCCAGGCGAAACAGCTTGTCGTCGGATTCGACATAACCCAGCCGTTGCAAAGTCAGCAGCGACCGGCGCGCCGAGGCGCGTGAATGTCCCGTGATTTCCGCGGCCTCGCTTAGGGTGAGGGGTTTGTTCTTGATGCCAAAGGCTTCAATGATGGACAAGCCTTTTTCCAGGCCGGCGACGTACTCCTTGTCTTCCTTGGTTCGTTCCCGGGGCTGGATAGTGTCTGCCGACGGGGTTTGGGTGGGCGCCTTGGCGCTTTGACCGACCATGTGTGCCTCCTTCGTGGGCAGAGTCCGCGCAGCCCTGCCATTTATAGGGGAAAAGCCAAAATTCGCTATGCGCACAAAATGGCCGTTTTCTTTGACGTGAAGTATAGGCTTTCCTACACTTCTTCTCAAGCGCTGTGCAACACACATGCGGCGGTTAGCATGTACCGCCATTTGAAGGAGACGACACGATGTCAACGGTAGACACACCAGAAATCGCCACAGAGGCGCCGGTATCCGATTTTGATCCCTATGCCGAAGAAGTCCTGCGGGATCCCTATCCCCATTACGCGAAACTGCGTGCCTTGGGGCCCGTGGTTTATCTTAGCCGCTATGGGGCTTATGCACTGTCGCATCACGCCCAGGTCCATGCCGTGTTGTCCGATCCGGCAACCTTCTGTTCCGGCGCCGGGGTGGGTCATACGAATTTCCACACGGAAAAACCCTGGCGCAAACCCAGCATTATTCTTGAAGCCGATCCGCCGTACCATGCGCGTACGCGCAAAGTGGTCGCCCGGGTGCTGTCTCCGGCATCCATCAACAGGTTTCGGCCGACGTTCGAGCAGTATGCAGAGTTTCTGATCGACCGCATGGTGGAAGCAGGCGACTTCGATGCCGCCAAGGACTTCTGTGAAGCCTATCCCCTGAAGGTGTTTGCCGATGCGGTTGGAATACCCGCCGAGGGCAGGGAACACTTGCTGCCTTATGGCGACATGGTGTTCAACGGATTTGGTCCGGTGAACGAGCGCTTTGAAACCCGGCTGGAAAAAGCGGCGAAATCAGTGGAATGGGTAAACAGTGTTTGCCAACGCGACAGGCTGACCCCCGACGGGATGGGCGCCCAATTATTCGAGGCGGCCGACGCGGGCGAGATCACGCACGAAGAGGCGGGCATGCTGGTGCGCACCTTGCTGTCGGCAGGTCTGGATACCACTGTGTTCACCTTATGCAACACGATCATCAGCCTGGCCGAGCATCCCGAGCAATTCGAGCTTCTGCGCAACGACCCCAGCCTGGCGCGCCAGGCCATTGAAGAGGTGATTCGTTACGAGCCGACCTTTCATTCGTTCTACCGCACAACCACCAAGCCGGTGGAGATCGCGGGGGTACCGATGGAAGAGAACCAGAAAATCGTAGTGTTCATCGGATCGGCAAACCGTGATTCCCAGCGTTGGGAAAATGCCGACAGGTTCGACATACATCGCCGGCCAACGGGACATCTTGGCTTTGGCGCGGGGATCCACGGTTGCGCAGGCCAGATGATGGCCCGGCTCGAGGGCGAGATCCTGCTAAGCACGTTTGCCAGAAAAGTAAAAACGATCGAGCTCACCGGAGAGCCGGTCCGGCATTTCAATAACACCGTGCGCGGTTTCACCAGCATTCCTGCCCGTGTCACGGGCGCCAACTAAGTAAGTTTTTCAGCAAGCGAGTCGTCATGCCAAAAATTACCTATGTACAACCGGATGGAGAGCGCAGCACCGTGGAAGTGGGTGCGGGCACAAGCGTCATGCAGGCCGCGATGGCCAATGGCGTGCCGGGAATTGTCGCCGAGTGCGGCGGGTCGGCCATGTGTGCAACCTGTCATGTGTACGTCGATCCCGACTATCTCGACGGCATCCCGGAAATATCCGAGGTCGAAGTGGAAATGCTCGGAAGCGCGGCCAGCGAAAGGCGTGATAACAGTCGCTTGTCCTGTCAACTGGTGATGGGCGCGGGAGTGGATGAAATCGTCGTTCATCTGCCGCAGAGCCAGGTCTAAGCCGGTCGGAATCAATTGAAACTACGCCAGGGGGCGAGGATGTCAGAATCGAAGGTAGTAATAGTTACAGGCGGGGCAAGCGGTATCGGTTTTTCGTTTGTTCAGCATTTGGCGCGAGCCGGGCATCGCATGGTGATTGCCGACCTGGCCGGAGCTGACGAGGCCGCGTCGCGCATTGTGGCCGATGGCGGCCAGGCCATTGGCGTCAAGGTCGATGTGGTCAAGGCTGACGACGCAAGAAACATGGTTGAGCGGGCGGTTGGCGCTTTCGGCGCCGTCGATGGCCTGGTCAACAATGCGGGGCTGTTCACCACGTTGAAACTCCGGCCATTCGAGCAAGTGCCCGATGACGAATGGATGCGCGTCATGGAAGTCAATACGTTGGGGCCATTTGTTTGCGCCAAGGCCGTGGTGCCTGCCATGCGCGAGAATGGAAGCGGTCGTATCGTCAACATTGCGTCGACAGTGCCGATCAAGGGGCCGCCAAACATGATCCATTATGTGGCCAGCAAAGGCGCTGTCATTGCGTTCACACGCTCCCTAGCCCGCGAGCTGGGCGGGGCCGGTATCACGGTCAATGCGATCGCGCCCGGCTTCACGCTTTCCGAAGGCGTCCTGCAGCATGACCTGCATACGCAAATGGGCGACACCACACGCAAGTTGTCACGATCCATACAGCGGGACCAAGTGCCTGGCGACCTGGTGGGCGCGGTCGAGTTCCTGATCAGCGATTCAGCCGGATTCATTACGGGACAAACCATCGCCATCGACGGTGGTTCGGTATTCCTGTGAGGCCGGCCATGTGTTTGAGCGCAACGACCGGCCATCAAGGAGCATCTGAATGATGTACGAAGACTTATCGTTATATATCGACGGCAAGTTCATCGTCGAGGGCCGCCACACCCAGGATGTGCTGAACCCCGCCACCGGCGAGGTGCTGGGACGGCTACCCCATGCGACCCGAGAAGACCTGGATGCTGCTTTGAACGCGGCTCAGCGGGCGTTCGCTTCCTGGCGCAAGACGTCTCCCATGGAGCGTTCGCGTATCTTGCGCAGGGTAGCCGAGCTCACCCGCGAGCGCTGCGACGAGATCGCCGCGAACATCACGCGCGATATGGGCAAGCCATTGGCCGAAGCACGCTTGGAAGTCAACAATTGCGCGGAGCAGGCGGAGTGGCATGCCGAAGAGTGCCGGCGGATCTATGGACGCGTCATTCCCCCTCGCTTGCCACACGTGCGGCAGTTCACGGTGCGCGAGCCGGTGGGCGTTTGCGTGGCGTTCACGCCTTGGAATTTCCCGTATAACCAGGCCATCCGGAAAATGGTTGCCGCGCTTGGGGCTGGATGCACCTTGATCCTGAAGGGGCCCGAAGACGCTCCCAGCGCCGTGGTTGCATTGGCCCGTATCTTTCACGAAGCGGGTTTGCCGGAAGGTTGTCTGAACATTGTCTGGGGGGTGCCCGCCGAAGTCTCCGATTACCTGATTAGTTCGCCGATTGTGCGCAAGGTGTCGTTCACCGGCTCGGTGCCGGTCGGCAAGCAGCTTGCGGCAAAGGCGGCGTCGCACATGAAGCGCGTCACGATGGAGCTTGGCGGGCATTCGCCGGTACTGGTGTTTGACGATGCCGATGTCGAGCAGGCGGCGCAGCTTCTGGCAACGTTGAAGATGCGCAATGCGGGCCAGGTATGCATCGCTCCCAGCCGTTTCTATATTCACGACAAGGCCTACGACCGGTTCATGGCGAAGTTCACGGATGTGGTCGGGGCGATGCGGGTTGGCAATGGGCTGGACCCACACGTCACTATGGGCCCGCTGGCGCACAGCCGCCGGGTGCAGGCCATGCAGGGCTTCGTGGACGATGCCCTGGACAAGGGCGCCAGCATGGCCTTCGAGGCGGCGTTGAACGACGCGCCCGCCGCCGGCAATTTCTTTGCGCCCACCATCCTGACCGATGTGCCGGATCACGCAAGCATCATGCTGGACGAGCCTTTCGGTCCGGTGGTGCCGGTGAGCCGGTTCACACATACCGATGACGTTCTGGCGCGGGCCAACAGCCTGCCTTATGGCCTGGCTTCGTATGTGTTTACGGGCTCGTTGAAGACATCGTCCTACGTATCCTCCAACCTCGAGGCGGGGATGGTCAATGTCAATCACTTTGGCATAGCTTTGGCAGAAACCCCATTGGGCGGGGTTAAGGACAGTGGCATTGGAAGCGAGGGCGGACAGGAAACGTTCGATGGCTACCTGGTCACTAAATTCATCTCCGAAGCCAGTTGATGAAGAACATGAAGCGGATTCTGAAATGACAACAAATACTTTTAGCATGGGCCGGTCGGTGGTTCCTCGTTGGGGAGAGGACACCTCTGAAATCCCGTATTGGGTTTACCAGAACGAGGATGTTCGCAGGCTGGAGCAGGAAAAAATCTATCAAGGGCCGGCCTGGAACTATCTGTGCCTTGAGGCGGAGATTCCGCGGGCCGGCGATTATCGCACGACCTTCATCGGTGAAATGCCGGTTGTCGTGGCGCGCGGTGACGATGGCGAGATCTATGCGTTCGAGAATCGATGCTCCCACCGGGGCGCCCTGATCGCCTTGGAGGACGGCGGCAACGCGAAGGATTTCACCTGTGTCTACCACGCTTGGAATTATGACCTGCGCGGCGACCTCAAAGGAGTGGCCTTCCAGCATGGCGTGGGCGGCAAGGGCGGAATGCACGATGCATTCCGGATGGAGGATCACAATCCCCGCAAGTTGCGGGTGACAACTTTGTGCGGGCTGGTGTTTGGCAGCCTGGACGACGATGTACCTTCGATCGAAGAGTATCTGGGCGACGAGGTTCTGGAGCGGATCGAGCGTGTGCTGCACAAGCCCGTCAAGGTGATCGGCCAGTTCAAACAGATGCTTCCCAACAACTGGAAGCTGTATTTCGAGAACGTGAAGGACACGTATCACGCCAGCTTGTTGCATGTGTTTTTTACGACTTTTCGTCTTAACCGCTTGTCGCAGAAAGGCGGGGTCATCGTCAGCGAGTCGGGCGCTCATCACGTCAGCTACTCGGCCATCGACCCCAAAGAGCAGGTCAGCGCCGAGTACGAGGCCGAAAAACTGCGGTCCGACAAAGAGGACTACCGCCTGCAGGATACTAGCCTGCTGGCCGGTGTCGACGAGTTCGGCGACGGGGTGACGCTGCAAATACTATCGGTTTTCCCCGGGTTCGTACTGCAGCAGATCCAGAACAGCATCGCCGTTCGCCAGATTCTTCCAAAAGAGCAGGAGCTGACCGAGCTGAACTGGACGTATATCGGTTTCGTGGACGATACCCCCGAAATGGAGACCATGCGGCTCAAGCAGGCCAACCTGATCGGCCCATCGGGCTTTGTATCCATGGAGGATGGTGCGGTGGGCGGGTTTGTTCAGCGCGGCATACGCTGCGCGGCCGATCAGGTCAGTGTGGTTCAGATGGGGGGTAAAGGAATCGCGGGCGCGGACTACCGCGCGACAGAGACCTCCGTGCGTGGGTTCTGGCATGCATATCGTGCCTACATGGGGCTGTAAATGAAGACTACTGTGTTTGAGCAGATCAATCGATTCAATACGGCGTATGCGGCCTGCATTGATGACGACAGGCTGGAATCCTGGCCCGACTTTTTTGCTGACCGCTGCCTGTACAAGGTAACGACGTACGATAATCATCACAACAACATGCCTGCGGGCCTGATCTATGCCGATAGCAAAGCCATGCTGCACGATCGCATCAGTGCGTTGCGCGAGGCGAATATCTACGAGCGACAACGCTATCGGCACATCATGGGCATGCCGCTGGTTCAGTCAGAAAGCAACGACGAAGTCGTGACCGAGTCCGCCTTTCAAGTGACGCGCATCATGCGGGGCGGCAAGATGGATCTGTTTGCCATCGGGAAATACCTGGATGAGTTCCAGCGGGACGGTGAAACACTGAAGCTCAAGAAGCGCATCGTGGTGTGCGACAGCATCAGCATCGATACGCTGCTGGCTATCCCTCTATAGCGATCGGCCGCCATGACCACGCCAAGCCAAATTGCCGTTGCGTTGGGGGATCCGAATGGAATCGGCCCCGAGATCGCCGTCAAGGCTGCCTTGTCGCTGCAAGGTTCGGGGCTTCGGCCCGTCCTGGTGGGCGATACCTTTGTGATCGAGCATTACCTCAAGCAGCTTTCGCCCGATTCCTCGCTTGGCGACCTCGACAGCGCCGTCCGAGACGGTGTCCTAACGCATGTGCCCGTTCAAAGCCTGGAGGCGCGGCATTTCCAGCCGGGTCAAATATTGCCCGATGCGGGAAGAGCTACGGTTGCCTATGTCGCCGAAGCGGTAAGGCTGGCCGGTTCGGGCCACGTGAGCGCAGTGGTGGGCTGTCCGCATTCGGAAACCGCCATCAATCGGGCCGGCATCGAGTTCTCGGGGTATCCGGGGCTGATCGCCGATCTTACGGGTACCCCTCGGGAAAAAGTGTTCTTGCTTCTGGTGGCGAAGGGTCTGCGTATCGCCCATGTCACCTTGCACGAAAGCGTGCAGTCGGCCTTGAGGCGGCTGAGCGAAGATCTGATCGTCGATGCGGCCCGCGCCACGCTCGGCGCGCTGCAGAAGTTGGGTTGCAACGCTCCAAGTCTGGGGGTGTTCGGCATTAACCCCCACGCCGGCGAGCAGGGCTTGTTTGGCGACGATGACCAGCGTATTACCGAGCCGGCCGTGCAGCGGCTTCGAGCGCTGGGGCATCAGGTGGAGGGGCCGGTGGGGGCCGACGTGTTGCTGGCCCAGAAACGGCACGATGCGTATCTGGCGATGTTTCATGATCAGGGGCATATCCCCATCAAGCTGCTGAGCCCATTAAGGTCCAGCGCCATGACCATAGGTGCCGACATCCTGTTTTCCAGTGTGGGGCATGGTTGTGCGCACGATATCGCCGGCAAAGGGGTGGCGGATCCCGTGTCTGTCATTGAAACCCTGAAGCTGCTTCATCATTCACCAAAGGAGGTTGTCCAATGAATTATCGGATCACCGTGGTGGATACGGATATCAGCTTTGCGTGCGCGCCGGACACCTCCATACTGGATGCGGCGAAACAGGCGGGATACGAGATACCGTATTCGTGCCGCAACGGAATTTGCGGTAGCTGCAAAGGAAAGGTGGTTTCCGGCGAGTATCGGGCGGCGCAGGCTCAACACGGCTTGAGCGCTCAAGAACTGGCGGAGGGCCATGCCCTGTTCTGCCAGGCCCGGCCCGAGTCCGACCTGGATATCTCCGTCAGGACCATTGCGCGTGTTGATCCCGATGCCACGAGGCAGCTTGAGGCCAAGCTCCATAAGGTCACCCGTCTGCGCGACGATGTCAGTGTGCTTCAGTTGCGTTTTCCCGCCGGGGTTCGCGTGCCTTTTCAGGCAGGCCAGTATCTGCAGGTGGTGCTAGACGACGGTAGCCGGCGCAGCTATTCCATGGCGAATCCGTCTCACCAGTCTGACGGCGTGCACTTACACGTACGCCATGTCCCGGACGGACGGTTTACCGAGTATCTGGAGCGACTGGCGGCAGCGGGTGATGTGCTGACGCTGGAACTGCCATTCGGCGATTTTTTTCTAAGGCCGTCCGACCGTCCGCTGATCTTTGTCGCCAGCGGTACGGGTTTTGCGCCCATCAAGTCGATTCTTGAAGGGATGTTCAAGCAAGGAAATCCACGGCAACCTGTGTACTTATATTGGGGCGGCAGGCGAAAGGCCGACCTCTATATGTCTGAATTGCCCGAAAAGTGGATGGGTAGATACAGCAATTTTCATTTCATACCCGTGGTGTCCGACGAGGCGACGGGGACGGATCGCACCGGCTTTGTCCACGCCGCCGTGCTGGAGGACTTCCCCAGCTTGAAGAACTATCAGGTATACGCCTGCGGCGCGCCCGCGATGATCAATGCCGCCCGCAACGATTTCATGCAAGAACGTGGCCTGCCTTCCGACGCGTTCTATTGTGATGCCTTCGTTACCACCCGGGATCCCGAACCGGCCGCCGCAGACAGCTAACACATCTGTTCCCCCCTCTCTTTAGCCGGCGCCCTGGCTCCACGCTTCCAGCGTTAAACCGGCAGCCGCGCCGTCCGTGTTGAGCCGACAGGTATGCCCCCCAGCGTTGAGCCGTACGTTCTGCCTGGCGGCTTAATGAGTGGTGCTTTCTACTTTTAAGAAAATACCACTCACTAATATAAAACCTAGAAATAACTAAATATATTAAGGGTTTACTCTTATACAAAAACCGCCTTCCACAGAATATAGTGAATGATATTTTCCTGAGTTTACTAAGTAAAAATGAGCGGCTCTTCCCCTTTCTTCAGCCCTGATCACGAACTGTTCCGGGAACAGGTGCGCCGGTTTGTCCGCAAGGAAATTACGCCCCACGTGGACGTGTGGGATGACGACGGCGAGATCCCGCGCGTGCTCTATGTCAAGGCGGCTCAGGCGGGGATTCTGGGTCTTGGTTTTCCGGAAGAGTGGGGCGGCTTTCCGGCCGATCGCTTTCACGCCATCATCGTGCAGCAGGAATTGGCGCGCGGCGGTGCGGGTGGGGTTGTGGCGGCGTTGCTGAGCCACACCATTTCCATGCCCGTGATCGCGCGCGAAGGCTCGCCGGCGCTTCAGAAGCACGTGCTGCCGGCAGTGCTTGCCGGCGAGAAAATCGCGGCGCTCGCGTGTACGGAGCCCAGCGGGGGTTCCGATGTGTCAGCCATGCGCACGACGGCCAGGCGTGAGGGCGAGCATTACGTCCTGAATGGTGAAAAAACGTTCATCTCGTCGGGGTTGCGGGCCGATTTCTTTGTGGTGGTGGCGCGCACCGGCGGCGAGGGCATCAATGGCTTGTCGCTGCTGCTGGTTGAAGGCGGTGCGCAAGGTCTGTCGCGCGCGCCCTTGCGCAAAACCGGCTGGCTCAGTTCCGACACCGCCACTTTGTATTTCGATCAGGTGCGGGTTCCCGTGTCCAATCTGATCGGCGCCGAGAACCGCGGCTTCCACGCGCTGGCAAAGAATTTCAACGATGAGCGGCTCGGCATGGCGGCGTCCTCCATCGCGTTTGCCCGCCTGGCGTACGACGAAGCGCTGGCATGGGCGCAAATGCGAGTCGCCTTTGGCAAGCCCTTGATCAAGCATCAGGTGATCCGCCATAAGCTGATCGACATGCTCCAGGCGGTTTCCGCGTCGCAGGCCTATCTGGAAAGAACCGCGTGGCATATGGATCGCGGCGACGATGTGGTTGCCGATGTCTGCATGCTTAAAAACCAGGCGACAAAAACACTCGCTCATTGCGCATCGGAAGCCGTCCAGATATTCGGCGGTGCGGGATACCTGCGCGGAGCCACGGTCGAACGCATCTACCGTGAAGTAAAGGTCAACGCAATAGGCGGGGGCACCGAGGAAATCATGAAGGAACTGGCTGCGCGCCAACTGGATTTTGATCATGCACGTTAACGACAGTCAGCCCAAGGAGTCCACCCCCAGGCGAACGGTGAGCCGCCAGCCGCGCGCTGCACGGGTCGAAGCGATTGAAGAGGCCGCGCGTACGGTGTTTTGCCGGCGAGGCTACGCGGCGGCGTCCATCGCCGAGATCGCGGCGGAAGCCGGCCTCGCCGAAGGCAGCATCTATAAGTTCTTCGAGTCAAAGCGGCATCTCGTGCTTCGTGTCATCGAGATTTGGTACGACTCGATGATCAGTCAGTTCGACAGCAGCCTGTCGGGCATCCAGGGTGCGCGAAACAAGCTCCGGTTCATTATCCGGCAGCACTTGTTTTACCTGAAGACCGACCCCGATCTGGCGCGGCTTTGCGTCAACGAAGTTCGCAATAGCGGGGACTACTACCAGAGCGATCTTTGGGCTCTGAACCGACGCTACACCCGGATATTCCTTGAGGTATGCCGGGAAGGCGTGGCCGGCGGCGAATTGCGCGACGACGTGCCGATCACCGTCATGCGCGACCTTGTCTTTGGCTGCATTGATCATCACATCTCGGGGATGTTGTATGGGCGGGACGACATCGATGTGGACCAATCCACCGAGCATATCTCAAGGGTCGTCTTCGCCGGCATCCAGCGCCCGGAAACCGGCGGGGGCGGCGGCGACGATGCCGTTGCCTCGAAGCTGGACCGGATGTCCAGGCAACTGGACGATGTGGTCAACCTTCTGAGCCGGGATGCGCGGTAGATGGGTGCCCGTCACGCCCGGCGGACGCGGCCAATGAATGAATTGTGGCAAAGGAATTGAACGATGAATTACCAGTCAGTCTACCGGCCGGGTCTTTTTGACAATAGGCGCATTATCGTCACGGGCGGCGGCAGCGGCATCGGCCGGTGTACGGCGCACGAATTGTCTTCCCTGGGCGCCTGGGTGGCCCTTGTCGGGCGAAAGCCCGAAAAGCTTACCGCCGTGGCCGATGAAATCGAGAAACTGTATGGTCGCCGGCCCACCTGCCATGTCTGCGATATTCGGGACGAAGCGCAAGTCACGGCTGTGGTCGCCTCGGTGTTGGAATCGGGCTTGCCGATCCACGGCCTTGTCAACAACGCCGGTGGTCAATTCAGGGCGCCCCTGGAAGAAATTTCTGCCAACGGCTTTGACGCGGTGGTACGCAACAATCTCACCGGGGGCTTCCTGATGGCGCGCGAGTGCTTCAGGCAATCCATGCGGGAACATGGCGGAAGCGTGGTGAATATCCTGGCCGATATGTGGCGCTCCATGCCGGGGATGGCTCATTCGGGCGCGGCTCGCGCAGGCATGCTGAACCTGACACAGACCGCGGCAGTCGAGTGGGCCAGGGCAGGCGTGCGTGTCAATGCCGTGGCGCCGGGCTATATCGCTTCGTCGGGCTTGGCCAACTATCCAGAGAAAGACCGCGCCTATATCGCCAACTCGCGTAATTGGGTGCCACTGAAGCGGTTCGGCACCGAGGCTGAAATATCCGCAGCCATCGTCTTCCTGCTTTCCGAGGCGGCGGCTTTTATTTCGGGCAGCTGCATCCGTGTCGATGGCGCGGCGCCTAACGCCAGGCAGGATTGGTCGCTGCCCGATCATCGGCAGTCCCATGCCTACCATGGCTTTCCGGATGAAACCAGGCTGGACTTTCTCGAGCCCAAGGATATGGGGAGCTGACTCGTCATATGGCACGATTGACCTCCCAGATATCAACGGCCAGCAACGCGTTTCAAAAGAACCGGCAGGACATGCTTGCCTTACTGGAAACTGTCCGAGCGGCCGAGGCCCGCGTGCTGGCGCGTTCTGAGTCCCGCCGCCCGCAATTCGAAAAGCGCAATCAACTTCACCCGCGTGATCGCGTGGCGCGTTTGCTTGACCTGGGCAGCCCCTTTCTCGAGTTCTCGACCCTGGCAGGCTTTGGCATGCACGGCGATGATGGCGGCCAGAACGCATCGGGCGGGGCAACCATTACAGGCATGGGGATCGTAAGCGGCATCCGCTGTGTGGTGATTGCGCACGATAGCGGCATCAAAGGCGGCGCCATTACGCCGTTGGGTATGCGCAAGCAGTTGCGTGCACAAACGATTGCATTCGAAAACAAGTTGCCGGTCATCTACCTTGTGGAGTCGGCCGGCGGGAGCATGGCGCTTCAGGCGGATACATTCGTCGAGGGTGGCGGCATGTTCCGTAATCAGGCCAGGTTGTCCGCTGCCGGCATCCCCCAGATAAGCGTCGTGCATGGTTCTTCAACGGCGGGGGGAGCCTACCTTCCCGGCTTGTCCGACTACCTCATTATGGTGGAAGGGCGGGCAAAAATGTTTCTGGCCGGACCTCCGCTTCTGAAAGCGGCTACCGGTGAAGTGGCGACGGACGAGGAATTGGGCGGCGCCAGGATGCACGCCACGGTTTCGGGGGTGGCCGACTACATCGCCGCCAACGACGAGAGCGCCATCGAACTGGCGCGGGACATCGTCCAGAACCTTGGCTGGCCGGCCGTTTCCGATACGCTGACCTACGACGAGCCATGCTTCGACGTCGACGAGCTCGCCGGGGTTGTGCCGGTGGATTTTCGCAAAGCCTACGACGTGCGGGAAGTGGTGGCTCGTCTGGTGGATGGCTCGAGGTTTCTGGAGTTCAAGGCGAATTATGGCCAGGCCACCGTCTGCGGCCAGGCCCACGTGATGGGGATGCCGGTTGCCATCATCGGCAATAACGGCCCTATCGACGCCGATGGCGCTTGCAAGGCGGCGCAATTCATCCAACTGATGTGCCAGATCGGCACACCCATTGTCTATCTGCAGAATATCACCGGCTATATGGTGGGCGTTCACGCGGAGCGGCAGGGGATTGTCAAGCATGGCGCCAAAATGATCCAGGCGGTCGCCAATGCCACGGTGCCGCAAATTACCTTGCATATCGGGGCCAGTTTCGGCGCCGGCCACTATGGCATGTGCGGCCGTGCGTTCGAGCCCCGTTTTGTGTTTGCCTGGCCCAACAACCGCCTTGCGGTCATGGGAGGCGAGCAGGCAGCCCGGGTCATGACGATTGTGGCGGAAGACCGCAGTGCGCGAGAGGGCATGGCGCCCGACCGCGCCAAGCTGGAACAGGCTGAACAGAAGCTCATCCGGCAATTCAACGACGAATCGACCGCCCTGTTCGCCACGGCCAGGCTTTGGGACGACGGCATTGTAGACCCGCGGGACTCCCGCCGCGTTCTCGGCCTGTGCCTGGCGGTCTGCCGGGCGGAGCAAGACATAAAGACCAACTCAAACACTTTCGGTGTGGCAAGGCTATGACGATATACACCAGCGATCATTTGGAATTACAGCGGTCCGCCCGCAAGCTGATCGAAGCGGAAATCAATCCTCATGTCGATCAATGGGAAGAGGAGGGGATGTTTCCGGCGCACGAGGTATTTCGCAAGTTTGGACAGCTCGGCCTCTTGGGGATCAGCAAGCCGACGGCGTTCGGCGGGCTGGAGCTTGACTACAGCTATGCGCTGGCGTTTGCCGAAGTCCTGGGCGAGATTCACTGCGGCGGGGTGCCGCTGGCCATAGGCGTCCAGACCGACATGTGCACGCCGGCGCTGGCCTTGCATGGCAGCGACGAACTACGCGAGCAGTTCCTTGCCCCGTCCATCGCTGGTGAAATGGTGGGCTGCATCGGTGTTTCGGAACCTTCCGCCGGCTCCGATGTCAGCGGTATCAAAACCACGGCACGCAAAGATGGCGACGATTATGTGATCGACGGCGGCAAGCTGTGGATTACGAATGGCGCCCAGGCCGATTGGATGTGCATGCTTGCCAATACCAGCGACGGTCCCGCCCACAAATCCAAGTCATTGATTGTCGTGCCGCTTTCATCACCAGGGGTTACGGTAGCGCGCAAGCTCGACAAGCTGGGCATGCGTTCCTCCGATACCGCGCAGATTTTCTTTGACTCGGTTCGCGTACCGCAACGTTATCGAATCGGCGAGGAGGGAATGGGTTTTCGCTACCAGATGCTGCAGTTTCAGGAAGAGCGCATGTGGTCGGCGGCCAGTGTATTGCGTCCTATGGACAAGGCAGTGGCCGACGCGATTGAATACACCGCGCAGCGCCGGGCATTTGGCAAACGAATTCTCGATAACCAGCATGTGCGTTTCAAATTGGCGGAACTGCAGTCCAAAATCGAAATGCTGCGCTCCCTTCTGTATCGTGCGGTGGGCGAATATACCAATGGCGTCGATGTGACGACGCTCGCCTCGATGGCCAAGCTGCAAAGCGGAAGATTGATCCGCGAAGTGTCCGACGCTTGTCTGCAATTCTATGGCGGCATGGGCTTCATGAACGAAACGCCGATCTCACGTCTGTATCGCGACGGACGGGTGGCCTCCATCGGCGGCGGAACCGACGAGATCATGCTGGAAATCATATCCAAGCGCCTGGGCATGCTTGAAAAGACGGGGAGCGCCTAGGTGATGCGGGAGCCCGAGATCAAGCTCATGGATGTCGTTGAAGCGCCGCGCTTCACCAGTCTCCTGATCGCGAATCGCGGCGAAATCGCGATGCGCATTATTCGAAGCGCCAAATCGTTGGGTTTGCGAACCGTGGCGGTGTATTCAGAAGCCGATGCGGACCTGCTGCATGTGCAAATGGCGGATCAGGCCATTTGTCTGGGCGCAGCGGCCGCTGGGGAGTCGTATCTGAACATCCCCAAGGTCATCGACGCGGCGTTGCTGTCTGGCGCACAAGCGGTCCATCCCGGTTACGGCTTCTTGTCGGAAAGCCCCGAGTTTGCCGCAGCGTGCCGCGAGGCGGGGCTGGTGTTCATAGGCCCCTCGGCGCAAGCAATCCGCGACATGGGCAACAAGGCAACCGCCAAACGCATTATGCTGGACAGCGAAGTGCCATGTATTCCGGGCTACGACGGCGGCGATCAAGGCGACGAGGCCATGGTGCGCGAAGCAAAGCGCATCGGTTATCCGGTCATGGTCAAGGCCATGGCGGGCGGTGGTGGAAAAGGCATGCGCCTGGTCGAATCGCCTGAACAATTGGCGGATGCCTTGCGCGGCGCGCGCTCAGAAGCCGAGAAATCGTTTGGCGATGGACGACTAATGCTCGAGAAGGCCGTCCTGAACGCTCGTCATATCGAAATCCAGGTGTTCGGCGACGAGGCCGGGAATTTCGTCTATCTGGGTGACCGCGATTGCTCGCTGCAACGGCGCCATCAGAAAGTCATTGAAGAAGCCCCCGCGCCCGGCTTGCCGGATGAACTGCGCCGGCGCATGGGCGATGCGGCGGTGCGCGCGGCACGGGCAGTGCGTTATCAGGGAGCCGGCACTGTCGAGTTCCTGCTTGCGGGCAACGGCGAGTTCTATTTCCTTGAAATGAATACGCGCTTGCAGGTTGAGCACCCGGTGACCGAATTGGTGACAGGGCAGGACCTAGTGGCCTGGCAGATCAATGTTGCGTTGGGAAGGCCGCTACCATTGGTTCAAGACAGCATCGTGCTTGCAGGCCACGCAATCGAGGCGCGTGTTTATGCCGAGGATCCTGCCACACGTTTCTTGCCGCAATCGGGTCGGCTTTCAATCTGGCAGCCTCCCAGTGGCGAGGGGATTCGAGTGGATCACGGCATTGCAGCCGGCGTGCAGGTTTCCACCCACTACGATCCCATGCTCGCCAAAGTCATTTCCTTTGGCGCCGACCGCGAGACGGCGCGTGTCCGTTTGCAGCGCGCCGTGGAAGATTTCGCCATAGGCGGGATCCGCAGCAACCTGTTCTTCCTGCGGCAATGCCTGATCCACCCGGAGTTTGTCCGGGCGGGTTTCAACACCGGATTTCTAGAGCGATATACCCCGGATCAAGACGGGTCCAAGACTCCCTCCCGCCCACTGATTGCGGCAGCGGCTGCTTTTTACTACCAGCGTAATCTGAGACAGATTGGTGCGTCCTTGCATGGCTGGCATAGCCGTTCGCCTATTGCTCAGCGTCTTGCCTTGTGCGCAGGCGACTGGGAGGGCGCCGTCACTGTGACTACGGATGCGCGTACGGCGGGCGGCCTTCGAATCGGGGACGACCAGGGTGAACAGTTCGTCAGGCTCATCACGGACGATAGCGCAGCCCGGGTCGAGGTGGATGGCATTCAGCGAACGCTGCATCACGCCTGGGTGGGCGATGCGCTGCACCTTGTCCACGAGGGGGTCTATTTCGCTCTCTCGCCACGGCAGGCAGATGACGATGAAGCACAGATGAGCGAAGGGACGGCCAGTCTCAAGGCGCCCATGCCCGCCGCCGTTGCAGCGGTAAATGTCACGCTTGGCGAGCGCGTCGAGGCGGGCCAGGTCGTCCTTATTCTCGAGGCAATGAAGATGGAACTGGAGCTGAATGCGCCTGTGTCGGGGCAGATCACTCAGTTGGATGTCAGTGTCGGCGCGCAAGTGGCAATGCACCAGTTATTGCTGGCGGTTACGGCGGAAAGCGAAGACGGTGCGGCAAACTAAAAAGGAGACGAACGAAAATGGTTTCAATGCGAAAGATTGAGCTGGGCACGCGGGGCGATGTCGTAACGCGCATGGACGATGGCTCCCTGATCGTCAGTTGTCCGGAAGAGCTGAAAGCTTTTCCCGATAGCTACACCGAGCGGCTCGCCTACTGGGCGCGTGAAGCGCCCGATCGGCTGTTCCTGGCGCAGCGCAATGCCCAGGGAGAGTGGGACCGGGTCACCTATGGCCAGGCTTATGCGACGGTTCAGCGTCTTGCCCAGGCGCTGCTCGACCGGAAGCTGTCGCAGGATCGGCCTGTGGCCATACTGTCGGGCAATTCGATCGAACATGCTCTGATGGCATTGGCGGCCATGCACGTGGGTGTCGTCGTCTCGCCAATTTCGGTGCCGTTTTCACTGCTTTCCCGCGATTATGTCAAGCTGCGCCACGTGCTTGAGCTGCTGCAGCCTGGCTTGGTCTTTGTCGATGTGCTGAAGCGATTCGAACCCGCCATCAAGGCGGCCCTGCCCGACAGCGTGGAAATCGTGTGTCTGGACGCCGACGGTGCATCCCTGAAGGCCACGCAGTATACGTCTCTGGCGGAAATAGCGGCCACGTCGGCAGTCGATGCGGCAGCGGCGCGGGTAACGGGCGACACCATCGCCAAGGTGCTGTTTACATCGGGTTCGTCGGCCTTGCCCAAGGGAGTCATCAATACACATCGCATGCTGTGCGCCAACCAGCAGATGGGAACCCAGGCCTGGCCGTTCCTGAACGCCGGGCCGCCAGTCTTGGTCGACTGGCTGCCATGGAACCATACCTTTGGCGGAAACTTCGTGTTCGGCGTGAACCTTTATCACGGCGGCTCGCTGTACATAGACGATGGCAAGCCGATGCCCGGCCAGCTCGAGAAGTCGCTGCGCAATCTACGCGAAATATCGCCGACCTTGTACTTTGGCGTACCCAAGATGTACGAGCTGCTGCTTTTGAGCATGGAGAAAGACCAGGCGCTTCGAGAGTCTTTCTTTGCCAGAATGCAGATGCTCTTCTATGCGGCAGCGGGCTTGCCCGAGGCCATCTGGTCAGGCTTGCGCCAGATGTCGATCGACACGCTCAATGAGCGCGTCTTTACAACGACGACCCTGGGCTCAACGGAAACAGGGCCGCTGGCGATTACGGCAAATTGGGATGCGGACCGGTCTAACGTATTGGGCCTGCCAGTGCCTGGCGTGCAGGTCAAGCTGGTCAAAGTGGGCCGCAAGCAGGAAATGCGGGTTAAAGGGCTGAACATCACGCCCGGTTACTGGCGTCAACCCGAGCTGACCGCCAAGGCGTTCGATGAAGATGGTTGGTACTGCATCGGCGATGCGGTCGACTTCCTGGATCCCGCCGATCCCTCCAAAGGCCTGGTGTTTGATGGACGGGTCGCCGAAGACTACAAGCTATCCACCGGTACGTGGGTGAATGCCGGGCCGTTGCGCTTCCAGGCATGCAGCGATTTTTCACCCCTGGTGCGCGATGTGCTGCCCGTCGGGCACGACCGTGATGAAGTGGGCTTGCTGATCTTTCCTGAGATTGAAATGTGTCGCCAGCTTGGCGGGTTGCCGCCGGAAGCGTCGGCTGCGGAGATTCTGGCGCACGACGTCGTTCGCGCAGAATTCCAGAAACGCCTGGACACCCTGGCGGCGCGAGGCACGTCAAGCGTCAATACGGTGACCAGAATCATGCTTATTGATGAGCCGCTGTCGGATGCGGAGCTAACGGACAAGAACACGCTCAGTTTCAATGTCGTGCTCCAGAACCGGGCGGCCAACATCGCCGCGCTGTATGCGCAGGAGCGCGCGCCCCAGGCCCTTTATGCTAGAGAACGGACGGTTGCCCCATGACAGGAATGCAATTGCCTTCGGACGATCTGCTCATCGAGCAGCGAGGCCCCGTCCTATGGCTGACCATTAACAGGCCGGAGCGGCGCAACGCGATCAGCCCCGCCGTCATCGACGGCATCGATCGCGGGCTGGATCTGGCGCATGCTCAGGGCGACATCCGTTGTGTCGTTCTGACGGGTGTCGGGAACAAGGCGTTCTGCGCTGGAGGCGACCTGCAAACGTCCGACCCTTTCGTGATCGATCCTTCCAGTCCGTATGTTGCCGCTGCCAACCTTTTTCGAAAGGCTCGCCGATCGACGGTGCCGTTGATCGCCCGGGTGAACGGCGCTTGTTATGCCGGTGGAATGGGTCTGATGGCCATGTGCGATCTTGCCGTTGCCGCCGATACCGCCACTTTTGCGCTGCCGGAAATCAAGGTGGGTGTTTTTCCTGCCCAGGTTCTGGGTGTGCTTCAACATCTTTTGCCCAGGCGCGTGCTGAACGAGATGTGCCTCACCGGCGAAGCGATTTCAGCGCGGCAGGCCCTGGAGCTGCATCTGCTCAACGCTGTGGATGCCGATGTCGATACGGCGCTCGACGCGCTTGTCGACAAGTTGCTCAAAGGCTCGCCTGCCGCCATGCGGCGTGGCCTGTACACGCTGAAGGGCATGGAAAACATGCCATTCGAGGAGTCAATGTCATTTGCCGAGAGCCAGATCGCGCTGTTCGCCTTGACCGAAGATGCCAGGGAAGGCGTGAGCGCCTTCGCCGAAAAACGTAAACCCAACTGGCTTGATCGTTAGGAGTTCGCCATGACCAGAGAAACTGTCCGTATTGGCGGCGCATCGGGCTTTTGGGGGGATAGCCAGATCGCCATACCCCAACTGCTTGAGCGGGGCGAAGTGCAATTTCTTGTATTCGATTATCTCGCCGAGCTGACTATGTCGCTTCTTGCTGCGGCCCATAGTCGCAACCCCGAGTTCGGCTACGCCGCGGACTTTGTGGAACAGCTCAAGCCGCACCTGGGGTCCATTCTTGACGGCGGCATCAAGGTGGTCAGTAATGCCGGAGGCGTCAACCCCGAAGGTTGCGCGGCCGCGCTACGAGCAATAGCCGCCGAGCTCGGCTACTCGCCGAAAATAGCCGTGGTCAAGGGCGACGACGTGTTGCCGCTTTTGCCTGAACTACGTCTCGCGGGCGTGAAAGAGTTTCACAGTGGCCGCGAAATGCCTCAGGAAATAACCACGGCGAACGCGTATTTGGGGGCAGTGCCGATCAAGCGGGCGCTGGATGCCGGCGCCGACATCGTCATTACTGGACGTTGCGTCGATAGCGCGGTCACCCTGGGCGTGCTGATGCACTGCTTTTCGTGGTCGTCGTCCGATCTGGACAAGCTGGCCATGGGCAGCCTGGCCGGCCATCTTATTGAATGCGGTTGCCAGGCAACCGGCGGCTTGCATACGGATTGGAGCAAAGTGCCCGACTGGGCAAATATCGGCTATCCCATCATCGAGGCGCGCGCAGACTCCAGTTTTGTGGTGACCAAGCCGGCGGGCACTGGCGGATTGGTGTATGTGCCGGCCATTGCCGAGCAGATGCTTTACGAGGTGGGGGATCCCGCGCGATACATACTGCCCGACGTGGTGTGCGACTTTACGGGCGTGCACCTTGTCCAGGAGGGCGAGAATCGCGTCGCGGTGTCAGGGGCGCGAGGCCTTCCGCCGACAAACACCTACAAAGTCTGTGCGACCTATCCGGATGGCTTCCGTGCAGTGGCGCAACTGACCATTGTCGGTTTTGAGGCCGCCGCCAAGGCCCGACGGACGGCCGAAGCGATTCTGGAGCGCACCCGTACGCTGTTTGCCCGCAAAGGCTTGGACGACTATACCGACACGTTGATCGAGATATTGGGCGATGAAACCAGCTATGGGCCGCATGCCAGTACGCACTGTATGCGCGATGCCGTGATGCGGCTCGCGGTCTCGCATTCCAGCAAAGAGGCTTTACAGATATTTGCACGTGAAATCGCCCCGGCCGGCACGTCATGGTCGCCTGGGACAACGGGCGTGACGGGCCGCCCGTCGGTTTCCCGTGTCCTGAAGCAATTTTCCTTTCTGCTGGATAAAGAGCGTGTGCCTGTGACCATCACCGTGGGCCAGACGGAACTGACCGATGTCATCGTTGACCACGATGCCGCGAACGTGGCTCAAGACATTCAGGCGGACGACGCACCAAAGGGCCACCGTTTGGCGTCGACCACTTCGGTCGAAGGCGCAACCCTTATTACCGTGCCGCTTATTGTCGCAGCGTATGCGAGAAGCGGCGACAAGGGGGACACGTGCAATATTGGCGTGATCGCAAGATCACCGCAATTGCTGCCTTACTTGGTGGAGCAGTTGGACGAGGAAAAGGTAAGGGTGTTCCTGTCCCATGTGGTCAAAGGGCGGGTAACCAGGTACGACGTGCCCGGAATACACGCCTTGAATTTTCTTTGCGAAGGAGCGTTGGGCGGCGGCGGCATGGCCTCGCTGCGCAACGATCCGTTTGGCAAAAGCATGGGGCAGATCCTGCTTTCCATGCCAGTAACCGTTCCCCAGGAGTTTCTGGATGAACTGGGAAGCGACATGGCCGGGTACGCGTGCGATTGAAAGTTCGCAAGGCAATCGAGCGTAGCCGGTGTGGGTTGTAGTACTTCATAACGCGGTTTTAAAACACTTTTGGAGCGAGACATGAGATTTTTTAGAAAGCCCGCTATCCTGGCCGCAGTTGCAAGCTGCGTGGGAGCGTTGATGGTGTCGACGGTTCATGCCGAGGTCACGGTGGGGGTCATTCTGTCCATGACAGGCCCGGGGTCGGCCGTCGGGGTCCCGACGCGCAAGGTGCTGGAGATGGCGCCGAAAGAAATTGGCGGCCAGCCGCTGAAGATCATCGTCCACGACGACAGGAGCGATCCTTCGGTGGGTACAGCCCTGGCCCGGCGCATGGCGATTGATGAAAAAGCCGATGTCCTGATCGGCTCAAGCCTGGTTCCGGGAAATATTGCCGTAGCCAACGTGGCTAACGAAACCGGCACCGTGCACCTGACCCTGGCGCCCACCGTGTTAAATGCCAAGGACAATCCCTGGAGCTTCAATCTGCCGCCGCAAACCGACTTGATGGCCTCCGCGGTCTTCGAGCACATGCAGGCAAAAGGGATAAAGAAAGTCGGCTACATCGGCTTTTCGGACTCTTGGGGCGAGCAATGGCTGGCCGAACTCAAGAAATATGCAGAGACAGGCAATATCGAGGTCACCAGTGAAGAACGCTTTGGCCGCGGAGATACCTCGGTGATGGGGCAAGTGCTCAAGGTCATCAGCCAGAAACCGGATGCAGTGTTGGTGGGCGCGACCAGCACGGCGGCGGGCTTGGTGCAGAAAACCTTGAAGGAACAGAAGTTCAACGGACCCATCTACCATACCCATGGGGCGACCACCCCAGACTTCGTGCGGATTGCGGGTGCGACGGGCGAAGGCGCCATCGCACCGGCCGGCCCCAGCACCGTGGCGGAGGAGCTGCCTGATTCGAACCCGACCAAAGCGCCTGGCGTGGAGTTCGTGACCCTGTACGAAGCGAAAAATGGCGCACAAAGCCGCACACCCTTCGCCGCACACTTGAATGATGGCTTCCTGGTTCTCGAGGCTGCAATTCCCGTTGCCCTGAAGACGGCCAAACCCGGTACAAAAGAGTTTGGCGAAGCACTGAAGAAGGCCATTGAAGGCCTGAAAGAGTTGCCGGCAAGCCAAGTGGTCTACAACTACTCCGCCACGGATCACGATGGTTCGGACGAGCGTGCTCGAGTCCTGGTGGTCGTGAAGGATGGCGCATGGAGATACCTGCCCAAGTAGTCATGGCCGGCCAGTGTGCCCCAATGCATCCGGTGCAGCTTCCGGATGCTGCTCTAGCCAAGGCGGCGCCCCAGGGGCGCCGCTATTTGCTCCTATAATTTGGTCGGTCTACGTCTCAAAGTACACGACAAGAAAAAGGCGCATAGCATGGCAATACCACCGAATCTTCCGGCTGAAGGCGGAGCCGCCCGGCGCGCTCTAGCCGCATTGTCGCCGGCCTGTTTCGGCATGGTCATGGCCACCGGCATCGTGTCTCTGGCGGCCTGGATGATGGGGATGCCCTCGGTGGCGCAGGGCTTGTTCTACCTGAACATCGTCTTGTATGTGGGATTGTGGGCATTGACGCTGGCTCGCGCATCGTTCTGTTCCAAGCAGTTCTTTGGTCAGTGGGCCGATCATTCCCAGGGCTGGGGGTTTTTGACCGCGGTCGCGGCAACAGGGATTATGGGCGAGCAGTTCCTGTTCCTGGCCGGCTGGAACCAGGTTGCCTGGGTGTCATGGGGTCTCACGCTCGCCTTGTGGGCGGTGTTGATGTATGCCGTTCTTATCGCCTTGATCCTCAAGAAAAAAAAGCCGCCCTTGCAGCGCGGCATTCATGGCGGCTGGCTTCTGGCGGTGGTGGCGACTCAGGCGGTGGCTTCGCTCAGCATCTCGCTCACTTCGCATGCGGGTATCCAGTATGGCGCGCCCTTGGCTTTTCTGGCGCTGGCCATGTGGCTGCTGGGCGGCATGTTGTATGTCTTGATGATGAGCCTGATTTTTTATCGGCTGGTGTTCTTCACGCTAGAGCCGCAAGAGTGGGTTCCACCCTATTGGATCAATATGGGCGCCATGGCGATCTCGGTTCTGGTCGGTTCGACATTGATTCTTCAGGCGCCGGACGTGCCTCATCTGGCGGCGATCATGGTGTTTCTGAAAGGCTTTACGGTTTTTTACTGGGCAGCGGGAACATGGTGGATTCCTGTGTTGATCGTCGTGCAGGTGTGGCGTCATGGCGTCAGGCGCTATCCCTTGAGGTACGATGTCCTGTATTGGTCGGCGGTCTTCCCGCTGGGCATGTATGCCGCCAGCACGCATCAAATGGATGTGGCGTTGGAGTTGGGGTTTCTGATTCCACTTGCCTACGGTTTCCTGTATGTTGCGATGTTGGCCTGGGGCGTTACTTTTCTGGCCTGGGCGCTGTCGACCGGGCGATGGCTGAATCAAACTGCAAAGGCTTATGACCAAAACTCTACTGATCCGTAATGCGAAAGTCCTGGTGACCATGGATGATCAACGGCGCGAGATCGCCGATGGCGCCGTCTTCATACGCGGCAATGTGATTGAACAGGTGGGCGCCACGGCGCAACTGCCGAGCGAGGCCGACGAGATCATCGATGCGCGGCGGCATGTGGTCATGCCGGGTTTGATCAATACGCACCATCATATGTACCAGACCCTGACCCGCGCGTTGCCGGCGGCCCAGGACGGCGAACTTTTCCATTGGCTGACCAGCCTGTATCCCGTCTGGGCGAACCTCACGCCCGAGATGATCAAGGTGTCGACGCAAACCGCGATGGCCGAGTTGATGCTGTCGGGCTGCACGACCAGCAGCGATCACCTGTATATCTACCCCAACGGCTGCACACTGGATCACAGCATCGAAGCGGCGTCCGAGGCGGGGATGCGTTTCCATGCCTCGCGCGGCTCAATGAGCGTTGGTCAGTCGCAAGGCGGCTTGCCGCCCGATAGCGTGGTGGAAGACGAGAAAGCCATCTTGCGCGATACGCAGCGCCTTATCGAAACCTATCACGACGCGAACCGTCATGCCATGCTGCGCATCGCGGTGGCGCCTTGCTCGCCATTTTCCGTATCGCGCGATCTGATGCGAGAGGGGGCGGCTATGGCCCGCAGTTTCGGGGTGTCGCTGCACACGCATTTGGCCGAGAACGTGAACGACGTTAGCTATAGCCGGGAAAAATTCAACATGACGCCGGCCCAGTACGCCGAAGAAACCGGCTGGGTGGGGCACGATGTATGGCATGCGCACTGCGTTCAGCTGGATGATCACGGCATTGCCTTGTTTGGGCGCACCGGCACAGGGGTGGCGCATTGTCCGTGCTCCAATATGCGGCTGGCCTCGGGGATAGCACCCGTCCGGAAAATGCGCCAGGCGGGTGTGCCGGTCGGTCTGGGGGTCGACGGCTCGGCGTCCAACGATGGCGGTCACATGCTGGGCGAGGCCCGACAGGCCATGATGCTTCAACGGGTGGCGCATTGGGACAGCGTTGGCCCCGAAGCCATGACGGCGCGCGATGCACTGGAAGTGGCCACGATAGGCGGCGCCCGCATTTTGAATCGCGACGATATCGGCGTGCTTGCTCCGGGCATGGCGGCGGATGTTGTCCTGTTCGACATGGAAACTATTGGCTTTGCCGGCGCCTTGCACGACCCGGTAGCGGCATTGGTTTTTTGCACACCGGCTAATGTCGACTACAGCATCATCAACGGCCGGGTGGTGGTTCGCGAAGGCGAACTGACCACAATGGACACCGCCATGCTGGCCGAGCGGCACAATCGCCTAGCCTACCAATTGGCCAATACCGCTGCCTGATGTGGGGCAGGGTTGCCATGGCGGCATCCACCCAAGGTATGACTCAGGCCGGGCCGCGCAGGCTACCAGCCCCGGCCCGTTTCCGCCTTCATCTTGCGCACCATGGCATCGAAAAACTTGTTGGCAAAGCCACTGTCGCGGATCAGCATGGCGGTTTGTTCGGCGCACTTTTCCTGAATGGGCAGGGGTAGCGGGTTATCGTCGCCCGGCAGGGCGCCGGCCGCGCACTGGACCTCGGCGGCTCGCTGCACGGTCCATAGCAGGAAAAAGGCCTTGGCGACGCTGCCTTCAGCCACGGCAATCCCGTGGTTGCGCAGGGCCAGAATATGCTTGTCGCCCAGGCTGGCCACCATGCGTGGCCTTTCATGCTCGTATAGCGTGATGCCTTCGAAGGTGTGGTAGCCAATGCGCCCGAATAGCTGGGCCCCGTAAAAGCTGTTGTGATCGAATCCGTTCTTCTTCTGGACGACAGCGGAAATAGGTGTGGTGTGCGTATGGATGATGCAGCGGATGTCGTCGCGTGCCTGATGCAGGGCACCGTGCAGGGCGAATCCGGCGGGGTTGCCGTCGAACGGTGAAGACTCGACCTTTTGTCCGTCGATATCGACTTTTAGCAGGTTTTCGGGGGTAATTTCCGTGTAGTTCAAACTGAATGGGTTGACCAGGTATTCGTGGGCGTCACCCGGCAGGCGGGCGGAAATATGGTTGAAAATGGTTTCCGTCCAACCCATGTAGTCGATCAGGTGATAGCAATTGGCCAGGGCGCAGCGCAGCGCCCATTCGTCGGGATCGTAGTGGGCGGGGCCGCTCTTCTGGGTGGCTGCGGCGTCGTTAAGCGTGTTCATTCGTGGTCTCCTTTTGTCGTGCGGCGCCCAAGGCGTCATTTCGGTAGTGCGCCAAAGCGACGATCTGGCGCGCGGCGGGCATGGGAATGCCTTGCAGGTCTGCCAGTTCCAGCACCGCATCGCCGATGGCGGACAGTTCCAGAGGGTGCCCGTGCAGCGCATCTTGCAGCATGGATGTACGCACCGGCCCCATGGCTACCGCTTGCGACACAAAAGTGGCGGGGTCGAACTGAATGCGCGCGCCATAGGCTGCTGCCAGGGTGAAGCCTTCAAGCAGGATTTGCCGCACCAGGGGCAACAGGCGGGGGTCGCTGTAAAGCGCATCCAACGGCGCTTCGGTCAGTACGGAAAGCGGGTTGGTCGTGAGGTTGGCAATGATCTTGGTCCATAGAGGGTCGCGTATGCGGGGGCTGGCCCGGCCTTCGATGCCGCTGGCGCCGATGGCCTCGGCCACCCAGCGCAGGCGGTCGGTTTCCGTGTGGTCGAGTTCGCCCAGAATGATCAGCATGGGATTAAGCGACGTAACGGTGGCGGGTGCCGTGCGTTCGGCGGTAATGAATACCACGGCGCCCAGGACCTGGTTGATCGGTAGCAGGCGCAATAAGCGGCCATCCGGATCCACCGATTGAATGGCATTGCCGGAGAATTGGCCTTCGATACCCTGGAAATACCACCAGGGCACCCCGTTGATTAGCGGCACTACCAGCGTTTCAGGACCGATCATGGGCTGCAAGGAGGGGAGGATGGTGGCGACATCCTGGGCTTTGGTGCAAATGAAAACGACGTCTTGTGGCCCAAGCTCGGCGGCCTTGTCGGATGCGGATATCGGCACACATGCACGGCCCGTGGCTGTGGTTAGCGTAATGCCGTCGCGTTGGGCAGCCTGCAAGGTGGCCCCGCGGGCCAGCAGGCTGACGGGCAAGCCCGCCTGGGCCAGGGTGGCTGCCAGGGTACAGCCGATGGCGCCTGCACCGGCGACGGCCATGCGGGGTGGGCGGCGGCCCGGCTGTGAAGCCCTTTTTGGGTTGGCCGCGTTGGAATCGAAGGAAGAACTCATGTCGGCAAAAATCGGTTGAACGGCAGCGTGAAGCCGCCTACAAGACGGGATGCTGATTTCAGAGTAACGGATTTTGCCAGGCCGTGGTGTCGCCTATTTACATCAGTTCATCCCGTGTTTTCCAGTGTGTTCCGCCGATGCGCCGCACGCGGTTCCATCGGCAGCGCGACGCCGATCGCCTTATAGACTGGTATCCACACGCACCAGATGCTTGCCCGACCCATGCCCATCCAGCATGGCGCGCAGGGCGTGCGGAGCGCGGCTCAGGCCTTCGTGCCGCGTTTCGCGCACTGTCAGTGTGCCGCTGGCAAGGGCGTCGCGCAGCGCGGTGCGCGCGGTGTCGAAGTGGGCTGCGTAATCCCAGACAAGAAGCCCCTGCATGCAGATGCGCTTGTACAGCACATCGGTTGTCGCAATCTGGGCCGCTGGGCCGGAGTACTCGGCGCTGTGCCCGCACAGCACGATCTTGCCCCGAGGGTTGAGGGCCTGGACAACGGCCTCCAGGATGGGGCCGCCAACATTATCCATGTAAAGATCAATACCGTCCGGTGCGGCGTGTTGCAGCGCGTCGGCCCAGTCATGCACGGTCTGCCGGTCGATGGCGACGTTGAATCCCAGTGCCTTCAGTTGGGCGCATTTCTCGTTGCCGCCGGCAATGCCGATGGTGTTCAGCCCAGCCTGGTGCGCGAGTTGCCCGAGTATCGAACCCACGGTTCCCGCCGCGCTGGAGACCAGCAGCGTTTGTCCGGCCAGCGGCTTCAGTACCTGATGCAAGGCCAGCCAGGCGGTGAGCCCGGGGACACCCAATGCGGAGAGGCTCAAAGTCTCAGAGCCTGCCGGCCCGGGTGGCACGGGAACGAGATTGGCGCAGTCTACGGCGGCGTAGCGCTGCCAGCCGAACTCCCCCGTAACCAGCGTACCTGCGGGCAGGTTGCCGGCCACGACCGTACCGACGCCCCGCCCCGGCATGCGCGTGCCCAGCGGGACCACAGGGCCCATGGCGTTTCCGATGGCCCGTTCGTGCAGATAGGTGTCGATTGACAGCCAGCAAACCTTGACCAGCGCCTGGTCTTTGCCGGGTTCAGGAATGGGGGTGTCGACCTGCTCAAAGTCGTCTGGAGCGCTTTTCCCGACCGGGCGTTTGACCAGGCGGATTTCTGTGTTGTGCAGGTTGTCGGGCATGGGTCAGACCTTGAAACGATTGGCCAGCGGGGCGATCAGCAGGCGGTCCCCCGCCCAGAACAGGATAACGATGACCAGGCACACCGCCAATACAGTCTGGCCATCGCCGTAGCTTTGGGCGCGCACCATCAAGTAACCCAGCCCGCTTTTGGCGCCGAACATTTCTGCAATCAGCGCAATCTTCCACGCAACGCCATAGGCGATCCGTAAAGCGGCAACAAAATAAGGCAGGAGTTGCGGGAAGATGATGCGTGTTAGCTGCCGAAACGGGTTGCGAGTGAAGCTCCGTCCCATTTCCAGCAACTCCTGGTCCAGGACTCGTACGCCTTCGCTGATATTGATCAGGCAGTAGGGTGTCAGGATCATGATCTGAATGAACATGACGGTTGGCGTGGAAACGCCGAACCAGATGGTTGCCAGGATCGCCCAGGCCACCGTGGGGAAGGCAATGGAGAACGGTTTGATCAAGCGGTGGATGATGCCTTCGGTGCTTGGAAAGCTGCGTGGCAATAACGCCAGGATGCCGCCCAGGACGATGGCGATCAGGACGGAGCCGATCACCCGGACCAGGCTCCACACCCAGTTCATCGCCAGCGCAGGGTCGAACAGCAAACGCGCCATTTCCTTGCCGATGACGACAGGGTCTGGCACCAGCACGCTGCCCATGGCCTGGCTGGCCGCCCACCAGGCCAGCAGCACGACGATCACCATCCCGTCGCCGATCAGATGGGCCAGAAAACGTTTACGCGTAGCCATAGGTTTTGGACAGCCGGCGCTGGATGGGGTCCAGGGCCAGGCGGTCGATGAGTTGAAACAGGATCACCATGATTAATGCCACGGCGAAAATCAGCGGGGTGTCGACTTCCTGGCTGGCGATATTCACCAAATAGCCGAGCCCCGAGTTGCCGCCGAACAATTCGGTAATCAGGACGACCTGGCAGGCCATGCCGAAGGTAATGCGCAAGGTGGCGAACAGATAGGGAACTAGCAAGGGGAAGATAATCAACCGGATTTGCCTTGACTGGCGGCGGGTAAAGGACTGCGCCATTTCCATCTGCTCGGCCGGAAGATCCTCGAAGCCCGCACGCAGGTTGACCAGGACAAAGGGAAGCAGAATGGCTGTCATGGCGGTCAGGACGGTGGCCAGGCCAATGCCCAGCCACACAACGGCCAATATGGTCCAGCCTATACTTGAAAAAGAATTGGCAAAAGGCGACAAGCGGTGGTGGATGGCAATATCCAGCACCGGAAAGAAATGCGCCAGCGTGGCCAGCATGCTGCCCAACACCAGCGCGGCCAGCATGCCAAAAAGGATGTGGCCCAGGGTGGCCACCGTGTGCTGTGCATAGCTCCAGTCTGTGGTGAACAGCAACATATTGTTCACCACGGCCAGGGGACGCGGCACCAGGTAGGGAGGGTAAATCTGGCTGAGAATGACCCAGGCCGCCAGCACGCCCAGGGCGAAAACGGGCGTGGCGATCTGGCTTAGCCGGGAGGGTGCCTGAGCGGTCCGCATTAGTGTGAACAGGCCTTAGTCAGTGATTGCGTCGGCCCAGAAGTATTCTTCGTTGTCGGGCTCGGTTTTCAGTACGCCATTCTTGTAGGCCAGGTCCCACAGCTTGATGATGGCCTTGCGGTCGTTCGGGGTGAGGACGTTGGGGGATTCGGCATAGCCCGCCGATAGAACGGTAAAGAAGTCCTTGTCGATGTTTTGTTCCTTCGCCACGGCGGCATAGACCTCGTCGGGATGGGCCGCCAGGTAATCGGCGGACTCTTTCATAAGCCGGGCCAACTCCTTCATGGCCTGCGGCCGTTCGGCGATTTTCTCCGGGTAGCCCACATTGATCGATGGGATCATCTGCAGGCCCCAGAGCTCGTACATGTCTTTGGCGGGTGTGGCCACGGGGCGGTAGTCGCCCGACTTGGCAACACGGTAGTTCTGGCTAAGGATGGTAGTGGCGGCGTCCACCTGGCCGGAGGCCAGCGCGGCTTCGATCTGCGGCACCGGCATTTCCACAAAAGTGAAGTCGCCGCCTAGCGGGCTAAGGTTCACGTCGTGTTTTTCCTCGGTAGCAAAACGCAGCAGGTTGAAACCCGACGAGCCCAGCGAAGGCACGGCGATTTTCTTGCCTTTCAAGTCCTTCATGGTTTGATAGGGGCTGTCTTTCCTGACCCAGATGTTGTGGCCTTCGCCCTTGGCGTTATAGCGGTTGGCGGTGGACATGACGACCAGGGGCAAGCCGCGCGTGGCCGACCGCTGGACATTGATGACGTCGGCCTGGATCACGTCGTATTGCTTGGTGGTGGTGGCCTGGATCAGCGCGGGGATTGAAAGCGCGGTCAACTCGACATCGATAAGGTCCGAGGCGACTTTGCCGTTCTTCATGGCCCAAAGCGCCGCTTCGTACATGGGGTCCATCTGGTAGGCGTAGGTGACTTTTTCTTTGGCCTGGGCCAGGCCGGCGCCCATCAGGGCCGTGAGGCCCGCGGCAAACAGGAGAATGCTTTTTCGGATGTTCATGGTGTCTCGTCCTTTTAGTGGGTCAGCAATTTTTCCAGTTGCGCCCGTAAGGCCCGCAGGCTGGGCGAAGCAAGAGTGCGGGGGCGTTCCTGGGCGACATGAATGGTGTCGAGGATACGTGTGGGCTTTGGTCCCAGGACAACGATGCGATCGGCAAGCGAGAGCGCATCGTCGATGTCGTGGGTGACAAAGACGACGGTTTTCCTGAACACGCGCCATAGCTGCTCAAGCTCGGTGCGCAGGTGTTCCCGGGTCTTCAGGTCCAGCGCCGAAAACGGTTCGTCCATCAGGATAATGGGCGGGTCCAGCAAGAAGGCGCGCGCAATGGCCACTCGCTGGCGTTCGCCGCCCGACAGCATGGCAGGCAGCTTGTGCATATCGTGTTCCAGCCCAAGGCGGGTGAGCAGCTCGGCGGCTTTGTCGCGGTATTTTTGCGCCGAGCCGCCCTGCCGCAATTGCGCGCCCAGCGTGACATTGTCCAACGCGTTGCGCCAGCCAACCAGCCGGGGCGACTGGAACACAAAGGCGATATCCCGCCAGGCTTCACTGGTGGCTTGCCCGCCAATGTGTATTCTTCCTGAAGAAGGCTCCAGAAGCCCGGCAATAAGCCGCAGCAACGTGGATTTTCCGCAACCCGAGGGCCCCAGGAGAAAGAAAAATTCGGATTCGGAAATCGCCAGCGACAGCGATTCATACAGGGAATGGCCGGCAATTTCCAGGCCGACCTGGTCGATGTCGATGTAGGAGTCGGGCGCGCCCATCAGACGAGGTCTCCCACCAAGGTGCCGTTGTCGACGACGGTATGGTCGTCCAGGCGTACCGTGCAATGGCGCATGGGGTAGTCGAAGTGACAGGCGGTGAAGCGGTTGGCGGTCTCGTTGGCCCCTGTGGAGAACAGAAAATTGCCGCCGAAGGCGCGTAATTCCGTGCCGTTGGTGTCGCGCTTGTCGTACATGGCCAGCGCGTCCCAGCGCGCGGCCGTCGCCATGCCCCAGCCCACGTGGCTGACTGCATAGGCATTGGGATCCGACCAGCTTTCATAGTAGGCGCGCATAAGATCCGCATCCGTGCCTTTGCCTTCGATGGCGACGATGAAGTCGTTTTCGATCTGCAGGGTGACGGCTGAATCAATATAGCGCTTGAAGGTAAGGTTGACGTCGCCCTGCGCCAGCACCACGGAGCCATTCACGCTGCCCTGTTTGGGAAAGCAGATGCATAAGCCGGCCGGCCAATAGCCGAAACTGCCCGGCGTGTCGGCAATACCGGCGCTGCCGCGCCCTTGGGTGCCGGTCAGGTCGACCGATAGCCGAGTGCCGGCCTGGGAGCTTACCGTCATTTGCGTTGCGTCGGTAATCATCTGCGCGCCCACGCGGCATTTCTTCTGCAATGCCCGCGTTGGCTTGATGCGCTCGAGGATCTCGGGATGTTCGTTGCTGATCATGAAGATCCGTGCACCGTTCGACAAGATGGTGCGGGTTTCGACAGAGTGCAGCAGCCCTTCGACCGTGCAATCAACCACCATATCGCAGGCGGCCAGCATGGTGACCACCTGGTCGAGCTCGCCCAGGGCCAGCGACGTGCCTGTGGAGCGCAAGGGGATGGCGCTTTGCGCGGGCGGGGTGGGCATGCGGACGTGGAACAAGCGAGCGCCCATCTGCGTCAGCGCCAGGTCGGCCAATTCCACCAATACAGGCCGGGATTGGGACTCTGACAAAATCGCCACGACTTCGCCCGGTTGTACGTTGCACAGCCCGAAGACCTCGACAAAGTCGCGAATCCATTTTCCTTCGATGCGTTCGATCAACATGGCTCAAGCTCCTGTTTCAGCCGCGCATACCAGGCATTGCCGGGGTCGGCGAGCTGCAAATGCGTATCAAAGTGCCCAGCCCCGGGCACGATCGCGCTGGAAACCCGGACGCCTTGCGCCGCCAGCGCATCGACCATGGCGTGCGATGAAGAAGACACCCTGGGAAAATCATTTTCGCCCCATAGGATATGAAAGGGAACCCTGTTGTTGTCGATGAATCGTATCGGGCTGGCGTCGACATCTTGCGCTGGATGCGCCAGCACCATTTTGTAGACACGTTCTTCGCCGCTGCCCGGGCTGGGGTTGGCCGTATGCAGGTCGAAACGGCTGCTGACGGGAAAGCAACTGCGTATCCAGGGAAAGCCTCCGCGCAAGGTGGCCAGCGCCGCCAGGTGGCCGCCGGCCGAGTGTCCGGCGACGACAATGCGGCCGCGGTCGTAGCCGCGTGGACCGGCCAACTCGTACACCGTGTGAAGGGCGGAGCAGACATCGTCGAACGCCGCCGGCCAGCGGTGTTTGGGCGCCAGCCGATAGGTGGCCGCGACAAAAACCGCTGGCAGGGCCGTGACGGCGGGCGCCATGAAACGCAGCCACTCCAGGCCGCCGTGTGTCCAGGCCCCGCCATGAAAGAAAACCACGACCGGCAGGTTCTTGCCTATTGCGGGTTCGTAGATTTCCATGTCCTGTCCCCGCACAGCGCCGTAGGAAAGGCACATGGCGGGATCAATGGCGGCGGCCTTGCCAAGCCGGGTCGCCGCACGCGCGTACGACACGGCTTCGGGCGTGGACATGGGGGGTTGTTCGTCGGGGGTTTCGGCATTCATGGCTTGAGTGTATGCAGGCTGGCTAGCCTTTGCCACTATCCTTACGAATAGGATGGTGTGCGGGCCATGGACGCGAGGGCGGCTCGAGTGGTAACTTGGCGCGATGCTTGATGGGTTGAACGGAGGATGGAAATGACTATTGGTTTCGCAGGCTTGGGCCGGATGGGCAGGGAAATGGCGGTTAGGCTGCACGCGGCGGGGTTTTCCGTGACGGTCTGGAATCGCACCCCCCGGGCGGTGCCCGAAGGGCTGAAGATGGCCGCTTCCTTGCAGGACCTGGTCAAGGACAGTGATGTGATTTTCAGCATGTTGCTGGACGATGCCGCCACCTTAGGGGTGCATAAGACGATGTTGGGGGGCGAGGCGCGCGGCAAGCTGTTTGTGGAAATGGGCACGATGCAACTGGCGACGGTCAGGCAACTGGCGGCGATGGCCGATGCCGCCGGCGCGAGGTTTACCGATGCGCCCGTGGTCGGCACGGTGGCGCCAGCGGCGCAAGGCAAGTTGCTTGCCTTGGTGGGGGGCGACGCGGATACCGCCGCGCAGCTGACGCCCATGCTGAACGCGTTTTCACGCCGAGTGGTGCATTGCGGGCCCTTGGGCGCCGGCATGGCCATGAAGCACTGCGTCAACAACCTCATGAGTGTTTATTTTGCCGGGCTGGCCGAGGCAATCGGCGCGGGTGCTGCGGCGGGGCTGTCGCTGGACCAGATGCTGGATGTCATTCTGGACACGCCGGCTGCATTGCCAGCCTTGCCGCCCAAGCTAGACGTGATCAAAGGCGCGGAGCCGCCGGTGGCCTTCAGCATTGCGGGAGCGTGCAAGGACATGCGGGTTATTGCCGCCAGCGGCCAGGCCAACGGCCTGCCCATGCGGGTAACGGAAAGCGCCCTGGCGACGTTTGCCGAGATGGCGGACCAGGGTATGGCGGATAAGGATCTTGCCGTGGTGGTGCGGCGCTATCTAAGTTAACCGCGCTCGATAGGCCAGGACAATGACTTCGGCACGGCTGCCGGCCTTCAGCTTGCGCAAGATGGTCTTGACATGCAGCTTGATGGTGGCCAGTGATAAACCCAGTTGGCGTGCGATCAGCTTGTCGGGCATGGCTTCCAGCAGGCATTCCAGGACCTGCGTTTCGCGCGCGGTAAGCTGTGCGTCGGGAAAAGAATGGGTCGGGCACGCGTTGGCACATGCTTTTTCCAGCACAGGCCTGAAGCTATCCAGGGTTTGCAGCATGTCGGCGCTGAAATCGCCCAGGGCGGCATTGCGGCCAAGCCGCAGGCCCGCCACAATTTGGTTGGCCGAGTTGCGCAGCAGGATTTCCACTTTGTGAACCACGCCGATGGGCAGCATGAACTCGCGGATGTAGATAGGGCTGATAGGATTGTTGTGAGGCAGGTTGCCCGGCGTAATAATGGATTGCCGTGTATGCAGGAAGTGACGCGGATGGAAAGGATCGTAGCGCCGGTAGGTGTCGCCGTAGGGCTTGATCCATTTGGTTTCGCCGCCCAGTACGACATGTTCGCAGGGCTCGAGGTCGGGGCCGACCTCGTAGAAGCACCCCCGCGTGACAGGCACCAGGGCATTGGCCAGTTGCAGGATGTTCTGTTTGAAGTCGTGGTCCAGCCGGCTCATAGTCAATCGATAGGGTCGAGGTTGTGCAAGTCTATCGTAGGCGCTTTCTTCCCGCACGTCCATTGGCGTTAACGTGATGGCGGAACGCCTGCATCCGTGGGCCTGTATGGGCGCCTGGGTATTTCAACCGTAGTTTCGCGCACCGGTGAAAATTCCACAAAATCCCGGTATGCTGGGAACCATCAAGCAAACTTCCGGCTTCCGGGCCCTTCTCAAGGACGGCACCTATGGCAGAAGCAACCCGCCCATTGCAATTGGATTTCGGCGGCATCGAATTTTCGGGCCGCGCATCGCGCGAGCTCGGTTCGATCCAAAACCAATGCCTTAACTATCTGCAGTCGTTGGGCCTGGATAACTACGTCGTCGTCAGTCGCAGGCAACGAGGCTACGGCCCGACCGTGCGCTTCCGGATCAGCGAGGCCTTTGCCCACGATTGGGCGCCAAGGTTCGACACCACGCGCCTATGCGACAAAATGGAACTGAACACGACCGACGAGCCGCGCGACCTTGAACGGGAAATCGTCCTGGCCATGCTGCTGGGCCCGGTGGTGTTCATGTATCCCAGCTTCGACGAGTTGCGTTCGGCAGTGCGCATCCGCCGGAATATTGTGCTCAATAGCCGCAAGACGGCCTTGGCATTTGATACCGAGCACGCCGAGCGCCCCGACAACTACTGGACATATTCTGAAGCCACGGGGTTTGTGCTGAAACCGGGCGCATCCTTGATCGAGGCCCTGCAGGCGACCACCCAGCCCGAAGTCACCGGCACGCGCTATTCGTTCTCGTGTTATCGGGCCACTGAATACGTCTTGCTGCTAAGCATTGCTCAAGAGCTCGAGCACTGCAATCCACCCTTGTTGGAACGCGTGCAGAAGCAGTGGGAAAACCGGGCGATCATGTCGGCCGAGTTCCACGATGTATTCCTGACCGAGTATGGCTCCATGGCCGAACCGCTGCCGCTCAGGTATTACGTTCCAGGCGATCGCGTGTGGTTTCGCAATCCCGACGAGTTTTCGTCGGATGCGGAAGGCTATGAGGGGTCATGGGTCTTGTATCTGGGCAATGGGTTGTTCACCAATTTCTGGAAACACGATATGCCCTACACCCTAACGGCCAAGTGCATCGAGATTTTCCACTGGCGCAACGCCACGTATCGGGGCGACGACGGCAAACTGCGTGTCGACGACGAACAGGTCGACGAGCATGTTGCCCGCAGCCTGCAGAACCGCATCGAGCTACAGGAAATCCTGTCGCAGATGCTGCGGTTACGCGAGCCGGCGGGCATGTATGGCAACGGCGGCTGCCTGGATGCAACACGGGAGCATGCCCAGTGGGTGTGCCCATCGACGTTCACGATGCGGGTTCCGCCCCTTTCGTCGCCGCCTGCCGGCTGACGCTTGCCGCCTATAAAAAATGATCCAGCAAACGGCGGCTGGCCTTGCTCAAGGCAGATACGTCGCGTATCAGGTATTGCACTCCATGCACGTCGGTGATCAGCAGGGCGCCGGTGGAAAGACGCCGGATGTCTTCCTCGCCTTTCAGCGTCAGCGTTGTATCGCCGCGATCCGTCGTAACCTGCCAGTGGCTTGGAGTGGCATGACTCGAAACATGACGAATGGCATGTATTTCGGGCATGAACTCCCTGGCGGCCAGTTCCTCTTCGATCAGGCGGCGCGAGTACTCGGGAAGTGTTTTCAACGACTCCAGCCACATCAGTTCCTTGCCGTCCCGACTGATCAGTGCAATGCCTTCATCGGGTGCGGTCATGGGGAAGCTGCGTACCGGAGTGACAGGATGAACGGACTCTCCTTCATCCATCAACAATAGTTCGCCAAAGGCATCGCGTGTCAGCAGGCAGGTGGCAACACTCATGTGGGGTCCTCGTCGGGCTCGCGGCCGGCTTGTCGTAGCGGCCCGGCGTAGTCCCGGTCGTTGAGTGGGTCGGACTCGTCGCCAGTCCAGGCTTCCTGGCGGGACGAGGGTTCCGCACCCTGCGCCTGGGCCAGATACAGTCGTGCGTAGGCGCCTTGGCGGGCCAATAGTTCGTCGTGGGGGCCAACTTCCACGACGCGCCCCTTGTCCAGCACCACCAGGCGATCCGCCTTGTGCAGGGTGCTTAGCCGGTGCGCAATCGAAATTGTAGTGCGGCCGCGCACCAGGTTGTCCAGCGCTTTCTGTATCTCTTTTTCGGTGGCCGTGTCGACCGAGGAAGTGGCTTCATCCAGAATAAGAATGCGGGGGTCGATCAGCAGCGCCCGTGCAATGGAAATTCGCTGACGCTCGCCGCCCGACAGAGCCTGACCGCGCTCCCCCACCAGCGAGTCGTAGCCGTGCGGCAGACGCAGGATGAATTCGTGCGCATGAGCGGCGCGTGCGGCCGCCACGATGTCCTGGCGACTGGCGTTGGGCTTGCCGTAGGCAATGTTCTCGGCGATGGTGCCGAAGAACAGGAACGGTTCCTGCAGGACCAGGCCGATATTCGAGCGATAGTCGGCGATGGACACTCGGCGAATGTCCACGCCGTCGATGTAGATGGCGCCTTCGGTCACGTCGTAGAAACGGCAGATCAGATTAACCAATGTGCTTTTGCCCGACCCGCTGTGGCCGACCAGGCCAATCATTTCGCCGGGCGCAATGGCCAGGTCGATGCCTCGGATGACGGCTCGGTTGCCGTAGCGAAAACCGATGTTGCGCAGTTGCAGCCGGCCTTGCACGGTTGGCATCCGCACCGGGTTGGCAATCTCCGGCACGCTGGGCACCTGGTCCAGTATGTCGAAAATGCGCTTGGCGCCGGCGGCGGCGTGCTGGGTAACAGAAACAATCCGGCTCATGCTGTCCAGCCGGATATAAAAGCGGCTGATATAGGCCAGGAACGCGGTTAGCACACCTACGGTAATGGTGTGCTGCGATACCAGCCAGATACCGAAGGCCCAGACCACCAGCAAGCCGATTTCGGTCAACAGAGTGACGGTTGGCGAAAAAAGCGCCCAAACCGTATTCACCTTGTCATTGACCGCCAGGTTGCGGTTGTTGGCTTCGCGGAAACGCGCCACTTCGCGCTTTTCCTGGGCGAACGCCTTGACGACGCGTATGCCGGGAATGGTGTCCGCCAGCACATTGGTCAGTTCCGACCAGACGCGATCGGCGCGCTCGAAACCGTGTCGCAGCCGGTCACGCACCAGGTGGATCATCCACACGATGAAAGGCAGGGGAAGCAGGGTGACGGCGGCCAGCCACGGATTGATGGAAAACAGGATGACCGCCGTCATTACGATCATGAGGACGTCGGTGGCAAAGTCCAGTAGATGCAGCGACAGGAGTACGCAAATGCGATCCGATTCCGAGCCTATGCGCGACATCAGATCGCCGGTGCGTTTGCCCCCAAAGTATTGCAGGGGCAGGGTTTGCAGGTGTTGGTAGGTTGCCGTGCGCAGATCCGCGCCGATGCGTTCGCTGACCCACGCAAGAATATAGGTGCGGCCCCAGCTCAGCAGCCAGGCCAGCAGGGCGGATGCCAGCAGTCCCCCCAGGTACAGCGTGACCAGGTCGCGGTCGATGGCCTGGCCATTCTGGAAGGGAATCAGCACCTTGTCCATTAAAGGCATGGTCAGGTAGGGGGCGACCAGCGCGGCGGCCGTCGAGGCAAGGGTCAGAAAAAAGCCCGCCATGAGAGGCGTGCGGTAGGGTCGGGCAAAGCGCCAAAGCCTGAAAAGCGCCCAGGTGGATGCCGTTGGGGTAGAGGAGTGGACGGCGGCGGCCGGTGTTGCCGCGTCGTGGGGTTTTGGGAACGCCGCATGCTGACCGGACACCGCGACAGGCAGGCGCTGGAACTGTTCGACCACGCGAGAGGCGGCGGGGTTGCGCCCCAGGGTGTAGCGCCAGACGGCCAGACGGGCTTGGGCGTCATGCAGTTCAAGTTGGCCAACACCGCCATGATCGCGCTGGTTTAGCGACAGGTCGTGGGCAGGCGCCCAGGACCTCCATGCGCTTTGTCCGCAAGGCTGGCTGAGCAGCCGTTGATTTGTCACTGCCAGCAGGCCTAGCTCGAAGCGAAGGCGTTCATCCAGGTCGGTTTCCAGCCAGGCCAGCACCGTTTCGCCTGGCTGCAACTGGGCCTCCAGGGAGGCGGGCCAGGGCGCGACCATCGGTTCAGCCGGCAGTGTGTCGGCCTGGGGTTCAGAGTTCATCAATTGCCTGATTCAAGTCGCTTGCTTTGCCTGCATTCTAGGAGTTTAATGTGCTGTTTTTCATACAGGCATCGCAATTTTCTTCCTATTGGCCACACTTGGCAAACCCAACCCCTGAACACGGCGCAAAATGAGCAAAAAAAGCATTGAGTTCTTGAAAATGCTGTGTATTCGGGGGCCTGGCGTCTGGGCGTATCGCCCCGTCATCGAGGCCTGGGTCGACATCGGCGACCTGGAAGACTGCCCCTCGAATACGCTTCCAGGCTTCAGCGAGCGCCTGACTGCCTGGCTGCCCTCGTTGATCGAGCATCGCTGCAGCGTAGGCGAGCGCGGCGGGTTTTTGCAGCGTTTGCGCGACGGCACATGGCCGGCCCACATCATGGAACACGTGACCCTGGAGCTGCAAGCCCTGGCCGGCATGCCAGGCGGCTTGGGCCGCGCGCGGGAAACGTCGCAACGCGGCGTGTACAAGGTTGCCGTACGCGCCTGGTACGAACCGGTTACCCGCGCCGCGCTGTATGCCGCGCGCGACCTCGTGATGGCGGCGATCGAAGACCGCCCCTACGATGTGGCGGCGGCGGTCGATGCGCTGCGAGATATCGCCGAACCGTTGCGCCTGGGCCCCAGCACGGAATGCATTGTCGATGCGGCGGACGACCGCGATATTCCCGCGATCCGTCTGGGCGAAGCCAATCTGGTGCAGCTTGGCTATGGGGCGCGTCAGCGACGAATCTGGACTGCGGAAACCGATCGAACGGGGGCCATTGCCGAAGGCATCTGCAGCGACAAGGATCTGACCCGAAGCCTGTTGAAGGCCTGTGGCGTTCCGGTGCCTGAAGGACGCCTCGTGGAATCGATTGCCCAGGCGTGGGAGGCCGCTCAGGACATTGGCTTGCCGGTGGTGGTCAAGCCGATCGATGGCAACCATGGGCGGGGGGTTTTTACCAACCTCATTTCGCGCCAGGAAGTCGAGACTGCGTTTGGCATTGCGGTGGATGAAGGCAGCGGCGTTGTGGTCGAGCGTTTCATCCCCGGCGATGAGCATCGCCTGCTGATCGTGGGCGGACGGCTGGTGGCGGCCGCGCGTGGCGAAGCCGCCACCGTGATCGGCGATGGGGTCAGCACCGTCGCGCAGTTGATCGAGCAGCAGTTGAACTCGGACCCCAGGCGTGGGCGCGGGGAAGACCAGCCCTTGAATATCATCCGGCTGGATTCGGCGGCACAGATGGAGATTGCCCGCCAGGGCTTTGAGCGCGACTCGATTCCCGCCCAGGGCGTTTGCGTCGTGATTCAGCGCAACGGCAATGTATCCATCGATGTCACGGATCAGGTGCATCCCAAGGTTGCCGGCGCGGTTTGCCTGGCCGCCAAGGTTGTCGGCCTGGATATTGCGGGGGTGGACCTTGTTGCCAAGGATATTGCCCAGCCATTGCAGGACCAAGGTGGCGCAATTGTCGAAGTGAACGCCGGCCCCGGCTTGCTGATGCACCTCAAGCCCGCCTCGGGCCGCCCGCGTGACGTGGGGGCGGCGATCATCGATAACATGTTCCCGCATGGGGATGCGGGGCGGATTCCCATCGTGGGCATTTCCGGCAGCCATGGCAAGACCCTGGTGGCCCGTCTGCTGACGAGGCTGCTTCAGATGGCGGGCCTGTATACCGGCTTGGCATGCAGCGATGGCCTGTATTTGCAGAGTCGCCATGTTGACAAGACAGCTGGTGCAAGCTGGGAGGCCGCCCGCCGCCTCCTGCTTAACCGCGCGGTGCAGGCCGCCGTCATCGAGCAAAGCGCTCGCGGCATACTGACCGAAGGCTTGGCCTATGATCGTTGCCATATCGGGGTGGTGACAGGGGTCGATCCAGGCGACCTGCTTCCCGACCTGGACATCCACGATGCCGATCGCCTGGCCAACGTGTTGCGCACCCAGGTCGACGTGGTGCTAAGCGATGGTGTGGCCGTATTGAATGCCGACGATGAGCGGGTGGCCGAAATGGCCTCGCTATGCGACGGCGGCGTCATTCTCTATAGCCTTCGGCCGGACAGCGAGCGTATTGCGCAACACCGTGTTGCCGGCGGCCGGGCCGTGCTGGTGCAGGGCAGCGACATTGTGCTGGCCGAGGCATCGACCCTGGAAATCCTGATGGCGGTGGATGACCTGCCGCGCCACGATGCGCATGGCCCCAGGCGCTTAAGCGCACTCTTGCCTGCGGTGGCAGCCGCATGGGCATTGGGTCTGGACCACGACATCGTTCGCACAGGCATCCGGACGTTTGACGTCATGGAATCCGTACAAGCCAGTCCAGTCGGGCTGGCCGTCTAGCCGCGTTTTTGCGAACCAAGGGAGCGTTATGGAAGTGTCTCGTTTACGCGCGTTGCGCGGGCCCAATCTGTGGGGCCGCAATACGGCGCTTCAGGCGATCGTATCCTGCACTGAAGCGGAATGCGCACCGGAAACCTTGGCGGATTTCACCACCCGGCTTCGCTCGCGCTTTCCCGATATCGATATTCTGGAACCCCTGGGCGGCGATCAGGCGTATTCGTTGGCCTATGCAGCGGGGCGCGCCGCACTGAGCTTGCAGGCCCAGGCAGGCAGTCCGGTCACCTTCTGCCGCGTCGCGCCGACCCCCGACAAGGGCGTTTTCCAGGTCATTATCGAATACTGCGAAGAAGGCGTTGGCCGGCTGGCCTTGTCCTTGGCCGAGCAGTTGTGTATGGCGGCCTGGCATGATGCGCCGTTCGACGTGGCTGGTGCACTGGTCCGCTTGCGCGAGCATAACAATGACGAACGCCTGGGGCCCAGTACGGGCGCCATCGTGCAGGCTGCGTTAAGCCGTGGCATTCCCTATCGGCGCCTGACGCAAGGCAGCCTGGTGCAATTTGGCTGGGGACGCCGGCAGCGCCGGATACAGGCCGCTGAAACCGATGCCACCAGCGCGATCGCCGAATCTATTGCGCAGGATAAAGAGCTGACGAAAATGCTTTTACACGCGGCCGGCGTGCCTGTGCCCGACGGTCGTTGCGCAAGCAGTGCGGAGGATGCCTGGGCGGCGGCCGTGCAGATTGGCGCCCCGGTGGTGGTCAAGCCCCGTGACGGCAACCAGGGCAAAGGCGTGGCGGTTAACCTGCAGGATCGTGAACAGGTTACGGCGGCCTATGCGTCGGCCGCCGCCTATGGCTCCGATGTGATTGTCGAACGTTATTTCCCCGGCCATGATTTTCGGCTGCTGGTGGTGGGCGACAAGCTGGTTGCGGCGGCGCGGCGCGACCCGCCGCAAGTTGTGGGCGATGGCCGGTCCACTATTTTTCAGTTGGTCGAGATGGTCAACGCCGATCCGCAACGCGGCGATGGCCATGCAACCTCCCTGACCAAGATACGGCTGGACGAGATTGCGCTGTCGGTGCTGGCAGGGCAGGGCTATGAAACCACCTCCATACCCGGCAAGGGCGTCCTGGTCTTATTGCGCAGCAATGCCAATCTCAGTACAGGGGGCACGGCCACCGACGTCACTGACCATGTCCATCCGGAAATAGCGGCGGTCGCCGTCGCCGCCGCCCAGATGGTCGGCCTGGATATTTGCGGCATTGATCTGGTCAGCCCCAGCGTGTTCGAACCGTTGGCGGCGCAGCCCGCGTGCATCGTCGAAGTCAATGCGGCGCCGGGGCTGCGCATGCACCTGACGCCGTCGTTTGGAACGGGCCGCCCGGTGGGCGAAGCCATCGTCGCCAGCCTGTTCGGCGAGGGTGAAGACGGACGCATTCCCGTCGTGGCGGTTGCGGGCACCAACGGCAAAACCACCACAGTCCGGCTGATTGCCCACTTATTGGCTCAGAATGGCCAATGTGTCGGCATGACTAATTCCGATGGTGTCTATATTGGCGCGGAATGCATCGACACGGGCGACTGCAGCGGGCCGCGCAGCGCACGCAACGTACTCATGCATCCCGAGGTGGACGCCGCAGTGCTTGAAACCGCACGTGGCGGAATCTTGCGCGAAGGCCTGGGGTTTGACCGCTGCGATGTCGCGGTCGTGACCAACATTGGCCTGGGCGATCATCTGGGTCTGGGTTATATCCACACCGTGGAAGAGCTCGCCGCCGTCAAGCGCGTGATTGTGGAGAATGTGGCGCTGGATGGCATGGCGGTGCTAAATGCCGCAGATTCCGCCGTTGCGGCCATGGCGGACAGCTGTCCTGGCGATGTTACGTATTTCGCGCGGGATAAAGATCATCCGGTGTTGGCCACCCACCGGGCTCAGGGGCGGCGCACCGTCTATCCGGACGGCGAGCATATTGTATTGACCGAGGGCGGGTTCGAGCGTCGTTATCCCTTGGCAGGCATGCCGCTTACCCGTAACGGCACGATTCCTTTTCAGGTCGAGAACGCGCTGGCGGCCATAGCAGCTGCCTGGGCGCTGGACATCGATGAACACGCGATCCGATCGGGGTTGGCGTCTTTCGTCAGCGACGCGGCGACCACTCCCGGGCGCTTCAACGTGTTCGACTACCGGGGAGCGACCTTGATTGCCGACTATGGCCACAACCCGGATGCCATCCATGCGCTGGTCCAGGCGGTCGGCGCCATGCCCGCCCGGCGCCGCAGTGTCGTGATCAGTGGTGCGGGCGATCGCCGTGACGAGGACATCCGGCGCCAGACCGCCATCCTGGGCGAGGCCTTTGACGACGTGATTCTGTACGAGGACATGTGCCAGCGGGGCCGGGCCGATGGCGAGGTGCTGGCCCTGCTGCGCCAGGGACTCGTCAATGCCGGGCGGGCGAGCAGCGTGCGGGAGGTCCACGGCGAGTTCCTTGCCATTGATACGGCCTTGCAGAGCTTGCAGCCCGAGGACCTTTGCCTGATTCTGGTTGATCAGGTGCAGGAGGCGCTGGATCACATCTCCTTGCGTATCAGCCAGGCCTTGAACTGCGCGGCGGTCGGGTAAGCGGGCCGGCGAGCTGTCATGTGGGAACGATTTCTTGGTAAGCTGTGTCTGATAAGGGGCCAGGCCATAGTGCGATTGCGTGGCGGCCCTGCGACACGACGACCAGCAATTCAGGGCTTTCCAATAATGAACCACATGAAAATCAAACAAACTTTTGCGGCTGCGTTGGTGGCCGGCCTTGTTTGCGCCGCGCAAGCCGCCGCGCCCGACACCGACGAGGCATTGAATGCGGCGATTGCCAGCGACAAGCGCACCCCCGCGTTTGTACAGCGCGATGCCGCCCGCCATCCCTACGAAACGCTTTCGTTCTTTGGTATTCAGCCCACCATGACGGTGATCGAACTGAGCCCCGGCGGCGGCTGGTATACCGAAATCCTCGCGCCGTATCTGCGTGAGCAGGGACACTATATCGCCGCCGCCTACGATGCGAATTCCCCCAGGGAGAATCGTCGCGGCTATACCGCCAACTTCAAGAAAAAGCTGGCGGCGGATCCCGCTCGGTTCGATAAAGTCCAACTGACGGTTTTCGAGCCGCCCAAGCAGTTAAGCTATGCACAGCCTGGCAGCGCCGACCTTATCTTGACGTTTCGCAACTTGCATAACTGGCTGTCGTACGGCGACGACGCCATGAAACAGGTGTTCCAGAGCGCCTACGATGCGCTTAAACCGGGCGGCGTGTTCGGCGTCGTCGAGCACCGCCTGCCTGAATCCAAACCCCAGGACGCCACGGCCAGTTCGGGCTATATGCACGAATCGTACGTGATCCGTGTTGGTGAAAGCGTTGGCTTCAAGTTGGCCGCGAAATCCGAGGTCAACGCCAACCCCAAGGATACGGCCGATCACCCCAATGGCGTATGGGCCTTGCCCCCCAGCTACCGCAACAAAGACGTAGATCGTGCGCGTTATCAGGCCATCGGTGAAAGCGATCGCATGACGTTGAAATTCGTGAAGCCCTGAGCTTAGTGCTCTGTTCCCACTAATCAACTCGGTCTCCTTGATAAGTGGGAACAGGCCTTAACCAAACAGGATCTTAGATCGGCTGGGCCAGCGCCGCCAGCGATTCTTCCACCAGTCGAGTCTGCTCTTCGACGGGCGCGCCTCGTTGTTCGCGGCGACCGATTTCAAACGAGTTCTCGACCACCAGGCGGCAGCGCCGATAGCGGCGCTCCATGAAACCTTGGAAAAGCGCCTCGATCTCTTGATGCTTGCTGATTTCCTGACCTAGAACCAAGGCGTCTTCAACCGCCATGCCCGCGCCGGAGGCAAGTTGCGGCGTGGTGGGGTGGGCGGCGTCGCCAATGAGCAGGGTGCGGCCTTTATGCCAGGGTGCGGGCAGGAAGAAGGCTTCCAGGGGGCGCATCACAATGCGCGAGCTTCCGTTGAGATTGTTGCGTATGTCCTGGAGAACGCCGCCGTAGCCGTCCAGCAACTGAGCCAGCTTGCCCCACAGCAGGTTGTCGTCCATATGAGGATGGCGTGGCGTGGTTTCCAGCAGGAACATATACATTTCGGCGTCGGAAACGGGGCTCAGTCCGACTTTCACCTTGCCGCCCAGAAAGAAATTCCGGCGCTCGATCGAGGCCGGCCGGGGCGCGACCAGCCGCCAGCAGGTTTGCCCGGTGTATTCCGCTTTGGGGGCCTGGGGGAAAATCAATGAGCGGACACGCGAGAAAATGCCGTCGGCGCCGATCACCAGGTCATAGGCGCCGCGAGTGCCGTCCGAAAACTGGGCCTCGACCTCATGTTCCGTGTCGTGCAGGCTGTCGACCGTCAGGCCCAACCGCACTTTGGTGGAGCTTGCACGCACCCGCTCGGACAGGATCTGGTGCAAGACCGGCCGCATGATGCCGCCGCTGCAAGGCAGCGAGGGTTCGCCGCTGGAGGGTGTTGGCACCACCGTAACGCGTTCCCCGGCAACATTGCAGATCTGTATCCCGTGCCCGGTGTAAGCATGCGCCATGACCTGCTCCAGAATGCCCAGTTGATGGAAGGCGCGCAGGGTGGGTCCGGTGATGGTGATGCCTGCGCCATAGACGCGCCATTCGGGATCATTGTCAATCAAATCGACGGAAAGGCCGTTGCGTGTCAATTCCAGGGCGGCCGACATGCCTGCAATACCGCCACCGACGATCAAGGCTTTGCGTATGGTTGCCATGTGATTTCGCTCTAAAGGTTATGGGTCGCGCCTATTAGGTGCCTTGGGGGCCGCGCCGTCAACCGCCGGGGAACCATTTCACGCAAGGGATCAAAAGACAGTGCATGGGCAGGCAAATTCATGCCGATGAAAAGAAGTCAGCCTTAGGAGACGGCCGGGTTCGCGCCTGTATCCTGGCATGAAGTTGAACATGTTCGGGTGCATAACCAGTCAAAAGTTAGTGCTGGCCTGGAACAACACTGATCGGCGTTGAAACCTATGATTCCAGCATGCCAATACGCTAAAGGCGGGTTGCGGCAGCTTGCCTGCAAGCCCTTTGGCTGAGCCACGATGGAGACAAAGCAGTGAACGAACAGAACAATGGTGCAACGGTAGCAGGGCGTCCCAAGACACTTGAAGAGGCAAAACAATGGATGCTGGCCAAGCTGGCTGCCCGTAATCATCCCATGAGCGCATTGCCCGCCGACGAGGGCGTCGAGTGGATCAATGGCGTGCCCGGCCTGGATGGCCAGGCCTGGGGAACCTACTGGCACGGATTGGGCGACCTCGTGCGCCGGCAGGCGGAGCAAGCCGAGTCGCTCGGCCAGATGGACGAGGCCTCGCGCCTGTACCAGAAGGCCAGCGGGCTTTATTTCATGGGGCGCTTCCCTTGCCCCAATCATGCCGAAAAACTGAAATGCGCCGTTTCCGAACGCGAAACGTATCTGCTGGCCAGCCGCCAGTGGAATGAGCCGATCGAGCGGGTGGTCATTCCTTTCCAGGGCCGCAGCGATGAAGGCAAGGAAATCGTCTTGCTTGTGCGCCGGCCGGTCGGCGTGGCCAATCCCCCGGTCGTGCTGATGTGGGGCGGTGTGGACGCCTATAAAGAGCAGATGACGGCTGCGTCGGATGCCTTTCTGCAACGCGGTGTCGCGACCATCGCCATGGATAACGCGGGCACCGGCGAATCCCCGGTCAAGGGCGTGCAAGACGCCGAACGGCCGTTCCTGACAGCCATCGACTGGATCGCCACCCAGTCTGGATTCCCGGGCGCCCGGCTGGGCTGCCTGGGCCGTTCTTTCGGCGGCTACTGGGCCACCAAGGTTGCCCACCTGATTCCCGACCGTCTGGCCGGCGTGGTGAATTGGGGCGGGGGCGCCCACTATATGTTTCAGCCCGAATGGGTTGCCAAATCCCGGTATCCCGACAGCTACCTGATGGACCTGGTCGAAACCCGCTCACGCATGCTGGGGGCGACGAACGACGAGGAATACATTGCGTTCTTCCAGCGGCTGTCCTTGCTGGACCAGGGCTTGCTTGACGGGCCCAGCGCGCCCTTGCTTCTGGTCAATGGGAAAGAGGACAAGCAATGTCCCGTCGCCGATATCGCGCTTCTGACGGAAAGCGGCTGGCCTAAATCGGTTCGCATGTTCCCCGGCGGGCATATGGGCCTGACGCCGCTTACCCTGCCTACGGTGGTCGATTGGCTGACACGCCAGGTGCAAGGCGGGGGAGTGCAGTGATGAATGCCAACTGGCGCCACCCGATTCCCACGCCGGATTGCTATCTGATGAGCCGGATACTGTACGACATCCATCACGAGCCCAGCCATTTGCAGCGCTATGTGGCGGATCCCGATGCCTATATGAAAGACATTCCTTTGAAGGCCGAATTGAAGGCCGCCATTCGCGACAACGATATCGGCGTCATGTACCTGGAAGGCGTCAATCCTTTATTGCTGCGCGCGCATTGCCTGGGTTTGCGCATTCCAGAGCAAACCTTCGTGGCTTCCTTGCGGGCCATCGAGCCCGTGCTTGCCAACGAGGCGCGTCATGGCTGAGATCGTCGGTGTGTTTGCCACCAGCCATACGCCGGTGATGCTGAATTTTCCCGATGCCATTGCCCGGCAAGACAGGGAAGACATCTTTGCGGCCTTCAAAGACATTGGCACACGGCTGCGCCAGGCCGATCCGCAGGCCGTCGTGGTGATTTCCGATGACCACATCCACAACTTCTTTCTGGATAACCTGCCGGCGTTCTGCATCGGAACGACAGACTCCTACGCTTCGCCGGTGGAACATTGGCTGAAGGTCGATAAGCACGTGCTTAAAGGCGATAAGGCGCTTGGCGCTTATTTGCTGATGGAGGCGCTGGAAAACGGCTTCGATCCGGCCTTTTCCATGGATCTCACCCTGGATCACGGCGTACTGACGCCGCTGCACCTGGCGGGTGTGGCGACGACGGTCAGCGTTGTGCCGGTGATGGTCAACTGCGTGCAGCCGCCGCTGCCGACCATGCGGCGGGCCTTCCAGTGGGGGCAGTTTCTGGGCGACGCATTACGGCGTTACGACGGCCTGGAGCGCGTGGCCGTCCTTGCCACCGGCGGGCTCAGCCACGATATTTCCACGCCGCGCATGGGGATGGTTAACGAGACGTTTGACCGCGAATTCCTCAGGCTTCTTCAGCATGGGGATGCGAGCACGCTTCTGGCTTACGCGACAGATCATGTCGATGAGGCCGGCAACGGCGCCGAAGAAATCAGGACCTGGCTGATGGCGCACGGCGCGGCGGGCGATGCGGCTTTTCAAACCCATTATTACCAGGCCATGCCCGCCTGGTATACAGGCATTGCGCTGGGAAGCTGGGCGCCAAAGGATGCGGCATGACGCATTGCGCTTATCGAGTCTATGGCGATCGCTACGCCGACCCGGTGGTGGTGTTGCATGCCATTGCGACCGACAGCCGGTTGTGGGCGCTGCAACTGCCCTTCTGGAGCATGGCCTTCAAGGTGATTGCGGTCGATCTTCCAGGACACGGCCAAAGCCCCGAGGTGGTTGGCCAGCCGTCGCTTGCCGATTACGCCGATTACGTGGCCGAAGTGCTGGACGAATTGGAAATCGGGTCCGCGTCATTGGTTGGGTTGTCGCTGGGCGGGATGATTGCGCAAGCGTTTTCCCTGCGTTATCCCGGCCGCACCCGGTCCTTGGTGCTTGCGCATGCAAGCGCCTGCACCAAGCCTGCAGTGCGGGGCATTTGGGACGGGCGAATCCAGCAATTCGAACAAGATGGCTTGATTGCGCAGATCCCGGCAACGCTCGAGCGCTGGCTTACCCGCTCGTTTGCCATGGCGTCGCCGCTGACGCTGGACTGGCTTTCGGAAATCATTCAGCGCACCACCGACCGTGGCTATGTGGCGGCCATTCGCGCCATCCAGGACCTGGATCACCAAGAGCAGTTGCCGAAGATCAAGGCGCCGGTCCTGGTGGTGGCGGGCGAGGCCGATTCAGCGGTTCCTCCGGCCGCGGCGGCCTTGATGGTCGACAAGCTGCCCAATGCGCGCTTGGTGGTGCTGGATAATACCGCCCACCTTGGCAATATCGAACAACCCGTGCGTTTCACCGAGGTTGTCGGCTCGTTCCTGAACCAGGCGCACAGCGATCAAGGAAGTGGAAACAGAACAATGGAGACAACACTATGAGCGATATGATGCAGTTCGCGAAAGCGGGGATAGGCCAGCCTGTGCGGCGTACGGAAGATCGCCGCTTCCTGACGGGGGCCGGTCGGTACGTCGATGACCTGGTGGTGCCGGGCACGGTGTATGGCATCACGCTTCTGTCGCCCTATGCCCATGCCCGCATTGTCTCGATCGATGTGTCGCAGGCCTTGCAGGCGCCCGGTGTGCTTTGCGTGCTTACCGGACAGGACGCCGTTGCCGACGGCCTGGGCGGCATGCCTCCCTTGTTCATGCCCGAGGACGCGGGCGGTCCCAAGGGCTACCGCACGGCGCGGCCCCTGCTGGCGGTGGACAAGGTGCGCTGCGTGGGCGATCGGGTGGCCTTCATTGTGGCCGAGACGGCGGATCAGGCGCGCGATGCGGCGGAACTGATCGAGATTGACTACGAATCACTGGACGCGGTGGTGGCGCTGGACGATGCCGTCATAGAAGGCGCGCCGCTGATCTGGGACGAGGCGCCGGGCAACAAGTGCTGCATGGTGATGTTTGGCGACGAACAGAAAACAGACGAGGCGTTTGCGCAGGCCGCGCACACCATCGACATCAGGCTGGAAAGCAATCGCCTGTCGGCGAACTCGCTTGAGCCGCGTGCCTGTCTTGGACAATACAACGCGTTCGACGATTTCTACACCTTGCACACCAGCTCGCAAAACCCTCATGGCGCGCGGTCCATGTTGTGTTCAACGGTGTTCCATATACCCGAAAGCAGCATGCGGGTGGTGTCTCCCGACGTGGGTGGCGGCTTCGGCATGAAAGCCGACCCCTATCCGGAAGATGGTCTGGTGCTGTGGGCCGCTCGCCGTGTTGGCCGTCCGGTGAAGTGGACGGCAACGCGCAGTGAAAGTCTGCAAGGCGACAACCATGGGCGTGATCAGGTGGTGAAGGCCCAGATGGCCCTGGACACGGAGGGAAAAATCCTGGGGGTGCGGGTCAGGTCGATGCATGCGTTTGGGGCGTATGTGGTGTCCGCCGCCGTCGCTCCACTGACGTTCGCGATGCGCTTTGTGCCAAGCGTCTATGACGTCAAAGCCTATCACGCCGTCAATCTGGGCATCTTCACCAATACGTCGCCTACAGGCCCCTACCGTGGCGCGGGGCGACCCGAAGCCACTTATCTGATTGAGCGTTTGATGGACAAGGCGGCCTGGGCGCTGAACCTGGATCCTGCCGAAATCCGGCGCCGCAATTTGATCCAGCCCGACCAAATGCCGTATTCCACGCACACCGGTTTCGTCTACGATAGCGGCGACTTCCCGGCGGCCCTGGAAGAATGCACGGCGATGTCCGATCAACCGGGCTATGCCGCGCGCAAGGCGGCATCCGAGCAAAACGGCTTGCTGCGTGGCCGGGGCATTGCCATGTTTATCGAGCAGGGCGGCATCTTCAACGATCAAATGACGATTCGCTTCAGCCCCGCAGGTGATGTCAGCATCCTCGCAGGGCTGCATTCGCACGGGCAGAGCCATGCCACGGTGTTTCCGCAACTGGTGTCCGAATGGTTGGGCGTGCCGTATGAATCGATCCGTTATGTTCAAGGCGACACAGACAAGGTTCCTTATGGCCGGGGCACCTACGCGGCCCGCTCCTCCATGATCGGAGGCTGCGCATTGCGGATTGCGGCGGATGCAATTATCGAGAAAACGCGCGAGGCGGCCGCGGTTCTATTGCAAGTGGCGGCGTCCGACCTCCGGTACGAGAACGGCGTCTTTCATGCCGGCGATGACAAGAGCATTTCCCTGCCCAAGGCGGCCCAGGCGTTTTTCATCAAGGCCGGCCCTTTATCCAAGCTGGGTGTGGGCCTGGAGGCTTCCGGCGCCTGGAGCGCCGACGCACCGAATTTTCCCAATGGCTGCCATATCTGCGAGGTCGAGATCGATCCCCGCACGGGCGTGGTTCGAATCGACCGCTATAACGCGGTGGACGATGCCGGCCGCATTTTGAATCCGCTGATCTGCGAAGGCCAGACGCATGGAGCCGTGGCGCAAGGCATAGGGCAGGCCTTGTTGGAGCATGTTGTCTATGATCGCGAATCGGGCCAACTGGTGACGGGTAGCTTCATGGATTACGGGATGCCCAGGGCGGACGATATTCCGCTGATGAATCTGAAGCTTGTCGAGGTGCCCAGTACGACCAATCCGCTGGGTGTCAAAGGTGTTGCGGAGTCGGGCACGATTGCCGCGCCGCCGACGGTCATGAATGCGGTTCTAGATGCCTTAAGGCCGTTGGGCGTTACTCATCTTGACATGCCTGCCACCCCGCTGAAGGTGTGGCAGGCGATACAAGCGGCGCAGACGCAAGCCGGCGCCCAATGATGTAGAAGTATGGCGGGAAAAGTGTAGTTTAGTTTCAAAACTTATAACTCTCTGGAGACATGAATCATGAACAAACTCTTTAAATGGGCAGTAACCACAGCGGCGGGGTTGATGACCTGCGTCGCCTTCGCACAGCCAACCAAGGTGGCCTTGGGCTATCCGCCCGCGGCGGACTGGCTGCCGGCCATGGTGGCAAAGGACACGGGGATTTTCGAGAAGAACGGTCTTGATGTGTCGCTGGACAAAATCGCCATTGTGTCGAACATTCCCGCGGCCATCATGGCCGGAAGCTTGAATATTGGCGCGGTGACGCCGACCATGCTGATCGATACGTCGAACTCCGGCCTGGACCTTGTGGCGGTTGTTGGGGCCACGCGATTCGTGAAGGACCCCGCCGGGCTAAGCATTGTCGCCCGTAAAGGGGCGGGTATCAAGACCGCCAAAGACATGGAAGGCAAGAAGGTTGGCATTCCGGGAATTCGCAGTGTGGCCGACGTTATGTTCCGCAAGTGGCTGATGCAGAATGACGTCGATGTTTCCAAGGTGTCGATTGTTGAAGTCTCATTTCCTCAAATGAAAGATTTGCTGAAAGCCGGCACGGTGGATGCCGTACCTGTATTGGAACCGTTCCGCGCAGGGATCCTGGCCGATGAAACCGGATACTGGGTGTCGGACTACATGGCCGAAGTCAACCCCGATATATTGGGCGTGATGTGGGCCGCCAGCCGTTCGTGGCTGGACAAGAACCCCACCGTGGCCCCGGCTTTCAAGAAGTCGATCGCAGAAGGGGTGGAATTCATCCACGCCAACCCTGAAAAAGCACGGGAAATCGAGAAGAAGTACCTTGGCTTCAACACCAAACTGGCCATTCCTTACTCGCTTACCCTGGATCCCGCTGAGTTCGAGTTCTATGCCAAACTGTTCCACGAGACCGGGTTTGTCGACAAGGTGGCCGATACGTCCAAGTTGATCTACTAGGAAAGAATCATGCAGGTTTCATTGACGGTTAATGGGCGTCCTGTGACAAGCGACGTCGAGGGGCGCACCTTGTTGTCGGATCTTTTGCGTGACCGGCTGGGTCTGACCGGCACCCATCGTGGCTGCGACACCGCGCAATGCGGCGCGTGCACAGTCCACGTGGATGGTCGCGCGGTCAAGTCGTGCAATCTGCTGGCCATGCAAGCCGAAGGCTGCGATGTCGTCACGATCGAGGGCATTGCGTCGCCGGACGGAACTTTGCACCCCATGCAAGAAACCTTTCGCGACTGCCATGGCTTGCAGTGCGGTTACTGCACGCCGGGCATGGTGATGGCGGCCATCGATCTGACACGTCGTCATCCGGAACCTGACGACGCCACGATTCGGGCCGGCCTGGAAGGCAATCTGTGCCGATGCACGGGGTATGAAAACATTGTGCGCGCAGTGACGGCGGCGTCGAGCCAGACGACCGCCTAGGAGGAAGGGACATGTACGCAGTAGATTATCATCGGGCCGCGTCTTTGCAGGATGCTGAAAGCGTGCTTGCCAACCATGCCGAAGGCATGATCTTGGCGGGTGGGCAAACCCTGCTGGGGTCCTTGAAGCTCAGGCTGGCCCAGCCCGAAATCCTGATTGACCTTGGGGCCGTTCCGGAACTGCGCGGCATCGAGGTTGCGGCGGACGGCACGGTAGCGGTGGGGGCCATGACGCGGCACGCGCAAGTGGCCGCGTCGCCCGAAGTCCAGCGCGCCATACCGTCGCTGGCCAGCCTGGCCGGCCATATTGGCGATCCGCAGGTGCGCAATTGCGGAACGATCGGTGGATCGTTGGCCAACAATGATCCCGCCGCCGACTATCCCGCGGCGGTCCTGGGATTGGGGGCCACGGTCGTGACCCAGCGGCGCGAAATCGCCGCCGACGATTTTTTCCTGGGCATGTTCGAAACAGCGCTCCAGGAAGGCGAGATCATCAAGAAAGTGGTGTTTCCCGCCCCCCGTCGGTCTGCTTACGTCAAGTTCAAGCACCCGGCCTCGCGTTTCGCCATTGTGGGAGTGTTGGTGGCGGACACGGCCCAGGGCATCAGGGTGGCGGTTACGGGCGCCGGCCCGGTGGTGTTTCGCGCCACCGCCATAGAGCAGGCCTTGAGTCAGCGGTTCGATCCCGAGGCGCTGGCGGACATCCATCTTGACGACGCCGAGCTTAATAATGATCTTCACGCCACGGCGGCCTATCGGGCCAATCTGGCAACAGTACTTGCGCAGCGTGCGGTGCAGGCGGTGCTTGCATGAAGGAACACACACGCAGCGCACCCGGTTCGACGTCCACCGCAGCGGCGATCCAGGAATCAAGCCGCAATGCCGTGCCGCCCCAGATCGCCATCAGCACCAACGAATTGACCATGGCCTTTGGTCACGGCGGGGCGCGGCGCACGATTATCGACGCAATGAGCTTCCAGGTCAGACAAGGCGAATTTCTTTGCATCGTGGGGGCTTCCGGATGCGGGAAAACCACTCTGCTCAGACTGCTCGCCGGCCTGGCGCGCCCAACGGGCGGGAGCGTTGAATTCATGGGGCAGACGGTGCTCGAGCCCGCACGCGAACGCGCCATTGTTTTCCAGGATTACGGCCGGGCCTTGCTGCCCTGGCGCACGGTTGGCGGCAATATTGCGCTGGCGCTCGAGACCTGCGGCGTTCCCAAGGACAGGCACGACGGCCGTATCCGTGAACTGGCCGCCACCATGGGCCTTTCGCACGCCATTGACCACTATCCCGTCCAGTTGTCCGGCGGAATGCAGCAGCGGGTGCAGATTGCCCGCTGCCTTGCGCAAGAACCTACCCTGCTGCTTATGGACGAGCCTTTCGGCGCCCTGGATGCCATTACCCGGCAAGGGCTGCAGGACGAGGTCGCCCGGCTGGCGCTTGAGCGCGGCACGACGGTGGTGTTCATCACCCACGACCTGGAAGAGGCGATCTACCTGGGCGACCGGGTGGTCGTGCTGGCGGCCAACCCCGGGCGCATCATCGAGGATATCGATATTGATATCCCACGGCCCAGGAACCAGTTGACCACCCGTGAAGATTCGCGCTTCCTGGCGCATCGCCATCATGTCTATGGCTTGATGGAGGGCCATTGATGAGGGGCGGATTAGTCGGCGTCATTGTCCCCGTGGCCATTTTGCTGGCCTGGGAAGGGCTGTGGCATATCCCGGGCGCGCGCATGGAGTCCTTGTCTCATCCTGCGGCTGTCTTCCAGGCCTTGCTCCACGGTTTGCTGGACGGCACTATTCTTACGTCCACCTATCAGACGTTCCAGGCCGCCCTGCTGGGTTTTGCCATTGCCTCCATTCTGGGCATTGTGGTGGGCGTTTTCCTTGGTCTTGCGCCCAGCGTTGAGCGCATCGTGGGGCCGTCCATCGACGCCATGCGGCCCGTGCCGTCGGTCGCCCTGATTCCCTTGTCCTTAATGATCTTCGGGTTTGGGGTTCGCATGGAGGCCTTGGTCGTCGCCTTTGCTTGTGTCTGGCCGGTGCTGATCATCACGGTGTCGGCGGTGCGCGGCATTGATACTGAATTATTGAACGTAGCCCGGGTGTTGCAGATGACCATGGTGGATCGCGTGCGCAAGATTATTCTTCCCGCAGCGTTGGCGCGCATTGCGGTGGGGCTGCAGCTGGCGCTGGCGATTTCGCTGGTGGTGGCGGTTACGGTTGAAATTGTCTTGAATCCGCGCGGCCTGGGTCATGGGATGATGTCCGCGCAGCAGGCGATGCGGTTTGACCAGATGTATGCCCAGTTGCTGTGGATCGGCGTGGTTGGCTGGGCCTTAAGCTATCTGGGCCAGGCTTTCCTGGACGCGTGTTCGCCCGTGCAGCGGGTCAGTCGGATAAAGGGGCGGGAATGAGCGCAAGAAGTCGTTGGGTGGACCGTATCGGCGCCGTGGTGTTTGCCTTGGCCATGGTGGGCTTGTGGCAGCTATTGTCGATGTTTAATGTCATTTCCCCTTTGTTTTTTCCCTCGCCGTCCCGTACCTTGCTCGAGCTGCTGGGGCAGATTCTTGACGGAAGCTTGTGGGAGCCCTTGTCCGAAACCGTCATGCGCATGATTTACGGCTGGGTGGTGGCTTCTTTGCTGGGCGTCGTCCTGGGGGCGCTCATCGCCGGCTCACCGATCACCAGACGGCTGTTGAACCCGACCCTGGAGTACCTGCGGCCCATGCCAGCCTCTGCCATTATCCCTGTCGCCATCCTGGCTTTCGGTTTGTCCAACCAGATGTCCACGGCGGTTATTGCGTTCGGCTCCATTTGGCCGGTGTTGCTGGCCGCGATCCAGGGGTTTTCAACCGTTGAGCCCAGGCTGTATGAAATGGCTGCCGCCTTGCGCATGAGCAACTGGGATCGCTTCTTCAAGGTTTCCCTGCCTAGCGCCATGCCCGATATTCTGGCCGGTGCGCGCGTCGGCCTTGCGGTTGCGTTGATCCTGGCGGTTGTCACCGAGATGCAGGCGTCGCTGCCTGGGCTGGGCCGCAATATCCTGATGGCGCAACGCTCCTTCCGCACACCGGAGCTGTACGCCGGGGTGATCATGTTGGGTGCGATCGGCTTTGTCGCATCGTGGCTGCTGCTCTTGCTGGAGCGGCGCATGCTGAAGTGGCAGCGGCGCGATTAACGCGTCGAATGCGACGTCGTGGGCATACGAAGGGTTGGCTTGGGGCAAATACGCCTATACTATTGAAAAACAATCCAAATTTAGCGCCCGATTGCGCACATCAGTACAACCATAACACGCCGAATCGGGATTAGAGACAACACCTGCCGCGTCACTATAGGTGCAAGGAGAATGGAGCAGTCACACAATCTTATCGTGGGCAATGATTACAACGCGGAATGCCCATTGGTCTACCAACGAATCATGGAAAACATGTTTTCCGTTGGTCTTCTGGTCAAAGCCCAGGAAGGGGATGGTTTCCAGGCGCGTGTGTCCGCGTATCGTGGCCGCAAATTGCGTTTTGCCGCCTTGCGCTTTTCGCCGCACTCCACCTCGTCCCTCATGATCGGGCAGCGTTCGGGCCGTTTGCTGGTTTCTCGTCAAAAAGAAGGGGTGGCCCTGGTGCAGCAAGACGGCCGTGAATGTCGCGTCGAGGCGGGCGACATTTTCATGATCGACCCCAGCCGTCCTTTTTTTATCGAAACGGGTGAAATCCTCACGCACTCCTTATATCTCGAGCCCGACGCCTTGCGCGACCTGATGCCCGATGTGGATAATTTCACAGCCAGGGTCATCGATGGGGAAAAAGGCACCGGCGCCTTGTTTGGCGGCATGCTCGATGGTATTTTCCCTTTGGCCTCCACGTTGGATGAAGGCACGGCGGATCGTATTGCCGACTCCCTGCCTTATGTGCTGTCTGCGGCGCTGGCCGGCCTGGATGTCGGCAAGCCTGTGTCGCCGCTACGCCTTCGGCAATTGCACAAGCAGCGTATTTTGCGCTATATGCGCGAACACTTGCGCGATGGCGACCTGAATGCGAATACGATTGCCGCCGGAGTGAATCTTTCCACCCGGTATGTCTACGAGCTTTTTGCCGACGAAGACGAGCCTTTGATGAAGCGGGTATGGAATAGTCGCCTTGAACGCTGCCGTAACGATTTGGCAGCGGCATCGTCGGGGTCGCGTTCCATAGGTGAAATAGCGTATCATTGGGGGTTCAACGATGTGGCGCATTTTAGCCGCGCTTTTCGACAGCGCTATGGGCAGTCGCCCCGCGAGTACCGCACTGCCTCTGCTGCCGGCATGACCGCCACTTAAGCACTAGCGTATCGGATCATCGCCATGGATAATCTAGACCTTGTTGTTTTGCGCACGTTGTTCGACTGGCGTCGAGCAGGCAAGCGGGCGCTTCTTGCCACTGTTGTGCGTACCTGGGGCTCATCGCCCCGGCCCATTGGTTCCATCATGGCGCTTTGCGAAGACGGCACGGTAGTGGGCTCGGTTTCGGGCGGCTGTATCGAAGACGACTTAATCTATCGGTTTTCGCAAGCCTACGCCGGCAACCAGACGGATGACGCCAATCACGAAGCTCATATGCCCGAAGGCGCGCCCCAGTTGCTGAAGTACGGCATCCGGGCGGATGAAGCGCATCGTTTCGGCTTGCCGTGTGGCGGCACCTTGCAGTTATTGCTCGAGTTCGACCCCGATCCCCACGATCTGGGCGTCCTGGTCAAACAACTGACCGCCGGGCAACTGATGCAGAGGGTTGTCTGTCTGGCCGACGGAAAGGCAAGCAGCCAGCCTAGCGATCACCCGTCCGACTTGCTTCTTACTGATACCGAGCTGGTCAATACCTTTGGGCCGGAATACCGCATGTTGCTTATCGGCGCGGGCCAGTTGGCCGAGTACCTGGCTACCATGGCCTTGTTCAACGGCTTTCTGGTGTCGGTCTGTGATCCGCGAGAAGAATACCTGGGTGGCTGGTCGGTGCCGGGCGTTGAAACGCTATCCGGTATGCCGGACGACGTGGTGCGCGCGTTCAAGGCAGACCGGCGCAGCTGCATCGTTACGCTTACCCACGATCCCAAGCTGGACGACTTGGCTTTGCTCGAGGCCCTGGAGACCGAGGCCTTTTACGTTGGGGCCATTGGTTCACGCAGCAATAATGCATTGCGACGCGAGCGTCTGATCGAGTATTTTGATCAGACGGAAGAATCCCTGGCTCGGCTGCGCGGCCCGATCGGCTTGTATATCGGCAGCAAGACGCCGTCCGAGATCGCGGTCAGCATCATGGCCGAAGTGCTGGCGGTCAAGAATGGAGTGGATCTTTCGGGCGATATGGACATCGCCCGCGCCAAAGATAAAATCGGCGTGCCGCCCAACGACACCGATCTGGTGTGCGCCATTTAAATTTAAAGCGCCTTGCCTGGCCGTATAGGCGGCTGGCGGCTGCATAGGCCGGGCGCGCGTGCTCGGAGACGCCTACTTGACCAGGTTGGGCAGCCATAAGCCGACCTCGGGCACAAACACCATCAGCAAAAGCACGAATAGTTCGAGGATCACAAACGGCACGGCGGCCTTGTAGACGGTGCCCATGGTTACCTCGGGCGGCGCAATGCCTTTCATGACGAATAACAGCAGGCCAAACGGAGGCGTTAGGAAGCCCATTTCCATGGTGATCAGATAGACGATCCCCAGCCAGATGGGATCGATGCCGACCGCATTGGCCATCGGGATGAATAGCGGCACGGTAATCATGACCATGCTGACCTGATCGACGAAACAGCCCAATATAAGCAGAATGACCATCATCATGAAGATGACGGTTAGCGGGTCGGCGCCCGCACCGGTGACCAGCCCGACCATGCCGCGCGTGGCTCCTGAAAACGCCAGGATCTGGCTGAAGGTGGTCGACGCCATGATGATGAATAGAATCATGGTGCTGGTCTTGGCGGTTTCGGCAAGCATGGCCTTAAGGCCTTTCCAGCTAAGACTGCGGTAGCTGACGGCGGCAATGAATGACGCAATAACGCCCAGGCCCGCCGACTCGGTGGGGGTGGCCCAGCCCAGCACCAGCGAGCCAACCACCACGATCAATATGCCAGATAATGGCACCACATACACCAGGAACGGCACCCAGCGCTCGGCAAAGCTGCGCTGGACGTGCTCGTCCGAAGGCGCATCTTGTGGCCGCCTTTTTGCCCGGATGGTGATATAGGCCAGGAACAGAACCGTCATGATCAGCGCGGGGGTGATGCCGGCCAGCAGCAGCTTCGAAATGGACATGTTGGCCAGGCTGCCCAATAGAACCGCCAGCGCCGAAGGTGGAATAAGCATGGCGATGGCGCCTGACGACATGATGGGCCCCATGGACAGCGTGGGGTGATAGCCCCGTTGCAGCATGACCGGCAAGAGCGAGCGACCCAGCATGGCGGTGTTGGCAATGCTTGAGCCCGACAGCGCTGAAAATACGGTGCCTGCGGCGACCGAGACGACCGCCATGCGGCCAGGCACCCGGGATATAAGGCGTTCCATGGCGTCAATCGCTTTAAACGCCATGCCGCTGTGCAGCAGGATTTCACCCATAAGGATGAACAGCGGAATGGGGGCCAGGCTGTAATTGGTAATCGAGGTGACCACATTGCGGGTCATCTGGATCAGGCCAATTTCTCCATTCAGGAAAACAATGGCGCCAATGATATTGACGCCGAAAAACGTGATGGCGACAGGCAGGCCCAACAAAAGCAGGAACACCAGCGAACCCGTAAGCAAGACCAGCGCAGAAATCCAATCCATGGGTGTATCCGTTTACAGTGAAACTGTGGTGTCTTGAGCGGGAGGGCTGTGCAGTCGTGTTTTGAGCAATCGCAGGAATTCGATGGCCACCAAGGCCATGCATAGGGGCACAAATAGATTGATGGGCCACTCGGGGATGGTGAAGGTTTTATACACCATGCTGCCGCGCTTGAATGCCTGCCAGGTGGCGATGGCGCCGTAATAGAAAATAACCCAGCAGATGGCGCTTCCCAGCACGTAGGTGAACAGCGTGACCCCGTGCTGGATGCGCCGTGGCAAATTAGCGACGACGATATCCACGCAAACGTGCCCGCCTTCGCGTAGAACCCATGGCGCGGCAAACGCCGTGGCGACATACATGGCGTACTCCATGGTTTCAATCACCCATGGCAGGCCCGCGCCGAACGTATTGCGCATGAGTACATCGGCGGCAATGAAAAAAGCCATGAGCCCGAAAATGGCGCCGGAGATGACGGCCAGGCCCATGATAAGTGCATCATAGACTTGGACGACGATGTTGCGTGGCGCCATGGCGGTTCCCCAGAAGACCGAAGCGATTGACGGGGGATTTAGTTGGGCTTGGCCAGCAGGTCACGCAAGCGCGGACCGGTTTCAGGCGCAACGTCCAGCACTTGCGCCCAGCCGGCTTCACGGGCCGTGTTCAGCCACTTTTCGCGCTCGGCGCCTTCAAGCGTGTACACCACCATGCCGGCATCGGCTTGCTTTTTGATCTCTTGCTGATTGATTTGTTCGTTATTGGCATTGGCCGCTTCCAGCCATGTGCCCATTTTATTCAGGAAGGCGCGCTGTTCGTCGGTGAGCGACTTCCATTTGTCGAGATTGATCAGCACGTTGACGTCGACATCGTAGAACCCGGGGTCGACGCGGGCCTTGGTGACCTGGTGCCAGCCAAGGTCGAGAACCCCCTGGATGGGCCAGCCATAACCGTCGACCACGCCACGCTCGAGCGCGGTATAGACTTCGGACGGTGGCGTCTGGATGCTGGCGGCGCCGAGTTTTTCAAAGAAGGCGCGGTAGACCGGTGTGACGCGCAGGTTCAGCCCTTTAAGGTCGGCTTTTTCTACGGGTTTGTTGACATAGAGATGAAAGGGCACGCCGTCGCCCGTGGCGGCGAGGAACCAGACATTCATTTTTTTGTTGTGCAGCTCGTTCAGGTATTCCCAGCCGCCGTTTTCACGCAGTTCTTGCATGGTGTAGTCGGACAGTTTCAGTGCGCCGCCCTCGGGCAAAAGGTTGGCATAGAACGCGGTGGTGTTGAAGGCCATGTCGACGACACCCGATTGAACCGCATTGCCGAGCTCGAACGGTGGAATGGCCGAAGGCCCGCCCATCACGTCGATTTGGACCAAGCCCTTGCCCTCTTCATTGACTTTCTTGACGAAGTTCTCGAAGGGCAGGTTAATGAGCGTGCCTGGCTGGAATGCCGTGACCGCTTTGAGCACGACCTCTTTGGCGCCGGCGGGGCTGGCCGCCAGCAACGCGCTGACGGCGAATGCGCCAGCGATCCGGGTGAATAGTTTCATGGGAGTCTCCTTGTGACCGATGAGCCAGGTACGGGGTGTGTTCTTTGAGCGGAGCTACAGCATTGAAGATGATGCAATGCCGGACCGCCCGGCGTGGTCGTCAAGAGCTCGGCCATGCCGTACAGCATGTGTCTGTAAATATGTATGCAAGTTAGTATTACACAGAATCGTGGCCGCTTTTACTAGGGCTTGCCCCATAACAGTCAGGAAAATCCTGTGCTGTTCTGTTAACCGAACAGTCCTTGCTCGTCGTGGACCGGCTTTCCTCCTACCAATGTGGCCAACACTTTGGTTTGCGGGATGTCGTCTTCTGACGTGTCTGTGTGAAAACGCAGGCCTTTGCGTTAAGATGAACGGCATGTTGTCTACCGGGATGCCAAGGGATGAGCTCAGGTGAAATTATTGTGTTGCTGCTGTTGGGAATTGGCCTTGTCTGTTCCCTTACCTTGTTCGTCTGGCTGGTGCGTTTGATCCGCCGCGACCACCCGCCGGTGGCCAAGCCCGGGTCGGTAGACAGGCCAGGCGTGTAGATGCGCGACGCGAACAAGGGAAGCGGGCGCCTTGTCGCCATCCAGCCACCCGACTATCCGGTTGATATCCATCTGGTTTATGCCACGGCCGACAATTTCGTTTGTCTGCCGGTGTACGCGTCTGATGCGCAATGCGTCCTGCACAGCGATGCGGCTGACTGCCTGGGGCGCGCCGCCCGGGCGGCGTTACGAGCAGGCTATGTTTTGCGCGTGCTGGACGCTTATCGGCCTCCGGCAGCGCAGGAAATCTTCTGGCAGCTTTGCCCTGATCCACGCTATCTGGCCGACCCCGCCGTGGGGTCGAGCCATACGCGCGGCATTGCGGTCGATGTCACCTTGCTGGACGAAGCGGGGCAGGCGCTGGACATGGGCACGGGTTTTGACGACATGCGCGAGCAGTCGCATCACGACCGCCCCGACCTGCCCAAAGCCGTGCAACGCAATCGCAGCCTGCTATTGGGCATTATGCTGCAAGCCGGGTTCGAATCCTTGCCCACCGAATGGTGGCATTATCAGTTGCCTGATGCTCGTCGCTATCCCTTGATCGACGATCCTGCCGTGCAGGTGGTTCGTATCTGACGCGGCCCATCCCCTGTCCGTTCTACTGCCCTGTTTGGCTAATCCGCATACTAATTAGTACATTAGCCAAAGGCGCCAGGCAGCAAGAACATGAACGCGGCGACCAAGGTAGGGATGGCCGCCGAGGCCAGAAGCTTCAGCGGCGAAATCGCGCCGTCCGGGAAGTAGTCTTTCAAAATGGAAAAGCCGGCCGGGTTGGGCGCGTTGGCGATCACGGTCAGTCCGCCGCCTGTCACCGCGCCGGCCACCAGCATGTAGCGCCAAAGATCGCTGGTGCCTTCCACCAGCGATCCCAGATAGGTCAGGGCCGCATTATCGGTGACTGCGGTAAGCGCCATGGCGCCCCAGAACAGCACGGTGGGCGATAGCCCGCCTAGAAGATCCTGCAGCCACCATTGCTGCATTCCGCCCAGCACCACCAGGCCCGCCAGAAAAAACCCCACCATCAGCCCCTCTTTGATGAGCAGGCGGTTCTGATAGCGTCTGTAGCTTTCGGCAAAGCCGATGAACATCATCAGCATGCCAAGAAACACGATGGGGTGGTGGGCCGCAAGCACGATGCCCACCAGAAACACCACATGAATCGCCATGACCACGGCGGGCACGGCGGGCCGGCTCTCGCTGACGGTGGGTGTAGGCGTGCTCGACGCCCCTTGTCCTATGCTGCCATCCAGCAGATACTTGCGGCAGATCAGCGTCAATACGCCTGCATTGATGATCACGGCAAGCGCTGCGCGCCAGCCGAAATGGGTGGCCATGTAGGTTGAGTCCCAACCAAAGGTTTGGGCGACCATCAGCACAGGCGGTGCGGCGTAGGCTGTCAGCACGCCGCCACTGGATATATTGACGAACAGCACGCCAAGTGTCATGTACTTGAATCCGGCTTGGCCGGACTTATAAAAGTACGCATCGCGCAACAGCAAGGCGGCCAGTGTCATGGCGGCCGGCTCGGTAATCAGGGAGCCCGACAAAGGAACGAGGGACAGGGTGATGAAAAACGTGGCCAGTTCGCCACGCATGGGCAGCAGGCGCGCCACCCCGCGCACCACCAGGCCCACCAATTCCAGGATGGGACGGCTGGCGGCGACCACCATAATGGCGAACACAAAGGCCGGCTCGGTAAAATTGCGGGTGTCCAGATAGTGCACCGCGTCGCCCACACCGATCAACAGGCCCATGACCACAATCAATACAAAGGCCCATACACCGAATACCGCTTCCACCTCGGCCAGCATATGCCATAAGCCCGCGTGAGGTCCGTTGCGATTGGCCAGCCGGGCAAAGACCGGCACCGAGAACGTGTGAATGATGGCGATTGCAAAAAGCGCCGTTGCGATAATTTCGATATAACCGGGCATAAAAACCTTCTACATCTGGTCAGTGGTCCGTTGGCCACAGGGTTGACAGGCAATCGGGCTAGAGCAGGGTGCCGGCCAGTGCGGCCACATTGAGCAATACGCCCACCGCCATATTGGCGCGGAACAGCATAAAGCTTTTATCGGGCCGGGTAACGCTGAACACAATCATTTGCCACACGAAATGTGCGCCGATAACGGCCATGACAATGTAGTAACCGACGTGAAAATCCAGTGCCCAGCCGCCATACAGCCACAGGGCCAGGGTAACGGCGTACACCACGCTGAGCCAGAATTTCCCATGTTGACCAAAGCGCATGGCGGCCGACTTTACCCCCAGCTTCAGATCGTCGCGGACATCGACATAGGCATAGATGGTGTCGTAGCCCACTTGCCAGAGCACGGCGCCCACCCACATGGCAATGGCCGCCAGCGGTACATGGTTCTGGGTATCGGACCAGGCCATCAGCATACCCCAGTTAAAGCCGATGCCCAACACCACTTGCGGCCAGTAGGTAAAGCGTTTGCACAGCGGGTAGATAATGACGATGGGCACCAGGGCCACGGCCAGCCACCGGCTGTAGTCGTTGATGGCGAACAGCAGCAGGGCGCAAACCACGAGCTGGCCCAACAGGAAATACAGCGCGTTCTTCAGGGTAAGCTGGCCGCTAGTGAGCGGGCGAAAACGCGTGCGCTCGACCTGTTTGTCGATATCGCGGTCGAAGATGTCGTTGATCGTGCAGCCCACGCCCCGCATCAGCAAGGCGCCAAGCGAAAAAATGAACAGGCGCCAAACAGTGGGCCAGCCGTCGGCGGCGTGCACCAGGGCGGCCAGGCAGGGCAGCAGGGTCAGCCAGGTGCCCACCGGACGGTCCAGCCGGCAAAGGCGGGCATACGGCCCCCATGACTTTGGCAGCCAGCGATCCACCCAGTCGTCGGGCCGCATGTCGGACAGGTCGGGCAGGGCGTTGGACGAGGAATCGTGCTTGGGGTCGGTGGGCTGGGTTGAAGACATGGGCATTAAATCGGCTGGCTCTCAGGCCACCTTGATGCCCTGCGCAACCACCTGGTTCTGGGCGGCGCTTTCGCGGATCAGGCGTCCAAGTACGGCAATGCCTTCGCGAATTTTCTCTTCGGGCACGGTGACGAAACTGAGCCTTAGCGTGTTGTTCTGGATGTGATCACCCACGAAAAACGGTGCGCCGGGCACAAACGCAACCTTGTTTTCAACGGCGCGCTGCAGCAGCTCTTGTGCATCGATATGCCCGGGCAGCGTCACCCAGATGAACATCCCCCCTTCCGGGCGTGTCCAGGACACGTCGGCGGGGAAGTCGGTTTGCATGGCATCAAGCATGTAGCCGCATTGTTGTTTGTAGATCTCGCGCACCTTGGGCAGGTGGCTGGCCAGGAAGCCGCTTTTAACGGCTTCATGCACGGCGATCTGCGTGAGTGTGGAGGTGTGCAGGTCGGTGGCCTGCTTGATCTGCACCAGCTTGGAAATAATGGGGGCGGGCGCAACGATGTAGCCCAGGCGCAGGCCAGGCGCGAGCACCTTGGAAAAAGAACCCAGACGGATGACGGTGGCCCCTGCCGTGCGGCCCAGGCCGAACAGGCCCGGCAGAGGCTCACCGGCGTAACGCAAGTCTCCGTAGGGATCGTCTTCGATAATCGGCAGGTTGACCTGCGCGCAGCGTTGCACCAGGGCTTGGCGGCGCTGAAGGTTCAAGGTGCGGCCCGTGGGATTCTGGAAGTTCGGCAGGGCGTAGATGAAGCGTGCGTTACGCACCCGTTCTTCGGTCAGGCCGTCGGGAATCAAGCCGCCTTCGTCGGTAGGCACGGCCGTATAGGCGGGCTCGAACAGAGAAAAGGATTGCAGCGCGCCCAGGTAGCTGGGGGCTTCGACCAGCACCTTGCTGCCCGGGTCGATGAATAATTTACCCAGTAGATCCAGCGCCTGTTGGGAGCCGGATACGATCAGGACTTCGTCGACGCAGACGTCGGTTGCGCCGGTGCGCCGCATGTCGCGCGCCACCCATTCACGCAACGGCCCATAGCCTTCCGTCGGGCCGTATTGCAGGGCGGTGCGGCCATTGTTCAGCAGAACGTCGGCGTAAGCGGCATTGATTTCGTGCAGCGGAAAGCCGATGGGCGCCGGCAAGCCGCCCGCAAACGAGATAATGTCCGGCCGTTCGGTGATCTTCAGGATTTCACGGATGGCGGAGCTGGTCAGCCTCTGCGCGCGCTGGGAAAACACGTAGGGGGGCAATGAGCCATGGTTGGCATGAGGGTTTGAGCTGGACATAATGCTGCGCGAAGAAATCCCGGGAAAAGGTAGTACGGCAAACTGCTTAGAATACTGCAACTTCGGCGCAGATGCTTACAGTTTGCGGTGGCCTTGACCAAAAACAGCTAAAATCACGCGGTAGCCATCTCTTTTTTGGCGTTTCCATTCCTTTTTGCTTCATCATGCCTATTTACGCTTATAAGTGCAGCGCCTGCGGTCATTCGCAGGACGTGCTGCAGAAAATGTCCGACCCCTTGCTGACCGAGTGTCCACAATGCCACCAGGCCACCTATGTTAAGCAGGTTACCGCAGCGGGTTTCCAGCTTAAGGGTTCAGGTTGGTACGTCACCGATTTCCGCGATGGCGGCAAAGGCGCGGCGCCGGCATCTGGCGCGTCAGCCGAAACGGGTGCAACGGATACGGCCGCGCCTTCCTCCGGCGCAAGCGCCACGCCTGCCGCGACCGCGCCGGCGGCCAGCACCGCTCCGGCCACGCCTGCGGCTTCCACGTAAGGGTTTCATGCGTATTTTCAAGCGCTATTTCATCACAGGCCTGTTGATCTGGATTCCCCTGGTCATCACGATCTGGGTGATTGCCTTGTTGATCAGCACGCTGGAAAGTGTGGTGCCGGCGTTTCTGTCGCCGCAGTCACTGTTCGGGTTCAGCCTTCCGGGCTTTCGGGTGCTGCTGGTTTTGCTGGTGGTGTTTCTCACCGGCCTGGCCGGCGCCAACCTGATCGGGCGTACGGTGGTAGAGCGGTGGGAACACCTGTTGGGCCGTATTCCGCTCGTGCGTTCCATTTACAATTCCGTCAAGCAGGTCAGCGATACGGTTCTTTCGCCCAGCGGCCAGGCCTTTCGCCAGGCGGTGCTGGTGCAGTATCCGCGCCATGGCGCCTGGACCATCGCGTTCCTGACCGGCGCGCCCAGCGGGGAAGTGGCGGGCAAGCTGGGCGGCGATTTTGTCAGTGTGTATATACCCACCACGCCCAATCCCACTTCGGGCTTCTTTTTGATGATGCCGCGTGGCGACGTTCAGTTGCTGGACATGAGCGTGGATATGGCGCTGAAGTACATCGTTTCCATGGGCGTGGTTGCGCCCGCTGTTCCAGGCGAGACGGCGGTCGACGCCGACGCCATGGCCGCCATTCAGGACCATATCGAGCAAGAGCTGGACGTAACCCTGGAGCCGAAGCAGGCGGGCAGGGCAGACGAATCGCGCGATCGCGATTGAATCAAGGCATTTAAAAATTTATACGGAGTATTCCTTCATGCGTAGTTGCTATACCGGCGAAGTCAGTCGAGAAGAATTGAACCAGACGGTCACCCTGTTTGGCTGGGTTCATCGTCGCCGTGATCACGGTGGTGTGATCTTTATCGACTTGCGCGATCGCGCGGGCCTGGCTCAGATTGTGGTGGACCCGGACAACGTCGATGCCTTCGCCACGGCCGAACGTATTCGCAACGAGTTCTGCATCCGCATTACCGGTTTGGTGCGCCTGCGCCCCGAAGGCACCAACAATAGCGAACTGGCGTCGGGTGAAGTCGAGGTCCTGTGCCGGGAGATCGAGATCCTGAACCCATCGGTGACCCCGCCGTTCCAGCTGGATGACGACAATTTGTCGGAAACCACCCGCCTGACGCATCGCGTTCTGGACCTGCGCCGTCCGCAAATGCAGCGCAACCTCATGCTGCGCTATCGGGTGTCGATCGAAGTGCGCAAGTATCTGGACGGTCTGGGCTTCATCGATATTGAAACGCCCATGCTCACCAAGAGCACGCCCGAAGGCGCGCGCGACTACCTGGTTCCGTCGCGCGTGAACGCCGGCGAGTTCTTTGCCTTGCCGCAGTCGCCCCAGTTGTTCAAGCAGATGCTGATGGTGGCGGGATTCGATCGCTACTATCAGATCACCAAGTGCTTTCGCGACGAAGATCTGCGCGCCGACCGCCAGCCCGAATTCACACAGATCGATTGCGAAACCTCGTTCCTGGATGAATTCCAGATTCGCGAGATCTTCGAAGGCATGTTGCGTCATGTGTTCAGCGCCGTCCAGGGCGTCGACCTGCCCGGGCAGTTCCCGACCATGACCTGGGAAGAGGCCATGCGCCGCTATGGGTCCGACAAGCCCGACTTGCGGGTCAAGCTGGAATTCACCGACATATCCGACCTGATGAAGGATGTGGATTTCAAGGTGTTTTCTGCGCCGGCCAACGATCCGGCCAGTCGTGTCGTGGCCATGCGCATTCCCGGCGGCGGCTCGATGCCGCGCAGTGAAATCGATGCCTACACCAAATTCGTTGCCATCTACGGGGCGAAGGGTCTGGCCTACATCAAGGTCAACGACGCGGCGGCCATTCCCGAGGGCTTGCAATCGCCCATCGTCAAGAACATTCATGCCGACGCGCTGACGCAATTGATCCAGCGCTGCGGCGCGCAAAGCGGCGACTTGATCTTCTTTGGCGCCGACAAGGCCAAGGTGGTGAACGACGCCATCGGCGCCTTGCGCGTGAAAATAGGTCATAGCGATTTCGGCAAGCAGAACGGGCTGTTTGAGGCAGGCTGGAAGCCGTTGTGGGTGGTCGATTTCCCCATGTTTGAGTACGATCAGGATGAAGGGCGGTACTTTGCGGCCCACCATCCTTTCACCAGCCCCAAGGACGGTCACGAGGAATTGCTGGAAAGCGACCCCGCCGGTGCGCTGGCCAAGGCCTATGATATTGTTTTGAATGGCTGGGAAATTGGCGGCGGGTCGGTGCGTATCCATCGTGCGGACATCCAGGAAAAGGTCTTCCAGGCGTTGAACATCGGGCACGACGAAGCACGCGAGAAATTCGGCTTCCTGCTGGATGCCCTGCAATACGGCGCGCCGCCGCATGGCGGGGTGGCATTCGGCCTGGATCGCCTGGTCACCATGATGGCCGGCGCCGAATCCATTCGCGATGTCATCGCCTTCCCCAAGACGCAGCGTGCGCAAGACTTGTTAACCCATGCGCCATCGCCGGTCGACGAGAAACAGTTGCGCGAACTGCACATTCGCCTTCGCCCGACCGAGGTGAATAAAACGTAAAGGTACACAGACGGTGTCAGTCATACGGGTCGTAAGCTACAACATCCACAAAGGGCGTTCCGCCATGGGAGCCCGAGAGTCATTATCAAAGCTTAGATTAGGCCTGTATGGCCTGCGGCCCGATTTATTGTTCCTGCAAGAAGTACAGGGTCGCAATGAACGTCATGGCGTCTTGCACGCCCAGCACGAATCGCTGGCGGCGGCCCTGGGCATGGATGTCTGCTACGGCTGCAATGCCGTCCGGCAGCAGACGGATCATGGCAATGCGCTGCTTTCGCGCTACCCCATTCTTAGCTACGAAAACGAAGACATCTCTGATCACAAGATGGAGCAACGCGGCTTGCTGCATGCGACGGTCGAAGTCGACGACGTGCAGGTGCATTGCATCGTCGTTCATCTGGGTCTGTTCAATAGCGGCAGGCTCAGGCAGATTCACGCGCTGGTGGAGCGCATCAAGCGCATGGTGCCGGATCACGCTCCCCTGCTGATCGGGGGCGATTTCAACGACTGGAACAACCGGCTGGCGCCGCTGTTCGTGCAGCAGCTTGGTCTTTACGAGGTCTTCGCGTTTTCGCCCCGGGGCTGGGCCGATACACCGGTGCGAATCCGCAACTCCATGCGCCAGTTCGGCCGCACCTTGCGAGGGCGACCGGGGCATGGGCTGGGTTCGGCCTCGGCCCACGAACTGGGTATCAATGGCTTGGCGCGCATGACGCCGCCGCCCCGCACTTTTCCGTCCGCCTTTCCCTTGTTCCGGCTGGATCGCATTTATCAGCGCGGCTTTGCCGTGCGCAGCGCCAGGGTGCTGTATGGCAACCCCTGGCGGCAGTTGTCGGACCACTCCCCTATTCTTGCGGAGCTGGAACTTCCCTGACTCGCGCGAGGCACTATGGTTGGCAAACGCTCCGGACTGACTTGGCGGGAAGGCAACAAGATCGACCTTCTGCGTAACGGCGGCGAGTTTTTCCCGGCCTTGTGCCAGGCCATCGACCAGGCGCAGGACAGCGTGCATCTGGAAACCTATATTTTCAACCTGGACCGGACCGGCCATCAGGTGCTGGATCATCTGCGCGCCGCGTGTGAACGAGGCGTCAAGGTGCGGGTGGTGATCGATGGATTTGGCAGTGTCGAAGGCGCTGCGCAGATCGTGCGCACGCTGGACGAGATGGGGGCGCAGTCGCGCGTCTACCGGCCCGAGCCTTCGGGGCTGCTGCGTTATGTTTTTCGCTTGAGCCGCTTACGACGCATGCACCGCAAGGTGGCGGTCGTGGACCGGCGGATTGGCTTTCTGGGCGGCATCAATATTATCGATGATCTGTTCGATGTGCCCGACGACGGTCAAGGGCCTTTGCCGCGCTTCGATTTTGCCGTGCGCATGGAAGGCCCGGTGGTGCAGGATCTGGACACCGCGCAAAGCATGCTGTGGGTGCGCATGGCTTGGCGGCGGCGCGATAACTGGGCCGCCTTCTACGCACGGGCCAAAGGCTGGCGGTTGCGCCGGGCGCGCGCCGTGGCCGCTGCGACCGAATCCTTCCCCGACGGTATTCGCGCCACCGTGCTGCTGCGCGACAATGTGCGGTTTCGTCGCACCATAGAAAGCGCCTACGTGAACGCGCTAAACGACGCGCAGAACGACGTACTGATTGCAAACTCTTACTTTTTCCCGGGGCGCCGTCTGCGCCGCGCCCTGAAGCGGGCCGCCGCCCGGGGCGTGCGAGTACGCCTGCTGCTGCAGGGGCGCGTGGAATATGCCGTGCAGTACCGCGCCTGCCGCAGCATGTATGGCCAAGTGCTGTCCGACGGCATTGAAATCTACGAATACATGCCCAGCTACCTGCACGCCAAGGTGGCGGTCATCGACTGTTGCTCCATGGTGGGATCGTCTAACATGGATCCATTCAGTCTTTTGCTTGCGCGCGAAGCGAATGTGTTCATCGATGATGCCGCATTCTCCGATACACTGAGGAAAGCGCTTGAAGACGAGTTGGGGAGCAGCACCCGGCACGTTACCCTTGAAAGCCGGCAAGAATGTTCGGCCTGGGATCGGCTGCTTGATGCCGTTTCGTTTTATGCCTTGCGTTTTGGGGTGGCCCTGACCGGGAAGTCGTCGCTTTATTAGGTGGCCGGGCCTCGAATTTCTATGGAGCACAGCTATGCAAACAGGTCAATCCCGTTTATTTCGTATTCGCAAGGTGGCCGTGTGCGGCGCCGGGGTCATGGGGGCGCAGATTGCAGCGCATTGCGTCAATGCCGGCGTGCCTGTGGTGTTGTTTGATTTGCCCGCCAAGGAAGGCGACAAGAACGGCATTGTCTTGCGCGCCCTGGCGCAACTGAAGAAAGCCAACCCCGCGCCGCTTGGAACGCCGGACATGGCCGATCTGATCACGCCCGCCAACTACGAAGAGCATCTTCCGCTTCTGGCCGACTGCGATCTGGTCATCGAGGCCATCGCGGAACGCATGGACTGGAAGAAAGATCTCTATCATAGGCTGGCGCCGGCCATCCGGCCCGAGGCCATCGTGGCCAGCAATACGTCGGGCTTGTCCATCAGCGCCTTATCCAACGCCTTGCCCGAGCAGTTGCGTGCGCGATTCTGCGGGGTGCACTTCTTTAATCCCCCACGCTACATGCCGCTGGTGGAACTGATTCCCACGCCTGACACCGAGCCGGCCATGCTGGACCAGTTGGAAACTTTCCTGGTGTCGCAGTTGGGCAAAGGGGTGGTACGCGCCAAGGACACCCCCAATTTCATTGGCAATCGCATTGGCGTGTTCGGCATGCTTTCCGTATTTGCCCAGGCCGAAAAATTCGGCCAGCCCTACGAACTGGTCGACGAACTGACTGGCACCCGGCTGGGCAGGGCCAAGTCGGGCACTTATCGTACGGCCGACGTGGTGGGCCTGGACACCATGGCGCATGTGGTTCGCACCATGCACGATCAGTTGCCCGATGATCCTTTTCATGCGGTTTTCAAACTGCCGCCCGTGGTGGATGCGCTGATTGAAAAAGGCGCGTTGGGGCAGAAGTCGGGCGCGGGCTTCTACCGCAAAGAAGGCAAGGCCATTTTGCGCATCGATCCGGCCCAAGGGGAGTATGTGCCGGCGGATGCTACGATCGACGATTCGGTCGCCGCCATTCTGGCCGAGCGCGATCCCGCCAAACGCTTGAAAGCCCTGCGTGAATCTGATCATCCACAAGCGCAGTTTGTATGGGCCGTGCTGCGCGATATCTTCCACTACAGTGCGCTGCATTTGTCCGACATTGCCGATACGGCCCGCCAGGTCGATCAGGCTATGGTGTGGGGCTTTGGTCATGCACAGGGGCCGTTCGAAATATGGCAGGCCGCTGGTTGGGAACAGGTGGCGCAGTGGATCGCCGACGACATCAAGAACGGCAAGGCTTTAAGTACGGCGTCATTGCCCGATTGGGTATTCAGCGGGCCGGTGCATGAAGCCCAGGGTGTGCAAACGTCCGCAGGATCTTACAACCCGACCAGCGGAGCCTTCGAGCCGCGTAGCGCATTGCCGGTTTATCAGCGCCAGATTGGCGCGCCTGTGCTGGTGGGCGAGGCGTCCAGGTTGACGAGGACCGTTGTGTTCGAAGACGACGACATCCTATGCTGGACCTTGCCTGATCCACACCCGTCCGATGTGCTGATCCTGTCGTTCAAAACCAAGATGCATACCTTGAGCGCCGGTGTGGTCAAAGGCATTGAGCACGCCGTCGGTTTGGCGGAAGACGGTTATAAGGCCATGGTCATCGGCCATACCGGCGACCCGTTTTCAGCCGGTGCCGATCTGAAATCCATGCTGCCGCTTTTCGCGCAAGGGGGCCCCGCTGCCGTGGAGCCGGTCGAGCGGGCCATGCAAGACGCCATCATGCGCGTGCGCTATGCGCAGGTGCCGGTTGTGGCGGCCGTGGCGGGCATGGCGCTGGGCGGCGGATGCGAGCTGGTCTTGCATTGCGCCGCGCGGGTAGCTCATTTTGAAACCTATATCGGCCTGGTCGAAGTCGGCATGGGCCTGATTCCAGGCGCGGGAGGCATGTTGTATGCCGCCCGTCGATCGGCCGAGCTACAAGCGCTAGCCGCACCCGACGCGCCGCTGCTGGCTTTTCTGAAGAACTTTGCGCTGTCCATGGCGAGCGCGCGCGTGTCCAAGTCTGCGCTTGAAGCTCGGCAGATGGGGTATCTGCTGCCATCCGATCCCATTGTCATGAATCGCCACGAGCTCTTGTATGTGGCGGTGCGCGAAGCCCAGGCCATGGCCGAGTCGGGCTGGCGCCCGCCCATCGCCCGGCGCTTTCCCGTGGCCGGACGCGACGCCATCGCCACGCTGAAGGGGCAATTGGTCAATATGCAGGTGGGCGGGTTTATCTCGGAGTATGACAAAGAGGTGGCCGAAACCGTTGCCTACGCATTGTGCGGCGGCGACCTGGATCCCGGCGAGCTGGTCGACGATGCCTGGATGCTGGCCCGCGAGCGGGAAGGTTTCATCGGCTCGCTGGCCAAGCCCAAGACCCAGGAACGCATTATGGGCTTTGTAAAAACCGGCAAGCCGGTGCGCAACTAAAGGGGACATGAACATGACTACATTGCAACAGGCATATATTGTCGCCGCCACCCGTACTCCGATTGGCAAGGCGCCCCGTGGCGCGCTGTCGCATTACCGGCCCGACGATCTACTGGCCACCACCATTCGCGGCCTGCTGGCGCAAGCGCCCGGCCTGGACCCCGCCGCCATAGAAGACGCGCTTGTGGGTTGCGCCATGCCCGAAGGGCCGCAAGGGTTTAACGTGGCCCGCATTGGCGTGCTGCTTTCGGGGTTGCCCAATACGGTTGCAGGCGCCACCGTCAACCGGTTTTGTGCTTCCGGGCTTACCACCCTGGCCATGGCCGCAGATCGCATCCGGGTGGGCGAGGCCGATGTCCTGATCGCTGCCGGCACCGAATCCATGAGCCAGGTGCCCATCATGGGCGTCAACACCACCTTCAGCCCCGATATCTTTGCTCGCGACGAGAATGTCGGCATTGCCTACGGCATGGGGATTACGGCCGAGCAGGTCGCCCGGCAATGGAAGGTTTCCCGCGAGGATCAAGACGCTTTTGCGCTGCAGTCGCATCAGCGCGCCTTGGCGGCCCAGAAGTCGGGCGGCTTTGCCGACGAAATCCTGCCCATCGAGGTAACGCGCCGTACGCCCGACCTGGCTACTGGCGAAATCGTCGAAACGCGTAAGTTGCTGAGCCTGGATGAAGGACCGCGCCCCGACACCAGCCTCGAAGCGTTGACCAAATTGCGGCCTGTATTTGCGGCCAAAGGCAGCGTGACGGCCGGCAATAGTTCGCAGATGTCCGACGGGGCAGGCGCTTTGCTGGTCGTGTCCGAGCGCGCCCTGAAAACGCACAACCTGACGCCGCTGGCGCGCTTCGTGTCCTTCTCGGTGCAAGGCGTGCCGCCCGAGATCATGGGCATTGGCCCCAAGTTCGCCATTCCCAAAGTATTGAAGCAAGCGGGCCTGACACTGGACCAGATGGGCTGGATCGAACTGAACGAAGCGTTCGCGGCCCAGGCCCTGGCGGTCATTCGCGATCTTGGGCTGGACCCTGAAAAGGTCAATCCGATGGGCGGCGCGATCGCCCTGGGGCATCCGCTTGGCGCAACCGGCGCCATCCGCGCCGCCACCGTGGTGCACGCGCTGCGCCGGCACAAGCTCGACTACGGAATGCTGACCATGTGCGTGGGCACGGGCATGGGCGCGGCGGGTATTTTTGAGCGGGTTTGAGCATTCCAGGCATCCGAATATAAGTGCACAACTAAGCCAACAGGACACTAACCGGGGATTTCCCTGCTAGGGAAATCCCCGCCCTATACAGCATTGCATCTGTGCCAATAATTCTTTAGTGTATGGAAAGTCTATGCATATGCATAGATTGATCAGACTGGAGACAGGGCATGGAGATAGCTGTATTGGGGGGCGGTCACGGTTGTTACGCGGCGGCGGCAGATCTAACAGAGCAGGGGCATAGCGTACGTTTGTGGCGGCGCGACGCACACGCTTTGCAGCCTTTGCTGGAACGCCCTGTCATTCTCCTGAAAGACGAGCACGGCGAGCGGCCTGTCAGTGTCGGCCAGGTGTGCACCGAGATCGGCCAGGCTGTACAGGGCGCACAGTTGGTTCTGATTCCGTCGCCCGCCGTGGCCCAGCAGGACATTGCGCGTGCCCTGGCTCCCCATCTGGAAGATGGCCAGGTGGTGTTCTTGCCGCCGGGCACGTTTGGCAGCTACATCATGAGTCAGACCGCGCGGGTTCTGGGTAGCAAGGCAGACGTGGCCTGGGCCGAAACCGGCACTCTGCCTTGGTTGGCGCGCAAGCACGGCCCGGCGACCGTGGCAATCACCATGCGGGCAACGCGGCTGCCCACAGGCGTCTACCCAGCTACTAAGGCGGCGCACGCCATGGGGGTCATCAGCCAGGCCTTTCCTTCGGTCGAGCCGTGCGAGGATGCATTGTCAGGCGCGCTGATGAATGCCGGCCCCATCATTCATCCGCCCCTTATCTTGCTTAACGCCGCACCGCTGCAGCATTTTCCCGAATGGGATATCCATAACGAAGGCACGCAGCCTGCCGTACGCGCTGTCACTACCCAGCTGGATAATGAACGCATCGCCGTACGCGAAGCGCTGGGCTACGCTGCCCCGCATTTCCCATTGTCCGACCATTACGAAAACGATCAGTGGATGTATGGCGATTCGCACAAGAAACTGGTGGACAGCGGCGACTGGCGCGAGCATATTGATCTGCATACGCATCGCTATATGACCGAAGATGTGGTGCTGGGCTTGGCCTTCCTGGCTTCGGTGGCCGACTGGGCCAAGTGCGACGCTCCAATCGCGAAAGGCTTGCTGGCCATCGCGGGCGGCATTCTTGGCAAGGACCTACGCAAGGGCGAACGCACCCTGGGCGCTCTGGGGCTGGATGGTCTGAGCAAAGATCAGATGCGAACCATGCTGTTGCAGGGGGCGTGATGACTTCACAGCGTTCCAGTTCAGACGCGGGCGCTGCTGCTGCACCTGCGCGTGCAGAGGGTTCGGGGAAGGCGGCTATTTGCCGCACGGTAGCCATTGGCGCAGGCCGCATGGGCCGGGGCATTGCGTTGGCGTATGCCTTGCGTGGTCATCGCGTGGCGATTGTGGACTTCAAGTCTCGCCCGGTCGCGGCCTACCAGGACTTGCTCGAAAGCGTGCAAAGCGAGCTGAGGCTTACGCTCGAGCAACTGGCCGGCCTGGGCATGTTCGACGCCGGCGAGATCCCTGAACACCTGTCGCGCATCAGCATTCATCCGCTGGACCAAGCCGACGCGGTCTTGAGCAACGCAGCCATCGTTTACGAAGGTGTACCCGAAACGGCCGAAGCCAAGCGAGATGCGCTGGGCCGCATCAGTGCGGCCACGGGCGCGCACACCATCATTGCGTCCACCACGTCCACCATGTTGGCGTCCGACTTGGCGGCCATGGTGGCCCAGCCCGAGCGTTTTGTGAATGCCCACTGGCTGAACCCGGCGTACATCATTCCGCTGGTGGAAATCAGCGCTCACGAGGGCACCGCGCCCGACACCGTGGCTCGGCTTAAAGAGAATCTTGAATCCATCGGCAAGGTGCCGGTGCAGTGCAGTTGCAGCCCGGGGTATATCGTGCCCCGTTTACAAACCCTAGTCATGAACGAGGCGGCGCGCATGGTCGAAGAAAACGTGGCAACCGCCGAAGAAATAGACCTGGCCACGCGGTACGGCCTGGGCTTTCGATTTGCCGCCATTGGCGTTCTTGAGTTTATCGACTATGGCGGCAACGATATCTTGTATCACGCAGGAAATTACCTTGCCGAGAACCTCGACGCAGACCGTTATGCCATGCCCGACATCGTGCGCCGCTATATGCACGAAGGCAAAAACGGTTTGCGCTCGGCAAGCGGGTTTCGCTCTTACGAGGGAATTGATTTAGAAGAATATCGGCGCGATGTACTGGCCCGAGCCCTGGCGATGCTAAGGCATTTCGGTCTGGATCAACGCGTTCCTTCCACCGTGGCAAAAGGAAAGTAACTATGAACAAGATACTTCAAGGTTTGTTGATGACGCTGGGCCTGGCTGCTGTGGCGGCTCCGGCCGCGGCGGCGGATGTGCCGGAACTCCGTGTGGGCTGGACCATCCCGGCCGAAGAAGCCAAATACCTGATGATGAAGCGCCCGGAACTGTTCCCCGATCTTGGGAAAACCTACCAGATCAAATGGACCCAGTTCCAGGGCACCTCGCCCATGGTGCAGGCCATGCGCGCCGAGGTTCTGGATTGCTCGACGATGGCGCCGTTGTCGATGGCGCAGGGTTATATCGAAAGCGGCTTGAAAACCTACATCATTGCCCAGCACGTGCAAGAGCAGAAGGACTATTTCTCGGTGTATTGGGCGGTCAAGGATGACGGCCCGATCAAGTCGGCCGCCGACCTGAAAGGCAAGGTGATCGGCACCAACGCCTACGGCTCGGGCGTGTATTTTCAGATGCTCCTGTGGCTGAAACAAAACGGCCTCGATCCCGAGAAAGACGTCAAGATTGTCGAAACAGGCTTCCCGGCCTCGGCTGACGCCATCCGCTCGGGCCGCGTCGATGCCGGGCCGCTGGTTCAGCCTTTTGCGTTGCTGGCTGAAGAAAAAGGCGATACACGCGAGTTGTTCGCGTTGTCTGAAGTGCAGTCGCCCACGGTACAGATTTTTGAAGGGTGCCGGCAAGCCTACGCCGATGCCAATCCCGAGATCGTCAAAGCCTACATAAAAGACCTTCAGCGCGCCATGAAAATGCTGCTTGAAGATCGTAGTCTGGCGGTTGCCGTGGCCTCTGAAATCACTCGCGCGCCTAAGGAGCTATTGGATAAATACTTGTTTACCAACAAGGATTTCGCGCATTCCGACGACATGAGCCCGAATCTGGAGTCCATTCAGGCCACCCTCGATCTGCAACACAAGGCAGGCTTTTTGGCCAAGCCTGTCAAGGTCTCGGATTTTGTCAAAGAAGGCTTGGTTGCACCTGTCAAATGATCACTATCGAGCAATTAGGAAAAACCTTCCAGACGGCCCGGGGCACCTCGCACACGGCGATCACTGATATTTCGCTGCAGGTGCCCGAAGGCCAGTTTGTCTCCATTCTTGGCCCTAGCGGTTGCGGGAAAAGCACCTTGCTGTACATCGTCGGCGGGTTTGAGCAGGCGAGCACCGGGCAAGTCAAGGTGGACGGCAAGCGGGTCGATTCACCCGGCCCTGATCGCGGGCCCGTCTTCCAGGAATATGCTTTGTTTCCGTGGAAGACGGTGCTTAGCAATGTCGCGTATGGCTTGCGTGAACAGGGTGTGGGCAAGACTGAGGCCGAGTCGCGTGCCATGCAATGGCTTGAAAAGGTCAAGCTGGCGGATTACGCCGGTTTTTATCCACGCGAGCTTTCGGGCGGCATGCGCCAGCGCGCCGCCATCGCGCGCACGCTGGCGTACGAGCCCAAGATCTTGCTGATGGATGAACCATTTGGCGCGCTGGATGCGCATACCCGTTTGAAGTTGCAGGCAGGGCTTCTGACGCTATGGGAGCAGCTCAGCAATACGGTGCTATTCGTTACCCACGGGGTGGAAGAGGCGGTGTATTTGTCTGACCGCGTGGTCGTTCTAAGCGGCACGCCGGGCACCGTCAAAGAGATTGTCGACATCGACTTGCCACGTCCACGCGTACGGGCTGAACTCCTGCGCAATCCTGCCTACCAGGAATACGTCATTCATCTTGAGAACCTTTTGGTGGCGCAAGCAGCATGAGTGCAAATCCTGAACAAGCGCCAAGGCGCAAACCTTCGGCACCCTCGCAAAGAGCGCCGTGGTACGAGCAGCCCGTGCTGCCCTTCCTGGTTGCGGTCGTGCTGTTGGGCCTGGGGTGGGCATTGGCGTCGTGGGTGATGGACTTCAACTCATTTCCGGGGCCCATTGCCGCTGTGCGCGAACTGCCGGGAATCTTGCTGGATCCAGGCGCCTTGTGGGCCATTCTGCAATCCATCGGGCGCATGTTTGCCGGTTATGTCTGGGCGCTGATCTTTGCCATCCCTCTGGGCTTGGCCATGGGCCGCAGCGAACGGGTGTACGACGTTTTCTATCCCCTGGTGTCGCTGGCTTATCCCATGCCTAAAGCAGCCCTCATGCCCATACTGATGTTGTGGTTCGGGCTGGGCAGCTTCTCCAAGATCCTGGTCATTGCCATGGGCGTCAGCTTGCCGGTGCTGTATCACAGTTACCAGGGAGCGTGCCGTATCGAGAAGAAACTGGTCTGGACGGCGCAGTCCATGGGCATGGGGCCTGTCGCCCGCCTGTTCAAAATCGTTTTGCCGGCGGCCTTGCCGGAAATCCTGATTGGTTGCCGAGTGGGCATTGTCATGGCGTTGATCGTCATGGTGTCGTCGGAAATGATCGCGCGTCAGGAAGGGGTGGGCAATCTGCTGTTCACTTCCATGGATATGGCGCAGTATGCCTCGGTGTATGCGGTTATTTTGATTCTGGCCGTGTTGGGGTTTACGCTGGACTGGCTGTTCGAAAAGGCGCGCCGCTACCTCACCCACTGGGCCGAGTCGTCCGGCGGAACGGCGTTACGCTAGCTGATGGAGCAATAGGGAATTCGCATGAGCACGCAAATTATTGTGGGCAGATCGTGGGGGCGGGGCCTGTGGATCAGTTGTAAACGCCTGCTGTCGCCCCTGGTGGTTGTTCTGGCGTGGGAAGCCGTATGCCGCCTGGGCTGGATCGAACCTCAACTTCTGCCTTCGCCCAGCGCCATCTTCGTGCGACTGATTGAAATGGCGACCGAGGCCGAGTTCTGGCAGAATTTTGGTATTACTCTGTATCGCTTGGTGGTCGGTTTGGCGCTGGCGATTGTTTTGGGCGTCGTGCTGGGTCTGGCCGCCCAGCTTTCGCGTATCAGCGCGGCCATACTGGATGCCTTGGTTCGTTTGCTGGCGCCCATTCCCAAGATCGCCCTGTACCCGGCGCTTATTCTGATTTTCGGGTTCGAGAACTCCTCTAAAATCGCGCTCATTGTGGCCGATGCCCTGTTCCCGGTCCTGATGGCCACCTGGGCGGCCGCGCGTGCGGTTGACCAGAAGCTGATCTGGTCCGCCCGAGCGGCGGGCACCAGCCCCATGCGTTGCCTTTGGAAGGTGACGCTTCCGGCCATCGTGCCCACAGTGCTGGCGGGGGTCAGGGTGGCGGGCGTCATTGCCTGCGTTGTGGTGTTCCTGGCTGAAATGATTGCCTCGACCGATGGCCTGGGTCACTTGCTGACCGTGGCTGCGCGTGCGTACCGAACACTGGATATGTTCGTGCCTTTGGTGTGGATTTGCGCGCTGGGGCTGGCCTTGAACGCCCTGATCGGATTCGTGCAACGTCGCACCGACCATGGAGGGTAGGGTAGCATGCTGTTTGGCCGAGCCCGCATGACTTGCTGACTAACATGCGGTTGATCGAACAGACAGCAGCGCGTCGACCCCGGGATGGGGCATAAGAAGGTGTAGATAAATGGCAAATGCGTTAAGAAAAACAAGCCCTGAGCGGCCGTTGGATCCGTCCCCCCCTTATCTCGGGCACGATACCTTCATGCCTTATGTCCTTAATCAGGCAACGGCTGCCTTGAATGCAGACTTTCAGGTGGTGCTGCGTGAGCACAACATGACGCTGCTGCACTGGCGCGTGTTGGCTTTCTTAAGTGAAACCGATGGCTTGGGCGTCAGCGCGCTGGCGCGTGTTACCGGCGTGGACCAGGCGACCTTGTCGCGCGCGTTGACGGTGATGCAAACCGCCGGATACATCGCGCGCCTGCCGCATAAGAACGATAATCGCATGGTGGCCATCAAGATATTGCCGGCGGGCAAAAACCAATTCAACGAAGTGTTGCCCTTGGCTTGGGAAATCTATTTGCGTGCCGTGCACGGCCTTAGCCTGGACGAGCAACAAACCTTGCACTACTTGCTGAATCGTATACGCGACAATATGCAGGCTGACTAGTGTCGTGCCTTGGTCGTTAAGAGAACGGAGTGAAACAATGGCACTGCCAACAGTGAATGTATTTGTCTTGGGCGGCACAATTACCATGGCGCCGGGTAGCGATGGCATAACGCCAAAACTTACGGGCGACGACCTGGTTGCCGGCTTGCCGGCCCTGGGCAAGGTGGCGAAGCTGGCGGTGCATACCCCTTTCCTTAAACCCGGGGCGTCCCTGGGCATGAGCGATATTGCCCAGGTTGCCCGCCAAATCTCCCGCGACAGCGGTGCAGACGGATCAGTGGTGGTGCAGGGCACCGACACCATCGACGAAACCAGCTTTCTTCTGCATCTGCTGTATGGGGGCGATGCGCCTGTGGTGGTCACCGGCGCCATGCGCGGCGCGGCGGCCGCCGGGGCCGACGGGCCGGCAAACCTGATGGCCGCCGTCGCTACGGCCGCCAGCGAGGAAGCGGCCGGGCAGGGCGTGTTGGTCGTCTTGAACGACGAAATCCATCATGCCGTCATGGCCGAGAAAATGCACAAGGGCTTGACCAACGCGTTCCAGTCCTCCAATAGCGGAGCGGTCGGTTACGTCATGGAAGGCGTGGTGCGCATGTTGCGTACGCCGCTGGCGCCGGCGCGGCCCAGCCTGGCCCCCGAGCGTTTCGGCAAGGTGGCGCTAGTCAAGGTCAGCCTCGACGATCAGCCGGATCTGCTGCAGGCCTTGCCGGGCCTGGGCTATGAAGGCGCTGTCGTCGAGGCCATGGGTGCGGGCCACGTGCCCGAGACCTGGGTGTCGGCCCTAGACGAACTGACCGACCGGATGCCCGTCGTGCTGGCTTCGCGGGTCGTCGGCGGGCCGATTTTCAGCAATACCTACGGCTTTCCAGGCTCCGAGATCGACCTGCTCAAGCGCGGCCTGATCCCCGCCGGATGGCTGTCGCCGCACAAAGCCCGTTTGCTGCTGTCGGCGGCGATTGGGTCAGGCCTGGCCGGCCCCGAGGTTCGCGAGGTGTTTGGGGCGTTTTAGTAGCTTGGCCCGCCTCTTTCCGGAAAGTCTATAAGCTTTCCCTTTGCCAGCACGGCATTGACGATTCGATTACACCGTTCGCCGTCGAACGAAAAGGCGTCGTCCAATGTAATGTCAATATCGCTCGCCAAGCTTGTGCGCAACAGGGTGCGGGCGCGGAAGAAGCGGCTGCGCACGGTCGCTTCGGGGATCTCTAATGCAAGCGCAACCTCGTGCGCAGACATTTCTTCAATGGCGCGCAGCACAAACACGGTTCGGTACAGATCAGGCAACAGATCAATCCGCGTCTCGAGTATCTTGCGCAGTTGTGTCCGCATGGCGAGCTGTTCGGGCTGTTGATCGCGTTTTTCCGTCAGTGAGGCCTGGGCTTCAGAGTCAAGCGAGTTCATAACCGTATCCAGTGGGATAATTTGCGCTCCTTTGCGTCGTCGGCGCCCAAGCGCCTCGTTAATGACCACTCGCACCAACCACGTGGAGAGCTTGGCGTCCGAGCGAAAGCCGGCCAACGCTCGCCAAGCGCTCAGATAGGCTTCCTGCAAGGCATCTTCGGCGTCTGCATCATTGCTCAAGATGCTGCGTGCCGTGCGGAACAGTTGCTGGTTGTGACGCCGCATAATCATTTCAAAGGCGTCTTCATCGCCGTGCGCGGCATAGGCGATGAGCTCCTGTTCGGGGGTGAGCTCTGAAAAGGGTTGGTGTGCCTTGACTTGTGCGTTTTGCATGGCTATTCAACTTTTGCATTAGTTAACTGGTTCATGAACTCATGCCGAAGCGCCACGTCTGCCAGGAAAGCGCCTCGCATCACCGAGTTTCTCATCAACGCGCCGCTGTCCTTGACGCCTCTCCAGTGCATGCAGAAATGGCTTGCCTGCATGACGACGGCCAAGCCGTCCGGCTCGATACGGCGCTCCAGTTCGTCGGCGAGCATCATCACGGCCTCTTCTTGTATTTGCGGACGGCTCATGATCCAGTCGCAAAGCCGAGCGTATTTGGACAGGCCGAGTAAATCCGACGATGGGTTGGGCAAGATACCGATCCATACATTGCCCAGGATGGGGCACAAATGATGCGAGCAGGTGCTGCGCACCTTGATCGGCCCGACGACCATGAGTCCGTCCAAATGAGACACATTTGGAAATTCGGTAATGGGCGGAGCCTGCTCGTAGCGCCCGTGGAACACTTCATCGATGAACATCTTGGCGACACGGCGGGCCGTGCCGGCCGAATTGTGGTCGCTTTCAATATCGATCACCAAGGCTTTCAGCATTTCGCGCACACGGCCTTCCACCTCGGTGCGGAGCGCTTGCAGCTCACCATGTTTAATGAACGCTGAAATATTATCGTTGGCATGGTATCGGCGCTTCGCCGCAATTAAACGGGAACGAATTCGGTCGGACACCCCGTCCGTTTGGATGGCGTCGTCGTTTTCAGCAGAAGGTGCGGGTAGCGTTGCAAGCATAGAAAACCTTTTTATTCCACCACGGTATTTTTTAGGATGTCGGCCACGGCAGGAAATCCCGCGACGGCAACGGCCGGCAATTGCGCATCGGTCGGGGCGTAGGGGGACACTGAAGCATCTGCTTCCCCCACCACAATACGCCCAACCATGCCCGCATGCTCATGGGGAATGCAAAAATAGTCATAGACCCCGGGTTTTTCGAATGTCAGCACGAAGGATTCTTCCGGCATCAAATAGCCGGAGTTCCAGGATGCGGCCCCATTTGGAATACGTAATGGCTTGCCGTTGTCAGGATGGTAGGCCGTGACCGTGTGGACATTTCCGGCTTCGTGATTGATCCACCGAACGGCCTGGCCAGGCCGTATGAATAGTCCGCGCGGACGGAACCAGACATGAGACCCGGTGGATGTGCCAGACATGCTGATTTCGATCTCGTCCGCAGCGCGGGCCTGCCGCAATACTGCGGTTGACAGCAGCAGACCGGCGCCGGCGGAAAGAAACAGTCTGCGGCGAGGATCCATGGGTAAGGTTTTCATTTGGCGACCCGGCTTTCCTGGTCAGCCGGCACATTCCAAAGCACGATGTGAATGTGGGGTTCCGCCACGCCTGGATGGCCTGCGTTGTACATGATGTCGACATGATCAACCGTCCCGGCGGGCGTCTTCATGTCGGTCAGGTGCATCTCGGGCGTCATCAAAGATATGGGAATCATATAGGTGGTGTTCACCAGTTTGCCGTCATGGTCGTAGCCCAGGAAAGGGCCGGCGGGCAAGGTGGCGGGATCGACAAAAAGCTGGCCCATGCCGGGAATGAAGTCGGGCAGCTTGACCAGGGAGCTGACTGCTTTGTAGGGGGCTGGGGGCGGAGCACTGAGCGCGGCAGCGTCAGCGGCCAAGGCGGTGGAAGCGCCGAACGAGAGAACAGCCACGGTTGCGGCGGCGGTAAGGATGGAACGAATCATGAGGTAACTCCAGAATGCGTGATGCACATCACCACGTCTTACCGATTGGATGCAGGTCAACGTGATTCTGTTGCAATTTTTTCTGTAATTTGCGCAAGCCATGTCGCTACGCGCACGTTGCGGCTTTGAAGGCTCCGCAAATTTTTGTATTTCCACCCGGTAAAATCCACACATGAACTCATCCCTTGCCGTCGTCGACACGGCTTTTCCCGACGTTAAGCTGATTCCTTTGCAGCGGTTTCCGGATGATCGCGGCTATTTCATGGAAAGCTTCCAGCAGCGCCGGTACGCTGGCTTGCCTGGCCTGAAAAATGGTTTTGTCCAGGATAATGTGTCGTGCTCGCGGCGGGATGTCCTGCGCGGCCTGCATTTTCAGCGCGAGCATGCGCAGGGCAAGCTGCTGCGGGTGGTGCAGGGCGTCATCTACGACGTAACCGTTGACGTGCGGCGCAATTCGCCCACCTTCGGTCAGTGGCAAGGCATTACGCTGGCCCACGAACAGTTCCAGCAGTTGTGGATTCCGCCCGGCTATGCGCACGGCTTTATGGTGCTGTCCGAGCAGGCCGTGGTGAATTACAAATGCACCGAGTATTACCACCCAGAAGACGAGGTTTGCCTTAGGTGGAACGACGGCGACGTGGGCGTGCAGTGGCCTGCGGGCGACCCCATCGTGTCGGCGCGTGATCGGGCCGGGCTTGGCCTGGCCGCCATCCTGGAACAGGGCCTGTGTCTGTGAACGTTATGCTGACCGGCGCGGGCGGCCAGTTGGGGCGCTGCCTGCAGGAACGATGGCCACGGCAATGGCGCTTGCATGCGCTGGCCTTCGCTGATCTGGACATTACCAATCCACAGGCGGTTGATGCGCTGGTGCGTCGTTTGAAGCCTGATCTGATCATCAATGCCGCGGCCTATAACGCCGTTGACAAGGCCGAAGCGCAGCCGGCGCAGGCACATGCCGTCAATGCCCTTGGCCCCTTTTATCTTGCGCAGGCGGCTGCGGCCGTCAGCGCGCGGCTCATTCACGTATCCACCGATTATGTCTTTGACGGCCTGGCAGCCCGGCCGTATCGCGAAGAAGACGACCCCGCGCCGCTGAACGCGTACGGTCGTTCCAAGCGCGCTGGAGAGCTGGCCGTCCTGAGCAGTTCCGCCAAGGCCATGGTTGTGCGCACGGCCTGGGTGTATAGCGAATACCCCGGCAATTTCGTCACAACCATGCTGCGTCTGGCTGGGCTTCAAGACGTCGTTCGGGTGGTGGATGACCAGACCGGCACGCCCACCTATGCAGGCGATCTTGCCCAGGCCATCATTCAGCTTGCGGGCATGGGTCAGGCGAGGCCAACAGGCTTATACCATTACGCCGGAGCGACCACCGTGTCGCGCTACGACTTTGCCAAGCGTATTTATATAGCGGCTGATGCTGCGGATTTCGCCGGACGAAAAGCCAGGCTAGAGCCTTTGTCGTCTGCGCAATTCAACGCTGCCGCCCGGCGTCCAGGATATTCGGCACTGGACTGCCGGAAAATCAGTGCCCTGGGCCTTGATGTTTACGGTCTGGAGGACAGGCTTGGCGCCGTTGTGCAACGCATTTTGCGAGCCTAGCGCCGTGTCTTGGGAATCCGCGTCCCGCCTAGGCACAATCGGCCTGTCTAGGGATTTACGCTAATCCTTCAGTTTAAATATTGACAAGCATTTATCGCGCCTATTTAATACGTATTCGTAGTATCTTTTTAAGATGACACGGAGACAACAATGCGCAAACTACTCTGGAGCGCGGTACTTGCCACTCTGGCGCTGTATGCAGGCATGGCTACAGCTGCCGCGGCTGACAGCAAAAAAATCGCCATCGCCATGTTCGGGCCTCACCCATCGCTGCAGCAGGTTTCCGATGGCTTCAAGGCGTCCCTGAAGAAGGAAGGAATCGACGTCGTCTACGACGAAGGCAACGTCAACTTTGATCGGTCCCTGGTGCCGCAGTTTCTGAATCGGTTGGCGGCTGGCGAGCCTGACCTGATGCTGACCATCACCACCCCAATGGCGCAATCCGCCAAGCAAATCCTGGCCAAGCGTGATTTTCCCATCGTGTTTGCGCCGGTCACCGATCCGGTTCAGGCGGGGCTTCTGCCGTCGTGGGATAAAGGCGCCCCGTTATTGGCCGGGGTGTCCAATGTGCCCGACTTCGATGCGACACTGGACTTCATGCAAACCTTGGTGCCTGGCATGACGCATCTGGGTGTCCTGTACAACACCGGCGATGACAGCGATACTGCTTTCGTCAAGCGCCTTGAAGCGACTGCGCCCAAGCATGGGGTCGAGTTGTTGCTGATTGGGGTGGACAATGCCAACGATATCCCGCAACGGGTCATGTCGGCCCGGGGCAGGGCCGATGCCATCTTCGTTCCCGCGTCCAGTTTGCTGCAGCCTGCCGCTCCGGCGATCGCTTCGGCCGCAGCGCGTATTTCTATGCCTGTGTTTGGCTCGAACACACCCTCGGTGAATGCGGGCCACGTGCTGGCGGCTTTTTCAGCCGACTTCTACCGCATTGGCGAGAAGGCCGGCGATATGGCGGCGCGCATTCTGCGTGGCGAGGATCCCGCCCAGATCCCGGTTGCCGTACCTCAACCAGCAGACCACATCATGCGGATCAGCCAGCGTCAGATGGACGCCCTGGATCTGAAGCTTCCCGCCGCCTTGCGAGACTGCAATTGTGTCGTCGACTGACTCCTCCACGCCCGCGTTGCGCCTGGATGGGATCCGCATCACCTTCCATGCGGGAACGCCTAACGAACGAGTTGCCCTGGACGACCTGGGCCTGGTTGTAAACCAGCGGGATTTTGTCGTGGTCATTGGCTCGAACGGCGCCGGCAAGAGCACCATGCTCAATGTCATCGCCGGCGCACTGACGCCTGACAGCGGCCAGGTGGAGCTGGATGGCCGCAACGTCACCCAGTTGGCCGTTCATCGCCGCGCCGCGTATATAGGGCGTGTCTTTCAGGACCCCATGCTGGGTACGGCGCCCGCCTTGTCCATCGAGGAAAACCTGGCATTGGCCGGTCGACGGGGTCAGCGCAGGGGCTTCGGCTTGGCGCTTAACGCGGTCAACCGAAAGCGCTTCGCCGAAATCCTCGCGCCGTTCGGCCTGGGGCTGGATACCCGCATGCGGGTGCTGGCCGGCAAGCTGTCGGGCGGGCAACGACAGGTGCTGGCGCTGCTCATGGCATCGCTGCGCAAGCCCAGGCTGCTGCTGTTGGACGAGCACACGGCTGCGCTGGACCCGGGAACGGCGGAGCAAGTCATGCAGGCGACCCGCCGCATTGTCGAAGAGGATGAGCTTACTGCGCTGATGATCACCCACAACATGCAGCAAGCCATCGACTTCGGCAACCGCCTGCTCGCCATGAATGCGGGGCGCGTGCGCCTTGACCTTGCCGGCCAGGCCAAGCGCGATGTGACTGTGGACGATCTGGTCCAGCGTTTTGCTGGCGCGGCCGATCATCAGTTGCTGCACGCCTGAGGCTGACCGCCATGGACATTCTTACTCTATTCTGGAATCTCGTGCCGGTCACGCTGGTGCAGGGCCTGATCTATTCATTGATCGCGCTGGCCATCATGATTCCATTTCGTGTGCTGTCGGTGCCGGACCTTTCCAGCGAAGGCGTTTTCCCCTTGGGGGCTGCCGTGACGGCTGCGCTTCTTACCGTGGGAGCGCACCCGCTGGTGGCGACGTTGGCGTCCGTCGCTGCGGGCTTTCTGGCGGGGATGGCGACCGCGCTGATCCATTTGAAATTCAAAGTGCATTCGCTCTTGGCGGGGATTCTGACCGTCACCATGCTCTGGAGCGTGAATCTGCGCATTCTGGGTAAACCGAACGCCCCGCTCTTCGGGTTCGAAACGCTGTACGACTGGGTCAGCCGGGCAATTTTCCCCAGCCTTGCACTGCAGATCCTGTTCTTCGGCGTGCTGGCCGTGACCTTGATTCTTGCGCTGTGGTGGCTGCTGCAAACGGATCTTGGCCTGGGCTTGCGCGGCATTGGCGCCAATCCCCACTTGGCCCCGGCGTTGGGTGTCAGCCTGGTTGCCTATACCGCCGGCGGGTTGGGGCTGGCCTCGGGCATCAGCGGTCTGGCCGGATCGTTGATGGCTCAGTTGCAAGGGTATGCCGATGTGGGCATGGGCGTGGGTATGCTGGTGAATGGTCTTGCGTCGGTCATTATCGGCGAAGCCATTACGGGGCGCGGCACCTTGCTGCGGCAAATCAGCGCGCCGGTCGTCGGCGCCGTCGTGTATTACCAGTTGTCGTCCCTGGCGCTGGCGCTGGGCCTGAACCCGTCCGACCTGAAACTGGTTACGGGCCTCTTTGTCTTGCTTACGATCGGCTGGCCCTATCTGGTTGGCCGCAAGGTAACGGGCACGGGGCTATGATCCCGGCCGAGAAATAAATGCTGTAAGGAGTTCAGTTATGTCGCCTTCGACGAAAACCCGCATCGGCGTCGCCGGCTACGGGTTCATCGGACGTCATTTGTGCCAGATGATTCGGGACCATGCCGAATGGGGGCTGGAGCTGGCTTTTGTCTGGAATCGGGATCCGGGCAAGCTTTCCGGATTGCCCGATGAGTTGGTGTTGGCCGATCTTGGCCAGGTGGCCGACCGTTCGGCTGACCTGGTGGTGGAATGCGCCCACCCCGACGTCACGGCGCGCTACGGTGAAACGATTCTACGTGTGGCCGATTACCTTCCCTTGTCGGTGAATGCTTTTGCCGATGCTCAGCTTGAGTCCGACCTGACGGCCGTGGCCAAGGCTTCGGGGCGCCGGATCTTCATTCCCCACGGTGCGCTGATCGGTCTGGACAATCTGGTAGAGGTTCGCGATATGTGGAAAGAGGTCACCATCACCTTTCGCAAGAATCCGGCCAATATCGACTTCGCGGACAGCGGGATGGACCCGGCCGCGATTACCGGCGAAACCGTTTTGTACGATGGCCCCGCCAGGGGTATTTCGCGCTTGTTCCCGCGCAACGTCAACACAATGACGACCTGCGCCCTGGCCACGGTGGGGCTGGACCGATGCCGCGCCGTGTTGGTTGCCGATCCCGCGCTGGACGTGGCGATTGCTGAAGTCGAAGCCCATGGCAAAGATGGCTCGCTGCACCAGTCGCGCAAGGTGCAGCCTGTCGTGGGCGTTTCAGGCACTGAGATGCTGGCTGCCCAGGTCGGCTCGGTGTTGCGGGCAGCCAAGGTGTTTACACCTGGGCTGAACTACGTTTGAGAGCATGACATGAAGAATACGAATGCTTCGATGGCCGCCCTGGATCCAGCCGAGTTGGATGCCAATGATCCCTTGGCGCATTGCCGTGCGCGCTATGCGATTCCTGAAGGCGTGATCTATTTGGACGGCAACTCGCTGGGTCCGGCCAGTCACGCCGCCTTGGCGGCGCTGGAAGTCGCTGCAAAACAAGAGTGGGCCGAGGGGCTGATACGCAGCTGGAATACAGCCGGATGGTTTGATCTGCCCGTCGCACTGGGCAACCGGATCGCCCGACTGATTGGGGCGAAGCCTGGGCAGGTTGCCGCCAGCGATACCGTGACGCTGAATCTTTATAAAGTGTTGCATGCCGCATTGGCCTTGCGGCCGGATCGCAAGGGCATTGTCGCGGAAGCCGGCAGTTTCCCCACGGATCTTTATATTGCCGAAGGCGTTGCGGGCACGGTGCCGGGCGCGGCCATTCGCCTGGCCGGCCGGGATGCGCCAACGCTGGAAGAGCTGATCGATGAAAGCACCGCCGTGGTCTTGATCAATCATGTGGACTACCGCACAGGCGAATTGCGCGATATGGCGGCGCTGACCGCGCGCGCCCATGCGGCGGGCGCTCTGGTTGTCTGGGATTTATGCCATTCGGTCGGCGCCTTGCCGATTGAGCTGGATGCCTGCGGGGTGGATTTTGCGGTGGGGTGCACGTACAAATACCTGAATGGCGGGCCGGGGGCGCCGGCCTTTGTGTATTCAGCCGCACGTCACCTGCCGGCTGTGCGTCAGCCTTTATCCGGATGGTGGGGCCATGCCAGGCCGTTTGCCCTGGAAACCGCCTATGACCGATCGCCGGACATCCGGGTCTTTCTAACGGGAACGCCGGCCATGCTTTCCATGCGCACCCTGGCGGGAGCTATGGATGATTGGGACGATATCGACCTGGGCGCCTTGCGCGAGAAAAGCCTGCGCATGACGGATTACTTCATGGATCTTGTCGAAGATCGTTGCGCCGGCCATGGCCTGGTTTCCGTCACCCCGCGCGATGTCGGGGTGCGCGGCAGCCAGGTGTCGCTGCGGTTCGAGCATGCCTATCCCGTCATCCAGGCCTTGATTGCCCGGGGCGTCATCGGCGACTTTCGAGCGCCGGATGTCATGCGTTTTGGTTTTACTCCCTTGTATCTGAGCTTTGCAGATGTCGCGCGCGCCGTGGATATCCTGAAAGAAGTGCTTGACACCAAGGCGTGGCAAGACCCGGCGTTCTCGGTGCGGACGGCGGTGACCTGAATGAGCGTCATCCCCGAGATTCACACCGACGCTGCGGCGATCAATGGCAAAGGTCGTTCGGTACAGGTCGTGCCCGTCGACTTCAAGGTCCTGGACCTGCTGTCGCATTTGCTGCGGCGGGCGCATTTCCATGCGGAAGCGGAATTTGTCCAGGCCTACGATGGCCTGGACGCGACGTCGCGCCAACTGGCCCTGTTGTTTGCCATCAATCAGGCGCCGGGCTCCAGCCAGACAGAACTGGCCGATGTAATCGGCATCGATGTGAACACACTGAGCGACCTGGCTAAACGCAGTGAGCGCAAGGGGCTGCTGCGCCGCTTGCGTTCGGCAGGCGATCAGCGGGCTTTTGGGCTCTACCTTACCGAGGCGGGGTGCCAACTGGTGGCTCGGGCGGCAGCGATAACGCCGGCGTATCAGAAGCAGTTGGCCGACAAGCTGTCGGCCAAAGAGGCCGCACAGCTTGTGGCGCTTTTGTACAAGATGCTGGGTTTGCGCTAGCGCACCCCGCTTTTACGCTTCGGCCTGTTTGGCGGCGTCGACGGCGCCCGATGTATCGTGGGGCGCGCCGTTGTAGAACAGATTAAGCAGTACCGCGGTGATCGACGTCAGCAGAATACCCGATTCGATCAGGGGGTGGATCGCGTGCGGCATCCATTGGCGGAAGTTCGGCGCCACCAGGGGAATCATGCCGACGCCGATGGAAACGGCGACAATCATGGCGTTGTGGCGATTATTGCGGAAATCGACGGCAGCCAGAATGCGTATGCCGGTGGCGATCACCATGCCGAACATCACGACGCCTGCGCCGCCCAGCACCACCGTGGGCAGCGATTCGACCAGGGCGGCCAGCTTGGGAAGAATGCCCAGGATGATCAGGATGATGCCGCCCGCCACGCATACAAAGCGGCTGCGCACGCCGGTCACCGCAACCAGCCCGACGTTCTGCGAGAAGCTGGTGTAGGGGAAGGTATTGAAAATACCGCCGATCAGGGTGCCCAGGCCATCGGTGCGCAGGCCGCGCGCCAGGTCGGGCTGCTCGATTCTCTTGCCCGTCATGTCGGACAACGCCAGGAACATGCCGGTGGATTCGATCATGACCACAATCATCACGAGTGTCATGGTCAGGATCAGGATGGGGTCGAACATGGGCATGCCGAAGTGAAACGGCAACACGATGTCGAACCAGTGCGCCTTACCCACTTTTTCGAAGGTCATCAGGCCCAGGAAGGTTGCCACGACGGCGCCGATGATAATGCCCAGCAGTACCGCGATATTGGCAAAAAACCCCTTGGCGAATTTCGAAATAAGCAGGATGGACAGTAGCACCAGCCCCGCGATGCCCACCCCGGTAAGGTTGGCGTAGCGGGGGTTGAGCACCGTGGGCGTCAGCGATACGCCTTCCGGAGCCGGCGGTAAGGCAGAACCCGGAGCAGCCGATATCGACAGTACATTGGCCAGCCATTGCGCATGTTCAGGGTTGATGATCTTGGGGGCGGTGGGGCCGAATGGATTGCCAAAAATCCAGTTGATGCCCACGCGCATCAGGCTGATGCCGATAATGGCGATAATGGTGCCGGTAACCAGTGGCGGGAAAAAGCGCAGCATGCGGCTGACAAACGGGGCGATGATGATGGATATGATGCCCGCGCCGATAATCGAGCCAAACAATAACTGGGCGCCCGAATGCCCGGGGTTGCTGTTTGCGATGGCCACCATGGGCCCCACGGCCGCAAAGGTCACCCCCATCATCACGGGCAGGCGGATGCCAAACCATTGGGTGGCTCCCCAGGACTGAATCAGGGTGACGATGCCGCACACGAAAAGGTCGGCCGAAATCAGCAGGGCGACTTCTTCTGGGCTAAGCGCCAGCGCGCGGCCCACGATAAGCGGTACGGCGACAGCGCCCGCATACATCACCAAGACATGCTGCAAGCCCAGGACGGCCAGCTTGCCGTTGGGTAGTCGTTCGTCGACGGGTGGAACGGACGTTGCCATGCGTGTTCTCCAAAATATAACCGGTACACTCTATAGATAGTTTTCGGCAGCGCCTATCGCGGAAAACCCGGGATTTGTCATTTTTTGTTTAAAAATAACGGTGTATACACTTGGTTTAAATGTAAAACAAAAGAATGCGTGCCGAGCGTCGCCGATTGGCTTCATGGTGTGCGTCCATGCTGGGTAAGCACGGGGGCTGTGGTAGGGGGTAAATAGGGACTAAAATGCCGCTCATGAAAATCATGATCACCGGCGGCGCCGGTTTTATTGGCTCTGCCCTGGTGCGTCACATTATCGGGCACACCCGGGACGAAGTCGTCAATGTCGACAAGCTGACCTACGCCGGAAATCTGGAATCGCTTGCCGATGTCGCCAACAGCCCGCGTTACGCTTTCGAACAGGTGGATATCTGCAACCGCGCCGAGCTGGACCGTGTGTTTGCCCAGCACCAGCCCCAGGCGGTGATGCATCTGGCTGCGGAATCCCATGTCGATCGCTCCATCGACGGCCCCGCCGCGTTTATCGAGACCAATATTGTTGGAACCTATACGCTGCTGGAAGCTGCCAGACAGTATTGGCAGGGTCTTGACGAGGCCCGACGCCAGAGCTTTCGTTTTCACCACATTTCCACCGATGAAGTGTTTGGCGACTTGCCGGATGCGCGCTCGCTGTTCACGGAAACCACTGCCTATGCGCCCAGCTCGCCATATTCCGCCAGCAAGGCAAGTTCGGATCACCTGGTGCGTGCTTGGCGCCGCACCTATGGTTTGCCCACCTTGATCACCAATTGTTCCAACAACTATGGGCCGTATCACTTCCCGGAAAAACTCATTCCGCTGGTCATCCTGAACGCACTCGAAGGCAAAGCATTGCCGGTGTACGGCAAAGGCAACCAAGTGCGCGACTGGCTATACGTGGAAGACCACGCGCGTGCGCTGCATTTGGTGGCGCGCCAGGGGCGGACTGGCGAAACCTATAACATCGGCGGCCATAACGAAAAGCAGAACATCCATGTGGTGCACACGATTTGCGACGTGCTGGACGAGTTGCATCCCCAGAGCCGACCTATGGGCTCGGATGGTCAACCGGTGTCGCATCGATCATTGATTACCCATGTGGCCGACCGCCCCGGCCACGACCTGCGCTACGCTATCGATGCCTCGAAGATCCAGCGCGAACTGGGCTGGACGCCCCAGGAAACCTTTGAAAGCGGCCTCCGCAAAACGGTGCAATGGTATTTGTCCAACCTTGATTGGTGCCGCCATGTGCAAGACGGGAGCTACCAACGGGAAAGGTTGGGGGCGGGCTGACTCTAGCCCCCCCGCAACTGCTCCACCCAATAAGCGGTCGACGCGTCGCGTTCTTTGGTACGACCCACAGGGGCCTTGCCGGCCAGTTCGTCGGTAATCCCCTTGGCCAATACCTTGCCGTATTCCACACCCCACTGATCGAAGGGGTTAATGCCCCAAATCACCCCTTGCACGAAGATCTTGTGCTCGTACAAGGCCAGCAGCGAGCCTAGGGTATAGGGCGTCAGGCTGGGCAGGACGATGAGGTTGGAGGGCCGCCCGCCGGGGTGTACGCGGTGTTTGGCCAGCTTTTTCGCTTCGTCCGGCGACAGGCCGCTCGCCAGGCACTCGTTGACTGCTTGCTCGTAGGGTTTGCCCAACAGCAGGGCCTCGCGCTGAGCCAGGCAATTGGCCAGCAGGCTGCGGTGATGATCCGGCCATTGATGGTCGGCTTGTTGGCAGACGATGAAATCCACCGGTGCGCCGTCGCTGCCCTGATGCAACCACTGAAAGAACGTATGTTGGGCATCGGTGCCCGGCATGCCCCAGACCGCCGGGCCGGTGGGTAGGCTAACGAGTTCGCCGGATGTGTCCACGGCTTTGCCCAGGGACTCCATGTCCAGCTGCTGAATATAGGGCACCAGGTTTGCCAGCCGGAAATCATAAGGCGCGATGTTCAGCGAGCCATAGCCCAGCACGCTGCGATTGACGACGCCGGCCAGCGCCATTTGCACCGGGGCGTTGTCGGGAATGGGTGTGTTGGCAAAATGGGCATCCATGGCCGCCGCGCCGGCCAGCATCCCCGCCATGATGTCGGAGCCGACAGCCAGGGCTGTTGTCAGGCTGACAGACGACCAGAGCGAGAAACGGCCGCCCACCCAGTCCCAAAGTTTGAAGATGTTGGGTTCCTGGGCGCCCCAGGCTTTGGCCAGATCGGGCCGCGAAGTAATAACAGCCAGATTGGCGTAGGGGTCGCGCACGCCCGAACTGCTTAGCCAGTCCATGGCCCGCTGCCCATTTTGCAGGGTTTCGGCCGTCGTGAATGATTTAGAGGCGATGACAATCAGCGTGTCGTGCGGATCCAGGCCGGCCAATGCGCCTTGCAAGGCATGGCCATCGATGTTCGACGCAAAGCGCACCTGACGCCAGGCGCCTGCGTACCCAAAGGCGCCGACCGCCAGGCGTACCCCCCAGTCGCTGCCGCCAATGCCGATATGGACGATATTGCGCCAGCGGCGCTCGGAATCGGCCTGGCGCACAAACTCGTTCATGCGTTGTCGTTGGGCGGCGACTTCCTGGATGGGCGCGGGCGCGCGCAGCATGGTGTGCCACGCGGCGCGCTGTTCCGTGGGGTTGGCCAGGCCCCCGGATAATAATTCGTGACGGCGATGGTCGAAATCCCGATAGCCCAGCAATGCCTCGCCTGCCTGAGCCAGCGCGGCCGACTCGTGTTGCCCCGTGATATCCAAAACCAGCCCGGCGGCATGGATTAAACGCGGGGCGTCTGTGGCGACGGTGGAGGCCTTTGCGGCGGCGACGAAATCCAGCCACTGCGGGGTGTCTGAAAAGGCGAGCGAATGGGTTTGGGCAGGTTTCATGGAAAAGGCGCTTGGTGTCGAACGTCATTGGGAGCTACACGTTCTGGATTGTACGCACTTGGAGGATGGGGCGGTATCTTGCGCCCGGTTGGTAAAGCGTATTCGCTACGGCTATCGCTGCGGTTCGCGATAAGTGCGCAACTAACCAAACAGGACACGAGTTGCGCGTAGTGGGGTACCATCAGTTCGTTTCAGAAACATTCAATCACAGGAGGCATCGTCATGGCGCGTGAAACAATTAACCCGGCATCCATGTACAACAGTGTCCAATATGGCTTTTCCCATGCCACCAAGTCGCAGGGGAAAACAGTCATCCATTGCGCGGGGCAAGTGGCGTGGGACGCCAGCGGGCAACTGGTGGGCGGCGACGACCGGGCCGCACAGGCCCGCCAGTCGCTGAAAAACCTGAAAGAGGTGCTTAAGGAAGCGGGCGCCACGCCGGCGGACATCGTACGAATGCGCACCTATGTCGTGAATCACAAGCCAGAATATCTGGAAACGGTTGGCGCGGCCATTGCGGAATTCTACGGCGATGTCCTGCCTGCCGCCAACACCTGGCTGGGGGTTCAGGCTCTGGCGCTGCCCGACTTGCTGGTCGAGATCGAAGTAACGGCAATAATCGATTAATTAAGGCCGCAACGTCTTGGGGCTAAAGGATCTTGGGGCCAAGGGTACTTGCCTGCGGCCCCAGGACTCAACCCGCTTCCGGGCCCGGCAGCAGGCCCATTTGCTTTAGCGCCGGGTAGCCGCTTAGGCCGCGCGGGTTGGCCAGGGTCTCAAGGATTTCGAAATGGTTGTATTCCTGGCCGACGATTAGTTCTACCGGCTTGCCGTCTTTTTCCACGGCGTTGGCGAAATCTTTGGTTTGCCGTATGAATTCGGGCGTTTCAAGCGTTCCATAAACAAGAATCAAGGGTGCGGTCAGTTTTTCGCGGTGCCGCATGGGGCTAAGTGTGTCTTCCATTTCGTCAGTGAACTTCACGTAGTCGCCGCGCTCGGAAAGACGCACCGGTTTCAGGTCGTAGATGCCGCTGATCAGCATGCCCCCCTTGATGACGTCGTCGGGCAGGCCGTAGCCTTTTTTCCAATCAGTGATCATGGCCACACCGGCCAGATGCCCTCCGGATGAGTGGCCGGAAATATAAATGCGGTCGGGATCGCCATCGAAGGACGCGGCGTTCGTGTATGCCCACTCGACACAGCGGCGCACCTGCTCGGCCATGGGCGTCAGGTTGCCGTTGGCCTCGTCGACGTTGATGAAGTCGGGTACGAGAAAATGCGAGCCGTGGCTGACAAAGGTTTCCGCCAGGAAACCATAGTTTCTGGCCGCGCCGCGCCGCCATGCGCCGCCGTGAATGAAAATATGGATGGGCGCCTTGGCGCGCAGGGCGGGGTAGAGGTCCAGGGCCTCGATGTCTGTTGCGCCATAGGCCAGCCGCATAGGTTCGCCCAGGCGCGCGCGCGCAATGTCGCTGTTGACCTGGCAGCGCTTTTGCACGGTTTCCAGATTGTCGGCATGCATGGCCTGGTTATAGGCCTTATTCAAGGTCTCCTGGTCCATGTCCAACCAGACCGTGGCCTCGGTGTCCGAGGTCGCTGAATCCATATACTTGTCTCCTTTCAGTGCATTGTTTTCACCAATAATACCCAAGGAAAGCAACACGCTGGGTATCCGGCGGGTAAAAAAGAGCCCACCATGTTTCCAGCGCCTGTATGATTTATTGCAGCGGGACACTTGGCCAGGGGCATGCAAACCCGTGTTTGCCAAGGCGCTGGTTAACGAAACCCGCGATCAATTACAGGGGCCGCCATGACAGCACGATTAAGACATTTTGCAATTTGTGTGACCGACCTGGAAGCGTCGGCCGCGTTTTACCAGAAGGTCTTCGGATTGAAGCGTGTGGGCGAAGAAACCCTGGAAATGGGATCTGGCGTTTATTTGAGCGACGGGGTTGTCAATCTGGCGCTCTTGAAAGGTTCACCCGGCAGCGCCATGGACGGTTATGTGGGTTCGCATCACTTTGGTTTTATCGTGCCCGACACTGAAGCCACCGGCCAAGCCATCGAGCAAAACGGTGGCCAATTCTTTTTCACACTGGGCGATCCGGATAAACACAATTTCGAGCAAAAATTCAAAGACCCCGATGGGATCGTATTCGATATCTCGGGTAAAGGCTGGCAGGGAACCAGCCAGGCCTAACCCAAGCTTTCTTCCTCGAGCGAACCGTTGTTGTGTGTGCTGCGACCCGCTTTTCGATAAAGCGGGTCGCGAGCGAGCGGTGTGTGCCCTTCAGAAACGTGTTCTTAGGTACAGCGAGCCGGCGTTATCGGTGTTGCCGTTGCCGAATTGCCCGCTGTAGTTCAAGCCCAGCGCTGTTTGCTTGCCGATGGCCACCTGGGCGCCCAAATCGACTACAGCCGCATTCTTGGCGATAGGCGCGCCGGCGACAGTGAAGGCCACCGCGTTGGCTTGCACGAACGACATGCGGCGGCTGGGGTCAAGGTCGCCGTTGGCGTGGCGCCACCCCAGGCCGGCCGTCAGCAGGGCGTGTTTCCCTGAGAGGTCCAACGCGGTCTTGCCGCGCAGTCCCAAGGTGAAGGTTGTCAGGCGGTCGGTGTGGCTGTCCGCCTGCAAGGCCGCTAAACCGCCTTCCTCGGTAAACCCTTTGGTGCGCTGGTTCAGCCAGGCCAGGCCGGCATAGGGTTCCAGTACGCTTGCGGAGCCCACGGGAATGGCATAGCCCAACTCGGTGAATAACTGAACGGCATTGGCGCTGTAGTCGGCTGTGAGGGTTTGGTTGCCGCCCATGGCGATGCTGCGCCGGCTGTCGATTGAATGGCGGGTGTAGGCTGCGCCGGCCAGCAGACTCAGGCCGCCCCCGTGGTTGTCCAGCCAACTTTGGCTGCCATACAGCGCAGCGGTTGTGCTTTTGATTTTCGATTTGGATGAACGGTCGTCTACATTGATTCGGCCATCGGTATAGCCCAGGGCCGCGCCAAGGCGCCAGCCGCCGCCGACGGCGGTGTCTCCGCCGATGAACAGGCCCGCCATGTCGGTTTTGACGCGGGCCGCATTGTCGTTGCTGTTTAACGTGGTCCAACCGCCCACGACATTGGCCCACAATGGATAGGCCGACGAGGTCGGCAGCGCGCCCGCCGGTAACGAATGCCCTGCGTTTGCCATGGGTGCGCCTGCGACCAGGCCTGCCCCGATATTGCCCCGGATGCGCTGGGCGATCGTGCGTTGCACCAGGTTGCCTGCCCCAAGCAGCGCCGATTGGGTGCTGGCGTGCAGTTCACCCGACAGCTGATCCATATTGCCGGCCAGTGTATCCGGCGAAGAATCGAAGATCTGGTCGTAGATGGGGCGCAGTCCTGCCGGCGGCGCGCTTGACGCTTGATCCAGTGCGTGACCGACCGCTTTTTGGTTGGCGGTTGCAAGATACGAGTCGAAGGCGACGTCGCTGCGCACGATGGATAGGCTTAGTGTGTTGGCCAGGGCATAGTCCAGCGAAGGTTTAAGAAACACCCTGCCCTCTTGGTCCATGACAAGACGCTCGTAGCGCCCCGCAATACCCTGGGTGGCGGTTACGATGGGGTAGAGCTCGCCCATGGTGAATTGTTGGTCCGCCTGAATCTCGACCGTGCCGCCATTCAGTAGGGCGGAACCGTTCACATGGATCTGGTCGTTGCCGGCGGTGTTCATTTCCACCTCGTGGATGGACCCGGGGTGCGCGATGTAGTCGCCATTGATGGTCAGCGTACCCACCGAATTGCCGGGTGTGACCGTGCCCCGGTTGTCCAGCCCGCCCAGGCTGCCCGACCCGCCCAGCGCGCCGGCTGCGCCTACGTGCGCAACCGACGTCAGCGATCCGTTGACCACCAGCTTGCCCCCTTGCACCACGGTGGGGCCGGTATACGTGTTGGCGCCTGCCAGGGTCAGACTGCCGGCCCCGCGCTTGATCAATTGGCCCGTGCCGTTGATGTCGTTGTGAAATGTGGAGTGATAGCCTTGCGTATCGACATCGAAGGTTTCAACGAATTGGGCCGGCCCGCGCACGGCTTTGCCCACGTTCAGAAGGCCCCAGCCGTAGATCTCGGGGCTGCCCATGTCGGTGGCGGTGGTCAGCAGCGTCTGTTGCAAATTATGGGCCGTGAAGTAGGGATAGGCCTGCTTGACCAGCGCCGCCGCGCCTGCGACGTGGGGCGAGGCCATGGAGGTGCCCGACATGCGGACATAGGTGCCGAGGTTCTCGACGGAATAGATTCCTTCCTTGGCCTGGTCGTCGCCGCCGCCGGGCGCCGCCAGGCACCAGCCGGCTGCAACGCCGCAGCGGTGCGAATAATCGGTGATGACGTTATCCGGCCCGACAGAGACGACGGCCAGCCAGTTGTCTTTCAGCTCGGGGAAAAGATAGGGCGCGCCGGCCAGAATATTGGGCTGGGGCAGGCCTTCGTTGCTGGTGGCAAACACCATAAGCGTTCCTGCGGCGGCGGCGCGCCGCATGCTGGCGATGGTCTTTGGCAATTGGTCTAGCACGGCTTGGGGCGAGTCGTATTCGGTGATGGTGCAATCGCCATGGCCGGGACAGTGTGTCGCGCCCAGGCTGCTGTTGATGATGGATACGCCGCGCGATGTCATGTAATCCCAGCCGGGGGCAAATGCGTCGTCGTCGTTGGGCACGGCTTCATTGAACCGCACGGTGAATAAATTGGCATCGAAGGCCACCCCGTGCATGCCGATCGAATCGCGGCGTGCGCCGATAATGCCCGCCACATGAGACCCATGGCCGTCGTCATCGTCCAGGGCATTGCCGGGGCCGGCAGGACGGTCCAGAACGATGTCATAGCCCGCCACTGGCTGGCCCGGGAATTCGGGATGGGTAGCGTCGATGCCGCCATCCAGGATCCCAACCGTCACGCCGCTGCCCGTATACCCCCATGAATAAGCTTGTGCGGCATTGATTTGCTGCAAGCCGATCTGCGCGAGATATTCGGGGGTTTCAAAGCTTGCGGCGTTCTGTGCGATGGCGGGTTGCCAGGCAAGGGCCAGGGCGCCGATCAAGGCAATATGGCGGCGACGGGGGAGACGGTTCGGTTTGCTCATGCGGCCTCGTGTGTAGAGTGGTCGTGTTGTTCAAGATCCCTTGGGGGCAGGATGAGGATGTATTCCATCAATGCTTTGCATCAGCTGTTTGCGGGCAAAACAAGATGGCTATAAATGAAAAGAAGAGTTACATTCTAAAGAAGAGAAGCCCAGTGTCAAGATATGGCCGGGACTATTCGTGCAACGACGAAAACTGTCAGCGCAGCGGCGGGCGCTGTTTTCTTCAAGGGCTTTTCTCGGGCGCGAAACCAGCCTATTCTCTGGCCATTGCATAACAAAGGACTCTCCATGCCCGTTCTGGAAGCAGACCGCCAACACATCGACTATCTTGACCAGGGCAGTGGTCCCATCGTGCTGCTGATCCACAGCGCATCCAGCAGCTATCGGCAGTGGCGCCCGCTGATCGACAGGCTCGCTTCGCGCTATCGGGTGGTGGCGATCAATTTATTTGGCTATGGCCAGACCACGCCGTGGCCGGATGGGCAGCCCCAGACGATTCGCGATCATGCGGGGCTGGTGTTCAGGCTCATGGACGAAATCCCTGGTCCTGTGCATTTGGTGGGCCATTCCCTGGGCGGCGTGGTCGCGCTCGAGGTCGCCTTGTCGCGGCGTGATCGTGTGGCCAGCCTGGCCATGTACGAACCCAACCCCTTTCATCTGTTGCGCGGGCAGGGTGGTACGACCGCCTATGAGTGCATGGTGGCCATGATGGACGAGGTCGAAGCTCTTTATCGACAGGGCAAGCGGGAGCAGGCCGCCCGGCAATTCATTGTGTTCTGGTCCGATGCGGCAAGCTGGGATGCGCTGCCCGACGATCGCCGCGCCCGATTCACAGCGGCGATCGGGGCCAGTGTCCACGAGGGCCGGGCGCTGCAGAACAACCCTACGCAAATCAGCGAGTACGCCGGCTTGGCCGTACCCAGCTTGCTGATGTATGCGCGCGACACCTTGCCTGCCATCTACGAGGTGCAGCAAGTGCTGGCCGGGGCTTGCCCGAATTGGCAAGTCCAAGTGCTAAGCGAAGGCGGCCACCTGGCGCCGCTGGTGCATGCCGATCAGGTCAATGCGCGCCTCGAAGCCTTCCTCGACGCGCAGCCTGAGCCATGACGCACGGATGAAACTACGTCTGTGTAGGGGCCATCAACCTGCCAACGACTGGGTGGACGCTGTTGCGTTTCGGCGGCAGCGTCTGTTGCGTCGTAATTACGGTTCCAAAAAGGTCCAGCTAGGGTTTCACAAAACTCCAGTTGCCGTTCTTCACTTCGATCAAGACGCGTCCGCGGTCATCCAGGCCGATGTGATCGGTGGGGCTCATGTTGTAGACGCCATTGACGCCGACCAGGCCTTTGGTTTTTTCCAAGTTGTCGCGCAGTGCGGTTCTGAATTCCACCGTGTCTGGCTTGGCTTTCTCAAGCGCAGCCGGAATGGCGTTTTGCAGCAGCAGCCATGCGTCCCAAGTGGAGCCCGCGAAGGTCGACCGGCTGCCCGCTCCGTATTTGTTTTCGTACGCGGTATTCAGGTCCACCCCCACCTTCTTGCTGGCGATGCTGTCCGGTAGTTGGTCGGCGACTAGAACAGGTCCCACCGGAATAAGCGCGCCTTCAACGTTGGCGCCGCCAACCCGCAGGAAGTCTTTGCTGGTTACGCCATGCGATTGGTAAATAGGGCCGGGGCCGGTATAGCCGCGTTCCCGTAACTGCGCCTGCGGCAGGGCGGCGGGCGCACCCGACGCTCCTACGAAGACGGCGTCGGGTTTGGCAGCGATCAGCTTCAGCACCTGAGCGGTGACACTGGTGTCGGGCCGCTGATAGCGTTCGTTGGCCACGATCTCGATACCGGCCTTGTCGGCGAACTTCTTCAGGCCTGAGTAGGCGGTGTCTCCCCAACTGTCCGAGAAGCCGATATAGCCCACGGTTTTCGCTTTGTGGTCGGCCATGTCCTGAACGACGCGCTCCACCATCAGATCGGCGTCTTGAGTGGACTGGAAGACCCAGTGGCGTTTGTCCTCAGGCGGCGCGTAGGGGGCGATCAGTATAAGCGGGGTCTTGTTTTCGTCGGCCACCGGCGTCATGGCGGCTGAGTTGGGCACGGTATTGGGCCCGATGACGGCATCGACCTTATTCTCGCTGATCAGCTTGTGGATGTTCTTGACCGCCGTGGTGGGGTCGGTGGCGTCGTCCAGAAACATGTAGTTCACCTTCTGGCCCGCGATCTGCGCGGGCATCAGGGCAACGGCGCGTTTGATGTCGGTGCCCAGTGCGGCGGCGGGGCGCGCCTACCTGGGCTACTGCACCGACGCGGAGCGTGAGCAGATTCTGCAGTTGCTGCGGGTGGGCGATGACGAGCAGGCCCGCCTGGCCGCCGACCCGGTTTACCTCAGGAATCTCCTGGCGCGGGTGCGAGCCGATGGGTATGGCACGAACGACGGCGAATCGAATCACAACGAGGAAAAAGGCAAGATTGGCGCCGTTGCGGTGCCTATCATCCAGGGTGGCCATGCGGTGGCCTGCCTGAGCGTCATTTACTTATGTCGGGCGGGTCAGCCTAAGCGACGCCGTGGCGCAGTATACGCCGGCCTTGCGCGAAGCGGTCGACCAGATTGAAACGTCGTTGGCTTCCTATCGACCGGAGGCCAATGCGCTCTAAACAGGCATTGGGCTATTCAGTGCCGGGAGGCGCCGCTATGGGCGGGATCATAAAGGGTAATGTGCCCGCGCCCCGCTCCTTTTGTCGTATATAGGGCGCTATCGGCCGCGTTCATAAGCTCGCTTGCGGTGTCGAAGGCCGCACGTTCTGGAGCAAGCCCCGCGATTCCGGCCGAAAAGGTAACGAGGGCGTTTTGGGCGCCGCGAATCGCGCACGGAGTATCGCGCACGCTTGCCAGCATCCGCTCGACCACCACCTTGGCTCCTTGTGGATCGGTAAAGGGCATCAGCACCACGAATTCTTCACCCCCATAGCGCGCCACGGTATCGGACTTCCGGGCGGTGGATTGTATGCGTTGTGCAACCGTGACAAGAATCTGGTCGCCGACGGCGTGGCCAAATGCATCGTTGTACGATTTGAACAGGTCGATGTCGAGAAATGCCACGCTAAAAGGCTGGTGGTCACGCACCGCACGTTCGAACTCTTGTTCGAGCGTGCGGTCGAGATACGCCCGGTTGTAGAGCCCGGTAAGAGAATCGCGTTGCGTTTGCACTTCCAGGGTTGCGATGCGGTTTTCCAGGGTTTGAATTTGATGCTGTGCCTCGTCGGAAGCGCGTGACAGGTGCAGGTTGCGCACGGTAAGAAGCTCGATGGCGCTGTCGCCAATACCTTGCAGGACCACAGGGTCGACCAGTTCCGACTCGAAAAGCGCTTCCATGGCCGGCATTTCGTCGCGCATCGAGGCGATGATGTTTTGATACTGTGTGGAACTGAGGCCCAGGCATGAGTGCGCCGATTGGTAGGCCAGGTCGAAGGCCTCGGTCGAGGCGCCGTTGATCCAGGCGTCTGCAATATCGGCGGCGACAGCCACGTTAAGTGAAAGGCGTTTGATGCCGACGCCGCAGTCTTCCGGAATGTGTTCGGGCGCATGGCTGTATCGTACGCACTCGTGCGTGTGTTCGGGAAGCCGCCAGTATTTCAGCAACTGTTCGCCGGCTTGTGCATGATCGAAGCCGTACTGCGCAGCCTCTTGCTCCAGCAAGCGGGTGTGGTCGGGGCTGCTTTTATACAGCTCGACGTAGGAATCGCCAAGCATGGCGGCCATGGCGAGCACGCCAATGTCTTGCAGCAAGCCGGCCAGCAGGAAATCCTCGGGCTGGATTTCGCCCAGTTCGGTGGCAATGGTTCTGGCCGCCAGGGCTGTCAGCAGCGAGCGGCTCCAGTAATGGGTGTCATCGAGATCGCCTTCGCCGTGCCGGCAGGATAGCCCGTGCAGCGAGAAGCTGAGCGAGAGCGAAATAGTGGCGTTCAGGCCCATGAAGGCAATGGCGTCCGACAGCTTGGACACCTTGTGGCGGTTGCCATAGAACGCCGAATTGACCGTACGCAACAGTTTGCTGGTCAGCGCCGGGTCGAATGCGATTACTTTGGCGAACTGGTCGAGCGCGGCTGAGCCGTCCTCGGCTAATTCGATCAGTTGCAAGGCCACGGCCGGCAGCGTTGGCAAGCGCCTGCAGTACCTTAACCGCTTGATAAGGTGCGATTCATCCGTCTTTAGAATGCTTGCCACTTCTTGAAACCCTCGTGTCTGTTCCCGATGACGACATCATTTTCGCCCCGGCCGCTCAAGCTCCGGACGATGTGTCAGATTATCAGTCACAGTTTAGTTACATGCAAGGCGTCTGGACTCATGGCCTGATATATCGCTTGAACGGCGGGCGCAACGCAAAACGCCAGCCCCGAAGGACTGGCGTAAGTGCTTGATACATATGGTGCCGGCTAGAAGAGTCGAACTCCTGACCTTCGCATTACAAGTGCGCTGCTCTACCAACTGAGCTAAGCCGGCAAAACCGGTATTCTACCTGTTTTTCTTGAGCGTTGCTGGCCGGCTTACTTGGCCTTGCGCTGCTCCAGATACCAGTCAAGAATGGTGTCGCCCGACCAGACCAGCACCTTGTCGTGCCCTAGGACGTAGTCGTACAGCTGTTCCAGGTAATCAATGCGATGCGGCACGCCGCTTAAGTAGGGATGCACGGAAATCGCCATGACGCGGGGCGAGGTTGCGCCTTCGCGATACAGGCGATCGAACTGGGCTTTGCCGCGCTTCAGGATTTCATCCGAACCATGTTGCTGCACGGCGTTAATGACGACATCGTTCACTTCCACCGTATAAGGCAGCGCGGTAATGGGCCCGCGCGGCGAGTGCAGGCTGACGGGTTGGTCATCCAGCACCCAGTCGGCGACGTATTCGATGCCGGCTTCCACCAGGTAGTCCAGCGTGTCGTCGGTTTCGGTCAGGCCGGGGCTTTCCCAGCCTCGGGGCGCCTTGCCCGTGAACGACTGGATGGCGGCCATGGTTTGTTTGATGGAAGCCAACTGATCTTCGACCACGTGCATGGGCTGCTGCATATAGCCGTGGCCCATGAACTCCCAGCCCGCCTCAAGCGCGGCCCGGCAGACCTCTTCATAGTGGTGGCAGGTGGCGCCGTTTAAAGAGAAGGTGGCCGGCATGTTGCGGCTGGTAAGCGCCTGTAGAAGACGCCAGAAGCCGACGCGCATGCCGTATTCGTGCCAGCTCCAGTTGGCGATGCTGGGCAAATGAGGCCCACCCATGGGCGGCGGCAGCACGGTGCGCGGCATGGATCCGGTGGGATCCCAAACTTCGACATTGACAATGTTCCAGATGACAACGCGCGCATCGCCCGGCAGCGTAAGCGCGGGGCGCTTGACGATAGACTCATAAGGCGCGCGGGCGCGTACGCTGGATCCGGGTGTGCTGTTCACGATTTAACCTCCAGAGAAGTAAGTTGCCGATCGCGCCAGGGCCTTGTTGCGTGAGCCCCGGCGCTGAAGATGGGTGTTCAAAAGAATCAACCCGCCACTAACCTATGATGTGCAGCCGATTCACCACGGTATTGAGCTCTTCGCCCTCGCTGTCGCCAACCAATACGGTGCCGCCAATATTGACGCGCCGCTGGCCCCGGCAGGCATTGGGTTCGAAGGCGAATGACATGCCGTTTCTTAACGCCAGCCCATGCTCGCTTTCACCCATCTTGACGTCCATCTGGGCACGGAAGGGCTCGACGGATGGCGGCACTTTGTCCAGATTCTTGGCCATGCCGCCGACCCACCCCAATGGAGCAATGCTATGGATAAGTGGCGTGAATGTCCAGCAGTCGGCTTCAAGAACCGGCGCCAGCATGGCCTGCTCGAGCGCGGCGAACGTGCTGCCGGCGCGTGCGGCCTGCACCCCGGCTAGGTACGATTTGCGCGCCACTTCGCCCAAGGCCTGGATTTCCGGCTCGACCGGCGCCAGCGCCACGGCAACCTGCTGCTGTGTTTCCAGCCCCGCGTAGACCGGGAATAGTTCGGCGCAGACAAGGTCGCCGGGCTCCAGGCGGCGGGGGGCGCCGCCGGAGTACGTCCAGGGCGGTTCCGACCAGCCGATGTCGTCACGGCCCCAGGACATGATCAGGAAGGGGTCGTGCGTAATCGCCGCCGCTGCGTGGATTTCGTGTTGTATGGCGACGTGTCGATGGCTTGCAGGGTGGGCACGATCATGAAGAAGGCGGGCGGCACCAGCGCCAGCCCTTGCAGGACGATCATCCAGCCCAGGCCGTAGATGTCGAAGACCGGGCCGGACAGGTTGAATGCCTGGCGCAAGGCCTGGTTCAAGACGCCGTTCGATGGGTTCAACAGCAATACATACCCCATGGCTACGGTGAAGCCCGGCATGGCGACATTGGATGTAAGCAAGGCCAGGAATACGCCTTTCCCGGGCAGGTTGGTGCGCGAATACAGCCAGGCAAAGGGCAGGGCGAAAGCCAGCATGACCACCACCGAGCCCACGCCCAGCAACAGCGTATTGCCGATGGTGCCGAGAAATGCGGGGTGTTCCAGGATGTTCCGGAAGTTCTGAAGGGTGAAGGCCCCGGGTTCCACCAAAGTGCCTTCGCGCAGGCTGGACAGCACCAGCAGCGCAATGGGCATGGCCATCAGGAAGAGGGCGAGCGCAACAAGAATACGTACGCCCAGCAGAACGGGATCGCGGGCGACGGACGACGCTATGCCCGTGCCATGCCGTGGCGAGGGGTGGACGGCCTGCTCAGCCATGGCGTTGCTCCATGGTAAGGATGATCGTGTTGAAGCTCGGTGGGTGGGTGCAGGGGGTCAGCATCATCATCACGCGTTTCAGGCATCAGTCAATGCATAGTAGGAGCGGGGTAACAAACCTGTCAATGAAATATTAAAAAGTCTCATATAATGAGAATTGGATAATAATAATTGCATTGAAAAATCAAGGAAAAAATATTATCCATAATAAATATCTCAATTAATGAAACTATCAACAACTGCTTCAGCACCCGCAAGTACGCTAGGAAGGGCCATCCAGTTGCTGAAACTGGTGGCTTACAACCGTTCGCAACCCCTGCGGATGGTGGATCTGGCCGAACTGGCCGGGCTGGATCGCTCGACCGCCCACCGCTTGCTTCAGCGCCTGGTATCCGAAGGCATGCTGGTTCGCAACGAGAAGGGCAGCGGCTATCGCTTGGGCCCTTTGCCTTACGAGTTGGGGCTGGGGGTGTTCCCCGAGAACAATCTACGGCAGATCGCGCATCCGGCTTTGTTGCAGCTTGCGCAAGAAACCGGCGACATGGCGTTTTTGATTGGCCGTAGCGGGTTCGAAACCGTGTGCCTGGATCGGGTCGCGGGCAATTTCGCCATTCAAACCCTGGTGGGCGGCGTCGGCGACCGGCACCCGATGGGTGTGGGCGCCGGCGGGCCGGCGATCTTGTCGGTATTGAATGACAATGACCGGGATGTCGTCTATCGTGCTGTTTCGCCTCAGTTGGCGCGTTATGGTCTAAGCGTGGATATCCTGAAGGACCGCGTGGCCCGGGTGTGCGAAAGAGGGTATGCGCTTGATGACGGCGTAACCGTCAAAGACGTGACCGTATTGGCCCGGCCCATTGTGAATAGTTTTGGCACACCGGTCGGCGCGGTATTCATCGCGTCGATTAAAAGCCGGATGACGTCCGAGCGTAGAAGCGAAGTCGACAAACAGCTTGCGCTATGTGTTGCGCAGATCAGTGCGGCGAGTTAAAGGAACGGTCGACACATCTTCGTCGTCTTCGGAGACCAGGAAATCGATCAAGTCTTGGGCAAATAGGGGTAGGGTTTCCGGGTCGCGCGTACAGATTCTCAGGTCGCGTGATGCCCACGCGTCGCTTAGCTGAGTAATGCGGATCGCCATGGTGCGAGCATGTCGCAATGCTGACGACTCGGGCAAAACACCAATGCCAATTCCCGATTCGGCCATTCTGCAAAGCGTCTCGAAATCACTCACCTGAATGCGGATACGCAACGGTATGCGCAGCTCTTGGGCCGCGTGCTCAAGAAAGAAGTGGATCGCGCTGCCTTCATGCAAGCCGATAAAGTCATACTGGAGCGCTTGTGTGAAGCTCACAGTTTCCTGTTTGGCTAAAGGATGGGCCGGGGAAGCAACCAACACAAGCCGATCGCTTTTATACGATTGCACGTGCAGCCTCTCGGTGTTCTCGTTGCCTGCCACAATGCCGATGTCGGCAACACCATCGTTGACGGCGCGCACGATATCGCCACTTAAGCGTTCCCGCAACTCGATATTGATGTTGGGGTGCTGCACCAGGAATTCCCGTAGCCTGACCGGAAGAAACTCTGTCATTGCGGTTGTGTTGGCCAGAATGCGGACATGGCCTTTTACTCCGCGAGCGTACTGTTGAAGGTCTCCGCGAAGGTTTTCAAGCTGGTTTAGAACCAGGCGGGCATGATGCAGGAATGTTTGTCCGGCAGGCCTTAGCGTGACGCCGCTGCTTTCCCGGTTAAGCAGCTTTACGCCAATGGACTGCTCCAGATTCTTTATTCTCACGCTGATTGCGGGTAACGACATGTGGGCACGTGCCGCCGCGCGTGTCAGACTGCTCTCTTCGGCGACGAAGACGAACAGTTGCAGATCAGTTAGATCAAAACGGTATGCCATGAGCCGGGACCAAAGGTTAGCTTGGGGTTGCGCAGTCTTGACGTAAGGGCTTCTTGGCGTCTGTTAAGACGGCCTTAACCCCCCCTTTGCAAAATATGAATTGTACATAGCCTCAATATCCGCGATCCTGTATGCAACACAGAACTACGCCCAAAGCTTTGGGGAATCATAATGGATATAGACATAGAGTATCTAAAAACGTGGGAAGGCAAGATTCAGACTCAGGCGGATCGGATTACCTTAGCTCCCAGAACTGCCTTGGCGGCCACGCTGGACCGGCCTGCCGACATGCTCCCGCTTGACGGGGGTCTGCCGCCGCTGTGGCATTGGCTGTATTTCTTGCCTACGGCTTTCCAGTCGGAACTTGGTCCGGACGGACATGCGAAGCGTGGCGGGTTTTTGCCGCCCGTGCCATTTCCCCGCAGAATGTGGGCAGGAGGACGATTATCCTTCCGTCACCCATTACGCGTGGGCGACGTCGTCGAGCGTACCTCCGAAGTGGTCAGTGTGGACCTCAAACACGGGCGTTCGGGTAGTTTGGTCTTCGTGCTTGTGCGTCATACGATCCGCAGCGAGGCAGGCTTGGCTCTCACAGAGGAGCAGGATATCGTTTATCGAGAGCAGCAGGCCTCGGACTCTCCCCCTGTAGAGCCGCTGAAGGCGACGCGGGAAAGCGTTTGGGAAAAGCGCATTCGGCCTGATGAAACGCTATTGTTTCGTTACTCCGCCTTGACATTTAATAGTCATCGCATCCATTACAGCCGTAATTTTGCAATGAACGTGGAAGGCTATCCTGGTCTGGTGGTGCATGGCCCCTTGATTGCCACGCAGCTGCTGGATTTGTTGGAACAGAAGATGCCGGATGCCGAGCTTGCGTCGTTCAGCTTTCGCGCGGTCAGCCCAGTATTCGATACCGAAGATTTCTACGTTTGTGCGGCCCCGGCTCAAGACGGTAAATCCGTCGAACTATGGGCGCGCGCCATCGATGGGCGGCTGGCCATGCAGGCCCAGGCTGTATTGGCAATCAGTTGATTTGAGCATGGCGCCAAGGTTAACGATATGCTGCTTGCAGGCTCGCGGGCGGCTAATACATTAATGAAAGTAAAAAAGGAAACGATGCAAACCCTATCGGATAACTATCAGGACATACGCGAAGCAATACGTGATCTGTGTACGCATTTCCCGGATGAATACTTCCGCCGCATCGATGAGGAACGAGGCTACCCCGAAGCGTTTGTCGATGCCTTAACCCAGGCGGGATGGCTGGCCGCCATGATTCCGCAGGAATATGGCGGCTCAGGCCTGGGATTGACCGAAGCTTCAGTCATCATGGAGGAAATCAACCGCTGCGGCGGCAACTCGGGCGCCTGCCATGGCCAGATGTACAACATGGGGACCGTGTTGCGCCATGGCTCGGAGGAGCAGAAACAAAGGTACTTGCCGCAGATCGCCAGCGGCGAGTTGCGTCTGCAGGCCATGGCGGTGACCGAGCCGACCACCGGTACGGATACGACCAAGATCAAGACGACGGCGGAGCGCAAGGGCGATCGCTACGTGGTGAATGGCCAGAAGGTCTGGATTTCGCGTATCCAGCATTCGGACCTGATGATTCTGCTGGCGCGCACAACGCCCTTGAACGAGGTGAAGAAAAAGTCGGAAGGCATGTCGGTGTTTCTGGTGGATCTGCGCACCGCCTTGGGCAATGGCATGGCCGTGCAGCCAATTCAAAACATGGTCAACCACGAAACCAACGAAGTTTTCTTCGACAACCTGGAGATACCAGCCGAAAACCTGATCGGCGAAGAAGGGAAGGGGTTCCGCTATATTCTGGATGGCCTGAATGCGGAACGCACCCTGATCGCCGCTGAATGTATTGGCGACGGCTACTGGTTCGTCGAGCGTGCCGTCAATTACGTGAATGAGCGAATGGTGTTTGACCGGCCAATAGGAAAGAACCAGGGTGTCCAGTTTCCCATTGCGCGCGCGTTTGCAAACATCGAAGCGGCCAATCTCATGCGGTACAAGGCATGCGAGCTGTTCGACGCGGGCCAGCCGTGCGGCACCCAGGCCAATATGGCTAAGCTGCTGGCCGCCGATGCTTCCTGGGAAGCCGCCAACGTGTGTTTGCAATCGCACGGCGGCTTTGGTTTCGCTTGCGAATACGACGTAGAGCGCAAGTTCCGTGAAACCCGCTTGTATCAAGTGGCGCCCATCTCGACCAATCTGATTCTGTCGTACGTGGCGGAACACGTTCTGGGTTTACCGCGTTCGTTCTGATGGCAATTTATTCTTTTTGTTCCACACTATCAATTGGAGGCCGGCTATGCGTCCGCTCGATGGAGTAACCGTACTGTCGTTGGAGCATGCGGTCGCCGCGCCATTTGCCACACGCCAGCTGGCGGACCTGGGTGCGCGTGTTATCAAGATTGAGCGGCCGGGCCAGGGGGATTTTGCGCGGGGCTACGATACCCGTGTTAAAGGACTGTCGTCGTATTTCGTCTGGATCAATCGCTCCAAGGAAAGCATCACGCTGGATTTGAAGAAGCCGCAAGCGATGGAGGTGTTGAACAAGCTGGTTGGCAATGCCGATGTGCTGGTGCAGAATCTTTCGCCGGGTGCCGCGTCGCGATTGGGTTTGTCCGCTCAGGAGTTACGCCCGAAAAATCCAGGCCTTATCGTTTGCGATATCTCAGGCTACGGTGCAGATGGGCCTTATCGCGATAAAAAGGCGTACGACATCCTGATTCAGGCGGAGGCGGGGCTCTTGTCCGTCACGGGAAGCGAGCAAGATCCGTCCCGGGCGGGATTCTCGGCCGCTGATGTCGCCGCCGGTTCGTATGCCTACAGCTCGATCCTTGCGGCTTTGCTGTTGCGGGGCCGCACCGGCAAAGGCAGCCATATTGATTTATCCATGTTGGAGGCATTGGGCGAATGGATGTCCAACCCTCTCTACTATGCGTTTCAAGGAAATGCTCCCCCGCCGCGGATGGCAGCGAGCCATCCCAGTATCTATCCCTACGGCCCTTTTCGTGCAGGTGCAGGGAAAACGGTCATTCTGGGCGTGCAAAATGAGCGGGAATGGGCCCTGTTTTGCACCGAGGTCCTTCAGCAGCCGAACTTGATCCGGGACGAGCGCTTCAGCTCCAATGTGGCACGCAATGCGCACCGCGCCGTGCTGAAAGAGATCATTGAAGCGGTCTTTGTTGAGCTGCCTATCGAGGATGTTCTGTCCAGACTGGATGGAGCAAGAATCGGTAATGCGCAGATGAACACCATGAATGACGTTTGGGTTCACCCCCAATTACAGGCGCGCGACCGATGGCGTGAAATCGATTCGCCCGCTGGGTCGATTCCCGCTTTATTGCCACCGGGCCTGAATGACAGCTTTGACTATCGGCTGGACGCGGTGCCCGCACTGGGGCAGCACACGCATTCGATTCTTCACGAGTTGGGTTACGGCGATGACGTTATCGCGCAAATGCAGGCAGATGAAATTATTTAATAGGAAGGCTTTGTGATGAGTGGATTGGATTCAAGCGCTACGCTGGCCTCGTTCGCGGCTACGCTTTCATACGATCAGATACCTGAACCGGTTGTGCGACGCACCGAGGACTTGCTACTGGATTGGCATGGGTCGGCGCTGGCCGGAAAAGGCGCGCGGCCGGTCGAGTCGATTGAACGCTTTGCGCTGACCATGGGGCCTGAAAAGGGGGCGTGCGATGTGCTCATCTCACGACGGACAACCTCGCCATATTTTGCGGCGATGGTCAATGCTGCCTCGTCCCACTTCGCCGAGCAGGATGACGTTCACAATGGGTCGGTCTTTCATCCGGCGACGGTTGTTTTTCCTGCCGCGCTGGCGGCCGCGCAAGACACGGGCGCTTCAGGCAAAGAGTTCTTGACGGCAGCGGTGGCCGGCTACGAGGCGGGCATACGGGTAGGCGAGTTCCTGGGGCGATCGCACTACACCGTCTTTCATACGACGGGCACGGCGGGCACGATTGCTGCTGCTGTGGCGACCGCTCGGCTGCTCCAGGCGACCCCCGAGCAAATGTTGCATGCCATGGGTTCTGCCGGCACTCAGGCTGCGGGGCTGTGGGAGTTCCTGCGGGATGCCGCCGATTCTAAACAATTGCATACAGCGCACGCCAGCGCCAGCGGCTTGGCTTCTGCCTACTTGGCGTTGGATGGTTTTACAGCTGCGCGAAAAATCTTGGAAGGTTCCCAGGGGATGGGAGCTGGCATGTCCAGCGATGCCGACGATGGAAAGCTGACAGATCGGCTGGGGCAGCGCTGGGCTATTGCCGAGACCTCGTTCAAGTTTCATGCATCATGCCGCCATACGCATCCCGCTGCGGATGCTCTGTTGTTATTGATGCAGGAGCATAAGCTGGATGCGAACGATATTGCAGAGGTTGTCGCCCAGGTTCATCAGGGGGCGATCGACGTATTGGGTCCGGTAGTCGATCCTGCCACGGTGCATCAGGCCAAGTTCTCGATGGGTAGTGTGCTGGGCTTGATCGCGGTCTTTGGGCGCGCGGGTGTTGAAGAATTCGAGACTTCGTTCAATGATCCCCGCATCGTTGCGTTCAGACATAAGGTGTCCATGGAACTTGACCGGGAGGTCGATATGGCTTACCCGGCGCGTTGGTTGGGCAAGCTTAAGGTGCGCACGACGGATGGTCGGGTGCTCGAGGCGCGTGTGGACTGCCCAAAAGGCGATCCGGATAACACGCTCAGTCGCAGCGAGCTTGAAGAGAAGGCGCTCCGGTTGGCGAGGTTTTCCAACGCGGCATCCGAGGAGCAAATGCGCCAGGCATTTCGTGCCATCTGGAGTATTGCCGACGCACCATCCGTGGGCAGCTTGTCGTATTGAACCGCGGGCGGTGGAGAAATGATGAATCCGTTTAGTGCATATTCATACCTGTTTGTTCCCGGCACCCGGCCCGATCGTTACACCAAAGCCTTGGAATCAGGCGCGGGCGCCGTCATTATCGATCTGGAAGACGCTGTTTCCGCTGCGGACAAGCCAAAGGCTCGAGAGGCGGTCGCCCAGCACCTGGCGGACCTGCCGCCGGTGTTGATTCGGATCAACGGAATCGAAACGGAGTGGTTTCATGACGATCTGATGATGTGCAAGCATCACAAGGTGGCGGGCATTATGTTGCCCAAGGCGGAACAAGCAGGCGATATCGAGTTCATTGCCACGCAACTGGGGGCCGAAATTCCCATTTATCCGCTCATCGAAACAGCGAAAGGAATGTCGAGCGCTGGCGATATCGCGCGCAGCCGCAACGTTAAGCAACTGGCTTTCGGTTCCATCGATTTCCAACTGGACATGGGCATTGCCGACGATGATCAAGGGCTTCTGTATTTCCGTTCGCATCTGGTTCTGGCCTCGAGGCTAGCCAATATCGCGGCCCCTATCGATGGAGTGACGGTTGCGGTGAACGATCAAAACGCTTTGCGTGTCGATGCGCAACGTTCCAGAGGTTTGGGCTTTGGCGGCAAGTTATGCATTCATCCGAACCAGATCGGTCTCGTTAATAGCGCTTTTGGGCCATCGGAACAGGAGATTGCATGGGCGAAGCGCATCGTAGATAGCGCAGCGACTGCGCAAGGCGCTGCTGTACTGGTTGAGGGGCAATTGGTCGACAAGCCGGTGTTGTTGCGCGCCCAGGCAATTCTAAACCGTCCGTCCAAGGGCGCATAACCCGGGATAATTGCATCCATGCCGTGTTGTTCGTGTGCTCTATGACGGGTTTGTGCATCGATGGTCCACACGCCGGCTATAAGTAGGCGAATTCGCCAAACAAATTATTAAACAGATAAACGCTTGAGCGGTTTTTGCCCTGTTCAAGAATCCGTACAGCGGTATCAATTTGCATCCGTGATGTCACGACGACGGGTGCAACCCCTGCGGCAGCCACGGATTTGCTCTTCAAGCCCTGGAGCACGCCTGGCGTCATATAAACGGAAACCGGCTCAACGTCGTCGTTCACTCTGCGCGCGCGCAGAAGAGGTACTACACGTACTTCGGGAGAACCTTTGGGATGTTTCTTGGCCAGCCACTCTCCTGCGCGATAGGCTTCGTCGTGAGGATTGGTTAACACGCGAGCGTCGACGTCGTCTGAGGAAACACCATTAGTGGCGTCGATGACAACGATATTCTTGTCTCGCAAGCTTCGTAGCAGGTTGTCCATGCCGTCGGCGGAAACGGCGACCAGGACGACTGCCTGAGCGCCACCGGCAACACAATCTTCAATTTGCGTAATTTGATTGTTGAGTTGGGTGTATCCTCCCGCGTCCAATACCTGGATACTCACACCGAGACGCTTGGCTTCTTCAACCGCACCGTAGTTGGCTGCAAGAGAGAACGGATCTTTCAGGTGGGGGTAGGAGACGCAAATCTTCCAGTTCTGCGTCGCGCATCTTTGAACGAACGTCTGCCGGTTTGGCGCCGACAGAGCACGGTGTTTGCCTTATTCAACACGCTCATGAACTTCTTGCCCGGCTGAATACTATCGAGGCCGATTTACAGAACATTACCGAGGTTCCGGTGATGCGTCTTGCGTTGGGCGTTATGCCGACAGCTACCCTAAAGCTCGCTCCTCAGTTGATCGAGCTATTGGATTCGCAAGCGGAAGACGTGGCGGTAACGCTCACCGAAGGTACGATGGCTAACCTGTTGCCTCCACTTCGTTCAGGCGAATTGGACTTCATTGTGGGAGTATTGCCAAACCGTCCGCTGGGGGCGGAGTTCAGTCATAAAGTGTTTTACGAAGACCCTTTCGTAATTGCTGTTCGACGCGAGCATCCTTTGGCCCGACGAACGGATGTCAGTTGGGACGATTTACGCGATAGTGCAATGGTGTTGCCGCCAGAGGGCGCATTGACGAGAGAGTTGCTTGTTGATGTTCTGGCGCGCCATAAAATCAGTATCCCACGCTGTAAAATCGAATCCGTTTCCACGATGATGATTATCGGTGTCTTGCAAAAGCATGATATGTTCGGTTTGCTCCCATTGGAGCTGGCGGAATACTTTGCAGGCCTGGGCATCTTATCGATTTTGCCGCTCGAGGTGCCCAATGCGCATCGTAACGTAGGAATGCTGTGGCGTTCCGATGTTCCATCGAGCGCAACGCACAAACGCGTACTCGAGATATTCCGTAGCGCTTACCCCGACGCTCCGGGAAGTTGACGAAGGCGCCGGCTTCTACTTGACGATCTTCAGCCGAGGCCGTTTGGGGTCATCGTCGGAGGGGCCGGACGTGTCGTCGCTTGTCTTGTCGCCCTGAACAACCCCCGTGGGCCCCTGGGCTGGCGCGGTGTCGGCAGGGTCGCCCGAAGCGCTGCCGGGGTAGGCTTCCGATTCGTGAACCTCGAACCCCATGCCGGCGCCCGTTTCACGCGCATAAATGGCGGACACCGCCGCGACCGGCACAAAGATATGTTCCGTGACGCCGCTGAAGCGGGCCTGGAATTCAATGTATTCGTTGCCCATGGCCAGCCGGTTGGTGGCTAGCGAACCGATATTCAGCGTGATCTGCCCATCGTGGATGTGCGCGCGCGGAACAACGGTATTGGCGTCGACGGTAACCACGATATGCGGTGTGTAGCCGTTGTCGGTGCACCATTCGTGCAGTGCGCGGATCAGATAAGGCTTGGTCGAAGATTCGGACATGGGCGTTCTGGTTTAGGCCGGACCTGGTCCGGCGTGAAAAGTTGCTTTAGCGGCGCATGACTTTTTCGGATGGCGTCAGCGCTTCGATGTAGGCGGGTCGCGAGAAAATGCGTTCCGCATACTTTTGGATGGGCGCGGCGTTCTTGGGCAGTTCGATGCCGTAGTGATCCAGGCGCCACAGCAAAGGCGCAACGGCCACGTCCAGCATGGAGAATTCCTCGCCCAGCATGAACTTGTTCTTCAGCAGCAGCGGCGCCAGTTGCGACAGGCGGTCGCGGATGTTCTGGCGGGCGTTTTCCAGGACTTTCTCGTCGGGCGTGGCGCGGTTTTCAAGAGCGGCGACGTGGACGAACAATTCCTTTTCGAAGTTGTACAGGAAAAGGCGGGTGCGCGCACGCATGACGGGGTCGGCCGGCATGAGCTGCGGATGCGGGAAGCGTTCGTCGATGTACTCGTTGATGATATTGGATTCGTACAGCACCAGATCCCGTTCAACCAGAATGGGCACCTGGCCATAAGGATTCATGACGGCGATGTCTTCGGGCTTGTTGTAAAGGTCGATGTCGCGGATTTCGAAATCCATGCCTTTTTCAAACAATACAAAGCGGCAGCGTTGCGAGAAAGGGCAGGTCGTTCCGGAGTAGAGCACCATCATAGTGAGGCTTCCCATCTTAAAAAGAATAACAAGAGCACAAAGAACAGCGGCTCGGAAAAAAAGAAATAGGCGTATTACTGTACGCCTATTTCTGATTGGCGGCTTGGAGCATGCGCCAAGGAGCCGCCAAGCTTGCGAATTACTTGACTTGCTTCCAGTAGGCAGCGTTCAGACGCCAGGCGACGACGAAGAACAAGCCCAGAAACAAGAGCACCCAGACCCCCAGCTTCTTGCGGAACAATTGGTTGGGTTCGGCCATCCAGCCAAGGAAGTTGGACAGATCGGCCACGTTGTTGTCGTAAGCCGCTGCCTGGGCCGCATTGGCGGGCTGGAATGAAACCTTGTCGACGACCGGGCCCGTATAGTTTTGCATGGGCTCGGTGGTTACCGTGGAATAGCCTTGCGCGTCGTGGGTTGTCGTGGTGCGTTCCCAGACTTTGGCGCCGTCTTTTTCCACGGGGTGAATGGCGACATGAGTTTGGGTGACCGGGCCTTGCAGTTGCCACAGGGCGTGGGGCATGCCCACGCTTGGGAACACCGCGTTATCCCAGCCTGTTTTCTGGGTTGTGTCGCGATAGAACGTGCGCAGGAAGGTGTAGATGTAGTCGACGCCCGATGGCCCCATGGTGGTGGATTTGGCGCGCGCAATGACGGACAGGTCGGGCGGCGTCATGCCGAACCAGTTCTTGGCGTCGGTTGGCGTCATGGCGATGTGCATCAGGTCGCCCACCTTGTCGGCCGTGAACAGCAGGTTCTTCTTGATCTCTTCGTCGGTCAGACCCAGTTCCGTCAGGACGTTATAGCGCATGGCGTTGGCGCTATGGCAGTTAAGACAGTAGTTCACGAACAGCTTCGCGCCATTCTGCAGCGAGGCCATATCATTGATCCGGTCGGGGGCGGCGTCTAGCTTGTACCCGCCGCCCGCCGCCATTGCGACTGTGGCCGTCAGGGTTAAAGCGATAGCGCCAAGCAACTTTTTAATCATGATCATTCCGTTTGTATTGTTGACCTAGTGGGGTTTGAACTGGATGCGGTCCGGCACGGGCTTGAAGGTGCCCAGACGGCTCCATACCGGCATCAGCAGGAAGAAACCAAGGTAGATCAGGGTGCCAATCTGGCTCATCAGATTGAAGACGGGGCTGGGGGCTTGCGTGCCCAGGTAGCCCAGGATCAGGAACGTGATGATAAATATGCCATACAGATATTTATGCCAGGTGGGACGGTAACGAATCGAACGTACGGGGGAGTGGTCGAGCCAGGGCAGGAAGAACAGGATCACGACCGCACCGCCCATGGCCACCACGCCCCAGAACTTCGCGTCGATGGTGCGCAGCAGGATGGCGATGATGATAAGGATGGCGGGAACCGCAATGCGCCAGATGCCGCGCAGATTGCTCTTGATGAAGATGGCGACGGCGGCGATGACGGCTGCGCCGGCCAGAACCCAGGTGAAGTCGGCGGTAATGGCACGCAGCATGGAATAGAACGGCGTGAAATACCAGACCGGAGCGATGTGCTCGGGTGTTTTCAGCGAGTCGGCTGGAATGAAATTGTTGTATTCCAGGAAGTAGCCGCCCATTTCAGGCGCGAAGAACACGATGGCGGCAAAGACGATCAGGAAGCCCGCAACGCCCACCAGGTCGTGCACGGAATAGTAGGGATGGAAGGGGATGCCGTCCAGGGGACGGCCCTTGCTGTCTTTGGGGCCGGCCTTGATTTCCACGCCGTCGGGGTTGTTCGAGCCCACTTCGTGCAGTGCGATGATGTGCGCCACCACCAGGCCGATCAGGACCAGCGGAATGGCGATGACGTGGAATGCGAAGAATCGGTTAAGCGTTGCGTCGGACACGACGTAGTCGCCACGGATCCAGATGGACAGTTCAGGCCCGATGAAGGGAATGGCCGAGAACAGGTTGACGATAACTTGCGCGCCCCAGTAGGACATTTGGCCCCAGGGAAGCAGGTAGCCGAAGAAGGCTTCGCCCATGAGACAGAGGAAGATGGCTACGCCGAAGACCCAGACGAGCTCGCGCGGCTTGCGGTAGGAGCCGTAGAACAGCCCGCGCAGCATATGCAGGTAGACCACCACGAAGAACATGGAGGCTCCGGTGGAGTGCATGTAGCGGATTAGCCAGCCCCAGGACACTTCGCGCATGATGAATTCGACGGACTGGAAAGCAAGCTGGCCGTCGGGCTTGTAGTTCATGACCAGGAAAATACCGGTAACGATCTGGATGACCAGCACCAGCAACGCCAGGGAACCAAAGAAATACCAAAAGTTGAAGTTCTTTGGTGCGTAGTATTCCGACATGTGCTCTTTGAAGAGTTTGCTAAGCGGAAAGCGCCTATCAATCCATCCCAAGAGTCCTGTCGTTTCGACGGTTTTCTCGCCAGCCATGAAACGGCTCCTTTTAATCTTACGAGGCGTGTAATGTAATTAGTGTCGCGGGGCGGCCGAGACTAAGGCCGGCCAATTCTTGTTCGGTGCTTCAGGCGGGGTGGTCTTCGTCAACCCCGATAGTAACGCTGGAACCGTCCGCCGAGTAGATGTAAGGCGGGACTTCAAGGTTGTCGGGAGCGGGCTTGTTCTTGAACACCCGACCGGCCAGATCGAACGTGGAACCATGGCAGGGGCAGAAGAAGCCGCCTTCCCAGTCGGCGGGCATGCCACCGCCGCCGCCTGCCGCCAGATGCGGCGTGGGCGAGCAGCCCAGGTGCGTGCAAATTCCCACGCACACGAAGAGTTCGGGCTTGCGGGAGCGGTAATTGTTCATGGCGTACGGCGGGGTGAAGCCCGGGCGCTCGGAATGAGGGTCGGCCAGCTCAGGGTCGAGCTTGGGAAGTTCTTCGATTTGCGCCTCGGTGCGATGCAGCAGCCAGACGGGCTTGCCGCGCCATTCGACCGTGCGCATTTCGCCGGGAGCGATGTCGGTGACATTCACTTCAACCGGGGCGCCGGCGGCCCTTGCCTTGGCGGATGGGGCAAAGGAGCCCACAAAGGGCACCGCGGTGGCCACGCCGGCCACACCCCCAACCGCACAGGTGGTGGTAAGCCACATCCGTCGCGAGGGGTCGGGTGGCAGCTCGGCGGTAAGCGCATTGACGTCAACGAGGTGTGACTTGTCCTGACTCATTCTTGTATCCTTATCCATGCCCCGAAAGAGGCATCCCATTCAAGGTTTTTACCGTATTGAATATCCTATCAACCGCGTATTATAGCGTTACCCGGCAGTGGGTGAAATTACTCAAGGAAAGACACATGAGCAAAACAAGCGGTTTCTTGAACGAATTCCGTGAATTCGCGGTTAAAGGCAATATGATCGATTTGGCCGTCGGTGTGATCATCGGCGCGGCCTTTGGCAAGATCATCGACTCGTTGGTCAAAGATGTGATCATGCCGATCATCAGTTTCATTCTCGGGGGGCAGGTCGACTTCAGCAATATGTTCTGGATACTGACCGAGCCCGAAAACTATACGGGGCCGCGCACCTACGATGCACTGACCGAAGCGGGCGGCAATGTCCTGGCCTGGGGCAACTTCATTACCATCCTGATCAACTTCATCCTGTTGGCCTTTGTGGTGTTCATGCTGGTCAAGATGGTCAATGCCGCGCGCCGCAGCCTCGAGCGTGAAAAAGCGGCGGTACCTGCTGCGCCAGAGCCCACGCCTGCCGACATCGTCTTGCTGGGCGAAATCCGCGATCTTCTGAAGAAGTAAGCCCTCAGATGGGGTTGTTCACGTCAATGAACTGCACCTTTATGTTGAAGCGCTCGGCGATGGCTTGCCCGACGGCCTGCACGCCATAGCGTTCGGTGGCGTGGTGGCCGGCGGCGATAAAGCCCACGCCGGTTTCCTGCGCCAGGTGGTAGGTTTGCTCCGAGGCCTCGCCGGTAATGTACGCTTGCGCGCCGGCGTCGATGGCCGACTGCATCATATTCTGGGCGCCCCCGGTGCACCAGGCCACCCGTTCAATTTTTTGTTGTGGATTACCCACAACCAGCGGCTGGCGATGTAAAGCTTTGCAAATTCCCGTGCCCAGCGCTTCGAGCGTCTGCGGCTGCACGCAGCGCCCCAGCCATACCAGGCTGTCAGGACCGCAGGTCAGCGGGGTGCCCTCGTCGTCGCGGTCGGCTTGCAGCCCCAGAACCTTGGCCAGTTGGGCGTTGTTGCCAAGGGTTGGGTGGGCGTCCAGCGGCAAATGGTAGGCGAATAGATTCAGGTCGTGCGCCAGGGCCAGGGCGGTGCGTTCGCGCTTGGGGCCGATCAGGCGGGGGTCTTCATTCTTCCAGAACCAGCCATGGTGCACCAGGACGGCATCGGCCTCTTGTTCGATGGCCGCCTCCAGAAGGGCCCGCGATGCGGTAACTCCGGTGATAATGTGACGGATCACGCTTTTGCCTTCGACTTGCAAGCCGTTGGGGCAGTAGTCCCGGAACCGTTGGGGTTGTAGAAGGGTGTCCAGCCATTGGGCCAGTTCGCTTGTGGAAACCTGATTCATTAATTGACTTTGCCTTATGCGTCGATTTTGGTTGCTTTTCGCCCAGACCGTTACTGTGTGTCTTGGTATTTTATTCATCGTGGCGACATTGCGCCCTGATTGGCTGTCGCGCGATGCGCCGCGCCAGGCGCCGCCGGCGCCTCCTCAGCTCGACCAGATAACGTTGGGGGCGGCGGGGATGCCGTCGTATGCGTCGGCTGTGGCCCGCGCGGCGCCGGCCGTTGTCAGTGTTTATACCAGCAAACAGGTTCGCGAACCCGCGTTCCCCTTGCTCGAGGACCCTGATCTGGCGCGCCTGTTTGGTGATTTGCCGGGGTTTAGCCGCCATCGAAGGGCCTCCGCGCTTGGCTCGGGGGTGATTGTTCGTGCCGAGGGCTATGTGCTGACTAATTACCATGTCATCGATGCGGCGGACGCCATACGCGTTGCGTTGGGTGATGGCCGCGAGACCAAGGCCCAATTGGTGGGTGCGGATCCCGAAAGCGATCTGGCGGTGCTCAAGATCGACTTGCCCGATCTGGCCAGCATCGAATTTAGCAACGGCCAGCCGCTGCGTGTTGGCGATGTCGTGCTGGCCATTGGCAATCCGTTCGGGGTGGGTCAGACCACTACCATGGGGATTGTGTCCGCGCTGGGTCGTAACCGCCTGGGCATTAATTTGTATGAAAACTTCATCCAGACCGATGCCGCCATCAATCCGGGCAATTCGGGTGGCGCGTTAATTGATGCGCAAGGCCGGCTGGTTGGCATTAATACCGCCATTTACTCAGAAACCGGCGGTTCGCTGGGCATTGGTTTTGCCATTCCTTCGGCCGCCGCGAATATCATCCTGGAGCAAATCGTTGCCAAGGGCCACGTAACCCGTGGTTGGCTGGGCATTGAACCGCAAGACATCACCCCCGATCTGGCCAGGGCTTTTAATTTGAAACAGCAAAATGGGGTCATTGTCGCGGGCGTGCTCAAAGGCGGGCCGGCGGCGCAAGCGGGTATTCGGGTGGGGGACATCGTGCGCGAACTCGATGGGCAGCCGGTTCTGGACACCATCGGCTTTCTGAATCAGATCGCGCCGCTTGCGCCTGGGCAGAAGGCGGCACTGACCTTGCTGCGTTCGGGCAAACAGCTGTCCGTGACGATAGACGTGGGTGAACGGCCCACCTCACGCCGCCCAAAAACGCGCGGGCGTTGAAGGCATGCGCCGTGCGCATGAGGTACGCTCTTGCAGGAGCGTCTGTGTGCAGGATATCGAATGCATGTGCCGTGTGAGGTGGGTACGGGTTGCGAAGCGGCCTGGCGCATCACGCCAGCGTTTACCGTACCCGGCTTAGTCGGCGTTTTCTTCCGGCCCCGCCGTGGCGGGCGCGCCCCGTTTTTCGAGCGCAGAGGCCACCAGCAAGCCCACTTCGAACAGCAGGCATAGCGGCACGGCCAGCATGAACTGGCTAAGCACATCGGGCGGCGTGACCACGGCGGCGATGACAAACGCGCCAACGATCACATAGCCCCGGGCAGCCTTTAGTTTGGCGACGGAAACCACCCCGGTCTTGACCAGCAGGATAACGGCGATCGGAACTTCGAAGGTAACGCCGAACGCGATGAACATGGTGATGACGAAGCTGACGTAAGCTTCGATGTCGGGAGCCGGCGTGATTGAATCGGGAGCAAAGCCGGCAATGAAGTGAAAGACGGTCTTGAACACCACGAAATAGCAAAACGCCATTCCCGCCAGGAAGAGCAGCGTGCTGGAAAGAATCAGCGGCAGGGCCAGGCGTTGTTCGTGCTGATACAAGCCGGGGGCTACGAAGGCCCAGGCCTGATATAAAACCACCGGCAGAGCTATGACGAGCGCGGCTAGCAGCGTGACCTTCAGGGGAACCATGAAGGGCGTGATGACCCCTGTGGCAATCATGCGGGTGCCTTGCGGCAGTGAAGCCAGCATGGGTTGCGCCAGGTAGTCGTAGATGGCCGACGCGCCCGGGTAGAGAAACAGAATTACGAAAATGACCAACACGGCGCCCACGGCCTTTAGCAAGCGCGTGCGTAGTTCGATCAGATGAGAGATGAAGCTGTCTTTGCTGTCGTCGTCCCGAAGGCGGTCGTCCTGCGTCACGTGGATGTCTCGTTCGATGGGGTGAGGGCGGCTGCCGCCTTGGCTGTGGATTTCGCCGGGGCGGCGTCGGCCTGGGGTTCGGCGTCGGCTACGGGCGCGACGGGGGGCGGGTCGACGGCGTCAAGATGCAACTGTGGCGAAACCGTATCGGGCATCGAGGCGGCCTCGCGGGCGGTCTCGTTGATCGACTGGGCGGCTTGCTCCATGGCCTGCTTGGCGTCTTCCATCGGATTGGCCAGGGCGTTCTTCGTGTCGTCCACGGAAGCCCGGATGGAGTTTCTGGCTTCTTCCATTTCGTCTTTGAGCTTGCTGAACTCTTCGGCATCCATTTCGCGCCGAATGTCGGTTTTTACGTCGTTGACGTAGCGCTGGGCACGGCCCAGCAAGTGCCCGATGGTACGGGCCACTTTGGGCAGGCGTTCGGGCCCGATGACGACCAGGGCAATGACGCCGATAAGTAAAAGCTCGCTGAAGCTGACATCAAACATGGCTGGGATACCGCGCAATCAAGACGTTGAAGAAAAGACAATGCCGCGGCGGCGACGGGACGCCGCCGTTTGTCAGACGTCTTTCTGCTTGGCTTGCACGTCGATGGTTTCGCCGTCCTCGGCGCGTTGCTGGGTAACGGCTTCGGGCTTGGCGGGGTCGCCCTGCGCGTCAGCCATTCCTTTCTTGAAGCCTTTTACCGCGCCGCCCAGGTCTTCACCCATATTGCGCAGCTTCTTGGTGCCGAAAATCAGGGCGACAATGACCAGAACAATCAGCCAGTGCCAGATACTGAAACTACCCATGTCTATCTCCGTTAGGCGGCGGGCGCCGCGCGTTTATCCCAGGGGCGGGGGCCCCCGATAATATGTAAGTGCAAATGGTCGATTTCCTGACCGCCATCGGCGCCGGTATTGACGACGAGCCGAAAGCCGCCCGAAGGGCCCGGCCGGCAACCGTTTTCCTTGGCCAGTTTAGGCGCCAATGCCATCATTCTACCCAACCAATCGGCGGCGGATTCGTCGATGTCTTGCATGGACGCCACATGCTGTCGGGGAATGAGCAGCAAATGGACGGGCGCGGCAGGATTGATGTCGTGAAAAGCAATGAACTCGTCGTTCTCGAAAACCTTTTTCGCCGGGATTTCACCCTTCTCGATTTTGCAGAACAAGCAGTTTTCGCTCATGGTATTCCTTGTCAAACGGATAGGGCGTTGTGTGGCGTGCGTGGTGCTGATGGGCTCAGGGACGCCAGACCCTAATCAGGACCTGCCGCGACTGGCTTTTTCGGCCAGCCCCGAGGTGCCTTCACGCCGGGCCAGTTCGCGCAGCACGTCTTCTGGTCGAAGATTATAGTGTGCCAGGGCCACAAGGCTATGAAACCATAAATCGGCGGTTTCGTACACAATGCGATCGGGCGCGCCATCTTTGGCCGCCATGACGAGCTCAGTGGCTTCTTCGCCAATCTTCTTCAAAAAGGCATCCGGCCCCTTGGCCAGCAGCTTGGCGGAATAGGAAGACGCCGGATCGCCGCCATTTTGGGGCAGGCGCGACTCTAGCGTGTCGGCCAGGCGGGCCAGGATATCGTCTGGGGTGTGTGGATTGCTCATTTGTAGATCAGTTTTGGGTCTTTAAGTACGGGGTCGACGGCAGCCCAGGCTGCCTGGTCGTCGTTGCCGTCCAGCCGCCGGAAGAAGCAGCTTTGCCGTCCGGTGTGACAGGCGATGCCGCCCAGCTGTTCCACGTCCAGCAAAATGACATCGCCGTCGCAGTCGAGGCGGATTTCGTGCACGATTTGCTGGTGACCCGATTCTTCGCCTTTGCGCCAAAGCCGCCGGCGCGACCGTGACCAGTACACGGCCCGGCGTGTGGCAGCCGTTTCCCGTAGCGCCTCGGCGTTCATCCAGGCCACCATCAACACCGTGCCGTTCTGATGGTCTTGCGCGATCGCGGGTATAAGCCCTTGTTCGTCGAACACGACCTCATTCAGCCAGGAAGCGGGATCTGTCATTTGGCTATTCCTTTCGTGTCGGCAGCCCTAATCGAGTCTGACCTTGATGCCTTGGCGCGCCATGAATTCCTTGGCTTCTCGCACCGTATGCTGACCATAATGAAAAATGCTGGCCGCCAATACGGCGCTGGCGCGGCCGGTGGTGACGCCATCCGCCAGATGCTGCAGGCTGCCCACGCCGCCTGAGGCGATGACGGGAACCGGCACGGCATCCGAGACGGCGCGCGTCAGCTCCAGGTCGAATCCCTGTTTGGTGCCGTCGCGGTCCATGCTGGTAAGAAGAATTTCACCGGCGCCGTAGTCGGCCATTTTGCGCGCCCATTCAATGGCGTCGATACCCGTGGGCTTGCGCCCGCCGTGGGTGAAGATTTGCCATGCGGGCGGCTCGCCGGGCGCCGATACGCGGCGCGCGTCGATGGCCACCACAATGCATTGCGAACCGTGGAAGTCGGCGGCCGCCTTGACCAGATCGGGGTTGGCAATGGCGGCGCTATTGATGGATACCTTGTCGGCGCCGGCATTCAGCAGGCGCTGGACATCGGCCACCTGCCGCACCCCGCCGCCGACGGTCAGCGGAATGAAGACTTGCGACGCCACGGATTCGATGATGGGAAGGATCAGGTCGCGATTGTCGCTGGTGGCGGTAATGTCGAGAAAGGTCAGTTCGTCGGCACCTTGCTCGTTATAGCGCTGTGCGATCTCGACGGGGTCTCCGGCGTCGACGAGGTCAACGAAATTGACGCCCTTGACCACCCGGCCGGCCGTCACGTCCAGGCAAGGAATGATGCGGCGTGTCAGGGTGGTGTCGACGTTGGTGCTGGGTGTGGTGCTCATGGATTCAGTTCGTCGGCGAGTTGTTGCGCGTCTGCGAAATCAAGTGTGCCTTCGTAAATACTACGCCCCAGGATGGCGCCTTCCACACCTTCGCCTTCAACCTCGCACAGGGCGCGAATGTCGGATAGGTCGGTGACGCCGCCCGAGGCAATGATGGGAATATTGACATGTTGGGCAAGTTTGACGGTGGATTCGATATTCACACCGGTGAGCATGCCGTCGCGGCCGATATCGGTGTAAATGATGGCTTCACAGCCATAGTCTTCGAATTTGCGCGCCATATCCAGCACGTCGTGGCGAGTAAGTTTGCTCCAGCCATCGGTGGCGACTTTCCCGTCGCGCGCGTCCAGGCCCACGATGATGTTGCCGGGAAAGGCGCTGCACGCATCGCGCAGGAAACCCGGGTCTTTGACGGCGGCGGTGCCGATAATGACGTACGACAGACCGATGTCCAGATAGCGTTCGATGGTGTTCAGATCGCGGATGCCTCCGCCGATCTGGACAGGGATGTCGTCATCGACTTCGTCGAGGATGGCCTTGATGGCGAGCTGGTTCTTGGGCGTGCCGGCAACCGCGCCGTTCAGGTCGACCAAATGCAAACGGCGTGCGCCTTGGTCAAGCCACTGAGCGGCCATGGCGGAAGGGTCTTCGGAAAAAATGGTGGCGTCGCCAAGGTCGCCTTGGCGAAGGCGCACGCAGTGTCCATCTTTCAGGTCGATAGCGGGGATGAGAAGCATGGTCGAATGTGGTAGGCAGAAATGGGTGTGTTTCGGGTTGCGGGTAAGAAGGCGCCAGCTTAGGGTTGCCAGTGGATAAAGTTTCGGTACAGGCGCAAGCCCGGAGCGGCGCTTTTTTCCGGATGGAACTGCACGGCAAAAATATTATCGCTGGCAACCGCACAGGTAAAGCTTACCCCGTAATGGGCGGATCCGACAGTCAGGTCCGGATCGGCCGGCACGGCGTAATAACTGTGTACGAAGTAAAAGTGGGTTTCGTCGGGAATGCCGTCCCACAGGGCGTGGGTTCGATCCTGGTGCACCGGGTTCCAGCCCATGTGCGGCACTTTAAGCAGTTCTGCGCCCTGGCCGGCGTTGTCGGCCGAGGCATACTGGGGGCCGGTAAAACGTTTTACCACACCATCGAAAATGCCCAGACAGGGGGTATTGCCTTCCTGGCTGTGGCGGAACAGCATTTGTTCGCCCACGCATACGCCCAGCAGCGGTTTGGTGCGGGCGGCATGCAAAACGGCGTCGCGCAGGCCCGACTCGTTAAGCGTGCGGATGCAGTCCGGCATGGCGCCTTGCCCTGGAAACACAACGCGCGAGGCGTTTTCGATCTCGTGAGCCTGGCGGCAGATGCGGACATCGGCGTCGGGGGCGGCGGCCCGCAATGCCCGGGCGACGGAATGAAAATTCCCCATCCCGTAATCAACTATGGCGATAGTATTCACGAAGCGTGTCGAAAGGGAAGGTTAAAGAACGCCTTTGGTCGATGGGATGACGCCTTCGTTGCGGGGGTCGCGCTCTAGCGCCATGCGCAGCGCGCGCCCGAATGCCTTGAAGACGGTTTCGCACTGGTGGTGCGCGTTTTCCCCGCGTAGATTGTCGATATGCGCGGTGATCAGGGCATGATTGACGAAGCCCTGGAAGAATTCGCGCGCCAGATCGACGTCGAAGTTGCCAATGCGCGCCCGGGTGTAGGGAACGTGATAATGCAGGCCCGGACGCCCCGAGAAGTCGAGAACCACACGGGTCAGGGCCTCGTCGAGCGGCACGTACGAGTGCCCATAGCGGCGCAGGCCGGCCTTGTCGCCTGCGGCGGCGGCAAAGGCCTGGCCCAGGGCGATACCGACGTCCTCGACGGTGTGATGGTCGTCGATATGCGTATCGCCGTCGCAGTGGACGTCAAGGTCGATCAGGCCGTGGCGTGCAATCTGGTCAAGCATGTGATCCAGGAAGGGCACCCCGGTATTGATGGCCTGGCGACCGGTGCCGTCGATATTGATGGCGACGCGGATACGGGTCTCGTTGGTGTTTCGGGTGATGTCGGCAGTACGCATGGTTAGAACTTCTTCAAGAATTAAGTCGGTATTCGGCGCTGGCGGCGTGGGCTTGCAGGCCTTCGCCGTAGGCGAGCTCGGCGGCAATGCGTCCCAGGGTTTGCGCGCCTTCGTGCGATACGTGGATCAGGCTGCTGCGTTTCTGGAAGTCGTAGACGCCCAGTGGCGATGAAAACCGCGCGGTGCGCGAGGTGGGCAGCACGTGGTTGGGCCCGGCGCAATAGTCGCCCAGTGATTCGGAGCTGTAGCGACCTAGGAAAATAGCGCCGGCATGACGGATTTTATCTGCCCATACATGAGGCTGCTCGGTGGAGATTTCAAGGTGCTCGGGCGCGATGTCGTTGGCGATGTCGCAGGCTTCGTCAAGACTGGACACCAGAATGAGTGCGCCGCGGTTGGCCAGACTGGTGCGGATGATCTCGGCGCGGGGCATGGCGCCCACAAGGCGGTCAATGGCTTGATGGACTTGATCAAGATAGGCGGCGTCCGGACAGAGCAAAATGGCCTGGGCCAGTTCGTCGTGCTCGGCTTGCGAGAACAGGTCCATGGCGACCCAGTCGGTGGGTGTGGAGCCATCGGCGATGATCAGGATTTCGCTGGGGCCGGCAATCATGTCGATGCCCACCGTGCCGAAGACACGGCGCTTGGCGGCCGCCACGTAGGCATTCCCCGGGCCCACGATCTTATCGACCGGGGCAATGGTTTGCGTGCCGTAGGCCAAGGCGCCGACAGCTTGCGCGCCGCCGATGGCCCAGGCGCGGTCGACGCCGGCGATAGCGGCGGCGGCCAGCACAATGGAGTTGCGCACGCCGTCGGGCGTGGGCGTGACCATGACGAGATCGGCAACGCCGGCCACCTTGGCGGGAATGGCGTTCATGAGCACGGACGACGGATAAGCCGCTTTGCCGCCCGGCACATACAGGCCGACGCGGTCCAGAGGGGTGATTTTTTGGCCCAGCACAGTGCCGTCGGGTTCGGTGTAGGACCAGCTTTGGGCGCGTTGATGCTCGTGGTAGGCACGGACGCGTTGGGCCGCGGTTTCAAGCGCTTGCCGCTGTTGAGCGGGCAGGCTTTCCAGCGCGGCGGCCAGATCGGCGGCCGTGATTTCCAGCGCGGCGACCGAAGCCGCTTGCATGCGGTCAAAACGCGCGGTGTAGTCGAGCAGGGCGGCGTCGCCCCGCTGGCGCACGTCGTTCAGGACGTCGCGGACAACGTTTTCAATGGATTCGTCCTGCGAAGCGTCGAAGGCCAGCAAGGAGCGTAGGGACGCGGCAAAACCGGGGTCGCGTGAACTTAGGCGTTTAATCGAGGACATGTGGGCCGCACTGAAGCAAAAACTATATAAATCAACACTATAGTGTAGTCTATGTGGCCGAGGCGCGGTTAAAGGCGTCGATCAGGGGCTGCAGTGTCTTCGCGCGGGTTTTCAGCGACGCCTGGTTGACGATCAGGCGCGAGGAAATTGGCGCGATGTCTTCCACAGCGACCAGGTGGTTGGCCTTCAGGGTGTTGCCTGTCGACACCAGATCGACAATCGCGTCGGCCAGCCCGACCAAGGGGGCCAGTTCCATCGAGCCATACAGCTTGATCAGGTCGACATAGACGCCTTTACGGGCGAAATGCTCGCGTGCAGCCTGCACATACTTGGTTGCCACGCGCAGACGGGATCCCTGCAGGACGGCCGCCTGATAATCGAAGCCTTCGCGCACCGCCACGCACAGGCGGCACTTGGCAATGTTCAGGTCAACCGGCTGGTATAGGCCCCCGGGGTTCTGGGCGGCATGCTCGAACAGGACGTCTTTGCCTGCGATGCCGAAGTCGGCTGCCCCATACTGCACATAGGTGGGCACATCGGAGGCCCGCACAATAATCAGTTGAAGGTTGGGATCGCTGGTGGGCAGGATTAATTTGCGTGAGTTCTCGGGGTTTTCGGCGACATGCACGCCCGCCGCTTCGAGCAGTGGCAGGGTTTCGTCGAAAATGCGCCCTTTGGACAGGGCAAGCGTCAGGGGTTTGGAAAGGCTGGCGGGACTCATTGCGTCTCCGTGATGCGTTGAATATTGGCGCCCACCGCACGCAGCTTCACTTCCATTCGCTCGTAGCCGCGATCCAGATGGTAGATACGCTCTACAGTGGTTTCCCCTTGCGCCACCAGCCCGGCGATGACGAGGCTGGCCGAGGCGCGCAGGTCGGTGGCCATGACTGTGGCTGCGGAAAGCGCCGGAACGCCGGTCACGACAGCGGTGGGGCCGTCGATATCGATGCGGGCGCCCATGCGCGACAGCTCTTGCGCATGCATGTAGCGGTTCTCGAAAATGTTTTCCACAATCACGGCGGTGCCGGTGGCGATGGTGTTCAACGCCATGAGCTGGGCTTGCATGTCGGTTGGAAAAGCGGGGTATTCGTAGGTGCGAAAACCCACCGCCTTGGGGCGCTGGTTCATGACGGCGCGGATATGATCGACCCCGCACTCGATGGTGGCGCCGGCTTCCCGCAGCTTGTCGATGATCGCGCCCATGGTCTCGGGCGCAGCATTGCGCAGCACAAGATCGCCGCCGGTGGCAGCTATGGCGCACAGGAACGTGCCGGCTTCGATGCGGTCCGGCACGACGGTGTGGGAAGCGCCGTGCAGTTTGTCCACCCCGTCAATGACGATGCGGTCTGTGCCGTGCCCTTCGATGCGTGCCCCCATCTTGATGAGCAGCTCGGCCAGGTCGGTGATCTCGGGTTCGCGGGCGGCGTTTTCAAGAATAGTTTGGCCGTCGGCCAGGACAGCAGCCATCAACAGGTTTTCGGTGCCCGTGACGGTGACCATATCGGTGCGTATCGTAGCGCCTTTCAAACGGCTGGCGCGGGCAATGACGAAGCCGTGCTCGATACTGATTTCGGCGCCTAGCGCCGCCAGCCCCTTGATGTGTTGGTCGACGGGGCGCTGGCCGATGGCGCAGCCGCCCGGCAGACTGACCTTGGCCTCGCCAAAGCGCGTTAATAGGGGGCCCAGCACCAGGATCGAAGCCCGCATGGTCTTGACCAGTTCATAGGGGGCTTCGAGCTTGTCGACCTGCCCGGCATTCAGCGTGACCGAGTTGCCCTGGTGGTCGCTGCGCACCCCCATGCGGCCCAGCAGCTTTAGCGTGGTGCCGATATCCTTCAGTGCGGGTACATTGTCTAGTGTAATGGTGTCGGCCGTAAGCAGGCTGGCGCATAAAATGGGCAGCGCCGCGTTCTTGGCGCCCGACACGGTGATTTCGCCATGAAGGCGATTGCCGCCAATGATCTTCAGTTTATCCATTCGGATTGGCTTCGTATTCGGCGGGGGTTAGAGTGCGCATCGACAGGGCATGGATTTCGGCCTTCATGCGTTCGCCCAGCGCGGCATACACCAGTTGGTGGCGCGCGATGCGGCGTTTGCCTTCGAAGGCGGGGCTGACGATGACGGCTTCGAAATGCGAGCCGTCGCCCACCACGGCAACATGGTGGCAATCGAGGTTGTCGGCAATGTATTGACGTACTTCTTCAGGTGTAGGCAGCATGGTTATCAGTTCCGCAGTTTATAGCCGGAGGCTAAAAGACGTAGGGTGCACAGGCAGAGCACGATGAAAACACCCAGGACGACCAGCAAGCTATGCCAGGGCGAGACGTCCGACACGGCAAAGAAGCCGTAGCGGAAGCCGTCGATGGTGTAGAAAATGGGGTTCCAGGCAGACACGGCCTGCCAGAAAGGCGGCAGACTGTGAATGGAGTAAAACACGCCCGACAAAAAGGTGGCGGGCAAGATAAGGAAGTTCTGGAACGCCGCCATCTGGTCGAATTTCTCGGACCACAGGCCGGCGATGATGCCCAGGTTGGCCATAATGCCGCAGGACAGGCAGGCAAACACCAGAACCCACAGAATATTCTGTGGCACCATCGAGGTAAAGAACAGCGCCACCAGCCAGATACAGAGCCCCACGGCCAGCCCGCGCACGATCGCGGCCAGCAGGTAGGCGCTGAATATCTGGCGGTGCGACAGCGGCGGCAGAAGGACAAACACCAGGTTGCCGGTAATACGGCTTTGAATCAGCGACGACGACGGATTGGCGAATGCGTTTTGCAGCATGCTCATCATCATCAGGCCGGGGATCAGGAAGGCCGTATAAGGAATGGAGCCGTAGACCTGCACCCTGCCTTCCAGCACGTGGGCGAACACCAGCAGGTAAAGCAGGGCGGTGAGCACCGGGGCGGCAATCGTCTGGAAGCCTACTTTCCAGAAACGCAGCAACTCCTTGCGCAGCAAGGTCGGAAAGCCCGAACCCAGATCGGGATGAAGTTGAATGGCGCGTGGTGTGCTCATGCCAGCATCTCCATGGCGGGTTCTTCGTTGTGCATAATGCGCACGAAAGCGTCTTCCAGATCGGCGCCGCCCACGCGGGCAAGCAGGGCCTGGGTGGTGTCCAGTGCCACAATGCGCCCGTTCTTCAGCATGGCCACCCGTCCGCACAGGGCTTCCGCTTCTTCCAGGTAGTGGGTGGTCAGCAAAATGGTGTGGCCTTCTTTGTTCAGGCGGGAAATGAACTCCCAGAGCGTGCGGCGCAGGTCGACATCGACCCCTGCCGTGGGTTCGTCCAGAATAATGACCGGCGGCCGATGGACCAACGCCTGGGCCACCAGCACACGGCGCTTCATGCCGCCCGACAAGGCGCGCATATTGACTTCTGCCTTGTCCAACAGGCCCAGATTGCTAAGAATCTCGTCGATCCAGTCGTCGTTGCTGCGCAGGCCGAAATAGCCCGATTGCAGCCGCAAGGTTTCGCGCACCGTGAAAAACGGATCGTAGACCAGCTCTTGCGGCACCACGCCCAGCGCGCGGCGCGACTGTTTGTAGTCGGCCACGACATCGTAGCCGCATACCTGAGCCGTGCCGGATGTGGCGCGCGCAAGCCCGGCAAGAATGGAGATCATGGTGGTCTTACCGGCGCCGTTCGGGCCGAGCAGGCCGAAAAACTCGCCATGCTCGACCGTAAGGTTGACGTCGGTCAGGGCCTGGAAGCCCGAGCCTTTGCGTTGCGAAGTGGACAGCCAGTGCTTCCAGCCCCGCGATTGCGGCGGATAGGTTTTGGAGATCTGATTGAGAGTAAGCGCGGACATAATATTCAAAAAGCCTGGCCCACAATTGGGCCAGGCTCTCTATTATAAGGTTGAACGCGTACCGGCAGGGTTGGAGGCAGGCTGCGATGGATTCAACCTACAGCACACTGCCTGAGCAATTCAACTATTTTGCCGATTCAGCGCCTTGATCAGGCCGTCGATGCCGTTCTGATTGATTTCCTGGGCGAACTGATTGCGGTAGTTCTGGATCAGCCAGATGCCTTCGACGTTCAGGTCGTATATTTTCCAGCCCTGGGGGGTTTTTTCCAGGCGGTAGTCGACGCCAACGGCTGGGCCGTTGCGCTGCGACAGCGACGAACGCACGACCACGTCGTCGGCCTGAGGGTCGCCCCGAAAGGGCTGCATGGTCAGCGACGATACGCTGTCCACCTTGGAGAGCGCCCCGCTATACGTGCGAATAAGGGTGCCGCGAAACGCCTTGACCAGATCAGCCTGCTGTTGGGGCGTAGCCTGGCGCCAATAGCGCCCGGCGGCCAGGCGCGTGGTTTTTTCCAGGTTGACGTAGGGCAGGATGTATTGGTCGACCAGCTCGTTGATGCGCTGAAGATCGCCGCTTTTTGCTTCGGGTTCGTTTTTTAGCGCATCCAGGGCGTTGTCGCCCACGGTTTGCACGAAATCGTTGGGGGCGCTGTTGGGATCAACGGTTTTCTGGGCCAGTGCGGGGGCCGCGAGCCCAAGCCCCAGCAGGGCGGTGATGAACAGGCGCCGAGTGGACTGATTGAATGCATTTAGTAAAGAAACGGACATAAAAACGATTTCCTGTGTTGCTTACTGAGCGGAAGTTGCGGGAGCCGCCGCGGGCACATCGTCGTCGTCGATGGAGTAATCGGGCAGATCTTCCTCTGCGGCCTGGTAGGGGTTGTTGGGGTTGAACTGTTGGCCCCGTACCTGAGCCTGGCGGCGCTGGATGTAGGCATCGCGGATAAAGCTATAGCGATCCAGCGCGATGCGATCCACCAGATCGTCGGCGCTGAGCAGGCTGGCGCGAAGGTCGATGGCTGACAGCGCGAGAATGGAATTTCGCAATGGGATGTTGTCGATTTCGAAGGCCGGTGTCAGCGGCGAGATGTCGACGGCCAATGCCGCGCCCGTGGCGAAGCCATCGCGCACCGAACTGGAACCCAGGAATGGCAGCACGACGTACGGGCCCGGATCAACGCCCCACACGCCAAGTGTAACGCCCAGGTCGGTAACAATGCGCTTCGAGCCGTTCATGGAGGCTACGTCGACGCAGCCGCCCAAGCCCATGGTGGAATTGAACAGCACGCGGCCCACCATATTGACGCCGTCGTGGCCGCGACCTTGCAGAAAGCTGTTGAAGGCCGACCAGATGTCGCGGAAGTTATTGAATATATTGTGGATACAGGTGCGGGCCGGCTCGGGAGTAACAGCCTGGTAGGCTTGCGCCACCGGTTTCAGGAACGCTTTGTCGACGGCTTCGTTGAACTGGTACATGCTGCGGTTGTAGCTTTCCCAGGGGTCGTTGGGACTGGGGTGCGGCACGCTGGCGCAACCCGCCATCACGGCGCTTAGGGCCAGCGCCGGCGCCAACCGGGCGAATCGAGTACGCAGTGTCGTTTTTTGGGTTGAATTCATTTGTTTTTGCACCAGGAGCCACGTAGTAAATAACAAGTTATCGGTGATTTTACGTTAAGGAGCCGCGAAAAGTGTGGGCTGCAGCTGCGTTATTCGCTTGCCGTGCCTTCTTTGTCGGCCGAGCTATATAGGAATTTGCTGATCAGCTCTTCGAGCACGACCGCGCTTTGCGTGTACTGGATCGTGCTGCCCTGGGCCAGCATTTTCTCGTCGCCGCCGGGCGTCAGGCCAATATATTGCTCGCCCAGCAGGCCGGATGTCAGGATCGATGCGGACGAGTCGGCGGGGAACTCGTAGTTCTGTTCCAGGTCGAGCGTAACAACGGCCTGGTAGCGCTGGTTGTCAAAGCCGATGCCCGCCACGCGGCCAACGACCACGCCGCTGCTTTTTACCGGCGCACGCTGCTTCAGGCCGCCCAGGTTGTCGAAGTGCGCCTGCACCTGGTAGGTGGGAGCAAACGAGAACGAACTGAGATTGCCGGCGCGCAACGCCAGAAAAACAAGGGCGATCAGGCCAAGCAGTACGAAAAGGCCAACCCAGAAATCGGTTTTTTCACGCGTCATGATGATTCCGTATCGATATTTAATTGCTGAACATGAGTGCGGTAAGCAGGAAGTCCAGGCCCAGCACGACCAGCGCGCCGCTGACGACCGTGCGGGTGGTCGCCCGGGCAACGCCTTCGGGTGTTGCCCGGGCGTTCCAGCCTTCAAACAGGGCGATCAAGGTAACTGCAACACCAAAGACAAAGCTTTTCAGGACGCCGTTGCCCACATCCTTGAACACGTCGACGCCGTTTTGCATTTGCGACCAGAACACGCCCGCGTCGATGCCGATGAGCAGCACGCCGACAATCCAGCCGCCCAGGATGCCGACCATGGAAAACACCGCCGCCAGGATCGGCATGGCGATGGCGCCGCCCCAGAAGCGGGGCACCAGCACCCGGCGCACCGGATCGACCGCCATGACCTCCATGGCGGCCAGTTGTTCGCCGGCTTTCATCAGGCCGATTTCGGCGGTGAGCGAGGTGCCGGCGCGCCCGGCAAACAGCAAGGCGGTAACAACCGGCCCCAACTCGCGGGTTAGCGACAGCGCCACCAGCAGGCCCAGCGCTTCTTCGGAGCCATAGCGGTTAAGGGTGTAATACCCTTGCAACCCAAGGACAAAGCCGACGAACAGGCCTGAAACGGCAATAATGACCAGCGAGTAGTTGCCGATGAAATGAATTTGCTGAGATACCAGGCCGGGCCGCCGCAAAGCCGCGCCGCTTTGCGCCAGGATGGACGCAAAAAGCCGGGTGATGGCGCCCAGTTGGTAGATGGATCCGGTAAGCCACCCCCCGAGCGCGGCGATGGCTTTATAGAGCCCGCTCATCGTCGGCCTCCGTTCTTTTGCATCCATTGGTTGAATGCCGGTGTTTCGGGGTAATGGAAGGCAATGGGCCCGTCGGGCTGGCCTTTCAGGAACTGATGGATATAGGGATCGGACGACTGCGCCAATTGGTCGGGCGAGCCGCTGGCCAGCAGCTTTCCTTGTCCCACCATATAGACTTGGTCGGCGATGGCGAACGATTCGGCGACATCGTGCGTGATCAGGATCGATCCGCAATTGAGTCGGTCGGTCAGGCCGCGAATCAGTTGTGCCGTAATGCCCAATGAAATGGGGTCAAGCCCTGCAAAGGGCTCGTCGTAGAGTATGAGTTCGGGTTCAAGAACAATGGCGCGCGCCAGGGCGACCCGACGCGCCATGCCGCCCGAGATTTCCGAGATACGCAAATGCGCGGCGGCGCGCAGGCCCACGGCATCGAGTTTTTCGAGCACCTTGCTGACCACCTGGCTTTCGGAAACGCAGGTATGTTCGCGCAACGGGAACGCCACGTTTTCAAAGACATTCAGGTCGGTGAACAGGGCGCCTTGCTGGAACAGCACCCCCATGCGTTGGCGCACTTCGCGAAGCTGAGTAGGCGAGGCCTGGGCGATGTCCTGGCCGAACGCCGTGACGGTGCCGCGCTGTGGCAGTATCTGGCCGGTGGCGGCACGCAACAGCGTGGTTTTCCCCGAGCCCGAGCCCCCCATCATGGCAACAACCTGGCCGCGCTGGACCTGGAGGCTGATTCCACTAAGCACCGTGAAATCGCCATAGCCCAGGTCGACGTCGTCAAAGCGTAGCAAAGGATCTGAAAGATGCGCTTCAGCGTTCATAAGGCAAAGACTTGTTTATCAAGGGAGCATTGTATCCTGAGTCCTTACCGATGGCTGAAACAGCCGCTGAAGCGGACAACGGCACATGTAAGGAAACGCCCGTGCGTATGCTTTTGTGCGCCGTTTCCCGACAAGGTGGAAAGTCTGTTCAGCCAGGCAGCGTGCTTGAGCCCATCAGGAATTCGTCGATGGCTCGAGCACACTGTCGACCTTCGCGGATGGCCCACACGACCAGGGACTGCCCGCGACGCATATCGCCCGCCGCAAACACCTTATCGACGCTGGTGGCGTAGGTAGTCGTGTCGGCGCGTGCATTGCCGCGATTGTCGGTATCCACCGCGAAGGACTTCAACACAGCCTGAACGGGTGAAACAAAGCCCATGGCCAGCAGGATCAGGTCGGCCGGCAGCTCGAAGCGGGAGCCTTCGACTTCACGCATCTTCATCTGGCCCGTGGCGGGGTCCTTGAACCATTCGATGCGCACGGCGATCAGCTTTTCGGCCTTGCCGTCCTTGCCTTCGATGGCCACCGTCGAGACGGCCCAGTCGCGTTCGCAGCCTTCTTCCTGCGAAGAAGATGTACGCAGCTTGGCGGGCCAGTACGGCCAGGTCAGTTCCTTGTTTTCTTCGTCGGGCAGCTTGCCCATCAACTCAAACTGGGTCACCGACGCGGCTCCCTGGCGGATGCTGGTGCCGACGCAGTCCGAGCCGGTGTCGCCGCCCCCGATGACGATGACATGCTTGTTGCGGGCGCTGATCTGTTGCGCAATTCGATCCCCCGCATTGGTCATGTTCTGCTGGCTCAGGAATTCCATGGCGAAATGTACGCCGCCCAGTTCTCGCCCCGGAACAGGCAGGTCGCGCGGGGCTTCGGCGCCGCCCGTCAGCGCCACCGCATCGAACCCTTCGTGCAGCATCTCGGGCGTCACCACGGTCAGCCCATCGCTTGCATGCCCAGCGGCGCCCACATAGGTGGAAGGCCGGAACTCGACCCCTTCAGCCTCCATTTGGGTCAAGCGCCGGTCGATATGGGATTTTTCCAGCTTGAAATCAGGGATGCCGTAGCGCAGCAAGCCGCCGATGCGATTGCTTTTCTCGAACACCGTGACGGAATGGCCGGCCCGGGCCAGTTGCTGGGCGCACGCCAGGCCCGATGGGCCCGAGCCCACCACGGCAACCTTCTTGCCGGTTTTGCGGTGGGGGGGGTGGGGGGTGACCCAGCCTTCCTGCCAGCCATGGTCAATAATGGCGTGTTCAATCGACTTGATGCCGACGGGATCATCATTGATGTTCAGGGTACAGGCCGCTTCGCAGGGAGCGGGACAGATGCGACCTGTGAATTCGGGGAAATTGTTGGTGGAGTGCAGGACATCCAGCGCCTTGCGCCATTCCTGGCGATAGACCAGGTCGTTCCAGTCGGGGATGATGTTGTTGACCGGGCAGCCCGTATGGCAAAAGGGTATGCCGCAGTCCATGCAGCGCGCGCCCTGGATGCCGGCGTCTTCCTTTTCAAGTGTCAGGACGAACTCTTTCCAGTGCTTGATCCGCTGCGCCGGCGGTTCGTACACTTCTTTGATGCGCTCGAATTCGATAAAGCCAGTGATTTTGCCCATTTTCTTTCCTTAGATCCTTAGGCGGCCAGGTGTTCGGGGTTGGCGGCAACCCACAGCTCTTTCATGGCCCGCTTGTACTCGATCGGCATGACCTTCACAAAGGCCTGGCGCGAGCGTGGCCAGTCGCTGAGAATGTCGCGTGCGCGAAAGCTGCCGGTGTGGCGGAAGTGGTCTTCAAGCAGACGGCGCAGGATGGCGTCGTCGGTTTCGCGCTCGCCGCCCCGTGTGGCGCAGTGCCAGAATTCGATGCCGCCCGCCTGGGTTTGCTCATCGTGGGACAGCAGGCCTTCGAGCTGAACCATGGAAAGGTTGCAACGCGCCCGGAAGCTGTTGTGCGGATCCCAGACATAGGCCACGCCGCCAGACATGCCGGCGGCGAAGTTACGGCCGGTTTCGCCCAGTACAACGACCGTGCCGCCCGTCATGTATTCGCAGCCGTGGTCGCCGGTGCCTTCCACCACCGCGGTCGCACCCGAGTTGCGCACGGCAAACCGCTCGCCGGCCACGCCATTGAAGTAGGCTTCCCCGGCCAGGGCGCCGTAAAGAACGGTGTTGCCCACGATAATGTGTTCCGGACCGTAGCCGCGAAAGTCATTGGGACAGCGCACGATGATGCGCCCGCCCGACAAGCCTTTGCCGACGTAGTCGTTGGCTTCGCCCACGAGATCCAGGGTGATGCCATGGGCCAGGAAAGCGCCGAAGCTCTGGCCCGCGGCGCCGTTGCATTGAATGTGAATGGTGTCGCTGGGCAAGCCTTCGTGCCCGTATTGCGAGGCGATCAGACCCGACAACATGGCGCCGATGGTGCGGTTGCGATTGCGCACCGGCGTAATGAAAGAAACCTTTTCACCCCGTTCGATCGCTGCCTTGCTGCGTTCGATCAATTGGTGATCGAGCGCGGTCAGTATGCCGTGATCCTGCTCGCGTGTTTGATGGCGGGGCGAGTTGGAGGCGACTGGGTGGAATACGCGGGAAAAGTCCAGCCCTTGCGCCTTCCAATGCTCGATTCCGCTGCGCATGTCCAGCAGCTCGACACGACCGACCAGGTCGTCGAAATGGCGGATGCCGAGCTGGGCCATGATCTCGCGCACTTCTTCCGCGACGAAAAAGAAATAGTTGACGACATGCTCGGGCTTGCCGTTGAATTTTTTGCGCAAGACAGGGTCTTGGGTGGCGACCCCCACAGGACAGGTGTTCAGATGGCATTTGCGCATCATGATGCAACCTTCCACGACCAGGGGCGCCGTGGCAAAGCCGAATTCGTCGGCGCCCAGCAGGGCGGCAATGGCGACATCGCGCCCGGTTTTCATCTGTCCGTCGGCCTGAACTCGAATGCGGCTGCGCAGGTCGTTCAAAATGAGGGTTTGCTGTGTTTCCGCCAAGCCGAGTTCCCACGGCGTGCCGGCATGCTTGATCGACGAGACCGGCGAGGCGCCGGTGCCGCCGTCGTGGCCGGCAATCACCACGTGGTCGGCCTTGGCCTTGGCCACGCCGGTGGCAATCGTGCCGACGCCCACTTCCGACACCAGCTTGACCGATATGGTGGCCCGGGGATTCACATTCTTCAGGTCGTGAATCAGTTGCGCCAAGTCTTCGATGGAGTAGATGTCGTGGTGCGGGGGCGGAGAAATCAGGCCCACACCGGGCACGGAATAGCGCAACTGGGCGATGTAGTCCGACACTTTATGGCCGGGCAACTGGCCGCCTTCGCCGGGTTTGGCGCCCTGCGCCATCTTGATCTGGATCTGGTCGGCGCTGCTGAGGTATTCGGCGGACACCCCAAAGCGGCCCGAGGCCACTTGCTTGATGCGTGAACGAAGGGAGTCGCCCGCTTGCAGGGGCACATTGGCCTCGATGCGTTCGGCGCCCAGGGTCGAGGCCAGGGTGTCGCCTTTCTTGATGGTGCTTTTGCCGGCGCGCATTTCGGCGCGATAGCGCAATTGGTCTTCGCCGCCTTCGCCGGTGTTGGATTTGCCGCCGATACGGTTCATGGCCACGGCCAGCACGCTGTGGGCCTCGGTGGAGATCGAACCCAGCGACATGGCGCCGGTGGCAAAGCGCTTGACGATTTCCTTGGCCGGTTCGACCTCGGACAGCGGGATCGCCTGGGCGGGATCCGCGCGGAACTCGAACAGGCCGCGCAATGTCATGTGGCGGCGCGACTGATCATTGATGAGCTGGGCGTATTCCTTGTACGTGGTGTAGTTGTTGGCCCGCGTCGCGTGTTGCAGCTTGGCGATGGAGTCGGGATTCCACATGTGCTCTTCGCCACGCACGCGGTAGGCGTAATCGCCGCCGACATCCAGCGCGTCTTCCAGCACGGGGTCGTCGCTGAATGCCGCCCGGTGCACGCGCAGGGCCTCTTCGGCCACCTGGAAGATCGTGATGCCTTCAATTGTGCTGGGCGTGCCGGTAAAGTATTTCTTGACCAGGGCGGAACTGAGCCCGACGGCCTCGAAGATTTGCGCACCCGTGTACGACATATAAGTCGAGATGCCCATTTTGGACATGACTTTGTTCAAGCCTTTGCCGATCGCCTTTATATAGTTGTATACGGCTTGGCCGGATTCGGGCAGGGTGTCCAGGGTTTCCAGCGCCAGGTAAGGATGGACCGCCTCGGCGCCGTAGCCGCCCAGCAAGGCAAAGTGGTGTACTTCGCGCGCAGAGCCGGTTTCCACAACCAGACCGGTGCGGGTGCGCAAGCCTTCGCGGATCAAGTGCAGGTGGATGGCCGACGTGGCCAGCAGGGCGGGGATGGCCACACGGTCGCTGTCCATGCGCCGATCCGTGACGATCAGGATGTTATAGCCGCTAAGCACCGCATCGGCGGCATTGGAGCATAGCGCCGCCAGGCAGGCTTCAATGCCTTCGGAGCCCCAGGCGGTCGGATACGTGATGTCCAGCTCCAGGCTGCGGAATTTGTCGCCCGTGATCGGGCCGATGCTGCGCAACTGCGCCATTGCCGCGAAGTCCAGCACGGGCTGGCTGACTTCAAGGCGCATGGGTGGATTGACGTTATTGATGTCCAGCAGATTGGGCTTGGGCCCAATGAAAGACACCAGCGACATCACCAACTGTTCGCGAATGGGGTCGATGGGCGGGTTGGTCACCTGGGCGAACAACTGGCGGAAGTAGTTGTAGAACGCCTTTGGGCGGTTGGAAAGCACGGCCAGGGGCGCATCGTTGCCCATGGATCCGGTGACTTCCTCGCCGTTCTGCGCCATGGGTTTCAAGACGAACTTCAGGTCTTCTTGCGACCACCCGAAAGCTTGTTGCCGGTCCAGCAGGGAAGCATGGAAGGCCGGGGCGCCGCTTGCCTGAGGCGCCGGCAGCGATTCCAGTTTTACACGAAGCCGTTCGATCCATTGCCGGTAGGGATGTGAATTGGCCAACTGCGATTTGATTTCTTCGTCTTCAATGATACGGCCCTGCTGCAGGTCGATCAGGAACATCTTGCCGGGCTGCAAACGCCATTTCTTGACAATGCGATGCTCGGGGATCGACAGCGTGCCCGATTCCGACGCCAGGACCACCAGGTCGTCGTCGGTTACTAGATAGCGGGCCGGGCGCAGGCCATTGCGATCCAGCAAGGCGCCGATCTGGCGCCCGTCGGTAAAGGCCATGGCGGCCGGCCCGTCCCAGGGTTCCATCATGGCCGCGTGGTATTCGTAGAAAGCGCGCCGGCTTTCGTCCATGCCGGTGTGCTGCTCCCAGGCCTCGGGAATCATCATCATCATGGCGTGGGCCAGCGTATAGCCCGACATCACCAGAAGCTCAAGGCAATTGTCGAAGGTGGCCGTATCCGATTGCCCCTCGTACACAATGGGATAGAGCTTTTTCAGATCGTCGCCCAGAACGGCTGACTGCATCATGCCTTCGCGCGCGCGCAGCCAATTGAAATTGCCCTTCACGGTATTGATTTCGCCGTTGTGGGCGATCATGCGGTAGGGGTGGGCCAAGGGCCAGGCCGGGAAGGTATTGGTGGAAAAACGCTGGTGCACCAGGGACAGCGCGGAGACAGCGCGCGTGTCGGCCAGGTCGCGGTAATAGCGGCCGACCTGGTCGGCCAGCAACAGCCCTTTGTACACCACGGTGCGGACCGAAATCGACGGCACGAAATATTCCTGCCCGTGCGCCAGATTCATGCGCTGGATGGCATGGCTGGCGGTTTTGCGGATCACGTATAGTTTGCGTTCCAGCGCGTCGGGAACCATGATGTCGGCGCCGCGGCCAATAAAAAGCTGGCGAATGATGGGTTCCACCGCCTTCACCGTGGGCGACATGGGCATGTCGGAGTCCACCGGCACGTCGCGCCAGCCCAGCACCACCTGGCCTTCGTCGCGCACCGCGCGCTCAAGTTCTTGCTCGCAGGCTAGACGCGAAGCCGTTTCCTTGGGCAGGAAGACCATGGCTACGCCGTACTCGTCGGGCGGCGGCAGATCAATGCCTTGCGCGGCGAAATCGTCGCGATACAAGGCGTCTGGAATCTGGATGAGAATGCCCGCGCCGTCGCCCATGAGCTCGTCAGCGCCCACCGCGCCGCGATGGTCCAGATTCTCGAGAATCTTCAAGCCTTGCTGGATGATGGCATGGCTGCGCTTGCCTTTGATGTGGGCCACAAAACCAATGCCGCAGGCATCGTGTTCGAAGTCGGGCCGATACAGGCCTTGGGAGGCGGGCAAGCCGATTCGGCTGGCGTCGATGGCACGGGCCTTGGGGGCGGAAAGGGGTGTGCTGGTCATGGAAAACTCCGCGGGGCAGAAGCGCAAAACTTGCGGGAAGAAAGTGACGATACTGCGGAGCAAAAACCTTGACAAGCGTTTTTATAGGGGTCCGTCCCCATTTTATGTTATAATGGTTTTCCTATAACTAAAAAAGGGACGTATCTATGAATATGATTTCTATAATTTTACCGAAAGAGTCTCTGCCCGTGCAGCAACGCAATCGGGTATTTCTTCGTTGGTATAAGGTGTTGCGCCGATACCAGAAACGCGTCTTCGGCTAAGCCGGAAACGGATGCGCCCCCGGGTAGATTGCCAGAATAAGTGGACTTAGGGTGGGCGCTAAACTTTTAAACCACTTATTTCTTTAACCACTAACCGCCAAAACGATCAGGCCTCGGTCTTTGAATCGCCTTTGGCGGTTTTGCGTGGGCGGCCCCTGGGCGCGGGCGCGGTCCGGCGGCTAACTTGCGGCTGAATGCGGGCCAGGAACTCTTCATCACCCAGGGCCCATTGTCCAAACAGGGCTTTTTCCAGTTGCTGGGTTTGCGTTTCGGGCAACCCCGACCCCAGGCGCTCGCTAAAGCGCGCCTGACGGTCGAAAGGCGTATTGCCCTCACGCCAGAAATCGGGGTGATCGTGCTCTGGCCCGATACGCGCGTCGGCGCGCGCGGCGCCGATATGAGCGGCGGCGGACGACCACGGCCACATGGCGGGCTGATCCACGTAATGCAGCTGCACGGGTAGGCGGTCCAGCCAGATCATGGCCGGCAAGACCCATCGCCCTGGCTGGATCAGAGCGCTGCGATAACGGTCGGCAAATACCCGGCCGTGGCGCAGGCGGGTGGCAAAGCGCCGGCCCACGGCCTGGATCAAGCGCGACAGATCGCCTGCTTCGCGGGTCGTGGCCAGCAGTGCGATCCGGTCATTCAGGACAACCCAGCCGTGCAGCGCCACCTGATGCTGCACCACTGCGTCCAGCAGCCAGTCCGACAGCAATTGCAATTTATCGCTTGGCGTGGGGTCGCTGACAGCGGCGAGCGGTTCGGCAAACGTTACCTGGGCCAGTTGGGGAACATTGGGAGCATAAAGACGGCGCAATCTAGCCATGGCATGTCTAAAAAGTGGTCTGAAACATCATTGCCTGTGAAATCAAGCACAGGCAATGATAACGCCGTCTCTATAATCATTGTTTAACGTAGGATGGTCATAATGGCGGGTACGGCAGTCATTCCAGCCATAATGACGGACACAATAGTCATTCAACACTTATAAGGAAGGAATAACCAACGATGGAACAACAATTGGAACTGGTCAGCGAGCATCGTTGCTTTGACGGTATTCAGCGGTTTTACAAGCATGAATCAAGCGCCATTGGCCTGCCCATGCGTTTCTCGGTGTATATCCCCCCGGCGGCAGAGGCCGATGCCAAGGCCCGGGTTCCCGTACTGTTTTACCTGGCAGGGCTGACCTGCACCGAGGAAACCTTCATGATCAAGGCCGGCGCGCAGCGGCTGGCGGCCAAACATGGCTTGATGCTGGTGACGCCGGACACCAGCCCACGGGGCGCGGGCGTGCCCACCGAAGACGACGGCTGGGATTTCGGCACTGGAGCCGGGTTTTACCTGGACGCCACCCAGGCACCCTGGAGCAAGCACTACCGCATGGAGTCCTACGTCACCGACGAGCTTTACGGCATCGTTACCGGCCAGTTGCCGGGCGATGCTGCTCGTACAGGTATTTTTGGCCACTCCATGGGGGGGCACGGCGCCCTGGTCCTGGCTCAGCGCCATCGAAACAAATTCCGGTCGGTCTCGGCCTTTGCGCCCATTTGCGCGCCCACTCAATGCCCTTGGGGTCATAAGGCATTTAGCGGCTATTTGGGCGACGATAAGTCCACTTGGGCGCAGTACGATGCATCCGAGCTCATGAAACAGTCGAACAATCCCTTCCCCGACGGCATACTGATCGACCAGGGGCTGGCCGACAATTTCCTGGCCGAGCAGTTGTACCCCGAAGCATTTGAACAGGCGTGCAAGCAGGCGGGCCAACAGCTTACCTTGCGCCGCCACGAAGGCTACGATCATGGCTACTATTTCATCTCTACATTCATTGAAAATCATCTGGATTTTCATGCTGAGAGACTGAAATAAACAGCGGAATGGGCGGTGGATAATTTACTTATTACCTATAATACGTTAGTAAATTATCAGTTAAACAGTAACATCAGGGTTCTGCCATCGTGGCAAACTAAGAACTCATCGAAGGTTATCGAACATGCGTCCATTCCGATCCCTATTATTGGCGGCGTTGTTGCCGGTGTTTATGGCAGCGCCCGCCCAAGCCGAAGAACCCATCACGATTGGGTTCTTCTCCCATTTGTCAGGGCCCTTCGCCGAATATGGCGCCAGTTTCAAGAACGCGGTCGAGCTGTACCTGGATCAGGTGAAGGCCGATGGCGGCATTGAAGGCCGGCCGGTGAACCTGCTGGTTGAAGACGACCGCAATTCACCTCAGGAAGCGGCCACGGTTGCACGCAAAATTGTCAATCACGGCGATGTGGTGCTGGCGATAGGCTCGTGGTCGACAACGTCGTCCATGGCGGCTGCCCCGATCTTCACGGAAGCAAAGATTCCGCAGATCAGCCCAACCTCGTCGCACCCCGACTTCACCAAGCAAAGCGATTACCTGTTCCGCCAGAACAATACCGATGACATCCTGGCCCAATACAACGCCGACACCATCCAGGAAAAGCTCAAAGCAAACACGGTCGTCATCCCTTACTCGCAAGACGACTGGGGTGTTTATACCGGCAAGGCCACAGCCGAAGCCATCGAGAAGGCCGGCGGCAAGGTGCTGCTGCTGGAAAGCGTGCAACCCGGCGCGCGCGATTTCCGCCCCTTCATCAGCAAGATCAAATCGCTCAAGCCCGAAGGCGTTTTCCTGGCGCTGCCTTACCAGGAAGCGTCCATCTTCATCCAGCAGCTTCGCCAGGCCGGCGAGGACATTCCCGTGGGCGGTGGTATTCCACTGACCTCGCCCAAGTTCATCGAGCTGTCGGGCAAGGCGGCTGAAGGCGTGGTTCTGCATACAATCTTCTTTGCACAGGATCCGTCCAAAAAGGAATTCACCGAGGCCTACAAAGCCAAGTATGGCCGCTTGCCTGATCAGTTCGCCGCACTGGCCTACGATGCCACGGGTGTTGGCGTGGAAGCCATCCGCCGCGTGATCAAGTCGGGTAAGCCGCTTACCGGCCAGGCCGTGCGCGACGAGTTGGCCAACGGCCCCGCCTACGAAGGCGTTACCGGCGTCACCAAGTACGACCACGGGAACGTCAAGAAAGCGCCTATTTTCATCACTGTGCGTGACGGCCAGTTTGCCTTGTTTTGACCACGCCGCGCGGCCAGGGCGCCTTAGGAGCGTGGGCGGTAGAAACAGTCCGGTCTGCAAAGCTGTCTTCTCGGTCCATATTTCCACCGCTTCTGGGCCCATAGAACCACCATGATTGAATTATTCTTCAGCCAGATCGTCAACGGCTTGGCGATCGGCCAGGTTTATGCGTTGATCGCACTGGGCTTCAGCCTGGTTTTTGGCGTATCGAACCTCATCAACTTTGCGCAGGGCGCCCTTTTCATGCTGGGGGCGTTTTTTGCGTTCAGCGGCGTTGTGTGGCTGGGGCTGCCCTTGCCCCTTGCCGCGCTGTTGTCCATTGTGCTGGTGACCGGGCTGGGCGTGCTGCTCGAAGGTGCGGCCTTGCGGCCCCTGGAAAATGGCCCATATATCGCGCCGGTGCTGTCCACGCTGGCCATCAGCATCATCATCGACCAATTGGCGGAAATTATCTGGTCGCCCGAAGGGCAGGCCTTTCCCCTGCCGTTTGAAGAGGTGACCTTCTACTTTGGCAGCGCCTACATTACCAGCACCGATATCCTGATCTTCGTCTTTGGCGGGTTGGCGGCGTTGGTGCTTACGTTGTTCCTGAACTATTCCTGGATGGGGCGAACGGTTCGAGCCACTGCCCAGGATCGCGATGCGGCCGCCCAACTGGGTGTGCGCACAGACAATGTCCGGCGTCTGGCGTTTGGCCTGGCGGGTACTCTGGGCGCAATCAGCGGGATTCTGGTGGCTTTGTACTTTAAAAGTGTGTTTCCCCAGATGGGCATGCCGTTCGCCCTGAAAGGCTTTGCCGCGGCGCTGCTGGGCGGGCTGACCAGCATCCCGGGCGCGGTGGTGGGCGGGCTGACGCTGGGGATCGTCGAAACGCTGGCCAGCGCCTATATTGGCGAAGGTTATCGTGATTTAACAGCATTTTCGCTGCTGTTGGTATTTTTGCTGTTCCGTCCGCAAGGGATTCTTGGCGATGCCCGCCTGAGCGCCCTGGGGGGCGCCGGCGGCGCATCGGGCAGTATGCCCAGCACCAGTTTGTTGGCCTCGCCGTCCAGTCAGCGGGCAGCGCACCGCGTGTGGGAGATGCCCCCCTGGGGCTTTTTGGCAGCGGGGGCGGTGCTGGCGTGTTTGCCGTGGCTGACCGACAGTAATTACGTACTTCAAGCCGTCGTCTACGGCATGATTTTCGCCATGTTGGCGGCCAGTGTGTCGCTGGTTTCGGGGTCGTTGGGCGTGCTTGCCATCGGCCATGCGGCATTTTATGGCGTAGGCGCTTACACCGTTGCGGTGCTGGGCCGAACCTACGGATTATCGACGGAAATCGCCTTGCCGGCCGCTATTGTGCTGGGCGCTGTTGTGGCAGCGGTGGCGTCCTTGCCTTTGTACAAGCTTAGCGGCCATACCGCTGCCCTGGGCACGCTGGCCATCGGCCAGATCGGTTTCCTGATCTTCATGACCTGGCTGTCAGTCACGCGCGGGCCGATGGGCTTTCTGAATATCCCCGCGCCGCAATTCGATTACTTGGGCGGGTTCCGCCTGGGCGCCATTGGCGAGAAGTATTGGCTGGTGGCGCTGGTTGCCGCGGTAATGCTGTATCTGGTGCAAAAGTTGATGGACTCGGAAATCGGCCGTTCATGGCGCGGCATCCGCGAGGACAGGCTGGCCGCCCATGCAGCGGGCTTGCCGGTGCGGCGCTACATGATGCTGGGTTTTGCCGTGTCGGGCGCTCTGGCCGGCGCGGCGGGCGGGCTGTTCGCCTATGTGCAAAGCGTTATCACGCCCGACAGCTTCAATGTGACGGTTTCCATGCTGATCCTGACCATGGCCGTGCTGGGCGGTCTGGGCAACCTGACGGGCGCCGCCTTGGCCGGCTTTGCGCTGACCCTGCTGCCCGAGCTGCTACGGCCCTTTGCCGAATGGCGCATGATTGCCTACGGCCTGTTCTTGCTGATTGCATTGCGGTGGCGGCCTCACGGCATACTGGGGGCGCGCTGATGACCGTTTCCAAAGGCATACAACTGGTCGACGTTTCCCGCCACTTCAGCGGGGTCAAAGCCGTGGACGGTGTCAGCCTGACGCTGGCGCCGGGGGAAACGCTGGCCTTGGTCGGCCCCAATGGCGCAGGCAAGTCCACCCTTATCCAATTGATCAGCGGCATCGAGCAACTGACTTCGGGCCGCATTTTCCTGGATGGCCGCCGCATCGATCGCCTGCCGCCCGAGCGCATTGCGCGTCTTGGCGTGGGCCGAAGCTTCCAGACCTCGCGGGTCTTCCCCGCGCTATCGGTGTGGGATAGCGTGATGCTGGGCACGCAGGCCCATGTTTTGAACAAGAATGGGGGGCGGCTGTCCAATCCTGTGTACGAAGTAACGGCCACCTTGCTGGGCCTGCCCGGTTGGCGCAAACGCGTCGAGGCCCAAGAGGCGGTTGCTCGCGAAACGCTGCAACTGTTCGGCGACAGGCTGTGGCCGCGCCGCGATCAGCCCGCGTTCAGCCTGTCGTACGCCAACCGCCGCCGCCTGGAAATCGCCCGCGTGCTGGCCGGGCAGCCCGACTACCTGCTGCTGGACGAGCCTGCGGCCGGAATGAACCCGACGGAAACCGGCGAGCTGACCAACCTGCTGCTGGAGCTGCGCCGCATGCGCCCCACCTTGGGAATGCTGGTGGTCGAGCACAAACTGTCGCTGGTGCGCAAAGTGGCCGACCGGGTCATTGTGCTGAACCAGGGTCAGGTGCTGGCCCAGGGAGACCCCGGCCATGCCCTGGATCACCCGGAAGTGGTTGAAGCTTATCTGGGCCGCCAGCGCTTGCGGCCCACCTTATCGGATGCGCATCTTGGCTGAGAATACTCAATCCCCTTTTCTGGTCCTGGATGGCGTCGATGTCCACTACGGCGCGGTGCAGGCCTTGTTCGACGTCAGCCTGCATGTGCAGGCAGGCGAGGTCGTTTCGGTCCTGGGCGGCAACGCATCGGGCAAATCCACGACCTTGAAAACGGTTCTGGGCCTGGTGACGCCGTCGCAGGGCCGTGTCGTGCTGGAAGGCGAGCCCATTAACGGCCTGAGCGCGCCCGACGTCATCGATCGCGGTGTGGCCAGCGTGCCGGAAGGGCGGCGCCTGTTTCCCGAGATGTCAGTTTACGAAAACCTCATGATGGGGGCTTACCCTCGCCGCGCCGACAAAGAGGCCATTGCCGCCGATCTCGACGACGTGTTCGCCTCGTTTCCGCGCCTAGCGGAAAGGCGGCGCCAGGCGGCCGGCACCCTCTCGGGCGGCGAACAGCAAATGTTGGCCCTGGGCCGGGCCTGGCTGCGGCGCGGCAAGCTGATCTGCATCGATGAGCCTTCCATGGGCCTGTCGCCCAAGTTCGTCGATCTGGTGTACGAGGTGTTGTTTCGCTGGAAAGAGGCCGGCCAGACCATTTTGCTGGTCGAACAGAACGCGCGCATTGCGCTGGAGCTGGCCGACAGGGCCTATGTGTTGCAGCATGGGCATGTGATATTGCAGGGATCAGCGGCGGATCTGTCCGCCGATCCCATGGTGAAGAAAGCTTATTTGGGGGCGGCGTGAAACTTGAAAACGTGACTACTATCGAAACCGACGTGCTGGTCATCGGGGCGGGCGGGGCCGGCATGAGCGCCGTCGTGGCGGCATCCCAGGCGGGACGCCAGGTATTGATCGCGGATCGCAGCCTGATTGGGCGCGGCGGCGCGACCATCATGGCGCAAATGACGGTGGCCGTGGCCCTGGGCGAGCAGACGCCCGACGACTGGCGCAACCATTATGCCGATACCCTGGCCGCCGGCCGGGGCTTGTGCAGTGAACCGCTGGCCCGCCTGCTGTGCGAAACGGGAGTGGATGCCATCCGCTTGCTGGAAAGCTGGGGCGTGGGCTGGGCGCGCGCCGACGGCCATCTGACTCAGGCCCATGCGCCGGGCCACGACCGCCCGCGTTGTGTGTATGTCGATTACTTGAATACCGGGCCCGCCGTGGCCAAGACCCTGCGCACCCAGGTGGTGCGTGCCGAAGGCGTACAGCGTGTCGGCGACCTGCTGATCGTCGATCTCTTGGTCGAGGCGGGCCGAGCTGTCGGCGCCGTGGCGCTTAACCTGACCACCGGTCTTCCCGTCGTGGTGCGGGCGGGCGCCATCGTGATTTCCACCGGGGGGCTCACCCGTTTGTACCGGCGCAATAGCGCATCGCTGAACATGGGGGGCGATGGCTATGCACTTGCCTTGCGCGCCGGCGCCCGCCTGATCGACATGGAGTTCGTGCAGTTCTTTCCCATCGGCCATCTGGCGCCGCGTCTGGTCGGTTTCGATCCCATTATGTGGGACCCTTTCCGCTACAAGCTGGGTGGCCGGCTGCTGAACGGGCTGGGCGAGGAGTTCGTGGAAAAGTATGGCCATGCGGCCGAAGAGCAGGGTTATACGGTCACCCGCGATGCCGCCACCTATGCCATCTTGAAGGAAGTCGAGGCGGGCCGTGGTTCGCCGGCGGGAGGGGCGTATCTTAGTTTCGAGCATGTGCCCGAAGCCACGTTGCGCAAGGCCTTCGGGCCGATTATCGACAAGCTCGCCGCCAATGGCATCGATCTGACCAAGGCGCCGATCGAAGTGGCGCCGATCGCTCACTACCATATGGGCGGCATACGCGTGAATGTGGACATGAGCACCGACGTGCCTGGGCTGTACGCCGCCGGCGAAGCGGTGGGCGGGGCGAACGGCGCCAACCGCCTGTCCGGCAACGCCATTACCGAGGCCGTGGCATTTGGCTTGCAGGCCGGTCGAAGCGCTGCGGCCTGGTCGGCGTCTGCGGCGCGGGCCGATGCGGCGACCGTACAGGCCTTGGCCGCCCCTGCGTTGCAAGCGCTTTGCAGCCCGTCGGATCACGGCTCGGCCGATATCAATGTGGCGGCCCTGGTCGCCAGGCTTCAGGACATCATGCAGGATGATGTCGGTCCCTTCCGTACCGAGCAGGGGCTGGAGCAGGCTCTGGTGCGTATTGCCCAATTGAAGGACGAACTGGGCGATACCTTGCCCGGCAGCGTCGAGCCCCAGGATCCGGTGCGGCTAGACGCCCTGGATTTGCGCAACATGCTGCTGGTGGCCGAAGCCGTCACGCGCAGCGCCCTGGCGCGCCGTGAAAGTCGTGGCGCGCATCAGCGCGAGGATTTCCCCGGCATGGACGATGCCTGGACGCTTAACCAGACGCTGGCCTTGCGCGATGGCGAGTGGGTGCTGGAAACCCAACCCGTGCAACGCCTGGCCGAACCCATTGAAGGCGAGGGCGTTCCGGTCGACGCAGCGGACGCAGCAAGGAGTAATGAATGAATACGCAAAAAATAGGCCAGACGGTCTTTCTGAATGTGAAGCGTGGTCAAGGCGACGGCGAATCCCACATACAGCGCTATGAAGTGCCCATCAACGAGGCCGCATCGCTGCTGGATGGCTTGCGTTGGGTGCGCCAGCATACCGACGACACCCTGGCGTTTCGCTATTCGTGCATCAACGCCAACGCCTGCAAGGAATGCATGATGCTGATGGACGGCAAGGTGGTGTACGCCTGTATGGCGCGCATGCAGCCTGGCGCCGAACACGAGGTGGCCCCGTTGGCCAACAAAGCACGTTTGCGCGATCTGGTCTCCCAGATTGCACCGGTGAAAGAAAGGCTGGGTGAACCATCCGGGGACGATGCCGATGACTGAAGCAACGAATTCAAACCGGGCAGGCGATATGCCATTGCGTATCTTGTCGTCCGCCCATTTGGCGGTGGGCCCGCATCCGGCCCTGTCCGAACTTGAGTTCGGATTGATGGTGGCGCACAATGCGTTTGCCCGCTGGGTCGTGCGTTGCATGCGCGCCGCCGGCGAAGCCGACCTGGCGTCCACCGACGTGCTGGTGCTGCATCATGTGCATCACAGAAACCGCAGTAAACGCCTGGCCGATGTCTGCTTCACGCTGAATTATGAAGACAGCCATGTGGTCAATTATTCCTTGAAGAAACTGGTCGGCATGGGTTTGGTCAATAGCAAGAAAGTCGGCAAGGAAGCCTTCTACATCACCACGAAAGCGGGGGCGGATCTGCTGGAGCGCTTTCGTGAAGTGCGCAATCGCTGCCTGTTGCCGGCGGTTGAAGGCGACCTGGCGGATGCCGAATCACTGGCCGCCATGGCGGCGCGCCTGCGCATGCTTTCCGGGCTTTATGATCAGGCTGCGCGCGCAGCGTCCTCATTATGAGCAAGCCGATGACGACTCCTTCTGAACACAAGCGCTGGCAATTCTGGATTGACCGGGGCGGCACCTTTACCGACATCGTGGCGCGCCGGCCCGATGGGCGGCTGGTCACGGCCAAGCTGTTGTCCGAGAACCCGGAGCAATACCCGGATGCGGCGGTGGAAGGCATACGCCAACTGTTGGGTGTGCGGCACGATGAACCTGTACCGGTCGAGCGCATAGAAATCGTGAAGATGGGCACCACCGTGGCCACCAATGCCTTGCTCGAGCGCAAGGGCGAGCGTGTGCTGCTGGTGGTCACCCGGGGCTTTCGCGATGCGTTGCGCATCGGCTACCAGAACCGTCCGCGCCTGTTCGATCGCGAGATCATCTTGCCTGAGTTGCTGCACGAAGACGTGGTTGAAGTCGACGAGCGCCTGGCGGCAGACGGTTCGGTGGTGCGGGCGCTGGATGAAGCGGCGGCCCGCCAGGCGCTCCAGCAGGCCTTCGATCGCGGTTTCCGAGCGGTGGCAATTGCATTGATGCATGGGTATCGCAATGGTGCGCACGAAACGGCGCTGGCCCGGCTGGCGCACGATGTGGGCTTTACCCAAGTGTCGAGCTCGCACCAGGTCTCGCCGCTGATCCGTTACGTGGCCCGTGGCGACACCACGGTGGTGGACGCCTATCTGTCGCCCGTGCTGCGGCGTTATGTCGATCGCGTGGCGGCCGCTTTGCCCGGGGTGCGTCTTCAGTTCATGCAATCCAGCGGCGGCCTGACAGACGCGCATGCTTTTCAGGGGAAGGATTCAATCCTGTCAGGTCCGGCGGGCGGCATTGTCGGCATGGCCGGCATTTCCCGCATCGCAGGATTTGACCGTGTCATTGGCTTCGACATGGGCGGTACGTCCACTGACGTCTCGCATTACGCCGGCGAATATGAACGCGCTTTCGACACCTTGGTGGCCGGGGTGCGCTTGCGCGCGCCCATGATGAGCATCCACACCGTTGCCGCGGGTGGTGGTTCCATTCTGCAGTTCGATGGCGCCCGCTTGCGGGTAGGGCCTGAATCCGCCGGCGCGAATCCCGGGCCGGCCTGCTACCGTCGTGGCGGCCCGCTGACCGTGACCGATGCGAATGTTATGTTGGGGCGTATTCAAGCGCATCATTTCCCGGCGGTGTTCGGTCCCAATGCCGACCAAGAGCTGGATGCCGGCATTGTTCGTGAACGCTTTACCGAACTGGCCGGCCAGGTCAGCCGGGAAACCGGCCGCGACATTACCCCCGAGCAGCTTGCGCAAGGCTTCCTGGAAATAGCGGTTGCCAATATGGCCAACGCGATCAAGCGCATTTCGGTTCAGCGCGGCTACGACATTACTCGCTACACCTTGACGACGTTTGGCGGTGCGGGTGGTCAGCACGCTTGCCGGGTGGCCGATCAATTGGCCATGCCCAGGGTGCTTGCGCACCCGCTCGCGGGCGTCCTGTCTGCCTATGGCATGGGCCTTGCGGCATCCACCGCCATGCGCGAACGGTCCGTGGAGCTGTCCTGGACAACGCAGGGCGAGCGTCAGGCGCGCGATGTGCTGGACGAGCTGGAGCGCGCGGCGCGTGAAGACCTTGAGTCGCAGGGGATTGCCGCCGACGATATCCGGGTGGAGCGTGAGCTGCATTTACGCTACGAAGGAACGGACACGGCCTTGCCCATCCTCCTGGATTCCACCGACGCGATGCTCGAGGCGTTCCAGAAGGCGTACTTGCAGCGTTTTTCATTCTTGATGCCTGGCCGCAAGCTGGTGATTGAGTCAGCTGTGGTGGAAGCCATTGGGGCGGAGGCCGGCCTTCACGCGCCGGCCGACACGGCGCAAGACGCTGCAGGCAGTCCGCCGGAGCTTGTGGCGGCCGACACTGTACGAATGTACGTGGATGATGGCTGGCGTGATTGCCCCTTCTATCATAGTGCGGACCTTGCGCCCGGCCATGTGATTATCGGCCCGGCCATGATCGTCGACGCCAATGCCACGACCGTGGTCGATTTGGGCTGGCGGGCCACCGTCACGCCGCGCGCCGACATCGTGCTGGATCGACATATCGCGCGGCCGATGCGCCACGCCGTGGGCACCCAGGCCGACCCCGTCATGCTCGAGATTTTCAACAATCTGTTCATGTCGATCGCCGAGCAAATGGGGTATCGCCTGCAGAACACCGCGCACTCGGTCAATATCAAGGAACGCTTGGATTTTTCCTGCGCCATTTTCGATGCGTGCGGCGATCTCGTCGCCAACGCGCCGCATATCCCTGTGCACCTGGGATCCATGAGCGCCAGCATCCAGGCGGTCATTCAGTCAAATGCGGGGCAATTGCGCCCTGGCGACGTCTATGTGCTGAACAACCCGTACGCGGGCGGCACACACCTGCCTGATGTCACCGTGGTGACGCCGGTGTTTGATGCACAGGGCCGCGACATTCTGTTCTACGTTGGCTCGCGAGGCCATCATGCGGATATCGGCGGGCTGTCGCCCGGCTCGATGCCGCCTGACTCGCATACGATCGACGAAGAGGGTGTGCTGATCACCAATTTCAAGCTGGTCGAAAACGGCCGCATGCGCGAGGCTGAAATCCGCGACGTCTTGTCCAGCGCGCGTTACCCGGCCCGCAATATCGAACAGAACCTGGCCGACCTGCGCGCCCAGGTCGCAGCCAACGAAAAAGGCCGGGAAGAGCTGCTGAACATGGTGGACGCCTTCGGGCTGGATGTGGTGCACGCCTATATGCGCCATGTGCAGGACAATGCCGAAGAGTCCGTGCGACGCGTTATTGCCACCTTGAAAGACGGTGAATTCACCCAGTTGCTGGACAATGGCGCGCGCATCCAGGTCAGGCTGACCGTCGACCGCGATTCGCGTAGCGCAACACTGGACTTCACCGGCAGCTCGGGCCGTCTGCCCAACAACTTCAATGCGCCGCGCGCGGTGACCACAGCCGCTGTGCTGTATGTCTTTCGCACCATGGTGAATGACGATATCCCCATCAATGCGGGTGGCCTGAAACCTTTGACGCTGGTGGTGCCCGAAGACTCCATGTTGAATCCCGACTACCCCGCTGCCGTCGTGGCGGGCAATGTGGAAACCTCCATGTGTGTCACCAATGCCTTGTACGGCGCTTTGGGTGTCATGGCGGGCAGTCAGCCGACCATGAACAACCTGACCTTTGGCAATGCAACCTACCAATATTACGAAACGATTTCGGGTGGGTCGGGCGCAGGCGGCAATTTCGACGCCGACGGGCGCCTGATCGGCGGCTTCAACGGCACATCGGTGGTGCAGACGCAGATGACCAATTCCAGGCTGACCGATCCCGAAGTCCTTGAGTTGCGTTTTCCCGTCCGGTTGGAGCGCTACATTATTCGCCAGGGTTCGGGCGGCCAAGGCCGCTGGCATGGCGGCAATGGGGGTATACGCACCATTCGCTTCCTTGAGGCCATGACGGTTTCAACCCTGTCCAACGGCTGGATTCACCCGGCGTTTGGGGCCGAAGGCGGTCAACCCGGCGCGGTGGGCAAGTCGCGGGTCATCCGCGGCAACGGCCAGGTCGAAGAACTGGCGCATGCCGACCAGGCCGAATTGCAGCCAGGCGACATGTTTGAAATAGAAACGCCCGGGGGCGGTGGTTATGGGAGCGCTTGAAGCCCCATTGAAGGCGGCGCGGATGATCGAGTGATGCGGCGCGGATAAGCGGATTGCGCGCAGATAGCCGGTTGCTTTAGAACCGGATTACTTTAAATAAGTGCGCAAAATCTTCATCAGCGCATCGATTTCCGCATCGGGATCGACAACCGCCGGGCGTGCTTCATTTTCCGAGCCGAACAGCTCGCGCAGATGGCTGTCGAGGACTTCAGCCATTAAACCGTTCGCCGCGCCTCGAAGCGCGGCGATTTGCTGCAGCAGGGCGCTGCAGTCGGTTCCTTCCTCGACCGCCCGCTCAAGGGCCTCGGCTTGGCCCTTGATGCGGCGCAAGCGCGTAACAGCGCGCTTTTTGGCTTCCGGCGAGTGAGGCATGAAAGGCGTTAATAGTTGATGACGGTACGGATGGATTTACCCGCATGCATCAGGTCGAACGCTTCGTTGATGTCTTCCAGCCCACGCGTGTGCGTGACGAACGGAGCCAGGTCGATGTCGCCCTTCATGGCGTCTTCGACCATGCCGGGCAACTGGGAGCGGCCCTTAACCCCGCCAAAGGCGGTGCCCAGCCAACGGCGGCCGGTAACCAACTGGAAGGGCCGGGTGGAAATTTCCTGGCCCGCGCCCGCAACACCGATAATGACCGACTGGCCCCAGCCGCGGTGAGCGCACTCAAGCGCGGCGCGCATGACGTTGACGTTGCCGATGCACTCGAAGGAGTGGTCGACGCCCCATTCAGTCATTTCGACGATGACCTGCTGGATGGGCTTGTCGTAATCCTTGGGGTTGAGGCAGTCGGTTGCGCCAAAGGTCTTGGCCAGTGCGAATTTGTCGGGATTGGTATCAATGGCGATGATGCGGCCGGCTTTTGCCTGGCGTGCCCCCTGGATGACGGCCAGGCCGATTCCACCCAGACCGAACACGGCAACGCTATCGCCCGGCTGCACCTTGGCGGTGTTGTGCACCGCGCCGATGCCCGTGGTAACGCCGCAGCCCAGCAGGCAGACGTGCTCGGGGTTTGCGTCGGGGTTGACCTTGGCCAGGGACACTTCGGCCACAACGGTGTACTCGCTGAACGTCGAGCATCCCATATAGTGGTAGATGGGCTGCCCTTTATAAGAGAAGCGCGTGGTGCCGTCGGGCATCAGGCCCTTGCCTTGCGTGGCGCGAACCGACACGCAAAGGTTGGTTTTGCCCGATTTGCAGAACAGACACTCGCCGCATTCGGCCGTGTACAACGGAATGACGTGATCGCCCGGCTTGACGCTGGTGACGCCTTCGCCGACTTCTACGACGATGCCTGCACCTTCATGGCCCAGCACGGCGGGAAACACGCCTTCAGGATCTTCGCCCGACAGGGTGAAGGCGTCGGTGTGGCAGACGCCGGTGCTTGTGATCTTGACGAGAACCTCGCCCTTACGAGGCGGTTCGACGTCGATTTCGACGATTTCCAGAGGCTTTCCGGCCTCGAAAGCGACAGCTGCGCGTGATTTCATGGCTTGATCCTTGAATAAAGAGATAGGACATCCGGCAGACGGAAATGCCGGCCCAAGAGCAATATAAGAACAGATTGTTGGCTCATCTGTCTAATACCTTTAATACTGACGGGGAGTATATCGCAACATGCTCGGGGAGGGTATCGAGGTGCGGCGAAGGTTGCGGGACAGCCCGTGCGTCGCGCGTGGTTTCAGACGCATGGCAAAGCCATATCTACCGTCAGGCCCTGTCCTTGAGGGGAGGAGGCGTATAAGCTTCCCCCGTGTGCCTGCACGATGCGCTGGGTGAAGTGGTAGCCCAGTCCGCTGCCTTTTTTACCCAATGACGTTCCCGCGCGAAAGTACGGCGTTCCCAGTTGGGCCAGCGCCTCTTGGTCCAGACCGGGGCCATGATCCACCACCCGTATCCGCAAACCCGCGTGTTCCATTTTGGCATGGATCTCCACCTTGCTGTCGACAGGAGAGTACCGCAAGGCATTGCTTACCAGGTTGTCCACGGCAGCGCCGAACAAGGTCTCGTCAACATTGAACGAGACATCCTCCGGACACATCGTAAGTTCGATGCGTGATTCATCCGCTTCGCTTTGTTGACGGATGATGGTTTGCAATAAAAGTTTTATATTGCACGGCTTGCGCGACGCGGCAACGCCACGGTGTTCCAGTCTTTCCACCAGCAGGAAGTTGTCCACGAGGCTGGAAAGTGCTGCTGCATTGGCACGAATGCGTCCCAAGCGCTGGGTCTCGGACGGCGGGAGCCCGGGCGCCTTGATCTGTATCATTTGTGCGGAACGATCAATGGCCGCCAGCGGGTTGCGAAATTCGTGCGACAGCATGGCCACGAATCGCCGTTGCTCTACCGTTCTTTCCCTTGCCAGAGAGGCTTCCTGTTCGGCGGAAGCCTTGTCTCTTTGCAATTGGCGCAGGCGCAGCGCCATGCCGTAGCTCATGACCAGCACATGGACCAGCGACGCGATTTGATACAGGTTGATCGTGACGATGTTCTGGGCCAGGAAACCCTGGTTTCCAGCGGTATTGACCAAGGTGCCCAGCGCCGGAATGATGAAGGCAATGAAGTACAGCATCAGCTCTACCTGGCGCTTGCGCAACCAGAAGATCAGGAGCACAGCCATGCTGATCAGGAAGTTCGCGCTATTAAGCACGTTGGCCAGCTTGACGATGACCAGCAGCCACGGCGCCACCAGTGAGGGCATCAGTGCGAACGGAAGCAGCCCCAGATTGAGCCAGAGGGTAAACCAATACAACTGATGGATTTTGGGATAGTGGTGTTTCAGGTCCAGTAGCCGGTCCCACATCAGTACGATGGATATGGCTCCGCCCAACCAGCCAATGCGTGGCAGTGCGTCGGTGATCCACGCGCCATGGCTGCTGAGCAACACCGGTAGATAGCCGTTGGTTCCAAGATGAAAAAGCATCAGGGACGCCACATACCCAGCATAGGCGGCCATGGGCACGTCGCGCAGCCGCACCCCCAGGATGGTGTACAAAATGATCGTAATCAGCAGAATGCCAAAATACAGGCCCCGGTAGAAGTTATCCAGGGTTTCGTGGGCGCTGAATGCCGCGGGTTGCCAGAGTTCTGCCTGGACATTGATGGCGTTGTTCGTGCGCACCCGGAAATAGATTTGCGCGTTCTCGAACACCTCGAACGGCAGGGCAAAAAGGCGGGTTTGCAATGGGCGGTTTTCAAACGGCCGGTAATAGCCCATGGCATAGTGCTTGAAATCGCCGTCCTGTTTTTCCACCCAGATATCTACGTCTTCCAGTTCGGGTGAACCGATAGCCAGGATCCAGCGCGGCGGTGCATCAGGCGCAGGGCTGATCTGAACACGAAACCAATGGGCGTCGCCGCTATAGCCCAGGCTGCGAAAATCGGGCAAACGTTGGAAATCCTGCCCCCGCACCGCGTCAAAAGGCAGCGCATTCGTCTGATCCCGAAAATACTCCAGCCGACCCTCCAGCGATACATGTGGCGTTTGCTTCTGCAAGGGCAAGGCAACGCCGGCAGTGGCCGCGGGCGCCAGCATTGACATGAATGCCAGGAACAACAGCCAGCCCGCGATCCGGTTCATGGGGTCAGCCCGCAGCGTCCGCTGAATATATAGCCCTTGCCGTAACTGGGCCGCAAGGGAAACTCTATGCCGCAGGCGGCAAGCACCTTGCGCCGCAGGCGGCTGGCGGTGTTGTCCAGATTGCGCAAGTTGGACAGCGTGTCCTGCTTTTCCAGGCGCAACAACAAGGCCTTGCGGGCGACCGCCTGGCCCGGGCGCTCAAACAACATCGACAGCACCATCACTTCGGCGTGGGTCAACTGCATTGTCCGTCCATTGGGCGCTGTCACGATCCATTGTCGGGCATGCAGATGCCAGGCATCTTCGCACGTTGCGTCGCTCCCGGTCTCGTCGGTCTCGTCGGTCGCGGCGTCACGGCTCAGCCGTCGTTGCACGCTATGGCATGTTGCCTCGATCACTTCCAGCGAGCTGCGTTTGGAAAGATACACGTCGGCCCCGGCCTCCAGGCCAAGGACATGGTCATGGCTTGAATCCAGCGCGGTCAACATGATGATTTCCGGTGGCGGGTTTCCGTTGTTGTGCGCCTGTGTTCGTATCTGCTGTGCGACCTCAAGTCCGCTCATCCCCGGCAATGCGACATCCAGCAGCAGCAAATGAAAAGAGGCGGCCGGCCAGGCGCTGAGAAACGACTCGCCGCTAGAGAAACCGTGGGCAATAAAGCCTTTCAAATTCAAGAACTCCACCAGATCGGCGAGTAATTCCGGACTGTCTTCCACCACCGCAACATGAAGGGGAAAGGAAGGTGACATAAGGAAAAGTTCAGTAATGAGAAGGAAAAAATAATACTCCCAACTCCTGCGCGTTGACAGAATTTGCCTGTATTTGACAGAAATTAGTTCACCACGCACAGCAAGCCGATTTTTATAATTGTTACGTAGTTGTTGCGGAACGGAGTCGCGCCTGCGCACGTTCCATTTTCAAAGGACGAAGAAGATGAATGTTTCTGCTCGACGAATAACGACCCAAGTTATTCCGAAAACCGCGCTGCGAGCCGCCGGCGCCCTGATGCTGGCGCTGGCCTTGGCGGCATGCGTTGCCGACGAGGACCCCGTGGCAAGCGCGCCGCCTGTTTCCCAGACCGTGATGTGTAAAGACTACGACGGCAACGACATGGAGGTTAAGCCAAAATCCATCACCATCCATAACAACTCGGCGGACGACACCATTTATCCGGTCGTGGCAACCAGCAAGAATGCGGTCAACGAATGGATGCAAGGGTGTTTGCGCACGACGGAGCCTTATCCAACCAATGCCGTGTACAAGCTCTATGTGAACGAGGGGGAAGGTATACCGCCAAAGTCGTCCGTTACCCTGACACTCCCGCTATTTAGCGAGCTTTCAAAGGACAGCTACATTACTTGGTGGAATGGCGGGCGGGTTGTCCTGGCCGACAAGAACGAGCGGCTGCGCGGCGGGGAAGACACGAAAGTGACGACACCCGAGAACGTCAGTTGCCAGGGGCATGAAACCGCATGCACGTTAAGCACGTATTCCAGCCCTGTTCAGTTTCCCGAAAATATCTATGCTCAGTTGTCGGAATATACCTTTGGCGATTCCATTGTGCCGCCCAATCAGTCGGTGCGGCTCTTGAAGCCAGAGAATGTGGGCTATAACATTTCCTATGTGGATCATGTCTACATGCCGGTGGCGATCGGACCCAAGAATAATCCTTATATCGGCTACAGCGGCTCTACAAAGCCGTTGGTCAATTTCAGGAACCAATTAAGCGCGTTCCTGGCAAGCCCCGTCGGCGAAGGCTGGCCCGTGTATAACCTGGACCAATTGAAACTGCCCGGTGGGTACAACATTTTCGCCCAGCGTTCCGGCACCTTGCCTCCGACCGACAAGGTTCCGGTGAAACCCATCGATGGCTATCCTCCGGTGCTGTCTGTCTTGAAGTGTATCAACGGTCAATGTTCCGAAGAGGAAAAGAAAACCCTTCATTTCGGCCAGGCGGTCCAGCGCATGCAGAACTTGTGGGGCTCGTGCGTCGATTGGACGGGTGAAGGCGCAACGGGATACGTAACCGAAACCTTTGCATGCCCTCAAGACTTGAAAGACAAGCTATCCGTCGTCAAGCAGTTCTTCGTACAGAACCACAAGAACTATCTGGCCATGTACGCCGCGGGCCAATGCGAAGGAACGACGCCATTGAAACCCACGTTCAATTACTGGGAAGCCATGATGCATATTTATGGTTGGGTACCCTTTAACGAAGGATGCGGCGCGGCGGCGAATCCGTTGGCTGATACGAAAATCCCGGGCTGGGATCATGCCAAGATCCAGTCCATGTATATTCACGATCTGCAATACAACCACCAGCAGGCCGAGGTCAAGGCCAACCCCAAGCTGTTGTTCAACCCTTATGTGCAGTTGATCCACGACGACCTTGAAATGAATGCCTATGGGTTCTCGGTGGACGACGCAGTGGGCTTCATGAGCGAACTGGGCGATGGGCTGATCTTTGCGGTGGGCGGCCCCAACGGTCTGGAAAACCAGAAACAATTCAACTATGCCGATGGGTTTTCGCTGGCAATCGGCGTTCCTGAAGCCTTGGTCGGGCATGCGAACGAGCCGTTGATCAAGAAGTACGGCGTGTGCGTCCTGAATCAGGACGACGGCGACCCGGACTGCCAGAAGGACAAGCAAGATGTCGTCATGCCCGACAACAGCCAGATCGCGGGATTCAGGGTAGGCACCGTGGCGGCGTATCCGATTAAGGTGCGCTTCACCGACTTGGATGACAATGTCTATTCCCTACGTGTCAATACGAAGTTTGCGCCTTGCACCGAAGACATGGATGTCACGCAATGCCCGGCCAACAAGATGGGAATCGTCGAAAAAGCCTCGTGCCTGGTGACCAACGGCAGCGGTCAAAAGCACCCCAAGTCAGACGACTGGTGCAAGAATGCCAACCCGAATCAACAACGAGAAAAGCAATTGACCAAGAATTACCTGAGCTTTCCGGATCCGGTTGACTATATGAAATAAAAGAGAAAGCGGCCGGTATAAACCGGCCGCTGCGCTTTACTTGCTCATGTCCACCAATTGCCACTGACCGTCCTTGACGGTGATCAGTTCGCGGCCGCGGTCATCGAAGCCGCTATGGTCTTCAGGCGTCATGCTGTAAACGCCCTGGGTGGCGACCAGTTCGTCGACTTGTTCCAGTGCGTCGCGCAAGGCGCTGCGGAACTCTTTGGTGCCGGGCTTGGCCGACTTTGCGGCGACCGGAATGGCCTGTTCCAACAGCAGGCCGGCGTCATATACGTTGGCGCCGAAGGTGGCGGGCTTTTCGCCATAGGCTTTCTCGTAGCGGGCGATATAGTCTTCGGCCACTTTCTTCGAGGGATTGCTGTCGGGAATCTGCGGCAGCACCAGCATCAGGCTGGCCGCCAGAATCGTGCCTTCGACATCCTTGCCGCCCAGTTTCAGGAACTGGGGCAGGGCCGCGCCGTGGGTTTGATAGAACGTTCCCTTGTAGCCCTGTTTGACCAGGGTGGACTGCGGCAGCACGGCGGCGGCGCCGGTGGCGGCGACCAGGACGGCATCTGGCTTGGCGGCGTAGACCTTCAACGCCTGGCCGGTTACCGAGCTGTCCGAGCGTTGGAAGCGTTCGGTGGCGATCAGTTCGATGCCGGCGTCTTTGGCCATGGTGCTGAAGACATTGAGCCAGTCTTCGCCGAAGGCATCGTTAAGCCCGATGAAGCCAACCGTTTTGACGCCGGTCTTGACCATATGTTGGACCAGAGCCTTGGCGATAATATCGGTGTTCTGGGTGGTTTTGAACACCCATTTTTTTTCCGGCGTCATGGGCAGAACGACCGATGCCGTGCCCACCGGCGCCAGCATCGGGGTGCCGGATTCGGCGGCGAACTGGATCACACCCATGGCGTTGGGCGATCCCGAAGGGCCGATCAGGGCATCGACTTTCTCTTCCGTGATCAGCTTCTTGAAGTTGGTGACCGACTGGGTGGGGTCGCTGGCGTCGTCAAGCGAAATGTATTCGATGTCCAGGTCGCCCGCCTTGGCGGGAAGCAGCGGAACCGTGTTCTTCTGCGAAATTCCGATCAGTGCGGTCGGGCCTGTAGACGACGATACAACGCCTACTTTGACTTGCGCCAGGGCGGTTGTGGCACCGAACAACGAGGCGATGGCAAGAGCGGTGGTGAGTTTTCGTAATGACATGATTGTCTCCGTTTTTGTTGAAAACTGGATGGGGATTCGGTACAGCGGGATAAAGGCTAACGTAATAGCATGATACCTTTTGAGTTTATCAATGATACAGACGCGGCTTATATGGTGATGGAGCCCACGCTGGCGCCTCCGCAGACATATAAGGTTTGTCCGGTAATGAAACTATTGGCCGGATCGGCAAAAAACATGACGGCGCGTGCGACATCGTCGGCCCGGCCCAGGCGCTGCACCGGTATGCCTTTGGCAATGTTGCGCTCGCGATCACTGCCTGCGTCGACGACATCGTAGAACATATCGGTTTGGATGGGTCCGGGTGCGACGACATTCGACGTAATGCCTTTGGCGGCCAGCTCAAGAGCCCAGGTGCGCGCCATGCCGATCATGCCGGATTTGGTGGCGGCATAGGCGGTGCGGGTGGGCAAGCCCAGGGCGCCCCGCGACGACATCAGAACGATTCGGCCGAACTGCCGTTCTTCCATGGCCGGCAAGCAGGCCTGGACCAGGGCAATGGCGCAGCCCAGGTGAATCTGCGTCAGCCCCTGTAATTGCTCGGTGGTGACCTCGGGCAGCAGGTTGGGCCAGATCACGCCCGCATTGTGGATGACGTGGCTGACTGAATGCTCACGCGCGATTTCAGCGGCTGCCTGGCGGGTGGCCAGGTCGTCCAGGAGGTCCACCTGCACGGATTTGAGCTGCGGATGGCTGAAGTAGGGGGCGCGACGTGCCATCGAAATGACCTGGTAGCCGGCCGCCAGAAGCTGCTGGACGATTTCCGCACCAATGCCGGCGCTGCCTCCGGTAACGATTGCGGTATAGGACGCGCTCAAGTTGGTTCTCCTGTAATTAGCCCTGGGCCGTTGGCACCAGAGCCAGGACCCGCAAGGGGCTGCCCGAGCCGCTGCGTATCTTCAAGGGCGCAGAAAAAATCACCGCGCCCTTGGGCGGCAGTTGGTCCAAGTTAGCCATGCATTGCAAGCCATAGCGATTATTGCCATGCATGTAATAGTGGCACGGGTAGGGTGGGTCGAGGTGGTGCGCCTGGCCGGCATCCGTACCCACCGACTCTGTGCCGAAGCCATGCACGTCGCGCTCGCGAATCAGCCAAGGCACAACGTCGGCATCCGGTCCGGGCGAATGGGCGCCGTCGCCTTGAAAATTCAGGTAGTCGTCGGGCTTGCTGCGCTTTGACCAATCGGTTCGCATGAAAACCCAGGAGCGCGCCGGAATGCGCCCGTGCTTGGCCTCCCATTGCTCGACGAAGTTTATGGTCAGCAGGAAGTCGGGATCCTGGCGCGACTGTTCGGAGCAGTCGATCACGCAAGCCTCGGCAATAAAGGCATCGATGGGAATGGTGTCGACGGTATTGTCGGGTTGGTCCTTGCCGCTGACCCAGTGGGCCGGCGCATCGAAGTGGGTGCCCGTGTGCTCCGACATTGAAAAGTTGTTCCAGTACCAGGCGGGGCCGCGTTCGTCGTACCGGGAAATTTCTTCGATGCGAAAAGGCCAGGCTTGGCCGAATTCCGGCGGCAACTGGATGGTGGGGAATTCGGGCGTTAATGTTTCGGTAAGGTCCACAATGCGTATCTTGCCGGACAGAAGCTCCGACATGAATTGGCTAAGGACGGATGGCGTGCTCATTGGGCATTCCCTTTTTGTGTTCTCAGTTCTCATGTAGTCAAGGCCGGCATCGGGACGCTGGGGCCCTAGGCGCCCAACTCGCGTTCGAGCGCCTTGGGATTGTCTTCCAGGCGGGCCAGGAATTCCTGGGCCACGTCGCCCACATAAACGTCTTCGACACCGTCTTGCAAGGCTTTTACGATGGCTTTGGCAATGGCATTGGGCGATACGCGTGGCGGCGGGGTCAGTTGTTCCCATTCGTGATCCAGCGGGCCCGAGAATACGTTGACCACCCGTATGCCCGAAGGGCGGAATTCCGCGCGCAGGCATTGGCTCATGGAAAGCGCTGCGGCTTGCGAGGCCGACCAAAGCCCGCGTGCAGGCAGGTTGACGTGGGCGTAGATCGAGAACGTATTCACCCAGGCCACCGCACTGTTCACGCCGTCGCCTGCGCGGCCGGCCATGGCGTTGCCGAAATGCTGGGCCAGGCGCATCAGGCCCAGGCAATTGATTTCCAGCGCATCGCGCGCCTTGATCAGGTCGCGGTTGTGCAGAATGCCCCCGTCGCGCTCGTAGTCGGCCGTGTTGATCAGAATGTCGACCTTGCCGCCGATAGAGCGCGACACGCGTTGCACCGAGTCGGTGTCGGTGACGTCCAGGGCCTGCGGATGAACACGCGGGTCCTGGCACAGGGCGTCGAAGCCGGCGTTCTTGTTCCAGCTGGCCGGGTCGCCGACAAACAGGGCTGTAACGCCGGCATCCAGCAGCGCGTGGGCAATGGCCAGCCCCACAGCGGACTTGCCGTCGGTAATCAGCGCGCGGCGAAATTTGGGGTCGCACGAGGTGTCGCGCAAGGTCTTGTCGTCTTCCATGTGCGGGGTCGCCTTTTCGGGAAGGGCAATGAGAACGGCCTGGCCGCTGCGGTCGAGTTTCAGGGCCAGGCGTACAGCGCCGCCTTCGGCGCAGTCGCCGTGTATGTGGGCCACCACGCTGGGGCCAGCCTCCATGCGTACGGTGCCCACCCGCCAGGGCAGGCGTTCGCGGAAATACACATCGTTGCTATGGTGCAGGACCGTGGTGGCGATAAGCCGGCCGGCGGGGGAAACCGCTTGCCACTTCAGGACATGCGACAGGCATTGGTGGCAGACTTCGCGCGGGGGGTACTGAACGGCCGCGCATTCCTGGCACACTTGCAGCTCGAAGCGCCCTTTGGCGGCGGCCGCTGCCAGACCGAGGGCCGTTCGGCTGCGCGCGCCGGGCGGCAGCGATGGCTGGCGTGTGCGCAGCAGCGGATTTTTCTTGCGAGGTTTGCTTAAAGGCTCGGTCATGCGGCGCTCCGGGCAAGCAAGGCGGCGGCGGTGCAGATGCCCCGGTCGTAGTTGATCATGCCAAAGCCGCTGACCAGACCGATCGACGCGTCGGCCACCTGGCCCGCGCCTGCGGCGCCCGTCAGTTGGCGGATGGCTTCGACTATGCCCAGGTAGCCGCCTGCAGCGCCTGCCTGGCCCACGGAAAGCTGGCCGCCGTTGGTATTGAAAGGGAAGCTGCCATCCACTGTGAATGTATGTTCGCGGACAAATTCCGGGCCTGCGCCTTTGGCGCAAAAACCCAGGTCTTCGATTTGCATGAAATTGATGACGGGATAGTCGTCGTAGGCCTGCATGAAGTCGACGTCGGCCGGGTCAACGCCGGCATGCGCGTAAAAGTCGTCTTTATCCAGGGTCCAGCCCCCGCGAAACTGTATGGGGTCTTGCGGCCAGGCATTGTGCCGTTCGATGGTGGACAGGATGCGCACGTAAGGCAGGCCAAGCTCGTTTGCCTTTTCTTCGGTCATGACCAGAAAGGCGTCTGCGCCGGCGCACGGCATGACGCAGTCGAACAAATGAATGGGATCGGCAATGACGCGCGCGTCCAGATACTGCTGCAGCGTCAGCGGCTTCTTCATGAGCGCGTTGGGGTTATGCAGCGCGTTGGCGCGTTGCGCCACGCACAGTTTGCCAAAGTCTTCACGGGTGGCGCCGGTTTCCCGCATATAGTGCTGGGTGAGCAGGGCAAAGCTTGCATTGGGCCCGCCTGCCCCGTACGGGTAGACGCCGTCTTGCGCGAAGCGGGAAAACTGGCTGACGGTATGCCGGAAGGAGTCGACGTGATTGGTGTCGCCCGACAGGCAGGCCACGATGTCGGCGTCGCCCGTCTGTACGGCGCGTGCGGCCCGGCGCAGCCCAATGACCCCGCTGGCCCCGCCCATGGGGATATGGTCGAGCCAGCGCGGCGTCATGTCCAGGTGCTGGGTCAGACCCACCGCCGTGTCGGGAGCCAGGGTAAAGCTGGAGACGCACATGCCGTCGATGTCGTGCTTTTTCAGGCCCGAGGCCTGGATAAGTTCGCGCAGGGCGCGGCCCAGCCACCAGTGCGCGCTATGGATCGAATAGCGCGCATACGGCACGGTGACGGGCACCGTTGCCACCACGCCGTCGTAGCGGGCGCGAGGCCGCGTCATGAGCCGGTATCCTGGCGTTTTTTCAGGCTGCGGGTATCAACACATTTGGCCGAGCCCGGCAGACCCGGGGCGATGGCCTTGAGTTCACCGCGCTGGATCTTGTTGGTGGCGGTAAGCGGCAGGCCATCGACGAAAGCAACATAGCCCGGCGCCTTGTAATAGGCCAGCCGGGAAAGGCACCAGTCGACGATGTCGTGGGCCAGGGCTTGCAGGCCGGCGTTGCCGGGTTCGTCATTGCACACAATGCAGGCCAGGACTTCGTCGCCACGGATAGCGTCGGGCACGGCCGCCACGGCGGCCGCCTTCACCGCCGGGTGCTGCAACAGCACGCCTTCGACTTCGACGGCGGATATGTTTTCACCGCTGCGCCGGATCACATTCTTCTTGCGATCGACAAAGACCAGGTGGCCGTGCTCGTTGCGCCGGACCACGTCGCCGGTATGGAACCAGCCGTCGGCCCACGCCTCGTTGGTGGCGGCCGGGTCTTTAAGGTAGCCCGCGAAAAAACCAAAGCGGGGATTGGCTCCCGCCCGGCGCACCAGCAGCTCGCCGTCGTGGCCCTCGGCAACCGGCTTGCCGTCGTCGTCGACCAGTAGCACTTGAACCTCGGGTTCTTCTTTACCAAAGCAACTGGTGCCAATGTAGCGGGGCTCGTGGTTGGCGATGACGACCGCGCCTGAGCCGGTTTCCGTCATGGCCCAGGCTTCGAGCAAGGGGAAGCCAAAACGCTCTTCGAACGGCTGGTGCAGGCTGCGGTCGATGCCCGCGCCGAAGCCGAATCGGACCGAGTGGCGTTTGTCGTCGGCGTGAGGTGGGGCCTTCATGAGAATGGCCGGCATCACCCCCAGGTAATGGATGACGGTTGCATGCGACTCGCGCACCGAATCCCACCACGAACGGGGATGGAAGCGATCCAGCGGGATCAGGCATCCGCCGGTGATAACCATGGCCATGGTTGAGCATGCCATGGCGTTCATGTGCACCAGGGGCAGGGGCGTCAGCATGCGCTCGGCGCCGGGTGTCAGGGCGGCCAGGCCGCCGATGCCGGCATACCATCGCCCAGCGTGAAGGAAATACTCGTTAGGCAGGATGCAGCCTTTTGGCCGCCCTGTGGTGCCCGAGGTATACAGAAGCGCGCATTCGGTGTGCGTGTCGGGCTGGGCGCCGGCGTTGGGCGGCGGGTAGGGCGCGGCCTCGGGGACATCGCCCGCTTCGATAACGACCAGGGGCCGCTTGACGGCGCGGGCAGCCGCTTTCAGCATGTCGTGGCGGCTTTCCAGCGCAATGGCCATCACAATTTCAGAGTGTTCGATCAGGTATTCCAGCTCGGCGGCGCGCATATCGGCGTTGATCGGCACAACGGAAACACCCAGGGAGTTCAGCGCGAACCAATGCAGAAAGAAAGCCGGGCGGTTTTCAAGCAGCAGGCCGACGCGATGGCCGTGGCCATAGCCGGCTTGGGTATACAGGACGATCAGGTCCTGGATATGCCGTTGCGCGACATAATAGGTGAGTTCGCCGGGATCAATGTCGTAGACCTGCGCGGTTTCGGGCAGGACCTGGATAAAAGGCTTGCCCGGCCAGTTTTCGGCCGTGTGGTTAAACGCCTGGTAGACCGTCGTTGACAAGTTGGTTTCCCTTACATAAGAAGTTGAATACTGCGGAAAGCCGCGTCGCAGTTGACCAGGTCGACCCGCTTTTGCTTGATGCGCAGCGCGCCGTCGACCGCCAGCAACTGCCAGGTGGACCAGCCGGCATACAAGATCTGCTGGTCAAGCCGGGTTTCTAGATAATGGAAGGCAACCCGTATAGCATACTGGCCCTGGGCCGGTTTGTGCCAGGGGTGGGAGGTTTCGATCTCGGGGCGAGCCAGCAAATGGTGGCTGCGGCTTTTGGGCTGCTGCGAAAACGTGCGCTGCCCGGCCAGGCGCTCCACCCGCACTTGCAGCAGCAGCTTGTCTTCGTACAGCAGCGAGGCGTGCAGGCGCGGGTCGTCCTGGTCGTGGGCCAGCGGCATCCAGTAGTAGCCGTCGTCGGTAAACAGGTTAAGCCATTCTTCAAAGCGCTGCTCATCCAGCATGCGCGCCTCGGCGTAGGCGAAATCGATCAGTTGCGCGTCGTCGATGGGTTTCATGCCGACTCCTTCATGCTGGCTGTCATGTAGCGGGCCCACGCCTGGTATTGGTTACGCATTTGCCACTCGTTGGTGCCGTTGGTGGTTTCATTCTTGCGGCCGGCTTCGCTGGGATCGTACAGTCGTGCCACGTTGACCCAATCGCGCCCCCGTGAATGAAGGCCATGCTGGCCGCGTTCGTAGACCTCGTGGTCATCGTGCCCCACCATGGAAGTGGGCGCATTGATCAGCCGGTTGTACATCAGTGTGCGTTCCAGCAACAAGTCGGGCGCGCCGACCAGCCGGAAGGTCCAGGATTCGACCAGTGTGCGGTTGGGCGCCAGGGGTTTGAAAATACGCAGCGTCTGTATGGGGCCTTTCACCATGATGTTGGGGAAATAGGTGGTGTTGTGCCGGACATCGCCAAGAATCTGGTGGGCGCGCTCTTCGCCATAGGTCTTGACCATGGATTCGACATAGCCCGGTACATCGGAGTAGGCGGCATGGATGGAATCGGAAACCCCTGTGTGGCCGTGGCCGTTCTCCCAGACGCGTATGCCCATGTTTTCGAAGAATTCATACGGTGAAATAAAGGGCGCGAACAATTGCACCGCCATGGGCTTTTCGGTGCCTTCGGCCGCTTCCTGCCATACCCGCACCGCCGTGCCCGCCGAAGATTCGTGGGCCACCATGGGGTGGCAGGTGTCCGACTGGTTATCCACCAGCATCTTCCAGTTGCAGTCGTGCATGTAGCGCAGCACGCCGCCGGCGACTTCCAGTTTGCCCTCTGGCGAGCGTTCGATCATGTTGTCCAGGGTGGTCAGCGATTGGCCGAAGAAATCCTCGAAGCTTTGACCTTCCGGATTGAGCCGGCAAAAAATGAAATCGCGATAATTGTGCACGTTCTGGACGGCGGCCATCCCCAGGCTGGCTTCGCATTCGTCGAAGACCTGCGGATCGTAGCCACGCTTCAAAGGCAAGGCCAGGATCTCGCCGCTGAGCTTGAAGTTCCAGGCATGATAGGGGCAGCGCAGAAAGCGTCCCGCATTGCCGGAAAGCTCGGAGATAACCATCACGCCTTTGTGCGGGCAACGGTTATGCAGAACGTTGATCGAGCCGTTTGTATCGCGGACCATGATGACGGGCTGGTCGCCTACTGTCGTCGTGTAGAAGTCACCTGGATTGGGAATCTGGCTGGCATGCCCGACATACACCCAGGTGTTGGCAAACAAGTGTTCCATTTCCAGGGCGAAGATTTCTTCGTCGATGAAAAGGTCTTTATGGACTTCGGTGGGGCGCACCAGCGCCTGCACTGCTTCCGGGTCATTGTGATAGCGCATCGTAATGCTCCGATAGTTCCGTTAGAGATTAAGCCGTCGGTTCAGGCCTTCAGCATGACATCCAGTTGCGAACCTTTGGCGTCGGCCAGCGCGGCATCACGCAAAAGCTTCAGGCGCGCTGCCGAGCCTGCCTGCCCACGCAACTGGCGGGCCGCTTGCAACAGACGGTGATACTTGCTTTCGCCCCGTGCATGGGTATCGCTGTATCCCTTGACCAGGCGCCGGCAGTTGGCGATTTCCACCGCCAGGTCGTAGTCGACGGGGGCGGTTTCAGTGATCAGGTCGAGCCATTCGCGCAGGCTTTCCGCTTCGATCTTGTGGCGCAGGGTCGCACGTCGAAAGCGGCGCATGCCCGACAGGCTGTACAGCATCAGGAAGCCGGTAAGCGTACCGCTTTTCAGGAAACGGCCCTTGCGGCAGAACCGTTCGATAATGCCGCTGATGCCCTTGGAGTTCAGGACCCAGCGGCCCAGAGGCGCCGGCATGGTGCCGCAGATCTCGTCCAGTTGCGGGTGCATGTATTCGGTGGTGTACAGCAACTGATCGTCTTTGGCGCCGACTTCGTTGCGCACGCGCTCGAAGCGGGAACCCCGGGTTTTAAGGTCGGCCACCCGGATGACATCGTCGTAGGCCATGGCCACCGCCACATAGCGCGCCGCCGCGTTTGTCAGGGCCCAATCCTTGCCCACGCCGCCGAATTGCTGGTCGAGCGTGTGGATCGCTTTCATGTGGTCCAGATACTGTTTGGCGTAGGCCAGGTCCTGGAAATCGAGCGTGCGGCGCAAGCCGGCCACCAGCATGGGCTGAGTGGAAGCGGGGAAGGTGGCTTTAAGTTCGTCCAGCAAGGCGCGTACGCGGGGATGCGATGCCGTGTCGGGAACCGACTCGACCGGGCGGCTGGTGTCCACATGCAGGGGAGATTCGGGGGCGCCGGCTGCGGCGTCGAAACCCAGCGCGAATGCTTTCAGGCTGGCGTCCACGCCCACGCCGCCGCGGCGGATCGTGGCTTCGAATGCTTCGCGTGGAAACGGCAGGGCCGCACTACCGGCAATGGCGCCAAACAGACTGGCGCTGATCACGCTGCCCGCCTGGTCGGCCAGTTCCTGCAGATCGAAGCAAAAGAACTTCTTGGCGGCTTCCTTGCCGGCATCGATGACTTTGTTGGGGTCGGCGATGCCGTTGCCAGGCTGTTCTTTTTCGCCCACCGCATAGCTGCGGTGCGACGAGGAAATGAGCGTGGTGCGGTCGGGCGTGACGAGCCCGCGCTGGATAGAGCGGCCGCCTTCCATGAGTTCGGCGGCCACGACCAGGTCGACGTCGCCGGGCGTGGGCATCATGGCCAGGGCAGGAGTACGGCCCGCCGCCGTCACGGCGGCTTCGGGCAGCATTTCCACGTAGTAGATGGTTGCGCCCGTGCGCTGGGCAACGCCGGGCACGGACGTGGTCTGGGCCCACCAGTGCGATTCTTCGGCCATGTCGACGATCCAGTCCGCCAGGACGCCGCCGCCTTGGCCGCCCATGGCCAGAATGGCGATCTTGATGGGCGTGCCTGAGTGAAATTGTACGCTTGCCATAGAAGACTCTTAGAAGGAATAGTGATTAATGCGATTGCTGCGGCGGGCTTGCAGGAAACCAATGACACGCTTCTGGATCCTGGCCTTGAATAAATCCCATTGGCTGGGATTGTGAACCACGTCGGCCCGGTAGAACGACGGGCACAGCACGGCGGCGTGAGCAACTTCGCCGCAGTTGCCGCAGCCTACGCAGGTGTTGTCCACGTAAGCGATGGGATCTTCCTTCAGGGGGTCGCCGCTGTCTTTGATGGTAAGCGAGGGGCAACCCGACAGGCGAATGCAGGCGTGATCGCCGGTACAGACGTCGGGATCGACCCCGAAGCGTTCTTTCACCATCCGCTTGCCGTCCTTGACGGCCTTGCGAAACTGCGGCTTGACGCGCCGCTGCTTGTTCAGCATGCATTCCGACTGGGCAATGATGACCTTGGGGCCTGTTTCGCGGGTGGTCAGGGCTTCTTCGATGGTGGCCTGCACTTTGGTGACATCGTAGGTGCGGTCCAGCGTGCGCACCCACTTCACGCCCACACCCTTGACGGCGTTCTCAATGGGGTTGTTGGTTGAGCGCCGTTTGTTGGGCGCGCGCGAGGACAGAATGTCTTGGCCCCCTGTGGCGGCGGCATAGAAGTTGTCGATAATGATAATGACGCCGTCGTACTTGTTGAATACCGCATTGCCGACGCCCGAGGCCAGGCCGTTATGCCAGAAGCCGCCATCGCCCATGATGGAAATGGAGCGTTTGGAGGACGGTACATTGAACGCCGCTGCGCTGGAGGCCCCCAGGCCGTAGCCCATGGTCGTCGCGCCCAGGTTGAAGGGCGGCAAGATGGAAAACAGATGGCAGCCGATGTCGCAGGCAATGTGGTGCTCGCCCAGTTTTTCCTGGGCCAGGCTTAACGCCGCGAACACGGGGCGCTCGGGGCAGCCCGTACAGAAACCCGCCGGACGCGGCGGCACCACCTTGGACAGCTCGGCGGCATGACGCTGGAACGTAAGCGGTTTTTCCACCGGCCGAACGGTGGGTTTGCGCACGGCCTGACTGACTTCCATGCCATTGCTGTTGTCGTTGCCCTGGGCGCCGGCTGCTGACCCGGGAGAGGCGCCATTGGACGCCTCGATGGCTGGTTCAATGACCGGCAGGGCCTCGGGTCGGTGCTTTGTCAGGAAGGCTTGCAGCCCGTCGCGAATGACCACCGTCGTGTATTCGCCCGCCAAGGGCAAGACATCTTTGCCGGACAAGGCCGTGTGCACACCGGCCTGTCGCAAGATGGTGCTGATGTTCTGTTCAATATAGTTGGGCTGGCCCTCTTCAAGCAGCAGCACCGCTTTCTTATCGCGGCAGAACTCGGTGACCTCGTCGTCGATGACGGGGTAGGTGACGTTCATGACATACAAGGGGATGCGGCTATTGCCGAAATGATCGGCAAGACCAAGCAGTTGCAGGCCCCGGATCACGCCGTTGTACAAGCCGCCTTGCAGGACGATGCCAAGATCCTGGATGTCGCCGTCGAAAAATTCGTTGAGCTTGTTTTCCTTGATGAAATTGACGGCGGCCGGCCAGCGGTTCTTGATTTTTTCCTGTTCGTGCAGGAAGGAGGCCGGCGGCAGCACGATGCGGCTGACGTCGCGACTGGGGTTGTCCAGCGCCTGGGCCAAGGTGAATTCAGGACGCTTGTTCTCTTTGGCGGTGAAGCGGCCGTGCACGTGGCAGCCGCGAATACGCAGTTGCAGGATGACCGGGGTATTGCTGGCTTCGGACAGCTGGAAACCGTGCTCCACCGCATCAACCATGCTTTCGAGGTTGGGGCGCGGATCAAGCAGCCAAATCTGGGATTTCATGGCAAAAGCGTGAGTACGCTCTTGCATGATGGATGAACCCTCGCCATAGTCTTCGCCCACAATCACCAACGCGCCGCCGGTCACCCCCCCGGACGCCAGGTTGGCCAGGGCGTCGGACGCCACATTGGTGCCCACGGTGGATTTCCAGGTCACCGCGCCGCGTACGGGATACATGACCGAAGCCGCCAGGGTGGCGGCCGCCGTGGCTTCCGATGCACTGGCTTCGAAGTGCACGCCCAGCTCGTCGAGGATTTCCTGGGCGTCGGACAAGACGTCCATAAGATGGGAAATAGGCGAGCCCTGGTAGCCCGCCACATACGACACCCCCGATTGCAGCAGGCCTTTGGTAACGGCCAGAATGCCTTCGCCCCGGAATTCCTCCCCGGCGCCGATGCGTAATTGCTGTACTTCTTTCTTGAATGAGCGTTCTGCCATGGTGTTCTCCTGCGCAGAGTAGAGCCGCGCGACTGCAAATGGGCCGGGCTGCGCTAAAGCCGGATAGGTAGCTAAAGGTTGTAGTTTCCTGTTTGGTTGACTTGCACACAACTAACCAAGCAAGACACTAAAGGTAATTTAGGAGCGCCGGAACCCGAAGTCAATAAAAACATGAATATTCATATAATATTGGAAATGTACTGGATTGGACAGGTGCTTGAATATCCGTGCAAACCATTAGTTGCCGGCGGGCTGTGCAGGGAAAGGAAATGATGTCGATGCCCACAAGATGCCGTGCGAAACAGCAGTCGCACCCTCGATTGACGGGGGTGGGTACTTGGAATACAGTTTTCAGCTTCTGGATTTGCGCCGGAGCAAGCGCGCAATGGGTCTGGCAAGGGTGGTGGTATGAGTAAAAGCGATGTGGAGTCCGTCCGGTTTGTCCACCGGTATTTGGCGTCGGTCATGGCCTTGGCCAGCCATCGGATTTCGCACGAGTTTCATAAGGAAGTCCGCAAGGCGGGGCTTACCGTAACTGAATGGCGTGTATTGGGCAGCCTGATCGAAGGCGAGGGTGAAACCGTGGGCGCGCTGGCCGAACTGGCCGTTACAAAACAGCCCACCCTAAGCAAAGTCCTGCCCAGGCTGGAAGCCCAGGGCCTTGTCACCTTGAAGACAGCGCTGGCCGACCGTCGCCAAACCTTGGTGAAAATCACCCCCAAAGGGTCGAAGCTGATCAGCGGCCTGTGCGACCGGGCGATCGCGCATCAGAACAGGATTCTTGAAAAACTGGATCCCGACCATGCCGACCGCCTCATCGATATGTTGCGCGCGATTATTCGACACTAGTGGCGCTAGTAAATGTCGCGCCGGTAGCCATCGCGCGCGACCAGTGCGGCATAGCCGTAGGGTCCTAGAATTTCCTGCAGGGCCTGGTCCACGTCCTGGGCCATGCCGTCCTTGCTGCCGCACACGTAAATGTCGGCGCCTTGCGCCACCCAGTCGCGCAGTTCCGCCGCCGCGTCGCGCAAGGCATGATGCACGTAGCGCTTTTCCGCTTGATCGCGCGAAAAAGCCAGATCCAGGCGGCGCAGCTTGCCCGCGCCGAGCCACGTCCGGATCTCGTCGCCGAAATGGAAGTCTCGCGCCTGCTGGCGTTCGCCAAAGATCAACCAATTCTGATCCCTGCCGTGTGCCACGCGCTGGCGCAACAGGGACCGCAAGCCGGCGATGCCCGTGCCGTTGCCAATGAAAATGGTGGGCCGTGGTTCGACGGGCGCGTGAAACAGCGGATTGGGACGGATCAGCAATGAAACCGTCGCGCCCGGGGTCAGGTCGCGCGTCAGCCAGCCACTGCCCAGGCCGAGCCGGCCGTGTGGATCCGTGTGTTGCCGGACTAAGAGCGTCAAGTGGCCTTCGGCGGGAATGGAGGCAATGGAATAATCGCGGTGCTTGCCGGAATCGGCGATGAGTATCTGGGCGATGTCGCCGGCGTGCCAATCGGGCAACGGGCCTTCAGGCTGGAAGCGCAGTTCATGACACGGGCCGCCCAGGCTGTCCGGATTCACGTGGTGGTTCATTGTCAACCGCCAGGGCTCGTAATGGGGCTGGACGTTCAATTGGATGCCAAACGTTTGGGCCAGCGCCGCGCTCCAGGCGTCGAGCGTGCGTTGCTCGCCCTGGTCGGTCAGCATGGTATCGAATAAGAAGTGCGCGCCTTGGCCTTTCAGCCATTCGCTCAGCGCCTGGCCAAAGCCGCAATAGTGACGATAGCTGCGGTCTCCCAGCGCAAGCACGGCAACATCAAGCGTGGCCAGACGCGTGGGGTCGGCGTCCAGAGCCATGACCGTTTCGTAAAAGCGCTGCGCCATGTCGGGAGGATCTCCTTCGCCATAGGTGCTCACGATGAACAGCGCGCTGCGGCTTCGCGCCAGATGCGCCAGGGTCAGATCGTGCATGGCGATCAACGCGGCCTGTTCGCCCAGAGCGTGCGCGGTGCGTTGGGCGATTTCCTGGGCCGTGCCTGTTTGGCTGGCGTACACGACGGCAATCTGCGCCTGGTCGTCATCCACGGTTTGGCCGCCTTGTGCTGCGCCCGATGCGCAGGCGGACTTGCGCATCATGGTGAACCAGGTCAGTGCCAGCCAGGCCAGGACAACAGCGGCGGCCACAAAAAGGTTAAGGGTCATGTGATTCAAATTAATCAGGCGGGACGCGCGTCCATCGTCCAGGCTCCCTGGCCCAGCGCCAGGAAATCTGGGGTCCAGTCCAGGGAAATGTCGTTGGCAATGCGTTTCATGAAAACCGCCGCAATGCCATGAACACGGGCATAGGCTGGGCCGCGTTCGGCGCCCATGCAAAGCAGAGCGGTGGCCCAGGCGTCCGCCTGCATGCAACTGGGGTGCAGGACGCTGACGGACGCCAGGTCGTCCGGCAACGGATGGCCGGTTTGTGCATCGATGGTGTGCGCGTAACGCCGCCCGTCCACGATAAAACAACGCCGATAATCGCCCGAGGTGGCAATGGCATGGTTAGTCAGCGAAACTGGAAGCGCCCCAAGGCGGCTGTCCGGGCTTTCGATGTTGACCGTCCAGGGCCGGCCCTGGGCGTTCAGGCCTTTTCCCTTCAATTCGCCGCCCAGTTCCGCCAGATAATGGTCGAAACCATGCTCGTCCAGGATGCGGGCGATTTCATCGACGCCATAACCTTTGGCAATGGCGGACAGGTCGAAGTGCAAGCCGCCGGGCTGCCAGACGCCCCGATGTTTCGGGTTCAACTGGGTTTTGGTCCATCCCGACAGCGCCAGGGCCCGGGCGATGGCGTTGGCATCGGGTGCGTCCAGGCGCGGGCCTTGTGGGCCGAAACCCCATAGCTTCACGAGCTCTCCCAAGGTGGGATCGTAGGCCCCGCCGCTGCTTCTCGCCGTGTCCAGGGCACAAGCCAGCACGGTGTACAGCGGCTCCGGCATCTGATACCAGCCGCGCTCGGCGCGATTCAGCTGGCTTAGCACGCTGTCTTCCTGCCAGTTGCTCATTTGATCGACAACCGTCGCCAAGGCCTGGGCGATGGCGTGCGACAAGGCGGCAAGGTTGTCCGGGCCGTCTGTTTTCGCGGCGCCGTTCCCCTTGGGCGCCTGAGCCTGCTCATACCCGCCGGTGGCGGGCAGGCGCACGCTCCAGGTGGTGCCCATGGACGTGCCGTCCAGCCGGGTGTAGGCGTCCTGCGGGGTTGGCATGGCTAGTTTGGTTATAGCTGCTTACTGGGGCAGGACTTCCAGCGTGGCCGAGTAGGACAAGGCGCGTTTGGAGGCGGCGGGCACGCTGGTGTTCTGATCCGACGTGTCGGCATGCAGCCAGTACTTGCCGGCGCCCGGCCAGGTCACCTTGAACTCGCCCTTGTCGTTCGTCGTGACCTTGATTTCGTTCAGGTTGTCACGGTAGCGGCTGCCTTCCGGAACGATCTCCACATCCAGCCCTTGCGCCGGCTTGCCGTCGATGGTCAGGATAAACGTGGCTTCTTCGCCGTCGAACAGATCGTTGGGATGGGTAACCGGCTGCATGGCCAAACCGGCTTCCACCGCGGCCAGCGTGGTGGGCTTGCCCTTGGTGGCAAAGGTTTCAACGCGCGAAGAACGCTCCAATACCGTCAAGTCCTTGGCATCGGCAGGCACTTTGCTGGCAAAGTCGGCCGCCGAGCCGAACCAGCGCTTCGATTGCTCGCCTTCCTTCCAGCGGGCCATGATGCCGCCATTGGAAGCAATCGCGATGCGATAGGTGCCGTCATCGGAAAGCACCACGTCGAAGCCGCTGCGCAGCTTGCCGCTGAACTTGTTCTCGGCTTGCACCGCTTTGCCGTTGGGCCCGGTGATGGTCAGATTGTTCAGTGAAAAGGGGCGATGATTGAAATAGAACTTGTCATTGCCGACCGAGGCGTCGACTGTGACAATGGCTTCGTCGCCCGACAGCACGGTGGCTGACGGCAATATCCAGGCATCGTGCGCGTTGGACGTGGCGGGTGCAAGAAAGGCAAGTGCGCAGAGGGCAAAGGCAAAACGTTTCATCAAAATCTCCGTGAAAGGATAGGTTTTTCTTGTAAGCGGATCAGGGGCGTACGGTGGCCTGGATGTCGCCAAGTTCGGCTTCGCCCTTTTCCGTCAGGGTTTTTTCGGCGGTCGGCGGCCAGGCCAGGGGCAGGCGCACCAGTTCGCGGCCGCCTTTTTCGCGGGCGGCTTCCACCAGCAGCTCATAGTCGCCTGCCGGCAGGGCGGCCAGGGCTTGGTGATCGGCGGGAACGTCGACTGTATGAACGCCGACCGCCTTGGTGGCCCCGCTGACGCCATCGGCCGGCTCGCCCTGGTTGCGTCCGCTAACGCGCCACCACTGGCGCAAATCTTTCAACCATTGGGAGCCTTCTTCGCCTTTGGATTCGGTTTGGTACCACACGGCGATATCCCGTACGGTCTTGCGGTCGGGGCTTTGCAGCCAAATCGCAACGTAGGGCCGGTGGTATTCGGCGGTGTCGAGCTTTGGAACGGTAACCTTGATGGTCATGTCGGCGGCCTGGGCAGGCAGGCTGAACAGGCCGGCCAGGGCGCAAATTAACGAGGTTCGGGCGAATAGTCTCATGATGAACGATAGTATGAATGCGTCAGTGAACGAATAAAAGCATCAGAATCAAGGGGGCCGCCACGCCCAGGCCGACCATGGGCCAGGAGGCGGGGCGGTTTTTTGCATGCAGCTTCAGCAGGAACAAGCCGGTAATGGCAAAGATCAAACAGGCGACGGCAAAAATATCGATGAACCAGCTCCAGGCGACCCCTGTATGGCGGCCTTTGTGCAGGTCGTTGAAATAAGAGATCCAGCCGCGCACCGTGCGTTCGAATTCCACATCGCCACTGCCCAGGTCGATCGCCAGCCAGGCATCACCGCCGGGCTCGGGCAAAGACACATACACTTCGTCGGATGAATATTCGGCGGTGCGACCACGGATCTGTATCTGGAATTGCTGGTCCAGCCAATGCTCGGCCCGGGCGGGCAAAGGCCCTTTGTAACGGTCATTGGCGCCCGACTCGGCCGTTTCGGCCAGCAAGGTCACGAGCGGCTGGGGCATGACGGCGTTCACTTGCGTGGTGGTCGGGCTGGCTTCTATCCAGGCGGCATTGTTCAACGTAATCCCGGTGATGGCAAAGACAATCAGGCCCGCCAGGCTAAGCGCGGCGCTGATCCAATGCCATTGATGCAGGGTTTTCAACCAATAAGCGCGTCTTCGGGAGACCAGGGGCGAAGTCATGTAGCCAAACAACGATTAGGAAAGCGGGGTGGGAAGTCATTCTACAACAGATAATAATGATTATCATTAATTGATTATTTTCCCGCATGGTGAAACTTTTTGCGTTGAAAGCCGTCTTATTCTTAGTGTTCCATCCTTTGTGTTAGCACTCGACTCGCCAGAGTGCTAATATCAGGAATAGGATTGATTTTGTTGATTTTCCTTTACGGAGTCCGCATAAACGATGACAAACAGCTCGCATTCTCTAGCCCTGTCCAACAACGCGTTGGCGATGGCCGTTTCCAATCCAGGCGCCTTGGGCACGATCGAGGCGTATATCAGCGCCGTCAATCGCCTGCCCATGCTCACGCAGGAGCAGGAAACCGACCTGGGCAAACGCTTGCGCGACGAAACCGATCTTGATGCCGCCCGCCAGATGGTGCTTTCGCACTTGCGGCTGGTGGTCTCCATTTCACGCCAGTACCTGGGCTATGGCATTGCCCATGCCGACCTTATCCAGGAAGGCAATATCGGCCTTATGAAGGCGGTCAAGCGCTTCGACCCTGATCGCGGCGTGCGTCTGGTGTCGTTTGCCGTGCATTGGATCAAGGCCGAAATCCACGAATACATCGTGCGCAATTGGCGCATGGTCAAGGTGGCCACCACCAAGGCCCAGCGCAAGCTGTTCTTCAACCTGCGCCGCATGCGGCCTGACGGGCAAACCCTGGATCCCTCCCAGATCAACGACATCGCCACCGAGCTCAATGTGCGGCCGGAAGACGTCAGCGAAATGGAGGTGCGCATGTCGGGGCGGGAAATGGCGCTGGAATCCTCCAGTGATACCGACGAGAACTATGCGCCGATTACCTATCTGTCCGACGAGGCCGAGGAACCCTCTCAGGTGCTCGAGCGCCGCGCTCACGACGACCTGCAAGGTTCGGGGCTGGCTTCGGCGCTGGAATTGCTCGACGAGCGTTCACGCCGCATCGTCCAGGCACGCTGGCTGCAAGACGAAGGGGGCGCTACTCTGCACGAGCTGGCCGCCGAGTTCGGCATTTCTGCCGAGCGGGTGCGCCAGATCGAAGCGGCTGCCTTCAAAAAAATGAAAGTGGCGTTAGCCGAAGCCGCTTGATTTAAATTCGCGTGTTTTAAGCCGTCTTATTACGTTCAGGTCTTCTTGCTTTAAATCGATTTTTTACGTTCTGATACACAATACTTCGTGGCATCGCTGAACTAAACTCCACAGCAGCGCACTAACTTTATGAGCAATGCTGGTAATACAACTTCGGTTGTATTCATTGTTCTTCGTCCGCTTCTGCTTCTCCTCAATCCCCTCCCTTTTGAAGCGGATGTTGAAGGGCGCCATCCTCGGCGCCCTTTTTTTTGCCTGGCATATCCCGAAAAACGCTATCCTTGTCGCATTGCACAGGATGGATCTCGGATGAATGTAGGTTTCCTGGTATTTGGCTTGGCCGGCCTGCTGGCCCTGATCTGTTTCATGCCTGCTTTGGCGGGTCGCTTGCGCCTGCCGTATTCCGTCTTGCTGGCCATTGTTGGCTTTGTCCTGGGCCTGATTGTTCACGTGCATGCCTGGGCGCCGCGCCTGGCCTCGGATTTCCTCGATTCTCTGCAACATTTCGAGGTGTCGTCCGAGACTTTCCTGTTCGTATTCCTGCCCATCCTGCTGTTCGAAACGGCCTTGGCCATGAATGTGCGCCGACTTCTGGACGATATCGGCCCCATCCTCATGATGGCCGTGGTGGCCGTCTTTGTTTGTACCGTGGCGGTGGGCTTTTCGATCAGCGCCGTGTCTGATTACGGACTGGTGGTGTGCTTGATGCTTGGGGCGATCGTGGCCACCACCGATCCGGCCGCCGTGGTGGGGATATTCCGCGAAGTGGGGGCGCCCAAGCGCTTGACGACGCTGGTCGAGGGCGAATCGCTCTTTAACGACGCAGCGTCGATTGCGCTGTATTCCGTCTTGTTGGCCATTATCTACGACGGCGGCGAAATCTCCGTCAGCGCCATCGCCACCAGCTTTCTGACCGGGTTCATTGGGGGCGGCCTGGCCGGTTTTGTCATGGGCCGTGTGGCGTGCTGGCTATTCTTGTGGTTAAGGGGTTGGCCCACGGCGGAAATCACTCTGACCATTGCGCTGGCCTACCTGACCTTCTTCGTCTCCGAGCACTACCTGGGCGTGTCGGGCGTGGTGGCCACCGTGATTGCGGGCTTGGTGGTGGGCTCGGCGGGCCGAACCCGCATGACGCCAACCACCTTCGAGCAATTGTCCAACTCCTGGTCGCAGTTCGGGTTCTGGGCCAATTCGCTGATCTTCGTCTTTGCGGCGATGTTGATGCCGGAAATGCTGGAAGACGCCACCTGGGAGGAAGGTCTGCTGGTTCTGCTGCTGTTCGTGGTCACGCTGGCTGCGCGCGCAGCCATGGTGTTGGGCGTGGTTCCTCTGCTGGGGCTCACGCGTTTTGGCACCCGGGTCAGCGGCTCGTATCGCACGGTGATGTTGTGGGGCGGCTTGCGCGGCGCCATATCGCTCGCCCTGGCGCTTGCCGTCACCGAACAGCACAACGTGCCCTACGAAGCGCGTCAGTTCATTGCGGTGGCGACCACGGGGTTTGTGCTGATGACGCTGTTTATCAATGGGGTCACCTTGCGTCCTTTGATTCGCGCCTTGCGGCTGGACCAGTTGTCACCCATCGAGCGGGCCATTCGCAATCAGGCCCAAGTCGTGTCCCTGGAGGATCTCCAGGAACGTACCGAGGCCATCGCCCAGGGCGAAGACATCGATCCCCAAGTGCGCAGCCGTATTCATGCCGTTTTCAATAACAGCTTGGTCAGTATGGGCAGCAGCCAGGTGCGGGAGCTGTCCCACGACGAGAAGGTGGCGGTGGGCCTGGCCATTGTGGCTGAGCGCGAAGAGGAAATGTTTTTCGACATGCTCAAGGCCCAACTGGTCGACTGGCGGATCGCGGAAAACCTTCTGGCGCGGGCCGAACGCATGGGCGATATCGTACGCGTCGGCGGTCTGGCCGGTTTCGAGGCTGCGATTGCCGCCGACTTGCGTTATACCAAGGGTTTTCGGCTGGCGTTAAGGGTGTATTACCTGCTTGGCTTCCAGCAGCCGCTTGCACGCCAGATCGCTACCCGTTTCATGAGCCTGACCAGCAAGCGCGCCGAAGCGCATCGCCTGACCGAGTTTGCGCAACGGGAACTGCCGCCGCTGCTGGGCGAGAATGCGACCGCGATAATCGTCCAGGCGCATCGCCGCCGCCTGGCCCAGATCGACAATGCGCTCCAGGCCTTGAAGCTGCAGTATCCTTCGTTCGCACTCTGGCTACAGGAATCCTATCTGGGCCGTAGGGCGCGGGTGCTGGAACGGGTGCGCTATCGCGACATGCTGGGCCAGTCCCTGATCAGCGGCGAGGTCTATGCCGACCTGGTGCGGCAGATCGATGCGCGCTGGGGCTATATCGACCAGCCCCCCACCATAGACATCGCGATGGCGGCCGAAGATCTGATCCAGCGCGTGCCTTTATTCGAAACCCTATCGCAGGAAACCCGCAAGACCATTGGCAAGTTGCTTAAACCGCGGCTGACGGTGCCAGGCCAGGACATCTCGATGCAGATCACGCGTTCCCGAGCCATGTACTTTGTGGCTTCGGGCGCGGTGGCGATTCACTTGCCCGATGGCACGGCTATGGAGTTGGGCAGCGGCGAATTTTTTGGCGAGATCGCGCTCTTCGAGGGCATGGAGTTCGCGCCGCGTGTGACTTCCCTGGCCTACAGCCAGCTGTTGATGCTGGCGGCCAAGGAGTTTCGCCAACTGTTGGATCAGGATGCAGGCTTGCGTGAAAAAATAGAAGGGGTTGCCCGCCAACGCATGCGCGCCTTGCAGGTGTGGCAGCAATTCCAGTCGGGGGAGCGCCAGCACGAACCCTTGCCTGATTTACCGCGCGCGCCCACCGGGGAGGCATAAGGCGGTGTCGTGGAAGACGGCGGCAAATGGCTGTCGGCAATCGGCAACCCGCCGGCCCGTGCCCGATCGTTGCCGCGTGGCTACAGCAACTGACGAATGTCGTGGGCTACTGTGTGAATGCCAAGCACTCGGGCCTATCCTGCTTTCCCGCTGGTTACAGGAGTTGCTTGATGTCGTGGGCGACGGTTTCGGCGGAGGCATCGCCGCGCAGCAAGACGCGTGCTTCGCCGTCCTTATCGATCAGGTAGAACGACGAGCCGTGATCCATGGTGTATTCGTCGGGGCGGGGGCCCGGAACTTTGCTGTAATAGGCGCGGAACGATTTGGCCGTGGCCGACAGTTGTTCCGGCGTGCCCGTCAGGCCGCCAAAATTCGGGTTGAATGCCTTCACGTACGCATCCAGGATCGGCACCGTATCGCGTTCCGGGTCGACGGTGATCATCAATACCTGCACTTGGTCGGCTTCAGGGCCCAGGATCTCCATGGTGTGCGCAAGCTGCGCCATCGAGGTGGGGCAGACGTCGGGGCATTGGGTGAAACCAAAGAACACGACAACGACCTTGTCTTTGTAGTCGGCCAGGGTGCGCGGCTGGCCGGTGTTGTCCGTCATGGCCAGGGCGGAGCCCAGGTGTGTGCCGGTAATGTCGCTACCCTGGAAGGTGGGCTCGTCTTTGCCGCAGGCTGCCAGCCCAAGCATAAGCGCTCCGGCGGCAGCCAGGCGCAGCGCGCGACGGCGCGGATACGAAAAAATAGACATCAGTGTTCTACTTCCCCTAAATCAGTGCGACCCAGTGGTCGACAAGAAGCGCGCCGAACAACAGGGCAAGATACAAAATTGAGAACCGGAATAGCTTGCGAGCCAGCTCGTCGCTGTATTCCTTGTACAACTGCCAGGCGTAGTACACGAACATGCCGCTAAGAATAACGGCGCACGCCAGGTACAGCGCCCCGCTCATGCGCACCATGAAAGGCAGCAAGGTCGAGGCGAACAGCACAAAGCTGTACAGCAGGATATGCAGGCGGGTGAACTGCTTGCCATGGGTCACGGGCAGCATGGGCAAGCCCGATTTGGCGTAATCGGTATTGCGATACAAGGCCAGCGCCCAGAAGTGCGGCGGGGTCCAGATGAAAATAATCAGCACCAGCACCCAGGCCTCGGCGGGCACCGAGTTGGCGATGGTCGCCCAGCCCAGAGCCGGAGGCATGGCGCCCGACAGCCCGCCGATCACAATGTTTTGCGGCGTAAGAGGCTTCAGGATAATGGTGTAGATAATAGCGTAGCCGACAAATGTAGCAAACGTCAGCCACATGGTCAGGGGATTGACCAGGTGGTACAGCACCAGCATGCCCAGGCCGCCCAGCACGCCCGAAAAAATCAGCACCTGGGTGTTGGTGATGGTGCCGCGTGCGGTGGCGCGCCGCGCGGTGCGCAGCATTTTTGCATCGATTTCCTGTTCGATCAGGCAGTTGATGGCGAAAGCCGCTGCCGCCAGCAGCCAGATTCCCACAGTGCCGGCAGCCACCAGCCACAAGTCGGGCAAGCCCGGGCTGGCCAGGAACATGCCGATCACCGCGCAAAATACTGCCAGTTGCGTGACGCGGGGCTTGGTCAGCACCAGATACTGGCGCAAAAGGGGCGCCTCGTGAGAGGATAAGGTAGTCATAATGCTATTTTAGCCTTGTCCGCGCGATGAAGTCGCACCAGCAAGGTAACACTGACCAGCACCAGGCCGGCCGCCCCGCCGTTGTGCAGCACGGCGATCAGCAAAGGCCACTGGAAGAGAATGGTGCTCAGGCCGGTAATCAACTGGGCAGCCAGCAGGGCCAGCAGCAGACCTGCCGGCCCCTTCAGGCCTGATTCTGCATGCATGCGCCACCCTAACACGCCCAGGTAGGCAAACACCACGAAGGCGAAGTTGCGGTGCACCCAATGGATGGCGGTCAGGGCATCCTGTGAAATCATGACCCCCGATGGCAGCTCGCCCAGCGCGCGGATCAAGGAATAGCCGCCCCGGAAATCCATGGGAGGAAGCCATTGACCGTGGCAGGTGGGAAAGTCCATGCACGCCAGGACTGCGTAGTTGGTGCTTACCCATCCGCCCAGCGCGATTTGCGCGAACACCAGGACCAGCCCGCCGGCCATCCAGGGCAGCCAGCGATGGGCGCTTGGGGCCACGGGGGGATGCTGTTTTTCACGCGCGGCCAGCCAGGTCATCAGCGCCAGCAGCCCCATGCCGCCCAGCAGGTGGGTGGTGACAATGATGGGCATCAACTGATGGGTGACCGTCCATGCGCCGAAGGCGCCTTGCACGCAGACGGCAATCAGGGTGACCACGGCCAGGCGGGGCGTGTTGCCCAGTTCGCGGCGATAGCGCCACGCCATGTACACAATGGCAATGATCAGCAGCCCCAGCAACGCGCCGACATAGCGGTGGATCATTTCAATCCACGCCTTGGGAAAGCTGACCGCGCCATAAGGCATGGCTTGCAACGCCTGTTCGATGTGCTCGGACGCGCCCAGAGGCGTGATCTTGCCATAGCAGCCCGGCCAGTCGGGACAGCCCAGGCCGGAGTCCGTCAGACGCACGAAAGCCCCGAACATGATCAGGTCCAGCGTCAGGAACCAGGTAAAGAAAACCAATCGGCGATAACGAGTCTTGATGCGGTCGATCACGGTGAATTAACCAATGCGCGAGTTGTAGATGAGCTTGCTGATGTCTTTGCGCACCAGGATAGGGTCTGCGTTGCCGGGGAACTGGATCATCAGGTTGCCCAGCGGGTCGATGATCCACATGGGTTCGGCCAGCGCAGCACGGGCTTGGTCGAGGCTTGGCGCGGCGTCTTCACCCCCCGCCTTGGGCGTCAGGTAGCCCGCCAACTGGACAGGGTCGACCCGCAGGATAATAGTGCCCCGATAGGCATCGAGAATCTGTTCCGAAATCGGTGCGTCATCCGTCACAAACCAGACGCGATTCAGGCGTTCCACATTCTTGCCCTGGCTGGCATGCGAGTTGCGCAAAATGTACAGCTTGGTCACGCACGATTCGGGGCAGGCGCCAGGGCCGGCCGAAACCAGCACCCATTGGCCTTTCAGGCTGGCCAGATTGTAGGGCTTGCCGTCCAGCGTGGTCAGGGCCAGGGGCGGATCGCTTGGGATGGGCCTTTGCGGGTTGATCAGCGTGCCGTAATTGGTGGTTTCGTCGGGCCGAAGGCCCAGGCCGGGCGCATAATAGGCCAGGAATGCCAGGACGATGGGCGCCAGACAGCAGACAATCACCCAGATAAGTGGCTGGATGGAACGCTTTTTAGGACTTGCCGGCGGCGGAACGTGCGAAGAGCGGACCAAAATGACTCCTTGAGTTTAAACAGGCCGTGTGGCTAGGAACCCGGCGGTGTGTTGCGGTGGGCGGCGCTCGATTGGTGGCGCCGCCTTAAGGCGCGCCACGCGATGACCAGGAACGCCAGGCCGGCAATGGCGGCAAAACTGAACCATTGCAGGGCGTAGCCGCGATTGGTGTCCGAGTCGATCGGGGGCATGGGCCAATCGCGGTTCAGCATGACCTGGCCCTGGCTTTCCGTCTGGGCTGTGGAGGTTTGCTCCAGCACGGCTGGTAGTAATTTTAAGCCGGTTACGCGAGCAAAGTTTTCCAGGTCCAGATTCTGCACCTGGGGCGCAGGGTTTTCCGGTTTAAAAAAATCCGCCGGCAGCGTGCTGGCGCCGGTGTCGCCGAATGACCAAAGCTCGAACAGGCGCGGCACGTGGCTGACCAACTGGCCTTCAATCAGCTGCGCCTCCGTAGGCCGGGGAAGCGGGGGAAGCGATTCACCCGGCCCAATGGGCCGGGGCAGCCAACCGCGCAGAACCAGAACGGCTGTGCGAGGCTCGCCCTGTAAAAGCAAGGGCGTGGCCACCCAGAATCCGGGTCGGCCTTTGTAATTCCGATTGGCAAGGAGTACTGTGAACTCATGCAGCCAGACGCCGTTTGCCTGGGCAATACGCCAATCCCGAAGCTCCGACGCAGGAATGTTTGGCTCAAGCATCAGCACAGCGCTTTGGCGGCCGGTTTCCATGGCCTGGCGGATGGCATCCCGTTGCGCGGCCCGATCCAGCTGCCAGTTGCCCAGTCCGGCGCACAGCACAGCGGTCAGACCCAGCAGGATCAGCGCTGCGATGGTGCGAAGGGGGGTGTGAGGGCTGGCCATGTCTGCAATAATTCTGTTTTTACGGGAGATGAAAATGGGTATCGTGGTCGTTTTGGCGTTTCTGGGGATTATTGCAAGCCTGGCGTCCGCCCTGGTCTATCTGATGCGTGACAAAGGGGGCACCAATCGCACGGTGAATGCATTGACGTGGCGCATTGGCTTGTCAATTGCATTATTTCTATTCGTGCTGTTTGCGCATCATATGGGTTGGATCCAGTCAACCGGACTGCCGATACGATGACGAAAGCTGTGCGAATAAAAAAGCCGGCAATGCCGGCTTTTTTATTCGGCTTGCCGTCGGGGCGCTGACCACCGGCGGCAGGCGTTTGGTCAAAACCGCTTAGAACCAATAAACAAACAGGTACAGGCCCAGCCACACCACGTCGACAAAGTGCCAGTACCAGGCGGCGCCTTCGAAGCCGAAATGCTGGTCTGCCGTGAAGTGGCCTCGGGTTAGGCGCAGCAGGATGACGGTAAGGAAGGTGGCGCCCAGGATAACGTGGAAGCCATGGAAACCAGTGAGCATGTAGAACAGCGAACCATACGCACCCGAATCGAATCGCAGATTCAGGTCGGTATAGGCATGATGGTACTCGTATGCCTGACAGCCTACGAACACAAAGCCCAGGATAACCGTTGCAGCCAGCCAGAACATGGTCTTGCCGCGATGGTTGGCACGCAAGGCATGGTGGGCGATGGTAAGGGTCAGGCCCGATGTCAGCAGCAGGGCGGTGTTGATCGTGGGCAGCCAGAAGGGGCCGACGGTCTGGAAGGTATCGACCACGCCGGCGGGGCCGAAATTGGGCCAGGCGCCGCTAAAGTTGGGCCACAGCAGGGCGCGGTGATCCAGGTCGCTGAGCAGCGGTGTGGAAATTTCGCGGGTATACCAAAGCGAACCGAAGAACGCGGCAAAGAACATGACCTCGGAAAAGATAAACCAGGCCATGCTCCAGCGATACGAGTGATCCACCCGGCGGCTGTTCAGGCCGATTTGCGTTTCGTGGATGGCGTCGCCGAACCAGCTATACAGCACTACGAACAAGGTCAGGATGCCAAGCAGGAACATCCAGAAACCGACCTGATAGCTATTGATCCATAGCGCAGCGCCAAGGAGTGTAAGAAGTAAAGAGATACTGGCGCGGACCGGGTGAACCGAGTCGGCGGGTACGTAGTAATAGGGTGCCTCGTTGCCGTGAGCCGAGTGACCTGCACTCATGGTGTTCTCCTGAATTTATGAGTATTACGAATAGTAGGCCTGTTCGTTCTAGACCGCCTGGCCGACAAACCACTGTGCAATCAACACTAGCCCCACCACAAAGATAATGGTGGCGATAACGCCCGCCACGATCAGATGGACCGGGTTAAGGTTGGAGATGTCTTCTTGATAACCCTTGCCCTTGCGCACGCCGAAGAACCCCCACAGGACTGCCTTAAGGGTTTGGAAAAAGTTGAGCTTGCGGCGCGAGAGATTCCGGATGTCATCAGTCATGGTTTACCTTCTTCAACCGCCAAACCGGACGAAGCTCCAGGCAAATATCGCAATGACGATAATGGCCAGGGCTATGCCGGTAAGACGGTTGCGGCGGCGTTGTTCCGGTGTCATTGCTTGAACTTACTTGACGATCGGAGGGGTAACAAAGGTGTGGAACGGAGCGGGCGACGGCACAGTCCATTCCAGGCCTTCGGCGCCCTCCCAGGACTTGGCGGCGGCGGGTTCACCGCGGCCGGCGTACGCCTTGAGCACAACATACATGAATATGATCTGCGACAAGCCGAACCAGAAGGCGCCGATCGTGGCGACCTGGTGGAAATCGGTGAACTGTGCAGCGTAGTCCGCGTAGCGGCGCGGCATGCCGGCCAGGCCCAGGAAGTGCATCGGGAAGAAGGTGATGTTGAACGAGATCATCGTCATCCAGAAGTGCCATTTGCCCAGGCGCTCGTCGTACATCACGCCGGTCCATTTGGGCAGCCAGTAGTAGGCGCCGCCAAACAGGGCGAACAGCGACCCGGCCACCAGCACGTAGTGGAAATGGGCCACGACGTAATAGGTGTCGTGCACGGCGATGTCAATGGGCGCTACGGCCACGATAAGGCCGGTAAAGCCCCCAATAGTGAACACGAAGATGAAGCCGATGGCAAACAGCATGGGGGTTTCAAACGATAGCGACCCGCGCCACATGGTGGCCACCCAGTTGAACACCTTGACGCCCGTGGGGATCGAGATGAGCATGGTGGCGTACATGAAGTACAACTGCCCCGTGACCGGCATGCCGGTGGCAAACATGTGGTGAGCCCACACCAGGAAGGACAGGATGGCGATGGCGGCCGTTGCGTACACCATCGAGGCGTAGCCGAACAGCGGCTTGCGAGAAAAGGCGGGAACGATGGCCGACACAATACCGAAGGCCGGCAGAATCATGATGTAGACCTCGGGGTGGCCGAAGAACCAGAACACGTGCTGGTACAGGACCGGGTCGCCGCCGCCGGCCGCGTTGAAGAATGCGGTGCCGAAGTGGCGATCGGTAAGCAGCATGGTAACGGCAGCGGCCAGCACGGGCATGACGGCAATCAGCAGGTAGGCGGTGATCAGCCATGTCCAGCAGAACAACGGCATTTTCATCAGCGTCATGCCGGGTGCGCGCATGTTCAGAACGGTAACCACGATATTGATCGCACCCATGATGGACGACGCGCCCAGGATGTGCACCGCAAAGATGGCGAAGTCCATGCCGGGGCCCATTTGCTGGGACAGAGGCGCGTACATGGTCCAGCCGGCTGCGTTGGCGCCGCCCGGCACGAAGAAGGAGACCGTGAACAGGATGGCGCCCACCGGCAACAGCCAGAAGCTGAAGTTGTTCATCCGCGCAAACGCCATGTCGGACGCGCCGATCTGCAGGGGGATCATCCAGTTGGCAAAGCCCACGAACGCCGGCATGATGGCGCCGAAAATCATGATCAGACCATGCATGGTGGTGAACTGGTTGAACAGTTCAGGCTGGAAGAACTGCAGGCCCGGTTCGAAGAGCTCGGTGCGCAGCAGCAAGGCCAGCGTACCGCCTTCGAGCAGCATCAGGAACGAGAAGATCAGGTACATAGTACCGATATCTTTGTGGTTGGTGGCGAATAGCCAGCGCCGCCAGCCATGCGGCTTGGCGTGGTGGTCATCGTGCCCCTGGGTGGCCGGGACGTGGTCGGCAGTAACACTGCTCATGATTGACTCCTTCCTGCTTGACGGGCGCGCCTTATGGCGCGGCCCCGATATAACTGATGAATGTATCTACGTGACTTGAACCCGGCATTAGCGCAAGGCGCCGACGTCGGATGGCTCTACGACTGGATCGACACCCTTGCCCGCGTTGCTCCAGGCATTGCGCGTGTAAGTGATGACCGAGGCGATTTCAACATCGGTGAGCTGGTCGCGGAACGCCACCATGGCGGTGCCCGGATGACCGTTAAGCACGGTAAGAATCTGGTCTTTCATGGGAGCCAGGACGTATTTTTCGTCGCCATCCAGCGGCGGGAAGGCAGGAGGCATCCCCTTGCCGTTTGCCTGGTGGCAGGCAACGCAGGTGCTGGCGTAAACCTGTTCACCACGCGCCATCAGTTCTTCTTTGGTCCATTCTTTGTTGGGATCGTCGGCGGCGCTGGCGATGGACTTGGCCTTTTCGGCGGCCCAGGCGTCGTACTCTTCCTGGCTGACGACCTTCACGACAATCGGCATGAAGGCGTGGTCTTTGCCGCACAGCTCGGCGCACTGGCCACGGTAGGTGCCGGTTTTTTCAGCACGGAACCAGGTGTCGCGCAAGAAACCGGGAATGGCGTCTTGCTTGACGCCGAAGTCCTGAATCATCCACGAGTGGATGACGTCGCCCGAGGTCAGGACGATGCGCACTTTCTTGTTGACCGGGACAACCAGAGGGTTGTCGACTTCCATGAGGTAGAACTCGCCACGCGGCTCGTCGCCGTAAATTTGCGCGCGAGGGGTGGACAGGGTAGACAGGAAGCTGTAGCCGGCAGCCGGGCCGTCGACGTATTCATAGCCCCATTTCCACTGGTAGCCGGTAACCTTGACGGTCAGGTCGGAACTGGAGGTGTCTTTCATGGCCACGACCGTGCGGGTGGCCGGCAGGGCCATGGCGATCACGATGATGAAGGGAATGACGGTCCAGGCGACCTCGATGCCGACGTGCTCGTGAAACTTGGATGCCACCGCGCCCTTGGATTTTCGGTGCATGATGATGGAATACAGCATTACCCCGAACACGCCAATGAAAATGACGGTACAGATAATAAGCATCATCCAGTGCAGCCACACAATGTCCTGGGCAATCGGCGTCACCCCGCTGGGCAGGTTGAGCTGATTGACGGCAGGGCCACCCGGCATATCTTTAACCTGTGCGTGGGCGGATGATGCCAGCAGCATTGCTCCAGCGCCCAGTACCCCTCTCAACTTCTTCATGCTGACCTCTAAATACGGTGTGCATTCACCAAATGTTGACTTTAATCGCGGCTCGATTAAGAAACCTTTGGAGAACGCACAATGAATGGACGGCAGGCTTTGCAAAATAACGCGGCCTCAGTATTCCTGCTCGATTTAATTAGGTAGAGACCGCAGAATTATAGCGAACATGCCGTGTTCGTGTTAGAACGGGCGGATTCGGCGGGCGTAAGCCTGTCCTGTCGCGTCCAGTCAACATATTAGGCCGGTCCGACTTAAATGTTAAGAGCTGAAAGCCATTACATTACAATCCCCCCATGAAAACACCGATTTCCGAGCCCCTGGCGCGGGCCGTCGCAACCCGTTATCGGCGACTCGTGCCCCGTATCCAGCAGTTGCCGCCTCCCGGCTCGCGACCCTTGACGGTGGCCGGCAAGGTGTCCGGCTGGATCACAGCCAGGGCAACCGGCGTGCTGGCCGGGCAGCCGGGCTTCAGCATTGAGCCTGAAGCGGTCAATATTACGGCGTGCGTCACCCAACGACTGTCGCTGAACGAGGTGCTGGCCTCCGCCGCCTGCGTGCTGCGTGACCAGGGTTGTTTGCGCGGCTGGCGCAACGAGCTTCTTGATGTCATTGGCGAAGGCCGGCAGTTGGCCGTGATCGAACGCGCGGCACTGCGTCCACTTGGGTTGCTTACCCGCGCCGTGCACCTGAATGCCTGGACCCCCGACGGCAAGCTATGGGTGGCCAAGCGCTCGGCCACTAAAACCACCGACCCCGACATGTGGGACACGCTGGTTGGGGGCCTGGCGTGCGCGGGTGAAATCCTGGACGACTCGCTGTTGCGGGAAAGTCATGAAGAGGCCGGGTTGGAGCCCGATCAACTTGAAAACCGCAGCCCGTTGCGAACCATTTTGCGCATGCATCGCCGCTTGCCGGAAGGCTATCAGGTGGAAGATGTGCTGATCAGCGAGTGCGTGCTGGACGACAGCGTCATTCCGTGCAACCAGGATGGCGAGGTGTCGGAAATCCGGGCGGTGGCGCTGGACGAGCTTTGGGAAATGATCAATGCCAAAGAATTTACCGTCGAGGCTGAATTGGTGATTCTGGATAGCCTGCTGCATTTGGCCGGCGAAGGCTGAGCAGCGGTTGCTTTGACGGGGCGGCTGGTAGGCGTGGGCGCATCAATGGCCGCTTTGATCAGACATCGGTGGGCGCCGTGTGTTGGTCGACGGCGCGGGTTGCCGGCTCCCCTGCGCATGGACCGCGCTTTAAGCGGTTTGCGTTGCGTGCCAATCGTGCAGGGCGGCTTGGGCTTCGTGGCCCAGCGTGTCTGCGGCGATTTCATGCTGGGCGTTGAAGATCATTAAGGCGTAGGGCTCGGCCAGCGCGGAGGCTTGCGGGCAAAGGGCCTGTTCCTCCCCCTGGGAAGGGATTCGATTGCGCCAGAAGTTAATGGCGGCCTCCAGGTCGGTGAGTGTATACAGGGATTTCATGCAAACCAATAATTAGACGAGGTTGAACGTTCAGTTTAAGCTAACCATCTTAGAGCATGGATTGATCAATTCTCCCACAAGGAACCAACATGACAACCTCAGCGAACAACCCTTTCGTTTTACCCGGTTTCGGACAAAGTGGCGATGTGGGGCAGAACCCTTTGCTGGCCAGCATGGAGATGATGCGACAGGCGTGGCAAGGCTTGTCAGGCGCAGGGGTCCTGGCTCAACCCAGTGTAGCCAATCCGCTCACCGTTGAAGAGCTTGACCGCCGCATCGCTGATCTGCGTGCTGTCGAGAACTGGCTGCACATGAATACCGCCATGCTTTCCAGCTCCATTCAGGCACTGGAAGTACAGCGCGCCACGATTGCAACCATCAAGTCCTTTATGCCGGTGCCTGGCGCGTCCACCGACGACAATCCCTCGCCGCTCGAGGTCGCGCTGGGAATCAAGCCGGCCGGACAGGCCAAGATCAAGAAAGCGCCGCACAACGAAGGCGCCGACGCACAGGCGGCAAAAGAGCCTGCCGCCGCGGCGGCAGGCGCTGCCATGGCAGGGGCCGATGCCGCGCAGAACTGGTGGAATATGCTGCAAGAGCAGTTCAATGTATTGGCGGCCGCCACGGCGGCCAGTATGCCGTCTGCGCCTTCGGCGGCGGCCAATCCGCAGCCTGCGGCCAAGCGTGCGCCGGCCAAGCGCACGGCGGCTAAACGTGCTCCGGCCAAGCGCGCGGCCAGGAAATCAGCGGCGCCACGCAAGGGTGCGGCGTAGTCAATTGTTATAAAGGCACGCCTTGTTCTTCGCTAAAATGCAGCGACCTGAATTTGCTGCATCGGCAATCCGGCCAGTCGACAGGCCGGCCGGGTTCCTGGCATTATTTTTACCTTTTCAGATAGACATCTTTTAAATGCTGAACATCGTTATTCTGGCGGCCGGCCTGGGCAAGCGCATGCAGTCCGATTTGCCCAAAGTTCTTCACCCCTTGGCCGGCAAGCCCATGCTGGCCCATGTCCTTGACAGTGCCAGGCAGCTTGGGCCGGATCGCATTGCCATCGTGGTGGGCCATGGCGCCGAGCGTGTGCGGGAAGCCTTTGCCGACCAGGCCGACCTTGTCTTTGTGGTGCAAAGCCCACAGCAGGGCACGGGGCATGCCGTCCAGCAGGCGGTTCCATCGTTGGTGCAGGATGGCGGCGACCAGGACGCCACTTTGGTGCTCTATGGCGACGTCCCCTTGGTGCAGTCGACCACCTTGCAGCGCTTGCTGCAGGCGCGGGGCGCAGGCATGGCGGTCCTTACCGAAACCTTGCCCGACCCCTCTGGCTATGGCCGCATCGTGCGCGATGCAAACGGCCAGGTGGCGCGCATTGTCGAGCATAAAGACGCCACACCGCAAGAGCAAGCCATTCAAGAAGTCAACACCGGCATCCTGGCGGCGCCCACGGCCAATCTTAAAGACTGGCTCACGCGTATCAGCAACGACAACGCGCAAGGCGAATACTACCTCACCGATATCGTGGCGTTGTCCGTCCAGGACGGCGTGGCGGTCGGCGCGGCGCAGGCCGATGCCGCCTGGGAAACCCTGGGCGTGAACAGCCGCCTGCAACAGGCGCAACTTGAACGCGCCTGGCAAGGCGAGCAGGCGCGCCGTTTGCTGGAACAAGGCGTTACATTGGCAGACCCGGCGCGCTTCGACGTGCGTGGCACCCTTGAATGCGGCCGCGATGTCTATATCGATGTGGGTTGTGTGTTCGAAGGCAAAGTCCAGCTTGCCGATGGCGTACGCGTAGGGCCGCATTGCGTTCTGCGTGATGTGCAGGTCGGCCAGGGCACGCAAATCGATGCGTTCAGCCATGTGCACGATGCGTCGGTGGGCGCCGGCGCCCGCATCGGCCCCTATGCCCGCTTGCGGCCCGGAGCCCAGGTTGGCGACCAGGCGCACGTGGGCAACTTTGTTGAAATCAAGAAGAGCCAATTGGGCGACGGCGCCAAGGTCAATCATCTGGCCTACATCGGCGATGCGCAGATCGGCGCGCGCGTCAATATTGGCGCGGGAACCATCACCTGCAATTACGATGGCGTGAACAAATTCCAGACCATTATCGAAGACGACGCCTTCATCGGATCGGATACGCAATTGGTGGCGCCGGTGCGCGTAGGCAAGGGCGCCACACTGGGCGCGGGCACCACACTGACGAAGGACGCGCCCGCGGGCGAACTGACGCTGTCCCGGGTGGCGCAGAAAACCCTTCAAGGATGGAAGCGCCCGGTCAAGAAGGGCAGGCCCTAGTAGCGTGGGAACACAGCCTGGGCATCTATCTACAGTTACCAGCGACACCATGAAAGCCACGCCGCCCGATGGGCTGGAAGCGCCGCGCCGATACTGGGCGGTGGCGGCGCTGATGGGCGGCCTGATCCTGGCTTCTCTGGACACGACCATGTCCAACGTGGCCTTGCCGCGAATCGCCACCTTTATGGGAGTCAATCCGGGGCTGGTGGTGTGGGTGGGCATCGCCTACAGCTTGGCCGTGGTGGTATCCATCCTGCCGTTTTCCGCCGTGGCCGAACGCATCGGCTTTCGTCGCATGTATGCGGTGGGCCTGACAGTCTTCATGCTGTCCGCGATCGGCTGCGCGCTTTCCACGTCGTTGTGGAGCCTGATCGTTGCCCGCGTGTGCCAGGGCTTTGGTACCTCCATGCTGATGTGCCTGTTCGGCGGCCTGGTGCGAAATATCTATCCCTTGCGCATGATGGGCTTTGGCATCAGCCTGAATGCTCTGATGGTGGCGCTGATTGCCGTGCTTGGGCCGGTGATCGGTGCTTTCATTCTGGAATACACGTCCTGGCAATGGATTTTCGTGCTGTATATCCCGTTTTGCCTGATCACGTATTTCGGCGTGCGCTACCTGCCCGATGTGTCGCGCAACAAGCGGCCATTTGATTGGTGGGCCTGCCTGTTAAGCATCGTCATGTTTGGCTTGCTGGTCATCGGCCTGGATACCCTGGCCGACCATCTGCTGCGTGCGCTGGCCTGCCTGGCGGTTGCCGCGCTGGCGGCCTGTTTGCTGCTGCGTCATTCGCGCGGCCAGGTGGCGCCCTTTGTCCCGGTCGATTTGCTGCGCATCCAGCCGGTGGCGTTTGCCGTGGCGGCATCGGCCTGCTCGTTCGCGGCGCAAATGTCGTCCTTCGTGGCCTTGCCCTTCTACTTTCTGGACGTCATGCATTACAGCTATGGCGACATCGGTCTGCTGCTGGGCGGCTGGTCGGTGGGTGTGGCGGTTATGGCGCCGGTGGCGGGCATGCTGGCCGACCGATTCCAGGTGGCCGTATTGTGCGGCATAGGTGCCTTATGCATGGCTGCGGGGCTGGCGTGGGTGCTGGTGTTGCCGGTGGATGCCGGTTTTACTTGGCTGTTGCTCGCCATGCTGCTGGCCGGCGTGGGTTTCGGGTTCTTTCAGTCGCCCAATAATCGCGCCTTGCTGGTGGGGGCGCCACGCCGGCGCAGTGGTGCGGCAGGGGCTCTGCAGGCAACCACGCGGGTGTTTGGGCAAAGTGTGGGCACATCGCTGGTGGCCATCGGTTTCAATCTAAGCGCCTCGCATGGGGCGTCGGTGGGCATCGCCATTGGCGTTGCCTGCGCCTGCGGCGCACTGGCCGTCAATATCGTGCGCTATTTCAATCCGGCGCCGGATATGGAGCTGTAGTGTGCTGTTTGTCATATCTATGCAGCCGGCGTTGAAGTATGCGAAGCACGCAAACAGTACACTAACTCCGTGAAGATATTGCAATTGAACTTCGAGAAAGGCTGGCGCGGTGGCGAGCGCCAAACCTTGCTTTGCATGCGGCAGTTCCGCCAGGCGGGACACCAGGTAGAGCTGGTCGCGCGCGGGGGCGAAGCGCTGGCCCGGGCGGCGCAGGCCGAGGGCTTTACCGTGCATGGCGCCACAGGTATGGCGGGGCTGTGCGGCTACTTGCTGCGCCGTGGCCGGCGCTTTGATGTACTGCATGCGCAAACCGCCAACACCCTGACGTGGCTGGCGGTGCTTAAAAACATCGTGCGACGCCCTATCGTATTTACCCGGCGTACCGCCTTTAACGTGCCCGAAAAGCGTCTGCCGCGAACCCTCTGGAAATGGCGGCGGGTTGATCGTTTCGTGGCGATCAGTCAGGCGGCCGCTGCTGAGCCGCGCAAAGCGGGTTTGCCGGTCACGATTATTCCCAGCGCCATCGAGCCGCAACCCATGGACTTGCCGCGCACCCGCAGCTTCTCGCTCGCGCTGGGGCTGGGCGACCGTAAGGTGCTGGCCACCGCCGCTGCGCTGACACGCGAAAAGGATCCGTGCACCCTGGTGCGCGCCGTTCATTGTCTGTCCCAGCAACGCAATGATTTTGTGTTTATCCACCTGGGCGCCGACGGCGACGCGCAAGTGCAAGCCCACGCCTTGGTGCGCGAACTGGGCCTGGAAGGCGTTTACCGATTTGCCGGCTTCCAGGAAAAGGTCGAAGACCTGTACCGGCTCATGGATGTCTTCGTCTCCTCGTCGAGAAGCGAGGCGCTGGGCACCAGTGTGCTGGACGCATTTCTGTATTCGGTGCCCGTCGTGTCCACCAATGCGGGCGGTTTGGCCGAACTACTGGCCGATGGGCGCGGCATTGCGTGCGAAGTGGGTGATGCCCAAGGGTTGGCCGCAGGCATTGCGCGGGTGCTGGACGATGCCGCGTTGCGCGGCGACATGGTTCGCAAAGCCTATGCCTACGTGGCCGCCGAACACGATCCCGCCGTCATGGGCAGCCGGTATCTGGCTGAATATGACGGGCTGATCGAGGCAAAGCGCAAGACTAAGTGCGGCGTCCTGTAGGTGTTGCTAAGTTTTCGCCGCGCATTGCCGCAGTGTTCCAACATCCGGTGCGCTTGGCGTCCAAGCCTTGGGCCGACATTAACTATTTGCTCGGCGCAATAATCGTGCGGGTCTCGAACTTGCTGCGGTTCACCGAAAAAAATGTGCGTACATTACGCACATTGGCATGGCTGGTAAATACCCGGTGCGCCATGGCATGATAGGCTGGCATATTGGCCACCTGGGCGATGACGATAAAGTCGGGCCCCGGGGAAACACGGTAGCATTGCAAAATAGACGCTTCCGCGCCCACATGCGCTTCGAAGGCATCCAGACCTTCCGCCGTCTGCACATCTAGCGTGATCTCGCTAATGGCCGTCAACGTGTGATCAAGCTTGGCGGGATTCAGGATGGCAACCTGTTTCTCGATCACGCCTTCGTCATGCAGGCGCCGCATACGGCGCAAGCACGTGGGCGGCGAGGCATGAACCCGCGCCGCCAGTTCCTGATTGGTTAACGAGCTGTCCTGTTGTATTTGATCCAGAATGCGCCGATCCAGATCATCCAAGGCAACAAAGCCCCCTACATTTTTTTTCATTTATTCTGAATCTTTCTAGTATTTGAAATTTTATTTAAATTATTGGATAGTAAGAAATAATAATACATATCCATTAGAAATAAGAAATCATATTTCCTTTGTTGTTGCGCACAATACACATTGATCTGAATTTTGGAGTTCTTCTATGTGCGGAATTGTTGGCGCAGTGGCTCAACGCGACGTCACCCCCATCCTGGTTGAAGGCCTGAAGCGCCTGGAGTATCGCGGCTACGACTCCTGCGGCGTGGCTATTCATGCCGATGGCGACTTAAAGCGGGCGCGAAGCACCCAGCGCGTGGCCGAACTCGAGCGCGAAATTCAGCAGGAGAGCCTGGCGGGTTTCACCGGCATTGCGCATACGCGTTGGGCCACGCACGGCGCGCCCGCCACCCACAACGCCCACCCCCACTTTTCCGGCCAAAGCGCCAATCAGACACAGGCCCGCATTGCCTTGGTGCACAACGGCATTATTGAAAACCACGACGAGCTGCGCGCCGAATTGCAGGCTCTGGGCTACGTGTTTGAAAGCCAGACCGATACCGAGGTCATCGCCCATTTGGTCGACCACTTATATTCCGACGACCTTTTCCAGGCCGTGCAGCAAGCGACCCGCCGCCTGGAAGGCGCGTATGCCATTGCCGTTTTTTGCCACGACGAACCCCATCGCGTCGTAGGCGCGCGCCAAGGCTCGCCCCTGGTTGTGGGCTGCGGCGACAACGAAAACTTCCTGGCGTCCGACGCCCTGGCGCTGGCCGGCACCACCGACCAAATCATCTATCTGGAAGACGGCGACGTGGTCGACTTGCAGCTGGCGCGCGTATGGATCGTCGATACGCAAGGCAACCCCGTGCAGCGCCAAGTACATACCGTTCAGCTGCACACCGGCCAGGCCGAGCTGGGCCCCTACCGCCACTACATGCAAAAGGAAATCTTCGAGCAGCCGCGCGCCGTGGGCGATACCCTGCAAGACATCGAATCCATTTCCCCCGAATTGTTCGGCGATGGCGCCTATAAAGTGTTCAAGGAAATCGACAGCGTGCTTGTGTTGGCCTGCGGCACCAGCTACTACGCCGGGTTGACCGCCAAATACTGGATCGAATCCATCGCAAAAATTCCCGTCAACGTTGAAATCGCCAGCGAGTACCGTTATCGCGACAGCGTGCCCAACCCCCGATCTCTGGTCGTCACCATATCCCAGTCGGGCGAAACGGCCGACACCCTGGCAGCCTTGAAGCACGCCCGCAGCCTGGGCATGGCGCACACCCTGACCATCTGCAACGTCGCCACCAGCGCCATGGTGCGCGAATGCAAGCTAGCCTACATTACCCGTGCAGGCGTTGAAATCGGCGTGGCATCGACCAAAGCCTTCACCACCCAGCTGACGGCGCTGTTCCTATTGACCCTTGCCCTGGCGCAATCCAGAAACCGCCTGACCGACGAGCAAGAGGCCGACTATCTGAAAGCCCTGCGCCACCTGCCCGTAGCCATCGGCGCCGTACTTGCGTTAGAGCCGCAGATCATTGCCTGGGCCGACCGCTTCGCCAGCAAGGAAAACGCCCTGTTCCTGGGACGCGGCATGCATTACCCCATCGCCCTGGAAGGCGCGTTAAAGCTGAAGGAAATCAGTTATATCCATGCCGAAGCCTACCCCGCCGGCGAACTCAAGCACGGCCCCTTGGCCCTGGTAACCGAGCACATGCCTGTGGTCACCATTGCGCCGCGCGACGAACTGCTGGAAAAGCTGAAATCCAACATGCAGGAAGTGCACGCCCGCGGTGGCGAACTGTACGTGTTCGCCGACGCCAACACCAAGATCACGGCCAGCGAAAACATGCATGTGATACGCATGCCCGAATACTACGGGAAACTGTCCCCCATCCTTCATACGATACCGCTGCAGTTGCTGGCTTATCACACGGCATGCGTGCGGGGGACGGATGTTGATAAGCCAAGGAACCTGGCGAAGAGCGTGACGGTGGAGTAGGGGGATTCATCCTTCACCGTTGTGAAGAGTGAAAATAAAGTCTGTCGAAAGAGAATAAAGTCCGTCGATAGTCAACTTCGGGCAAAATACGGCAATTCAGGCATAAATTTACCTATGTACTGCTATTTTCAAAAAGATCCCGAGCGGTCTACGCGAAACCATTGGCTGTGAATTTACGGACGGTTCTCGGACAATGACTGAAGTCGGCATACTTGTTAGCGAGTACTCCGAGATAGCGAATCACAGCATTCTAGCGAATAGGAGAAGCTGAATGATCATTAAGGTGCCTGGCGGCGCACATCTCAAGAGATTGATTGCTCGCTACTTTAGCTGCCGAGCAACATACAAAGGCATGCATGGGGTCGAGATCGCGGCTGCCACCCGCGTAAGAATCCTACTGTAGAAGGCTGCGAAGTGCTATTGCCGGGCGAGCTGTATCCGGCCATCTGAACTAAGATGATCGCCGGTGCACTTGTAGGTGGAATGGGTCACAAGGAAGGTGGTGAAGCCGTTCCGAAGACCAATCATTCCCACTCTATTGTAAATAGTAGAATTAAATCCTTTATTTACAGTCACTTAAAAAATTAAATTGTAGCAATGCCACAAATAATACCATGCCCAATTTAGTCGGCTGAAAATTGCTTGTTCTGCCCGTGCTTGCGCTTCTGATCGGCGATCTCGCCTGGCTGCAATAATAGCGCAGCGTCGCTCATACCCTCCAGTACGTCGCGCGGACGGGTCGTGCAGGCAATGGGAGGCGGCTCGAACTCGTAGCCGCCGGCGATCATCTAGCTCTCAACTTCCTCGGTGAGGAAAAACGGTTCGTTTTCGTCATGCTGTTTCATGCTTTTTCCCTAGCAGCCTTCCTGGATCAGAACGGAATGCTGTCATCCCACGCACTGACCGCTCTTATTGTCATCGCCTTGGCCTTGATCTTGGCCTCAAGCGATTTGATAAACCGGACCGAGGCTGCGACGCGGTTAAAGATCAACAAGCTTTCTTCGTAGTTGAGGATCGGATTGTCATGCGCCAGACTTTTGTTGTTGCGCACATCGTTGAACGCTTCCAGCACCGAAATTGAGGACTTCAAGATGCGCTCGGTCATAGCCGATTCGAGGTGACCACCGTCGCGTAGGGCGCGCACGTACTCTCCGAACACGCTGTGCAGCGGCTTGTCGCGGTTGACCTCGATACCGTGAGGCTCACAGGCGATGCGCACGAACTTGATCACGAACGTATGCAGCCGATCCAACGCACCCTCAGGCTGATTCTTCTCGATGGCTTCGCGGACGTGCTCCGCCACCACCTCAAAGTCATGCTCGTCGGCGGTCGCTGCCAGCGCGTCTAACTCGGCCACGGGCTGGTCGCTGAGTAAGCGCTGTGCAATCTTTCGGCAGTCCTCGATCAACACCGGATTGCTATCGCCGAAGCAACTCTCGTCATTGGCGTATTCGATTAGGCCACCGATTACTCGACCGACAACATGGTTCGCGTCCAGCTCCCAATGCGTACGCATGCGATTGGCTTTCGACGTGCCCCTGACGCGGTAGCGCTCCGCGTCGATCTCAACCCGGTATTCGTCAAAGAAGTCGCCAAAAGTACGGTCGGAAAAGTTCAACACGTAGCCGCCACCCATTCCAAGTAGCTTTTCCAGCTTACGCCGCTCGCTCCCCGTTAAGTCTGACATTGCACCCTCTCTACGTAATTTGAGCGATCCAGCACTTTGGCGAGGTCAGCTTGGCTATTTCGATGTTGTAAATCTCGTGTCCCTGTCGAATCTGGCAGTTAGGATGAACCCATTCACCAGCCCCGTGGTAGCGGGACTCCTGTAGAAAACGCTCGCGATCTATCCCCCCCAGCAACCACATACGGCGCTGTGCGATTTCGTATGTCATGAAGAAGTAATGATCGATTGGCTCCTCTGTAGCAGGTGCATATACAGAAGGAAGAGAGTTTATGACACGCCTACATCTGAAGGTGTCCGCAAATACTTCGGGTCGCGACTTCGTCGTCGGCGACTTACACGGATGCTTAGATCTACTAGAAATTGAGCTCGCCCGTGTCGGATTCGATACAGCCGTAGACAGGCTATTTTCGGTAGGTGATCTAATCGATCGCGGTCCTGATTCCATGGCATGCCTGCGGCTACTTCATAAGCCGTGGTTCTTCGCTGTGCGCGGTAATCACGAGGGCATGCTTCTGGACTATCTCTATGAGGTTTCGCAGCCATACGCATGCCGTCAATCAGCTAAGCTCCTAGTCAGCAATGGAGGACGTTGGGTCTTCGCACTGGATAGTGGCACCCGTGAAGAGCTGCGCGAAGAATTATTTCCCCTCGTTAAGGAGTTGCCGTATGTGATCACGGTCGGCGAGGGCCCTGCCCGGTTTCATGTCGCACATGCTGAGATCATGACGGGCAGTACCGATCAGCACAATTGGCTGGACGAGCTGGCAGGCCTGCCTCTGGATTTGTCGCCACGACGGATCCTGACAGACGACGAGCTCACAGAGGAAACTCTGGCAGGAACCTTGGAACCTCTCCTCTGGGGCAGGCGGTTGTGGAAAAAGTTGGATCTGAACGCTTCTAGGGAAGTGTCTACGCCAGCCGGTATGCTATTGATCAGCCAAAATCCAATGCATCCGAGCCTTTCATTGACATATGTGGGCCATACCCCGTTGCGATCCATGATGCTGCATGAGTCGCATATGTTTATTGACCGCGGCGCCTATAAACGTGATGCGCTTTCATGTTTATCGTTGCTGAGCCACGCGGAGGTTCGTTCATGGCTATCGTGAGAGGCGCAAGCTCATTTGCGCTCGTATCGAATTTTCGATGTGCGCTTTGCCAATCCTGGCTTCGTAGAAGTGACGAGCCAGTAGCTGGATCACAGCACATCTCTTAATCTTGAAAAAGGAACGGTCTATGAACCACACTATGCCATCCGATGACTACGATATAGCGGTTGCCAAATTGGCTCAGCTAGATGCGCTCTTGCTCAGCATTACTGCGGACGGATTCGATTCATATGAAGGGCTTAATCGCAAGCTCAGGCATGACGTGCTATGGCTTGCGAGTGATCTTGCTGGTGAAGCGCATCAGCGAATGGTCCGCCACTTCTCGGATCAGACCGAAGCGACCGCACGCTAGCACAGGGCAACGGTAAGCCGGCAGTACTGCCTTATGCTCGACCGCGGCGAATCGCGCAAACCGCCCTGCCGACACCTGCGGACGATGGGACGGTCCCGCAGCATGCGCGCAAGTCCGATATGTTCTAGCGCTTGAGAAATTCGTTGAGGCAGAGCATCTCACCGACATAATGACGGAGTACAGGGCGAAGCCGAGTGTCATATAAGTCGGTTATCAAAGTGTTGGCGGAAACAGGTACCTGGCAGTAACCCGGGCTGAATGATGGGAGCATCATGGAACCTGATGAAAGCTCGTTGCACCAAATGCCCGCTCACACTGATGCGCTACGAGTGCAGATAAGGAAAGATCAAGGAGCAGTGGCTACTCGGATGTAATGACCCAGCAGTTTCTGCTCCACTCATGCGGCTAATGCGAATGCCTCAGCCGGGGTTTTCATGTTCAGCGCCTTATGTGGACGCCGGTGGTTGTAAAAGCGTATCCAGTCGCCGATCACGCGGCTGGCATGCTGCAAGGTTTCAAACCGGTGCCGGTGGGCACATTGCTCTTTAAGCGTCCTGATCACCCGTTCCACTATACCGTTCTGCTGCGGGCAGTGCGGTGTGATGAACTCCTGGCGCAGGCCGTAACTGCGTACCAGCGCCGTGTAGCTGCGACTCGTAAAAACGAGGCCATTGTCCGACCGTAGCAGGAATGGCTCAGCAACACGGCCCAGGGTGCCGAAGCGGGCGATCAAGGCGTGTTCCAGCGCGCTGCCAGCGGTCGTGGCTTTGCCGCTGCGCGACAGGTGCCAGCCGAGCAGTTCACGCGTGTGGCAGTTGATGACTAGCGCCAGGGTCGCCCAACCATCCCGGCCAGCCCAGATCCGGCACAAATCAGTCGACCAGCGCTCATTCGGCGCACTCGCCACTGAAGGCAAGGCTTGAATACGTGGCCGGAATCCAATGGCACGCTTCTTCACCTGCCAACCCTTGAGCTGGAAGATGCGCTGCACCGTGTTCTTGTTCATGCCTAGCAGATAGGCGACCGTCCGATACCCAAACGACGGCGATTCTTCGATCATCGCTTTGATGGGTTCTGCCAGTTCAGGCTTAACTTTCGGCGCGGCCTTCGTAGGCTTGTAGTACGCCGTTTCAGCCAACGCAGCCTCCTTGCGGCGCAGCTCCCGTTCCAGCTCTCGAATCCGTTTACGTTCCGCCTTGGTTGATTCTGATTGTCGTTCTGCCGCCAGGTCCGCCCGCTCATTGGCCTGCTCGCAACTGGCGCGCCAACGACGAATCTGTTCGGGATACAAACCACGACGCCGACAGTATTCCGCTAACTCTTCCTCGGTCAATGCGGCCGTCTCCAGCACGGCATTGAACTTGTGCCGGGAGCTCCAGCCTTCTGTGCTCGTTGATGCGTTCGGCAGTAAACGTCCCGTACGACGGGCTTGTTTGCGCCAGTTATACAGCGTGGCGGCCGAAATCCCTTCTTCAGTCGCCAGCTCGCTGACCGTACGGTTGTAAGGCGCCTCCAGCTTGGCCAAGATGGCCTCACGGCGCTCAGGGGAATACTTCATGGGAACCTTCTCACCGCCCCGGGTTGGACATTCAAACTCTAACATCAGTAGAGGTTCCAACTATTCTGACAGCGGGGGCCGGCGCGTGAGCATTTAATGAATGCGGTGTGGTTGGTGGAAACAGTAATGCGCAAAGAGCTGGTGCCGCTCAAGGTGAACCTGGCGCAATTCGGCAACCAGGTGCCGCACTTGCATTGGCATGTCATTCCTCGCTGGTCGCTAGATACTCATTTTCCGGATGCGGTCTGGGCCGAGCCTCAGCAGCGCAGCGCCGAGCAGCAGCTTGCCTGGCAAAACTTTACAGAGCAGCAACAGCGCTTACTGCCTACTTATCATGCCGCCTTGCGACTTGCGTTGGATGCCTTGTGAACTGAGCGGCTGCCGCTTCTCGAACCTAGCCCGTATAGCCGCCGGAGCACAAGACAGTCTCGCCCGAAATATAGTTTGATTCCGGAAGGCACAACAGGTACACCGCGTTAGCCGCGTCTTCCGGAGAGCCGGCGTATCCAAGCGGGATCCCGCTTTGCAGTTTGTCGAGGTAGTCGGGGTGAATGCCTACCGAAATGCGTTGCTGCCCCACTTGTATGCTTGCGTCTGCCTCGCTGCTTGTAGCCGTAAGGCGGGTTTCGATCAGACCGAATACCACACAGTTGACGTTGGTCTTCAAGCGCCCCCACTCCTTCGCCAGCGACTTGGTCAGCCCGATGATGCCGGCCTTGGCAGCGCCATAATTGACTTGTCCGGCCTGGCCAGACAGTGCAGTAATGGACGAAATATTGACCACCTTACGGTGGTGGCCTTTGCCTTCGTCTTGGTCCGCTCGCACCAGCCCCTTGATCACCGGCTGAGCCGCACGAAGAATACGAAACGGTGCAGTCAAGTGACAGTCAATAATGGCATACCACTGTTCGTCACTCATATTCTGGATGACACTGTCCCAGGTATAGCCGGCGTTATTAATAATAATGTCCAGCCCTGCGTAGTTATCGATTGCAACCCGTACGAAGCGCTCTCCAAAGTCGGCAGCGGTAACGTCCCCGTCACAAACTACTGCTTGGCCTCCTAGCCCTTCAATCTCTTTTCTTACCGCTTCGGCCTCTTCCTGATCGAGGTCGTTTACTACGAGCCGTGCGCCAGCGCTTGCCAGTTTCAACGCTATGGCTCTACCTATTCCGCGTCCCGCCCCTGATACGAGGGCAACCTGTCCAGACAAGGTCTTCATGCGTGCTTCCTTCTTTTACGTAGACTGATTCGATAAAGACAATCGGTTCTCAAGGCAACCGGCTTTCAAGGTAACCAGTTTCCAGAGCAATCGATTCGTACGGCAAGCGATTTTCAGAACAAGCGATTCGTGACGCGACCGGTTCACCGAGAACTGCTGAAACTCCCGCCCGCTTTTTAAAAAGGCGAAATGTATTGCGCCGTTTTTTACTTTACTGTAAATTTACACCAATGTAAAAACTAAATCAGGAGTAAGCATGGAGTTGCAGGGACAATCTGTTGTAGTCAGTGGTGGAGCCTCTGGGCTGGGCGCAGAAACGGTGCGCCACCAGACTGAGCTTAGCACCGGAGCCCAAGCCTCGTGACAAACATCGCAATTCCTT
>JBIQKZ010000002.1:0-190008 GCA_044464765.1 Pusillimonas sp.
CGAATATGAAAGGCTTTCAAGCCGCCCTGGAGGCACAGGCCGACGAAGTGGTGATCTTCGGTTCCGCGTCGGAAGCTTTTTCGCAAAAGAATATTAATTGCTCGATTGCAGAGTCTATCGAGCGCTTTGGCGAGGTGGCGCAGGCCGCAAAAGGGCAGGGCGTGCGGCTGCGCGGCAGCATCAGCTGCGCTTTCGGTTGTCCCTACCAAGGGGACGTGCCCCTGGACGACGTTGCTCGTGTCGCGCGGCTGCTGCGCAATCTGGGTTGCGATGAAATCGATATTGCCGACACGATCGGGGTGGCAACGCCCAGGCAGGCGCAAGCCGTGTTGCTGCACGCCGCATCCGAGTTTCCCCTCGAACGGTTGTCGGGGCACTTTCATGACACCTATGGGCAGGCCCTGGCAAATATCTATGCGTGTCTGGAAGTGGGCGTTTCCATCTTCCATTCATCGGTCGCGGGCCTGGGCGGCTGCCCCTATGCCAAGGGGGCAACCGGCAACGTGGCCACCGAGGATGTGTTGTACCTGATGCAAGGCTTGGGCATTGAAACCGGGGTCGACCTCGATGCGGTGGTGGACGCCGGGCAATTCATCGCCACGTATCTTGGCCGACGTGCGGCAAGCCGTGCGGGCAATGCGCTTGTAGCCAAAAGCGCTGGCTGATTTCTTTTACTCGTTTGCTCATTTTGACTATCGATTCTCAGGAATAATGCGCTGATTTTCGCGTCGGAGTGTTGCAGGCTACTCAACATATCCCAGAATTGTTCGAGATATCGCTCCGTTATTGCGACCAGCTTGGCTATTAATTCAGATGGAAACACTTAGTGACCGTCCCCAGGGTCATTTCTCACGGGCGAAACAGTTATCTTTATACACAGCCTGTATTTTTCGTACAATAACCGCCTATGAACCAAGAGCTCACACTTTCGTTTATTGGCGGTGGCAATATGGCCTCGGCGCTGGCCGCCGGCCTGATCGGCAAGCGCTGCGCCGCCCATGCCGTGCACGTCATCGACACCAGCGCCGACTCTCGGGATCGCTGGGCCGAATTGGGCGCCTCGGTGGCCCCAAGCCCCGACGCCACGCTGGCTCAAAAACGTGTTTGGATTCTTGCCGTCAAGCCGCAGGTGCTCAAAGAGGTGGTGGCGCTTTGCCGCCCTTTTCTGCAAGCAGATACGTTGGTCATCAGCATTGCCGCCGGCATCGATAGCGGCACGCTGGCGCGCTGGCTGGGGTCTGAAAGCCAGCCCTATACCCGCCTGGTGCGCTGTATGCCCAATACGCCGGCCTTGATCGGGCAGGGCGCAGCCGGGCTGCTGGCCCTGGACGGCGTGTCGCAGGACGACCGGGACACCGCCCAGATGCTGCTTAAGGCCGTGGGCCAGGTAATCTGGGTCGACAACGACCAGCAACTCGATGCAGTCACCGCCTTGTCGGGCAGTGGGCCGGCCTATGTCTTTCTTTTCCTGGAAGCCCTGATCCAGGGCGGCGTTCAGTTGGGCTTAAGCGCGCAACAGGCTCGCGAGCTAGCCCTTGCAACGCTTAACGGTTCCACCCAGTTGGCGGCGTTGTCGCCCGAAGAGCCGTCGACACTGCGTGAACGTGTGACGTCCAAGGGCGGCACGACAGCGGCGGCCCTCGACGTTCTCAACGAAAAGCAGTTTTCCTCCATCGTACAGCACGCCATGCAGGCGGCCTACGAGCGCGCCGGCCAACTGGCCAGCGAATTCGCCAAGTAAGTTATTCCAATGTCCACCAAGCAAAACACTTTCCTGCCCATGAGCACGGTTCAGTTCCTCATCGCCGTCGGTGCCATGTGCGTGGTCGTGGTGGGTTCGAACATACTGGTCCAATACCCGATCAATAATTGGCTGACCTGGGGCGCCATTTCGTATCCGGTGGCCTTCCTGGTGGCCGATGTGCTGAATCGCCGGTTCGGGCCGGGCGCTGCACGCAAAGTGGCCGCGATAGGTTTCGTGGCCGCCGTGATATTTTCCATCTGGGTGGCCACACCGCGTATCGCCATGGCATCGGGTCTTGCTTTTCTTCTGGCGCAACTGCTGGACATCCAGGTGTTCGATCGCCTGCGCGAACAACGTTGGTGGCGTGCGCCGCTGCTCGCCGGCGTAGCCGGCGCCATCCTGGACACCTTCATATTTTTCAGTGTGGCCTTTGCCGGCACCGACGTGCCCTGGCAAACGCTGCTTTTGGGCGACCTTGCCGTGAAGCTTGCGATCAACACCACCATGCTGATGCCATTTCGCATGATGATGTGGAATCTGGCGCGGCCCGCCATTGTGCGCAATCCGTCCGCTCCGCAGGGTTGATGGCGCATCACTGATCCGCCCGTTGCCGGGCGCATCGGTCGGATGCTTCATTCCCTACGGAAGGGCGGAAAAAGCTGGAGTAAAACGATGATCAGGCCAGGCCTTGCTTTTTAAGCGCCGCTTGTACGCCTGCGTCGGCACCCAACTTTTCAGAAAACCGTTTCAGATTATCCAGCCCGTCCAGGTTGACTTGCTTCATTTTGGCCCACAGCAGCAGAACGAACAGGTAAGGGTCTGCAATGGAGCGCTTGCCAGTCAGGTAGTCCTTGCCTTCCAGCTGTTTGTTGACTATGCCGAAAAGGAAGGTCAGACGTTCGCTGGATTTGTCGATCAGCAACTGCTGGATATCCGGGTCTTCCGAATAGTTTTGCGCGCCGAAAATCATGGCGAATGTGCGATGGGTATCGGCATTAAGGAAGTTGAACCAGCGACGCACTTCCATGCGCTCCACGGGCGTCTGGCCGTGCAGCCCCGCTTCGGGATGGAGTTCGTTCAAATATTCGGCAATGGCGCCGCACTGCGTGATCACCAGATCCCCGTCCACCAGGGTTGGCACTGATCCCACCGGATTCAACGCCAGGTACTCGGGGCTTTTCATTTCGGCCCGATCCAGCAGTTGAAGCTCGTAAGGCTGATTCATCCATTCCATGCATATCTGGGCAACCAGCGGGCATGCGCCCGGAATGTAATAAAGCTTCATGTCTTCTCCAATAGAACATAAAAAACAGGTGTTGCTATTCTACTCCCAGGGCCAGACATATCCCAGGGCATGCCAAGCAGAAGAAACCGTCCTGTCTCAGCCGGCTTTATGACTCGAACGTTGCTATTGTCCATGCTCCTCGGTCCTGCGCAGCAGTCCGCTGCCGTTACAATATGCGCATTATGATCCAGCCAGATTTTTCTCTCGCGGGCCGCACGGCCCTGATTACAGGTTCCACGCAAGGCCTGGGGTTGGCCATTGCCGAGGCGTATGCTGTCGGCGGGGCGCGCGTCATCATCAACGGGCGGGATCGCCAGCGGGTAGACGCGTCCGTCGCCCGTCTGAAAGCGAATGGGCTGGATGCCTTTCCCATGGTGTGCGATATTGGTCGGCTCGAAACCCAAAAAGCGGCGTTCGACGCCGTTAGCGAAGCGGCGGGGCCACCGGACATTCTTGTGAACAATGTCGGCATCCGTATTCGCAAATCGCTGGCGAACTTCTCGCTGACGGAGATCAACGAGCTGGTGCGGGTGAATTTGGTCGCCGCCCTGCAGCTGTCTCAGTTCGCGGCTCAAAGCATGGTCAAGCACAAGCAGCAGGGCCGCCTGCTGGCCATGACCTCCATTGCGGGCGAGTTGGCTCGGCCCGGCGACGCCGTCTACCCCGTGGTCAAGCACGGCATGACGGGCATGGTTCGGGCTTTGGCAGTGGAGTATGGCAAGCAGGGTATCACCAGCAACGGTATTGCTCCGGGAACATTCCACACAGAGACCAACGCCCAACTGGCCGGCGACCCCCAGGCCAGCGCCCTGGTGATCGGGCGCAACCCCTTGCAACGCTGGGGGCGACCCGATGAAATCACAGGAGCGGCGGTCTTCCTGGCATCGGCTGCGGCGTCTTACGTCAATGGCCATATCCTGGTCGTCGACGGTGGCTATTCCATCGCCTTCTGAACCAGGGTTTACACTGAAAGCTTGGCCGGCACGCCTGGCGCGTCCCATGTACTCATCCAACTTCATCGGCAATTAGAGCAATTTCATGAACCCACCCGTCCGTTTGGCCATCAATGGCTATGGCCGCATAGGCCGCTGCTTTCTGCGCGCCCTGTATGAATCCCCTCTGAAAGACGCGTTCAAGGTGGTGGCCATCAACGAGCCGGCAGACCTCGACACCATGGCTTATCTAACGCGCTTTGACTCCACCCACGGCGTGTTCCCGGCCAAGGTAGAACGGGATGCCGACCACTTGCTCGTCAATGGTGACCGCATTGCGGTCAGTCATGCGCTGACGCCCGAAGAGGTTGATTGGACGGGCCTGGGCGTGGATCTGCTGGTGGAATGTTCCGGGCGCTATGGCTCGCGCGGCGAACTGACGCGCTTTCTTGAAGCAGGGTGCCCACGCGTGTTGTTGTCGCATCCCGGAAACAGTGCCCAGGATGTCGATGCCACCATCGTCTATGGCATTAACCATCAGGATCTTGCCGGCAACGAAACATTGGTATCGAATGCCTCGTGCACTACCAACGCCATTGTCCCCGTATTGGACCTGCTGAACCGCTCGTACGGAATCGAGCACGCTTTCCTGACCACACTGCACTCGGTCATGAACGACCAGCCACTGATTGACGGCTACCATAATTCCGACTTAAGACGCACCCGTTCGGCCATGCAATCCTTTGTTCCGGTGTCAACGGGATTGGCCAGGGGCGTGGAGCGCCTGCTGCCGCAACTGGCGGGCAAAGTCCAGGCCAAAGCCATCCGGGTTCCCACCCTGAACGTGTCCGCCATCGACCTGATGGTGTGTTTGAATGGCGATGTTTCCGCCGACGTCCTGAATCAGTTGATGCAGAACGCCGCCGATCAATTCCCGGGCTTGATTAGCTACACCACCCAGGCCCATGCTTCCATCGACTTCAATCATAATCCGCATTCGGCCATTATCGATGGCAGCCAAACCCGAGTCAGCGGTTCCAGGGTCGCCAACCTGATGGTCTGGTTCGATAACGAATGGGGGTTTGCCAGCCGCTTGCTGGACGTGGTCCAGTTCTGGGCGAAACGCTTCTAAGGCCAGCCTGGTGCATCGCCAGGTTTCCTTGGCAGGGACAGGCGGCGTATAGTGATGGGTAGAAACCCTAGCCATCTACTTGCAAGGAGCCCCCTATGGCCGACAGCCGCGTTGAAACTGATTCCATGGGCGCGATCGACGTTCCCGCTGAACGTTACTGGGGCGCTCAAACTCAGCGCTCCATACAGAACTTCCCCATCGGAGTGTCCCGCTTTACCTGGCAACCATCCGTCATCAAAGCTTTGGGCATACTCAAGCAGGCCGCCGCGCGCGCCAATGCTGAGCTTGGAGAGTTGCCTGCGGATGTCGCCGACCTGATCGTCCAGGCCGCCGACGAGGTCATCAGCGGAAAACTGAACAATGAATTTCCGCTGGTGGTCTTCCAGACCGGCTCTGGCACACAGTCCAATATGAACGCAAACGAGGTCATCGCCAACCGCGCCATCGAACTGGCCGGCGGCAAGCTCGGCAGCAAGACGCCGGTCCACCCCAATGATCACGTCAATCGCGGGCAATCGTCCAACGATACTTTTCCCACCGCCATGCATATTGCCGTGGCCCAGGAACTGGAACATACGTTTTTCCCTGCGCTGGAACGCTTGCGCAATACGCTTGACGCCAAAGCCAAACAGTACCAAGACGTTGTCAAGACAGGGCGCACCCATTTGCAAGACGCCACCCCAATCACCCTGGGGCAAGAGATCAGCGGCTGGGTGGCGCAGATTGATTTCGCGCTGGAAGCGATTCGCGCCACGCTGCCCGGCATCTACGACCTGGCCATCGGCGGCACTGCGGTGGGCACGGGCCTGAATGCTCATCCACAGTTTGGCGCACTCGCGGCTGAACAGATTGGCAAGATCACTGGGCTGCCATTTCGATCCGCGCCGAACAAGTTTTTTGCGCTGTCGGCCCACGATGCACTGGTCAGTGTTTCCGCCGCCTTGCGTACCCTGGCGGGCGGGTTGATGAAAATGGCCAACGACGTACGCTGGCTGGCCAGCGGCCCGCGCTGCGGCATTGGCGAACTGATTATTCCGGACAACGAGCCGGGCTCATCCATCATGCCGGGCAAGGTCAACCCCACCCAGTGCGAAGCCATGACGATGGTTTGCGTTCAGGTGTTTGGCAACGACGCCGCAACGGCCTTCGCCGGCACACAAGGCAATTTCCAATTGAATGTCTACAAGCCCGTCATGGTGCACAACGTGCTGGAAAGCATCGAGCTTCTGGCCGATGCAAGCCTGGCGTTCAATGACCACTGCGCCGTGGGCATCGAGCCCAACACCCAGGTAATCGAACAGAACCTCGACAAAAACTTAATGCTGGTTACCGCCTTGAACCGCCATATAGGCTACGATAAAGCAGCCGCTATTGCCAAGAAGGCCCAGAAGGAGCACACCACGCTGCGCCAGGCTGCGCTGGCGTTGGGCCATGTCACAGAAGCGCAATACGATGAGTGGATTGTTCCCATCAACATGACGCACAGCTAATACCATGAAACCGCATATCCAGACCAAGGATGACTTCGGAGCAGATGCGCTCGATATAGGGCAGCTAATGTCATGAAACCGCATATCCAGATCAAGCGCGCCTACGAAGATAAACAGGCCTCGGACGGCTACCGAGTCTTTGCCGACAGGCTTTGGCCGCGCGGGGTAAGGAAGGAAGATTTCATTTTCGATGCGTGGCCCAAGGATCTCGCACCCAGCCCCCCGCTACGCAAGTGGTTCGGCCACAAAGTAGAGCACTGGGATGAATTCCGGGAAAGCTATCAAACCGAGCTGCGTTCCTCCGAACAGAAGCAGCGCATGAGGGAACTGATCCAGCAGGCGCGCAAACCCACCATCACCTTGCTGTATGCGGCTAAAGATCCCGACCACAATCATGCATTGATATTGGCTGATGAAATGCGGCGCATCGCCAAGGAGACCTCATGACGGCCGATTGGTTCGGTGTAACGTTGCTCTTTCTGGGCCTGGCGCTCATGGTCGCCGAAGGTTTGTCGCCCAGCTTCGGCCTGATAGGCGTTGGAGGCTTCGCCGCATTTGTGCTGGGGGGGTTGTATTTGGGCGGCAGCGGAGCGCCGGGCTTTCCGATGTCCTGGCCGGTGCTGATCAGTTTTTCCATCGCGGGGCTGGCGATCCTGGCCGGCGTGATTTTTATTGCCTCGCGTGTTCGAAGGCGCCACAAGATTGTTACCGGCAAAGAGCAACTGATCGGGGCGTCCGGCCGCGTGACATCGGTCGATGGCGACACCATTTATGCCGAAGTCAATGGCGAGCGCTGGAAGCTTCTAAGCGAAACCGGGCTGACCGTGGGCGATCGTATTCAAGTAAGAAAAGTGCAAGGCCTGACCCTGATGGTCGAACCGTTCGACGCCGCACGGCGCACACGATCAACAAACTAAAAGGTGTTTTATGTTCTTCGAATTTTACGAGTTCAACATTGGGTTCCTGGCCCTGATCATCGTGCTGGTCATTCTGGCCGTGAACACCATCAAGATCTTGCGCGAGTACCAGCGCGGCGTGATCTTTACTCTGGGCCGCTTCACCGGCGTCAAAGGGCCGGGGCTTATTTTCGTCATCCCGGGGTTCCAGCAACTGGTGCGCGTCGATCTGCGCGTCGTCACGATGGACGTGCCTAGTCAGGACGTGATATCGCGCGATAACGTATCAGTAAAAGTGAATGCCGTCGTGTACTTTCGGGTGATGGCGCCTGACAAAGCCATTATCCAGGTAGAACGCTACCTCGAGGCTACCAGCCAACTGGCGCAAACCACGTTGCGCGCTGTGCTGGGCAAGCACGAGCTGGATGAAATGTTGGCCGATCGCGAGAAACTGAATTACGACATCCAGGAAATTCTGGACACCCAAACCGATTTCTGGGGGATCAAGGTCACCAATGTCGAGATCAAGCATATCGACTTGAATGAAAGCATGGTCAGGGCCATTGCACGCCAAGCCGAGGCGGAGCGCGAACGGCGCGCCAAGGTCATTCATGCCGAAGGCGAGAAGCAGGCAGCCCAGGCACTGATGGAGGCGGCGGAAATTCTGGCGAACCAGCCGTCGGCCATGCAATTGCGCTATCTGCAGACACTGACCCAGGTGGCGGGAGATAAAAGCTCGACACTGGTGTTTCCCGTGCCCATCGACATCATGGCCTCGCTTTTTGGCAAAGGCGGCACACCACCTGTAAGCGTACCGCCCATGCCGACACCGGCTACGCCCGACCCCGATCTGCCTCGACGGATCGATCCGGTGGCCTAGTGTCCCGTTTGGCTCGAGCGCAAGCAGCCGGGCAAGGGCTACTTCACCAGGGTAACGGGCAGGTCGGTAAGGCTGAGCACCTTGGTCGCCACCGAACCCAGCAGCAAGCTGCCAATGCTGCCAAGGCCGCGGCTTCCCATGATGATCTGGGTAAAGCCGTTGTCCTTGGCGTAATCCACAATGGTCTGGGCGACCGGCCCAACCAGCACGGCGGTATTCGCACCCAGGCTTTGAGCCGCCAGCAGCGGCAGGGCATTCGACAGCGCCTTGGTCCCTTCTTCGGTATAAAAGTCGTGGATGGTGTCGGACGATATGAAGCGGCTGACGTTGCCCGACAGGACGGGGGGCTGAACGGATATCACCCACAAGCTTGCGTTGGGGTCGTCTTCCACTGCTTTTAAGCCGGCCTCGAGCGCGCGCAGCGCCTGCTCGGAACCATCGACCGGTACAAGTATTTTCTTCATGGGGCCTCGTAGAAAGTAGAGCGTTCGCCGGATGGCGGCCGAAGCGCTACGAACATTGGGTCCGTCTGCGCTTCCGATGCGTAAGTATCTTAATACAGGACTTCGCGTCATGTCCTGATGCGAATCAAGGATTGATTAAAAACCCATTCCACGCAGGCCGTCATGGCGCGCGGCCGGTTTCCTCGCTCGGCAGATAAAGTCTTTGCAGCAAACGGATCAGTTGCCGACGTTCCTCGGGCGTCAACCCGGCGGCGGCCTCGTTCTCGAGCTCCAGGACGGTTTTCTCGGCACTGATGCATAGCGAAAGACCTTGCGGCGTAAGCGAGAAGGCGTGCACTCGACGGTCGGCGCTATCACGCTCCCGCGTGATCAAGCCCCGGGCTTCCAGGCGGTCCAGAATGGGCGCAAGGTTGGGTGGCGCCACATTGATGCCTTGGGCCACTTGCTTCTGGCTGAGCGCCGGATTGGCATGCAAAAGGCCCAGGACCGCAAATTCGGCGGGCCGCAAGCCATACTGCGCCATTCGTTCATGGGAGAAAGGTTCAACCGCCACAAAAGCACGCCGGCAGTGATAGCCGATCAATTGCGACATCAGCCCTTGGTCCACTGGGTCGTGCATCATCCTCTTGACCCTTGGTCCTCCAGCAGGGCATCGAGCTGGTCCCGGAACGAGACAAAAAACTGCATGCTGTCGGGGTTGCTCATGGCGTCGGGGCTGGCGACTTTATCAACGCTGGCGCCCAACAGCAGCTTGCGTACGGGAAGCTCCATCTTCTTGCCGGTTAATGTGCGCGGAATCTCGGAAACGGCATAGACATCATTGGGCACATGACGCGCCGAGGCATGCGTCTTGATCTGGTCCTTGATGCGGGCTTTCAGCGTATCGTCGAGTTCCACACCGGCGGCGGTGACCACGAATAAAGGCATGAAGGAGGGTCGGCCCAGATACTCAAGATCAACCACCATGCTGTCGCGTATTTCCGGCAGCTCTTCAACCACGCGATAGATTTCGGCAGTGCCCATGCGGATGCCGTAGCGATTGATCGTGGTGTCTGATCGGCCGTAAATAACCGCGGTGCCGCGCGGTGTGAACAGGATCCAGTCGCCATGGCGCCACTTGCCCGGAAACTCTTCAAAATAGCTTTCAAGATAACGCTTATTGCCGTCATCCCCCCAAAAATACAAAGGCATGGAAGGCATGGGCTTGGTGATCACCAGCTCGCCAACCTCGTTGATGACCGGCTGTCCCTGCTCGTTGAACGCGTATGCGGCCACACCAAGCTCGGCGCACTGGATCTCGCCGGCAGTGACGGGCAGGGTAGGCGCGCAGGCGACGAAGCCGGATGCAATATCCGTACCTCCGCTGATTGAGGCCAGCCAGAGATCGGACTTCACATTGGCATAGACCCATTCGTAGGCGTCCAGCGGCAGTGCGGAACCCGTGGAGTTGATGCTGCGCAGGCTGTCGAAGCGCGCCGACTGATTGGGTACGAGCGTATCTTTAAGGCTTTGCGTCAGGAAGGCCGCGCCGCAGCCAAAATGAGTAACACCCTGGGCGTCGATAAAGTTCCACAGCGTGGCGGCATCCGGCCACGTGGGGTTGCCGTCGTAAAGCACGACGGTCGCTCCCGACAGCAGGCCGCCCACCATGAGGTTCCAGACGATCCAGCCCGTGCTACCCAAGAACATGAACCGATCGGCCGGCCGCACGTCGTGTTGCAACTGCATGGTCTTAAGATGCGTAACAACGATGGCTCCGTGCCCGTGCACCATGGCTTTAGGCATGCCCGTCGTGCCGGACGAATACACCACCCACAGGGGATGATCGAAAGGCAGGCGGGTGTAGCCAAGCGGTGCGGCTTGCGCCGTGGCTTCCTGCCAGCTGCGGCAACTGGGCCAGGACGCGGTTTGTTCGTTGGCGGGCCCCGGCACATGAATAATATGCTGGACCGAAGGCAGCTCGCGCGCCAGGTCGTCCACCACCGTGTTGCGAACGTGGATCTTGCCGTTATAGCTATAGCTGTCGACAGCGAACATCACTTTGGGCTTGATCTGGCGGAAACGGTCCACCACCACGGATACGCCCATTTCCGGCGAGCAACTGGACCAAATAGCCCCCAGGCTCGCACATGCCAGAAAGGCGACAACGGTTTCCGGCCGATTGGGCATATACGACACCACGCGATCACCCGCCTGGACACCCATGGATTTCAAGGTGGCGGCCAGGGCGCCGGTGGCTGCTTCCAGCTCGGCCCACGAGATTTCCTGCAAGGGCTGGTTTTCGCTGCGTGCAATAAGGGCCGGGGCATCCAGGCGCGCGTTGCGAAAGATGTGTTCCGCATAGTTCAGGCGCACGCCTGGAAACCATTTGGCTCCCGGCATGCTGTCATCGGCCAGTACCGTGGACGCATCGCCATCAGCCTGGATCTCGAAAAATTGCCATACCGCCGCCCAGAAGGCGTCAATATCGTCCACCGACCATTGCCACAAAGCCTGGTAATCGGGGAAATTCAGGCCGCGCTCTTGGCCCAGCCATTGCATGAAGGCCGCCAAACGTGTTTCGCCAATCTGCTGGGCGGAGGGCGCCCATAATACGTCGCCTTGAGTAACTGCCATGACGAAACCTGTAGTCCTTTTAGTGTTTGAGAAACAATCGAAATAGTTATACCACATAACTATCAAGACGCATTTGTTTTCCGAACTAGGGAAAACACCGAAAAAAAGCGATGAGTGAAAGTACGTGTATGTTTTTTGTCCATGGAACCTTAGAGCACGCATTTGTTAAGGTTTCATGACTAGCAAGCAACTTATGCTCAGGGTTATTCACAGACTTTGTGGATAAACTGGAACGTGTTCGGAATTCAGAATCCTGATTGACGGTGTATGAAGCAGCCACGTATATTGAAGCCATGGCATTGAGTGTATGGCCTTCAGGCGCCACGCACGGTTTTCAATGCTCCTGCTTCGTCGACCACATCTTTCCATCTCTATGACAAGGATTTCCATGAGCCAATACAAAATCGCTGTCGTTGTCGGCAGCCTACGCCAAGATTCGAACAATCGAAAACTTGCCCACGCCCTTGCCAAGTTAGCTCCCCCAGACTTTAGTTTTACCCAGGTGGACATCGGCAACCTGCCGCTCTACAACCAGGACGATGACGCCAACCAGGCGCCACAGACGCTTAAGCTGAAGGAAGAAATCCAGCAAGCCGACGGGGTGTTGTTCGTTACCGCGGAATACAACCGCTCTATACCGGGCGTGCTGAAGAACGCCATTGATCATGCGTCCAGGCCTTACGGCAAAAATGCCTGGGCCGGCAAACCGGCCGGCGTTGTTGGCTGCTCGATCGGCGCGTTGGGCACAGCGCTGGCGCAACAACATCTGCGCAATGTGCTCAGTTATCTCGACATGCGTGTGCTCGGCCAACCGGAAGTATTCATCCAGGTGCACGATGGCTTTTTCGACGCCACCGGCGATTTTGCTATTCCCGACACGCGCAAATTCCTGCAAAACTGGATGGACGCGTATGTTGCGTGGATTAAAAAGGCTTGAACCTAACCCTGATTAAGTATGTCTCGCAAATTGAAAAAGGCTCGAATGAGCCTTTGCCGAGTATGTCGCATGGCATTAAAAAGGCTCGTACTGAGCCTTTTTAATGCGGTTCCCCGGTCGCCGCAACATGCCAGGAAACAGTAGGCGAGGGGGGGCGACGGCGACGCCGGGGCAGGTGAGCAGCGTGCCCCGGTTGCCGTGCCTGGCTGCCTTTAGCTGCCCAGCTTGAGGGCGCCCTTCATAATGGCCCAATGCCCAGGGAACGAGCAAAAGTATTCATACTCTTCGCCATCTTTCAGATTGCTGACATCGAAAGTAACCGAGGTGGTTTCACCGCCGCCGATCACTTTGGTGTGGGCAATGACGCGCTCATCGCCCGGCTTGACATAATCGTTATTCAAACCGGCCGCCATGCCTTCGGTGGCGGCACCCTGCATATCCGCCTTTTTAGTCAGGACCCAGTTGTGCCCCATGGCGTTTGCGGGCAACTTGCCGACGTGATCGAGCTTGACCGTGAATTCTTTGCAGCTTTTATCGACGACGATTTCCTTCAGATTGAACTGCATGGCGTCGTTGCCCTCGATCGTGACATCGCACTGGGCGGCCATCGCAGGCAGGGTCATCGCGCTGAGCAGAGCGGCAAAAGCAACTTTAGCTATCATGGTGTACTCCGTATTGACAGTGAAAAAAACCCGCAGGGCAACGTATCGGCTTGCGATGCGTTAACCCAACGGGTTCATTCTACTACCGAACGGAGCGCTTATTTTTTACCGACGGTTTCCATGTCGATCAGGCTCCAGTCGCCGTCCTTGACCTCGATCAGGACGCGCGCGCGGCTATCGTGACCGAAGTGATCGGTGGGAGTCATGTTGAAGACGCCGTGAGCGCCCACGACCTCCTTGGAGTTCTCCAGGGCGTCGCGCAAGGCGGCGCGAAACTCAGGCGTGCCGGGCTTGGCGCTATCAAGCGCCTTGGGGACGGCAGCTTCAAGCAGCTTGAAACTATCGTAAAGATGGGCGCCGAAAGATGAGAGCGAGCCTTTGCCGTATTTGTCTTCATACAGTTTGGTATATTCCAGGCCGACCTTTTTCGATGGGTGGGAGTCGGGTAGTTGCTCGGCCACGACGACTGGGCCCACAGGCAGAATGGTGCCTTCCACGGCTTTCCCGCCAACCCGCATGAACTCTTTGGTGGCTGTGCCATGGGTTTGATAGATTTGGCCTTTGTAGCCGCGTTCCTGCAACGTTATCTGAGGCAAGACCGAGGGCGTGCCGGAGGCTACGACCAGGATGGCGTCGGGTTTGGCGGACACCAACTTGATGGCCTGGCCAGTGACGCTGGTGTCGGTGCGGTTGAACCGCTCGACGTCCTTTAATTCGATGCCTGCGGCCTCGGCGGCAGCCTTCATGTCGGTCAGCCAGCTTTCCCCATAGCTATCGGCGTAGCCAATAAAGCCAAGGGTCTTGACTCCGGCTTTCTTCATGTGCTCGATCAAGCCTTCGGCCATGACCCGGAAGTGTTGCGGCGAGCGAAACACCCATTTGTTCTTGTCGGCAGGCAACGCGGCAGGCGCCATGGTGATTTGCGGAGTTTGAGTTTCGTTGGCGATTTCCGCAATGGCTGCGCTGGTAGGCGTTGCCGAAGAGCCGATCAGGATATCGACCTTGTCTTCGGACACCAGCTTGCGCGCATTCCTGCCGGCCTGCGATGCATCGGTAGCATCATCCAGCACAATGTAATTCACTTTCTCGCCCGCAATCGTATCGGGGAGAATGGACACCGTATTCGCTTCTGGAATGCCCAAAGCGGCGGCTGGGCCGGTGGACGACAGCGAAATGCCAACATTGATATCGGCTTGAGCGGGCAAGGCAAACATCGCCAGCGAAACGGCGGCAGTAATTGCGGCAAACTTAAACTCTTTTTTCATCGTTACATCTCCTGGGTTTACCACCCATTTATTGGCTAGTTATTAAAAAATACAGTGCGCTTGAATGAGTACGACACCGATGTCGCCGGCCCAGTTCGATGCCAGGGCACCCCGCATCAGCGAGACTCTACGCCGTTGAGAAATAGTCGTCAAGAAAAAGGGTTACATTTAAGGGTAAGCACCATAGTGCAGCATGCTTACCCCTCGGGGCACAATACAGCAACTGCATCCCGTCATGAACCTGAAAGGAGCCACGCCATGCTCGACCTTGTCATCGATACCCGCACGCACAGCATTGGGGCCTTCGACGTGGGGCGGGTACTGCCGTTTCGCCAGCGCCGCATGGTGGGCCCCTTCATCTTCTTTGATCGCATGGGCCCGCAGAACCTGGCCGCGCCTATCCCTGAAGACCACGACGTGCGTCCGCACCCGCACATAGGTCTGTCCACCGTCACCTACCTGTTCGAGGGCCAGATGACTCATCGCGACAGCCTTGGCGTAGAGCAATGCATTGTTCCCGGCGACCTGAACTGGATGACGGCCGGCGAAGGCATCAGCCACTCGGAACGCTTCGACCCCATGCGCGACCAGGGCGGGACCATGGACGGCATCCAATCCTGGGTGGCGGTGCCCGAGGCGCGCGAAGAAGACAAACCCTCGTTTGAACATCATCCGGCCTCGAGCTTGCCGGTATTTTCCGAGCAAGGCGTGCAAGGCCGGGTGGTGGCGGGCAGCGCGTATGGTCAGGCCAGCCCGGTGACCACGCTTTCACCCTTGTTTTATGTGGATGTCCAGTTGCAGGCAGGCGCCACGTTTGCATTGCCCCCAGGCTACTCCGAGCGCGCCGTCTATATTGCCAGTGGCGAGGTCGAGGCCTTGCACGAGCGCTATGCGCCTGGGCAAATGTTGGTATTTTCGAAAGGCGGCGAACCCGTTGTGAAGGCACTGCACGCCAGCCGCCTTATGGTGCTGGGCGGCGAACCGTTGGGGCCACGCCATATCTGGTGGAACTTTGTTTCTTCGCGCAAAGAGCGCATCGAGCAGGCCAAGGCCGATTGGGAGGGCGGGCGCATTGCACTGCCGCCCACAGATGACGAGGACTTTATTCCCTTGCCAAAAAACTAGCACTCTGTTTAGTTGGTTCGGGCGTTTTTGGTTAGTTCAGACATTTACAAGTGCTCAAACAGGAGGCTAAAGCGCCTTACGCTGGGGCAATATGGCCGGCATCGATTTCGCGCCAGATCTGGTCAACGTAATCGATGTAAACATTATTCTTGCGCAAGCGTTGGGTGTTTCGGGGGCGTTCCAGGTCAACCTGGATGTCCAGACGAATTCGGCCAGGGCGGGGCGACAAGACAATAATGCGATCAGAGAGCGTGACAGCCTCTTCAATATCGTGCGTCACAAACAGCACCGTGCGCTTGTGCTGCTCCCAAATACGCAATAGTTCGCGGCCCATGACGGCCTTGGTCTGGCTATCCAGCGCGCCAAACGGTTCATCCATCAGGAAGATATCGGGGTCGTACGCCAGCAAGCGCCCCAGCGAAACCCGTTGACGCATTCCGCCTGAAAGCTGATGCGGCATATGCTTTTCGAAACCCGCCAGCTTCAGGAAGCTGATCAATTCGGCGATCCGCGCCGCACGCGCACTTGCAGGAACATGGGCCAGTTCCAGCCCGATTTCGATGTTGTCATGCACATTCGCCCAAGGCAGCAAGGTATCGCGCTGGAACATAAAGCCAATGCGTTCGCTGGTTGACTCGGCGGTCAGCCCATCGATGTGCGCAGTGCCGGCGTCTGCCGCGACCAAACCAGACAAAACTCGCAGCAGGGTGGATTTCCCACAACCGCTGGGGCCGACGATGGAGACAAACTGGCCCGACGGAATCGTCAAGTTGAAATCATCCATGACCAGCACGTCGTCGCCCTTGGCCGAGGAAAACCTGACCCGCAACCCCTTGAATTCGATGTTCCCGGAAACAGACGCGACGTGTGTCGAGCCTTTGTATTCCGATGTCATGCGTTCCTCCATCCGAGTCTGCGCTTTTCCATCCAACCCACGCCGGCATTGGCCAGCGCCGCGATAATGACCAAAACAGTAATTCCGGCGAACACTCCCGTGGTGTCCAGGCGGCCGGCGCTGCTTTCAATATACCAACCCAGGCCTTTGCTGGAGCCGATCAACTCGCCTACGATGGCGCCGATCAGAGCCGAGCCGATCGCCAGCCGCATGGAGGCAATGATCCAGGGTTCGATCCACGGCACCAGCACTTTACGCGTTACGTAGTGCGACGGTGCCCGCATGGTGCGGAACAAATCGACGATGTCTTTGTCGACTGTTTTCAGCCCTTCGTGAATATTCAGAATGAAAATGAACACCACGATGGAAAACGCCATCATGACTTTGGAGAACAGGTCAATGCCGAACCAGATGATGAACAGCGGCGCCAGCGCCACACGCGGCATGCTGTACAGCGCCATGACATACGGCTCGACAACCGAGGCCCCATACTTGAAGCGCGCCATTAGAATACCGATGGGAACACCCACGACAAACGCCAGCAACAGACCCAGCCCGGCCTCCAGCAAGGTTGTCCAGGCATGCAGCCAAAGCTCGCCGGTAACAGCCAGCTTCCACAACCGTACCGCCACCTGGCTGGGTTGACCTATCCACAGCGGATCGACAAACCCGATGGCCGTAACTTCCCAAATACCCAACACCGCCGCCAGCAAAAGCAAGCGATCCAGCGCCAGGCGCGCAGCAGAACGCGCGGGGTGCCTGACGGCGCGCTTGTTCTTTACCTTCAGGCGCGAACCCGCCGCCATTACTTAAGGAAGTCCGGATTGAAATCGTCGTAGCTGATTGGTTTGAGATCGGACTCGAACGTCAGCGTATCAGTTTGCAATTTCTCGAACTCGTCTTCGCTGAATCGTGGATGCGTCACGACGGATTCGACCAGACGCGCGGCATTATGCGTGATCAGGTCGGGGTCGATATTCGGATAGAGCTTGATCAGGGTTTCTTCGCGCTGTGCCGCGTCGTTGGCGGCAATGTCAGCCGCTTTCAGTGTAGCCTGCACAAACTTGCGCACAAGCTCCGGATTGTCTTTAGCCCAACTATCCAGGCCGATCAGCGCCAGACTGGCAATGCGCGAGTTGCGCCAGTCGTGCACCGGCGTGAACTGCTGTTCGGCGGTCAGCACCTCGACGCCCGACACCATGCCGGCGTCGACATGGCCGGCCTTGATAGCCGCCAGGTTATTGGCTGAACCGCCAATGCCGATAATGCTGGCGTCTTTTGCCGGATCCAGTCCAGCACGGCTAAGCGCAAGACGCACCAAACCATCGGTTTTGCTTCCCGGGCTTGTAATGCCGATCTTTTTGCCTTTCAGGTCGGCGATGCTTTTTGCCGGACTGTCTTTGGGGCCGAATAGCACATAGCTGGTGATATTGGACAAGGGCACAATCACATGGGCATCCAGGCCACGATTGGTGAGCCGAATAACGTGTTCCGGAGAACAGATGCATACGTCCACCGCCTTGCCGGCAAGCGCCTGCACGGCCGGAGCACCGCCTTTGAAGGTAATGAGCTCGGCATCGATGCCGGCGTCTTCGTAGAAACCTTTTTCCAGCGCAATCGCAACGGCAATGGATTCGTTGTTCAACGGGCCAAACGCACCGATACGCAGTGAGTCCTGAGCCTGGGCCGGCGCTGCAGCTAACGCCAGCATGGCCGCCAACAGGGCGAAGCGAAGATCGAAAGGCTTGGACAAGAAGCGTATGAATTTATCGTAGATAGGCATGGCAGATCTTCTAGGGTAGTTTAGGGCCGCACGGGCCGGATCAAGAGCGGTGCGCAACGATGAGAAATCGCCCGGCACATCGTTCGATATTAATAGAATGTCAATATAACAACCACAAATTATTTTGAATAAGGATATGCGCATGGGACGGCTGCGAACAAGGCTGAGAACACCTAAGTACGCACTGTCGCCTCAAAGCTCAAAGACCTCAAAGCTCAAAGGTTAGCGGCCACTGCCAGCAGTCAGAAGTCACAAAAACTTCTGATGAATTTTGCCCGGTAATCTGGTACGCTTTGGCCAGGAGACGCTGTAATTCATTATTACGCTACCCGCCCGAATGGCGGAAACCGCCTGTTTATAAAAGGGAACAGGCGGTTTTCTTCTGTTCGCGCACACGCGTAATGCGATTCTGGAGAAAACATTGCTTAAGACAGTTCCAGCTTTACTCGCGCCGGTTGTTGCCGCGCTTGCCTTAACGGCTTGCAATAGTGGTGGCACGGATGTTGCTTCGAACGAGCCCAAGAAGCCCAACATTCTGTTCGTCATCATGGACGACGTGGGCATCGACCAGATGAAGGTCTTTGGCTATGGCGGTGAAATGTCGCCCATTTTGCCGAATATAAACACCGTCGCACATGCCGGGATACGCTTTCGCAATACATGGTCCATGCCGGAATGCTCGCCGGGGCGCGCCGCTTTTTTTGTCGGCCGCTACCCGTTGCGCACGAATATGAACCAGGCCATCGGCCCCCGGGATCTGGCCAACTCTCATCTATCGCCATACGACGTCACCGCGCCCAAGCTGCTGAAGCAGGCCGGCTATCAAAACGCAATGTTCGGCAAGTTCCACTTGGGCGGCCCGGAAAACAACGAGGCGGAATACTCCTTGCCCAGCGTTCTCGGGTGGGACTACTTCTATGGCTGGATCGGCGGTCTGCCCGGCTCGAATGACCGCACGGTTGGCGGCTACGACAAGGCCGGCACACACATGTGCGGCTTCATTCCCGACGAGGTTGCCGGCGGTGCAAAAAGCGGCGCCTGCTATCAGCCCGACGGCACGTGCACGGTTAAAACCCGCACCTCTCTCGATCAGGATGCCGCCGGCTTGCAATGCATAGCCTCAGGCGGGCTTTTGGTGCCCAACGAGCCGTGCGGCGACATGCCGGGGTATCTTGATTTCGATATCGAGAATGCTTATTACGTCTCGCCGTTGGTGGTGATAAAAAACGGCAAGACCGAAGTGGTGAAGCTGTCCGACCCCAGAGCCCGGGGCTATCGCACCACCATTGAAACCGATGCGGCCATCGAATGGATCAATTCGCGGCCAGCCGATAAGCCCTGGATGGCTACCGTCAGTTATAGCGCTGTCCATACACCCTGGCAACAACCACCCAAACGGCTGGTGCCGCTAGCCCCAGGTGGCGTAAGCCCGCTCGACAGACTCAGTTGCACCGACGATGGCCCGCGCGGGCCACTTGATCCGCGCATTATTCAGGATCGCATGACCGAGGCCCTGGATACCGAGTTCGGCCGCTTGCTGGTCGAGACCGGCCTGGCCACCTACAACGCCGACGGCAGTCTGCACTACGATCCCGCCGCAACGGATACCGTCGTTGTCATCGTCGGCGATAACGGCAGCCTGGCCGCCGCCGTCAAGGTGCCTTTCGATCCGTCACGGGCCAAGGGTTCCGCCTACCAAACCGGGGTATGGGATCCTCTGATCATCGCCGGCCCGCAAGTGGTTCAGCCTGACCGCGAAGTCGATCACATGGTCAACATGGTTGACCTGTTCGAGTTCTTTGGCGAGCTGGCCGGTCTGGACGCACACAAGGAAGTGCCGCACACCATCGACTCGGTCGGCATCCTGCCTTATCTTACCGACCCGGGGCAGGCCAGTCTGCGCACCATCAATTTCACCATGGGCGGCTTGAACCTGCAGGCCAACGGCGGCAGGAACGGGCCTTGCGTGATGAGCACGGCATGCACCGTCATCCCCACCTCCAAGAGCGTGTGCGAAGACAATATGGGTGTGTATTGGGGCGAGGGCTACACGGATGCGTCGGTCATACCCACTACCCCCCCTGGCGTAGGCTACGCAACATGCGCCGACGTGAACGAAGCGCGCTACTACGCGGTGCCCCCCCAAGAACACCTGACCCTGGTGCCCGAGTCCAGTATTGCCATTCGCAACGAACGCTACAAGCTGGTGGTCAATAGCAGCGTAGATTTCGACCGCGCCTCCGAGACCCAAAAGGAATTCGTCAGCGAAGAACTCTTCGAGATCAACCAAGCTGCTCCCGACCCCTTGCTCGATACCGCAGGTCGTAATCTATTGCCAGCGACCGATCCCCAGCTCCAGGCCGTTTACAAAGACTTGCGCACCAAGCTCGACGACATGCTTGCCTCCAGCCCAGAATGCCCGGGCGATGGCAATATGGATGGCGTCGTCGATGCCAAGGATCTTGCCAACTGGGCACAGATCGCGAACGGCTGGGGTAAGTCCAGCATGTACGATTTCAACCTCGACGGGCTCACCGACGCCCAGGATCGCAAAATCATCGAGGACAATCTAGGTACCTGCCCCAAGAGCCATGGCCTCTACTAAGCCGGCCCGACGCCGTATGTTGATAGGTGGCGGCGCCCTGCTTGGGGCGCTGGTTGCCGGTGGGGCGGCGGCATGGCTGATCTGGCCGCCTTCTCAGCCCCAACCGTCCGAACCCGTGGTCATTCTTGGTGATGGCGTGTCTACCCCCAAGGGGATGGCCTGGGTGCCGGGCGGTGTTTTCCTGATGGGCAGCGACAGCAAGCTGGCGCAGCCCAACGAGGGCCCGGCCCATCCCGTCAAGGTGCACGGCTTCTGGATGGATGTCACCCACGTAACGAACGACCAGTTTGCCGAGTTTGTCCGGCAAACGGGCTATGTCACCACGGCCGAACAAAAGCCCGACTGGGAAACCATACGGGTGCAACTGCCGCCGGGCATACCCAAGCCGCCCGACGACGTTCTAGTGGCGGGCGCCATGGTGTTTGTCGGCACCAAAGGCCCCGTCAACTTGCAAGACTATTCCCAATGGTGGCGCTATACGCCCGGCGCCGACTGGCGCCATCCCCAAGGCCCGGGCAGTTCCATCGAAGGCAAGGGCAATCATCCCGTCGTGCAGGTCAGCTATGTCGATGTCCAGGCCTATGCCAAATGGGCGGGCAAGCGGCTGCCTACGGAAGCCGAGTGGGAATTCGCCGCGCGAGGCGGGCTTGAGCAAGCCACGTATGTGTGGGGCGACGAACTCATGCCCAACGGCGAAATGCAGGCCAATTACTGGGACACGCGACAACGCACCTTCCCGGTGGTCAGCCCCCAGGCCGGCGGCGCGGCCAACACCGTACCGGTGGGCACATTCCTGCCCAATGGCTACGGCCTGGCCGACATGACAGGCAATGCCTGGCAATGGGTGGCCGACTGGTACCGATCCGATTATTTCGCCATGCAGGCAAGCCAAGGAAAAGGCCCGGTCGACAACCCGCAGGGGCCCAGCAAGTCGTTCGATCCATCCGAACCTGGCGTGCCGGTGGATGCGCCCAAGCGGGTGATTCGCGGCGGTTCCTTCCTGTGCAACGAATCGTACTGCCTTTCCTACCGGCCAAGCGCACGACGCAGCTCCGACCCCTACAGCCCGATGTCCCACTTGGGCTTCCGGCTGGTCAAAGACGCATCGGCGCCGCAACTCGCGAAAGTTAACGAATCATCTGGTTGATTTCGATGATCGGCATCATTACCGCCAGCACAATCATCATCACAATGCCGCCCATCACCAGGATCATCAAGGGTTCAAGCAGAGCCGTCATGGTCATGGCCCGGCGCTCCAGCTCCGTGGAAAGTGTTCGCGCCGCGCGGTCCAGCATCGCGGGCAATTCACCCGTTCGCTCGCCGCTGCCCACTAGGTGGATCAACAACGGAGGAAACACTTTCTGCGCTGCCAGCGCGGGCGCCAGCGGGCTGCCTTCACGAACGCGCTGGGTGGCCTCATCCACAGCCACGCGCAGCTTGTCGTTGCTAAGGGTTCGGCCGGCTGCTTCCAGCGCAGCAAGCAGAGGCACACCGCTGCCAACCAGAATGGCAAGTGTGGCGGCATAGCGTGCGGTATTTACGCCCAACGCATAGCGCCCGACCAGCGGCATGCGCAAGATTCTGGCATGCCAGGCAAGGCGGGCGGCAGGATTGCGTAGATGCCAGCGCCATAAAGAGAACACGGCAATAATGGCAACGGCGGCGACCAGCCCCCAGTCTTGAACGAAACCGCTGGCGGCCAGCATGATGCGGGTCAGGAGCGGCAAGGTTTGATGCGTTTGGGCGAAGGCTCCCACCACCTGGGGCACGACATAGCTAAGCAGGAAGATCACAATGCCGATGGACACGACCGTGACGATGATCGGGTAGATGAATGCCGTCAGGATCTTGTTTCGCAAGGCGCCGCGCGACTCGATGTAATCGGCCAGTTTTTCCATGACTTGCGATAGATCGCCTGATTTTTCACCGGCGTCGATCAGGGCGCGATAAATGGGCGGAAAATCGCGTGGGTGGCCCGCCAATGCGTCGCCCAGCCGGTGACCGGCACGGATATCCGAACGAACCGAAGCCAATGTATGGGCCACATGCTGGCGTTCCGCCTGCTCGATAGTGGCGCTCAGCGCGGCTTCCAGTGGCAGGCTCGCAGCCAGCAGACTGGCCAGTTGGCGTGTCAGCCAGCCCAGATCCGATTCGCTGATTCTTGGCCCTTTGAACACCTGCCCGGTTTTTGAACGCCCGCCGCCGGTCGGCCGCAACGACAAGGGCAGCAAGCCGCGCGAGCGCAGGGTCTGCCGGGCATTGCGCTCGCTGTCGGCATCGATCAGCCCGCGCTCGACACGACCGGCAGCATTGGAGGCCTCGTATTGATAGGTAGGCATGGCGATTCCGTCCTGGTGCTCAAGCGTCGCGCGTTACGCGAGAGATTTCATCGTCGGTCGTAATGCCCTGTGCAATCCAGCGGATGCCGTCCTGGCGCAAACTGCGCAGGCCCGTGCGTTGGGCCGCCTGACGCAGCGTGGGCTCATCGGCTTCGGCATGAATCAGGCTGCGCGCCTCGTCATCGACGGTGAAAAGTTCATGCACCCCCGTGCGTCCGCTATAGCCCGTGTGGCTGCACGACGTGCATCCGCCCGGTTTCCAGGCCGCCGTGCCGTCGGGATTGGATACCTTGCAATGCGGGCAGAGCTTGCGGATCAGGCGCTGCGCCAGCACGCCCCGCAAGGTAGAGGCCAGAAGGAAAGGCTCCACCCCCATGTCGGTCAGGCGGGTCACCGCCGAGATCGCATCGTTGGTGTGCAGGGTGGCCAGCACCAGGTGGCCGGTCAATGAGGCCTGCACGGCAATCTGCGCCGTTTCCAGATCGCGGATTTCACCGATCATGATGACGTCGGGATCCTGGCGCAAAATGGCACGCAGGGCGGCGGCGAATGTCAGGTCGATGCGCGAATTCACCTGGGTCTGGCCAATGCCGGGCAGGTCGTACTCGATCGGGTCTTCCACGGTAAGAATATTGGTCGTGCCCGCGTCCAGGCGACCCAGGGCGGCGTAGAGCGTGGTGCTCTTGCCACTGCCGGTGGGGCCGGTCACCAGCACGATGCCGTGCGGCTGATGAATCAGTTCATCCAATTGGGCCATCACATCGGGCGCCATGCCCAGGCGCTCAAGTTCCAGGCGGCCGGCTTCCTTGTCCAGCAAGCGCAACACGGCGCGTTCGCCGTGGCCGGTGGGCAGGGTGGACACCCGCACGTCGATGGGGCGGCCACCCACGCGCAAGGCAATACGGCCGTCCTGGGGCAGGCGCTTTTCCGCAATGTCCAGGCTGGCCATGATCTTGATACGCGAAACCAGCGCGTTATGCAGCGCACGGCGTGGGCTGACGATATCCCGCAAGGCGCCGTCCACGCGGTAACGCACCACCGAATGCGTTTCAAAGATTTCAAGGTGGATGTCGCTGGCCCCATCGCGCGCGGCCTGGGTGAACAGGGCGTTGATCATGCGAATAACGGGTGCGTCGTCGTGGGCTTCAAGCAAGTCTTCGACCTCGGGCATATCCTGCATCAGCCGATCCAGATCGATTTCGTTGCCGGCGGCATCCACGACGGCGGCGGCATCGCCCGTTTGCGCGTAGGCGGCGGCAAGCAAGGTATCCAATTCGCTGTCCGGAACTTCCCGGTGGGGCAGCTCGCCGTGATGGCGGCGAACCTCGGCAAGCGCCCAACTGGGCGTGCGCGCCGAGTGAACCAGGACAAGCCCCCCCGAACCCGGCTGGATCAGGGCTCGATGGGCGCGTGCCCAGGCATAGGGAAGCCGGCTGTTCATAGGTTATCGATTTCCCCCGGCCAGGCGGGCGTGGACGAGCCTGGGCTGGTTGTCGACGAACCACCCCCCAACGGCGCAGCGGGCGGTGCATTGTCGGGCTCGCGCAGGTCGAGCAGGCCGGTCTCCGGATTGCGCTGGATGTCCGGCAAGGGCGTCATTTGCTCGGTCGGGGCGAACCAGGTAGAACGCACCGGCAAGCGCGACTGCGCCGCACGCATATAGTTGTACCGATCCAGGGTAAGGCTGGCGCCTTCCTGCGCATTGCGCACAATATGCGGACGCAGGAAGATCATCAGATTGGTTTTTTGCCGGTCGCGGCTGTCATAACGGAACAAATTACCCAGTAAAGGGATATCGCCCAGCAACGGCACCGACTGCGAGGTATCGGTCACCCTGTCTTCCAGCAATCCGCCCAACACGATGATCTGGCCGTCGTCGACCAGAACGTTGGTTTCCAGCGCTCGCTTGCGTGTGACGATCCCCGACATGCTTGAATTCAGATTGCCTTCGACACTGCTGACTTCCTGATAAAGCGCCATCTTGACGACGCCGCCTTCCGAAATCTGCGGACGGATACGCAAGGTCAGCCCCACATCTTCACGCGTGATGGTCTGGAACGGGTTGCTGGCCCCGTCGGCAGAGGTGGTGTATTGCCCCGTGACGAAAGGCACGGTGCGCCCAACCATGATGCTGGCCTCTTCGTTGTCCAGTGTCATTAGATTGGGCGTGGACAGCACATTGGCGCCGCCTGTGGATTGCAAGGCGCGGGCCAGCACGCCAAGATTCAAAATTTCATTGCCCAGTACATTGACCGTGCCCCTGACCACGCCCAGGCTCAAGCCCTTGGCCAGGGCATCAATGGTAGTTCGCGTGGTGGCGCTGGTGTTAAGGCCGCTGCCTGCGAAGTTGGCCCCCCCAACGAAAGACGTGCCGCTGCTGTTCAAGTCGCCGCCGCCCGCCATCCATTGGATGCCGAATTCTGCGGCGTCGTCTGCATTGACTTCGACAATAAGACTTTCCACCAGAACCTGCGCCCGACGCTGATCCAGCTGATCGATGACTTCGCGCAAACTGCGATACAAGGGCGGCGGGGCGGAGATAATCAGCGTGTTGGTGGACGGGTCGGCCTGAATGGTGGCGCCGCCCGCCGAAAACGCCACGGGCCGCATTGCGTTGTTGTCGGAGCTGCCCAGCGTGCTGCCCAATGCCCCCTGACCCGCGCTGCTGGCCTGGCTGCCCGCCATGCCCAGGGTCGACGTGTTGTTGGTATTCAAGCCTGCCAAGCCTGAAGCCGACGTCGTGCCCGTTCCGCCCAGACCCGTTCCCGACAGGCCCCCCGACGACGATGTGCCGGAGTCGCCGCCACTTTGGCCGGTTAGTGCGCCGCGCAGAACCTCGGCCAGACGGGTTGCCTGCGCATTGCGCAGGTACACCACATGCAGATTGCCCGAACGAGACTCGGGGCTGTCGATGCGCTCGATCAAATCGCGTGCGCGCTCTAGTTTTTCCGGGCTGTTGGCCCGTAGCAGAACGGTATTGCTGCGCGGGTCGGCCACGATAACCGTTTGCTGGCCGCTATCGCCGCCCGGCCCGCCGCTAAGCAACTGTGTTGCCAAAGCGGCAACGTCAAGAGCGACGCCATACTGGATGGGCACGGCATCGGTGCTGATGGCATCCGGGCTGTCAATGCTGGCGATGACCTCTGCAATGCGGTCCAGATTATCGGCATAATCGGTAATGACCAGGGTATTGTTGCCTGTATAGGCATTGATGGGGTTGTTGGGCGCCACCATGGGCCGCAGCACCGGAATAAGACTGGCCGCATTTTCATAACGCAGTTGAAAGACCCGTGTCATGAGCTCACCGCCATGCTCGCCCGACGACTGAAAGCCGGTGCTGACGGCGCTTCCTTGCAACTTGGCATCGGCCTCGGGCACCACGCGGCTGACGCCGTCGACCTCGACCACGGCAAAGCCTTGCATGCGCAAGGCGCTAAGCAGCATGGCATACGCCGTACCTTGGTTGACAGGCGCTTCGGAAACCAGGGTGAGCTGGCCCTTGACGCGCGGATCAACCACAAAATTGCGCCCCGTAAAACGGGCCAGGGCGCGCACCACGCCTTGCAAGTCGGCCTCTACAAAGTTCAGCATGGTGCTGCTGCCCGGCGAACCGGATTCGGAGGGCATGGCGGAGCCCGGGGCGTCATCCCGGCTTGGGGATCGCGACGACGCGCGCGTGCGGGGCGCGGGCTCGCGCACAGAATCGGTGATGGTGCCCAGTGGCTCTTGACGCCAACCGTCGCTGGTGGACGTATGCACCACCAATTGCGATGGGCCTTCGGCCTGCTCAGGCCCCGTGGCGCACCCGGCTAAAACCAGCGACAACCCCAGTATCGACAAGGTCGGGCGAAAACGAAGGCTGTGATTCGCTGTCTTGGAAGTTTTTTTCATGAATGTACCGATAAGCCTGTGGGTTCTGAGGTGTACTAACGAAATCGCAAAATGGTCTGGTTGTCCCGACGCGGCCCCAGGACGGCCAGCAGGTCGCTTAAGGCCGCATGCACGCCATCGCCGGCGGCGGGGTCTACGTGTGCAGTGCCGTCGAACTGAAATCCTTTGCTGCGATCCAGGGCGCCTGCCCCGCTTAGCATCAGCGGGCCTTGACGGGTGCTCAAATCAAGGTTGACGCGTCCTTGCTCGCCTTGTTTCAGGGCTAGGGCATAATCGCCCAGAGGACGGATCGGCGTCAAGGACGAGACGGCATTGCGCCATTGAGCATCTAGCAGTGTCGTCCCTGTGGGCGGCGTGCGGCCGATCACGATGGGCGGCCACTTAAGCGTCAGTTCGCCGCCCGGGCCCACTGCCGCAATGCGGGCATCCAATGCCGACAGCGCCGATGCGGGCAGTTGCAGCGTCTGGCCCGACACGCCCAGACCCAGCCAGGCAGGCGCCAGGGTCAGCGGGCCGCCCAGCCAAGGGTGATTGACCACCACCTTGGGGCCGCCGGAAAGCGACAGTTGCCAACGAATGGGTTCAGGCACGCTGCGGCGGCGCTCGGGGGTTCCCAACGCCATGGTCGCAGTGCCCGACCACACCGTTCCGCTGGCATCGACGACCGCCAGCGGCCAGGTATCGGGTAACGCCTTGATAACCCAGCGCGCCGGCAACACCACCAGGGCGGCGCAGCAGGCCAGCAGGATCAGGCCAATAACGCGCACGACAACGCTGCGGTTCACGGCTTATTCCCCTCGCTAGGCAGTTGAACGACAACGCGGCCCGTAACGTGCCCTGGCCGGTCCCGACCATCCACGTTGGCGCGCGCCAGTTCGACAGAATAAATACGCAACTGCAAAAGATAGGGCAGGTCGGCCAACCACTCCATAACGCGCTCTGCATTTGCATTGAACAAGTCGATCTCCCATTGCCGCAAAGCGGTGCCTGCCACGTCGACGGTTTCATTGACCCGCACACCATCGTCCAGCCCGGCACGCGAGAGGCTCGCGCTTAACGCGCCTGACAACTCAGCCGCATTGATGGCGCCGGTTTGACTGCGTTGCAACCCCTGTGCTTCGAGGATAAGGGCGTCGACCCGGGCGGCATCGGCATGCAGGCGCGGGATCTGCTCGCGCGACTGAGCGATGGTTGTCAGGGCGGGCTGCAGACCCAGCGTCCAGACCAGGGCGGCGGCGATGACTGCGGCGCCCAGCTTCAGCAACCGGCGCTCTTGCGCTGTGCGCTCTTTCCACCACGCGTCGGCCTGTTGTTTTAACGTATCAAGCTGTTGGCGCCAGACGGCAGTGCGGGATGCGAATAAAGGACGCATGCTCATGGCCGGACCTCGCGAGCGACAGCGGCATCCGCGCGGCGGACATGCCAGGTATGAGCTGCTTCAGCGTCCTTGAGGATGACCAATGATTGCACCGCCGCAGCCTGTTGCAGCGCGGCTTCATTGCCGGGCGGGGTATAACCTTCGGCCAGGACCAGGGTAAGCGTTCCTTTCTCGTACCGCAGCGAGGCCACGTGGCCTTCGGCAAAACTTAAGGCCTTGGCGGCGCCAAGCGCCAGCGGCATAAAGTCGTCCTGGCCTGCCGCGCCGCTGGCCAGGCGCAACATGTCGCGCTGGTTTCGGGCCTGCTGGACCGGATCAATGATGATGCTGATCGACGGAAAGGCATCGCGCACGGCTTGCTCGGTGGAGGCTTGCAGCATGCGCGCTTCACTGCGCAGTTGGGCGGCGTATATCTGCACGCCGATAAACCAAAGCAGGGCGGCCGCCGACACCCATGCGATGGCGCCGCGCCAACGGCGCGACTTGGAGGCAGGCCGCCATTCGGGGCGCGCCAGCGACCAGCGCGGCAAGGGCGTTTGCCATCGGTTATCCACGGGAAGCGCCAGCGGCTGATTGGGCTGGGCATCGTCGGCGGGCACAGCCAGTGAAAAAGGCACAATGGCGGCAAGCCTTAAGCCGGCTTGGTCCAACGTGCGCCAGGCATCCAGAAGAGCTTTGCGCCCCGTCCAGGCCACCTGCACCGTACCATCGGCGGCGCGTGGCCCATGCGCAATGCACAGGTTGTCAATGTCGCTAAGCACCATAGGCTCGACGCTGGCTTGCGCAGCGGCATCCAGCCTTTTGGCCGGCAGCGGCGGAAGGACCACGCTGGCCACAATGGCATCGCCGGGATGCAGGATGGCCAGCACATGATCCACTGGAAGGGCATGGGCCAGTTGCGCCAGCGGCAATTGACCGGAACGCAGCAACTGGCCGTTCGCGTCGAACAGGCCGAAATCCATGACGGAATCCGACGTGATCCGGTCAAGGGGCGGCAACGCCAGACGCAGTCGAGTCTTCTTCATATCAGTCTTTTATCCAGCGTACGGTGGGTATCTGGCCGCTCTGCCGATGCAGCAGCGCCTGCATGACCGTTGCAGTCTGATCCAGTGTGACTTGGCCGGTAACTTGAAACCATTCGCTGGTAACGCCTATTTGATTGCCGGGAGTAATGTCGGGGTTGCCTAGCCGATTAAAGAAATCGGCCCGGCTATTAAACCATTGTCCTTCATCACGTTGATCGACCACTGCACGTGCCTGGGCCAAATCCAGGCCCGGTATACCGGCGCTTAACACCTCGGCGGAGGCCGTGTTGGCATTAATGGTGGTTTCCCGAGGCAGGATGGTCAGATAGTTTGCCAGCGTGGCAAGCACTTCGGGCGACATGCCCTGAACCCCCTTCAGCTCGCCAATGGTCTGCAGGCCGGGCGCGTCTTGTTCGCCGTCGGGGCCGCGCTGTGCACGCGCCACGCGCTGGGCGATGGCGCCGGCCAGATCCACGGGCAGGTTCAGGCTGGTCAGCAAGCGCTCCAGCATCAGCAGCTCGTCGGGCTGTACACGCCCCTGCACCGCCAGGCTCTGGATATTGTATTTGCCCTGCTCGTCTTCTATTTGCCCCGAAAAATAAGCTTGGCGAGAGTCCTGAGGGGCGGAAACCTCGAGCCCAAGAATCGGTTGGGACCAGATCGAATCCTTGCGCGTGACGGCATTGCGGCGCGCATCGTTGTACAGAATCACGCGGGACCAATCCAACCCCCCGCGCAGCAGCCATTTGGCTTGCGCCCGGTCGCGCTCGCCGGTGAGCGTATCGGCCAGCATGCCCTGGCGCTCGATAATGGCGGCGGAAGCCACCGCAGCGGCAGCCACCACGACCAGGGCCGCTATCACGGCCATGCCTTGTTGCCGGGCCACGCGCTGGGGCAGGGCTTGGCGGCGCCAATTGAAATATGGACGTCGAATCATGGCAGCATCACCACCTTACGGTAGGTTTCGTCGACACCCTGATGCCGGCGCTGGATGGTGATCTCCATTCCGGTTGCAGCCAGCTGCTGGCCGGTCGCACTTAATGCGGACCAGCCCTGGCCGGGGATCCAGGCCCTGACGGAAAAATCGTCCACGTCCTCAAGCACGATCTGGCCCGGGCCCGGTTCCGGCAGCGGCAATACGCTGGAAGCCGGCCCCACCGCACGGCGCAGCGTGTTGTCGACGTAGCCCCAGGCAACTTGTTGCCAGGCAGCCTCGTGCGCAGTACGCACGACGGTCAGCACGGGCGCCGACCAGGTAATGCCCGAAGGCAGCACGACGCCCGCTGGTGCGACCGGCTCGTTGCCCGCGGTCTCGGGAAGCGGCGGCACAATGGCCATCGCCGCATGGCTGCTGATATCGCTTTCAAGCTGGCCCAACACGCGCACCAGCGCCAGAGTGTCATCGGCGCTTGCATTCAAGCGCTCGCTGGAACGTTCCAACACGTCCAGGGCCCGCCATGAAATGATGCTGAGCAAGGCCATCAGGGCCAGCGCAACCAACACTTCGATCAGAGTAAAACCCTGTTGGTTCATGGACGCGCGCTTCATGGCAATGATGAAAGCAAACCGCTTAATTCGGCCAACACCGGCCCATCGTCGAGCCGTGCCCGCACCGTCGCCATCCGAAAATTGCCATTGACCGTAGTTTGAAATTGCTGTTCGCACACCAAGTTCAGCGGCCCTTGCGGGCAAGGCTCGGTCTTGCGGCCGGGCGCTGGAAAAGCACGCTGCAGGCGCAGTTCCGCCAGGTTGTTTTCGGCGGCCTGCAACGCCAGGCTACGTTCCTGCATGCTGCGGGCGCCGCTGGCGCTAACGCCCAGCGCCCGAATGCTAGCGGCCAGGGCAACGCTGACAATGGCCAGCGCGATCAATACTTCGACCAGGGTGAAGCCTGCTTGTTCGGCGGAACGCGTCATGGCAACACCTGATACTGCCCATTGCCCAGGCGCTCGATACGCACGTTGTTCAGCCCATCGCTTAGTTCGACCGCCATAGGGCCGGAAATCCATTCATCATTGAACACATTCGAAGCAAGCGGCTCGACACGCACCTCGATGGCATTGTCCGACGCCCATTCCCGGTATCGAAGCGTGCCCCCGTCGGCAAAACCCATGAGCATCAAGGGGCCGGCCTGGCGGGCCAAACCCGTGGGCAAGAACAGATCGCGCTGCGCCCGCGCAAAACCGTAGCCGTGCTGATCGTATTCCCAAACAACTAGGCTGCCCGCCTTGCGGGCCTCGGCCTGCGCGACTGAGAAAAGCTGGGCCAGGCGCTGTGCGTCTCGGCGAAGATCCACGGCGTTGCTGCTTGAAAAAGCGCTGACACTGACCGTGGCGGTGGCAATCCCGATAATGACAAGGACAATCAGTACTTCCAGCAAGGAGAAGCCGCGCTGAAACTGCGCGGGCCGCTTAGGCGCGGGCGCGTTTTGCTGCGCGGCAACGCGCACGGTCGGATTACCTGGTCCAGGAACCGATATCGGCATCGTTGCCTTCGCCTCCGGGCTTTCCATCGGCGCCCAACGAGAACACATCGATTTCCCCATGGACGCCGGGATTCAGGTATTGATACGGCGTGCCCCATGGATCGTTCGGCAAATGATCCATATAAGAGCGCTGGTTCGCGCCAGGCTGTCCATTCTGCGATTTACCAGCAAGCACCGACAAGCCCTGGTCTGCCGATGGGTAGCGCCCATTGTCCAGCCGATACAGCTTCAGCGCCTGCATGAGGGCGCCGATGTCCTGCTTGGCCGCCACGGCGCGGGCCTGGTCGGGGCGATCCATAAGGTTAGGCACGATAAGCGCCGCCATGACCCCCATGATGACCACCACGACCATAATTTCGATAAGCGAAAAACCGTGCTGGCGATGACTGTTGGAGGGGTGGGGCGGAAGATACAGACGATGCTTCATGGGAGGGCTGCTAAATGCGAAGAGAGGGGTGCGGGACCGACGGCGGGAAACGCAATGAGACAATACAAATGAAAACCATTCTTAAGTATAAGTGCGCACGCTCGACGAGGGAATTGATAATTGTCATTTTCTAAAACATTTTAAAGTAATTCGCACATTCCAAACCAATAATGGTAGCCGAGTGAAAAGCCAGGCGTTGTACTTATTTACCCTAGGTGCCGCCTCCAAGCCGCTGGCGCCCGATGTCGAGAACGTCGTCTGGATTGGCGCCAAGCATTTTTCGGGACGGAATTCGCGGTCGGCGCCAAGGCGGGCGCACACGGGGGAGTGCGCTGGATAACAGCCATAAAACCGCGTATTTCCCAAACAAAAGGCTTACAAAAGCAATACTTTTGTGACAAAATGCGCCAAAACGCGTCGACATTGGATACTCTGCGTCGGGCACAACGCTAAAGGAGGCGCCGCATGCGCTTGAATCGTTTCACCCTATGGAGCCGTGTCTGTTCATCAACCACGCGAATGCTGGCGTCAGCCTTCGCCGTTGTATTCCTGTTGGCCGCCTGCAGCGGTGGCGACGATTCGTCCGACAACAGCACGGCAAAGGCTCGCACCACAGTGCTGGTCTATATGGTGGCGTCCGATCTGGAAGAAAATTTCGGCGGGGCAACCAGCAATCTCCAGGAAATGATGAAGGTCGGCTCCAGCAACGACTTGAACATCATTGTGGAAACAGGCGGCGCTCGCAAAGAAGGCTGGACCACCGTCAAGCGCCAGCGTGTGCTTAACGGCAAGATGGAAGTCATTAAAGACTTGGGCAGCCAGGACATGACCAAAGGCGAGAACCTTCGCAGTTTCATTGAATGGGGTGTGGAAACCTATCCGGCCGAGTCGTATCACCTGGTGTTCTGGGATCATGGCGGCGGGCCACTGGGCGGGTTTGGCGTGGATACCAACTACTCGCTCTACGACACTATGCCCACGCCGACCATGATAGAGGCTATTAAAGGCGCCCAGCGTACCACCGGGGTAAAGCTGGACCTGGTCGGCTTCGATGCCTGCCTGATGGCAAGCGCGGAAATAGCCTACTTGCTGCAACCCTCTGCGCATTATTTGGTGGCGTCCGAAGATGTCGAACCCGGAGCGGGCTGGGATTGGGAGCCTTATCTGCGGCACCTGGCGGATAACCCCGACAGCAACGCGGTCTCTGCCGGCAAAGCCATTATCGACGGCTACGTCGTAAAAATGGAAAACTCGTTCAACAACATGATCACGCTTTCCCTGGTCGACTTGTCGAAGATGCCCGCGCTAATGGACAGCCTTAACGACATGGCTGCCACGGTGCTGTCCAAGTTGAACCACCCCGACGCAGCGCAAAGCACGCAATCCTGGGCCGATTTCGCCTACGTGCGGCGCACCTCCCACGACTTCCAGACATCCTGGTTCTACAACAACGCCACCGACCTGGTGGACATCGGCGATTTCGTCACCAAGCCGCAACTGGCCATGCTGGACGTCACCGACGATCAGATCCAGACCATGCAAAAGGCTCTGGAAGACGCCGTAATCTATAACCGGTTCGGTAGTCGCCTATGGCAGGCCAGCGGCCTGACCCTGTATTCCCCGCTGGTCAGCGTAAAACCCGACAGCAGCAATCCTTATGTGGAATATGAAACGCTGGCGATGCCCGACAAACTGAAAGGGCTGGTGAAACGCTACGGCGACATCGCCAACAGCCCCGACCTGCCAAAACCCGGCGTCGAGACCCCACAGTTCGTTGGGGACATCGCGTATACGCCTCTCGTGAATCCCGCTTTTTCTGCGCAAGAGTTCTTTAATCTGTGGAATTCCAACGACCCGGCTCCCCCCGTTCATCTGGCGATCAAACCGCTGGATGCCCAAGTGCCCGACGGCGTGGCGGGCAATCTGGCCGCTGACAGCACTGACGGCTGGTTCCAGGTTCCAAGCGCAGACGGCGCATCCGTCCTGGTCAGCGTGCTGCCCGACGACATGCCGCGCATGGCGGTTGGCTACGCGCAATACCAGATCCCCGTCTATTATCCTTACCCCAACTCCGATCAGGGCACCAAAGGCGTATTGCTGGTTGACTTCAACGAAACCGACACCGGCGATAAAAGCTACCGCATCACGGGTTTCCTGGGCTACCAGGATGCCAGCCCTTATGCCAGCCGCACCGAGCCAGCAGGCTTACCCGCCGGCATGGTGTTTCACCCCATGGTCTTTACCACCAAGGGCTGGGTTATCGACAAAAGCCGCAAGATCGTCAGCTTCGACGTGGGCAACGAAGACACGCCGGAAGAAGGGTGGTGGCAGCTCGAAACTGTGGAAAGCACCACACTCTGCGGTAGTACTTGCACCTACTCGTTCGGTGTGGTGGACTACTCTGGCACCATGACCTGGTAAGCAAACGCCAAGCGGCCCGTGCGTATCGGCCGCGCACGGGCGCTAAACCGTCTACACCCTCGGGGACTGATCACCATTCGGCCGCACTGCAGGAGCAAAACCCATGAAAACATTCGCGTGCGTAGCGCTTGCCGCCTTTGGTCTGCTATCGCCTCTGCAGGCAGCCCAGGTCCAGATCCAGGCCCCTGATCCCGCAAAACGCGCGCCGGCCTATATTCAGTTGCAACGCGATGTGCTTATCAACGCCGACTTATGGTCGGACAAGCCACAGATACTGGCCGCAAACTATGGCTTTGAAGGCATCATCGGGGTGCCCGGCGTGCTAGGCGCAGACAACCTGCCGCTTGCCGTGGCCGCCGGCGCGGGCGTCAACCTCGATTTCGCCGCCCTGGATCCCGAGCCGCCTCTGCGCAACCTGACCAGCGCCGCCAGCCCCATTGGCGTCGTGGCGGCCGGTTTCGGCGCTGCGCCACGCTTTGCCGACGCCATGCCCATTGAAGTCAGTTGGCCGTTGCTGCCCAGTTCGGTCGCTCCCGAGAACATCGCCATCACCCTGAATACCGGTGAAATCGTTCACCCTGTGGCTGCCGCGCTGAACCCGAACTACGACCACAATGAACGACACGTTATTGTTGTCTTTGGCGAGTTCGGCAACCGCCTTTCACCCGACAAGGTGGGCGCGGTGTATCCAACAACGGTCGCGTTCGTGGACGGCCAAACGCCGCTGATGGCCGTCGGACCCGACGGGCCGGTCTCGATCGTGGGTTTGTCCGCGCCCAGCAGCAACCCCTATGTGGCCGGGCCCGCGTTGGTGGGCGCCAAGCTAAGCCGCTTCTCCCCGGCGGGCGATTTTCCGCCGCCGGCCCTGGCCAATGCCTTTCCCAACGACGCGTTCTCGCTGTATGGCAGCGTCGCGCAATATCGGTTGCGCCTGTTCACTTCCGGCGGCTTTTCACCGGATGGGGTCAGCGGCTTCCTGCCCACCGATTTTGAAACCTATTTCAGGCTGCACGCCCGCGATGCCCAAGGCAATAACGTTGTTCTTGACAAAGCAGGGCAGGTCTATGACCTGGGCGCGGGAAAAGTCTCGATTATCGGCCTGGCCGAAGTCGGCCCGCCCGCACAAGGCACGCCGGACCTTGCCTACTATGCCGAAGACCACGACAACTACTTCGATATCGTCTTGCAAGGGGATGAAGCCGCCGTCAAATTATTGCAATCGGTGGAAATACCCACGGCCAGGTTCGCCGGATACAGCGACATCTACAACCCGGGCGGGCCGGGGCGCACGCTGTCGCCGGACACCATCTACACGAAACCCGCGCTGCCCCAGGTGTATCCGATCGACCATAGCCTGGATCAACTGCGCACCGTCAGCTACGCCAGTCAAACTCTTGCCGACTACGACCTGGACACCGACCTGCCGGTGGTATTCCGGCTACAGGCCGGCGATAGGGCAGACCTGCTCACCAGCAGTTCCAAGTTAACCAATCAGTTGATCGACACCGAAGGCTATACGCTTGCGCACGTGGAATTCGCCAATGAAACCGACCGGCCGGCCGTCAGTGCCGTGATCGGCTATGTGTCAGACACGGGCGACCGCTTCTATACGCTTGATCCCGCCGAACAGGCCACGCTTGACGCCGACGCCGACTGGACCCGGGAAGGGCGCGCATTTGGCGCCTTCGATACGGCCTGGCCGGGGCTGGCGCCTGTGTATCGCTTTTTCGACCCGAGCACGAAACGCCATACCTTCACCCCCGACCCCAACTTCGGGCGCAAATCCGGCAAGGCGCATTCTCAGGGAATCGCCTGGCATTCAGCCCTGTTCATCAAGCCCGAGCCCTTTTCCGAACCCACAAAGAATAACAGTGGCGGCAACGTGGGCTGGCTGACGCTGGGGCTGGGGCTGGTTGCAGTCGCCACATTCAGACGGCGCCGACGCGTTGTTTCCAAAGGCAGTTAAGTTTCCGAGGTAATTAATCCGCGACGGGCGTTTCCCTGCACTTAGTACATTGCGGCTGCTTCACTGCGGTTAAATCCCTGCGGGTGATTCACTGGTATAGTGCGCATCGTGATAGAACGCCATCAACGCAACCAGATAACCTTAGGCATTGCCAGCATCATCGCAGGCATGTTCTGCCTGACGATCAGCGACGGCCTGGCCAAGTGGCTGGGCGCCACCTATTCGCCTGTTCAATTATTGTTTCTGCGCGGCCTTCTGGCTGCGCCAATACTTATCGTTCTGATCGCCATACTGAGCGGGCGGGCTGCGTTGCGCACCGAACACCTGGGCATTCATTTATTTCGCGGCCTGATCAACGTCGTGTCGGCCTCGTGCTTTTACCTGGGCCTGACCATGCTGCCCCTGGCCGAGGCCACCGCCATTGCCTTTAGCGCGCCTTTTTTCGTCACCATCATCTCGGTGATTTTCCTGCACGAAAAAGTATCGCTGGGAGGGTGGCTGGCGCTGTTGGCGGGGTTTGCGGGCGTCGTGCTGATCGCCCGACCCAACCCGCAGAACATGCAATGGGCCGTCGTATTGCCGCTAATCACAGCATTGGGCTACGCCGTCATGATGGTCAGCGCGCGCAAGCTGAATGTTCGCGAAAGCATGTTGACCACCACACTGTACATTGCGCTGGGCCAGGCTTTCTTTGCCGGCTTGCCGCAGGCCTGGGTCTGGACCCCGGTGCAATCCGGGCATATGGCGGGCTTTTTAGGGCTGGCGATATTCAGCACCCTGGGCCTGGGCCTGATCACCCAGGCATTCCGGGTGGCGCCCGCGTCCATCGTGGCGCCGTTCGACTACACCGGATTGATCTGGGCCACACTGTTCGGGTGGGCAATCTGGCACGAAATGCCGTCACTGGGGTTCTATGCAGGCGCGCTGCTGATCGTCATCAGCGGGGTGTATATCGCCGTGTTTGAGGCCTCGAAGAAAAGACGGAAATACGGCGGAAAGAAAACTCAGCAACAAGTCGGAAGCTAGGCCGTCAAAGGCAGCTAGGCGCGGCGGTCCAGCCATGGGCCGGCATGGATGCGACCGGCGGGGGTAATATTTTAAAACTTTACATAATATACATTATGCGTATATCTTACATGAATTGACGAGCTAACCCACCTGGTCCAAACATGGGCCCGTCCGCCGCAGAACCACCACTTGATCCTATGCGATCTCCCAGGCGCAAGACTTGCTCGACGTGGCGACTCACTGCAAACACGCAACTCCTGAACCAAGACATGATCCCGATTAAATTGATCGCCCGCTATATGTCCGACAACCGCTTGATTCTTGTCACGGCCGAATCGTGTACGGCGGGGTTGATTGCATCGACACTATCCGAGGCGTCCAACGCGGGATCCTTGCTGGACTGCGCATTCGTGACGTATTCGGTAAAAGCCAAGCAAAAGGAACTGGGAGTTCGCCCAGAAACAATCGAGCGATTCAATCTGACCAGCGAGGAAGTGGCTGCGGAAATGGCAATCGGAGCACTTGCCCGGCGGCCCGCGAGCATAGCCATTGCCAACACTGGCGTTGTCGACCAGATCGATTCCACCATTAAACCAGGCACGCAATGCTTCGCCTGGGCCTTCCGAAACATGCAGGATAAAAATGAGATCGCCCTTTTCACAGAGACCAGGCTGTTTTCCGGCAGTAGTCGGAAAATTCGACGGCAAAGCGCGATGTATGCGTTAAGCCGTATTCCATTCTATGGCCAACGACGCCACGACCATTACGCCAAACTGAACAAGGAGCACATATGACCTATGCCAAACTAGAACCCGGCAAGCCCGACATATCCCTCGCCGCATCCGCCGAAACGCAAAAGAAGAACCAAAGCGATGACACAGACCGCACGCAACAGAAAAGCCACGGCAGCAAACAGAATCGCAGCAAGAAGGAAGGTCATGCCACGCAGATAGGATCGGGCCAAGATCAACAAAGCAGCCGCACCGAGAGCCCCGACCCGGCTCGCACCAAGCGATAACTCTTTGCAGCGCAGCGCGAAGCTCGCCCGAAAACATTCGCGTTGCGTCTCTTTACTTTCGCTGACAATCTGTTTGCTGTACAGTTTCCACACCGGAACAACGAAAGGAATACGACGGTATGGCTACTGATGACATGCGGCACAGCGTCGTGGAATCGTTCACAAGCGTACCAGCCTCGCCTTCACGCCGACGCCTGCTGCAGGCGACCGCCGCAGGCGTTTTCAGCCTCCCGCTGGCGGCCTGCAATTCGTCCAGCGATGGCGACAGCCTGATAGATTTTTCGCCCACTATCGCGGATGCTCGCGCAGCCATCGCCAGCGCCATGGCCAAAACCAATACCACGTCGGTGTCTGCCTGCCTGGTCAGTGGCAACCACGTTGTGTGGAACGAAGCGTTCGGCGTCATTGATCGCGTGGGTAACACGCCCGCCACCACCGAAACCCTGTACAACATCGGTTCCGTCAGCAAGGTCTTCGTGACGACCGCCGTCATGATTCTCGTTGACCGAAACCAGGTCGATCTGGATGCGCCGATAATCACGTATATCCGCGATTTTCGCATGCTGTCGCCGGCGTTCGAAAAAATTACGGTCCGTATGCTGCTTAGCCATTCGTCGGGCTTTCCGGGCTCATACTACGAGAATATTTTCACATTTGCACCGTTGCCCGGATATGCTCGTGCCGCGCAAGATTCACTGGCCGACATGCATCTGAAACACGAGCCGGGCGAACTGGCCGTGTATTGCAACGATGGCTTCACCATGGCAGAGCGGCTGGTTGAAGAAGTCAGCGGCAAAACCTACGCGGCATTTGTCAGGGACGAGATCCTTGCGCCGTTGAAAATGACCCGCAGCCGATACCCTTTGCATTACTACCCCGAAGGCGCGTTTGCCCATCCTTATCTGGGAGACATAAAGTACGGGCAAGAGTTCGTCCTGGCATACGGTACCGGCGGTTTAAGCAGTACGCCCGCCGACATGGCCCGCTTTGCCATGATGTTCATGAACAAGGGCATTCTGGATGGTCGGCGAATTCTATCGGAAGCCGCCGTGAAGGAAATGGGCACGGACCAAACCACCCAGCTGTTAATGAACCCCGCGCAGCCCTGGAAATGGGGCTTGGGCTGGGACAGCACCCAGCACCCCGCCCTGCACACCCTGGGCTTCACGTGCTGGGAAAAGAATGGCGGCACCGCATTTTTCACCAGTGACTTCTTCGTGATGCCCAACGAAGATCTTGCTGTCATGATTACGGGCACATCCGGTCGCTATGGCGCCGGCGCCCTGGCCGAACGCATCTTGCTGCACGCCCTTCGCGATAAACGCCTCATCCAGGCTCTGCCCTCGCCCGTGCCAAGTTCCCCCCCTCCCGTGGCTGAAGGCGACGCCAGCCCGCACGATCTGGCAGGCTATTATGCAAGTAACGAAGGGCTGATCAAGGTCGAGCAAGAAGGCGCCACGCTATCGGTGCTGATATGGGTCGCCGGAGAATGGACCGTACGGGAAACGGGTTTGCAATTGCGCGACGACGGCTGGTTTGCGTCAGACAACTCCGCAAGCGCCTATCGTTCAAGCAGCATAGGAAGCTTCCGCTACCTAACCCGGCGTTTCCCGGTCGGCTACGGCCACTATTTCCTTACCGTGCCTTATGGACAGCGTATCCAGGCGTCATCGCCGCTATCGCCGGCCTGGCAAGCGCGGCTGGGAAAAAGCTGGCTGATTATCAGTGAGCACGAATCTTCCGTCAGAATGGTGCTTGACTCCCCCGAGCTAAAGGTCGAGGCCGTGCCCGAGATGCCCGGCTATTTTGTGGCCGCCGAGCGCCAGTTGAATCTGCCTGCCAACGACCTGCGTACCCGCCAGTTCCTGAAGATACCGGTGCTCCATTCGCGCGATCAGAACGAACTGGTCGTTTATACGCATATGAACGAAGAATGGCTGCTCTTTGGCGGCAGCCGCCATCGCCCGCTGGATACCGTGCCATCCGTGGGACCGGGCGCACATGCCGTTGAACTGGATGATCAGGGCGATGCCCAGTGGCGGCGCTTGGTCAATGTGGCTTCGGCGCACATCGCCGGGTCGCGGGCATGGCGGTTATACGATGAAAACCTGGTTTCCATCCAGGCCGGCGAAGGCCCGGGCATGATCGACCCGCCGACGGCGGGAACCTATTACCTGATCACCTTCGGCGAAGCCAACAGTCAGGCAACCCTCACCCTGGCATAAGTAAACCGCAGGCCAATAGCCCGCGATAGCCGTCTGCGCGCTGCCTCTCCCCAGCTCAGAAAGACCCGCTTTGCAGCGACAGCTGGGGTAAGGCGCCTTGGGGTGAGAATGCCGTCGCAACAGCATGTTGTATGTCGGATGCGTCGAAATCATCCGGCCCTTCCAGGCCTTGCATAGGACTATCTTCCTGAGTCAGCTTGAATACGCTCACGGCTTCCAGCAATTGGCCAGCCTGCACATTCAAGTCGTTGGTCGCCACTGTGGACTCCTGGACCAGCAAGGCATTCTTTTGTGTGACAAGACTAAGCTGCATCACGGCCTCGTTTATCTGGTGTATGCCCGAGGTCTGCTCGGTGGTGGCCGCGCTGATGTCATTGATCATCGTCGATACGGCCTGAATCTGGCCCACGATCTCGACCATGGCGGTTCCCGCCTGGCTGACTTGCTTGCCACCGGCATCGACCTTTTCGACACTGGCGGTAATCAAGTCCTTGATGTCCTGAGCGGCCGAAGCGCTTTTCAGCGCCAGGTTACGCACTTCACTGGCGACAACTGCAAAGCCCTTGCCATGCTCCCCTGCCCTGGCCGCTTCAACGGCGGCGTTCAGAGCAAGAATATTCGTCTGAAAGGCAATGGAATCGATCACTGAAATAATCTCTACGATCTGCCGGGAGGAATCGCTGATCGTACCCATGGTTGCGACCACTTCCTGCACGATCCGGCCGCCTGTTTGCGCCTTCGTGCTGGTTGAAGCAGCCAGCTCGGCAGCCGTTCTGGCGACTTCGGCATTGCTTTGCACCGTGCTGGACAATTGCTCCATGGCCGAGGCCGTCTCGGTCAGGTTGGCGGATTGATCGTCCGTGCGGCCGGCCAACTCGGTATTGCGCAAGGCCATCTGCCGCGCGCTGTCAACAATGCGGTCACTGCATAAACGCACCTGGCTCACGACATTACGCAAGGAATCTTGCATCTGTCCCATAGCGCGCATAATGCTTAGCGGGTGCGAATTCCCGGTGTCGACCTCAGCGCCCAGATCACCTTGTGCAATCATATCGACCACTTGAACGACATCGCGTGTTTCACCCCCCAACTGGCGCATCAAGCCGCGCGTCAGTGCCACACCCAACAAGATCGCCAGCACCGCGCCAGCCAGCGTCAAGCCGCCGACCAGATTAAGCGCATTGTGGTAGATGGCCGATGTTTGGTTGGCTAAGGCCCCCGAGCTGTTCTGCTTTTCCAGTATCAGCATATTCATCAGCATCTCAGCCTTTTCACCCAAAGGCGCGGCCTGTTGCAGCGCTGCCAGCAACTGGGTCGTTGCCTCGGTTTCCATGCCGGACCGCTCAAGCTGGGCGGCGATGTCCAGCAAAGCGGCCTCGTAATCAAGCACGGCCGCCAGCGCATCATCGACGGCGGCTCTTCCTGATTCAGTGCTGAAAAAGCCGCGCAGCTTCTCGATTTCCGCTTTCATCGACTCAAGATGGTCGCGCATGAAATAGATGTCGCCAATACGTGCGCCCTTGTCGTGCGCAAGCAAGGCGCTGCGTACTGCCTGGCCGGCCGCCAGCAAGCGGATCTGCGCGCCTCCGGCATGACGCACACCCGCCACTTCGTGGGTATACATTTGGGTCGCCATCTGATTGACCTGGCTGGTGGCCCAGATGCCCACCGCGCCAATGGCCGCCGCCATCATGGCAATAAGCAAAAAACTGCTAATGAACTGAGTACGTATCGACCACTGAGTAAACCAACGCATGCAGAAAGCCCTGACGTGAAAAACGAGCTATCCTAACAAGCTTACATTGCAGCAATTTGACCAGGCTGGCCACACGTTTGGTCAGCCATTACTTTGACGAGAACGTACCGTTTGTTCGAGAATAATTCCCTTGATGACTGCTTCAGAATGCTCGCGAGGTCTTGCTGCTGGCCTTTGGGGACCGCCAAATAGAAAGGCGGCCCGCAATCAACCGCTCGCAAGAGCTCAGCGTGGGACACGCCCCGAGCCCGCCCGGCCGAATAGAATTGCGCCGAAAACGGCGGACTCGATAGATAAAGCAAGGGAACAGACGGTTCATTCAGTTGCGTGACAAAGTACACCAAGCTTCGTTCCGTCTTTCGCAGGTCGGGCTTGATCCAGAAAACCGTGCTGAGCACCACAAGCACCGTGGGGACAATTCCCGCGATGGGCAAGAGTTTGTGTTGGGAAAAACTGAATCGCTCGGTTACCTGCACCACGATCAGAGCGGCCAGCACGCTGAATCCGGCCAATGCGGGAAGCAGGTAGGTCCACAAGATATTCGCGGAAAACGTAAAAAAGACCGGCGCGGCCAACGCGCTGGCCAGCCAGTAGCCAAACAAGGGGCTGTCGCCCACAGAGCGCATGGTCAAACGCAAACGCGAACTACGTATAGCGCCGACCGCCAGCCCTAGAATCACTATTCCCCAAGGAAACGAAGCCTGTATCCAGTAATACCATATCGTTCCGTAGGCCCGCTTGTGGGCCGACCCATACATATCGCCCGCCCAGCCAGGATCCAGAAAGCGCCGAAAATGCTCGCCAATAATAAAGTAGTCCAAGAAGCCCGGAGTCTTGATCTCTGCCAGGATAAACCACGGCAGACTTAAAGCGGCCACCAACAACAACCCTTTACCCCAGGGCAACGAGACAAGCAACGACCAGTTCTCTCGCTTGCACACCAACCACACCAGGATAGGCGCGCTGATCAACACCATCGCCAACGGCCCTTTAGCCAACAAGCCGATGGCCAGGCCTATAAAAAACAAATAGCTCCACCCCCCCAGCCAGCGCTTGCTTTGTGCTTCGGTCCGAGCCTGTTGGCGACCCTCCTCCCAGGTTAGCGGGAGCCTGCGGCCTTGCATGACCACAGCAAAGGAAACCAATGACAGGTTGGTGCCAAGCGCCAAAAAGGGATCGGTGAGCACAGCACCCGAGCTTAGATACACTAGCGTGCACGAGCTATAGATGGCCGCTGCCCACAACGCGATACGCCATCCGTACAAGGACCGCAAGCCAATCAGAAGTATGGCATTGTTCAGCAGCAGGCAGATCCATGACGGGAATCGTCCGGCAAATTCAATGAAGCCGAACATCTTCATTGAAAGGGACTGCGCCCAGAACGAAAGCGGCGGCTTGCCCCAGAACGGTACCTCAGGCCTGAACCACGGCGTGATCCAATCGCCGCTTTGCGCCATCAGCCGAGCGATCTCCGCGTAGCGCGGCTCGCTGGTGTCATAGTATGGGATCACCGCCATAGAGAAAAGCGGCAACAGCAGCACCAAGGCCAGCGTGGCCCACGCCAACTTATCTACGCGCGTCATAGGGCTTTTTGTCGTACGACAACGGGGACGGAACACATGCTTTTTTCCACTTCTTTGTTTCGCCGCATTAGGCCGCGCACCAGGTAAATGGGTGTGATTGTAATATATTATTTCGTTGTTTGGTGGCGTGTGTACCGTTGCCGCCTACCTGCGTGATCCGCGGCGGCGTCCGGAGCCTCGTTGACCTTTGGTTTTGGTCTTGATGGACGGCTGCGGCGCGCCCGACCAGGTCAGTTGGTACGCTGTGGCGCGGCGCACGTTATTGACCAAGGCGGGCCGAAAACAGGCCAGATTCACGCCCCCTTCATGCCGGACGCTGGGATAGACAATGCCCATGGAGCCAGCCTCGAGCAAGTGCTCGGCCAGTTCTTGGGACGCCACATAGCTTCCAGGGTCAAGACAGGCTCTGAAGCCTGGAGCCGTACGAACATCGTGAAATTGCGCGCTGAAATCGGCCAGCATCAATTGATAGCTGACGCTGTCATGAAAGTAATCGATCTCGGCGTACTCGACAGTCTTGTGGAATATGATCTCGGCCAACGCGGTATCCACATCGAATGCGCAATACCATGCCCCGCGACGACCGTCGTTGAAGCGGCTGCCTTCAGGGCGTGGGTAACAGAACGCCGCATTGATGATGCGAAAATTCGGCACGCCGAACACCAGCTCATCGATGCCAATGCCGCCCATCAGGCCGCGCTCGGCCATCAGGCGCTGGTTGGTGGCGTTATCCAGAAGGAACAGCTCGGCAAGCTGCTCTGCGTTGTCGGCCAGCGGCGTCAGAACGGTATCCTCGACGTCGGCAAAGCGCGACGGCAACAAGCGGCACGTATCTGAGACACGGATCAGGAAAACAGGCGGGCGGCGCTTGGCGCGTGACGGGCTGCCGACCATACGCTATTGCGCCGGCCTGCGCCGCACTTGCCCCGACAAGCCCAGCACTACAGCCCGCCCCGCCGTGCATCCAGCAACTGGCGCACCCTTTGCATGGCCACCAAACCGCCTTCCTGCATGTACTGAAGCGGCGTTCGCCCGCCGAAGATGACATTGCGATTGGGTAGACCAACCCATTGATCCGCCAATGCATCGCCATACAAGATGTGCAGCGCCTTATAAATGCCCAGAAGGTAGGAAATGCGCGTGATGCGGTCGACTTCCAGCAGACGGTCGGGTTTCTTCTTCCAGTCGTAGAACGCGCTGCTGGACAGGCCGCCCAGCAAAGCGCAGGACTCCTCATCGCGCAGGCCCCAGGCGGCCGCGAGCTTGAAAAAGCCCTTGATTGCCGAGGCGGAAAGCTTTTCCCGCACCGAGCGGTCGTTCAGATCGACCATGACGGCCGGCTCGAAACGGCTGACCGGATAAGCGTAGGCGGCTTGCATAAGTTTACCTCCAGATATGCATATTTTACACTACATATCCGGATAAAATCTATACTCGCCTTCCCTGCTCGTCAATCACCAGATCGCCGTTTTCCTTTTTGAATGGCCCGTTTTCAATGGGGGGCAGCACGTCGAATACCCGTTCGAACGGCCGGCACAACCGCACGCCAAGCGGCGACACCACAAAAGGACGGTTGATCAAGATAGGGTGCGCCATCATGGCATCCAGTAGTTGTTCGTCGGTAAGGGCGGGGTCGTCCAGCCGCAGCTCGGTGTATAGATCGCCTTTGGTGCGCATGGCCTCGCGCACCGAAAGCCCGGCATCCTTGATCAGTTTGCTTAAGGTGGGACGATCAGGCGGCGTGTTCAGGTATTCAATTACCTGGGGCTCCGCGCCCGTATGACGAATCAGCGCCAGGGTATTGCGCGATGTGCCGCACTTTGGATTATGGTAAATGGTGATATCGGCCATTGGATATTCCTTAATAGTTGAATGGGGTTCAGGCGGCAGGCTTCTGTTGTTCAAGCAGCGCTCTTAGCGCATAGGCTGCCGTACGTTCGATATGGTTGCGCAACAAGGTGCAGGCTTCATCGGCGCGCCGGCCAACCGTGGCATCGCACAGGGCTTCATGCTCTTGACGGATATCGCGATCGATAGGCGCCTCGCGCAGGAAAATACGCCGGTACCTGTCGTTCAGGTCGTGCAATGTCGAGCAGAAATGCAGCAACAGCGGCAAGCGGCATGCCGAGATCAGTTGACGATGAAAAACCGAGTGGGCCTCTTCCCATTGGCCCAATTGCTCGCCCTGTACGCTGACGCGCTCGATCTTGTTCAAGCGATGCAACGAAGCAATGACTTCGCCCTCCCAGGCATCGTTCCCCTGCTGTATTGATTCTTTCAATGCAAAACTTTCAAACTCGCAACGCAACCGGGTGACCTCGTTCAGGTTGGCCGGGGAAACCGGCGCAACACGATAGCCGCGCTGGTCCACGCTGGCGACGAAGCCTTCTGCACTTAGCCGGGACAAGGCCTCGCGCAAGGGGCTAAGGCTGACGCCAAAGCTGGCGCGCATCTCGTCAAGACGCAGTTTAGCGCCCGGCGGGATGTCGCCGCTGGCGATACGTTCGCGTAAGTGGGAGGCAATATTCGAGGATAAGGTTTGGGTTGAATCAATCTTTATAGAGGCATCCATGAACTGTCCCGAAGTCGCGCTTGACACGGATTATAAACGACTCTAAAGTTAATCGATATTAAATAATTAAATCGGAATTAGGAGAAAAAATCGATGGGAATCCAAAATGTCGACCGCACCTTGCCGTCGAACCAAATGGTTTTCGATTTGCGCCGCGATGTAGACACGTACAAGGCATTCCAAGACGATATTGAAGCCGTCATGCAAGCCTACGGCCTGACGCCCGCCGAACGCGAGGCCTGGCGCGCAATGGATATTGCCGCCCTCGCCCAAATGGGCGTGCATCCCTACTTTCTGCCGCAGATCAGTCGCCTCTTCAAAGGCGGCGGCTACAACCACAACAACAGCGAAGCTGCCCGGCTTTACGCCGAAAAAATGGGTATCGCCCAGGAGGAAAACTGATCATGGCTGAACTTGTCGCCACGCTTGGCATTGCCCACGCACCCGGGGTCACCGGCTGGATCGACCGGGCGCCGCAGAACGAACAGGACGCCGTGCTGGCTGGGTATGCCGAGTTCGCCCGCCGCATGGAAGAACTGAAGCCCGATGTCGTCATCGGCGTGGCCAACGACCATCTACTGAACTTCCCCATGAGCAATGTGCCCGACTTTTGCGTCGGGTTGGGCGACCATTGGCAAGGCCCAGCCCCCTGGTTCAAAGACTGGCTGAACGTGCCCGATTATCAAATCGAAGGCTACCGCGACCTGGCCCGGGCCTTGGTGCGCGAATCCGCCAAGGCCGGCATCAATCATGCCTTTGCCGAAGAACTGCTGTTCGACGACAACTGGTCGGTGCCCCTGAAATTCCTGTTCCCCCGCTACGACGTGAAGTTCATTCCCATCCATATGAACCCCATCGTCCCGCCGGTTCCCTCGGCCGCGCGCTGCATTGAAGTCGGCCGGCAAATTGCCCGCATCGTGCGCGAATTCCCAGGCGACGAGCGCGTCGTGCTGATGGCCACCGGCGGCCTGTCCCACGATCCCGGCGGGCTCGACTACTTCACGGTGCACGAAAAGTTCGACCGCTGGTTTATGGAGTTGCTGGAAGAAGGCGATCTGGAACTCACCCGGAAAGAACTGCCGTTCGAGAAATTTCTTGAAGGCGGCGACGGCGGCGGGGCTGAGCTTCTGGCCTGGCTGGTCGCCCAGGGCGCGGCAGCCGAAGCAGGCAACGCCAAGGCCGAGAGCGTCTTCTATGTACCCTCGGTGCCCATGCGCTGCGGCATGGGCGGGTCTTACTGGGCGCTGGCGTGACGAAAGAAAGGAATCTCATGAGCACACCGATCTCTTCTAAGTCGCTGACCCAAGACCTTTCATCCGGTCATTGCGCACTCATCGTCATTGACATGCAAAACGATTTCTGCGCGCCGGGCGGCTATATCGACACGGTCATGAAAAAAGATGTCTCCGGGGCCGAAGCCATTCTTCCCGCTCTGACCCAATTGATCGACGCCGCACGCGCCAACAACGTGCCCGTGGTGTGGGTAGGGTCCGACTATTCGCCCGGCCGTATTCCCGCCTCCATGCAACGCAAGCTGACGCAGCGCGGGATCACGGCGATCTGCTGCGAGCCCGGAACCTGGGGCGCCGACTGGTTTGGCGTGCAACCCCAGCCCCACGAACCCATCATCATCAAGCACAGCTATAGCGGTTTTAGCGGCACAAAGCTACAGGCTTTGCTAAGCGAACACCAGATCAACACTCTGGTTTTTGCTGGCGTGCAAACACAGGTCTGCGTTGAATCGACGGTGCGCGAAGCCCATTCCCTGGGTTACACGGCTGTCGTCGTCAAGGATGCCGTCGGCTCGCATAGCCCCAACCTGCACGAAGCCAGCCTCTTGAACGTGCAGTTCCTGTTCGGTGAGCTCAGCAACGTCGACGAAACCACCAAGGCCTGGCAAACCCAGCCGGTCAACTGAGCAGCAATGCCATACCCCGATCCACACTGGTCCGGGCCAAATACGGCAACGCCGCTCTGGCGGGCGGCGTTGCGTGGCGACAAGCGGGCTCGGCGCCCGACTTAAGGCTTACAGCGGGTTGTCGTCAAAGAACTGGCGCGCTTCGCGCTCGGCTTCTTCTTTGGTCCGGCCATAGCGTTCCTGGATCAAACCCGCCAATCGCTGGGAATTGCCCTGAACCTGGGTGATCTCGTCGTCGGTCAATTCGCCCCATTTGGCCTTCGCCTTGCCCTTAATCTGTTTCCATTGGCCTTCAAGAGTGTCTTTGTTCATGATGCGGCTCCTAGAATGATCGAGTCGAACAACTCGTGGATTCAAAGTAACGAGAAGGCCCCCCTCGGTCAAAGATCAGTTAAGAGCAAATGTAACCGACCATTAGCGCACACCTTGCACGTAAAGAGGCGTGACGCGCATTTCCCTTACGCTGCGCTCGGACCGGCCGGTTTACGCAGCCCCCCGGCCCTCCCGCGACCACGCACGCGTTTACCAAGCGCTACCCGGCGTTACAACCGAGGCGTGGCGTTATCCCAGGGCCGTATCCAGGATCAGCATCACCACGAATCCCAGCAACAACCCACCGGTGGCGTTGGCTTCGTGCCCCTTGCGATGGGATTCGGGAATAATTTCATGACTGACGACAAACAGCATCGCACCGGCCGCCGCTGCCAAGCCCCATGGCAGCAAGACGGCGGACACACTGACGATGACCGCGCCGAGCACCGCCCCCACAATTTCGATCATGCCGGACAATATCCCCACGCCAATCGCCAAGGCACGGCTGTAGCCCACGCTAAGCAAGGCTAATGCAACGACGAGACCCTCGGGAATATCTTGAATCGCAATGCCCAATGCCAGGGATTGCGCGCCAACTTGATTGGGGCCGGCAAACGCCACCCCGATGGATAAGCCTTCGGGGAAATTATGGACGGCAATGGCAAGCACGAACAGCCACACACGCTTAAGGGCACGCGCCCGGGCGCCTTCGACCCCCTTGATGAAATGCTCGTGTGGGACCAGACGGTCAAGGGCGAATAGCAGCGCGGCGCCCAGCACAATGCCCGCACCCACCAAGACACTGGCCCCTATAGCGCCGGAGCCTTGAGCACGCGCCACCGCCAGCGCTGGAAGAATCAAGGAAAAACAACTGGCGGCCAGCATAACCCCGGCACCGAAACCCAACATGCTGTCAATCGCCCTTCGGGAAAACGGCCTGGACAGCAGCACGGGCAATGTCCCCAACGCCGTGCCTATCGCGGCGGCGGTGCCTCCGAAGAATGCGCCGCGGATCGCCGGATTGCCGGTTGCAAATCCCTGATAGAGCTGGTGCACCAGCACGAGCAAGCCCGCAAGCAGGATACCAAATACTATTCGGCGGGATACGCGCCAACGCGCCCGCCCAAGAGAGGCCGGGCCAGGTTCCAAGGCGGGTGCCGGTTTTTCCATTGCCTTTTTCCTTGACGGCGGATGCCGATTTAACAGTGCGCCTGCAAGCGAAGCCCTGCCTGCGTTTACCGCAGCCGCCAGCTAGGTTCCATCTGGGTCGCCAGCAAGCTCTTGAAGACTTGTGCCGCCGGTGACAGCGCCCGGCTCGCTCGCTCCAGAATGTATAGCGGCCGATTCCATTCGACGTTGAAATCCAACTGCTTCAGGCGACCAAGCTCCAGCAAATCCTGAACCACCACTCTGGGCAACATGGCGATTCCAAGCCCATGGGCAACCGCTCGGGCAATACCTTCGTTGCTGCCGATTTCAATGGTCTCACCCGGCACGACGCCATGAGCCAATAGTAAGCGTTGGGTCGCTTCTCGGGTGCCCGAACCCGCCTCGCGCACCAGCCATTGTTGCTGATTCAGCACGCGATAGCCAATTTTTGCAGTTTCGGGCAGCAGGTGCGGCGCCGCCACAAGAACCAGCGATTCATCGCGCCAATGCTCAGCCTTGAGCCTCTCGTCGCTGACCTCGCCTTCCACCAGGGCCAGGTCCAGGCGGAATTCCGCCAGATCCTGGGCGATTTGCTGCGTATTGCCCACGGCAATCTGAACCTGCATATCCGGGTGCTGCCGGGAAAACAAGGCAATATAGGGCGGCAGCCAATAACTGATGATGGTCGTGCTGGCACCGATCAACAGTCGGCCCTGACGGACTCCCGCACGGGCACTGAGCTCTTCGACGGCGGCACGCTCCAGCGCAAATATTCCCCGGGCGTGCTCATGCAGGGCATGGCCGGCGTCCGTCAGACGCAGCCCCTGCGATCGTGCCCCTCCGCGCTCGACCAAGGCAAGACCCAACTGGTTTTCCAGCTCTCGAACCGCCTTCGAGGTGGCTGATTGGCTGATGAACAAGACTTCGGCGGCGCGCGAGAATCCCCCCTGCTCGACCACGGTAAAGAAAATACGTGTCAGGTGGAGATTAAGCTGCATGACTTTTATTCATGAAAATCTGAAAAAACGGTATTTGATTCATATTACCGGAAACTATAAGCTTATCCAATTCGTAAGAATCAATTTTCTGCTGCACCAAGGAATGTCTTCAATGTCTCAAGCCGCAGACGCCGCTACGCCGGCCGTCCAAGCCTCTCTTTTCAGCCAGCCCGAATGGTGGCGGGGTCTCGCTCTTACGGGCCTGCTGGCCGCCATCAGCCTGGCCGCTGCGCAATCATCGTGGGCCAAGCAGTCGGGCCTTAGCGCCCTGACCATCGCCATCGTGTTGGGCATTCTTGCCGGCAATACCTTTTTCCCCCGCATTGCGCCCAGCACGGCTTGCGGCGTGGATTTTGCCAAGAACAAGCTGTTGCGCGCAGGCATCATTCTGTTTGGCTTTCACATCACCTTCCAGCAAATTGGCCAAGTAGGCTGGCAAGGCGTTGTCATTGCCGCACTGGTGGTAGGCACGACCTTTGTGCTGGCCGTGCAGCTTGGCACGCGCGTTTTCAGGCTCGACAAGCAAACCGCCATGCTGATCGGCGCAGGCAGCGCAATTTGCGGCGCCGCAGCGATCATGGCTGCCGAACCGGTGGTGCGCGCCCAATCCCATAAGGTCAGCATCGCCGTGGCGACCGTCGTTGTCTTTGGCACAGTGGGGATGTTCCTGTATCCCGTCCTATACAGTTGGCTTGGCCTGTCGGAACATGCCTATGGCATTTTTGCAGGGTCGACCATCCACGAAGTCGCCCAGGTGGTCGCCGCCGGCAGCGCGGTCAGTGATGCAGCCGCCAACACGGCTGTCATCGAGAAAATGCTTAGGGTCATGATGCTGGCCCCCTTCCTGCTGATCCTGTCCACGGTTCTTGCCCGCAAAGAATCACGGGCCGGCAACTCGACACTAGGCTCCATGGTCGACGCCATCCCCTGGTTTGCCGTGCTGTTCATTGTGGCCAGCGCAATCAATTCCTTGCACTGGCTGCCTGCCGCCGTTGTCCAGGTCATTCTTCAGGTTGACGCGCTGCTGTTGGCCATGGCCATGGCCGCCTTGGGCCTTCGAACACACGTCGGCGCCATCCGCCAGGCAGGCGCCCGCCCCTTGGTGCTGGCAAGCATCCTGTTCCTATTTTTGATGGTCGGCGGCTATGCGCTGAACCGGCTGCTGATCGCATAAATCGGCTGATCAGCCCGGCGTGGATAGCCCGGCCATATTCATGAACAAGCGCAAGCCATAGGCGACCAGGCCAAGCACCGCAATACTGGCTGCCCAAATGGCCACCAGCCACAGAATCCGGCTAAGCCATTTTTTTCCTTCGGGCGCCTGCGTTTTCTGCATTAATGGTAGCCCTCGTCGTGCCCGACCTTGCCGCGAAACACGTAATACGACCAGAAGCTGTACATCAGGATCAGGGGTATGATCAGCAAGGCGCCCACCAGGGTAAAGCCCTGGCTTTGCGGCGGCCCCGAAGCATCCCAAATGGTGATCCCCGGGTGGACTATATTGGGCCAAATGCTGATGCCAAGGCCGGTATAGCCCAGAAACACCAGGCAAAGCGTTAGAACAAAAGCGCCGCCATGAGACTGGCTGCGCAGTATTCGCAACAGAAAGAATGCCGCCAGCAGAACCAGCACCGGAACAGGCAAAAACCAGATGATGTTGGGGAAGCTGAACCAGCGCGTCGCTATATACGGATCGGCCAGCGGGGTCCAGATGCTGATAATGCCGATCACCGCCAGCAGGGTCCAGGTAAACCTTTGCCCAAGATGCCGCATCCGCTGCTGCAACTCGCCTTCGGTTTTCAGGATCAACCAGGTGCTGCCCAGCAAGGCATACGCCACGATAAGCCCGATACCGGTAAAGACTGAAAACGGCGTCAACCAATCCATGGCGCCGCCCGCATACTGGCGATCGACCACGGATATGCCATGGATATAAGCCCCTAGCACCACCCCCTGAAAGAACGTTGCTACCAATGATCCGCCAATAAACGACTTATCCCACCAGTGGCGCTTTTCAGGGCTGGCCTTGTGGCGGAACTCGAACGCCACGCCGCGAAAAATAAGCCCCAGCAGCATGAAAATCAGTGGAAGCATGAAGGCGCTGAGAATGACCGAATAGGCCAGCGGGAAAGCAGCCAGCATGCCGGCCCCCCCCAGCACCAGCCAGGTTTCATTGCCGTCCCAGACAGGCGCCACGGTATTCATCATGGTGTCGCGGTCACGGTCGGCCGGCATGAAAGGAAACAGTATGCCAATGCCCAGATCGAATCCATCGAGCACCACATACATCATGATGCCAAACAGAATAATGATCGCCCACAACAAAGCCAGATCGATGCCCATGCCTTACTCCTTTCGCGTATCAGCCGATGCAACCGCAGAGGTTGATCCGGTGTCGTGATGCGCCGCCGAAATTGGCCTGGCCGGCGTGCGTTGTTGCCCGGGCCCGCCTTGTGGTCCTTCGCTTTCGCCCACTACGGGCGCCTGACGCATTAGCCTTAGCATATAACTGATGCCGATGCCAAAAACCACAAAGTACACGACGACAAACAAAGCCAGGGCTGTGCCGACTTCGGCGGTGCTATGCGGCGCCACGCCATCGGCGGTTCGCATCAAGCCATAAACTATCCATGGCTGGCGTCCGATTTCAGTGGTGTACCAGCCCATCAGCAAGGCAAGCAGACCCGCCGGCCCCATGTAAAGCGCGAACCGCAACAGGCGCGGCGATTCGTACAGCACGCCGCGCCATCGGGCAAGCGCTGCCCAAAGCGCCAACAGTATCATCAGCACCCCCAGCCCTACCATGACGCGGAAGGTCCAGAACACGACCGTGGAATTCGGCCGATCGGCGGCGGGAAAATCTTTCAGGCCTTCGATTTGGCCATTCCATTCGTGCTTGAGAATCAGGCCCCCAAGACGGGGAACCTGGATGGCGTACTTGGTTTCCTCGGCCTGCATGTCGGGCCAGCCGAACAAGATCAGGGGCATGCCTTCCTGGCCTGGGATGTTTTCCCAATGGCCCTCGATGGCGGCAATCTTGGCCGGTTGATATTCAAGAGTGTTTCGCCCGTGCATGTCGCCCACGAACGCCTGTATCGGCGCCACGATCAGCAACATCCACATCGCCATGGACAGCATCTTGCGCACCAGCGGGTTGCCCTGCCCTCGCAACATATGCCAGGCGGCCACCGAGGCCACCATCAGCGCCGTCGCCAGGAAGGCGGCCAGCGACATATGCACAAGGCGGTATGGGAAAGACGGATTGAAGATAACCGCGAGCCAATCGACCGGCACGATCCGTCCATCGATGATTTCGTGGCCCGCGGGCGTTTGCATCCAACTGTTGGAGGCGAGAATCCAGGTGGCGGACATGAGGGTGCCCAGCGCCACCATGACCGTGGCAAGAAAGTGCAGCCCCGGACCCACCCGCTTCCAACCGAACAGCATGACGCCCAGAAAACCGGCTTCGAGGAAAAAGGCGGTAAGCACTTCGTAGGCCAGCAAAGGCCCCGTGATACTGCCCGCGAAATCAGTGAAGCGGCTCCAGTTGGTGCCAAACTGATAGGCCATGACCAGGCCCGACACAACGCCCATGCCGAAATTCAAGGCGAAAATCTTGAGCCAGTAATGGTAAAGGTCCCGGTACACCGGGTTGCGTGTTTTAAGCCAGCAGCCCTCGAGCACGGCCAGATAACTGGCCAGACCGATGGTGATCGCCGGGAAAATAATGTGAAATGAAATCGTGAAGCCGAATTGGATCCGGGCCAGCATTAATGCATCTAAATCCATCCGTTATTCTCCAGATAAACAGCATTTAAACGGCATTCCAACGGTATGACGGCTTAACGTCCTTTTTGATGCTCGCTATGGCGTCACGTTACAGGCAACTTCACCCCAGCGACCAGCACCGGCTTATATTTTTTCCCGGTTATGCGGTGCCAGCCAATCGATGCGCGGCCCCAACGGCACGATGCCGGTAGGATTGACCGTGGGGTGGCTGCCGTAATAGTGGTTCTTGATATGCACCATGTCAACGGTTTCTTGTACTCCCGGCCATTGATAAAGATCTCTGGCAAAACCCCATAAGCCCGGCATATCGACCAGACGCTTGATGTTGCATTTGAAGTGGCCGTAGTACACCGGGTCGAACCTTAGCAAGGTGGTGAACAGCCGCCAATCGGCTTCCGTGATGCGTGCGCCGGTTAAATAGCGCTGCTTGAGCAAGCGTTTTTCGAGGGTCTCCAGGCTATCGAAAAGCGCGGTGACCGCTTCCTCGTAGGCCTGCTGCGTAGTGGCAAACCCTGCCCGATATACGCCATTGTTGATGTTCGGGTACACAAGATCGTTGACCTGGTCGATCTGGCTGCGCAAATCTTGCGGGTAGTAATCGCCTTCAAGGGCGCCCACGCCGTCGAAGGCGCTATTGAAAATGCGGATGATTTCCGACGACTCGTTATTGACAATAACCCGGCGCTTTGTGTCCCAGAGAATAGGGATGGTGACCCTGCCGGTGTAACCCGGCTCGGTCAACGTATACAACTGATGCACATAGCGCGAGCCATTCACATGGTCGGGGATCACACCTTCGCCGGGCTCGAACGTCCAGCCGTTCTTTCCCATATAGGGGTTCACGACCGACAGCCCCACCATGTTTTCAAGACCCTTTAGCGCACGGAAAATCAATGCGCGATGGGCCCAGGGACAGGCAAGCGACACATACAGATGATATCGGCCAGGTTCGGCCTTGAATCCGTCCGAGCCTGTGGGCCCGGCCGATCCATCGGGTGTTATCCAGTTGCGAAACTGCGCTTCGCTGCGAACGAACTTACCCCCGGTTGCCGACGTGTCGTACCACTGATCCGTCCACTGCCCGTCTATCAATAAACCCATAAAACGCCCCGTACCTGCAATGTTGAAAGAAATGCTTGCCCACAGCGTAGCACTTTATTATTTACTGATGCCATCCCTCGGACTTACGAAGCTGTTACACGATGACGTATTGCGGGGTCCATCCGTCCTGTCATACATTACTTACTTAAAATATAGAACCTTAAAATATTAAAACGATCTGACGGAGACACAGATGGAGTTGACGCTGGTTATCGAGCTCCTGCTCAATGGGCTGCAATTCGGCTTGATGCTGTTCCTGCTGGCGGCCGGGTTGACCCTGGTCTTTGGCATCATGGATTTCATCAACCTGGCGCACGGCTCCCTGTACATGGTGGGCGCCTATTTCGCCGCTTCATTCACCTTGTTCACAGGTTCGTTCTGGCTGGGGATCCTGCTGGCCATCGCCGCCACCATGGTGGTGGGCGTTGTGCTGGAGGTGCTTGTTTTCCGGCGCCTATACCAACGCAACCACATGTCCCATGTGCTGGCCACTTTCGCCATTATCTTGATCTTCAATGAAAGCGCACGCATTATCTGGGGCGAACAGCCCTTGCGCCTGAACACACCCGAGATTTTTTCCGAACCCATCCAGATCCTTCCGGGTCTTTACTATTCATCGTTCCGGCTGTTCATCATCGTTACCGGCCTGGCGGTCGCTGCAGCGCTCTACATCATCGTTACAAAGACCCGACTTGGCATGGTGGTCCGGGCGGGCGCATCCAATCGCGAGATGGCAACCGCCATGGGCGTGAATATCAAATCCGTCTTTACCCTGTTGTTCGCCTTCGGCGCCGGCCTGTGCGCCATTGCCGGGTCGCTGCTGGGCACCATTTTATCGGTGCAAGTCGGCATGGGCGAAAGCATCCTGATCCTGGCTTTTGTCGTTATCGTGGTGGGCGGCATCGGATCCATACGCGGAGCGCTGATTGGTTCTTTGCTGGTAGGCGGCGTCGACACACTCAGCCGCACCCTGCTGCCCACCGCGTTGCGGTCCGTCATGCCGGCCGACATGGCGTCCAGCGTGGGGCCAGCGGTGGCCTCCATCCTGATCTACGTGCTGATGGCAGCCGTGCTGTTCCTGAAACCCGAAGGTCTTTTCCCGGCCCGCAGCTAACGCTCGCCAACGGATTCCAAGGACATCCCATGCACAGCAAACTACACCATCAGCCTTCTCCTTTCTGGACAGGCCTGACTCTGGCCGTACTGCTGATTTTCCCTGTCGTGGCCCATCTGCTGGGCCAGGAGTTCTACATAAGTTTTGGTTCCCGCCTGCTGATCTTCGCGCTGGTCGCCAGCAGTCTGAACCTGATCCTGGGCTTTGGCGGGATGGTCAGCCTGGGCCACGCCGCCTACTTCGGTGCGGGGGCGTACACCGTAGCCATCATGATGTACTACGACATCCTGTCGGCGTGGGCCTCATGGCCATCCGCCATTGCCGTGGGCGCCGTCCTGGCCTTGATCATCGGTTCCATCTGCCTGCGCACGCGCGGAGTGTATTTCATCATGATCACCCTGGCGTTTGCCCAGATGGTGTATTACATCTTTGTATCGCTGCGCACCTACGGCGGCGACGACGGCCTTAGCATGATGCAGCGCTCGGGTTTCTCCATCGACCTGACGTCCGACACCAACTTCTATTATGTGGTTCTGTTCCTGCTTTGCGCCTGCCTGCTTTTGATGTACCGGCTCATCAACTCGCGCTTCGGCCGGGTGCTGCAGGCCATCCGCGAAAATGAAACACGCATGCAGGCCATCGGCTACCCGGTATTTCGCTACAAGCTCACCTGCTTCGTCATCGCGGGCGCCATGGCCGCCCTGGGCGGCGCACTATTTGCCAACCAGAACTACATGGCCAGTCCCAGCCAACTGCACTGGATGGAATCAGGCACGCTGATCGTCATGGTGATCCTGGGCGGCATGGGCTATTTTTTTGGCGGTGTGCTCGGCGCGGCGGTCATGCTGATCCTCGAAGAAATCCTATCCGCCTACACCACCCATTGGCCGCTACTGCTGGGTTTCGTTCTTCTGGCCATTGTGCTGTATTTGCCTGATGGCCTGGCCAGCGCGTTCCAGTCTCGCGCAGCCCATAAGAAGGAGCAACCATGACAACCGGCCCGGCACCCACAACGCGCGAGATTCTTCGGCTCAGCGGTCTGGTGCGCCGCTACGGCGGGCTGATCGCCACCGACCATCTCGACCTGAGCGTGGAACAAGGCGAAACACACGCCATCATTGGCCCCAATGGCGCGGGCAAGACCACGCTCATCCACCAGATATCGGGCGGCCTCTTGCCCAACGAAGGCAGCATCTTCTTCAACGGACGGGATATCACTCCGTGCCCGTTGCACGTGCGCGTCGCCCTGGGCCTGGCCCGCTCGTATCAGATCACCAATATTTTCAAGGCTTATACCGTACTGGATAATCTGGCGCTTGCCATACAGGCGCGCAGCGGCTCGAGCATGCGCTTCTGGCGCCCCGCGCAGCGAGAATCGGCCCTTTTCGACGAAGCACGTGAAACCGCGCATGCCATCGGCCTGGGCGACCGGGTCGACACCCTGGCGAACAACCTGGCCCACGGCGAGCAACGCCAGTTGGAAGTGGGGTTGGCGCTGGCGACCAAGCCCAAGATGCTGCTGCTGGACGAGCCCATGGCCGGCATGGGCCCCAAAGAGTCCCAACAACTGATACCGCTGATCCAGAGCCTGCGCGGCGATCTTACCGTGTTGCTGGTCGAGCACGATATGCAGGCCGTCTTTCAGCTGGCTGACCGAATCTCGGTTCTGGTCGCCGGGCGCATCATCGCCACCGGCACCGCCGCCCAAATACGCGATAACGCCGACGTCAAGAAGGCCTATCTAGGCGACGAGGTTCACGCATGACACTCCACCACAGGTCCAGCTCGGTCGCCGCCATCGACAAGGCTGAAAATGGCGGCGCGACCAGGCGACAAACCACCCACAACCCACTATTGGAAGTGCAGCGCCTGGAAACGGCCTATGGCGCCAGCCAGGTGCTGTTCGGCATCGATTTTTCCATTCAACAGGGGCAGATGGCCACGCTATTGGGCCGCAACGGCATGGGCAAGACCACCACCGTGCGCTCCATCCTGGGGCTTACGCCCATACGGGGCGGACAAGTTCTGTTCCAGGGCGCCGCCGTCAACGGCTGGACGGCAGACCGCATCGCACGCCTGGGCATTGCCGTGGTGCCCGAGGGACGGCAGATATTCCCGAATCTGTCGGTGCGCGAAAACCTGATCGCGTTTGCCGGCAACCGCTGCCAGTCCTCCGATCCTTGGTCGCTGGAAAAGGTCTACCATCTGTTCCCCCGACTTGCTGAACGCGCCACCAATATGGGCAATCAGCTTTCGGGCGGGGAACAACAAATGCTGGCCATCGGGCGGGCCCTGATGACCAACCCACACCTCTTGATCCTGGACGAAGCCACCGAAGGGCTGGCGCCGCTGATACGGGAGGAAATCTGGCAATGCCTGGCCCGTCTGCGTTCGCTGGGCCAAACAACCCTGGTCATCGACAAATATGTGCAACGCCTGATCGAACTGGCCGACCAACACACCATTATCGAACGCGGCCAGGTGGTCTGGTCGGGCGAGTCTGACGCGCTACGCGAATCGCCCGACATCTGGGAACGCTACGTGGGCGTGTAGGTCTGGGCGTCGCGCCGACCACGGTGCTTCTCATACACGAGGCGCAATTCGTTCCCAAGCCAACTTACTTCTTGAGCGACTGCAAGGGTGTTTCGTCGTAGCGTCGGCGATACTGGGCACAGAAGCGGCCCAAATGGGTGAAACCCCAGCGAAGCGCAATGTCGGTTACGCGCGATCCCGGCGCCGCCTGGAGCAGATCCTTGCGCGCCTGCGCCAGACGGGCCTGACGCACATAGTTCATGGGTGATTGACCATGACTGTCCTGGAAGGCCATGCAAAGACTGCGTACGCTGGAACCGCTGGCCTTGGCGATATCGGACAATGTCAGGGGCTCTTGCAGATGCGCATGGATAAAGCTTTCCGCAGCCCGCACGGATCGCTGCTCGGCGCCGGGGCGATGGCGCTGCAATTGCTCGGTATAGTTGTTCTTCTGGCCGAGCAGCAGGTAATGGATCAGGGCCTCTTCCTGCGCTCGTAGCCATTGCCCTGGCCTGGGCTGGGCCCGCGTGGATTCGGCTCCGCACAACAAGGCGCTGATCAAGTGCTGCAGTGCAATGCCTTGGGTCGTCACCAGCGAGAACTCGGGCGAAAACTCGACCGGTTCAATTAATTCGGCGCCCAGCAGTTCGCCGCACACCCGCTCTATGCGCCGCCGCGGAATCTTAAGAAGAAGCTGCTCACAGCCTTCGTTCCAGTCGAGCTGCAACGGCAAGGTGGGCGAAATAAGGGCGCCGGTGCGAGGACAGGCCGAGACAACGGTTTGCCCGACACGTATTTGCGCCGCGCCGCTGATCGGCACCTGGAAAAGCACGAAATCGCGCAGTTCCCCGGGCGCAATATGAACCGCCGCCCCATAGCGCAAGATAAAGAACACAAGATCGCCCAAACAGGTTCGATGCAGCACGGAATCCACCTTGCCCGAGCGCCATACAAGATCGTGTTCTTTAAGGGCGCCGGTGGTGCCAAGCTTGGCCTCTTGCGGATCGTCCGACGCAAAGAGCGGCAAGCCGCTATACAGCGGCTGCAAGCTCTGTTTAAACCATGACTCCATAGCAAACCCCTTAAATGTTGCCAGAGATGGCTCAAATTTGCCGGAAACGGATAGCCGCCGGCAGCCTTAAACAACATCATAGTACGACGAAACCAAAAAAACCCAGGAGACAACGATGAAACTATCCACCTTGACGGCAGCGCTTTGCGGTATTGCCTTGTCAGCTTCGGCCTACGCGGCCGACCCCCTGAAGATCGGCTTTGTATCCACCCTCTCCGGCCCCGGCGGCGCCCTGGGCATCGATATCCGCGACGGATTCAACCTGGCCGTCAAGCATGCAGGGGGCAAACTGGGCGGCATGGACACTGAAGTCATCGTCATGGACGATCAACAGAAAGCCGACATTGGCCGGCAAGCCGTCGATCGCCTGATCAAACGCGACCATGTAGATGTCATGACGGGCATGGTGTTTTCCAACGTGCTGCTGCCCCTGATGCCCAGCATATTGGCCAGCGACACAGTCTATATCTCGACCAATACCGGGCCAGCCGATTATGCGGGCGAAAAATGCGATCCGAATTTCTTCGTCGTGTCCTGGCAGAACGAAGATATTCCGGCCGCCATGGGCAAGTACGTTTCCGAACAGAAACACAAAAGCGTTTTCCTTATCGCGCCCAACTATCCGGGCGGTCGTGAGTCCATTGGTGGCTTCAAGCGGTTGTACGACGGCAAGATCGCCGACGAGGTTTACGTAAAACTGGGCCAGCTTGATTATTCCGCCGAGATCGCCCAGGCGCGCGCCTCCGGTGCAGACTCCATTTTCTTCTTCCTGCCGGGCGGCATGGGCATCAGCTTCATCAAGCAGCTTGAAGGATCGGGGCTGACGAAAAGCATGGCCGTCTACATGCCAGGCTTTTCGGGCGACCAGGACACCATCAAGGCGGTTGGCGAACCCATGCTGGGCACCTTCAACTCGTCGCAATGGTCCCCCGATCTGGATAATCCGCAAAACAAGGAATTCGTTGCGGACTTCGAAAAAGAATACGGACGCATTCCCACGCTGTACGCGTCGCAGGGCTACGACGCGGCCATGCTGCTCAATGGCGCCATCACCGATCTGAAAGGCAACGTCCAGGACAAGGCCGCGTTGCGCCAGGCGCTGCGCAAAGCCAACTTCAAGTCGGTGCGGGGCGACTTCAAGTTCAACACCAACCAATACCCTATCCAGGACTACTACCTGCGCGAAGTCTATAAAGACGATCAGGGCCGTATCACCAACAAGACCGTTGGCACCATCCTGACCGACTACCACGATCCATTTGCCGCCGAGTGCAAGATGGACACCAGCAAATAAGGAGCACAGAGGCGCCATGCAGTACACCGACCAGCAAATCGACGCACTTGTACGCAGTGACAGCGTGCATAAATCGGTCTACACCGATCCGGAAATATTCCGGATGGAAATGGACCGAATCTATGGGCATGCCTGGATCTATGTGGGGCACGAGAGCCAGGCGCCCAAAGCCGGCGACTACCACACCACTCTCTTGGGCGACCAGGACGTCATTCTGGTCCGGGCCATGGACAACAAAATGTATGTCCTGTACAACCGATGTCCGCACAAGGGCGCCAAGGTGGTTGCCGACGGGGATGGCCATGCCGGCAAGTTCTTCCGCTGTCCCTATCACGCCTGGACCTTCAAGCTGGACGGCGATCATCTGGCCGCGCCGATGCGACGTGGTTTCGAGAACACTTCGTTCGACCCAAAAAGCCCTGAGTTTTCCATGCGTCGGGTCGCCAGGGTCGAGAACTATCGTGGTTTTATCTTCGCCAGCCAGGCAGACAAGGGGCCAACGCTGCACGAGTTTCTGGGCGGGGTAAGGTCATCCATCGACAATCTGTGCGACCGCTCTCCCGTCGGCGAGGTCGAAGTGGCGGGCGGCGTTTTCAAGGTCATGCAGCCATCGAACTGGAAAGTCTTCTACGAGAACCTGCACGACACCATGCATGCGAACGTCACGCACGAATCGTCCTATACATCGGCGCGCGAGCAAGCCAAGGCGTTGGGCAACATGCCGCTTGAGCTTCATATCATGGACGGCAACGGCGAACCCTACGACTTCTGGGAAAAACTCGCGCTTATGGCCTTCGACTACGGCCATGGCTATATGGAAGGCATATTCAATCCGGGCGCCATCGAAACCGATCCCATCACCCGATCCCATTTCGAAACCCTGGAGTCCGCCTATGGGCGCGATCGCGCCCTGGCCATTCTGGGCGAGAACCGTCACAACACGATTATCTACGGCAGCGGATCACCCCACACGGTCTTCCAGCAATTCCGCGTGATCCGGCCCATCGCCGTGGACAAGACCATGGTCGAAATCCAGATATTCAAGCTGAAAGGCGCCCCCGAAGCCATATTCAAGCGCGGCCTCATGTATGGAAACCTGATCAACTCGCCATCGTCCAATGTCATGCCCGACGACCTGGAAGTCTATAACCGCTGCCAGGAAGGCAACCTGACCCGAGGCGGCGATTGGGTGAGCCAGCACCGTTACGCCGGCACCGACAAGAAAATCGAGGGCGGCATGACCGCTATCAATGGAACCAGCGAACTTCCCATGCGCAATCAATTCCGCGCATGGAAGCAATACATGCTCGGCCAGGTTTAAGGAGAATTCACCATGCTTTTCGATATCGACTTCGACGTGGCAACCGAGGATGCCAAACCCATATCCGCGCCGGCCGACACCTGGCACCGCGTGCAGCAATTCATCTATCACGAGGCACGCCTGCTGGACGAACGGCGCTGGCAGGAATGGCTGGATCTCTGGACCGATGAAGGCATGTACTGGATTCCCCAGGTTCATGGTCAGGAAAGCCCTTTTGATCATATCTCGCTGTGCTGGGACAACAAGATGCTGCGTGAGCTGCGCATGCGCACCCTGGAAAATCCGCACAACTGGGCCCAACAACCCATTACCCACACAAACCGGGTCGTGGGCAGCATCATGATCGACGGCACCGATGCCGACGGCTTCCTGATCGTGCGCTCGGCATTTCACCTGACCGAATGGCGCAAGGGCGACGCGCGCCATCTGGCGGGGTCGTATATCCACAAACTGACGCCGGCAGGCGATAGCTGGAAAATCCATCTGAAACAGGTGAATCTGGTCAACTGCACCGATGTGCATTCCGCCATACAGGTGTACATTTGAACGCAGCCGGAACATCTCGCGCCGCCCTGCTCGCCCTGCATTACCAAAACGATGTCCTGCATCCCGACGGAAAAATCCGGGTCGGGCTGGATGCCAACAGCCCTGTTCGCCACGCCGTCCTGGAGGCGGCCGGCACGCTCCTGGGCCAGGCGCGCAAACACAACGTCCCCATCATTCACGTTCGCATCGCCTTCCGGCCCGACTACGCCGACCTGATCGCCAACGCCCCAATCTTCCGTAACGTCAAGGCCATTGGTGCGGTGCGCGAGGGCGACTGGGGATCTCAATTCTTCGACACACTGGCGCCCGACACCCGAAGCACTCGGGAATTCGTCGTCAAGCACACGCGCATCAATGCCTTCTTCGGCACGCAACTGGAAGAAATCCTGCGCCTTCTCGACGCGCGCCGACTATTGGTCGCCGGCGTTGCCACCCATTCTGTGGTGGAAAGCACCGTGCGCCACGCCGTGGATATGGGCTACGAAGTGTCCGTCGCCTCCCATGCCTGCGCGGCTGCCGATCCCGCCGTTCACCAAGCCTCGTTGGACAGCATGGCGGTCATTGCCCAGATTCTGGACACCGAGTCCGTCCATGGCTTCTTCGACCCGCACTAACGTGCGCGATTGAACTCATTCGCCAACTTGAACTCTTTAGCCGACCGACAATGAATACCCCTTCTTCGCATACAGCCCCTGCATTACAAGGCAAGACGGCCATCGTCACCGGCAGCACCCAAGGCCTGGGCGCCGACATCGTAAGGGTGCTGGCAAGGCAGGGCGCCAACGTCGTGATCCTGGGCCGCAACACAGCGAACGGTAATGCCCTGGTCGCAGAAATCCACGCCACCGGCGCCGCAGGCGCCCTGTATTGCGAAACCGATATCCAGCAAGACGACCAGATCGACGCCTGCATCGCAGCAACGCTTGAACGCTTTGGCCGCCTGGATATCCTGGTGAACAACGCATGCAGCTACGATGACAACGGCGTGGATTCATCACGCGAGCAATGGCACCGCACGCTGGGCGTCAACCTGGTGTCGGCGGCGATCTTCGCGCAAAAGGCACTGGCTCACATGGAAGGTGGGGCTGCCATCGTCAATATGGGCAGCACCGGGGGGAAATTCGGCGCAGCCGGCCGCGCCCTATACCCGGCCTCTAAAGCGGCCATGCTGCAATTCACCAAAAACCTGGCTGTGTCCGTCGCCCCGCGCGGCATCCGTGTGCTGGCGGTATCGCCGGCCTGGACCTGGTCGCCCTCGGTCGAGCAGCTAAGCCACAGTTCGCGCCGCGACGCCGACCAGGTCGGCGCCCAATTCCACCCGCTGGGCCGGGTTGGCGATGGCAAGGAAATCGGCAACGTAGTAGCCTTTGCCGCCTCGGAGGCGGCCTCGTGGATGACTGGGGTAGACATTCCTGTGGATGGCGGCTTCTCCGTGCTGGGACCGGACCAGGGAATCAGCCCTCGCGTCTGGTTCCAGCGCGCGCTCGACAAGTAAGCAGGCAATGGTAAAGTAGTCGTTACTGTTTCACCCGCAACAACCGGGCTTACATAAGGACGGCTACCATGATCGATCTGTATTACTGGACCACCCCCAACGGGCACAAAATCACGCTGTTTCTGGAAGAAACCGGCACGCCTTATAACCTGATCCCGATCAACATCAGCAAGGGCGAACAATTCCAGCCCGATTTCCTGAAAATCGCACCCAACAATCGCATTCCAGCCATGGTGGATACCGCACCGGCCGATGGCGGCGAACCTATTTCTATTTTCGAGTCGGGCGCCATCCTGCTCTATCTCGCCGAAAAAACCGGTCGCTTCATCTCGACCGACCTGCGCGTACGCAACGACATCCTGCAATGGCTGTTCTGGCAAATGGGCGGCCTGGGGCCCATGGCCGGCCAGAATCACCACTTCGCCACCTATGCGCCCGAGAAAATCCACTACGCCATCAATCGCTACGTGGGCGAAACCGGGCGCCTGTATGGCGTACTTAACAAGCGCCTGGCCGATCGCGAGTTCATCGCCGGCGACTATTCCATTGCCGACATGGCCTGCTATCCCTGGATCGTGCCGCACGAACGCCAGTTGCAAGACATCAACGACTTCCCCCACCTGAAACGCTGGTACGAGGCCATTTCCGAACGGCCCGCCACCTTGCGCGCGTACGAGCTGGCTCATGAAATCAACTCGGGGCCCACAGTGCACGACGAAGAAGCCCGCAAAATTCTGTTTAACCAAAACGCCCAAACAGTGAAATAAGCTCGTTCATGCATTCAACAGCGAATCCCAACGCCCAGCCACCGATAAGCTCGGCTAGCCGCCCTTGCCACGACAACGCACTGCGGTTTTCCAGCGCCGCCCGCCGGGCCGGAAAACTCGCCCTGGCAACCCTGGCCGGCGCACTGCTGGTGGCCTGCGCCAGTGGCCCCAGGGACACGATTTCCTTGATCCCCGCCGAACAGATCGCCCAGGAATCGGCCAAAGACGGCGTATTCACCCAACCCTTGAAATGGACACACATCAAGCCAGGCTGCCAGGGTGAATGCCCGCAGATTGAAGTCGATTCCCTGGTCTTTCCGGGCATACCCATCCTGACCGAACTAGTGGATCACGCCCTGGCCACCATGACGGGCACCAGCCCCGACTCCCCTCATCCCTACGACACAATCGCCCAATACGAAGACTATTTCTGGAAAACCGCCGCGCCGCGCGATTCCACGGTTTTCTCCGCCAAAACCCGTTATCGCACCAAGCACCTGACGGTTATCGAACTTGGCACCTGGCAATACTTCACTGGCATGGCCCACGGCATCAACGCCACCCAGTTCCTGAACTGGAACAATCAAACCCAGAAGGTGCTGGGCCTGGCCGATATTCTTCAGCCCGGCCAGGAAAGCGCCTACATCGCAGCATTGCGCCAAGCACACACCCGCTGGCTGGCCACCAACCAAGATGCACAGAACGACCCCGCAACCTATAACCGCACCTGGCCGTTTCAGCCCAGCGAAAACTTCGGGTTCACCGACGGCGGCCTGGTGGTCAAATACCAGTCTTACGAAATCGCGCCGTATTCTCATGGGCAGCCTGAACTGCTGATCCCATATGGCGAGCTAACGGGCGTGCTTAAGCCGGAGTTTCTGCCTTCGTAGGCCTGTGACCGCCGTCGCGTGCGGCAAGATTGCTGGGGTGTTAAATACCCTAGCGCTGACCGCAGTTGCGCGGAGCGTGGCAAGACCTGGGCGCGGGTGTAAGGCGTGCGCCGCGTTTACGTCGTTTCACCGGGGGAAGTCGGCGGGAGCTGTCCGAGCACCGCAGCCGCCAACGGCGGCGAGGGCGAGTTCTCCCGCCGCCCGGCGAAACGACGTAAACGCGGGAAAAGCACGCCGTGCCCGCCGCCGAGGTCTTGCCACGCTCCGCGCAACGTCAACCTATCGACATCGACAGCCACACAAGAAGCCAGCCTTCTACCAGCTCTCGTCCCGCTCAAACCGTTCCAGATCAAAGTACTTGGACGTAGAGTTGCCTTCCTGAGTATCGCTCTGGGCAGGCTTATCGGCCTTGGGCGCCGCCAGCACTGCGGGCGGAACAGGATCAGGCGTTTCCACCGTCGTCACCCCGAAACCCGCCGGGCCGGCCCCACCTTGACCTGACCCGCCTCGGCCGGGCAGCACCACCGCTTCTGCGCCCGAACCGCTACGCGCCCGCTTCCTTTCACGCTCTGCCAGGACCTTGCGCGTTAGCGCATCCAACTGATCAGCCAGCGCCGTATGGTCCTTCAGACGCGCCCAATCAGCCGCATCCTGCTTCTGTAGATTGCGCGCCGTCACATCAGCGCCTTTCTGCAACAACAGCCTGACCGTGCTCTCGCTGCCCGCATAGGCAGCCATCATCAGCGGCGATGTGCCATCCGGCGAAGGCGCGTTCACCATCGCCTTGTTGGCAAGAAGCATACGCGTCATATCAACGTTGCCCTTCGACGCCGCATAATGCAAGGGCGTCCAGCCCAGCCGATTGACCTCGGCGCCCTTCTTGATAAGCGCTTTTGCGCGATCGATATCGCCCACGATAGCCAGATACATCAACGGCGTTTCATCCGAGGCATTGGTCGCATTGACATTGATCTTCCGGTGAGCCACCAACAAATCGTAGGTTTTCCAGGCGCCGTCGCGGATCGCCTGCATCAATGCAGGCTGGCCCTTGCCGTTCACTGCATTCGGATCTTCTCCAAGCGCGAGCTGAGTTTTCACCTGTTCCAGACGGTCATTGGCAATGTCGATCCAGAAATTGGCGGACGCAGCGTGAGCGACGCCCGCCAGCATCAGGGCAGCCAACATCATCATCCATTTGGCGCAGCATTGATTACGTGTATACATGGCTAATTTTGCCGCTCCAGACGGCATTACGAAAATTACCGTACAACCTTGCTGAACAGCGTAAAGAAGTTGTCGGTGGTTCGGGAAGCGATCTCGCTGACGGGCACGCCGCGCAGGTCGGCAATCTTTTCGGCGACATGGATTACTTTCGAGGGATCATTGGTTTTGCCACGATACGGCACCGGCGCCAGGAACGGTGAATCGGTTTCGATCAGCAAGCGCTCCAATGGCATTTTAGCGGCCAGATCCTGCAAATCCGTCGCCTTCTTGAAGGTGACAATGCCGGACAGCGAAATATAGAAATTCATGGCCATGGCAGCCTGCGCCACTTCCCACGATTCGGTAAAACAATGCATGACGCCGCCGCATTCGTGCGCTTTTTCCTCTTCCATGATGCGCAGCGTATCGGCACTGGCCGACCGGGTATGAATGATCAAAGGCAGGCCCGCCTGGCGGGCCGCCCGAATATGCGTGCGAAAACGTTCGCGCTGCCATTCCAGCGGCTCGCTCATGCGGAAATAATCCAGCCCTGTTTCCCCAATGGCCACCACTTTGCGGGAAGCCGCCATGTTGACCAACTCGTCCACAGATGGCTCGGGCGTATCTTCGTAGTCGGGATGAACCCCCACCGACGCATACAGATTGTCGTGAGGTGCAACAATATCCATCAGCCGGGGCCAGTCGGGCAGGTTGACGCTGACCACCAGCGCATGCCCGACCTGGTTGTCGCGCATGCGCTGCAAAATGTCCGGCAGGTTGGCGGACAGATCGGGAAAATCAAGGTGGCAATGGGAATCTACATACATAATCGGATAATCAGGAACGGACTGTCGCGCGGCACGCCAGTGCGACGCGTTGCAAAGCGCTATGAGTTAATAGTTTAACGTTCAACGGATGATCGGCCACAGCCCGCTGTACAGCCAGCCAGCGGGCCGTTTCAGACAGGTCGGCAAACGAGGCCGCGCGCGCCGTTGCGCCGATTTCTTCCGCCATCGAAGGAAAGTACCGTATCGGTGCGCCCGTGGCGGCAAGCAGCAAGTCGACAAACAAACGCTGCAAGGCGTCCACCCACGCGACAACCGCCTGTTTTTCCAGTTGGTCAGCCACCGACCCGATATCCACGGCTGCCCCTCGGGCCAAAGGCTTAAGCAAATCGGCCAGCCATCGCGGGCAGGCGGGTTCGCCGCTTTGCGCCAGTTGCAGCGCCAGCAAGGGCGCGCCACCGGCCGCCGCCAGCCACAGGCCCGACTCATCAACGCCTTGCTCCTTCAGCCATTGGGCGGACTGCCCGGCATCGGGAACCGGCAAGGGCAATCGGCGGCATCGCGAAACCAGGGTCGGCAACAAGCGGTCAGGCGCATCGGCAGAGATCAGAAAAACGGTGTGTTCGGGCGGCTCTTCAAGAACCTTCAGCAAGGCGTTGGCCGAAATCGCATTCATGGCTTCGGCGGGATAAAGAACCGCCACCCGCCAGCCGCCACGATGCGTTGCCGTATTGAACCAATCGTGCAACTTTCGCAGCTGCTCGACCCGTATATCGCGCGACAGTGCTTTCTTTGGCGCGCCGGCGTCTGCCTCGGACGCCTCTTCCGGCGCCTCGCCATCTTCTTGCACCGCTACAGCATCGGGGCGCAGCAAGCGCAAATCGGGATGGTTTCCGCCCGCCAGCCAGACACAGGCTTCGCAATGTCCGCATGCGAGACCATTGATCGACGTCTCGCACAACAGGCTGGCTGCTGCGGCCTTCAGGAATTGACGTTTGCCGATGCCCGGCAGGCCGTGCACCAGCCAGGCATGAGCGAAACGATCTTTACGGCTCAGCCATTGACTGGCCAAATCCGTCTGCCACGGGAGGAAACGTGCAACATCCGACATGCGAGCGCTTATTCGGCCCGTACGGGATTTTCTAGCACGCCCAGCTTGCTGACTTCGATCTGCACGACGTCGCCGTCCTTCATGAAGACGGGCGGTTCGCGCTTGGCGCCCACGCCACCAGGCGTGCCGGTCACGATGACATCACCCGGCTCGAGGGTGACAAAACTGGAGATATAGTGAATAAGCTCGGGGATCGGAAAGATCAGCATGTCGGTCGTGGCATGCTGCATAACCTGCCCATTCAGGCGGGTTTCCAGGGTAAGGACGTCGTTTTCACCCACCTCGTCGGTGTCGACCAGCCACGGGCCGAACGCCCCGGTCCCTTCGAAATTCTTGCCGGGTATCCACTGAGACGTATGCATCTGCCAATCGCGAATGCTGCCATCGTTGTAGCAGGCCATGCCCGCGATATGATCAAACGCGTTCTTCTGAGCGATACGACGGCCCTCGCGCCCGATGACGACGGCGATTTCACCTTCATAGTCGAACTTCGACGATTCGTGCGGCACGACCATGGGTTGAAGATGCCCCACCTGCGATGCGGCAAAGCGCGCGAAAATGGTTGGCTTCTCGGTGCGCTCGTGCTTGGTTTCCTTGACATGCTCATCGTAGTTCAGGCCAACGCAGAAAATTTTGCGCGGATCGGCCACCACAGGGCGATACGCGCTGATCTGAGCCACCGGAAAATCGCCCGACTGGCGGGCGGCCTCGGTACGCAAGGCATCCATGCCATGCTGGCGCAGCGCCTGCCCAAGGTCGGTCACACCGAGCCGCGCGCCCAGGTCGACGACTTGCTCGCCCACCAGTGCGCCAAAGCCCGGCTGGGAATCACGAGTAAAACTAAGAAATTTCATGTCATGCTCCGTAAGGTTCCGGCACCCACGCCGGAAATAATGAGTAAGCTCAAGATCGCCAGGACTGCACCAGCGCGTCGACCACGGCGGAAAGGTCGTTATGCACCTGTTCTACCGTACGCGTGGAATCAACCACGCGTACGCGCTCTGGATGCGACCGCGCCCTATCATGATAAGCCTCGCGCGTGCGCTGAAAGAAGTCGGTGCCTTCCTGCTCGAACCGATCCAGATCGCGATGACGCATCAGGCGGGCTCGGGCAACGTCAAGCGGCACATCGAACAATAAAGTGCAATCGGGCTGCAGATGGCCGTGCGTCCAACGTTCCAGGTCGGCAATGCGCTGCGCCCCCAACTGGCGTCCGCCCCCCTGGTAGGCATACGTGGCGTCGGTGAAGCGATCACACACAACCCATTCGCCACGCGCCAAGGCGGGTTCGATCACGGTGCGGATATGCTCTGAACGCGCGGCGAACATCAGCAGGGTTTCAGTTTCCAGGTGCATGGGTTCGGACAACAGCAGCTGTCGCAGCTTTTCCCCGATTGGAGTGCCGCCGGGCTCGCGCGTAGAAACCACGCTCAGGCCATGGCGCCGCAAGGCATCTGTTACCCAGGGCACGTGCGTACTTTTACCTGCGCCGTCCACGCCTTCAAGGCTGATGAAGTATCCACGCCGATCGTCCATGCTTAACGCCGTCCCAGAATATATTTTGCCACGGCCCGATTATGCGCTGCCAGGTTTTCGGAGAATTCGCTGGTGCCATCGCCCCGGGACACAAAATACAGATACTTGTGTTCTTCGGGATGCAACACCGCCAGCAAAGCCGCCTTGCCACTGCTGGAAATAGGCGTCGGGGGCAATCCTTGACGCGTGTAGGTATTCCACGGCGTATCGGTTTGCAGGTCTTTCTTGCGAATCCGGCCCTGATACCCCTTGCCCATTCCGTAGATGACCGTGGGGTCTGTTTGCAGCGGCATCCCCAGCCGAAGGCGGTTGATGAAAACGCCCGCCACACGGCCCCGATCCTGGCTATGGCCGGTTTCCTTCTCGACAATGGAAGCGAGAATCAGGGCTTCGTAAGGACTGGCCAGCGGCAGGTCTGGATCGCGATGGGCCCACAGCTTGTTCAACTGGCTTTGTTGCGCGGTATAGGCGCGACGCAGGATATCGAAGTCGCTGGTTCCCGGTGTGAACACATAGGTATCGGGGTAGAACTGGCCCTCGGGCGCCACGCCCGGTGCTCCCAGCCGCTCCATCAGCGCCTCGTCGGACACCTCGCCCAAGGTCTGTTTGACATCAGTGGACTCGCGCAAGGCATTTCGTATGCGCTCGTAGGTCCAGCCTTCGACCAGGGTAAGCCGGGTTTGCATCATGTCGCCACTTGCCATGCGCTCGAGCAAACGCCACGGGCTATCGCCCCGCAGCGCCTCGTAGGCCCCGGCCTGGATCAGGACATCCTGCCCACTAAGTCTTGCCATAACCACGAACGCCTGCGGGTGGATGTTGATGCCCGCCTGATTCATGATCGCCGCCACCTGACGGGGTGAACTACCGGGTTCCACCAGATAGTCGACACGTTCCATCCGGATATCCGCCGGGGTGGTCGCCCAATACCAGGCCGCCCCGGCACCGCATGCGGCCAGCACCAGCAGCGCAAGCACTCCATAAGCAAGAAATTTGGCGAATTTGATCATTGATTCGAAGTGTAGCCGACCACCCGCGATGACCTCGACAAGTTAACGGGCCCAGCCCATACCCTTACAAGGTTCGGGTTATCACTGCATTGTTCAAGGAAGCTCGTTATCATAAACGCTGAGATAACATCTGTCTTTAGCATCGGAGTCCCGCCGCACCCATGTCGAATCCTTCCCGTTCCGTTGTAGCGCTCGACGACCTGGCCGTCATTTCCATTCATGGGGATGACGCCATCAGCTTTCTCAATGGCCAGCTAACCCACGACATTGCAGGTCTTGCGCCCGGCCAGGCTCGCCTGACAGGCTACTGCACGGCCAAAGGCCGTCTGCTGGCCACCCTGATTGTCTGGGTCGACAACACCCAGCCAGGGCAATTGTATGCGCTGATCAAAGCCGACATTGCCCAGGCCATCATCAAAAAGCTGTCCATGTTCGTGCTGCGCGCCAAGGTCAAGCTCAGCTTGGCCGATGCCCGCGTCTATGGCGTTGCCGAACCCGCCAGTGACCAAACTGCACAAGATCCCACCTATCACGTCCGCCCGGACACAAAAGACGTCTGGATTGCCGCACCCAGCGCAGGCCCGGTCAGGTACTGGGTGGTGGCTTGCGGCGCCGAGGCGTTTTCAGAGTCTACAGAAGAACCCAGCGGCACCGATGCGGCGCAGCGCTGGCAAGCCCAGGACATTGCTGCCGGCCTGCCCTGGATACAGGCAAGCACCCAAGACGTTTTCATACCGCAAACGCTCAATCTCGACCTGATCGACGGCGTCAGTTTCACCAAAGGCTGTTACCCCGGCCAGGAAGTCGTCGCGCGCAGTCATTATCGAGGCACGGTCAAACGGCGCATGGCCTACGGCGTCGCCCAGGCGGATCAAAGCCTTGCACCGCAAGAACCCCAGGCAATTGCCGGCACCGATATTTTCAACGCAAACAAGCCCGACTCCCCATGCGGACGCGTCATTAACGCGGCATTTGCATCAAACGCATGGCACTTTCTGCTTGAAATTCAATTGGCCGACCTGTCCGACGCGGATTTCCGCCTGGGCGCCTCGGACGGCCCGGCGATCACTCTGCGCCCCTTGCCCTACGAGATCAACTGACGCGCTAGTGCCCTGTTTGGTTAATTGTGTACTAGAACGCGGGCTCACCCAAACCGGCCAAGGGATGCTTCACCGATTCGGGCCAGGGCGGAACGAAGAAGCGCTGCACCCATTCGTTGCTGGCGCCCGCAATCGTCTCGGGGCGCCAGATCGGATTCTTGTCCTTGTCGATCAAGAGCGCCCGAATGCCTTCTTTGAAATCCCCCATGACGCTGGCTTGCAGCACGGCAACATATTCCATTTGAAACACGCTGGCAAGGGACATGCGCCTGGCCGCCTTTTGCAGCGCGAAGCTGAGGCGGGCCGAACCGGGCGCGCCGCGTAGAAACGTCTGGGCAGCACGCGCCAGCCAAGGTTCGTCCGCCTTCTGCCATCTGGCGATATTGGCGCAGACGGCATCAAAATCCGGCCCGGCGCATTGTTCTGCGATAAGCGAGTGACAGGTTTGCAGCGGCCCCGGCGGCAAGGACTCGCCCGGACCGTGAGTCCGCAGCAACTGGTGCAGGAGCACCGTGTCCTCGTCGCGTAGTCCGGACCACGATGCGGTGGTCAACGCTTGCAGGACCTCGGGCCAGGCCGTTGACGCAAGGTAGTAATCAGCCAGGCCCAGGTAGCGGCAGTCGGCCGCACCCAACTGCGCGCCCGTAAGCGCCAGGAAGATGCCGATCCCTTCGGGCAGCCTGCCCAGCATCCACGAACCGCCGACATCCGGAAAAATACCGATCGTAATTTCGGGCATGGCGAATCGCGTGCTGTCAGTGACGACGCGATGGCTGGCCCCCATCATCAGGCCCACGCCGCCACCCATCACGATGCCGCTCCCCCAGCACAGAATGGGCTTGCTGTAGGTGTGAATTTGGTAATCCAGACGATATTCGACGGCGAAGAAGTTACGCGCATAGCTGTTGTCCCAGGGACGGCCGCTAACGTTGTCGCGCAAAGACTGGTACAGGCTGTGCAGGTCGCCGCCGGCGCAAAACGCTTTTTCGCCCGCCCCCTTGAGAACGACCAGTGCAATGGAGTCGTCACATTCCCACTGGCGCAGTTGCTTTGCCAGCGCCTCGCACATGGGCAGCGACAAGCCGTTCAGGACCTGGGGCCGGTTCAGCGTTGCGATCGCGATCTTCTTACGCCCCACCGAAGGACACACTTCAAATAATACGCTGCTCGTCATTTCGACTCTCTTTGCTGCTCCGCCAACTTTGCCTTGCGCCGTTTGGGCCGATTTCTAGGCTTGGTCATGAACGCCTGGCGGTGGGCGGCGCGCCGGCGCCGCGACTCCATGGGATCAAAGCTTAGTTTACGGTATATTTCAACGCGATCCCCCTCGTGGAGGATGCGGTCGATACTGCATGATTGCCCGTAAATGCCAACCGCCAGCTCGGCCAGCGGATAATCGGGAAAAGTTTCGGCAAAGCCGCATGCCTTAAGGGCGCTCGACACCGACGACCCTGCCGGGAGGGACAAGGTTCTTTCCCACACCTGCGCAGGGGTGGCATAAATTACCTGCACACGCACCACGCCGCCCGAAGACGTATGCTGTTGCGCCTGTTGGCGATGCTCAGACATCATAGCAAGCCTGCGCCCGCTGCGTGAAAGAGTCGATAAAGCTGGTTGCAATGCGATTGAACACCGGCCCCACTACCATCTCGAGAGGGCGGCTGGAAAAGGCATACTCCATGGTGTACAGCACCTTACAAGCATTGGGCGCCAATTCCTGAAAAAGCCAGGTGCCCTTCAGTGCTGAAAAAGGGCCGTCCACCAGATTCACCATAATGGAGTTCGGGTAGTCGTGCTCGTTGCGGGTCGTGAAGGTTTGCTTGATTCCCGCGATGCTGATCGTTATAGATGCCTCCATACCGTGCTCATCGCGTTTATGCACCGAGGTCCCGCCGCACCAGGGCAGGAACTCGGGATAATGTTCAACACCGGCAACCAGGTCGAACATTTGCGCGCAAGAATGGGGCACCAGAACAGAGCGTTGTACAGTATGCATCGAAAGCCATTAATGGATAGAATGTATTGATTTTACCTAATGCGCGGAACCCTTTGCCGTGTGCGGCCTGCGCACCGGTCGGCGGGCGCCGCCATTTCCTTCATAGCAGCCCTGATTCATGAGCATTGTCGACAACCGGAAAGCCACCCACGATTACTTCATAGACGAGCGCTTCGAAGCGGGCCTCGTACTCGAAGGCTGGGAAGTGAAGGCCATACGGGCCGGGCATGTGCAAATCAAGGAAAGCTACGTCATTGTCCGTGACGGCGAAATTTGGGTGGTGGGAATGCACATCAGCCCGCTGGCCACCGCCTCCACCCACATTCACCCCAACAGCACGCGCACGCGCAAACTGTTGCTCAAAGCCGAGGAAATCAACAAGCTGATCGGCAAGGTTGAACAACGCGGCTTCACTATGGTGCCCTTGAACCTGCACTACAAGAACGGTCGCATAAAAATGGACGTCGGCCTGGGTCGCGGCAAGAAGCTTCACGATAAGCGCGACACCGCGCGCGACAAAGACTGGCAACGTGAAAAAGAGCGCTTGATGAAGCACGACACCACGCGACGCTAAAGCCGGTGACACCACGCAGCGCTAAAGCCGGTTCCGGCAAGACATGTATCTTGCAGCGCCCTGCTCCAGGCGCTGCACCGACGCTTAAGCTAAGGGCGTTGGCGCGGGACGGTCGGCCCTGATGGTTCCAGGCGGCTGCGCAGACGCTCAGGTTTGGGCCTTGGCGTCGGCGGGCCTGACGGCATGACCCTCTAACCGCAGCAGGGCCAACTTGCGTTCCAGGCCGCCCGTATAACCCGCGAGGGTATGCGAGGCGGATAACACGCGATGACACGCCACAATAATGGAAATGGGGTTGCGGCCCACCGCCGTGCCCACGGCCCGGTCATGCCCTGCCGTCAAGCCGGCAGCCCGTGCCACATCGGCGTACGACACCACCTTGCCATGCGGAATAGCCAACAAGGCTTGCCAGACACGCTTCTGGAAGGCTGTGCCCACCAGGGCAAGCGGGGTGCCGAACGCCATCGGCTCGCCTGAAAAATAATCCCGCAGTTCCGATTGCACCCGGGAAAAAATGGCTTGGGCGGCTGCCGGCGTCTGTGCCTGCAGGCAACGCAGCTCTGCGGGCCGGTCTGCCGGCCCTGTCTGGCCGGCTCGTGGCTTGCCTGCCACGCTTGCAGCCCCGGTTGCAGTGCTGACCGAGCTATGGCCGCTGCCGTACACGACTCCACCCAAGAGATCGTCAAAAAAATCGCCCGACTCAGGCTCCAGGCCGGGCAACTGCGCGGACAGCGGCTGCGGTTGGCCAACCTTGAAGCGACGCAGCGCCTGACCATGCGCCGACCCCGACGTGGGATCAAGCGAGTCGGACCGAGGCGCCTGTCGGCCCGGTACCGACGGGCAATCTTTCTGATCCGTGAAATACAAACCTGTAAGATGTGTTTCGGTTGCGCTTAGCACCATGTCGCCCAGTGGCGAAGCAAGCATTGCGTGATAAATGGAATGCCCAGGCATAACCTTCGCCTTAGTGCAGCTTCACCCGTGGGGCGCTACGCTTTAGCAGCATGCGTCCCGCTGCCATCAGCCCGGTGCGAACCATGCCCAGGACAGCCATGTGGTGCATCAGGTGCAGGCTCATGTACATCACCCGGGCGATCAGGCCTTCGACAAACCAGCTTTTGCCGACCAACACCCCCATCAGGCTGCCTACCCCGTGACTATGCCCCACTGATACCAGTGATCCATAATCGCGGAAATGAAAGGGTCGAGAGTCGGGCTGCGCCCCCTGGATGCGCGCCCGGGCAACCTTGATCAGATAAGAGGCCTGCTGGTGCGCCACCTGAGCGCGCGCGGGTAAGAATGAGCCATCGTCGCCCCAGGGCGCCTGGCAACAATCGCCGATGGCGAAAATATCGGGATCTTGGGTGCGCAATTGAGCGTCAACAATGAGCTGGTTGCGCTGGTTAACCGGCAAGCTTAGGTTCGCCAGGAAATCAGGCGCTTCGATGCCCGCTGCCCAGACGCATAAGTCGCTGGGATAACTGACCTCCTCGGCATCGGTCACCGATGTTGCATCGACCGAGGCAACCCGCACCGACGTCCTGACCTCGATGCCACGTTGCAGCAACAAGGACTGGGCCGAAGCCGACATCTTGGGCGTCAGCGCCGACAGGATGCGGTCGGCGCCCTCTAACAGCGTGATCTTGACATTGCGCGAGGGATCCAGACGGTTCAAGCCGTAGTAAACCATGTGCTTGCAGGCTTCAAGCAGCTCGGCAGCCAGCTCGACCCCGGTGGCTCCGCCGCCGACAATCGTAATATTGAACACATAGTCGGGATCATCCGCCCGCCGTTGGTCGGCCAGCACGAAATAGCGAAGCAACTGCTTGCGAAAGCGTTCGGCCTGCTCGGTCGAGTCCAGCGCACTGGCGTGTTCAGCGGCGCCGGGAGTGCCGAAAAAGTTCGAACGGCTGCCTACCGCCATGACAAGGGTGTCGTAAGCCAACTGGCGCTCGGGAAAGATCACTTCCCCATCGTCCAGGGCCGGCTCCAGCAACACGGTGCGCGTATTGCGGTCGACCCCCTGCACCCGACCATAAATGAAGGTGAATCCGCAGTCTTGTGCCAGCATGGCGTAGGACAGGCCTTCCCGGTGGATATCCAAGGTGCCCGCCGCCACCTCATGCAGCGACGGCTTCCAGATATGGTCCATATCTTTGTCGACCAAGAAGATATGGTCGGGCCCGAAGCGGCGTCCCAACTTGGCCGCCAGCTCCAGCCCACCGGCTCCGCCGCCGACAATCACCACCTTGTGAGCGTGCTCGCTCATGCATGCCTCCTTAAAAGGAAACGACTGCCGGCTACGGTTTGAGCACCATGCTACTTGCCATTGACCGCCAAACGCTGCCAGGTGTCAACGACCGTATCCGGATTGAGCGACATCGACAAAATACCCTGGTCGCGCAACCATTCGGCAAGCTCGGGGTGATCGCTGGGCCCTTGCCCGCAGATTCCCACATACTTGCCGGCCGCCAGGCACGACGCAATGGCGCGCGACAGCATGAACTTGACGGCATCGTCGCGTTCATCGAAATCGGCGGCCAGCAGTTCCATGCCCGAATCGCGATCCAGACCCAGAGTAAGCTGGGTCATGTCGTTCGACCCAATCGAAAAACCGTCGAAGTACTGCAGGAACTGATCCGCCAAAATGGCATTGGACGGCACTTCGCACATCATGATCAGGCGCAAGCCATTCTGGCCGCGCGCCAGGCCGTGCTTGGCCAGGAGATCGACCACTTTTGCCGCTTGCGGCAGCGTACGGACAAAAGGCACCATAATTTCCACATTGGTCAGACCCATTTCGTCGCGCACCTTCTTGAGCGCTTCGCACTCCATGCGGAAGCACTCTTCGAAATCGGCCGACAAGTAGCGCGAAGCGCCCCGGAAGCCCAACATGGGGTTCTCTTCCTCGGGCTCGTAGCGCGAACCGCCGACCAGCTTGCGGTATTCGTTCGATTTGAAATCCGACAGGCGCACGATGACGGGCTTGGGGTAGAACGCCGCCCCGATGGTGGCAACGCCTTCAGCCAGCTTTTCGACAAAAAAGGCGCGTGGGCTGGCATAGCCGCGCGCGGCCGACTCGACCGCCTTCTTCAGTTCGCCATCGACATTGGGATAATCGAGCACCGCCTTGGGATGCACATTGATATTGTTGTTGATGATGAATTCCAGGCGCGCCAGACCGACGCCCGCGTTGGGAATCTGCGAAAAATCGAAAGCCAGTTGTGGATTGCCCACGTTCATCATCACTTTCAGGCCAATCTCGGGCATCTCGCCCCAACTGACTTCTTCGATTTCGGTTTCGATCAGGCCGTCGTAAATGCGCCCTTCGTCACCTTCCGCGCAGGAGACCGTCACTTCAAGGCCATCGGACAGGACATCGGTGGCGTTGGCGCAGCCCACGACAGCGGGAATGCCCAGTTCACGCGCAATAATCGCCGCGTGGCAGGTGCGGCCGCCCCGGTTGGTGACAATGGCCGACGCCAGTTTCATGACGGGTTCCCAATTGGGATCGGTCATGTCGGTGACCAGGATGTCGCCGGCCCGTACCTGGTCCATCTGGGAAATGTCGCCCACAACACGCACCGTGCCGGAACCGATTTTCTGGCCAATGGCCCGGCCGGTAATCAGGACCTCGCCCGTGGCTTTCAGGCGATAGCGTTCTTGCACATCGTGCTGGCCTTGCTGCGACTTGACGGTTTCGGGGCGGGCCTGAAGGATATAGATCTTGCCATCGACGCCATCGCGTCCCCATTCGATGTCCATGGGGCGCTGGTAGTGCTTCTCGATGATGACCGCGTAGCGGGCCAGCTCGATGACTTCTTCGTCAGTCAGCGAATAGCGATTACGTTCGGAAACGGGCACATCGACGGTGCGCACGGCAACACCCGCGGTGCGAGCGGGGTCGAATTCCATCTTGAGCAGCTTGGAACCGATACGCCGGCTGATGATGGGGTAATGGCCCTGTTCCAGCGTGGGTTTGAACACATAGAATTCGTCGGGGTTGACGGCGCCCTGCACCACGGTTTCACCCAGCCCATAAGACGATGTGATGAAAACCACGTCGTTGAAGCCCGATTCGGTGTCCAGCGTGAACATGACGCCGGCGCTGCCCAGGTCGGAGCGCACCATGCGCTGGATGCCCGCCGACAGTGCAACCTCGGCATGAGCGTACCCTTTATGCACGCGATACGAAATGGCGCGGTCGTTGTACAGCGACGCGAACACATGGCGCACCTTGTCCAGCACGTCGTCGATACCCACGACGTTCAGGAAGGTTTCCTGTTGCCCTGCAAACGACGCATCGGGCAAGTCTTCAGCGGTCGCGGACGAGCGCACGGCGAACGAACCCTTGCCGTCCGCGTCGAGCTCGGCAAATGCCGTGCGGATGGCCTGCTCGAGCTCGGCCGGGAACGGGGTATCGACAATCCATTGACGAATCTGGGAACCGGCCTCGGCCAACTCGCGGACATCGTCGGAATCGAGCGTGCTTAAGCGCTCGGCGATGCGTGCATCAAGACCGGTGGCGCTGAGAAACTGGCGAAAAGCATCGGCGGTGGTGGCAAACCCGCCCGGCACCCTTACCCCGGCGCCGGCAAGCTGGCTGATCATCTCGCCCAGTGAAGCGTTTTTACCTCCTACCGAGTCGACGTCCGTCATGCGGAGCTGCTCGAAAGAAATTACATAAGACATGAAGTCACCTTTGACAATAGAAGAAAGCGTGTTTGGTTATGGCATGGACGACATCAGGGCACGGCCTTAAGCGGCCTGCCAGCCTGGCGAAAACGGCCTGCGGGCGATTTGCCATACAATCTACGCACTAACCAAACCAGCCTTGCCTGGTTCAAGGTGACGAATAATCTTGCGATTGTACCGTTTCCCCACTTATTTCGCTGGCATTCCCGATGACATCTCCTACCATGGAACGTACCGTATTCATTGTTTCCGATAGCACCGGCATCACCGCCGAAACATTCAGTCATTCGGTGTTGTCGCAATTTGAACAGGTCAAGTTTGCGGCGGTGCGCATTCCTTTTATTGACGGCATCGAAAAGGCGTCGGAAGCCGCCAACCGCATCAACCGCTGCGCCGAGAATGAAGGCCAGCCGCCGCTGGTTTTCAGCACCCTGGTCAACCCCGACGTTTCTTTCATTATCCGGCAGTCCACCTGCACGTTCCTGGATCTGTTCGGCACCTTCGTCAAGCCTATCGAAGAGGCCCTGGGCATGAAGTCCAGCCACTCGATCGGTCGCACCCACATGGGCGGACTGAACAAGCAATACCAGAACCGCATCGAAGCCATCAATTTCAGCCTGGCTCACGACGACGGGCAGTTTGTACATGGGCTGGAGCAGGCTGACGTCATCCTGATCGGGGTGTCGCGTTGCGGCAAAACGCCAACCAGCCTGTACCTGGCCATGCAGTATGCCGTCAAGGCGGCCAACTTCCCATTGATTCCAGAAGACTTCGAACGCGGTACCCTGCCCGCCACCCTTGCTCCTTATCGCAACAAGCTGTTCGGCCTGTCGATACAGCCCGAACGACTGGCCGAAGTACGCAACGAGCGTCGCCCCAGTAGCAAGTATGCCTCGTTGCCTCAGTGCCGCTACGAAGTCGCCGAAGCCGAGCGCCTGATGCGCATGGAAAACATACCTTGCCTGTCCACCACGACACGCTCCATCGAAGAAATTTCCACCAAAGTGCTCGAAGAAATCGGCCTGAATCGGCAAACGTATTAAGTCGCGTAACCACAGAAAGAAGCCGTGATTATTGGCGGGTGGTGGGGTTAATTGTGCACTTATATTCGGATGCCTGGGCTTGTCAGGCAAGGCGCGAGAACGGCGCTGTGGAATGGTTCCGTTCAGCCGGGCAAATGCTGCCGGCGCTGCTCGAATAGACAGATTGCCGCAGCCACCGCCACGTTCAACGACTCCACACCCGATTCTTGCGGAATGAACACCCGTCGATCCGACACAGCCAGCAGTTCGGCACCCACCCCCTGCCCTTCGTTGCCCACCAGCCAGGCGCAATCGCGCGGCAACCGTTCGGCGTACAAAGAGCTTGCTTGCTCCAGGGCTGTCGCGATTAAGGGGATGGCCAGTTTATGGCGTAGCTGGGCAAGATCCTGGCGCTCAAAAATTTCCATGGCAAAGTGCGCCCCTTGCGCGCTGCGCAACACTTTGGCCGACCAAGCGCCTGCCGTTCCCGTGGACAAGTAAGCCTGTTGCATGCCAACGGCTGCGGCCGTGCGCAGCAAAGTACCCAGATTGCCGGGATCCTGAACGCGATCCAGCCACAAGCAGTTTCGGCGTATCGTAGCCGGAACCTGTGGTTGCGGCTCGTCCACCACAAAAAGCGCCCCTTGCCCTTCCGGGACACCGGACAATTTGCGTACCAACGATGAGTCGACAATCAGGCACTGGGCCGGATTCAGCAAACGCATCAGCGCCTGCAATTCCGGATGCTCGAGCCTGCCTGCATCGAATAACGCCAATTGCGGCAACCCTTTATGACGCAGCCATTCCTGGCACAGGTGTATGCCCTCGAGCAACAGGCCGCCATCGCGTTTCCCCGCCGCCAATCGGGCCACGCGCTTATAGACCGGGTTTTCGCGAGAACTAATGCGCTTCACGGGTTGGCCCCGGCTTGCAGCAAGCTGCGCACCGGTGCGAAACTGCGCCGGTGCGCCGGACACGGCCCATGCGCCCGCAGGCGTTGCAGGTGCAGCACCGTGCCATAGCCTTTATGTTGATCAAAGCCATACTGGGGGTAATGCTGGTGCAATAGCAGGCAGTCGGCGTCCCGGGCCGTCTTGGCCAGTATGGAGGCCGCGCTGATGGCCTCTTCGGTGGCGTCGCCCCGGACAATCGCCCGCGCCTGACACGCCAGGCCGTGCGGTATGCGATTGCCATCGATCAAAGCAAGCTCAGGTGCCACGGCAAGACCTTCACACGCCCTGCGCATGGCAAGCATGGTGGCATGCAAGATATTCAGGTCGTCGATTTCCTGCACGTTGGCGCTGGCGATACACCATGCCAGCGCCTGCTCGCGTATTTGCAGCGCCAGCTCGTCGCGCCGCTTCGCGGTCAGCGCTTTGGAGTCAGCCAGTCCCGTCACGCGCCGATCCGGATTCAGTATGACCGCCGCAGCGAACACCGACCCTGCCAACGGCCCGCGACCCGCCTCGTCCACGCCGGCAATCAATTGGGCTGTATCCACCTGGACGCTGAAAAAATCCATCTGCTTCATCGGGAAACCTGCTGCATGATGGCGCGCGCCGCCAAACCTGGCGTGTCGCGCAACAGGCTTTCGTGTATGGCCGTAAAGCGTCGTTCAGTGTCATTGATATGGGCGGTATCGGTCAGTGCACGCCAGGTGGCGTCGGCCAGCGCCTGAGGGGTGGCGTCATCCTGCAGCAACTCGGGCACGACAAAGTCGTTGGCCAGCACATTGGGCAAGCCCACCCAAGGCACGTACGGACGGGCCTGGCCCGACTTCCAGGCCATAATCTGACGCATGGCCGGCGACAGGACATAGGAAATCACCATCGGCCGCTTGAACAGCGCGGCCTCGAGGGTGGCGGTGCCGCTGGCGACCAACACCGCATCAGCGGCTTCCATGGCGTCCCAGGCCGCCGGCCGCGATGCGGATGGCCCTTGATCCAGAATGCGCAGGTTGGCCACGGGATAACGCCGCAGCCATCCCTGGAATTCGGCACGCCGCGCCGGATTGACCATAGGCGCCAAAACAACCAGGGCGGGTTCCTGGCGCTGCAGGCGCTGCACCGCCTGCAAAAAACGCGGCGCCAGCAATTTGATTTCAGAAGCGCGGCTTCCCGGCATCAAGGCCAGTATGCGCGCATCGGGGTCCAGGCCCAGGCGCTCGCGCACCCCCCGTCGGTCGGGTACCATAGGAATGACCTGGGCCAGCGGGTGTCCGACGTACGTGACGGGTATCCCTTCTTTCTGGTAAATGGCTTCCTCGAACGGAAACAGCACCAGCATATGCGACACCGCCTGGCGTATCTTGTTGATCCGCTCGTAGCGCCAGGCCCAGATGGATGGGCCCACAAAGTGCACGGTTGGAACGCCCGCCTGCCGTAGCGCCAGTTCGAGGCGCAAATTGAAGTCCGGCGCATCAATCCCGACAAACACCGCCGGCGGATCGGCCAGGAAACGCTTCTTCACGTCGGAATAGACACGCAAAAGGGAAGGCAGGCGCTTCAGGGCGTCGACATAGCCAAAGACGCTAAGCGCGTGCATGGGATGCCATTCGCTCAACTGCTGTTCAGCCATGGCAGGGCCGCCTATCCCCTGAAAAACAACCCCTTCCACCTGGTCCGCAATGCCGCGCATGACCCGCGCGGCCAGCAGGTCGCCTGACGGTTCCCCGGCGACCATGCCAATGCGCATGCTCATGCCCGTGAAATGCCCCGCGACGAGGCCTGGAGGAAATCAACCATGGGCTGCAGGGCTGCGCGAGCGTCAGGCTGGCTATGCTGCAATGCAAGAATTTGCTCCAGCGCCTCGGTGGTATTGAGCTTGCGTCGATAAAGAATTCTGTACGCTTCTTTAAGCGCGGCAATGACCTCGGCCGGATAGCCTCGGCGCCGCAATCCTTCGGAGTTGATGCCAACGGTACGGAAAGGGTCCCCCGCGCCAATGACATAAGGAGGTACATCCTGGCGTATGGAGCTGGTGCCTCCCACCATGGTGTGCGCGCCAATGCGCACAAACTGGTGAACCGCCGACGAGCCGCCGATAATGGCGTAGTCGTCGATATGGATATGGCCGGCCAACTGCACGTTGTTGGCTATGACAGTGTGGCTGGCGATCTGGCAATCGTGGGCGATATGCACATAGGCCATGATCCAGTTGTCGTCCTTCACCCGGGTTACGCCGACGTCTTGCACCGTACCGGTATTGATGGTGACGTATTCTCGCACCATGTTGCCATCGCCTATTTCCAGGCGGGTAGGCTCGCCACCGTATTTTTTGTCCTGCGGCATGCCGCCGATTGAACAAAACCGGTAAAAGACATTGTTCTTGCCAATAGCGGTGTGACCATCAATAACGCAGTGCGGACCCACCTTCGTGCCCGCGCCGATGCTGACGTTGGGGCCCACGATGCTGTAGGGCCCTACCTGGACGTCGGATGCCAGTTGCGCGTCGGGCGCGACAATGGCTGTAGCGTGGACAAGGCTTGCCATCAATCCTCCAGGTCACGAATGGCGCACATGAGCTTGGCAGCCGCCACCTCGTTGCCGTCGACCGAGGCCACGGCGGTGTACTTACAGATGCTGCGGCTGATGCGGTCGGCGCTGACATCGAAGATGAGCTGATCGCCGGGCACCACGGGCCGGCGAAAACGCGCGCCATCCACGCCCACCAGGTAATAGGCGATCTGCCGGTTGGCCGGGTTGACCCGATCATCGCCCTCGAATGAAAACAATGCCGCCGCCTGTGCCATCGCTTCGATGATCAGCACGCCCGGCATCACGGGATGATGCGGAAAATGGCCTTCGAAGAACGGTTCATTCATGGTGACATTCTTCAGCGCCTTGATGCTCTTGCCCGGTACCATCTCGAGCACTCGATCTATCAGCAGCATCGGGTAGCGATGCGGCAATCGGGCCATAATTTGCTTGATGTCGAGTTCCATATTATTTTTCCTGCTAACACGCTTCAAGGCGTGCCGGTTTCGTTGATATCGGGTTGATTCTTTTCAAGCGCGCGTAAACGTTTGCGCAACTGCGCAAGCTGCGAAATGACAGCCGCATTGCGTTGCCACCCCGTATGCGCATCGAAGGGGTAGACCCCTGTGTACCTGCCGGCGTCCGATACATTGGACGTAATTGCCGTACCGCCGGACACATGGACGTCGTCGCCAATGGACAGATGGCCGGAAATCATCGCGGCGCCGCCCACGGTGCAGCGCCGCCCGATAACCGTTGACCCGGCAATACCGACGCAGGCCGCAATGGCTGTGTGATCGCCGATGTGCACATTATGGGCCACCATGATCTGGTTATCGAGCTTGACGCCGTGGCCAATGACGGTTTGTTCCAGCGCGCCGCGGTCGATCGTGGTATTGGCCCCGATTTCCACATCGTTTCCTATTTGCACCCCCCCAAGCTGGGCGATTTTGGTCCAGCCCGCGTCGGGGCCGCCCGGAGCAAGAGCAAACCCAAAGCCATCGGCGCCCAGCACAGCGCCACTGTGTACGATGGCGCGGTCACCAAGATGCACGCCGTGATACAGCGTAACCCGCGCATGCAGCAGGCAATCACGCCCGATTTCAGAGCCCGGCCCGACCACGCACCCTGCGCCAACGCGGCTGCCCGCCCCAATGACGGCACCCTCTTCGATGACGCTGAGTGGACCGATACTGACCCCGGTCTGAATCGTAGCGGTGGGTGCGATGACGGCGGATGGATGTATGCCAGACGGCAGCCGGCTTAAGCGGTGCTGGTCGAACCATTGGGCAAGCACGGCATACAAAGCATACGGCTGGCTGCAAAGCACCACAGGCCATTGAACCTGATGGGCCTCCAGGCTGCCGTAAACCTGCTCCGTCAGGATCACGGCCCCTGCTTTGCAGGCTGCCAGATCGTCTTGCAGCTTGGGATTGGACAAGAAACTGATTTCGGCGGGGCCCGCGCCTTGCAGCGAGCCCAAACCCTGGATTCGGGGGCTCGCCTCTTTGCTCGCGCCGACGATGGTACTGTCCAGACCTACGGTATTCGCCGCCTGTAAAAGCTGATGCAGGGACGGCGCCTGGTCGGGTGCTAGCAGTACCGGCATTTGCGTTTAGCCGCCCAGCGCTTGCATCACTTGATCGGTGATATCCACACGAGGGCTAACGGTAACGGCGTCCTGGATGATCAGGTCGTAACCTTGGGCTTCGGCGATCTGTTTGATGGCCGCATCGGCTTTTTCAACAATGGCCGAGAACTCTTCGTTGCGGCGGCGGTTGAAGTCTTCCTGGAATTCGCGGCGCTTGCGTTGAAGATCGGAATCGAGATCGGCCAATTGCCGCTGACGCTTGATGCGCTCGGACTCGGAAAGAACCGGAGCGTCTTTGTCGAACTTTTGCGCCTGGGAACGAAGCGTGTTGGCCAGGTTCTGAAGTTCGTCGTCGCGCCGCTTGAATTCGGACTCGATCTTGGCTTGCGCGGCCTTGGCCGGCTTGGAGTCGCGCAAAATGCGCTCGGTGCTGACAAAACCGATTTTTGTGCCCTGCGCTTGCACGGACGGCACCGCCGCCAGGGAAACCGCCCCTAACGCAACAGCCAGCACCAGGGCGCGGTTGCCGCGCTTGATGCCGTTACATAAACCTGAAAGTTTTAAAGCGATTTGAGACTTCATGAAAAATCTACCTTGCAAAGGAGCAGAGATAAAAAAACCTATTGTGCCATTAAACGGCGCTCATCAGAAGCCGGTTCCGATCTGGAACTGGAACGCCTGCTTGTCGTCGCCTTCCTTGGAGTTCAATGCGCGGCCGAAAGACAACTCCAGTGGCCCCATGGGCGACTGCCATGACAAGCCCACACCGGCCGAGAAGCGCCATCCGCAAGGATCTTGAACCGAGTGCATGAAGCCGTCCATGCAGGTCATGCCGCCTGTGTTCGCGACCTGGCCGGCATCGGTGAACAGGAACCAGCGCAACGTGCGGTCGCGCGAGGCGCCCGGGAATGGCAGATACAGTTGCAAGTTGCCGACAATGCGGCGCGAGCCACCCAGGTAATCGCCCGTTCTGACGTCGCGCGGGCCCAGCGATGCGCCTTCGTAGCCGCGCACCGACCCGATGCCGCCGGCATAGACGTTCTTGATGACCGGGAAATCTTTTCCACCATAGGTGCGGCCCCAGTCGACCATGCCGTTGAATGCCAGGGTGAATGCACCGCCCAAGGGCAGGTAATACTGCTGCTGGGCGCTAAGCATGTAATACTTGAGATTGCCGGTGGACAAATCGGCGGACAGACGGGTGTAACTGCCCGAATTGGGCGCAATGGCGCTGTCGCGGGTGTCTTTGGACCAGCCCACGTTGAAAATCAGTGAATTGGTTCTTCGGCCGTATTGGTCGACATAATCTTGATAGGCTTGTGGGGCGCGATAAAGATCAAGTGTGTTGTGCTCGAAACTGACGCCGGTGAAAACGCGGTCGTACTCGGAAATAGGCACGCCGAAGTTCAAGCCTGCGCCCCATGCGGTTACGCGGTAGTCGCCTGAATACTCGTTGAAATCGCCGCGGGTTTCGTAGGGCGTGGTGCGCCGGTAGTAGATCGACGTGGTCTTGCTGATGCCGTCGAGCGTCCAGTATGGATCGGTATGGGCAATGACCGCCGAGCGGTTGGTTTTACTGGTGTTGATCTGTAAAGACAAACTGTTGCCGCTGCCGAAAATATTGTCCTGACTGATACCCGCAGACAACATGACCTTTTCGGTCGAGCCGTAGCCCACGCCCAGGTTGATCAGCCCGGTGGGCTTTTCCTTGACATCGACGTTCACGTCGATCTGGTCGGCCGACCCGGGTACCGGCTCGGTGGTGACGTTGATTTCTGTAAAGTAACCCAGTCGGTCGATACGGTCGCGCGATGTCTTGAGGCTATTGGAATCGTACCAGGCGGCCTCTTGCTGGCGCATTTCCCGGCGCACAACCTGGTCGCGTGTGCGGGTATTGCCACCGATCTGGATGCGGCGCACGTACACGCGCCGTCCGGGATCGACATAAAAGGTAAGCGCTGCCGTATGGTCTTCGCGATCGAGTTCGGGATTCGGGTTGACGTTGGCAAACGCATAGCCCAGCGTGCCCAGGTAGTCGGCGATGGCCTTGACCGTTTCATTCGTTTTGGCCGCCGAAAAGGTTTCGCCGGCCTTTACTTTGACCATGCCCTGAATTTCGTCATCCAGCCCCAGCAGGTCGCCTGCGAGCTTGACGTCACGCACGGTATAGGGTTGGCCTTCGTGCAGCGTCAGCGTAATGTAGATATGCTCGCGGTTGGGCGATATAGTGACCTGCGGCGGCTCCATGGAAAACTCTAGATAGCCGCGATCCAGGTAATAAGAACGAATGCGTTCAAGGTCGCCCTCGAGCTTCTCGCGCGAGTATTTGTTCGTGCCGGTATACCAGGTCATCCAGCCGCCTGTGGTCAGGTCCATCTGATCCTGGAGCGTGCTGGAAGAAAATACCTTGTTGCCCACGAAGTTGATCTGGCTGATGGTGGCTTCATCGCCTTCAAAAATATCGAAGCTGATGCCAACCCGGTTGCGCGGCAAAGGCGTAATGATGGGGTTGATTTCCACGCCATACTTTCCGCTGGAAAGATACTGCTGCTTCAACTGAAATTCGGCCTGTTCCAGCAAGGCCTGGTCGAACACCCTGCCCGGGCCGAAACCGACGCCGGCCAATGCCTTGTTCAGGGCCGTCGCATCGAATGCACGCATGCCATTGAAGGTGACGGATGCGATGGTGGGCCGTTCGACCACCTGAACCACCACCATGTCGTTTTCGGTGTCGATTTTCACATCGCTGAAGAAGCCTGTGGCATACAACTGCTGAACCGCCTGGCTGGCTTGCGCTTCGGTGAATTCCTGGCCCACCTTGACAGGCAAATAGCCAAATACGGTGCCCACGTCGACCCGCTGGACGCCCTCGACCCGAATGTCGCGCACGACAAACGGGGAAAACGCGTTGGCGATACCGGGCAACAGCAATGCTGTCAGCACGGCCGGCAGCACGCGCTTGGTAAAATTAAGTTTCCGGCGAAGCGACATCCTGGGGGGTCCTTAGACGATCATCAAATGGTGAAGGATTGTACGGCACAATGCGGCTAACTGAAAAGCCGGGAAAAATCATTAAAGAAGGCTAAACCCATTAACGCAGCCAGCAAACCCAGGCCTACGCGCTGCCCGGTTTCAAGCCATTGGTCCGGAACGGGCTTGCCCCGGATGATTTCCAGTATGTAGTACATCAGGTGCCCGCCATCCAGCATGGGGATGGGCAGCAGGTTCAACACGCCGATACTAACACTGATTAAAGCCAGAAATCCGATGTAGGCAGCCAGACCGACACGGGCAGTCTGACCGGCGTAGTCGGCAATGGTGACCGGGCCACTGATGTTGCGCACCGACACATCCCCGGTAACCATGCGGCCCATCATTTTTAACGAGAACCAGACGGTGTCCACCGTGCGCTCGACGCCTCGCACGATGCTGTCGAGCAAACCGTAACGCACCGTTACCATGGGGAACTCTGCCCCCAGCATCACGCCGATGCGGCCGATGCGGCTGCCGTCGGCTTCGGTATGGAGCTGAGGCGTTACCGTGACCTGCGTCTGCGTCCCATTGCGGGAAACGACCAGCACCAGAGGCTGCTCGGGCGCGTCTTTGATGAGACCGACCAGCTCAGTGGCGGATGGGTTACGCCGACCGTCAACCGCGATGATTTCATCGCCCGGCTGCAAACCGGCCTGCTCGGCCGCCGAGCCGCTGACCACCTGAGTAACTCTGGGCTGTGGTGTGGCCAGAGCCAGGCCGGTTTCCTTGAGAAGATCCCCACTGTCAGGCTCGATGGTTGCTCGCGGCACCGTAAGCGATCGTTCGGTGACTTGGCCTGTGGGGGTTTCCAGCCCCAGGGAAATGATTCCGCCCGAGGTGAGGGTGTCCATGAGGGCCCAACGCACTTCCCCCCAGGACTGCACCGGGCTGCCATTGACGGCTTCTACCCGATCGCCGGCCTGAAGGCCCGCCTGGGCCGCCGGCGTGCCTGCTGCGGGCTGGGCCAGGATGGCGGCGGGTTCCTGCGTGCCCATCAGCCCGAGCAAACCATACAAGACAGCCGCCAGCAGGAGATTTGCCGCCGGGCCGGCCGCGACGATGGCAAATCGCTTGCCCACGCTTTTGCGGTTGAAGGCCTGGTCGGCATCCGCGCCGCCCGCTTCGGGTTGCGGGTCGTCAAGCATCTTGACGTAGCCGCCCAGGGGTATGGCGGACAAAGCCCATTCCGTGCCATTGCGATCGACACGCTTGAGCAACACTTTGCCGAAACCCACCGAGAAACGCAGCACCTTGACCCCGCAGCGACGGGCAACCCAGTAGTGGCCGAACTCGTGGAAAGTGATCAGCAGCCCTAAAGCCACCGCAAAAGAGAGCAAGGTAAAAAGCATGGTCATCCTGGCTGCCGGAGCCGCCGGTGCGGCCGCAACAGCATTATTTTATCAGGCAATACTCGGACGCAAGGCGGCGTGCCTGGGCGTCCAGGGCCAGCACGTCGTCCAGCGATTCCAGAGCGGCCGTCGGCAGGCCCGCCATCTTGCCAAGACAACGCTCGATGACATGGGCTATATCGGTAAACCCAATTTTTCGTTTCAGGAAACAGTCAACCGCAATCTCGTTGGCGGCGTTTAGCGTAACGCAAGCGTTCTGCCCCGCCTGCAAGGCATCGAAAGACAGCCGTAGACACGGAAAGCGCAGTAGGTCGGGCTCTTCGAAGTCGAGCCGGCCCAGGGCGGTAAGGGCCAACAGCCCCACCCCGCTATCGATACGGTCGGGAAAACCCAGGCCATAGGCGATCGGTGTGCGCATGTCGGGCTGGCCCAATTGCGCCAGGATGGACCCGTCGTCGTACTCGACCATGGAATGCACAACGCTTTGCGGGTGAATAACCACCTGGATGCGCTCGATGGGCATGGCGAACAGCCAATGCGCTTCGATGACTTCGAGCCCCTTGTTGAGCATGGTGGCGGAGTCGACAGAAATCTTTCGCCCCATGCTCCAGTTGGGGTGTGCGCACGCCTGATCGGGCGTGACATGCGCCAAGCGTTCAATGGCCGTGGTGCGAAACGGCCCACCCGATGCGGTAAGCAGCAGGCGCCGCACGCCTTGGGCAGGCGCCGCGGGGGCAGCGGCCCGATCGGTATGGGGCAAACACTGAAAAATGGCATTGTGTTCGCTGTCGATGGGCAACAGTTCGGCCCCGTGCTCGCGAACCGCTCGCATGAACAGACTGCCCGCCGCGACCAGAGCCTCTTTGTTGGCCAGCAAGATACGTTTGCCGGCGCGAGCGCCGGCCAACGCCGACGGCAGCCCCGCCGCCCCGACAATGGCGGCCATTACCGTGTCTACATGCGTATCGGCGGCGGTGTGCTCGAGCGCCGACGCTCCGACACGGATTTCCGGCATGGGGCGCCCGCTTGGCCAGGCCTGCACAAACCGCTTGCGCGCGGCGTCGTCGGGTACGCAGACAACAGCTGCACCGGTTTGCAACGCCTGCTGCGCCAACAGCTCGATCCGGCTGTGGGCGGACAAGGCAAATACCGACAAGGCGTGGGGATGGCGTGCGATAACGTCCAGGGTATTGACTCCGATGGAGCCGGTAGACCCCAAGACACAGACACGCTGGGTTTTCATGGCGCGCCTGTTCCCGTCAATAAAAGCGCCAGGGGCGCCACAGGCAACAAGGCGTCAATACGATCGTAGACGCCGCCATGGCCGGGCAGCAGATGGCTGGAATCCTTCACCCCCGCCCTTCGCTTCAGCAGGGATTCGAACAAATCGCCGATGATCGACAAAGCGGCCAAGGCAATCGTGACCAGAATCAGGCCGAACCAGGACCAACGATCGAGCAGTGCCTGCCCGAAGCTGCCTTCCCAGCCCGTGCTTATGGCTACCCACACGACGGCGGCGACCATGCCTCCCATGGCGCCTTCCCAGGTTTTACCCGGGCTGACCCTGGGCGCCAGCTTGCGGCGCCCGAAGGCCCTGCCCGTAAAGTAGGCCGCGATATCCGCGCACCAGACCAACGCCAGCAGCGACACCAGAAACCAGGCCCCATGCGCCAGGAACATTTGCACCAGCGCCGCCCAGGCCGCCCACACGGCCAGCACGGCAAAGATGCTTAGGGCCAGGCCCTGTGAACGGCCGTTGACCTTGCCCTGGACCACCAGGGCCGTCGCCCCGATCACCCACAACACAGCCACGACCAGGATCAGCCATTGGTTGGTGAGGCCTGGCACCACGTCGCCCGGTCGATAACCGGGAAAATCGGTGACCCGCCATAGAAGAACGCCTATGAGAATCGCCAACCCCACTGCAACAATGGCCGGCACCGGAACGCCCTGTTCCGGCCACGTAAGGCGCAACCACTCCCAGAGCGCGCACGCCGCCGCCAAAGCCAGCAAAATGACTAACGGCCAGGGGCTGGTTGCCAGCAACGCTGCCAACAGCACCGCCAACAAGATCACTGCGGTAATAAGGCGTTGCCCCAGCATTAAAGGAATTCCTGTCTGCTATTTAATTGATTCGGCGAGCTGCGCGCTGGTGCGGCCAAACCGCCGTTCGCGGGTGCGATACCACTTAAACGCGGCATCGATTTCCTTGGCGCCGAAATCAGGCCAGTAGTCGTCGGTGAAATACAGCTCAGTATAGGCCAGCTGCCAAACAAGAAAATTGGAAATGCGCTGCTCGCCGCCTGTCCGGATGAATAAATCGGGCTCCGGCGCCCAGGCCATGGAAAGGTGCTTGCCCAAAGCCCGTTCCAGCTCGTCGTGAGGCAGGGAGGACAGATCAGCCTTCTCGGCGGCCACCCGCTGCATCGCCTGGAGAATATCCCAGCGGCCGCCATAATTGGCCGCGATAGTGAGATTGAGTGCTTGGTTGTGAGCGGTACGCGCCTCGGCTTGGCGAATCAAATCTTGAAGCCGTGGCTCGAATGCCGACAAATCGCCAATAACACGCAAGCGCACGCCCTGCTCGTCGAGCCTATCGACTTCTTTTTCAAGCGTCTGCACAAACAGACGCATCAACAGAGACACTTCTTCCTGTGGCCGACGCCAGTTCTCGGAGCTGAAAGCGAACAGGGTAAGGTATTGGACGCCTCGCCGGCCGCAGGCTTCGACCACACGCCGCACCGACTGAACGCCGCGCGCATGGCCTGCCGTGCGAGGAAGGAAACGCTTGGTTGCCCAGCGTCCATTTCCGTCCATGATGATCGCGACATGCCGTGGCGCGTCGGAACTGTCGGGAATGGAAAGCGTGGAGCTGGTGTGCATGGGCGGAAATCGGAAGGAAGCCGTGGAGAAGACGGCTTAAACCGTCATGATCTCGGCTTCCTTCTGGGAAACCAGCTTGTCGATTTCAACGACATTTCGATCCGTAAGCTTTTGCACCTCGTCTTGCATGCGGCGCTCGTCGTCTTCGGAAATTTCCTTGTCCTTGACCAGCTTCTTGAGCGTGTCGTTGGCGTCGCGGCGAACGTTGCGCACCGCCACTTTGGCGTCTTCGCCCTCGCCTCGAACAATCTTGGTCAGGTCGCGACGGCGCTCTTCGGTCAGCGCCGGCATGGGAACGCGGATCGTATCGCCCATGGAAACCGGGTTCAGACCCAGATCGGAATCGCGCACGGCCTTCTCGATGGGGCCGGCCATATTCTTTTCGTAGGGTTGGATACTGAGCGTGCGCGCGTCGATAACATTGACGTTGCCGACCTGGCTGACCGGAACGGGCGAGCCGTAGTATTCCACCTGAACGTGGTCCAGTATGCCGGCATGAGCGCGGCCTGTACGAATTTTGGCCAAATTGGCTTTCAAGGCATCAAGACTTTTCGTCATGCGCTCGTCGGCGGATTTTTTAACGTCGGAAAGACTCATTACTGTTCCTTATCAAACGTGAACCAAGGTGCCTTCATCCTCGCCCTGCACCACACGCTTGAGCGCGCCGGGTTTATTGATGGAAAACACCTTGATCGGCAACTTTTGGTCGCGGCACAACGCAAACGCCGTTGCGTCCATGACATCGAGACGCCGGACGATGGCTTCGTCGAAGCTGATGCGCGTATAACGCGTGGCCGATGGATCTTTATTGGGGTCGGCCGTATAAATACCGTCGACCTTGGTGGCCTTGATCACGATTTCGGCGCCGATTTCGGCGCCGCGCAATGCTGCGGCAGTATCGGTCGTAAAAAACGGATTGCCTGTGCCGGCCGCAAAGACGACAACCTTGCCTTCTTCGAGGTAGCGCAACGCTTTGGGCCGAATGTAGGGCTCGACCACCTGGTCGAGATTCAAGGCGGACTGAACCCGGGTATCGACACCGCGATGCTTCAAGGCATCTTGCAAGGCCAGGGCATTCATGACCGTGGCCATCATCCCCATATAGTCGGCTGTGGCGCGATCCATGCCCTGGGCGCCCGGCGCAACACCGCGAAAGATGTTGCCGCCGCCGATCACGATGGCCAGCTCGATGCCGAGCGCGGCAACCTCGGCGATTTCTTCAGTCATGCGCAAGATGGTTGCGCGATTGATCCCAAACGCGTCCTCACCCATCAGCGCTTCGCCGGAGAGTTTAAGAAGTACGCGCTTATACGATCTGGTGGTCATGGATGGCTTCCGGTTAACAGTCCAACGAAAGTGTAAACCAGGCCCGGCATCCGTGGTGGATGAACCGGGCCTGGCAAGGCCGCAAACGCGAAAATCAGGCGTTGCCGGCGGCGGCGGCGACTTCAGCGGCGAAGTCTTCAGACTTTTTCTCGATGCCTTCACCCACGACATACAGCGCAAAACGCGTAATGCCGGCGCCCTTTTCCTTGAGCATTTGCTCGACCGATTGCTTGTCGTTCTTGACGAAAGGCTGGGACAACAACGTGACTTCCTTCAGGAACTTCTGGACGGAACCTTCGACCATCTTAGCGACGATTTCAGCGGGCTTGCCCGATTCAGCCGCCTTCTGGGCGGCCACTGAACGTTCGGCTTCGATGTCGGCGGCGTCCACACCGCTTGCGTCGAGCGCACGCGGCTTGGTTGCCGCGATATGCATGGCCAGGTCCTTGCCGGTTTCATCGGGGCCGGTAAACTCGACCAACACGCCGATCTTGCCGCCATGCACGTAGCTGGCCAGCTTGTCGGTGGTTTCGTAGCGCTGAAAACGGCGCACGGAAATATTTTCGCCGATTTTTCCAACCAGGGCCGAACGCGTGCTTTCAACCGTACCCTCGCCCATGGGCAGCTCGGACAAGGCAGCCACGTCGGCCGGATTCTTGTCGGACACAAGCTTCGCCAGTTGGTCGATGAATCCGATGAAATCGTCGTTCTTGGCAACAAAGTCGGTTTCGCAGTTTACTTCGATGACGGCGCCCTGCTTTGCATCGGGAGCGATATACAGGCCGATCAGCCCTTCAGCGGTAACGCGGCTGGCGGCCTTGCTGGCCTTGCTGCCCAGTTTGACGCGCAATAGTTCTTCGGCGCGCGCCAAATCGCCGTCGGCCTCGGTCAGTGCCTTCTTGCATTCCATCATGGGCGCGTCGGTTTTCTCGCGCAGTTCTTTAACCATCGATGCTGTGATTTGAGCCACGATTTTCTCCAGTACGTTAAAACATGCCCCGGGTGGACCGAGGCATAAGCGGGCAGATTAATGTGCTAATGTGCCATGCGGTCGCCGTGGCCCCAACAGGCCAAGGCAGACCGCGCCCGGACGAACTATCCGGGCGAAGCGCGATTACTCGGCGTCTTCTTGCTCGATCTCGACGAACTCTTCGCCGCCTTCGGCGATTTCTTCCACCAGGCCGTTAAGGCTTTGCTCACGGCCTTCCAGCACGGCGTCGGCCATGCCGCGCGCGTACAGGGCAATCGCCTTGGCCGAGTCGTCGTTGCCAGGAATGACGTAGTCCACGCCATCGGGCGAGTGGTTGGTATCGACCACCGCCACAACGGGGATGCCCAGGGTGCGGGCTTCGGCGACCGCGATCTTGTGATAGCCGACGTCGATGACAAAGAGCGCGTCGGGCAGATTGCTCATATCCTTGATGCCGCCGATACCCTTGTTCAATTTTTCGAGCTCGCGATCGAACATTAGGGCTTCTTTCTTGCTCATGTGCTCGGTGATGCCGTCGGCCAATTGAGCTTCCATTTCTTTCAGGCGCTTGATCGACGTCTTGACCGTCTTGAAGTTGGTCATCATGCCGCCCAGCCAGCGGCTGTCGACATACGGCATGCCGCAGCGTGCGGCTTCCTCGGCCACCAATTCACGCGCAGCGCGCTTGGTGCCGACAAACAATATCTTGCCGCCCCGTGCAGCGACCTGGCGCACGTACTTCGCGGCTTCGTGGTATTTGACAACCGTCTGCTCAAGGTTGACGATATGAATCTTGTTCCGGTGACCAAAGATGTACGGCGCCATCTTGGGGTTCCAGTAACGGGTTTGGTGGCCAAAGTGCACACCGGCTTCAAGCATTTCTCGCATCAAGGACATGGTTTTTCTCCAAGGGTTTGGTCCTGCACCCAACCTGCATCCGGCTATCGAAAACCGAACACCCTGTGTTGGCCGGGCGCGCTATTTTGAATCTGCTACTCTATTGTTACTACACACTGCTTCTACCTAACAGCTTTCACTTATTAAGCGCCGCAGCCACGAACCCCCGGTGTCTACCGGCTTACCTTATTGCCTGGGCTTATGGCCTGGGTTTAGGCAATGGGTTTAGGTAAATCGCGTAACTTACCTGCCTGCGGCGGGGTTACGGGTTGGGGTTACGGGTTGGGGTTACGGGTTGGGGTTACGGGTTGGGGTTACGGGTTGGGGTTACGGGTTTACGTTACCCTGGGTTTACATCAACCCCTCCCCCGGCGCAAAATTTGGGAAAGCCTATAATTCTACTATCTTTACACCCTATTATTCAAGTTGACATGACCCCTTTAGTTACCGACCCGGTCGATCTGGACAAAATGCGCGCTGCCTGCCAGGCCGCCGCTTCCGCGCTGGACTACCTGGAGCCCCACGTCAAGGCTGGCGTCACCACCGGCGAACTCGACCGTCTTTGCATGGATTTCATCACTAACGAACTGCACGTAAAGTCGGCAACCGTTGGCTACGCTCCTCCGGGCTACCCGCCATTTCCGGGCTCTATCTGCACCTCGATCAACCACGTCATCTGCCACGGCATACCCGGCGAGAAAGTTTTGAAGAACGGCGACATCATGAATATCGACGTCACCGTCATCAAAGACGGCTGGTTTGGCGATACCAGCCGCATGTACTACATAGGCGAGCCCTCGATTCTCGCGCGCAGGCTGACCGAAACCACATACGACTGCATGTGGCTTGGCATCGAACAAGTGCGCCCCGGCGCCACCCTGGGCGACATCGGCTCCGCCATCCAGCGCCACGCCGAACGCGCAGGCTTTTCAGTGGTACGCGAATATTGCGGCCATGGCGTGGGCCGTCAGTTCCACCAAGACCCGCAGATTCTGCATTACGGCAAAGCCGGCTCCGGCCAAAAGCTAGAGCCGGGCATGATCTTCACCATAGAACCCATGCTGAATGCCGGGCGCAAAGAGATTCGCCAACTGGCCGACGGCTGGACGGTCGTCACCCGCGATCACAGCCTGTCGGCGCAGTGGGAGCATAGCGTCCTTGTCACCGACAACGGTTACGAAGTCCTGACGATTTCACCCGGCATGCCCGCCGCGCCGGGTTTCGTAAAAGCCGCCTAGGACCACACCTATGGCTGCGACCGCGTCCACGGTATTGCCGGTGCGCGACCGTTTTCACCAACGCCGGCAAGAGGCCATCGCCAACTACCGACGACATCTGCGGCCGGATATCTTGCTTATCGCCTTGCGACGCGCAACCGACCAGGCCCTGCGCGAGATCATACGCGCCAACCCCCTGCCGCCCGGCGCGGCGTTGGCCGCCGTGGGCGGCTATGGGCGCGGCGAGCTTTACCCCCATTCCGACATCGATGTCCTGATCCTCCTGAGGCACGACCCCACCGAACAGGACAAAAGCCGGCTGGAACGCCTGGTTCCGGCCCTGTGGGATCTAGGTATGGATCTGGGCCACAGCGTGCGCTCGATCGCCGATTGCAAACGCGAGGCCGCCAACGACATCACGGTGGAAACCTCGTTGATGGAGCTGCGATGGCTGGCAGGCAGCAAGTCGCTGCTGGGCGAACTTGGCCATGCCATGCAAGACCAAATGGATGCGCAAACCTTTTTTCAGGCCAAACGCGCCGAAATGGTTCAACGCCACGCCCATCACCAGAACACCCCTTACGCCCTTGAGCCCAATTGCAAAGAAGCGCCCGGGGGATTGCGCGACCTGATGGTCATTCTTTGGATCGCCCAAGCGGCAGGCATCGGCCGCACCTGGCGCCAGATCGGCAAGACTGATCTTTTAACCTCGGCGGAATACCGCGCCCTACGGCGCGCCGAACTGGCCTTCAAACGGTTGCGAATTGAACTGCACCTTCTGGCGGGCCGGCGCGAAGACCGCCTTCTGTTCGACCTGCAGCCCGGCCTGGCGTCTATCTATGGCTTTGAGGCAACGCGTACCCGCCGACCCAGCGAACTGCTGATGCAACGCTACTATTGGGCGGCACGCGTGGTCAGCCAACTGAACACCATCCTGATGCAGGCCTTCGAAGAACGCCTCTTTCCCAGCCCACACGAAACCGCCATCGCCATTGATGACGAGTTCTGCCAAACCCATGGCCGGCTGGATATCTGCCGCGACGATGGCTTCGAGCGCAACCCCACCATGCTCCTGCGGGCCTTCCTGGTCATGCAGCAAGACCCGGGGCTGACGGGCATGTCCGCGCGGGCCATGCGCGCCATGTGGCATTCCCGCCACCGCATCGACTCACAATTCAGGCGCAACCCGGTCAATCGCTACCTGTTCATGCAGATCCTGCAGCAGCCGCGCGGCATCGTCCATGCGCTTCGCCGCATGACCATGCTGAACATCCTGCCCCGCTACCTGCCGGAATTTCGGCGCATCGTGGGCCAGATGCAGCACGACCTGTTTCATGCCTACACCGTCGACCAACACACCTTGATGGTCATCCGAAACCTGCGGCGCTTCACCATGCCTGAACACGCCCAGGAATACCCCCTTGCCAGCCAGTTAATGGCCGACTTCGATCAGCACTGGCTGATTTATGTTGCCGCCCTGTACCACGACATTGCCAAGGGACGCGGGGGAGATCATTCCGAACTGGGCGCCCGCGATGCCCGTCGCTTTTGCCAGAACCACTCGATAGACTCAGAAGGCGCCGCGCTGGTCGACTTCCTGGTGCGCCAGCACCTGACCATGTCCCGCTTCGCCCAAAAGCGCGATCTGTCCGATCCGGATGTCATTCATGAGTTCGCCCGTTGCGTACAGACCGAACGACGGCTGACCGCCCTTTATCTGCTGACGGTGGCCGATATCCGGGGAACCAGCCCGAAAGTATGGAACGCCTGGAAAGGCAAGCTTCTTGAAGATCTGTACAGACTGACCTTGGCTGCGCTGGGCGGGGCCACCCCGGATCGCAACACGATACTGGCTCAACGCAAGGACATCGCCGCGTCCGAGATCCGCCTGATGGGGCTGCGGGATGAAAGTCGCGACGCCTTCTGGGAACAACTGGACGTGGCCTACTTCCTGCGCCACGAAGCCTCTGAAATCGCCTGGCATACCCGTCATTTGTATTATCGGGTCGATTCCCCCGAGCCTGTAGTGAAGGCGCGCATCATCGGCCAGAACGAAGGCTTGCAAGTCATGGTGTATATGCAAGACCGCAACGATCTCTTTGCCGCCATCTGCGGCTATTTCGGACGGCGCGCACTGGATATCCAGGATGCGCGCATCCATACCACCCGGCACGGCTGGGCGCTGGACAGCTTTATCGTCCTGCTTCCCGCCCACGACAAAGACCACCGCTCTCAGGCCACGCTGATCGAACACGAATTGGCCCAAGAATTGGCCGCCGAGCCCACCACGGCCAACCCACCCACGCCTGCTGCCCACAGCCGGCCCTCGCGTCGCTCGCGCATTTTCCCCATCATGCCCAATGTCGAGCTTCAGCCCGACGAAAGCAGCACATCGTGGCGCTTGTCGATTACCTCGTCAGACCGGCCAGGCCTTCTGCACAGCCTGGCCCAGGTGTTTGTCCGTCACGGCGTCAACCTGAAAATGGCAAAGATCATGACCCTGGGCGACCGCGTCGAAGACATCTTCATCATTGAAGGCGACGCCCTGGCGCATCAACGCACACAGCTACAGTTCGAGCGCAGCCTGCTGGCCACCCTGGACGAAACGGCAACCTATTCGCAGTGATAAACTGCGGCCACAGGCCCGGTCCACATCACACTTGCACCCCGGCAACCCGCCTTCCCGACAGGATGCTCACATGCTTTCGAACAAAACGCTGTTGAATCTCATCGCCCAGGCCAGCCTGAGCGCCGTCGGTCTGGCCTTGGTCTCCCAGCATATATTCGGCATGCCGCCCTGCGCATGGTGCGTCTTCCAGCGCCTGATCTATATAGTGATCGCCATCGTCTGCTTTCTTGCCACCGGCTTCGGCGACCGCCCGGGCCTTCGGCAGGCGGCTGCCTTTATTACCGCCCTGCTGGGCATCGGCGGCATGCTTGCTGCGTGGTACCAATACAGTGTGGCTGCACAAATGTTTTCATGCGACCAGACGTTCGCAGACCAATTCATGGTTCGCTCTGGCCTCGACGCCGGCCTGCCCTGGATTTTCGGCATATTTGCCACCTGCATGGACGCTCGCGTAGAGGTTCTGGGCGTCGAATACGCCATCTGGAGCCTGATTCTTTTCGCCCTTATTACCCTGGCCGCCATCCATATCTCTGCCAGGCGCCGTTAACGGAACAGCCGGGAACAGCTGGAACAGACAATTATTACGAGCAGATGACGCGCGCGCACTTGCATCGCGCGGCAGCCCCAAAGCAAACAAATTCCCCTTAAAACAACAATTACAGCCGGAAAACTGTTTCTTTTAAACAACGAAATGTCGTTTTTCTGCACGATATTGGGCCAAAACGGGATAACCCTTATCGTCGCCCCAATAGGCGTCTGTATAAACTCGAATCCAATAAAGATCAGTAAGTTATAAGTCGTTTCAAACCGTTCAGCAGCACGCGGTTCGGGGATCACCTTAGAACAAATCGATTTTTCGGTACGCCACAAGGAGATACGGCGTTGGTATAGTAGGAACGCAGTATTAACATGTTGAAGTACATTTGCACGATTAGTCACACTCCGTGATTCTGACGGCAAGTTAGAAACCCAGAATTTTCTTTTCATCAACGTTGGAGAACACACCAATGAAGTTAAAAGCACTAACCATCGGACTCGCTTTGTCCTTCCCTATGCTGGCAAGCGCGCAAAGCGGCACCAGCGTTACGCTTTACGGGAACATCGACACTGCAGTTGAATACGTCAACAATATTCAAAGCATTGATCCAGTCACCGGCGCAACGAGCAAGCACAGCTCGTTCCACTTCACCAACCTGACTCAGTCCTGGCCTTCCTACTGGGGTTTGCGCGGCACTGAAAAAATCAGCGACAACCTCAGCGCACTCTTCGTTCTGGAATCGGGCTTCAACGCTGGCACCGGTACTTCGGGCCAAGGTGACCGTCTGTTTGGTCGTCAAGCTTGGGTCGGTCTGAAAGGCGACTGGGGTCAATTCGCCCTGGGCCGTCAGTACAACATGCTGTTCTGGGCCAACATTGGCGCCGACATCATGGGCCCCAACGCCTATGGCCTGGGCGCGCTGGATTCCTACATCCCCAATGCCCGTATGGATAACTCCATCACCTACCGTGGCAACTTCGACGGCTTCAAAATGGGCTTGGCCTACGCCAAAGGTCGCGACACTCAAGCCACAGGTGGCCCTGCCGCTGGCAACTGCGGTGTCGACTATCAGGAAAGCAGCGCTTGCACGGCCTACTCCGCCATGCTTGGCTACGACGCCGCCAACTGGGGTGTCGCCACTGCATACGACGTCATCAAAGGTTCAGACCAAGCTCGATTTGGTCCCAACTTCTACGGCCTGAACTCCGACCAGAAAGATCGTCGCTGGATGATCAACGGCTACGTCAAGTTCGACGCATTCAAGGTCGGCCTGATCTACATGAACCGCAAGAACGATGCCGGCATTAATAACGTCTACGGCGCAGTTCCCGGCAATCCATTCGGCGATCGCAGCGATCTGTGGTCCTTGGGTGCTTCCTACGCTGTTTCCCCCGCCGTCACCATCGATGGTAGCGTCAACTACTTGAACTACAAGGATGCTACGGTTGGCTCCAAGTCTTGGTACTATGTTGCCCGTGCCAAGTACAGCCTGTCCAAGCGCACTTCGGTTTATGTGTCCGCTGCCTACATGAACAACAAGGGCCATGCGTTGAACTCCGCTGCTGGCGGTACGGCTCCCAGCCTGTCCCCCGGGGCCGGCAACAACCAGACTGCTGTCATGACGGGTCTGCGTCACAGCTTCTAATCAGTAATGCTGTAAGCCGAACCGCACCGCTATTCATTTAGCGGCGCAGTTCGGCTAACCAGCAGAATTTGCAGTACAAGTATTTAGTTCCGTAGATTTGAGTTTCGGGTACGTTCACACGTACCCGTTTTTTTTTGCTCGATCAGAGCCGAACGGGTAAGCCTCCGTAAGCGTCACAGCCCAAACATTACACGTCAAGCATCACAACGTATAGACGCTGTAAACACCGCAGTTGCGCGGGGCGGGGCCTGGGAGGCTGGCGTAAGGCGTGCGCCGTGGCTGCGTCGTTTCGTCGGGGGAAGTCGGCGGGAGCTGTGTGAGCACCGCAGCCGCCAACGGCGGCGAGGGCGAGTTCTCCCGACGCCCGGCGAAACGGCGTAGACACGGAATCAAGCACGCCGCGCCAGCCACTCAGGCCCCGCCCCGCGCAACGTCTTAAAAAGTACGGCCGCCTATGTCCTGTTGCGCCGCGCAGCCATCGAACCCCTTACTTCCGATCCGTCATGAACTTCCCGCTGGGCGCGTCTGCGTTCTTCTGGCGCCGAGTATTGCCGTCAAGCCCGCCATCCACCGCCCATTCCGCAAACCGCGTGGGGCCGGGTTCGAATTCTCGTGCTTCCCAATTGGCATCCAGGCAATCTTCATCCGCGTAATACTCAATCAGCCCACCGGCCGGATTCTGAAAGTACCAGAAGTACGCCGACGAAATCGGATGACGGCCAGGGCCCAATTGCGTTTTCCAGCCACAGCGGTCAATATGCAAACCGCCGCCAAACACCTCGTGGATATCCCGCACCGCAAACGCCACATGATTCAACCCAACCTTGGCATCGGGCGTCTGCAACAAGAATAAATCGTGATGGCCGCCATCGGCATCGCAGCGCAAGAACACACCACGCCCCGGGTAACGATCCGAAGGCACAAAGCCGATGCGCTGAACGTAGAAATCCTCCATTTCCTGGAGGTTATCGACAAAGAACACCACATGCCCCACCTCGACCGGATGCGCACGATCATAAACCGGCCCGCGCGCATTCTTGCGCGGCTGGTCAGCCCAGGTATTCATCTGGCCGCACTCAAGTTCAATCGCCTTCTTGCGCGTAAGCTGGAACCCTAGCTGCATGCCCGTGGGATCAACGCATTGAACACGGCCGTCCGTCGAGACAAAACCCGGCGCATCGGCCAATCGATCAGCCAGACGCTTCAAGACATGGGCGCTGGACACGCCCCACACCACCTCGCGCAGGGTGGGGCCCGATTCGAATGCCGGCGCAAAGCCCGGCGCATCCGTCTTGACCACATTGACCAGGCAGCCGTTAAGCGTTGAAAACACCAGCTTCTGCGGCTGTTCGGACGTCAGCTCCAGGCCCCAGTCGATAAAGAACGCCTTGCACTGCTCGAAATCATCCGCGCCATATGTGATTTCGTCGATTCCCATGACATCCATTGTCGCTCCTTGATTCGCCACCTGCAGGATTCTCCTAGTGCAGCACTGGCTTAATCCGCTAATGTTTCAGCCGCCCTCATCCAGGGCTGACCGTATCAATAATCACTCTACTTGGGTCTACTCGAAGCTGGCCCACGGCAAGGGCTGTTCATTCATGCCCCAGTAGACGCTTTTTTGTTCCATGTACTGCAGAATCCCGTGCCGGCCTTTTTCCCGGCCCAACCCGCTGTCGCGCCAGCCGCCGAACGGCGTTGAAATTGAAAACTGCTTATAGGTATTGATCCACACATTGCCCGCCTTCAACTGCCGGGCAAGCCGCCAGGCGCGTTTATAGTCGCGTGTCCAGATACCCGCTGCCAATGCATAGACACTATCGTTCGCCTGACTAACCAGATCGTCGATATCATCAAACGGCATGGCCACCAGCACGGGGCCGAAAATCTCTTCCCGGCAGATGGTGTCGGTGTTCTTCAAGCCTTCGATAATGGTCGGCTTGAAAAAATAGCCCGCATCGTAGAAGCCGCCTGAAGGCCGTTCCCCGCCCGTGCGGATGCGCCCACCTTCTTTGACGCCCAGCTGCACATAACGTTCAATCGACGCTCGATGGCTGTCGCTGATCAATGGCCCCATCTGGGTGGCGTCATCCGCCGGGTCGCCCACCCGCAACTTTTCCGCACCTGTGCATAAGCGATCCAGGAAATCATCGTAAAGTCTGTGTGCAACGAACAAGCGCGAACCTGCGATGCAGGATTCGCCCGTGGAGCTGAAGATGCCATACAGCACACCGGCCACAGCGTGATCCAGGTCGGCGTCGTCCAGGACAATCGTGGGCGACTTGCCGCCCAGCTCCAGGGACACCGACATTAGCTTATCGGCTGCAATGGCTGCGATATGCTTGCCGACATCGGTTCCACCGGTAAACGATACGCGGCGCACCAGTGGATGGCGGGTGATCAGGTCGCCGATCACCGAGCCTTTGCCCGGTAGAACACTGATATGTCCTTTGGGCAGACCGGCCTCTTCGCACAGACGGGCCAGTTCCAGAGCCAGCAAGGGCGTAATTTCGGCTGGCTTGACCACCACGGCATTGCCCGCCGCCAGCGCCGGAGCAATTTTCTGAGCCTCGCTGGCAACCGGCGAATTCCACGGCGTAATCGCCGCCACCACACCCATGGGCTCGTACAGACTCATGGACAGATAGTCGCCACGCGCCGGTGTAATGGTTTCTTCCAGTGTTTCGCAAGCAGATGCAAAAAACTGGAACGTGCCCGCTGCGCTGGCCACCAGCGCCCGTGTTTCGGAAATCGGCTTGCCATTATCCAGACGTTGCAATTGCGCCAAACGTTCGGCATGATCGCGTATCAATTGCGCGATGCGATACAGCACGGCGGCCCGCTCGTGCGGGCGACGCTGGGCCCAATGGCCCTGTTCAAACGCCTTCTGTGCGCCTTGTATGGCCTCTTCAACATCATCGGCGCTGGCCGCATTCAAGCGGCCCACGACTTCGCCGGTGGCCGGATAACGAGTTTCGTAAGTAGCACCGCCGCCCAAACGCCAATGGCCAGCGATGCAAATGGGAAGTAACTCTGTGCTGCTCATGTCAATGCTCCAACAAAAAATGCCGCTGCGACTTTCGTTCGTTCCGGCTTTTCCGCAGCCTATGCCGCTTAGTGGCCAGTCGTGCGTCAAGCAACGAGCCTACTAACGACAGGTGCGCTTGCCGTTCCGTCCGCACTGCGGTTAAACGACGATCGGATGCGCCAGGTTCTTTAGCGCCCGCACCACGCTGTAGACCGTCAGCGCCGACGTTTTCGGATTGCTGGCCAACGGTTTGCCCTGCAGGGTGACGGCCATCTTGCCAAACGCTCCGTGCGCTTCGTAATAATGAATGTTTTGTGTCACCTCGGGATCGGCATAAAGCTGCACCCGGGTATGGTCCAGACCCAGGCCGGCCAGCGATAATGTGGCGGCTACATTGGCGTTCTTCGGAAACAATCGGGCGGCTTCGCGTGCCGTGCCCTCAAAGAACATGGCGGCCTTTTGCAGTGTGCGCAAGTCCAGCGTGTCTTCGGCCGGAGAACCCAGCCAACCCAGCGGCGGCTTACGGCCCACATACGTTACGGAATCCAGCCCGGCCACCTTGGCCGCCGCCAGCGCATCGATGCCGCCAATAGCGCCCGACAATAACTGCACTTGGGTATTGCCCTTAAGCGCAGCCGCTTCGAGCATCTCGGGCAGACCCGGCGCCGACAAGGCGCCCACCGACACCACCATGCACGGCAGGCCCTGTTCAAGCGCCGGCACGACATGCCGATTGATGGCGCCGTGTCCGGCGCATTCCACCAGGATATCGGGCCGTTCGTCGCTAAGGTCCAGCGTCGACAACACACGCGGCGCCTGCGGGAAATGGCTGGAATCCAGACTTGCCGCCACAGCCGCCTCCTTGCCGGGCGACACAATGATCTGGGTAATGCCCAGCAAACGATCAAACTGGATAGCCTCGGCAACCGCACGACCAATCGCGCCAAACCCCACTAATGCAATACGCTTCATAGAACGCCTTATTCAATGATCCATGTGCAAATCCACGCTAGTGTCCTGCCATCACGAGCTGACCGGCATGGGCTCGGCTGCATTCACCGGCGGCCCTGCAAACGCCGTTTTGAATCTGCCAATAGAGAGCATATCGATTTCCAGCATGAATGGCCCCTTTGATGCAGTGGCCGCCGCCAACGCCTGGTCGATAGTGACCAGATCCGTCACCCGGGCATGTCCAAAGCCCAGCGCCTGAGACAGAACCTTGTAATCGGGAGTATGCAGATCCACATAGTGGCGCCGGCCGCCATATTGGGCGTCCTGAATGTTCTTGATGACCCCATAGCCCTTGTCATTCATCAGGACAATGACCATATTGGCATTTTCCTGCACGGCGGTCGCCAGCTCGCCCAGGTTCAGGATGAACCCGCCGTCGCCGGCCAGGCAGAATGTTTTCTTGCCGGATGACGTTTGCTGGGCGCCCACGGCCGCGCCGATGCCCATGGCTAGCCCTTGCCCGATGCCGCCGCCCAATGCATGCACACCCGCCTTGGGGTCGGACAACAACAAGTATCGATTCCCCCAGGTGCTGTTGGACACAGTAACGTCGCGCACCCAGTTGAAATTCTTGCCTACGGCTTGTTGCAGCGCCTGGACCAACTGTGCATAAGGACCCAGCCCGTCGACCAGACTGTCGACAGCCGCAGCGCGCGCCGCCCGCAAGTCGTCATGGAACCGTGGGTCGATCGCCAGACGGCCTTCCAGCCGATCGGCCAGGCCCTCGAGCACTAGCTTGGCGTCGCCGTGAACGAAATCCTGGCTGATATAGCACCGCCCTTCGCTGACGGGATCGACATCGACCCGATACAAAGGCCGAGGCAACTTTAACTGATACTTAAGTGTTTCGTTGCCGCGCAGGCGTGAACCCACCACCACCATGGCGTCGCAGGTTTGGTAAAAGGCTTCGACCGGCTTGTGCAGGTTGAATGCGCCCAGTGTTTGCGGATGATCCTCGGGCACAATGCCCCGACCCTGAGTGCTGGTGACGATGCCCAGGCCCAGGGCCATAAGCCGCTCGACAGCGGCGCCGGCATGACGGGCGCCGCCGCCCAGCCACAACATGGGCCGCTTGCAAGCAGCCAGTTTGTCGGCCAGGCGATCCAGCGCGCGATCCAGGGGCCGGAACAGAGGAACCTGCAAGGGCGTCAAGTCGTCGGGCATGGGAATAAGCGCTTCTTGCACATCGATGGGAATCTCGATGCTGACAGGGCCGGCCGGTGCAGTCAGCGCTGTTTGCACGGCCTGCTTCACCGTGCTGAGAGCGCTGTGGGCATCACGCACGCGAAAGGCGGCCTTGGAGATCGCATTAAGCATGGTCAGTTGATCCGGCGCCTCGTGAATATACGAATACCCTTGGTCGAGATACCGGGTTTCGATCTGGCCGGTGATATGCAGCATGGGCGTGCCGGCGGTCAGCGCTTCAACCATGGCCCCGGCGGCATTGCCCGCCGCCGTGCCGGTGCTGGTCAAGCACACGCCCAGTTCGCCGGTGGTGCGCGCATAGGCGTCGGCCATATTGGCCCCACCCGCTTCGCCCCGCGCAGGCACGAAACGAATCACGCCACGCTCGCCGAACGCATCCAATATCGGCATATTGTGAATGGAAATCACGCCAAACGCCGTGCGAACGCCGCACTCTTCGAGAAAGGCGGCAATGGCTGCGCCCACAGTTACTTTTGTAGTGTTCTTACGCATGGCGGGAGACTCCTCCGGAAACGTCAATGTGACTACCTGTTGTGTAAGAAGACAACGAGGAAGCTAAGAAAACGATGGCCTGAGCGGCTTCTTCGGGCCGGCCCAAACGGCCTAGTTGAATGTTCTTGCGCCGGGCCAGATTACCGGTCCATTCTTCCCAGGACAGGGATTGGTCGCTGCGCTCTAGATAGCGCCTGCGCCATTGGCCTGAATCGACCAGACCCAGCAAAATGCCATTGACCCGGATGCCCATGGGACTGAACTCGGTGGCCATCGAACGAACCAGGTTCATGACGCCGGCGCGCGCGGCCGACGTTGCCACCATATGGGGTTCGGGCTGTTCGGCCAACAGGGAATTGACGCACACGATGGCCGCGTTGCCCTGCTGGTTGAGCTGCGGCAGGAAAGCCCGCGTTGGTCGGATCACCGAAAAAAATTTCAGGTTCAGCTCGGTTTCCCAGGATGCGTCATCGGTATCGGCAAAGGTCGAGACCTTGCCCTGCCCGGCATTGTTGATCAGTATCCCTGCCGGCCCCAACTGTTGCCGGACCGCATCGGCAAACGCCTGGACATCGTCCACGTTCAGCACGTCGCAACGCTGCGCAAGGATCTTGCAGCCAGGATAATCGGCGCGCAAGGTTTCACGTACGCTATCCAGGCGGCTGGGATCGCGGCCGCACAGGGCCACGTCGGCCCCCTGGGCCAGTAAAAGCCTGACGGTAGCCAAGCCGATACCGGATGTGCCTCCGGTTACCACGGCAACGATTCCGCTAAGGTCGATCATGGTGTTCAAATCCTTACATGACTGAGTATGCGTTCGGCGACCCGCCGTGGCTGCTCGACATAGCAGGCATGGCCCGCGCCGGCAATCAGATCGAAGGGCAGATCATGCCGACGGGCATAGGCCGCTGACTGCTCGGGTGTGGTGACGACGTCGTGTTCACCACAATAAACGTGGGTGCGCGCGACAGGCACGCGATAGCTTTCGATATCGTCTGCACACAGAAACTCAACCGCCTGGCGGTAGCCCGTCTCGTTCAGCCGAAGGGCGTTGGCTGTAACGGACTGCCGTTGTCCGGCAGTTGCCGCAGATGTCAGCAGGCGCTCGGGCAACGCCGTCGAAACGCCCGCGATACCCTTTTCGGCAAGCGCGGCCAACCGTGTGGATCGAACTTCGATGGCGCGCGCCTGACGGGCCGGCGCGCCATAACCCAGTGCCGGACTGAACAACAGCAAAGACTGGACACGCTGCGCAAATGATTGACTGAAGCACGCCGCCATCAAGGCGCCAAGAGAATGCCCAACCACCACGCAGGACGCTATGCCCAAGGTATCCAGCAAAATATCGATCTGAGCGGCGTAATCAAGCCCACGGGGGACGGGGGTGGTCAACGGTGTGGATTCCCCGTAGCCCGGAGCATTCCAGGCCACGACGCGAGCACGCCGGCCCAGCATTAAGGCGCATTCCACCCATGAGGCCGCACCCGAACTGATACCGTGCAACAGCAGCACCGTCTGCGGACCTTGTCCACACTCGCGGTACGTAATCACGCCGTTGGCCAAGAGCACACGGCTTTCGGGAAAGTCGGCAAGATCGGCGGCGGATGACATGTTGGCGTGGCGCGCTGGGCTCATGGGATCAGCGCTTGATCTTGGACAGCGGGTGCTCGGGCGGATAGCTTGGTATGACGGGCTTCTTGGCGCCCAGCATGACGCACATCAGGGCGTCCTCGTCGCCAATATTGATTTCTTCACGATAGACGCCCGGCGGCACGGAAACCAGATCCCGATCACTCAGAATGGTTTCATAGCGCTCGCCGTCCTTTTCGAGGATCAACTTCATTTTGCCTCGGATGACGAAGAAGATCTCTTCGACATCGTAGTGAATGTGCATGGGGCCCACATGGCCCGCCGGAACCACCATGGTCGAGAAGGTAAAGTTCTCGGACGGCACTGTGTTCATGTCGGAGGCAACGCCAGTGGCTCCTGTGCCGACATAGCGCATCTGGGCGCGACGGTACTTGGGATCGTAGTCGGCCTGGAACTTCAAGGCATCCCAGTCGTATTTACGGGTTTCAAAGCGCGCTATGCGGGTTTCCATCCACTGCTCGAAAGTCGCGCCCTCGGGCCGTGTCCAGGAAGGCTGCTCAGTTGCTTTATCGTCTATCACCGTTTGATCGCTCATTTAGTTCACCTGTTTAGCTCATTACAAAGCCGCCATTGACGGCCAAAACCTGACCCGTCATGAAACGGGCCAGACCGGACAGCAAAAACGTGACAGCGCCGCTGACGTCGTCGGGCATCTGTGGCCGGCGTATCGCGCGCTGCTCTTGATATAGGTCGTGCCGGGCCTGCGGCACGTACTGCGTGGCCTCGACCACGGTGAGCCCCGGCGCCACCGCATTGACCGTGATGTTGTCCTCGCCCAGCTCGCGGGCCATGGACCGGGTCATGGCGATGATGGCGCCTTTGCTGGCGACGTAGGCCATGAGGTTGGGGGCGCCCCACAGCGGGGTATCCGAAGCCAGGTTGACGATGCTGCTCTCGCCGCCGGCACGCAGCGCCGGCAGGCAGGCGCGGGACACCAGCCAGGTGCCGCGCACATTGATGCGCATGACCTGATCCCACACATCGATATCGAGCTCTTCCAGCGACTTGCCGCCGGAGTCCGTCATGGCGGCATTGTTCACCAGTCCGTCCAGGCCGCCCAGCAGATGCGCCGCCTGCTGGGCGCACTGCTCGATCGAAGCCGGATCGTTCATGTCGAACACAACCGCATGCGCGTTCAGGCCTTCGCGGCGCAATTGCCCTGCTGCGGCCTGGACCGGCTCGGCCAGTATGTCGGCCATGGCTACGCTGGCGCCGGCTTGCGCAATGCAACGGGAAAACTCCAGGCCCAGCCCGCGCGAAGCGCCGGTAACCAGCACCCGGCGGCCTTCAAGCAAGCTGGGCTCGGCAAAACGATCGGCGTGGTCGATAAGTGTCATGGCAATTCTCAAACTGTTTGCAGATTGGCTTTGGGCACATAGTGCAGGCACCGGCGCTCGGCCCAGACCACGGCCGCATACGCCACGATGCCGATGACCGTCAGCCCGATAATCGCCACAAACACGCCCGCGGTATTGCCCTGCCCTTCGGCATCGACCAGCAAGAAGCCAAGGCCCATGTTGCCGCCCACCAACTCGCCCACCGTCACCCCCACGACCGACAGCGTGGCGCCAATGCGCAAACCTGAAAACAGGGCCGGCAGCGACGAAGGGAACTCGACCAGCCTGAAGATCTGCCAACGACCGGCGTTCAATGTGCGCACCAGGTTGACCATGTCGGGATCGACCGTGCGGATGGCCGACAGCACGTTGACCATGATGGGGAAGAACACGATCAGCAGGGCCACCAGAATCTTGGGGTAGATGGTGTAGCCCAGCCACATGACGAACAAGGGGGCAAATGCCACCTTCGGCGCAATCTGCAGCGCCAGGATATACGGCGAGAGCACCGACTCGGTGGACGGCGACAAACCCAGCACCACGCCCACGAACAGCCCTAGCAGCGATCCGAGAATGAAGCCGACGACGACCTCAAGCGCGGTAATGCCAAAATGTTCGATGAAACGGCCTGTGTTCCACATATGTATGGACTCTTGCACCACCGTCGTGAACTTTGGCAGGATGAATTCTGGCATGCCCAGCCAGCCCGGAAGCCACTGCCAGGTCGCCAGGAACACCAGCAGGACAATCAGGCTGGCAAGGGCGGTAAGCACGCTGCGTTTAGACACGATGGAACCTCCGTTGATTGGCAATGAAGCCTTGCGCGCTGCCTCGTGAGCGACCGGCGCCCCCGCCGGGGCGCCCAGGCTGACGGTGGTGGAATCCACGCTCATTACTTGCCCGCTACGAATTGGTTGGTGTACAGGTCTTCAAGCGGCGAGGCCTTGCCGACAATCCCTTCGTCGACGTAGAAGCTTTGCACTTCGGCCAGGCGCTTGGGATCCATATGGCCCAGAACCTTCTGGTCGGCATAGACATAGTCTTTATACATGCTGAAAATTTCTTTCAACTGCGCCTCATTGCCCTTGTGCGAGGGCACGGCTTCAACATACGCCGCAACGGCCGCATCCGTATCCTTCATGATCATTTCCATGCCTTTAAGCGTGGCGGTCACGATCTTCTGGATAAGCTGGGGATTGTTCTTGATGAGATCATCCGACGCCAGGATGGCCTGGGCCATGCTGCCGAATTCGTTGGCGCGCGGCATCAGGTGTACATCGGCGCCCGCCTTGCGTGCGCTTGCGATCCATTCGGGAACGGCAGCCATGGCGGCCGCCTTGCCGGCTGCGAACAGTTGCCAAACGCCGGCCGGGCCCGCCGCCTGAACATCCGCATCGTCGCGTGTCAGGCCGGCTTTCTTCATGGTGCCCAGCAACGAGTAATACCCGGTATCCGCATAGGAAATAACGGTAATGGTCTTGCCCTTCAGTTGCGCCGGTTGATCGATGGGCGCCTTGGCATGAGAAGCCACACGAAACAGGGAACCTGCGCCCAACAAGGCAACCGCCTTCACGGGGATGCCATTGGCGCGCACTATGATCGGCGTGTCGCCCATGGCGCCGCCGATCTGGGCATTGCCCGCCCCAACCTGTTTGGCAACGTCCACCCCGCCCTTGCCCGAGATGAACTCAACCTCGAGCCCTTGCTCTTTGAAATACCCATTGTGTTGCGCGATGAGCCACGGTGCGAATGCGGGCAGCATTTTTGGAGCGGGCAGCAAATAAGTGATCGATTCCAGCTTGGCATCTGCCGCAAGGGCTGTCGTGGATGCCAGGCTAGTACATGCGCCCAGTACGAGGGCTGTGATTAATTTTTTCATTTGAGTCTCCTGGGTATAAAGCAAGGTTGCTGTTATTGAATAAACATGATGCGTGCGGCGTGGGTGTTTTTAAAAATGGGCTAATGCAAGACAGCGTGTGCGTCTTTTCCAATTTTCAGAAGATCCATTAGGCGGCCCTGCAAAGGCCCGATTTCAGGCAATTTGCGTCGTGCCAGCGGATTCTCGCGCAATGGAAGATCGACGACGATTTCTTCAATAATGGTGCCCGGTCTTTCGCTCATGACCAGCAGGCGGTCCGACAGCGCAATCGCTTCGACCAAGTCGTGTGTAATGAATAAGGCGGTGCGCTTGCGCTCGTACAGCATTTGCGCAAGATCTTGCTGGAGAATCATCTTGGTTTGAGCATCGAGCGCGGAAAACGGCTCGTCGAGCAGCATGACCTGGGGATCAACGGCCAAGGTGCGAGCCAACGCCGCGCGCTGGCGCATGCCGCCTGAAAGCTGATGCGGATAGTGCTTTTCAAAGCCCTTCAAATGGCACTGTTCAAGTAATTCGTTGGCCGCACGGGTGCGCTCTGCGCGATTCACGCCCGAGATCTCCAGACCCAGGGCGACATTGTCCTGAATCGTACGCCACTGCATCAGCAAGTCTTTCTGCAGCATGAAGGCGACTTCACGCACCGGCTTGGTAACCAATTGCCCTTTGACATAGACCTCGCCGACGCTGGGCGAATACAAGCCGGACCCCATATTCAGCAAGGTGCTCTTGCCGCAGCCCGACGGCCCGATCAGCGAAACGACCTCGCCTTTCTGAATAGACAGGCTGATATTGGACACAGCGACGCGCGGCTCGCCGCTTTGCTTATCGACGAACGACTTGCCAACATCCCTGAACTCTATTTCCACCATGGTGGTTGCTCCTTAGCGGCAACGGCGACGGTGATGCGACACTACTTTTGCGCGCCGTCAGTTTGTTTTATATATGAACTAACGTTTTGTTGTTTAAACAAACTTTAAAACCAACGTAGAACTAAATGAATTAGGGATATCCCTTTAGTTCACGGTTCCCATAGGTAACCAGAGGATTTGAATAGGATGGAATCGGCCTTGGTTAAGGTCTGTAATGGCCCATCCGTCAGCCGAAATGACCCATCTGTCAGTGTGAAGAAGCATCAAAACTACGCTTCTCGCCTAATTTATTTACGGGTTTTTACCGATAGTGAAGCGTCATTCATCGACCTAAACTTGCTATAAATAAAACGTTGTTTTATATATAGAACAAAAGGCGCTGGTTGATAGGCTTCATTTCCAGGCGCACATGTCATCACGGAACGCAGCCAACACGGAGATCAAGCATGGCAAATTTATATCTAGAGCCGCATCAGGCTCGCACCACCGAGCCCACCGCCTACGAAAACCTCTTGGGCGACTCCATCGAACACGCCTTCAGTTCCGGCATTGCCGAATTGCAGGGGCTGGCGGACTTTCTGAACGAGCATGGGCCCGGTCCCCAGAACGTAGTGGACCAATGGACGGCGGAAAGCCTGGCGGCCGAACTGCATCGGCTAGGCGCCGACTAATACCCTTTCAAGGAAATCTCATGAGCACGAATCCTAGCGACACTGAAATCGAAGCTGTTCTTGTCAATGGCCTGAAGAATCGTTGGTACGCCATCTGCCCGTCCTCCTTTCTGAAAGACACTCCCATTTCGCTGCGCCGGCTCGGTCACAAGCTGGCCTTGTGGCGCGATGCGGACGGCACCCCTTATGCGCTTGAAGATCACTGCCCCCATCGCGGCGCGCCGCTGTCCGTCGGCATCCCCCTGGGCAACAAGATCGCCTGCGGCTATCACGGCGTACAAATCCGTTGCGATGGAACAGTGCTTAGCGTTCCGGGCAGCCCCGGCTGCAAGCTGGAAGGCTCGCGCCCCACGCTGGCGTTCCATCTGAAGGAAAGCAACGGCGTCATTTTCCTGTACAACACCGACAAGAACATCGACGAAGCGCCTCCGCTGGTGTTGCCTGAACAACTGGTGTCCGACGACTACGAAAGCTTCCTGTGCTATGTGGAATGGGCCGGCGACTACCGCTACGTGATCGACAACGTCATGGATCCCATGCACGGCACCTATCTGCACAAACAGTCGCACGCTATGTCGGTGGGGGCCCGTTCGGCCGAATTCAAGCTGCGCGATACCGAACATGGCTTTATTTTCGAGAAGGCCGGACAGCGCGACGTCAACTTCGACTGGAGCGAGTTCGCCGACACCGGGTTTCACTGGCTGCGCCTTGATATCCCCTATCCGAAAAGCGGTGGGCCCGGCGGCAGTTTCGGCATTATCGGCTGCTGCACGCCCATCAGTCCAACAGCCTCGGCGGTGTTGTTCTGGCGTACTCGAAAAGTACAGGGCTGGCAGCGCGATGCATGGCGGTTTCTGTACAAGAACCGCCTGGAAGCGCGCCATTGGGCCGTCCTTGAACAGGATCGCGCGGTGCTCGAAGTGATGGAACCCGATGCAAACAAACGCGAGCACCTGTACCAACACGATGTCGGCGTCATGCGGGTTCGCCGGCAGCTTCGCCAACTGGCGATCGAACAGTTGGCCGGCCGCTAACGCGGGGCTATTCAGTCTTCCACTCACACTACAATAGCGAAAGACACAACCAAGGAACACTGAATGACAAACAAGGACGCCGAAAGGTATTCCGTGCCCGGCCTGGAGCGCGGGCTGCGGATACTCGCGGAGTTCTCCCGCCAAACTCCTCAACTGACCGCACCCGAGTTGGCGCGCCGCCTGCAGGTGCCACGCACCACGGTCTTTCGACTACTGGTCACGCTGGAAAACCTGGGCTTTGTCGAACGCTCTAAAAGCGGCCGGGAATATCAATTAGGCACCGCTGTGCTGAAACTGGGGTTCGAGTACCTGGCCTCGCTCTCGCTAACCGAACTAAGCCGTCCCATTCTGGAGCATTTGCGCGACGACCTGGGGTATTCTTCCAACCTGGTCATACGCGATGGGCGCGACATCGTCTACATACAGAAAGTGGCGTCGGGGTCGGTATTTGCCAGTTCCGTGCATATCGGCACCCGCCTGCCCGCCCACGCCACGGTACTTGGGCGGGTTCTGCTGGGCAGCCACAGTTTCCACGAACTGCAAAAGCTTTATCCTGAAGAAAACCTGCAAATCCATGGCGCCAGCACACCGCCTACGGTGGCCGACTTGTACGCATTGGTGCGGGCCGACAAAGAGCGCGGCTACGTAATGGAAGAAGGTTTTTTCGAACCCAATATTTCCACCATAGCAGCGCCGGTGTTCAACGATGAAGGCAAAGTGACTGCGGCGCTGGGTATTACCATCCCTACCCTCAAAGTACCCACGCTTGGCAAGCAGATGTTGATCGATAAAGTATGTGCGGCCGCGCGCCAGTTGTCGGAATGCCTTGACTACAACTGTTGAGCAATCACCGACAAGTCCTGCGCAGCGCTTGTAATCAGAGCCTGCACCCGGGCCTGGAAGCGGCCGGCCTTGTCAAACAATTGTTCGGGTCCCACCACGCTTAGGGCAGCCAGCGGTTTGCCGTTCACCGCACGAACTGCCGCCGCGCACGCATTAATACCCTTTTCGTAACCGGAAAAGCTCCAGGCGCAACCCTGTTCGCGCACCTCGGCCAGCAGTGCTTGCAGCGCATCCACAGTAGCGGGGTTGCCCGCCTGAACCTGCTGCAGGCTTGCATTCGTGAAACGGCGAGCAATATCGGCGGCATCAAAGCAGGCCAACATGGCTCGGCCGGGCGCTGTCAGATAGTCGGGAACCCGGCTGCCGACACGGATATGGCTGACCAACCCGCCTTCGGGCATTTCCCTTGCCACATAAAGCACATCGTTTCCATCCGGCAAGACCAGATACACGGACGCGCCCAGGTCGCGGCATAGTGATTCCAGATAGCGTCGCCCAGCCTGCACCAGGTCAAGAGAACCCAGGCTTGCCGCCGCCATGGCAAGAAAGCCCGTGCTGAGCCGATGCCCACCCTGGGGCAGCGCCTCGATAAGGCCATCGTGCTGCAACGTAGCCAGTAAACGCATGATGGTCACGCGATTCACATCGATCAGGCGACCGACTTCGCTAAGATTGCTGGTGTTGCCGCCTTCTGCAATGTAGCGCAGAAGTTTCATGCCTCGAATGACCGGCGTCACCAACTGCCCCGGAGAGGCTTGAGCGGCATCATCCTTCATGGGTGGGCGCCGCCAGCGGCGTGTTCCAGGCATCGTAGTCATAGACCCAGTCGGCATTGCCGCCTTCACGCAGCCAATTATTACCCCGCGAGCCGATCTGGATGCGGCTTGCGCGATCCAGCCGGGCGCCCTGGTAGGCCGAGAACGCCTCCGTGACCGACACGAACCCGTCATCGGCCAGGCAGCGCGCCAGAACCACGGCATCTTCGATCGCTTGCCCCGCGCCCTGAGCCATAAAAGGCATCATCGGATGGCAGGCGTCGCCCAGCAAAACCATGCGGCCCTTATGCCAGGTGGATAAGGGATCCCGAATATACAAGGCTGACTTCAACACCTGGTCGCAGGCTTCCAGCAAAGCGCGGGCTTCGGCATGAAAATCGTGGTAGATTTCGCGCAGCTCGGACACATCGCCGGGCGCGGTCCAGGACTCTAAGTGCCAGCCTTCCTGCGGCGTGGTGGCAAAGATAAACATGTCCTTGCCGCAATTTAGCGGGAAATTCACGATCTGCACCTCCGGCTGTTTTCCCCACCATTTCGTGAAAGAATCCAGGTTCGACACGCCTTTGATCCGCTCTACCGGCACCACCGCCCGATACGCCACCACACCGGTGAACTCAGGGCTTTCTGGCCCCAGCATGGCCGTGCGCACCATCGAGTGGATGCCATCGGCGCCGATCAGGATATCAACCCGCCGGGACGTGCCGTCGGCAAACCCCACCAAAACGCTATCGCCTTCATCGACAACCGACGTGGCGCGCTTGCCCAACTCGATGTGCTCGGCGGGAACGGCCGCTTCCAGCGCAGACAGCAAGTCGGCCCGGTGCATGGTCAGTTGCGGTGCGCCATATTTTGCCTGCGCTGCCTCGGACATGGCCAGGCGGGAAGTCTCTTCCCCCGTCATGCCATCGCGGCTAATCCGAAAAGCAGGCCGGGCGGCCGTTTCGCGCAGCGCTTCGCCCACCCCCAGGCCATCGAGCGCACGCACGGCGTTGGGCGTCAGGTTGATGTCGGCGCCAACCCGCGCAAACTGTCTGGCTTGCTCAAAGACAACGACGTGCTTGCCCAACTTGCGCAGGGCAATTGCCGCGACAAGCCCCCCGATTCCCGCGCCTGAAATCCCGATAAGTGGCTCAGCCATGTGCGTCTCCTTTTTTGATCAATTATGAACGTTTGGTTCATAATTTAAACCCGCAAAGAAAGCACGTCAAGAATAATTTTCGGCGAGACACCGGGCTCGACCTGTTGACTGTCATCGCCCTGGCTCCCCAGATAATGTACGCATCGACCTAAGACGTTGAAGTTTAATCCGTTAGCTGTCGTCGTCCTGCCCTTCCCCCGCGCCGGCGCGAAGCGCTGCACTGCCTCGGCTTTGACGCAGGCGGTCCAGATAGGTGGCATCAATATCGCCCGTAACGTAATCGCCGTTGAAACACGACGACTCAAAACGCCGCATCTTGGGGTTCAGGTCGCGGATGGATTGTTCCAGGTCTTCCAGATTCTGGTACACCAGGCCATTGGCCCCTATTTCTTGCGCAACCTGCTCGGGATCCCGTCCCGTGGCAATCAGCTCATCCTGTGTGGGCATATCAATGCCGTAGACGTTAGGAAAGCGTACTGGCGGCGCGGCCGAGGCAAAGAACACTTTATTGGCTCCTGCCTCCCGGGCCATGTCGACAATTTGCCGACTGGTTGTGCCGCGTACGATAGAGTCATCCACCAGCAGCACGTTCTTGCCGCGAAACTCCATGTCGATGGCATTGAGCTTCTGACGCACCGATCGCTTGCGCACCGTTTGGCCCGGCATGATGAAGGTACGACCGACGTAGCGATTCTTGATGAACCCTTCGCGATAGGTCAGCCCCAGGCTGGCTGCAAGCTGCATGGCCGAGGGACGCGACGTATCGGGAATCGGCATCACGACGTCGATTTCCCCCAGCCGCAAGCTTTTGGCCACCTTGTCGCCAAGATATTCGCCCATGTTCAGGCGCGCATCGTAGATGGACACGCCATCCATCAAAGAGTCGGGACGGGCAAAATACACATACTCGAACACACACGGCGTCAGTTCCGGCGCGCTTGCGCACTGCCTGCTGGTCAGATGACCATCCAGGTCGATGAGTATGGCTTCGCCGGGCTCGATGTCACGGACGAAGGAATAGCCGCAACCGGCCAGCGCCACCGACTCGGAAGCCACCATCCACTCTGTGCCCTGGTCGGTTTCCTGCTTGCCCAGGCATAAGGGGCGTATGCCATAGGGATCGCGGAACGCCACCATGCCGAAACTGGCTATTTGAGCAATGACGGCATACGCGCCCCGAGCGCGTCGATGCACAGCGGAAACAGCCGCAAACACGGCATTTTCGTCCAGCGAAACACCGGTCGCCGCCAACTGCAATTCGTGCGCAAACACATTAAGCAGGACCTCGGAGTCGGAGTTCGTATTGATATGGCGCCGATCGATGCTGAAAAGCTCTTGGCGCAGCTCGCGCCAGTTGGTCAGGTTGCCGTTATGGACAAAGGTAATGCCGAACGGCGCATTCACATAGAAAGGCTGGGCCTCGTCGACGTTGACACTGGACCCGGCCGTGGGATAGCGCACCTGGCCCAGGCCGCTGCTGCCAGGCAAGGCGCGCATATTGCGCGTGCGGAAAACATCGCGGACCAGGCCGTGCGCCTTGTACATATGGAACATCTGTTCGTGCGAGGTGGCAATGCCCGCCGCGTCCTGGCCCCGATGCTGCAACAGCAGCAGGCTGTCGTAAATAATCTGGTTGACGGAACCACGGCCCGCAACCCCTACGATTCCACACATGTTCGATGTCCTGTTTCTAGAAGGAAGGTTTTCACCACCGCGTGCTGCGCGCCAGTGTTGTTAATAAGTCAATACGGTAGCCACGAGGCCAGTGATTCGGGCAACATTTGCTTGATCTGCCTGACACCCTCGACAACCGAGGAGGACAGGCGAGCATCGCGCCACCAGGGTTCCTGCGGCAAGTCGGTATAGCCCGCCAAGGCCACCAGCACCAGCACAATCAGCACGCCGCGCAAGAAGCCGAACAAGGCGCCAAGCCCATGATCCGCCGGTGTCAGCCCGGTTCTCTTGATGGCCGTGCCTAAGGTGATATTGACCAGACCGACCAGCAACAGCATCACGATAAAAACCACCGCATACGCCACTGCGGTTCGAAGCAGATCATTCTCGATATAAGGCGCGAGCCACATCGAGGTGCGCGGCCCCCACCAGATCGCCGCGACAAAGGCGGCTACATAGGCGATCAGCGACAGAAGCTCTTTGACTAGGCCGCGCAACAGGCCCAGGAAGGCCGACACCGCCAGGATGCCGAGCACAAGGTAGTCGAAGCTGGTCACTTAGCGGATTACCTGCTGGAAATGAAACTGTCTTCGTACTTGAGCGAACGCAGGCGAGTTAGCGCGGCTTGAGCCGCTTCGCGCGTTGGGAACGGGCCAACCCGCAAACGATACGTGGTTTTCCCACCAGGGCTGGCCGTCTCGACAAAGGCATTGGTAATGCCGGCAGCCACCAGTCCATCGCGACGAGCCACGGCATCGGCTTCAGTAGAATACGATGCCGCCTGAAGGACGAAACTACCTTGGTTTGCGGCCGCCGGAGCAGCGCTGGAGGCCGGACGGCCTTCAAGCAGCGCCAGGGCCACTGAACCGTCGTCTGTGCGTTTGTCCTGAGCGTTGGCCTCGGGTTTCGGTTCGGGCTTGGGGGCCGGTTCCGGGCGCGGCTCGGGTTCGGTTCGGGGACCCGGCGCCGGCTCGGCTGCAGCCGCTTGGGACGGCGTGCCCGAATCGGGGGCCGACGCAGTGGCAGCGTCGGGAACGGGCAACTCGGCAACCGGCTCGCCGCCATCGATGGCCGGAGGCGCTTCGTGTAGGGTTGCACCCGATTCGGCCGACGGCGTGGCCAGCGCTTGATTGGGATCGGGCATGGGAGGCACTGGCGCGGGCACCACGATGGGCGTGCTGGGCGCGTGTTCGGGTTGGGTTTGAATCAGTAAAGGCACAACAATGACAGCAGCCACCACCAGCGCCAGCGCGCCGATCAGGCGCCGACGCGCACGACCTCGTAGATCGTCGGCTTGCGCCTCGCTGGCCGGCGCCGACCGGGACGACGTGCGGCGGCCCGGCTGCGAAGACTGCTTACGAGAGAACAATCCCATGGAATAACCTTTTTAAAGCAATGCGGCGCTTGCAAACAGCCACCATCACATTAACTAGGCCTTGCGTCCCAAGTGATGAAGAACGGGGCCTACTGTGGTGAACGAACCGAACACAAGAATTCTATCATTGTCGGCCGCCTTGCTTTGTGCTTCGGTAAACGCTTGAACCGGATTATCAAAGCTTGACACAGTTATTGGTTCGGTGCCGGGAGGCGGCAGGGAGCGGCGTACAATTTCCGCCAGATCTTCACCGCTCATGCCGCGCGGACCAGGCACTGTCGCGCAGTACCAATGGTCGACGCGAGTGGCAAGCTTGCCAATGACGGCGGCGATGTCTTTGTCGCGCAACATGCCCACCACGGCATGGGTGTAAGGATAAAACGCCATGCCGTCCAGGTTCTGGCCAAGCGCGCCGGCCGCGTGCACGTTATGTGCAACATCCAGCACAATGGTGGGATGACCAGGCAGGATTTGCAAGCGACCGGGCAACGACACCTGCGCAAGGCCGATACGCACCGCCTGTTGCGGCACCACCAGCTTGTCGCGCAGCGCCTCCAACGCAGCAAGGGCGGCACTGGCGTTCAGCAATTGATTCGCGCCGCGCAATGCAGGATAGGCCAAACCGCTGCGGCGCTGTTCACGCCCACCGTAGGCCCATTGCTGGCGATCCCCCGAATAGTTGAAGTCCGTGCCAAACAGCCAAAGGTCGGCATCGATTTCGCGGGCATGATCGATCAGGGTGGACGGCGGCACGGGATCCGCGCAAATGGCTGGCCGGCCCGTGCGGAAGATATGGGCTTTTTCAAACCCAATCTTTTCGCGTGTATCGCCCAGCCATTCCACATGGTCAATGTCTACGCTGGTGACGATGGCGCAATCCGCGTCGACAATGTTGACGGCATCAAGGCGACCGCCCAACCCGACTTCCAGCACCGCGACATCAACCTTCATCTGCTCGAACAAGCACAATGCGGCGAGCGTGGCGAACTCGAAATAGCTGAGCGTAACCTCGCCTCGCGCCGCATCGATGCGCTGGAATTGGCGCACGATATCCGTATCCGTGGCGAATTCACCATGAATGCGTATACGCTCGTTGAAATCGATCAAGTGGGGCGAGGTGTATAAACCCACTTTGTAGCCCGCCGACAACAAAATCGCTTCCAGCATGGCGCAGGTAGAGCCCTTGCCATTGGTGCCGCCCACGGTAATCGTCACAAATGGCTGACGCAGGCCCAGCTTGGCGGCAACCCCCTGGATACGATCCAGCCCCAGGTCGATGGCCTTGGGATGCAAGGTTTCCAAGTGGGTGAGCCAAGAAGACAAGTCTGTGCCGGCAGGGTCGAATGTAGACATGATCGTGCTGAACCAACGGCGCTACTTGCGGCGAACCGGCGGCAAGTCGGTGCAGTGGCCTTCAGAGGCCTCGGCCGCCATGCCGACTGACTCGCCCAGGGTTGGGTGCGGATGAATCGTTTTCCCGATATCGACCGCATCGGCGCCCATTTCGATGGCAAGCGCAACTTCGCTGATCAGGTCGCCGGCATGGGTTCCCACGATGCCTCCGCCCACGATACGCTTGGTTTGCGCATCGAACAGCAATTTGGTGAAGCCCTCGTCGCGGCCATTGGCAATGGCACGCCCCGAAGCGGCCCACGGGAACAGGCCCTTGGTTATTTCAACCCCTTGGCTTTTCGCTTCGTCTTCGGTCAGACCCACCCAGGCGACTTCAGGATCGGTATACGCCACCGACGGAATGACACGCGCGTCGAAATAGCTTTTCTGCCCGGCGATGACCTCGGCGGCGACATGAGCTTCATGCACTGCCTTATGCGCCAGCATGGGCTGGCCGACGATGTCGCCGATGGCAAAAATATGCGGAACGTTGGTGCGCATTTGATTGTCGACCGGAATGAACCCGCGATCGCTTACTTCGACACCCGCTTTGTCGGCGGCAAGTTTACCGCCATTGGGCGAGCGGCCCACCGCCTGCAGCACCAGATCGTAGCGTTGCGGTTCTTTGGGTGCATTCTTGCCTTCGAACGTCACCCAAATGCCATCTTCGCGGGCTTCCGCCCCCACCGTTTTGGTGTCGAGCATAATATGATCGAAGCGCTTGGCGTTGAACTTTTCCCAGACCTTGACCAGGTGCCGGTCGGCGCCCTGCATCAGGCCGCTTTGCATTTCGACGACGTCCAGGCGTGCGCCCAGTGCTGAATACACCGTGCCCATTTCCAGGCCGATAATACCCCCGCCTACGATCAGCATCTTCTGGGGAATGGCGGCCAGCTGCAACGCACCGGTAGAGTCTACAATGCGTTCATCGTCGGGCAGGAAAGGCAGTTTCACCGACTGGCTGCCGGCGGCGATAATGGCCGAGTCGAACTGGACGGTCTGCTGCCCCGCATCGGACGCCACCTGCAAATGATTGGCGCCTACAAATTCGCCCACCCCGGTAAGTACGGTAACCTTGCGCGCCTTGGCCATGCCCGCCAGCCCACCCGTGAGCTTGCCGACCACCTTGTCTTTATAGCCCCGCAAGGCATCCAGATCGATGCTGGGTGCGCCAAAGGAAATGCCATGAGCCGCCAGCGACTGTGCCTCTTCGGCTACTGCCACGGTGTGCAACAGCGCCTTGGAAGGAATGCAGCCGACATTCAGGCATACCCCGCCCAGCGTGGAATAGCGTTCGACCAGCGCCACCTTCAAGCCAAGATCGGCCGCCCGGAAAGCGGCTGAATAGCCGCCGGGGCCGGCGCCCAGAACCACGACATCAAACTGTGCATCGACGGTTCCAGTGAAGGCCGCTGCCGCAGGCGCCGGCGCGCTGGAAGGCCGCGCATCCGCCTTGGCGGCCGAGGCGGCCGAGGCGGCTGAGGCGACTGTAGCGCCATTCGCAGCGCTTGCGGGCTGGGTTTGCTTGGGTTGAGCTTGCTGCGCCTTGGGCGCTTCTTCCTTCTGATCGGCCTGCTCTTCGATTTGCACAATCGCGTGGCCTTCCGCCACCTTGTCGCCCACCTTGACCAGCACCGCTTTCACCACGCCGCCGCTTGCGGCGGGAATTTCCATGGAAGCCTTGTCCGACTCGACCGTGATCAGGCTTTGCTCAGCTTTGATCGTATCGCCGGCCTGAACCAAGACTTCAATGACTTCAACTTCGGCGAAATCGCCAATATTAGGGATGGTAAGTTCCGTCATAGTCCTGCCCCTTTATAGCGCAATGCGGCGGAAGTCGGCCAGCAAGCCGGCCAGATAGGCGTTGAAGCGCGCCGCCGATGCGCCGTCGATCACGCGATGATCGTAAGACAGCGACAACGGCAGGATCAAGCGTGGCTGAAACTGCTTGCCATCCCAGATCGGCATCTGGGCCGAACGCGACACGCCCAGAATGGCGACTTCAGGCGCATTGATGATGGGCGTAAACGATGTGCCGCCAATGCCGCCCAGGGAGGAAATGGAAAAACACCCGCCCTGCATCTGGGCGGGCGACAGCTTGCCTTCGCGGGCCTGCCGGGCAAGGTCGGATGTTTCGGCGGCCAGCTCGTAGATGCCTTTCTGGTCGGCGTCGCGAATCACCGGCACCACCAGGCCATTGGGCGTATCGGCTGCAAAGCCAATGTGGTAGTACTGCTTCAACACCAGGCTATCGCCATCCAGCGACGCATTGAACTCGGGAAACTTCTTCAGGCAGGAAACCACGGCCTTGATAAGGAAGGCCAGCATGGTGATCTTGATGCCTTCTTTCTTACCCTCGGTATTGAGCGTGACCCGCAAGGCTTCCAGATCGGTGATATCGGCCTGATCGTTATTGGTGACATGGGGGATCATGACCCAGTTGCGATGCAGGTTGGCGCCGGAAATCTTCTTGATGCGCGACAGCGGCTTGGCTTCGACGGGGCCGAACTTGGAGAAATCGACCTTGGGCCAATCCAGCACCGACAGGCCGCCTCCGGCGGCTGCGGGCGCCGACGTGGCAGCGCCTTTGCTGACCGCCTGCTTGACGTAGGCGCGCACATCGTCGGCCGTAATGCGGCCCTTGGCGCCACTACCACTGACCTGGTACAGGTCGACACCCAGTTCACGCGCAAACTTGCGCACCGAAGGCGACGCATGCGGCAGTGTTCCCTTGCCTGCCTCTACAGCCATCCCACTGGTGGGGGACGTGCGTTGCACCGGTTCCGATGCCATGGGCGCCGGGGCAGGTTTTGATTCGGCGGCGGCCTGGGCCGGTTCGGCGTCTTTCGTAGCGCTTGTCCCGGCATCGGCCTTGGGCGCCTGCTTGGCGGCTGCGGCGGGTTTGCCCGCGGCAGACACCGTAAGAATATCGGACCCCTCCCCAACCTTGTCGCCAACCTTGACATTGATTGACGTGACCACCCCGGCATGTGAAGACGGCACCTCCATCGACGCCTTGTCGGACTCCAGCGTGATGAGACTTTGGTCCACGGCGATGGTGTCGCCCACCGCCACCAGAATTTCGATGACATCGACTTCGTTGACGTCGCCGATATCGGGAACCACCACCGACACTTCTTCCTGTGCACCGCCGGCGCCGGCTTCAGCCTGAGCGCCGCTAGAAGCTGTATCGGCTTCCTGAGACGGGCTGTCCGCCTCGGCGGGCTGATCCGCCTGGCTGGCTGCAGCCGGCTTGTCTTGCGGTTTGGCCGCGTCGGCATCTTCGGCCTGAAGCTTGAGAATGACCGAACCTTCCTTGACTTTGTCGCCGACCTTGACCACCACGGACTGCACCGTGCCGGCCTGTGGAGCGGGAATCTCCATGGAAGCCTTGTCCGACTCGACGGTGATCAGGCTTTGTTCGGCCTTGAGGACATCGCCGGCCGCCACCAGGACTTCAATGACTTCCACCTCGGCAACATCGCCGATATCGGGAATGGTTATCTCGATAAGATTGCTCATGCTTGTCTCTCCGCTCAGGCGTGATGTGGGTTGGCTTTGCCAGGGTCGATATCGTACTTCTTGATGGCTTCAGCCACCTTGGTGGCCGGCACCAGGCCGTCGTCGGCCAAGGCGCGCAATGCGGCCAGGACCACGAAATGCCGGTTGACTTCGAAGTGCTCACGCAAGCGGTAGCGGAAGTCTGAACGCCCGAAACCGTCCGTTCCAAGAACGGAGAAACGTCGGCCCGCCGGCACGAACGGCCGGATCTGGTCGCCAAAGAGCTTGACGTAGTCCGTGGAAACCACGATGGGGCCGGTAGTGCTTTCGAGCTGTTTCGTTACGTAGGCAACAGGCGCTTTCGCATCATCCGGATTAAGCAAACGATGCCGTTCGCAATCCAGGCCATCGCGGCGCAACTCCGTGAAACTGGTGACGCTCCAGACGTCCGAACCGATGCCCCAGTCGCTTTCCAGGAGGTCCTGGGCGGCCAGCACTTCGCGCAGGATCGTGCCCGAGCCCATCAGCTGAACACGAACCTTGTCCTTGGGCTTGCCAGCGGACTTTAGCTTGTACATGCCGCGAATGATGCCTTCTTCGTCGCCCTTGGTCAGACCGGGTTGGGGATAGTTTTCGTTCATCACGGTGATGTAGTAGAAAACGTTTTCCTGATCCTGGATCATGCGCTTCAGGCCGTTCTGGATGATAACAGCCAGTTCGTGCGCAAAGGTGGGATCGTACGAGACGCAATTGGGAATCAGCGCCGACATGATATGACTGTGGCCGTCTTCGTGCTGCAAGCCTTCGCCGTTCAGCGTGGTGCGCCCCGCCGTACCGCCCAGCAGGAAGCCGCGCGCCTGCATGTCGCCCGCCGCCCAGGCCAGATCGCCAATGCGCTGGAAACCGAACATCGAGTAGTAGATGTAGAACGGGATCATGATGCGGTTGTTGGTGGAATATGACGTGGCCGCCGCTATCCACGAACTGAACGCGCCTGCCTCGTTAATGCCTTCCTGCAACAACTGGCCATCGCTGGCTTCGCGGTAGTACATGACTTCGTTCTTGTCGACCGGCACATACTTCTGCCCTTCCGGCGCATAAATGCCGATCTGGCGGAACAGGCCTTCCATGCCGAAGGTACGCGATTCGTCGGCCAGAATAGGCACGACGCGCGGGCTCAGTTCCTTGTCGCGCAGCACCTGGTTGAGAATGCGCACGAAAGCTTGCGTGGTGGAGATTTCACGCCCTTCGCTGGTGGGTTCCAATACCGCCTTGAACGCTTCGAGTTCCGGAGCCTTGAGCTGCTCATCGGCCTTGGGGCGTCGCACAGGCAGATAGCCGCCAAGCTTCTTGCGTTGCTCGTGCAGATACACCATTTCGGGGGAATCGGCAGCCGGTTTGAAATACGGCAGTTTTTCGATCTGATCGTCTGGAACCGGAATATTGAAACGATCGCGGAACTCGCGCACAGCCTCCATATCCAGCTTCTTCTGCTGGTGGGTGGGATTCTTGGCCTGGCCAACGTGGCCCATGCCATAACCTTTGATGGTCTTGGCCAGGATGACGGTGGGCTGGCCCTTATGCTTGGTGGCCGCATCAAAGGCCGCAAACACCTTGTGTGGATCGTGGCCGCCGCGGTTCAATCGCCATATCGCTTCGTCGCTCATGCGGCTGACCATTTCCAGCAGCTTGGGATGCTTGCCGAAAAAGTGCTCGCGCACAAACGCGCCATCGTGCGCCTTGTAGGCCTGGTATTCGCCGTCGACGGATTCTTCCATGACACGGCGCAAAATGCCTTCTTTGTCGCGTTGCAGAAGGGGATCCCAATAGCCGCCCCAAATCAGTTTGATGACATTCCAGCCGCTGCCGCGGAAGTCGCCCTCGAGTTCCTGGATGATCTTGCCATTGCCGCGCACCGGTCCGTCAAGGCGCTGCAAATTGCAGTTAATCACAAAGATAAGGTTGTCCAGCTTCTCGCGCGAGGCCAGGCTGATGGCGCCCAGGGATTCGGGTTCGTCCATTTCGCCATCGCCGCAGAACACCCAGACCTTGCGCTTGCTGGTGTCGGCAATGCCGCGCGCATGCAAATACTTAAGAAAACGCGCCTGATAGATGGCCATGATGGGCCCCAGGCCCATGGACACCGTCGGGAACTGCCAGAACTCGGGCATCAGCTTGGGATGCGGATAAGACGGCAGGCCCTTGCCGCCGACTTCCTGGCGGAAGTGATCAAGCTGATCTTCGGTGAGGCGGCCTTCAAGATAGGCCCGGCCGTACATGCCGGGCGACGTGTGGCCCTGAAAATACACCAGATCGCCGCCGTGATCTTCAGTCTCGGCATGCCAGAAGTGGTTTTGCCCGCAGCCGATCATGGTGGCCAACGAGGCAAACGATGCAATGTGGCCGCCAAGGTCGCCGCCATCGGCGGGATGGTGGCTGTTGGCCTTGACCACCATGGCCATCGCATTCCAGCGGATATACGACCGGATGCGCTCTTCAAGCGCCAGGTTGCCCGGATGCGCCGGCTCGAGCCCAGGGGGGATAGTGTTAACGTACGCGGTGTTGGGCGAGAATGGGATGTGCGCGCCCGAACGGCGCGCCAGATCGATCAAGCGTTCAAGCAGGAGATGCGCGCGCTCGGGGCCTTCGCGTTCAAGCACAGCTTCGAGTGCTTCGAGCCACTCTTGGGTTTCAATATCTTCGTCGGACACCGTGGACAGTGCACCGGCTTGGTCAAGAGCGGACATAAATGTGTCTCCTAAAAGTTCATCAGGGTCGAATTCCAACAGCGCTTTAAGCGGTTGTAGCATTTATTACGCTAGGCTGACGCCCTGCGGCGCTGTAATCGTCGGTTTCCGCACATGGGAATTTCCCCCATTCTAGGAAAGAGGCCCCGGTTGGGCAAGTGAAATTTCACTTTATGGCATTAGTTTTTATAATGTGAAAAATTAAACGCCCTCTTACTGTTTAAAATGAGACGAATACTCAAATAGACGCCATGGCCAGCCCAGCTCGAAAATCCCTCATCCCCACGACGTTCTACGATCAGGCCAAAAGCACCCGCCGCGGCGTCTATTGGCTGACGCCTGTGCTGGTGCTGGTGCTGTACTTGTGCGTCATGGGCGCCTTCATCTGGCTGCAGCGCCTGCAAAGCGACAGCGTGATGTTCGTGACCATCGACCAGGAGACCCGGCAGCGGCAACTGATCATGGTGGTCGTGGCGCTATCGCTGCTCATTATCCTGAGCCTGCTGGCGTTATGGCGCTATACGCGCTTTCGTTCCCGGGCCGAAGCCGCGCTCATCGCCGAAACGGGTTTTCGGCGCGCCATGGAAAACTCCATGTCCACCGGGATGCGGGTGTTCGACATGCAAGGGCGCATCGCCTATGTCAACCCAGCCTTCTGCCGGATGATAGGCTGGAACGAGGCCGACCTGATCGGCCGCACCACGCCTTTCCCGTATTGGCTGCCCGGCCGCCATGCCCAGCATCAGGAAACGCTCGATCTCCTGCTGTCGGGGCGCACCCCCAGCAGCGGCCTGGAAGTCGAGGCCCAGCGTCGCGATGGTTCGCGCTTTACGGCTCGTATGTATGTCTCGCCCTTGCGCGACCCCAGTGGCACGCAAATCGGCTGGATGACCTCCATGACCGACATCACCGAGCCCAAACGCATCCGCGAGGCCTTGACGGCGGCTCACGAACGCTTCATGACCGTGCTTGAAGGCCTGGACGATGCCATCTCGGTCGTCGCCGACACGCCCGAAGGGTTGGAACTGCTGTTTGCCAACCGAACCTACCGCCGCTTTTTCGGTGCACAATCAAGCGGCCACGGCGAACTCCTGGGCGGCCGCCTTGGGCGTTTTACCGACGAGACCGTGGAAATTTTCTCCCAGTCCGCCCAGCGCTGGTTCGAGGTGCACCACCGCATCCTGGCCTGGACGGACGGACGGCGCGTGCGCTTGCAAGTGGCCCGCGACATCACCGAGCGCCGTACGCACGAAGAAGCCTCACGGGTGCAGCAGGAAAAAATCCAGCTGACCAGCCGCCTGACGACTATGGGCGAAATGGCGTCTTCGCTCGCCCACGAGTTGAACCAACCCCTGACTGCCATCAGCAACTACAGCATGGGCGCCGTCGCCATGCTAAAGTCGGGCAACCCCCAACCCGACGCTTTGCTCTCCGCGCTGGAAAAAGCCGCCAGCCAGGCCGAGCGCGCCGGCAAGATTATCAGCCGTATCCGGGAATTCGTGAAGCGCAGCGAACCACGCCGCCAGGAAGTGCCCGTCGTCAGCATCATCGACAATGCCATCGCCTTCGCCGAAATCGATGCGCGCAAGCGCCAGGTGGAGATCGAATGCAGCTTGCCCGACACCCCGCCCAATGTGCTGGCCGACCCAATTCTCATTGAACAGGTATTATTGAACCTGCTGAAGAATGGCATCGAAGCGATGGAACACAGCGAAGATCGCGTTCTGCATGTCGTTGTGACTGAACAGCACCCACTAGTGGAAATTGCCGTTATCGACCGCGGCCACGGCTTGCGCGAGCCAGAACGGCTTTTTGAACCTTTCTACAGCACCAAGTCCGAAGGGCTGGGCATGGGTCTTAATATCTGTCGCACGATTATTGAATCGCATCACGGCCGTCTTTGGGCGACCACAAACCCCGAAGGCGGTACGATATTCCGCTTTACCCTGCCCCGCGCGGATTCCGGCGCGCTCGGTCAAAATCTCAGTACCCAGGAGTTGCATGCATGACCACGACACCTCAAAGTTCACAAACCGTATTTATCGTTGACGATGACGAGGCCGTCCGCGACTCGTTGCGCTGGCTTCTGGAAGCCAATGGGTATCGCGTCAAGAGCTTTGGCGGCGCCGAGGAATTCCTTTCCGCCTACGACCCCGACCAGATCGGCGTCCTGATCGTAGACGTGCGCATGCCCGGCATGAGCGGCCTGGAACTGCAGGAAGAATTGATCGCCCGCAATGCGCCGCTGCCCATCGTGTTCATCACCGGGCACGGCGACGTTCCCATGGCGGTCTCCACGATCAAGAAAGGCGCCGTCGACTTTCTTGAAAAACCCTTCAATGAATCCGATTTGCGTAACATCGTCGCCCGCATGCTTCAACAAGCCAGCGAACGCGCATCGCAATTCCAGGCCGCCAAGAACCACCAGGCCGTGCTTAGTCGCCTCACTTCCCGCGAACAGCAAGTCCTGGAACGCATCGTCGCGGGTCGCCTGAACAAGCAAATTGCCGGCGACCTGAACATCAGCATTAAAACCGTCGAGGCGCATCGCGCCAACATCATGGAAAAACTCGAAGTCACCACCGTCGCCGACCTGATGAAGATCGCACTGGCGAAAACAGAAGGCGCCGTATGACCGCACGCATTATCGACGGCAAGGCGCTGTCGAACACCATCAAGGCCGACGTCGCACAGCGGGCTACCGCCCTGAAACAGCGCGGCATTGTTCCGGGCCTAGCCGTCGTGTTGGTGGGCGACGACCCCGCGTCACAGGTTTATGTGCGCAATAAGGCGGCTGCCTGCGAAAAAGCAGGCTTGCACTCGCAAGTCATCCGTCTGGCGGGCGACGTCTCCGAAGACGAATTGCTGAACGTCGTGCATCAGCTCAACAACGACGCAGCAGTGCACGGCATTCTTGTGCAACTGCCGCTGCCCGGGCACATGGACACCGCCAAAGTCATTGAAGCTATCGACGCCGGCAAAGATGTCGACGGCTTTCATATCAGCAACGCGGGCCTGCTCCTCACCGGCCGCCCGCTGTTTCGGCCCTGCACCCCGTACGGCATCCTGAAGATGCTTGAATCCGAAAGCGTGGCATTGCGCGGCGCCGAAGCCGTGGTCGTGGGCGCCAGCAATATCGTCGGCAAGCCCATGGCCCTGATGCTTCTGGCGGAAGGCGCCACCGTTACTCTGTGCAACTCGAAAACGCGCGATCTGGGCGCCCAGACCCGGCGCGCCGATGTGCTGGTTGTTGCCACCGGTAAACCCGACATGATTACCGGCGACATGATCAAACCGGGCGCCATCGTCATCGACGTCGGTATTAACCGCCGAAGCGACGGCACGCTGACCGGCGACGTGCAATTCGACACGGCAGTGCAAGTGGCAGGGGCCATCACCCCCGTGCCTGGCGGCGTCGGCCCCATGACCATCGCCATGCTGCTGGTCAACACCGTGGAAGCCGCGGAACGCAAGATCGCCGGCGCGCCACTGCCGGCCTGACTCCAAGGCCCAGCGGGTCCGGCGGCGGCCCCTATCAACTCGCCGCCCACCACGCGCCGCTCGTCGCGGCTGCCGTTGAACGACAGGTTTTACGTGACTCTGAATCCTTTGCTTGCCCCCATCGAATCGTTGATCGACTACGCGGCGATCCAGCCTTCGCACATCGAGCCGGCCATCACCACGCTAATCGCTTCCGCGCGCCAGGCTGTCGAGCAAGCCGCCGACCCATCCCTGCCCGCCACATGGGAAGCCATTATCGAACCCCTGGAAAGCGAGAGCGAAAAGCTTTGGCGCGCCTGGTCGGTGGCAGGCCATTTGAACGCCGTGGTGAACACCGCCGAGCTTCGCGAGGCCTATAACCAGTGCCTGCCGCTGGTCACTGAGTTTTCAACCTGGGTCGGGTTGCATAAGGGCTTGTACACCCAGTATGTACGCCTGAACGAGCCTGCCGCCCAGGCGCAGCTTAGCCCGGTGCGGCGGCGCATTATCGAACTGGGCCTGCGCGACTTCAAGCTTAGCGGGGTCGAGCTGGAAGGCGAGTCGCGCCGGCAGTACGCGGAAATTTCCGACCAACAGGCCCAGTTGTCCCAGAAATTCTCCGAGAATGTCCTGGACGCGGTCGACGGCTGGACACTTCCCATCACCGATGAAGCCCGGCTGGCCGGTCTGCCCGACGATGTAAAGAACGCCGCCAAGGATCGGGCCGCACAGGCTGGGACAGACGGTTGGATTCTTACTCTGAAAATGCCCTGCTACCTGCCTGTCATGCAGTACGCCCAGGATCGCAGTCTGCGCGAAACCATGTATCGAGCCTACGGCACGATCGCATCCGAGCAAGGCGACCCGCGTTTCGACAACTCGCGCCTGATCGAGCAATTGCTCAACCTGCGATCCCAAGAAGCCCAATTGCTGGGTTTTGAACATTTCGCGCAATTGCGCCTGCAAACCCGCATGGCGGACACGGCCGGGCAGGTTCTGGATTTCCTGCGCCGGCTCGCCGCCAAGGCCAAACCCTATGCGCAGCGCGACCTGGCCCAGCTAAAAGAGTTCGCATTGGCGCGATTCGATCTTGCCGACATGCAGCCTTGGGACATTCCCTATATTTCTGAACGCCTGCGCGAAGAGCGCTACGCCTACTCGGAAGACGAGGTCAAGCAGTACTTCACACTGCCCAAGGTCTTGCAAGGCCTGTTTCATGTAGCCCAGACCTTGTTCGACATCCGTCTGACGCCGACGCAAGCCGCTGTCTGGCACCAGGACGCCCAAGCCCTGCGCGTCGAGGATCTGGATGGCTCGCTGCGCGGGTACCTGTTTATCGACCTGTATGCGCGCCAGGGCAAGCAAAGCGGCGCTTGGGTCGATAGCGAACGCACGCGCCGCCGCCTGGGCGAATCACTGCAATTGCCTGTGGTCTACCTTACCTGCAATTTCGCGCCTCCACAGAACGGCAAGCCCGGCCTGCTGACCCACGACGACGTCATCACGTTATTTCACGAAAGTGGGCACGCGTTGCACGCCCTGCTGTCCACGGTCGACGACCCGGCGGCCTCGCCTTTCGCCAGCGTGGAATGGGACGCCATCGAGCTGCCTTCCCAGTTCATGGAAAACTTTTGTTGGGAATGGTCTGTGGTGCAAGCGCTATCGGCCCATGTCGACACCGGCGCCGGCTTGCCGCGCGAACTCTACGACAAGCTGATCGCCGCGCGCAACTACCAAAGCGGCATGCAAACCGTGCGACAGATCGAATTCTCGTTGTTCGACATGAGTCTACACAATCAGGCCAAAGGCCTGTCTATCGATCAGGTCATGCAAACCCTTGATACTATCCGGCAAGAGGTTGCGGTATTGTTTCCACCCTCTTGGCATCGCTTTCCCCATAACTTTTCCCATTTGTTCGCTGGAGGCTATGGCGCGGGCTATTACAGCTACAAATGGGCTGAAGTATTGTCCGCAGACGCCTACGACGCTTTCGAGGAAGCAGCGCGACAGGGGCAAACCACAGATGGAACCACTCTCGATCCCACAACCGGCCGGCGTTTCCGCGACGAGGTGCTGGCGGTTGGGGGCTCACGCTCAGCCGCTGAATCATTCAAGGCCTTTCGCGGACGAGACGCGTCGATGGATGCGCTGCTGCGCCACAATGGTATGGCCGACCCCGTCCTATAATGCCCCCATGACAGAAACAGATTCGGTGTCCTGAAAATGCTTAAAGCCTATCAATGTCTTTCGGGAGTTCTAACCCTTGCCTTGGGCTTGTGGTCGCCCATGGCGTCGTCAGCCGATCCAGCGGTCGGCCAGGCCGGCGCGATCGCAGCCTCGGCGGCTGCGCAAGACGCTGCCAACCCTAAAGAAGCCCAAAGCACCATTCGCGGGGTTCGCGGTTTTCTGCCCGACCTGCGCTTCAGCCTGCAAGGCGAACACGGTGCAACCGTTACCCAGGACGCCTTCAAAGGCAAGGTCGTCATGCTGTTCTTCGGCTATGCCAGTTGCCCCGACATCTGCCCGACCACCATGGCCCAGTTGTCCCAGGTCATGCATCAGTTGGGCGATCAAGCCAAAGATGTCCGCATTCTGTTCATCAGTGTGGATCCACATCGCGACACCCCCGAAGTCCTGCAAGCGTACGTCAATGTGTTCGATCCTAACGCCATCGGCCTTACCGGCAGCGAGCGCCAGATCGCCGACGTGGCCCGGCGTTACCGTGTGGCCTATCAAATCGAAAAGCCCGACAGCAACGACCCCGGAAACTACGAAGTGGCCCATGGCCGGGGCATCTATATTTTCGATCAGAAAGGCCGGGCGCGGCTGCTGGCATCTGACTCCGACTCTATCGATGCGCTGACCAAGGCAGTGCAAGGCCTGCTGGGCTAAATTTTTGACGCGGCGTCCCGCAACGCGGTGCGCAAGCCCTCTTCGACCACCGGGTGATAGAACGGCATCGACAGCATCTGTTTTACCGTCATGTCTTGCTGGTGCGCCCAAGCCAATAAATGCCCGATATGCTCGGCAGCCGGGCCCGCCATTTCGGCGCCCAGGAAGCGACCAGAGCCCGATTCTGCATACACTCGCAACTTGCCATAGTTTTTCAACATGACGCGCGAACGGCCTTGATTGGAAAAATCCACCTCGCCAATCACCGCGGTTTCCGGCAAGCTTTTGAACGGAACCCCGATATGGGCGATCTGCGGATCGGTGAACACCACCGACAATCGCGCTCGGCGCTCAGCTACCTGCACATCCGGATAGCGCGCTGCGTTGGCTCCTGCGATTCGGCCATCGTCGGCCGCCTCGTGCAAAAGCGGAATATCGCCGTTGACGTCGCCGGCGATGAAAATAGGCGTACCCTCCAACTGCAAGGTATTCTTGTCGAATCGCGGCTGGCCCTTGTCGTCGAGCGAAGCCGACGTGTTCTTCAGTTGTAAACGGTCCACATAGGGTTTGCGGCCCGCGGCCATCAGAACATAGTCAAACTCTTCGGTGACCGGTTTACCCTGTTCTGGCGTATAGCGTAGCCTGACCACGTCGCCGTCCCTGTCCCGGCTTGCCTCGAGTACTTCAGTATTCAGAAAAAGTTCGAAGTCTTTCTCGAAGGCCTTTTGCGCGCTGGCGCGAACCTGTGGGTCGGAAATACCCGCAAGGCTGGCGCTGCGCCCAATGACGCGCACCTGCACACCCAACCGCGCCAAAGCCTGCCCCAGCTCCAGGCCGATCACCCCAGCGCCGATCACAGCCACCCGCTCGGGTAGATCATTCCAGGCAAAAACATCGTCGTTGACGACCAGGCGATGGCCTAGCGACTGGTACATGGGCGGCACAACGGGCGTGGAGCCCGTGGCGATAACGGTGCGGGATGCCTCGACCTGCGTATGGTCGTCGACCTGCAATAGCGTGTCGGACAGGAAATGAGCATAACCGCGCAGTTTGTCGCCGTCAGGCATGGCGTTCACCGTATCGACTACAAAACCCACAAAGCGATCCCGCTCGGACTTGACGCGATTCATAACCTGGACGCCGTCCACCCGAATCCGGCCTTCGACATAGATGCCGAAGGGCTGCGTATTGGCTGCGGCATGGGCTGCGTCGGCGGCGGCAATCAAGAGCTTGGACGGCATGCAGCCAACACGCGCGCACATGGTGCCATAGGCCCCGCCTTCGATAAGAACGGCCGACAAACCCGCCGACTTGACTGCGCGATAGGCTGACAAACCCGCCGTACCAGCGCCAATAATTGCCAAATCGGTCTTAATCGTCTTCATGTTCAGCCATCCCATTCACTGACAAAATCGCGAAAATCAGGGCGTTGCACAGGGTCTATTTCGTTGATCGGCGTACCAATGGCCAGATAGCCCATGAACTTGTAGTCGAGCCCATCGAAGCCCAAGGCTTCGTTGACTTCGTCAACATACGTGCCCAGGCCGGTGCTCCAGTAGGCGCCAAACCCCAGCATGTGCGCGGCGTTCAGCATGTTGGTGACCGCCGCGCCGGTGGCAAGCAGCCGCTCGTGCTCGGGAATCTTCAGATTGCTGTGATCGATCCGGCACGCCAACGCCACCAGCAAGGGCACCTTGCTAAGCCAAGTACGCGTCGAGGCTTCCTTTTCCGTGGTCAGCGGCAAGCCGGCCCGGCGAATGGAGCCTATTGCCAGGTCGGCCAACTTGCCCACCGCATCGCCGCGTATCAATGCAAACCGCCAGGGTCGCAATCGCCCATGATCCGGCGCCGACATGGCCGCGCGCAGGATCAGCGCCAACTGCTCTTCGGTGGGGCCTGGCGCCTGCACGAATTTGACGGAACGACGGGAGAAGAGATAATCAATCGGTTCAACAGACATTTTCCATCCTTGAGATAGAGTCGGGGGCTGTACAGTCACAGCCAAAACGCCGCTCAGGGCGGCATGCTTAGCACGCAATGGAACGGTGAGCGGCAACCATCAGCGCTTTCATGTCGCGCACGGCTTTCTCCCAGCCGTCAAAGACGGCATGCGCCACGATGGCGTGGCCGATATTCAGTTCGGCAATGCCGGGCAAAGCGGCAATCGTATCGACGTTATCATAGTTCAGACCATGCCCGGCATTGATGCGTAGCCCCAAGCCGGCGGCATGCGCGATCGCCGTGCGGATGCGCTCGACTTCAGCCAGCGCCTGTTCCCCGGCGGCTTCGGCGTAAGCGCCCGTATGCAGTTCGATGACGGTGGCCCCGCAGCGCCGGGAAGCTTCGATCTGCGCGGCGTCGGGATCGATAAACAGAGACACCCGGATACCTGCATCGTGCAATTGATTGACCGCGGCCTGCACCTCGGTGAAATGTCCGATGACATCCAGCCCGCCTTCGGTGGTGAGTTCGCTGCGCTTTTCCGGAACCAGGCAGACGTCGTCGGGCCGGGTTCGGCAGGCGATACCCAGCATTTCGGTGGTAACCGCGCATTCAAGATTCATGCGCGTGCGCAGGCGCGCACGCATGGCCGTTACGTCGGCGTCCTGGATATGGCGGCGATCTTCGCGCAGATGCAGGGTGATCAGGTCGGCGCCGGCTTCCTCGGCCCGCACGGCCGCCTCGATAGGATCGGGATAGGTCGTGAATCGCTGCTGGCGCAGTGTTGCCACATGATCAATATTCACTCCGAGCTCTATCATCACCACCCAACCTTAAGCAAAACACTCTATGACGCATTGGGCGTGGTCTGGCCCGTACCGGCGGTTTCAGCGCCCGTATCCGCCGTTTCCACAAGAGAGGTCTCGTTCCAGCCGCCGCCCAAGGCTTTGTAGAGCTCGACCCGGTTCACCAGCGACGCCAGGCCGGTCTGCACAAACTGACGCTGGGCGCTGTACAAGGATACCTCGGCCGATTGAACCTGCAGAAAGCTGTCAATGCCATTCTCGTACCGCATACGCGCGATATCAACGGTTTTCGCCGCAGAATCCTCGAGGGCCCGCAAAGCGTCGAGCTGATGGGAATACGTGGCTTCTCCGGCCAGGGCGTCGGCTACTTCCCTGAACGCGACCTGGATGGTTTTCTCGTACTGCGCAACGGCAATGTTCTTGCGCGCCTCGGCCAGGTCAAGATTGCCGCTGACTCCGCCGGAAAACAGCGGCACCGTCAGCTGCGGTGAATAGGTCCAGAACTTGTTGCTGGAACTGAACAAACCACCCATGGCCGGGCTGGCAAAACCCAGCAGTCCGGTAATCGAGATATTGGGGAAAAACGCAGCGCGTGCCGCCCCGATATTGGCATTAGCCCCCATCAAGGTGTGCTCGGCGCCGATAATGTCGGGACGGCGCGTAAGCAGATCGGACGGCAAGCCGACTGGAATGGACGCCAGCAATTGATCTTTACCGAACACCGCAGCACGTGGAATATCGACGGGCGGCTGTTCGCCCAACAATACCCTAAGCGCATTCTGCGCCTGCGCCTGCGCACGTTGGATTTCCGACAGGTCGGCGCGTACGGTTTCCAGTTGGCTGCGCGCCTGATTCAAATCGAGGGCCCCGGCCACGCCGGCATCGAAACGAGCCTGGACAATGTCCATGGAATTCTGGCGCGAGACCAGCGTTTTCTGGGCTAGATCGTACTGCTGCTCGGCCGCTCTAAGGTTGAAGTAGCCCTCGGCCACGCCGGCGACCAAGCCGATGTGCACCGTGCGCTGTGCCTGCTCGGTGGCCAGGTAGGCCTGGCGCGCCGCTTCGGTAAGGTTGCGGATGCGGCCGAAAAAATCCAGCTCGAACGACGTGATGCCAACGCCCGCTTGATAAACACGTGAGACGCTGGGGCTGTCCGGGTTCATGCGCAGCGCCTGGGGGTTACGCGTATGGGTTGCCGTGCCCCCCACGCCAAAGGTCGGCAACTGCTCGCTTTGTTGAATCCCGTACTGCGCCCGCGCTTCCTGCACCCGTTGCGCGGCAATGCGAAGATCGCGGTTGTTGGCCAGCGCAATGTCGATAAGCGCCAATAGCTGCGGATCGCGGAAAAATTCCCGCCATCCCAGGTCGGCGCTGGACTGCGCCGAGGTGTCCGTATCGGTGGATGCCGCTTCTTTGCCATAGTCGGGAAACTGCTGCGGCACCGGCGCGACCGGCCTTTCGTACTTTGGCGCCAGGGAGCACCCCGCAAGCACTAATGCAGCAAGCACAGGCAGAACGGCTAGTTTAAAAACGGGTTGTTTCATGCTTTGCCCCCATCATCAGACGGACGGGGCTCCGGTTGCTCGCCATCGACATGATGGTGAACGGTGGTCAATGGCGCCATATGTGGATTGGTTATCTTTGGTTTGGTCTTGAATAGGGACAACACCACCACGAAGAAGGTCGGAACGAAAATCATGGCCAAGGGCGTCGCGGCCAGCATGCCGCCCAGCACACCCAGGCCTACGGCATTCTGGCTGGCCGAGCCGGCCCCTGTGGCGATTGCCAACGGCACCACGCCCAGGATAAAGGCGAACGAGGTCATGAGAATAGGCCGGAAACGCAGGCGTGCCGCCTCGACCGTAGCATCGATGATATTGCCCCCCTGCGCATAGGTATCCTTGGCAAACTCCACGATAAGAATCGCATTCTTCGCCGCAAGCCCGATGACGGTCACCATACCCACTGTGAAGTACACGTCGTTGGCCATGCCCAGGACGGAAACCAGGCCCACCGCACCCAGCATGCCCAACGGCACCATCAGCATGACCGAAAGCGGAATGGCCCAGCTTTCGTATAGCGCCGCAAGCACCATGAAGACCACCAGCATGGCCAGCCCCATCAGGATGATGGTTTGGCTGCCCGCCTGCTTCTCTTGATACGACAGGCCGGTCCATTCGTAGCCAAAGCCGGCCGGCAACTGGGCGACCAGCGCCTCCATTTCGGCCATGGCGTCGCCGGTGGAATAGCCTGGCGCCGCCGCACCTGAAATACGGATGGATTCATAACTGTTGTAACGCACGACCTGTACGGGTCCCTGCGTCCAACTGATGTCGACGAAGGAAGACAGCGGCACCATCTGGCCCTGGCTATTGCGCGCATTCAGCTTCAAGACGTCCTCGGGCGTCATGCGTTGATCGGCCTCGGCCTGCACCCAAACGTTTTGTATCCAGCCCATATTGGTGAACTTGCCCACATAGCTTGAACCCAGGGCGGTGCTTAGCAAGGTGGCTGCTTCGGAGAAGTTCACCCCCAGGGCCGCGGCCTTGGTCCGATCGATTGTCAGCCTCATTTGGGGGCCGGGACTTAGACCTGTAATGCGCGTATCGGCCAGAACAGGGCTTTGGGCTGCCAGCCCCAGCAATTGCTGCGAGCCTGCCATCAACGCGTCATAGCCCAGGCTGCCGCGATCCTCGAGACGCATGTCAAAGCCTGTGGCATTGCCCAGCGAAGAAATGGCCGGGGGCACAATCGTGAACACCAGGGCGTCGGGAATACCGAACAGCAAATGCTGGTTGGCGCGGTCGGCAAAAGCCTGGGCGGAATTTTCCTTGCCTGGACGCTCTGCGAAATCCTTTAGCGGAACAAAGGCCAGCGCAGCATTCAAGCCGTTGCCATTGAAGCTGAAGCCCTGAACCATCACCACGTTCTCGGTTTGCGGCTGATCGAAGAAATACTTCTCGACCTGGTTGATCACTTCCATGGTGCGGTTGGCCGTGGCGCCGGACGGCAGCTCGATATTGGCAATCACATAACCCTGATCCTCGGCCGGCAAGAATGATGTGGGCAAACGCATATACAGGAAGCCCAGCGCAATCACCAGCAACAGATAGATGAACATCATGCGCCCGCCCTTCTTCAGGCTGCGCCCCACCCAGCCTTCGTACCGGTTGGTGACGGCATCAAACTTGCGGTTGAACCAACCGAAAAACCCGCGCTTCTGTTCGTGGTGGCCTTTGGGCACAGGCTTGAGAATCGTGGCGCAAAGAGCCGGCGTGAAGGTTAGCGCCAGGAAGCCCGAAAACAGGATAGACACGGCCATGGCCATGGAGAACTGCCGATAGATAACGCCCACCGAACCGCTCATGAAGCCCAGGGGAAAGAACACCGTAGCCAGCACCAGCGTCATGCCCACCACGGCCCCTGAAATCTGCGGCATGGCTTTCTTGGTGGCTTCTTTGGGTGAAATCCCCTCTTCCACCATGATGCGCTCGACGTTCTCCACCACCACAATGGCGTCATCCACCAATATCCCGATCGCCAGCACCATGGCAAACAAAGTCAGGACGTTAATCGAAAAGCCCAGCAACAGCATGACGCCGAAGGCGCCCAGGATGGCGATCGGCACAACCAACGCCGGAATCAGGGTATAGCGCACATTCTGCAGGAAGACGAACATGACGACGAACACCAGCAGCATGGCCTCGAACAGCGTGTGTATCACCTGATTGATGGACAGGTTTACGTAGGGCGTGGTGTCGTAAGGAATCGAGTATTCGATGCCTTGCGGAAAATACTTGGCCAATTCCTCCATTTGCGCCTTGACGCCTTCCGCCGTGGACAGTGCATTGGCGTTTGGGGTCAGGGAAATAGCAAAAGCCGCAGTGGGCTGGCCATTCAGACGCGAACCGAACTGATAGGTGTCCGATCCGATCTCGACACGGGCGACATCGCGCAGGCGCACCGTTGAACCGTCGACGTTGGAGCGCAGAACGATGTTCTCGAAACCCTCGACATCGGTCAGTTCGCCGTTGACGACAATCGGCGCGGTAGTGCGTTGGTCGTTCGGATTGGGCGGCGAACCAATAATGCCGGCGGAGACCAGGATGTTCTGATTGGCAACCGCCGCATTGACTTCGGCCATGCTGAGGTTGTAGCCGACGAGCTTGTCGGGATCGACCCAAATACGCATGGCGCGCGGCGCGGCGAACAGCTGGAACTTGCCCACTCCGGGAACCCGCGAGATCGTGTTCTGGATGTTGCGGGTAATGTAGTCGGCCAGCGACGCCTGATCGATTTGGCCGTCGGTGGCCGACAGCGACACCACCAGCAGGAAGTTCGAATTGCTTTGCTGCACGCGCAAGCCCTGTTGCGTAACCGCGCCGGGCAATTTGGCGGTAACGTTGGATATGCGATTCTGCACATCAACCTGCGCCATATCCGGGTCCGTGCCGGGCTCGAAGGTGACGGTGATGCTGGCTCGTCCATACGAGTCGCTGACGGACTCGTAGTACAGAAGGCCCTGTGCACCGTTCAGTTCGTTCTCGATAATGCTGGAGACGGAATCGGCAACCTCTTTGGCCGAAGCCCCTGGATAGGTGGCATCCACCGTGATGGCCGGCGGAGCGACTTCGGGATACTGGGACACCGGCAGCATAGTGACGGCCAATATGCCCGCCAGGGTAATGGCCAAGGCAATGACCCAGGCAAAAATGGGGCGTTCAATGAAAAACTGCGGCATGCTAGCTCACTATAAAAACGTTTGATGTTCGCGCCGACGCCCGGCGCGCACAGAGCGTTCCATTAATTCTTGCCGTCGGAACCTGCGGAAGGCGCATCGCCTTGCGCCTGCTGCGGCGCAGCCGGCTGACCGGCCTGGTCTGATTGGCCCGGCGCAGGTTGCCCAGGCTGGCCCGGTTGCCCTGGCGCGCCTGCTTGGGGGCCCTTGCCATTCGGCTGCCAGGGCATGCCTTGCACCTTGGCGCCTGGGCGCAGCTTCTGGAAACCGGCCACGATAACGACATCGCCCGCCTGCAAGCCCTGGGTGACGATATATTTGCCGTCCACCGCCGCGCCAAGCGTGACCGCTGTTGTCGCCACGTCGTCGCCCTTGACCAGCATAAGATTGGTTGTTCCATCGGCCGTGCGCTGTACGGCCTGCTGGGGCACCATCAGCGCCTTGTTGTCTACGCCCTGCTCCAGACGCACCCGTACATACATGCCGGGCAACAGGATTTGATCAGGGTTGGGAAACTCGGCACGCAGATTGACCGCGCCCGTCGTTGGATCGACGGTAACGCCTGAAAACAGCAGTTCGCCGTCGTGTTTGTACAGGCTGCCGTCTTCAAGCACTACGCGTGCTTTTGCCGCGCCCTCGCTGGACTGTTCCAGTTCGCCGCTGGCCAATGCCCGGCGCAACTGGGAAATTTCGGTGGTAGAGCGGGTGACATCGACATACACACGATCCAGTTGCTGCACCGTGGCAACCTGAGTGCCCGCACTGGCGCTGACCAATGCACCTTCCGTGACGAACGACTTTCCGATACGGCCGTCAATAGGCGAAGTTACCTTGGTGTAACCCAGGTCGATATCCGCTGACTGCAAGGCTGCCTTGGCGGCCGCAATGGCGGCATCGGCCTGGGCAGCCGCCGCCACGGCGTTATCGTATTCCTGCCGGCTGACGGCGTTCGCCTTGATGAGCTTGGTGTAGCGCTGCGCCAGCAGGCGGGCGCTTTGCGCATCGGCTTGCGCACGCTTCAACTGGGCCGCCGCCTGGCCGCGCACCGCCTGGTAGGGCGCGGGATCAATGGTGAACAATAACTCGCCCGCCTTGACATCGCTGCCCTGCTTGAAATTGATTTCCTCGACAATGCCGGTAACCCGGGCACGGATCTGCGCATCTTTAATGGCATCTACGCGACCAGGAAGATCGACGGTGATTTCCGCCCGTGCGGGTTGCACGGTAACCACGCTGACAGGCACCTTCATGCCGCCGGGACCTTGCTGCGGTTTTTCGCCGCATGCAGCCAGCATGACAGCGGAAACAAAAAGGACCACACTGGTTTTCTGCCGAACCGGCAGGGCGAAGATACTCATTTAACAGCTCCTGTACGGCAAGCCGACCAATGCCCGACTTGCAGTGCCTGTAATTTTTGGTAAACGACGAGTATAAAACGAATTCAGTCTCATTAACCTGCAAAAAAAACATTTCTGTTCATAACAGTCGATTGCCGAGCAAATACCATTACATTGTTCGTATTGTGTGCGCAAGCATTAGCGCCAAGTACGACGTTTAGCGCATTGTGCGCTGCCCGGATGACAATTGATCGAGCGTAGTCACCCAAAATTGCCAAGCGATCACCCAAAATGCCCGGCGACGCTCGTTCCCCGCGAGTCAGTCCAGCAGCAGCACATCGTCGTCCAGTGTTTCGCCCCGTACCCGCTCGAACATTTCCAGAAGTTGCGCAACCGTTAAACCCTGGCGCTGCGGGCCCGACACATCCAGCACCACTCGGCCCTGGTGCAACATAACGGTGCGTTCGCCCACATCCAGCGCCTGGCGCATACTGTGCGTGACCATTAGCGTCGTAAGCTGATACTTGCGGACAATACGCTGAGTGATGTCCAGGACATACTGCGCGATACGTGGGTCGAGCGCGGCCGTATGCTCATCCAGCAACAAAATGCGGGACGGCTGCAAAGCGGCCATGAGCAGACTGACCGCCTGGCGCTGGCCGCCCGACAACAGCCCGATCCGGTCCGTCAGGCGGTTCTCCAGGCCCAGGCCCAGAACGGCCAGGCGTTCCCGGAAGACAGCCCGCCAGTCGTTGCGCACCGCGCGCGACAAACCGCGCCTGGTTCCGCGGCTGTAAGCCAGGGCAAGGTTCTCTTCGACCGTCAGGTCCTCGCACGTTCCGGCCAGTGGATCCTGGAAAACCCGCGCCACCCGGTCGGCTCGTGTCCACACCGGCAAACAGCTGACATCGACCCCATCGATCTGCACCCTGCCCTCGTCAATGGCCGTGTCGCCTGAAATGGCGTTCAGCAGAGTCGACTTGCCCGCGCCGTTGGAACCAATGACAGTGACGAACTGCCCAGAAGGAATCTCGAGCGACAGGCCGCGCATCGCCCGCGTTTCAATGGGTGTTCCGGGGTTGAAAGTAATGTGCAGGTCGTCAATCTTCAGCATGGGCGTTCCTTATCTCTTGCGCCTGCCGCGCAAGCGCTGGCGCATCAGCGGCAGCACCAGGGCAATCGTCACCAATACGGCGGTCAACAGATTCAGATCTTGCGCCTGCAAGCCGATGAAATCGGCATTCAGCGCCAAGGCGACGAAGAACCGATAAAGCACTGCGCCCACAATGGCGGCAAACGTCATCACAAGCAGACTGCGCGAATTGAAGATGCTTTCGCCCACGATGACAGCGGCCAAGCCAATAACGATGGTGCCTATGCCCATGGAGATGTCGGCGCCGCCCTGCGATTGGGCGAACAAGGCGCCTGCCAGCGCGCATAAGGCGTTGGACAGCGCCAGCCCCAGCAGCACCATGGCGCCGGTGGCCACCCCTTGTGCGCGGGCCATGCGCGGATTCGAACCCGTTGCCCGGATGGCCAGGCCCACCTGTGTACGCAAATACCAATCCAGCGCCAGCTTGACGACGGCAACAAGGGCAAGAAGTATCAATGGCCGCATGACGAAATCGTCGATGCCATCTATTTGCAGCAGGGTAAAAATGGTCGGTTCGGTGATCAGCGGCACATTCGGCCGCCCCATGACCCGCAGGTTGATGGAATACAACGCGATCATGACCAGGATGCTGGCAAGCAAATCCATGATGCGCAAGCGTACGTTCAACCAGCCCGTCAACGCGCCTGCGGCGCCTCCAGCAAGTGTAGCGACAGCCGTCGAGAGGAATGGGTCGAAATCCATGCCGATCAGGGTCGCAGCCACAGCGCCGCCCAGCGGAAAGCTGCCGTCCACGGTCAGGTCGGGGAAGCGCAACAGGCGAAAGGAGATCAGTACGCCCAGGGCGACCAGGCCGAAAATCAGCCCGACTTCCAGCGCACCCCACAAAGAATACCAAGTCATGACATGACGCCTGAACGAGCACTAGCCGCCGGATGCTATTCGATCACCTGATCCGCCGACTCAAGCAACGCGCCCGACAACGTGGCGCCTTGCGCGTGGGCGGCGCGCGGGTTAACGAAAAGCCGTAACTTGTCACTGGTTTCCCAGGCGATATCGCCCGGCTTTTCGCCTTGCAGCAACTTGACCACCATCCGGCCGGTTTGCAGGCCAAGGTCTCGGTAATCAACCCCCAGAGCGGCGATGGCGCCGCGCTTGACGCTATCGGTATCGGACGCCACCAGCGGGATGTCGGCATCGTTGCCGACCTTGACCAAGGCCTCGTAGGCCGACACCACATTGTTGTCGGTGCTGGTATAGATAACATCGACCTTGCCCACCAGGCTGCGCGCTGCGGCGCCAACATCTACTGTGCGTGCCGCGCTGGCCTCGACCAGAGACATCCCCGCCTTGGGCAGCAGCTCGCGCATTCGCTCGACCACCACCACGGAATTGGCTTCGCCAGGGTTGTAGACCATGCCAACATGCTTGGCGTCGGGAACCACTTGACGAATCAGTTCAACCTGCTTCTCAAGGGCGAGTTCGTCGGATACGCCGGTAACATTCGTGCCCGAGGGCCCGCGCCCTTCCACCAACTGCGCGGCAACAGGGTCCGTGACAGCTGAAAAAACCACAGGTATGGTTTTGGTGGCCGCCACCACCGCCTGGGCGGAGGGCGTGGCGATCGCCACGATCACATCGGGCTTGTCGCCCACGAACTTCCTGGCTATCTGCGCAGCAATGGCCGTGTTGCCCTGCGCAGTCTGAAACTGCCATTCAAGCCCCTTGGCCTGTGTGTAGCCCGCTGCTTCAAGCGCCTCTTTGACGCCGTCCTTGATCGAGTCCAGGGCGGGATGCTCGACAATCGACGTGACCGCAACCGATTGCGCCGAGACGCCTGCCGGGGCCAGCATGGCGGCCAGGGCAAAACCAGCGACAAGGCTTCTGGATAGGCTGGGAAAGGGAAATTTCATCGGACGCGCCCTCTGGCTGAAAATGCTTTGACAGGATCGGCATCCATCATGCCAACCAATAGTGATTGCTGCAAATGTACTATACGTTCTGACTTAACAAAAAGCGCGCCCAGCGCATTGCCGGCAATCCGTGCCGGTTTTCAATCTGCTCCGCCCTTTGCAACAACTGCGCCGTACTGATTTCCAGGGTCGGCCCCTTGAATGCAAGTATGACCCGGTTGCCGGCGTCGATTTCGGGCAGCTCCAGCATGCGCCCGTCGAAGGCCTTGGCGATATTTTCCAGATTGCGCGGGAAGCTGTCATGCTCGCCAAACAGATTGACCGTCATGACCCCTTCGTCGGCCAGCGCCAGATAGCAATCGCGGTAGAACTCCACCGAGTCGCGCACCGGCCCCTGAGCCTCGGCGTCGTACAGGTCGACCATCAAGGCGGCGTAGCGCCCGATGGTGTCGGCCTCTTTCAGCCACAAGGCGGCGTCCATGTGCCGGATGGTCGAACGCGGATTGCCGGGCAATCTGAAATACGCCTGGCACATGGCCGTGACTGCGGGATTCCATTCCACTGTCTCGACCCGGCTTGGCGTATGGCCCAGTGTGTATCGCAGCAGCGAACCCGCGCCCAGCCCCAGTATCCCAATGGAATGCGCCTTCTTGGGTGTAATGAACAACAGCCAGGCCATCATCTGCTGGGTGTAGTTAAGCACCAGTTCAGAAGGCTTGCGCAGCCGCATGGCGCCCTGAACCCATTCCGTACCCAGGTGAAGGTAGCGGATTCCATCCAGTTCCGACATGGTCGGCTCATCGTCCACCGACGGCAAATGGGGATCCACGGCGTTCATGCCTGGGCAAATTCCAATGTCGCCACGACGGGCGTGTGATCCGAAGGCTTTTCGTTTCGGCGCGGCTCTTTGTCGATAATGCAAGCTGTGCAGAATGCCTTCAGCGCATCGGAGACCAGGACATGATCAATGCGCATGCCGGCATTGCGTCGAAAGGCCATCATTCGGTAATCCCACCAGCTGAAGGACTTTTCCGGTTGCGGAAACAGACGGAACGCATCGCTGAAGCCCAAGTCGATCAGCGCCTGAAATGCGGCGCGCTCTGGTTCGGACACCAGGACCTCGCCCTCCCATTTGGCCGGATCGTGCACGTCTGCATCAGCGGGAGCCACGTTGTAATCGCCCAGAACCATCAGGCGCGGATTGGCGGCCAACTCGCTTTCGAGCCAGGTGCGCAAGGCCTGGTACCAGGCGAGCTTATATTCGTATTTGTCGCTGCCCACTGACTGCCCGTTGGGACAGTAGGCGCTAACCACCCGTATGCCGCCTACGGGGCTGGGCAGCGTAGCGGCGACAATACGCTGCTGGTGGTCATCGAACCCCGGTATATTGCACTGCACGAGCTCGCCTTCCCGGCGCGAAATAATGGCAACACCGTTATACGTTTTCTGGCCCGCCCAGCAGGCTTGGTACCCGATCTGGGTAAAGGCTTCCAAGGGGAACATGTCGTGGGCAAGCTTCAGTTCTTGCAAGCACAGGGCATCGACAGGGTTCGCCTGCAGCCAATCAAGTACCTGGGGCAGGCGAACCTTAAGAGAATTGACATTCCAGGTAGCAAATTTCATAGCTCTTTTTTGATAAGTAATATTACAATTGATCGCGCGCTTTTCGGGCCTAACTGATACTGTGCGCGGTATCGCAACAACAAAGGTAACTGAACCATGCACCGAGTTCTGGGCCGTGCCCGCAATCAGCGTTGGGCGCAGTATCTTGCCGACCTGGCCCCCACCCTGTTTCTACAGGAACTGTTCGAGCGCCCCGCCACGATCGGAGCGCTCTGCCCGAGTTCACGCACACTGGCTGCGCGCATGGCCGCCCAAGTGCCGCTGAACGATGGCCTGGTCATCGAGCTTGGCGCCGGCACCGGCGTGGTTACCCACGCCCTACTAGAGCGCGGGGTCGCGCCAGACCGCTTGATCGTGCTGGAACTATCGCCGCGATTCAGCCACCGACTGCGCAAGCGTTACAGCCAACTGGAGATCATCACCGGCAATGCCGCCGACCTGGGCCAACTGATCCCGGCCGGCAAGAAGGTCAGCGCCATTGTATCAAGCCTGCCGCTTTGCTCGTTGCCGGCCACGGTAACGCAAGCCATTCTGTCTCAATGGCAGCCTTTGCTGGCCCACGGGGGTGTAGCGGTACAATTCACCTATAGCCCGCGCACGCCAAAGTGGCAACAGCAGCTTGCGGCACGTCAGATCAGCACCAGCAAGGTCTGGACCAACCTGCCTCCCGCCACGGTCGCGCGATTTTCCTTCTAGCCCGGCGTCGCCTGCCGTGCTTATGCACCGCCGTGCGCTTGTGCATTCATGCACTGCGTCGCTTTACCGCCTTTTCTTATGCCAACCGCCAGCCGTATCATTGAAAACCTGTCGCACGGCGTCGTTTTGGACGTCGTCATCGAAGAGCTTACCTTTACCGCCTACGTTGTCATCAGCGAAGCCGACATTAATCTGGTTGCCGATTTTGTGCCCGCAAGCCAATTCGAGAAAGACGGTGATGTGCACGTTACCGCCGTCGACCATGCCGCCGGCGCGCGCGAGCAAGTCGAAGACCTGGCTTTCAACATGAATCTGCATGATACGGCTGTATTCATGTGCGCCGACCGCAAAGCGTACGACGCCACTCTGGAAGAGCTGGGCCAGAATGCGCCGGAACATTAACTAGGCGCTGGCGGAACATTGACCATGCACTGAAGGAATATGTGGGCTCCGTGTTGACGGAACATTCAACAGGCGCCGTCCCGAACATTGAACAAAGCCGCCCGGATTTGCTATTCTTTTGGTCTTAATCTTTACATTGAGTAAACATGCCCTCGAATCCCGGCAATATTTTCATGGTTGTTGCGCCCAGCGGCGCGGGTAAATCAAGCCTGGTCAACGCCCTGCTCGAGCAAGACCCCGACGTCGTCCTGTCTATCTCATGTACAACACGCAAGCCCCGGCCGGGCGAGATCGAAGCCAAACACTACCGGTTTGTCAGCCAGGACGACTTCCTGTCCATGCGCAACAGCAATGCCTTGCTCGAATGGGCCGAAGTGCATGGCAACTTCTACGGCACGCCGCGCGACCGCATCGAAGAAGCCATTGGCAAGGGCTACGATGTGCTCCTTGAAATCGACTGGCAGGGCGCTCGGCAAATCAAACAGCATTTTCCCGATGCCGTCGGCATTTTTATCCTGCCGCCGTCCATCGAAGCCCTGGAGTCACGCCTGCGCAATCGCGGGCAAGACGAACCCCAAGTCATATCCAAGCGTTTGCTGGCGGCAGGCGGCGAAATGTCGCATGCGTCGGAATGCCAATATGTTATTATTAATCAAGAATTTAGCACCGCTTTAACCCAGCTCGTGCAAATCGTTTCGGCAACCCGTTTGCGCTATGCATCGCAAGCTGCGCGCCACAGCGACCTTTTCTCGCAATTAGGCATCAGTAAAACCCCCGCCTAACGCTTAACCCCAGCTAAACAGGACCTCCATCCACATGGCCCGTATCACCGTCGAAGACTGCCTGGAAAAAATCCCCAACCGCTTCAACCTTACCCTGGCGGCAACCTATCGCGCACGCGAATTGGCGCAAGGGCACGAGGCCCGCGTCGAGCACAATAAAGACAAGCCCACCGTCATCGCCCTTCGGGAAATCGCTGCTGGCGCAACCGGCCTCGAGATGCTGCGCAAAGTCCCCACCTAAATAGCGATTGGGGGGCGTATGGCATTCACAACACTGCGTGGCGCGTCGTCCGGCCTGCTGGCGGTTCTTAAAAAAGGCCCTCGCCTGCGTCGGCGGCGCAAGAGCAAATCGCCAACCCCCTCTGTCGCGCCGGCTGCACCCAATACCATTGCTTCGCTGGCAACACTGAACGGCATCATCAGCGGCTATCTCGACGCCAAAGATGTCGAGCGCGTCAAGGAGGCCTATCGCTTCTCCGACCAGGCCCATCTGGGCCAGTTCCGGGCCAGCGGCGAACCCTACATATCCCACCCCATCGCCGTCACCGAAATCTGTGCGGGCTGGAAGCTGGACGCCGACTCGCTCATGGCCGCATTGCTGCACGACGTCATGGAAGACCAAGACGTCCCCAAGTCCGAGCTGGCTGAAAAATTCGGTGCGGATGTTGCCGAAATCGTCGACGGCCTGTCCAAGCTCGACCGTCTTGAGTTCGCCACCAAGGCCGAACAGCAAGCGGAAAGCTTTCGCAAGATGCTGCTGGCCATGGCGCGCGATGTCCGCGTCATTCTCATCAAGCTGGCCGACAGATTGCACAATATGCGCACCCTGGATGCCGTCAGCCCCGAAAAGCGTCGCCGCATCGCACGCGAAACCCTGGACATCTACACCCCCATCGCGCACCGTCTTGGCCTGAACGCCCTGTGCCGTGAAATGCAGGATCTTTGCTTCCAGGCCGTCTACCCCAATCGTTACCAGGTCGTGCACAAGGCCATGATGGCCGCGCGCGGCAACCGCCGCGAAGTCCTGAGCAAAATCACCGAGGCCGTCAAAGTGGCTTTGCCGGCGGCCGGCATCGAAGCCGAAGTCACGGGCCGTGAAAAATCCCTGTTCAGCATCTACACCAAGATGGTCGAACAGAAGAAATCGTTCTCCGATGTGCTGGATATCTATGGCTTCCGGGTCATTGTCCATACCCTGCCCGAATGCTATCTTGCCCTGGGCACGCTGCACCAGCTGTATCGCCCCGTGCCAGGCAAGTTCAAAGACTACATCGCCATTCCCAAGCTCAATGGCTATCAATCGTTGCACACCACGTTGGTGGGGCCGTACGGCACGCCGGTCGAGTTCCAGTTCCGCACCCGCGACATGGACCACGTGGCCGAGGAAGGCGTCGCCTCTCACTGGCTGTACAAAGACGACGCCACCAACCTGAACAATCTGCAAAAACGCACCCATCAGTGGTTGCAATCGCTGCTCGACATTCAAAGCCAAACCGGCGATTCAGGCGAATTCCTGGAACACATCAAGGTCGACCTTTTCCCCGATGCAGTCTATGTATTCACCCCGCAAGGAAAAATCATTTCCCTGCCGCGCGGCGCCACGCCGGTCGACTTCGCCTATACCATCCATACCGATATCGGTAATCAGGCCATCGCCTCCAAGATCAATGGCGAATTTTCCCCTTTGCGCACCGAACTGAAAAGCGGCGATTCAATCGAGATCATCACCTCGCCGGCATCGCGCCCCAGCGCGCAGTGGCTCAATTACGTGCGTACCGGTCGCGCACGCTCTGAAATACGCCATTATCTGCGCACCGTCAAATACGAAGAGTCCGTGGCATTCGGCCAGCGCTTGCTCAATCAGGCGTTCGACCAGCTAGGCCTGCCTCACCCGGCCGCCAACGACCCCGAATGGGAAAAACTGGCCAAAGGCTCAGGGGCCACGTCACGCGAGGAAATCCTTGCGGATATTGGCTTGGGCAAACGCCTGGCGGCCGTGGTTGCCCGCCGCTTCGCACCCGAGAACGCCATGCTGGCCACCACAGCGGCCGCCGTGGACGAGATCACGTCTACAACCAGTGCCCCCATCCTGATCCAGGGAAACGAAGGCCAGGCGGTGCAACTGGCGCCCTGCTGCGGCCCTCTGCCCGGCGACGCCATTATCGGCGGCATCCGGCTTGGCCATGGCCTGGTGGTGCACATGGACGAATGCGCGGTGGCCCAACGCCAGCGGGCGCGCGAGCCCGAGCGCTGGATTCCCGTGGCCTGGGACACCACCACCGCCCGTCACCTGTCCACTCGCCTGGATGTCACCGTCATCAACGAGCGCGGCGTCCTGGGCCGCCTCGCGGCCGAAATCACCGACGCCGACTCCAACATCATGCACCTGACCATGCATGAAGAGCCATCCGCCACGGGGGTCTTGCACCTTACCGTACAGGTCGACAGCCGCAAGCACCTGGCGCAAGTGATACGCGCCATACGGCACGTGCCGCAAGTACAGAAAATCGTGCGCGTCAAAGGCTGACGAATCAAGGCTGGAATTCGTTGATGAAAATCGCGGGGTCCACCCGGTTATTGTTCAAGCTGACGTTCCAGTGCAAATGCGGCCCGGTCGCGCGGCCCGTCGCCCCCACCCGGCCGATCGTCTGGCCGCGCTCGACCACATCGCCCACCTTGACATCGAATTTCGACAAGTGGCAGTACATAGTCACCAAGCCTTGCCCATGATCGATGAAAATGGTCTTTCCATTGAAAAAATAATCATCAACAATGGTGACCACGCCGTCAGCCGGGGCACTGATCGGCGTCCCTTCGGGCACGGCGAAGTCGAGGCCTGAATGTGGGTTGCGCTCTTGGCCGTTGAAGAATCGGCGCAACCCGAACGGGCTGGACAGCCTGCCGCCCTGGACCGGGCGATCCAGCACGACGTTGCTTGGGATGTCGTCGCGGAAGTTGGCATACGCCTGGGCTTGCGCCTTGGCCTCGCGCTCGTAGCGCCTTAATTGCGCTGGATCGGGGTTTACATGCTTCTTGTCCTTCAGCGTAATGTGCTGCTCTTTGTAGCGCTTGGGCCCGACAGTGAAGGACACGGCACGTTTGGGCGTTTGCACACTAAGCGTATGGTTCCCGGCCTTTGCCTTCAGGTTGATCCCCACGATGGCGACCCACTGGCCATCGCTGTCTTTGACCACCAGCGCGGGCCGCTTCTGGTAAAGGACTGCAGGGGCTTGCGACGACGTGCCCAGCGGCACCACAGCAATGCCGCCGGGCACGGGCTGGTTCAACGTCCGGAACATATAGCCCTGGGCCAGCGCCAACGGCGCCGTCAGCCAAAGAACACCGCATAATCCCAAGCAATACGCAAAACGTTTCATCGTCGTCATCCCATTTACTGTCCGCATGCCTTGTGCTTCCCGCATACCTTGTACTTCCCGCGTACCTTGTGCTGCCGGCGAACCTGAGGCTGCCGGCGCACGCTCGATGTCGCGTGCCTGGCCGCCCATCATGCGATCCGGCCGGAGTCGAGCGCCAGCACGCGGCTGCAGCGCGAGGCCAGCGCCGGATCGTGCGTCACCATGACCAGAGTAGTGCCCTTTTCGGCCAACAGTTCGAACATCAATTCAATGACCATGGCGCCATTATGTTGATCCAGGCTGCCGGTGGGTTCGTCCACAAAAAGGATGGCCGGTTCCACGACAAAAGCCCGGGCCAGTGATACACGCTGCTGCTCTCCACCCGACAAAGTGCGTGGATAGTGATGCAGCCGGTGATCCATGCCGACTCGCCGCAGGTGGTCAATGGCCGCCTGACGAGCCGGCTTGCCGGCCAATTCCAGCGGCAGCATCACGTTCTCGAGCGCGCTGAGGTTGGGAAGCAACTGGAAGGACTGAAACACAAATCCCACGTGTGCGGCGCGCACGGCAGCTCTGCCCTCTTCGTCCAGGACAAACAAAGACTGGCCGAGCAACATGACTTCACCCTGGGTGGGAACATCCAGGCCGGCCAGCAGTCCAAGCAAGGTTGATTTCCCGGAGCCCGATGGGCCGGTGATGGCCAATGCCTCGCCGGGCGCCACGGAAAAACTGACATTATCTAAAATGGTTAGTTCTCCGGTGGAGTCGATGACTTTCTGGACCAGATTACTGACTTCAATTGAATGGGTGTAATTCATGCATGCTCGTTGGCGTTTACTATTGGCAATGGCGTTTTTCGCAAGCACTCTTGGCTTTGCCAAGGCGCAAGACGGCGCCGGCCCTCAGAAACCAAACCATACCATCCTGGTCCTGGGGGACAGCCTGTCGGCCGAATACGGCTTGGCTCGGGGTTCAGGCTGGGTAGCCATCATACAAGAACGGCTGGATCGCCGCGATCCGCCCTATCGCATCCACAATGCCAGCATTAGCGGCGACACCACCAGCGGCGGCCTAAGCCGTCTGCCCGACGCGTTGGCGAAACAATCGCCCGACATCGTGATCATCGAGCTGGGCAGCAACGATGCCTTGCGCGGCCTATCCCTGGACATGACGGAAAAAAATCTTGCCCATATGATCACGCAAAGCAAGGACGCGGGCGCCGAGGTGCTTCTGGTAGGCATGCAGATTCCCAGCAACTACGGGCCCACCTACACCAAGCGCTTCAAAACGCTGTTCCACGACTTGGCCAAGGGCCACCAAGTGGCGCTTACGCCCTTCCTGCTGGAGGGCATGGCGACCAATCGGGACTTGTTCCAGACCGATGGCATACATCCGAATGAAGAAGCCCAGCCGATATTGGCGGACAACATCTGGGCCCAGCTTGAATCGTTGCTGACCCCGGCGGCCGGGAAGCCGACGCAACGCTAACGCGTGCCGTAGCTAAAGACGCAGGCGCACCGTTTTACCTGGATTTTACCCGGGGTTTGACCGGGTTTAACCTTGCGCCGGGTCTTCGCCCGCCAACACTTCTTGTGCCCCTGGCAGCACTTCCACCCCAACGGCATCGCGCATGGCTTGCATCACGGCGCGTTCTTCCGCCTGCGCCTGGATCTGGCCGATTTCAGCCGGCAAGCTTGCCTGCAAGGCTGGATTGGGCTCGCCCGCCTTGGCGTCTTCAACGACCACGATGATAAAGCCTTGCCCGCCTTCCACGCCCACATAAGCGGGCAAGGGTGTGGCGGGTGCATTGAATGCGGCGTCCAGCACTTGCTTGTTCAAACCTTGAGGATTGATGCGGCTGATGGTTAGCGGCTCACCGAATTCTTCCAGAGCGGCTTCATCGGCTTTTCCATCGGCAGCCTTGAGATCGGCCAGCACTTTCTGGCCGGCTTGCGTTGCCAGCTTCAATGAACGCTCGGCAATTAAGGTTTGCCTGATGGCGTCGGCCGCCTTGTCGAGCGGCTGGATATGAGCGGGAACGATCTGATTGACCCTTACCACCAGCATGGTGCCTGGCGAGATTTCAATGACGCCCGAGTTTTGCTTGTCGCGATAAGTTTCGGAACTGAACAGCGCCCGGCGTACGCGTGGGTCGTCGAGCAAGGCCGCATCGGGGCTGGCCACAGCCGCATCGCCCTCAACGTCGTCGGCCGGCAGCAACTGGCTCGAGCTGATCCCGCTGACCGTCTGCACAGTCAAACCCAATGCCTCCGCCGCTGGTTGCAGGCTGGACGGGTTTTCATACACCAGGTCGGTAAGCTTGGTGGCCATCTCGGCATAGCGGTCCGAACCCAACTGGCGGCGAATTTCCGACTGAACCTTGGATTTGGCCTGCTCGAACGACTCGCCCTGCTCGGCTTGAGTGTTGCTTGCCAGGAAAACATGATAGCCCTCGGGCCCTTGAACCGGATCAGAAACTTGGCCTTGTTCCAGCGCAAAAGCGGCTGTTTCCATGTCTGCGGGCCATGCGCCCTTGGTGATCCAGCCCAGCTTGCCGCCGTCTTTGGACGTACCGGCGTCTTGGGATTCCGTAGCGGCCAATTCCGCGAACTTGCCGGGTTCCGCTTTAGCCTGTTCAGCGATCTGCTGCGCCTTCTTAAGGGCTGCATCGCGTTCGTCCGGGCTGGCGCCCGCCGGAACCTGAACCAGGATATGGCTAAGTTCGACCCGGGCCGGCATGACATAGCGCGCCTTGTTCTGCTCGTAATAGGCCTGCATGTCGGAGTCGCTGATAGCCGGCAGGCCTTGCATGGCGGCTTGTTCGTCGAGCAGGATGTAATCGGCGTTCACGTACTCGGGCACTTGCAGGTCTTGCGGATGGCTGTCATACCATGACTTGATATCTTCGTCAGTGATGTGGATGTCGTCGGCGTAATCACTGGCGGCCAGCGCACGCAATCGAATGGTGCGCTCGGCGGTCAGGGCTTTCTCGATCGACGCAATCACCGGGGCCGGCGCACTGGCCGTCATGACCACCGGGCCCAGAACCCGCTGCAAGGCCATTTCGCCGCGCTGTCCTTGCTCGAAATCCTTGCTGCTGACGCCCATGGAAGCCAGCACCTGGCTATAGCGCTCGGGCGAGAACTGCCCGTCGACCTGCAATTCGGGAATCGAGGCAATGGTCTGACGCAAGACATTATCGGAAACACTGAAGCGATTCTCGGTGGCTTCGTCGATAACCACCCGCCGCTCGATCAGGGATTCAAGCAAGGCGGTGCGAACCTGCGGCGTATCCAGGACAGCCGGATCGAACGCCCCGCCGCTGTTGGCCTGCATGCGCTGCAACTGCGTACGGCGCGCCTCTTCGTACTCTTGCTTGGTGACGGCCGAATCGCCGACTTTCACGAGGTCTTCGTCGCCCGACACGTAATTGGTGTAACCACTGACCCCGATCAAGGCAAACGATGGGAAAATAAGAACCAGTAGCAGAAATTGCATCAGGCGTTGATGCGTGCGAATGAAATCGAACATTAATTAAAGACTCTGTAACGTGCCAACCAGCAAAATAAAGGTTCGGGCCAAAAAAAAGGCGAACATCGCTCGCCTCGGCCTGGAATCTCCGGGGTAAAGTACCTAGTTGGCTCAAAGTTTACCGGAAAAACATCGACATGTGGCCCTATCCCAAGCTGATTGCGCATCGTGGCGCCGGGCTTCTTGCCCCAGAAAACACCCTGGCCGCACTGCGGGAAGGCGCGCGTCTGGGTTACCGGATGGCAGAGTACGACGTGAAACTCACTGCGGACCAGGTGCCGATTCTGTTGCACGACGACACACTTGAGCGCACTTCCACAGGTTCGGGCCGGGCCAGCCAGTTCAGCCTGAAACAGTTGTCGAACCTGGATTTCGGCGCCTGGCACTCTCCGCCCTTCGCAGGCGAGCCGATCGCCACGCTCAGCTCGATCGCCGCCTACACGCTGGCCAACGGCATATTCAGCAGCATCGAAATCAAGCCCGAGCCGGAACTGGAAGCCGCCACCGGCAGGAAGGTCGCGGAAGCAGCTGCCAGGCTCTGGAAAAACGCAGACGCGCCGCCGTTGCTTTCATCGTTTTCCGTCCTTGCCCTGGAAGCCGCCCGGCAGGCGGCGCCGCATTTGCCCCGCATGTTGCTTATCGACGGCCCGGTGCCCAAGGATTGGAAGCTGCGGCTTCAGGCATTGGGTTGCGCGGGCATGGATATCGATTTGCCGCAGGTCAACGCTACCCTGATTAGCGCCGTGCATGCCAACGGCTATAGAATACGCGCTTGGACCGTCAACGAGCCAGCTCAGGCAAGGCAATTTCTGCTTTGGGGTTGCGACGCCGTCTTCACCGACGCCATCGACCGCATTGCGCCGGGCGACTAATTTCCCACTTTCCGAGGCGACTTTGTTCAGTTACCGACATGCCTTTCACGCAGGCAACCACGCCGATGTTCTCAAGCATTCCATCCTGGTTCACACGCTGGATTATTTCAATCGCAAGGACACGCCTTATTGGTTCATCGACACGCACGCAGGCGCAGGCATCTACGACTTGACCAGCGACTGGGCGCTGCAAAACGGAGAATTCATCGACGGCCTGGACCGCCTGCTGGACGGCGATGACACCATGCCCGAACTGCTTGTCCGCTATTTAAGCGCAGTCCAGCATTTCAACCCGGATGGCGTCGCCAATTACTACCCAGGCTCACCCTGGTTTGCGCTGCACGCACTGCGCGAACGCGATCGGCTTCGCCTGTTTGAAATGCACCCCTCCGAAGTCGAAGCGCTTAAAGACAACCTGGCCCGCCAGGACAGGGTCGCCAGGCGACAGGCCTCGGTCTACGCGTCCGACGGCTTTGCGGGGCTTAAAGCCCAATTGCCGCCTACGCCACGGCGCGGCATCGTGATTATTGATCCCTCGTATGAAGACAAAGCCGACTACCGAAGAACGCTTCAAGCCCTGAAGGACGGTTTGAAGCGCTTTGCCACCGGCTGCTACCTGATTTGGTATCCCATTGTGCAGCGGCTAGAAGCACAAGAGCTGGTACGCAGCCTGGAGCGCATGGATGGCATCCAGTGGCTGCACGCCACCCTGACCGTTCGCAAGCCGGCAGACGATGGCTTGGGCTTGCACGGCAGCGGCATGTTCGTGGTGAATCCGCCCTGGACCCTGCAAGCGGAACTGGCAGCCGCCCTGCCCTGGCTCAGCAAAAAATTGGCGCAAGACGACGGCGCTGGCCACACCCTGACTCAATCGAAATAAAACTTGGCATCCCACGGCCTAGCGCCGGCGCATGCCAGGCAGAGATTGGCGATGTGGAAATTGCGCCAAACGTTGACCAAGCGCTGGTATGAGTTTGAGCGTCGGCATTGCGCGCCGTGTAATCGGCGCGCACCAAACCTACATGAAGCGCTCGCCGTCTTTGAGATAGCGCCATTTCCCTGGGGGCAGATCGCCCAGCACAATACGCCCCATGCGAACCCGTTTCAGCCCCACCACTTTCAGGCCGACCATCTCGCACATGCGTCGGATCTGGCGCTTCTTGCCTTCCTGCAAAATAAAGCGCAGTTGATCTTCGTTTTGCCAGGTCACATGCGCCGGCTTCAGGGCCTTGCCATCCAGGCTCAGGCCGTGATTAAGCTGTTTCAGTCCCCCCGCCCCGATCTTCCCTTCGACGCGCACCAGATACTCTTTTTCGAGTTCCGAATCATCGTTGATCAACTGGCGTGCGATTCGTCCATCCTGCGTCAGGACCAGCAAGCCCTGGGAATCAATATCCAGCCGCCCCGCCGGCGCCAGCCCGCGTAAATGCGCGGGATCGAAGCGTTGGGGCGCGGTATCAGGGCGATACTGCGAGCGCGCGCCAATCAGGCTGACTGCAGGGCGATAGCCTTGCTCTGCCTGGCCCGACACATAGCCCACCGGCTTGTTCAGCAAGATCGTGACGCGCGAGGTCTGGCGTCGCTGCGCCTGCTTGTCCAGGGTAATTTTCTGGCCCGGATACGCCTTGCTGCCCAGTTCGGACACGACCACGCCGTCCACGCGAACCCAGCCACGCTGAATATAGCCGTCGGCTTCACGCCGTGAACACAGGCCCTGCTGGGCCATGAGCTTTGAAATTCGTACTTTTTCCATACTAAAGGACGTCAGGCCCGGTTTCACCTGTGCGTATGCGTATGGCCTGCTCAACCGGCAAGACAAAAATCTTGCCATCGCCGATCTTGCCTGTGTGTGCAGCCTTGACAATCGCTTCGATGGCCGCGTCCACCATGGCGGCAGGCAGCACGGCGTCGACACGAATCTTGGGTAAAAAATCCACCACGTACTCGGCGCCCCGGTACAACTCGGTATGGCCTTTCTGGCGACCAAACCCCTTGACCTCCGTGACGGTCAGCCCGCTGACACCGATTTCGGCCAGCGCTTCGCGTACTTCGTCCAGTTTAAAAGGTTTGATAATCGCAGAGATCATCTTCATAGGGGATTGCTCCAAGGGCTAACAAGAGGTGTGCATGTCAATAATAAACGACGCCGGTCCGCCGGCCCGGCGGGCACGGTGGACAGGGAAACAATAAATGGCCGACAAGGGCATGGCATCGGTTGTCAGTCGCGAAATCCGTTGGCGATGGGATAGCGCCAGTCACGCCCAAACGCCCGCGAGGTGATTTTTGGACCGATCGCGCCCTGGCGACGCTTATATTCGTTGATGCGAATCAGGCGGACCACCTGGCGCACGACCTCTTCGCTGAAGCCCGCCTGCACGATTTGCTCGACCGATTCATTGTGTTCAACATAACGTTCGATGATCGCATCCAGTATGTCGTAAGGCGGCAGGCTGTCCTGGTCGGTTTGATCCTCTCGAAGTTCAGCAGAGGGCGGCCGCTCGATAATACGTACGGGTATCACAGGCGACTGATGGTTACGCCAACGAGCCAGGGCGTACACCATGGTCTTGGGCACATCTTTCAGCAAGGCAAAGCCGCCCGCCATGTCGCCGTACAAGGTGCAATAGCCGGTGGCCAGCTCCGATTTATTACCCGTCGTGACCACCAGCGAGCCGAACTTGTTGGACACGGCCATCAGCAGGGTTCCCCGAATCCGCGCTTGGATGTTTTCTTCTGTGGCGTCGGGCTCGCAGCCCGCAAACAGCGAAGCCAACGATTCATCAAACGCCTTCGCCAAGTCGGCAATGGCGATTTCTTCGTAGGCAACGCCCAGGCCATCGGCCATCTGCCGTGCGTCGGCCAGGGAGATATCTGCCGTATAGCGCGACGGCATCATGATGGTGCGAACATTTGCGGCACCAATGGCGTCTACGGCAATCGCCAGCACCAGTGCGGAATCCATTCCACCCGACAAACCCAGCACGACCCGGGAAAAGCCTGATTTGGCCAGGTAATCGCGCAGCGACATCGTCAAGGCGGTATAGACCTGGGCCAGGGAATCTGGCCAGGACTCGATGGCCGCGGCTTCCGGGCGCCCCTGTGCATCCAGGGCGACCAGGGCAAAATCCTCTTGAAAGACCGGCAGGCGTTGTGTAACTATGCCATTGCCATCCAGCACAAACGACGCCCCATCGAAAACCAGTTCGTCCTGGCCGCCCACCTTGTTCAAATAGATGACAGTCATTCCGGCGGCATTGCCGGCCACAGACTCGTAGCGCAACGCCTGCTTATCCACCGAGTAAGGCGAGGCATTGAGCACCAGCAGGACTTGAGCACCAGCCTCGGCCGCAAGCGCGGGGCTGCCGGGAAACCAGGCGTCCTCGCAAATCGTGATGCCGAACGTCACTCCCTTGCATTCAAACACGACCGGATCGAAACCGCTGCTGAAATAGCGACACTCGTCGAACACCCCGTAATCGGGCAACTCGTGCTTGCGATAGCAATCGACCACCTGTCCGTCACGCACCACCGACGCCACGTTGTACAAGGCGCCGTCAGCCTGCTGCACATGCCCGATCACCACGTAAAGTTCAGGAAATTGCGCCAAGTCGTGGACCAAGGTCTGGAATGCCGCCTGCTGTTGCTCGAGAAAGGCCGGACGCAGGAACAGGTCTTCGGCCGGATAACCGGTGAGCGTCAGTTCGGGCGTCAGCAGGATATCGGCGCCCGCCTGGCTGGCCTTGCGGGCGGCATCCAGCAGCTTGAGCGCGTTGGCGCGCACATCGCCCACCGTGGTGTTGATCTGGGCAAGCCCGACAGTGACAGCCGACATTTCACAAGGCCTTGGCAAGTAATGACAAATAGGAAAACAAAATTATCGCATGCTGGCGAAGTCTGCGTCAGATCGCATGCTGGCGAAGTCGGCGCCCGAAGGGGCTTGATACAGCCGCAATGACATCTCCGGCAAAATCGCCAGCAGGTGGTCGAAGATATTTCCCTGGATGCGTTCGTACTCGACCCAGGCGGTATTGGCGCTGAAGCAATAGACTTCAACCGGCACCCCTTGTGAATCGGGCTCCATCATGCGCACAATCATCAGCATGTCCTGGCGAAGTTCTTGCTGTTGCCGCAAATACGCTAAGGCATAGGCGCGGAAAGTGCCAAGATTGGTCAGCCGGCGGCGGTTCACCGGCTCGTTCCCCAGTTCGCCCAACGCCCTATTGCTTTGCTGCAGCTCGGCTTCCTTGATGGCCAGGTAGTCGGTCAGCAACCCGAAACGCGACAGCGCCCGGATTTCGTCTTCAGTCAGAAAGCGGATGGTGCTGGCGTCGATGCGCAAGGTGCGCTTGATGCGTCGCCCGCCCGACTCGAACATATGACGCCAGTTCCGATAGCTTTCGGAAAACAGCTTATAGGTGGGAACCGTAGTGACAGTCTTGTCCCAGTTCTGGACTTTGACCGTGTGCAGGGCGATATCCACGACGAAGCCGTCGGCGTTGGCCTGCGGCATTTCGATCCAGTCGCCAATGCGCAGCATGTCGTTGGACGTCATCTGGGTGCTGGCCACCAGGGACAGCAAAGTGTCTTTGAATACCAGCAACAAGACAGCCGACAGCGCGCCCAGACCCGACAGCATCAGCAGCGGCGATTGATCGATCAGCAAAGAAAACACCAGGACGACGCAGACGCCCCACAGCACAATCCGGCCCAGTTCCAGATAGCCCTTGATCGAGCGCGTCTGCGCGCGGGTCGTGGCCGAGTAGGTGTCCTGCCAGGCTTTCAGCGTACCGCCCAACGCGCCAAATAAAAGTATCAGCGAAACCGCCTGCAGAAAGCGCGAAATCGGATCGATATAGTCTTTGGCAATCGGCAGCAAGGTGAGGTTCACCAAGATAACCAGCACCCCCACCAAATAGCTAAGGCGGCGAAACACGCGGCGCCGAGCAAGCGCGTCGGACCAGTTTTTCTGCCCCACAGCGGTCAGCATGCGCCGTGTGATGGCGATGATGACCTTATCCGTCGTCCAGCCCGCCACAAACACCAGGCCCACCAGGATGCCCGCGCCGATCAGTACCTGCGCCCAAATCGCATCCGGCACGTGATTGCCCAGCCAGGTGTTGCTCAGCCAAGCCGCCAGGAGATTATTCTTGTCCAGTGTGAGATCCATTACATTCAATTTACAGCCTGCCAACCTGATTACATGTTTGATGAACGTCGTGACGCCTGATGCCGACGCACCACATTCATGAGCGTGATTAGACCAAAAAATCGTGCAGCCCGTCCTTTATAATCACCCCACTATGCCAAATAACACCACCACTTCCGGGCAAAACCAGTTTGCCAACAAAGCCCAGGCCTGGTCGGCCCGGTTCTCCGAACCCGTTTCTGACCTGGTCAAACGCTATACCGCCTCGGTCGACTTCGACCAGCGCATGGCGGCGTTCGACATCCAGGGCTCGCTGGCCCACGCCGACATGCTGGCTTCAATCAGCATCATCAGCGCCACCGACCTAGCCGACATCCAGCGCGGCATGAAACAGATCCTGGCAGAAATCGAACAAGGCACATTCACCTGGTCGCTCGACCTGGAAGACGTGCACCTGAATATCGAGAAACGCCTGGTCGAATTGATCGGCGACGCGGGCAAACGCCTGCATACGGGCCGTTCACGCAACGATCAGGTGGCTACAGATATTCGGCTTTGGCTGCGCAACGAAATCGACATCGCCATCGACCTGCTGAGCCAACTGCGCCAGCGGCTGGCCACCCTGGCGCTGGAACACGCCGCCACCATTTTGCCCGGTTTCACCCATTTACAAGTGGCCCAGCCGGTTACCTTCGGCCATCATCTATTGGCCTATGGCGAAATGTTCGCACGCGATGCCGAGCGCCTGGCCGACTGCCGCAAACGCGTCAACCGCCTGCCGCTGGGATCTGCTGCGCTGGCCGGCACCTCGTACCCCATCGACCGCGAGCGCGTCGCCCGCGCCCTGGGTTTCGACGACGTCTGTCGTAACTCGCTCGACGCGGTTTCCGACCGCGATTTCGCCATCGAGTTTTGCGCGGCGGCCGCACTGATCATGACGCATATTTCGCGGTTGTCCGAAGAACTGGTCCTGTGGATGAGCCCGCGTGTGGGCTTTATCGATCTGGCCGACCGCTTTTGCACCGGCAGTTCCATCATGCCGCAAAAGAAAAATCCCGACGTGCCCGAACTGGCGCGCGGCAAAACCGGCCGCGTCAACGGCCACCTGGTCGCCCTGCTTACCCTCATGAAAGGCCAGCCCCTGGCCTACAATAAAGACAACCAGGAAGACAAGGAAGGTCTGTTCGACTCCGCCGACACCATACGCGACACGCTGACCATTTTTGTGGACATGGTCGGGGGCATCAAGGTCAAGGCCGACGCCATGCGCGCCGCCGCGCTGCAAGGCTTTGCCACCGCCACCGACCTGGCCGACTATCTGGTCAAGAAAGGCGTGCCGTTTCGCGACGCCCACGAAACCGTGGCCCACGCCGTGCGCGCCTGCGAAGAGCAAGGCTGCGATCTGGCCGATTTGTCGCTCGAACAGTTGCAGGCCTTTCACGCGTCCATCGGCGCCGACGTGTTCGATGTGCTGACGCTGGAAGGCTCGGTGGCCGCCCGCAAACACATCGGCGGCACCGCGCCCGAACGCGTCCGGCTCGAAGCCCAGCGCGTGCTTGACGAAAAGCGTTGATCCGCCGTGGTACGACCGCATTAAAAATACTTGACGAGTTGTACCCAGGCCCGGAGGTTCTGGTCGGAATCGCTTTGCGGCTTTTCCGAGCCTAGCCGCCAGGCCAGCACGCCGCTTAGCTGCCAGCCATATTGCGCCCAGCCCAGCGTCAGGCCGGTGGCGCTTAGATTGCGGTGGTTGTCGCCCGCCGCCCACGGCTTTTTGTTGAAGGCGATGTTGCCATGATCCACAAATGCGCCCACATGCCAGGCGGGCGCAAAGGCGTAACGCAATTCCACGCTGCCCAGCCAACCCTGGTCGCCGCTGGCCTCGCCTTGTGGATAGGCCCGCACACCATAGGCGCCGCCCAGGCTCATTTTCTCGGAAGAATCCAGGTTCTTGTTGGCCCATTGCCCCTGCAAACGGGCATACAGGCTGAACTTGTCGTTTAGGCGCTGCAAACGCAAGACCGAGGCCGTAATTTTCTGAAAGTCGCCCGCCGTTCTGGCGGTCAGGTTGTCGACGGCTTGATCAAACGCGCTGTTCAACGTTAACCGACCTGCACTGTACGACACGGCAAAGCTGGTCACGCCGCCGCCGCCAAAGTCATCGCGCGCATTGCCGGTCACCGAAGCTGTCCAGACGCGTGAATACTTGAGCGTGTCGAACGCCAGCAAGTCGATCTTGTCGTGCAGGCGCTTCTGATCGTATTGCAACTGGCCATACAGACTGAAGTCGCGGCTGCGCACCAGAGGTTGAATCACATAGCCGCTGGCGATCTGCGCGCGGCCATGGGCGTCCAGTACGTCAAAGTCGCGCCCCAGCTCATAGCGCATGTTCGAGAACGATGCGCCCACCCGAGTGGCCCACGGCCCCACCGGCAATTGATAGGCGAAGCGGTAATAGGTCTGACGCTCGTTCGTGCCCATCAGTCGCAGGCTGGCCACATCGCCCAATCCCAGCGGATTATTCAGATTAATCGTGCTGCCCAAACGCCATTGGCCTGTGTAGCGGTTGCCGTAATTGTCCAGATCCGCCGAGCCGCTGACCAGGGGACCGGGCTTGACGTTGATCAGCAGGTCGGACGCGCCCACGCTGGCGCCGGGGCGCAAGGTGGAATCCACCGACAGGCCCGGATTATCGGCCGCCAGCAGCAAGCTACGCTCCAGCGAGTCGCCGTGGACTGCGTCGCCGACCTGCAAGTCTTGCAAGGGCGCCAATGCCCAGCCGCCAACCCGCGAGGTATTGTCCACCGTGATCTGGCCGTAATTGCCTTCCAGGATCGCAATGTGGACCTGGCCGTCCTGGATCTCCTGGGCCGGCAAATACGCGCGCGCCAGCACATAGCCCTGTTGGCGGTAATACGCCGTGATCCGCGCCGCGCCGGCCTGAAGTTCGCCCAGGCTTGCACTTCGGCCCTTCAGGTCGTCCAGCAAGGGCAGCAGTTGCGCATCATTGATCTCGTGATTGCCGCTTAGCGTAAAGCCCGCCACTTGAACCGTCGGCCCGCCCGGCGCAGCGGACGCATCGTCGGCGACCGGAACCTGCAAGTGCAGGCTGGAGGGCTCCGGCAGGGTCAGCGGCGTGGACTCTACCTCGCGCATGGATTGGCCGGCGTCGGGCGTGCCCAAAAGAGATTGCGCGGATGCGTCTACGGAAACGCCCAGCAACAACGCCAAGACGGCGCCCGACAAGCCTGGAAACGTGCGCTGCATATTTAAATCCCTTCGGGCAGGCGCTGCCCTTCGTCTTCGATGGTGTAGGGGGTTGCGGAGCCACCCGTGTCCCCTCCTTTGTCAAACGCCGCCGGCCCCTGCGGTTCGGTCTTGGCCGTCACAAGCGCCGCCTGGTACGCCGCCTCCAGATCGCCAAGCGGGTCGTAGATATCGGGTTCGGTAATCACCAGGCGGCCATCGATAACCGTCAGCGCGTAGTTGCCGCCGGCGGACAGGTCGCCTTGCAAGATGGCATAAGCTCCTGGAGCCTCGCCCGAATTGCGCGTCAGCGCTCCCGCAAATGCATCGCCGGCGACCAATTCGCCCTGCGTCATACGCCAGGTGAATGTTGGGTCGGCGGTGCCAAAATTCTTGCTTAGGTCATCAGCCGCAACGGTGATGGCACGTTGGTTGATCTGCCCGATGTCGCCCGATGCCGACGCATTGATCTGATAGCCATACACCTTGACGCCGCTACCGATTTCAGCCGCCTCCAGAACACTTAGCCCGTCAACGGTCACGGCTTTACTCGTGCCCGCGTTCTTGTCGCTGTAGCGAGCTTGCGTCGGCAGGAAAAGCGTCGCCCGGTCCCCGCCGACCAAACCGCCTTTCTGAACGTAGTTGGCGTCGCCCAAGGTGGCGGTATCCGTGCCGTCGTAGGTCTTGATCACCTGGCCTTGCAGGCCAACATCAAGCACCGGCGCCAGGGTGTACAACACCCCATTGCCTTGCCCAAGAACCGCGCTGCTTCCGTACTGCGCGTTGTATTGCTTGAAGTCGTACGTCAGGCCGCCCAGTTCATTTTGCGCCGGATTTTGCGACCAGACACGCCAGTCGCCGTCATTGGTCTGCAAGGCGCCGGAGCCGGCCTGGTTATGGAAACCACCAGCGCTGACCACATCAATATCGCCCGCCCCTTCGGCGCGCACCACTCCATTCACCACCTCCGGCGCGGTTGTTGGCGCGGACAACATATCCAGCAATGTCAAATCACCAGTCGTTGTACGAAGCACGATGTTGCCATCGCCCGTGGTGCTGACTTCGCCCACCCACAAGGCTTGGTTATTGGTGAACGCCAGATCATTCCTGGCCGAGCCATTGTATAACCCGACGCGATGCACCCCGTTGTCCAAGGCAACTTTGCCGTCGTCGCTGACAGCATCCAGTTGATTGGTCGTAATGGCTGTCGTTGCCGTGTCTGTAATATCCCGCACTGCGGTCAGAGCGATATAGGACGTTTCATCGCTGTTGGTCGATACCGCGCCATTCAGCGTAAGGCCGCCGTCAGCCTGCATAAAGATGAAGCCATCATCGCCTTGTACGGCAACATCGCCGTTGATCGCGATATCGCCAAGGGTAGGATCGCAGTTGCAGGTCTGCAGGAAGATTTGGCCGCCTTCGCCCGCCACCAGCAGCGTTCCGTCAATCGATACGCTGTTGTCGCCGCCTAAATCAATGACACCTCGGTCTCCAGTAACCGAGACGACATCGTTTATTTCGATAGCGCCGCTCGCCGTCATCGCGACACTGCCATCCGCCCCTTGCACGGAAATTTGGCCGTTCACATCGATATTTCCCTGGCCACAGCTTAGATCGCCGCAGGCGGCAAGAAAGATGGCTCCCGAATCGCCAGTTACCGACATCGTTGCGTTTAACGACAGATCGCCTCCCGCCAGTAAGACGACTCCCTGATCACCGATAACCGATACACTGCCGTTTATCGTAAGGCCCTCGTCCGCCGACATGGTAATGATCCCACCATCGCCCGTGACCGATACCGCGTCATTGACTGCGATATCCCTACCCGCGTATGCCCTGAAATCGGCTTCACCGGTTGCTGTAATTGATGCATTGATATTGATGTCACGATGCGCCGTCAACGTAAGGCTTGTATTCCCATTCCAGCTTATAGGCGCGTTTACATGGATGTCCCCTTCCTGAATACCTGCAGGCGCGGTTTCGAGCTCAATATCAGTAGTCGCCAAATTATTGGATAGCGTCACCGCCCCGATACCGCTGTCGGTCCACGGGGCGGCCCCCTCGCTAACTGTAAAATCGGTCGGGTCGATCAACCACATGCCGGTCTTGCCCTGTGGCGCCAGGGTGGTGACTTTGACGCCATCAGCCACCTGCACATAGGCCCCGGATGTATCAATAAACCCGCCGTCGCCGCCGTTGGGCGCGCCGGCGTCCAGCGTGCCGGCCACCTTCACCGTGCCGCCGCTGAAATCGCCCAACAGGACAATCTTGCCCTCGCGGTTTTCCAGGGTGCGCGCCTCGATCACGCCGGTGTTGTTCACCACAGTTTGCAGCAAGGCGTCGGACGCGTGCGCCGTCATCAGCACCTGTCCGCCATCGGCCTGGATCAGTTGCCCGTTGTCCACTAAGGCGTCTTTGGCCGCCTGGTCGACCTGCACATTCAGCAAGCCGTCACCGGCAAAGTCCAGTGTGACGGCATTGCCCGCCGCCAGCGCCACCGTGCCCAGGCGCGCCTGAATCACCCCCTGGTTATGCACCTGCCCGCCCAGCAAGGCCACCGCCCCACCCTCGGCGGCACTGATTCGACCTTGGTTGATCACCGCCGCCGGCGCGCCGTTCGGGCCGCCCTGGAAACGATAATTGCCTGCCATGAAATCGGCATTGCTGATGTTCAGAGTGGAGGCCACCAGGCCACCGACATCGACCTGAGCATCCCGGCCAAACAGCACGCCGTTGGGGTTGACCAGGAACACGCGCCCATTGGCCTGCAATTGCCCAAGAATCTGGGAGCCGTCCGGCCCCAGCACGCGGTTCAGCGCCACTGCATCGGCCCCAGGCTGATTGAAGCGCACGGTGTTGCCCGCGCCAATATTGAACTGCTGCCAATCGATGGCCATGCGCTGGCTGGCCTGCTCGATGGCCAGCGCGCCAGCAACCGGCGCATGAATGGAGCCTGTACCTTCGACCACCTGCCCGTCCGTGGGCAGGGACTGCGCCCGCGCCAAGCTCGGCGCACCGAGGACGATGGCGATCCCCAACGCCAGAATGGTGCCGTTCAAAGCGCCGGCGGAAACCGGCATCGCGGCCCTGCGCCAGCTCCACACAATGCTGAAAATGCAATTCATCTCTTCCTCCGGGGGAATTCTGTTGCCTGCGTCTGTCATGTGATTCTTGTTCTCGAACAGACAGCAATGGCCCAGCTACCGACCCACCCGAAAGAGCGCGCGCCCGCCTTTCCTATCGCTAAGAAAATGGGCGAGCGCCCGGGCGTTCAAGAACACTCTTTGCGATGATGAACGTTTTCTTATTTTTAACAGAAGATTTATTTTAATTCCATCCGTAACTAAAAAAGCAAAGGCGGGCTGTTTGTCTTCGATCAGCCCCTTCTTTAACCAGCCTAATTAATCACCCTAATCAATCAATCTAACTAATCAATCTAATTACTCAATCCAATTAATCGCCTTCATTAATCGACATCGTTAACCCGCATGCTCGCAAGCACCACTGCGAGATGTCATTAGGCCCCACGTAATTAACCAAGCGTTGCTGCTGGGCGCTATCAGCCAGGCGTAACGGTGGACCGTTGCAGATACGTAATCAATTCACCGCGATCAATGGCAATACGCAGTCGCCGCGCGGAATCGCTGACAATATCGGCTGCCTGTTCGAGCGACTGAGCGGCATACAGGTTCTGGAGCAATGAGGCATCTTGGTTGGGCAAGCGATGCAAGGCTTCGAGCGTATCAGGGGAAATGGTCATGACTGCCTCCACATGAAAAGCAAGTTGAATGCTGGCGCCGCTTATGGATTGGCATCCTTTGCGCCGGCGCGCTATTCTTCAATCAACACAGTTAGCAAAACAATTTACGTTTTTAGAAAAACAATTTATGTTTCTTTGATTTGACCAAATCACCGTAAGCGGACCGTAAGCCAGAACTTCCTGATGAGCACCTCTTTTTTGCCGCCCCGAGTGTCCATCCGCCTGTTGGGGGAAGTTCAACTGATGCTGGACGGCCAGCCGCTGCATGGCAAGTTATACGGCAAAGTGTTGGCCCTACTGGCGTATCTGGCGGTCGAGCCGGATCAAAACCACTCTCGCGAGCAACTGGCCGTTCTTTTTTGGCCTTCGCTGACCACCAACGCTGCACGCACTAACTTGCGTCAGGCGCTTTACTACCTTCGGCAGGCATTTGGTGAAAATACAACGAATTTATTGATGGTCACGCGGGAAACCGTGCGTTTTTCCGGCTCTGCCCGACATTGCCAGATCGACACCAAGGTGGTGACCGCTCCCATGCCGCGCTGTCGCGCCTGCGCTAGCACGCTTGCACGCACGCCGTGCGATCGGTGCCTGGAACGCTTGAAGACCCGTGCGAACGCCTACCAGGGTGAATTCCTGGCCGGGTTATCCCTTACCGACACGCCCGACTTCGATAGCTGGCTTGATACCCAACGGCAAAGCCTGCGCGGGTGGGCCTTCGCGCTGACAGAGCAATTGCGCGATGCCTACGAAGCCCTGGGTCAGCTGGACGCGGCGCTGGTTTATGCCCAGCGCTGCATACAGCTGGAGCCCTGGAATGAAATCGGACAACGGCAACATATGCGGCTGCTGGCATTAAGAGGCCAACATGGCGCGGCTCAAACATATTACGACACCTACCGCGCCAGCCTGGTGCGCGATCTGAACATAGAGCCCGAGCCAAGCACCCGCACGCTGTTCGAAACCATCCACAAAGACGGACTGGAATCGGAACACCCGCCTTCAGCGGACACGCATCAGAACGATCCGCCGCCTGAAACCGGCCGTCGTCAGGTTACGGTTCTATGCTGCCACATTGACTTCTCGCCCAACTCCATTGGAATCGAGCCCGAGCAATTGGCGGAACCCCGCTCGATCTGCGCCGCCGAGCTGCGCCGCGTTGCAGGCCATATCACCCAAGGGCACGACGGCTATATCTATGCCTATCTGGGCTATCCGGAAGCCACAGAGCAGGCGGGAACATTAGCCGTGAACGCAGCGCTGGCGCTCCAGGCCAGGCTGGCGCCGCGTTACCGCTTCCGCGCGGGGATCCATACCGGGATCATCGTCACGGGGTTCGACCCCGCTTTGCCCGATATCGTGGGAAACGTTTCGGGCACCGCGTGGCAATTATGCAAGCTGATGCAAAAAGGCGGCATTGCCATCAGCGATGCCACGGAATGCCTGCTTCACGGGCAATTCCAGCTGCAAGCCTTGAAGACGCTGCCCTCCAGGCGAGGCGCCGCCAACACAGCGCAAACCGCCACGCTAGCCTTTCGGCTGGCCGGCGTTCGTGCGCCCGTCCATCGGCTGAATACGCTAGAAGCGGGCCACTTGATCGGGCGGCGTGCCGAGATGCAGCGGCTTAGGGCGCTGTGGCGCCAAGCGCGACAAGGCACATCGCAGTTTTTGGTCGTGCGCGGGGAAGCCGGCATAGGAAAGACACGGCTTGCGCGAGCCTTGCGCGACGAAATCAACCTTAGCCCGACAACGTCTTCCATTCGCCACCTGTATTGCCACCCCGAGCATCAACACACCCCGTTGCACCCCGTGATCACACTGTTCGAATCCCTACTGGATTTCACTCAGAATGATACCGTGGAGCATAAACGCCACAAACTAAGAAGCTATCTCAGACAGCAGCATCCAGACATCTTCGGCCAAGCTGAAACCGTCCTGATCACCTTGCTTTCCATTGCGCCGGCCGGCATGCCGGTACAGCCGCCGCGCCAGCGCAAGCAAGAAACCCTGGACATGCTGCTGTTGCTGCTGGACAGCATGGCCAGGCGCAGCGCCCTGTTGATGGTTATCGAGGATGCGCACTGGCTGGACGTCACCAGCCGCGACCTGCTGGAACGCCTGGTGCACAGAAAAGACCGAGTGGCGCTTCTAACCCTGGTCACCGCCCGTCCCGCCTTCCAGCCGCCCTGGCTGGGCGCCCAGTCCGTACTGGAGTTGCGTTCGCTTAACAATGCAGAGATCGCCAAACTGGCGCGCTCCACCGTCAAGTCGCTTGCTCCCCAAGAGGTCAGACGCATCGTTCAGCGGGCGGACGGCGTTCCCCTGTATGCCGAGGAAATGGCGCAGATCCCGCGCGGCTCACCCCAACACGAGAACGACATCCCCACAAGTCTGCGCTATCTGCTTCTGGCACGCCTGGACGCGGTGCCGCATGCTCGAAGAGTCGTGCAACTGGCGGCCACCATCGGGCGCAACTTTGAGCAAGGCCTGCTGCAGCGAGTCGCGAAGATGGACGCCGCCGCGCTGGGATCGATCGTACGGGAGCTCTCGGAAGCACGCCTTATATCTGCCAACTCCGCCACGGAAGGCGTCTACCAGTTCCACCACGCCTTGATCCAGGAAGCCGCCTATGCCGCGCAACTGCACGTCGATAGGCAGGAGGCCCATCAACGGGTGGCCGATGCCCTGGTCAAGCATTATGCCCAGCGCGCGGCGCGACAGCCTGAGGAAGTCGCCCGCCACTACACGCTGGCGGGTAACAGTCTTGCCGCAATTCCTTGGTGGTTGGAGGCCGGCCGGCAGGCGCTGCGCGTGTCGGCAAACGCCGAAGCCGGCGAACATCTGCAGGCCGGCTTGAATTTGATCGGGCAGCTTGCTCCCGGCCACGAACGCGATGCGCTGGAACTGCAACTATTGCTGTCGCTGGGCCAGGCCCTGTTGCTGCTGCGCGGATACGGCTCGGAAGAAGCAGTCACTATTTATGATCGCGCCTTGGCGTTAAGCAATGACCAAACCTCACCAAAGCAACGGTTTGAAATCCTGTGGGGTCAATGGATGGTATCCAGTTCACGGCCGGGGTCCAGCTTCCTGAAATCCTGGGAACTGGCCCAAGAACTCCTTCAACTGGCCCGGGAAACCGAGGACACTAGCTTGCTTGTGCAAGCCTACTCAGCCAACACCAATATCGCCTTATGGCGCAATCAAATTGATACCGCGTGCCGCTTCGCCCAAGCGGCCACAACAACGCCCCAGACGGTTTCTTACAGCACCCTGGAAGGCCTGGATCCATGTGTCACCAGTCTGGCCCATCTGTCGTGGGCTTATTGGCGCCAAGCCAAAATGCAGGATGCACTTGCGGTGAGCAGGCGCTCCGTCGAATTGGCCCAGTCGCTGAACAATCCCGATACCCTATGTTTCGCGTTGGGATTCGCTTCGATTCTGCATTGTTTCTTGAAGGAACCCCACGAAGCGTCCGGCTTGGCCGGCCGGTTGATCTCCATTGCCACCACGTATCGATTGGTGCTCTGGCAAGGCGTGGGAGCCATGGTGCTGGGTTGGACCCAGGCATTTGCCGGAGATGCCGGGGGTATAGCCCGGATACAAGCGTGTGCCCAAGACGCCAGACAAATCATGCCGGGTGTCGCAGCCATGTTCCTGCACGCACTGGCCGAAGCCCATGGCTTTCTGGGCCAATACGACGAACAGCTGGCCGTCATTGACGAAGGCCTTCGCGCTGCACATCAGGTGGACGAAGGCTTCTTCAGAGAGATGCTGGAGCGCCTGCGCGACCGCTGCCCGGCGCATCAAACACTGCAATAGACTCCACATGCCCAGTGTGCGGGAACATATTGATGGCGCCGGCGGCCATCAGGCGATAGCCGCCTTCATGCACCAGTATGCCGGCATCCCGGGCCAGCGTAGCCGGATTACAGGACACATAAACCAGGCGTACAGGCCGCTGGGCAGGCTCCAGGCCGGCCAAGGCGCGGGACACGGCTTCCGCACCCTCGCGCGGCGGATCGATCAGCATCCGCTCGAAGCGGCCCAGCCCGCGCAACCAGTGCGCATCGACGTTGAATAGATCCAGCTTGGTAAAATGTGCACGGTCGGCCAGGGCGTTCTGCTTTGCCGCCGCGTCCGCCCTTTCCACCAACGCCTGGCTACCCTCGATACCCACCACTTCACGCGCACACGTAGCCAGCGGCAAGGTGAAGTTGCCCAGCCCACAGAACAGGTCCGCCACCCGATCGCCCGGTTGAACATCCAGCAGCGACAAGGCTTTGGAAACCAGCGTGCGATTGATCTGGCCATTCACCTGGGTGAAGTCGGTGGGCCGATAGGCCATGCGCACGCCAAATTCCGGCAGGCGATAGGCCAGACGATCCGCATCGCCGGGCTCCAGGGGGTGCACGGTGTCAGGCCCTTTGGGTTGCAGCCACCAGCACACGTCATGCAGTTGAGCAAAAGTGCGTAGCCGGCTGATGTCTGCGGCCGCCAACGGCTCCATATGGCGCAACAGCAACACCGTTGCATCATCGCCAACAGCCACTTCAATCTGCGGGACGGCCTTCGGAATAGACAAGCTTCCGATCAGTGCGCGCAAGGGCGCCAGCAGGTCCGACACATGGCGCGGCAACACCAGGCACTCGGTCATGTCAGCGACATAAGCGCCGCGACGCTCGCGAAACCCCACAAGAACGCCGCCCTTCTTGTGCACCAAACGCACCGACAGCCGGGCGCGATAGCGGTAGCCCCAGGTCGGGCCGTGCAAAGGCGGCAATACGTGCCCGGGCTGTACTTTGCCGATATGGGCCAGAGCGTCTTCCAGCACCCGCTGCTTGATAGCCACCTGAGCCGCCGGATCAAGGTGCTGCATGGCGCAGCCGCCGCACATGCCGAAGTTGGGACAGGCGGGCGCCACCCTTTGCGGCGATTGGCGCAGGATGCTGTCCGTCTTGGCCGTATCGTACGACGACTTGCGGCGTGCGATGCGGGCCATAACGGTTTCCCCGGGCAACGCGCCGTCGACAAACACCACTTTGCCGTCGCGATGGGCTATTCCGCGGGCGTCCAGATCCAACGATTCGATTTCAAGTAGTTCAGACATGATTCAGCTACAACAAAGCGCCTTCACGCCTGCGCACGCCTTGCGCGCGCCCAGGCCATCCGGATTCGCCCCGCAAAAAATTAGAAGGACGAATTTTGACATTCTCGGCGCTACAAGTCGAATCGAATCGCCCAAATGTGAAGGACTCCAGCCTCTCGACCGGAGTCCTTCGCCCTGCGGTGCCGCCTGGAAGATCCCGCCCGCAAGTTTACGAACTGGCTTTGTCAGCGGCCGCCGGCGCTGCATCAGCCTTCTGTTGCCTGGCCTTGACCCGCTCGGCGCGCTTTTCCATGCGCTCGGCCTGTTTCTGTGCCCGGTCATTGAAGTATGCGGTAACCTTCTTTTGCTGATCGGCGCTTAAAGCGTCCCACACGGCAAGCCATTTGTCGGCGATCTGACCGCGTTCGGCACGGGCTTTTTCCATGGCTTCGTCGGCTTGTTTGATTGCCGCACGAGGGTCAAGCGTACCAGCCTTCAACTGTTCAGCACGCGCCTGGCGCTGGGCTTTGAATGTTTCAAACTTCGATGTGCGTAATTCCTTCTGCGCGGCTTTGGCCTCTTCCACCAGCTTTTTCTGATCGGCGGTCAATTCAAGCGCCGCCACGGACTTTTCACCTAACGGACCGTATCCCGGAATCAACAGGGCGGCCTTGCCATGGTGGCCGTGGCGCATCATGCGTTGATGGTGGTGGTGATGATGGCCGAATCGTTTATGGTCGCGCGCAGATGTTTCCGGTGAATTTTGCGTGGTTGCGGCGGGCGCGGCATCGGGCGTCGAGGCCGGGGATGCAGCTAGTGCAACGCCTTGCACGGAAATGGCGGCAGCGATTGCGGCCAGTTTGATCAGCAGAGGGGATGTCTTGTGTTGCATTATGGTTGATCCTTTGAAAGTAGGAGCTTCCATTGTGCGTCGCGGGCAATTTCGGATCTGTTTCAGCGCCCGCACACTTCTTTCAGTTGATTTCAAACGGTGTTATCCGCCGATATCCCAGGTCGCCATGTATTCTTTCCAGTGCGGCGCTTCACTGGCGCTGAGGGTATCGCGCACGAGGTCGATTTCCGCCTGGTAAGCCTGTTGGTCCAGCTCGCCACGTAGATAACGAAAGCGACAATACACCAGCCAGGTATTCACGACATCGGTCTCGCAATAGGCGCGCACTTCGTCGGCCCGCCCTTCGGACCAGGCTTTCCAGACCTGGCTGCCGTCCATGCCCAGCTTGCCCGGGAAGCCGCACAATTTGGCCAGTTCGTCGAGCGGCGCATTGGCCCGCCCGTTGTACTTTGCCAGTACATCCATAAGGTCGATGTGACGATTGTGGTAGCGGCTGATGTAATTGTTGTATTTGAAATCGCGGTCGTCCTCGCCCGTATCCCAATAGCGCGGCGCGGGCACGCCATGGATGAGGCTTCGGTAATGCAGCACCGGCAGATCGAAGCCCGACCCGTTCCAACTGACCAGACGGGGCGTGTAGTGATCGATCGTTTTGAAGAAACCTGCGATCAGCGCCGATTCAGGATCGTCGGCGGCGCCGAGCGTCTTGACCCGAAAACCGCTGTCGTCGCGGAACACACACCCGATGACGGCAATCTGGTGCAGGTGCAAGGGCATGAAATCCGTGCCATGGGATTCCTGGCGCGCGTCAAGCGCTGCCTGGATGACCTGGGCGTCGGTCAGACCGGCATCGTAGTCATTAAGCCGGCGCAGCCCGTGCGCATCGGGTATGGTTTCAAGGTCGAAGACCAGGGTGGGTGTCATTTTGCCGGCAAATAGGAAAGCGGGTTGACCGGCGTGCCGCTGCGACGGATTTCGAAATGCAGACGTGGTGAACTGGTATCGCTTTGCCCAAGCGTTGCGATTTTTTCACCCTTGCTGACTTGCTGGCCGGTTTTGACCAGAAGCGACTGATTGTGCGCATAGGCGGTGATGAAGCCATTGCTGTGCCCCAATAGGATCAGATTGCCCAGGCCCCTTACCCCATTGCCCGCATACATGACCTTGCCGGAGGCCGCCGCTTGCACCGGCGAACCGACTGCGCCGTCGATGTCGATGCCCTTGGTGTTGGCGTTAAAGCCCTGGATGATCTTGCCCGAGGCCGGCCAGCCCCACGAAATAAGCGCGGCGTCAGTGGCGCGCGGCGGTGTCGCAGGCGCAGCCGGAGTAACGGGCGTAACCGGTATAGGGGTGGCTGCCCCGGGGGACGTTGCCGGCGCGCTACCCGATAAGCGCAAGGTTTGCCCAACGCGCAACTGCCCCGGATCGGAAATATTGTTCAAGCGCACCAGGCTGTCGACATCCATGCCGTGCGCCTGCGCGATTTGATAAAGCGTATCGCCAGGCTTGACCACATAAGTGCCGGTGGCTGAAGGCTGGACCTGGCCACCCGACAAGTCGGTGACGGGCGCCTGGGTGGTGCGCGAAGCACACCCTGCGAGCACGGCCACAGCAACGACTGCGGTCGCAAACAGGAAGGCGCGATGACGGGAATGCTGTGATGACCGGGTAGCAAGTAACTGAGGCGTCCCTGCGTGCATATGGCTCTCCTAAACGTATCTTATGTCTGTGTTCCCGCGCGAAGCGGAACGAAACGAACTGCCTCAAGCTCCTGGCGGCGCCAGTTTGCAGCGCCGGTGCGCTCGATAAGAATCAAGCGCTGGGCGGCTGTGCCTTCCGGAGCAATCAGCCGCCCGCCAATGGCCAGTTGTTCGAGCAAGGCCTGCGGTATTTTAATGCCCGCCGCCGCAACGATGATTCCGTCAAAGGGCGCTGCCCCGGGCAGACCCTGCATACCATCGGCGAACGAAAGCCTGACGCGCGTGCTTAACTTGAGCGCCCTAAGATGATACCGCGCCAAGTCGTAAAGTCCACGAATGCGCTCGATGGCATGAACATCCTTGACAATCTGAGCCAGCACTGCGGCCTGGTAGCCACAGCCGGCCCCCACTTCCAGCACTTTGGCCGGCGCACGATCTTCGCAAATAGCAGCAATCATGCGCGCCACCACCCATGGCTGGGAGATGGTCTGCCCATGCCCAATAGGCAGCGCCGCATCTTCGTAGGCGCGACTGGCCAGGCCTTCATCGATAAAAACATGACGCGGCACAGCCATCATGGCGGAAAGAACTCTTTCGTCTTGAATCCCTTGGTTACGTAAGCGTTGCACCATCATGGCGCGCAGGCGGTCGGAATTCAGGCCTAGGTTGATTCTTTCTGGATTGGCCGCCAACGGAGAGGCCGGTGGCGGATTGCCCTGAACCGGCAAGGTAATACGCGTATTGCTGTTGCTTGCGGTAAACCCCTGGCCCAGGCTGGATTTACCAAACCGATTGGTGGCGCCGGTAGCGAAGGGAAAACGTGTTACCGGTTTTCGCATAGCGGTCCGGCCCAGTTTTTAAGACTGCCAAGCTGTTCGTAGTGGGTAAGGTCGAGCCGCAGCGGGGTAATGGAAACGGCATTGCGCTCGATCGCGCCGAAGTCAGTGTCTTCAGACGAATCGGACACCGTTCCCACCGGCCCGATCCAATATACGGGATCGCCATAAGGCGTGGTGCTTTTGATGACCGGTTCAGAAGGATGGCGCTTGCCCAGTCGGGTAACGATCGTGGGCTGCATGGCATCGTAATGAACGGCGGGGATGTTCACATTGAGCAAGGTATTGCCGCCTAACGGCTGCTGCACATGGTGCTGAACAATGTCGCGCGCCACCCGGGCGGCGCTGTCCAGGTGATCCCACCCTTTCTTGACCAGGGAAAATGCAATGGCCGGGATGCCGAACAAATACCCTTCTGTCGCGGCGGCCACCGTCCCCGAATACAGGGTGTCGTCACCCATATTGGCGCCATTGTTAATGCCTGAAACCACTAGGTCGGGACGAAAGTCGAGCAAGCCGGTAAGCGCAATATGAACGCAATCGGACGGCGTGCCGTTCACAAAAAAGTAACCGTTCGACGCTTCCCGCACCCACAGCGGGCGGTTCAGCGTGAGGGAATTGGACGCGCCGCTGCAATTGGTTTCTGGCGCGACAATCGTCAGTTCGCCCAACCCCTTCAGCGCGCTAACCAGGGCCTCGATTCCCGGAGCGTTATAACCATCATCATTGGACACCAGTATGCGCATCGACCTTCCATAAATCAACCGAACGTAGCCAATTGTACCTGCTGCATTTAGGCTTTTGGCGTTGCGGCAAGGTAGAATCATCCGCAATGTAAAGGAGTGTTGGAAATGTCGTGGTTAGTCTTGATACTTGCCGCCCTGGTCATGGCCGGCGTCGCCTATCTGATCGGTTCGGTGCCATTTGCCGTGGTCGTCAGCCGCTTGATGGGACTGAACGATCCGCGCACCTTTGGTTCAAAAAACCCGGGAGCCACCAACGTATTGCGCAGCGGGAATAAAACCGCCGCCGCCCTTACCCTGCTTGGCGACGCAGCCAAGGGATGGCTGGCCGTGTGGCTGGCTCAGCAGGTCGCGGGCCACTTCCATCTACCCGGAACCATCGTAGGCCTGTGTGCCGTGGCCGTGTTCCTGGGCCACGTCTTCCCCCTGTTTCTGGGTTTCAAGGGAGGAAAAGGCGTAGCCACTGCGCTGGGCATCTTGCTGGCCCTGCAGCCCTGGCTCGCCCTGGCCACCATCGCCACCTGGATCATCGTGGCCTATGCCAGCCGGTATTCGTCGTTGGCCGCTATTACTGCCGCGATCTTCGCTCCTCTATATTACTTATTCGGCGGTGGCATCGCCTGGAAGTTCGACGCAGCCACCTGCGCCGCCATCATTGCCATCAGCGCCATTCTCTGCTTCCGGCACCAGGCGAATATCGCCCGCCTGATGGCCGGCAAGGAAAGCCGCATAGGCGGCGCAGGCAAACCCGGCGCCGGGGAAAGCAAAGGCACAGGCAAGCACCGAAAACGTCGCCAGGGCTGAAGCTTAGGCCCGCGATTATTTATTCTACTTGGCTGCCTTGCCCACGCAGGCGATTATTCAATATCCGTTCGAGCTAGCGCTCGGCCTCGCACGATCCCGCGTCCAGGTTACTCCACGCAGGCGATTTTCCGTTTCGGCTAACCTATTCTGGCCCAATACCCGACCGAGGCGTCAAGCGGCCACCGACACATCATGCAGATCCCATCGGGGTTTGACGGTAAATGCATGACGCCTGTCCGTCAGGTCGACAAGCCCGGCATTCACCCGCATGGCAGCGGCAAATGCGATCATGGCGCCATTATCCGTGCAAAGTTCCAGCGGCGGGAAATACACCCGGGCATTCCGCTTTTGCATGGCCTCGCGCAACTGCGCGCGCAAATGGCGATTGGCGCCCACCCCGCCCGCCACCACCAGACTCTTCAAGCCGGTTTCCCGCATTGCTTTGATGGATTTTCCGGCCAGGACATCGACAATGGCCGCCTCGGTTGACGCCGCGAGGTCGGCACGCTGTCTGTCGGTAAGGGCACCCTGTTGCTTTTCGAGTTGTCTTAGACGTGTGAGTACAGCGGTTTTAAGGCCACTGAAACTGAAATCAAAGTCTTTGCTATGCAACATGGGGCGCGGCAGATCAAACGCCGCAGCATCGCCCCTTTCCGCCAGTTTCGACAACGCCGGCCCGCCCGGATACCCCAGCCCCATCAGTTTGGCTGTTTTATCGAAGGCTTCGCCTGCGGCGTCATCAAGCGTCTCGCCCAGCAATTCGTACTGTCCGACACCGTCAACCCGCATCAATTGAGTGTGACCGCCCGAAACCAGCAAAGCCACAAATGGGAACTGGGGCGCAGGGTCGGCCAGAAGCGGCGACAAAAGGTGCCCTTCGAGATGATGGATGGGGATGGCCGGCAGATCGCGGGCCCAGGCCAGCGACTGCGCAACGCTTGCACCCACCAGCAAAGCCCCCGCCAGCCCCGGCCCCGCCGTGTAGGCCACCGCGTCCACGTCTTTCAAGGACAACCCGGCCTTCTGAAGGGCTTCAGTGGTCAGGGGGATCACCCTTTTGATGTGATCGCGCGACGCGAGTTCGGGCACCACGCCGCCGTAATCACGATGCATGGCGACTTGGCTATGCAGTGAATGCGACAGCAAACCATCGCTCGTGGAGACCAGCGCCACACCGGTTTCATCGCAGGAACTTTCAAAACCAAGAATTATCATGATGCATAAGTGTACAACTGAAGGTAAAACCGCCGTAGAATGCTGACAGTTTCACCCGTCTCATCAACCACAACAAAAATTCACTGTCACACCAGTCCACTTCCATGGGGGAGCAGATGCTAGAAAAATTATTCCGTTTGCAGGAACACGGCACGAATGTGCGCACAGAAATTCTTGCCGGGGTCACCACATTCCTGACCATGTCCTACATCATCTTCGTGAACCCGGCGATCCTGTCGACCACGGGGATGGAACATAGTGCTGTATTCGTCGCCACTTGCCTGGCAGCAGCCATCGGTACACTGATCATGGCTTTCCTGGCCAACTGGCCCATCGGCATGGCGCCGGGCATGGGGCTGAACGCCTTCTTCGCCTTCACTGTCGTCGGCGCAATGGGCTACACCTGGCAGCAAGCCCTGGGTGCGGTCTTTATTTCGGGTGTGATTTTCGTGCTGCTAACCGTTACCGGCGCGCGTTCCTGGCTGATCGAAGGGATACCAAAATCGCTACGCTCGGCCATCGCCGCAGGTATTGGCATGTTCCTGGCGATTATCGCCCTTGGGCCCAGCGGAGCGGGCATTGTGGTCGCCCATCCAGCCACCATTGTTGGGCTGGGCGATCTAACCGCCCCTGCCACCCTGTTCGCCATCCTGGGGTTCTTCCTGATCGCCGCACTGGATGCGCTGAAGGTGCGTGGCGCCATCCTGATCGGCATGCTGATCATCACCATCTTGTCCATGCTGCTTGGTTACAACGAGTTCCAGGGCGTGTTTTCCGCACCACCCAGCCTGGCGCCCACCTTCTTGCAACTGGACATCATGGGGGCCCTGCACACTGGGTTCATCCATGTCATTTTGGTGCTGGTCCTGGTCGAGGTCTTTGACGCCACCGGCACCATGATCGGTGTGGCCACACGCGCCAACCTGCTTCCCGAAGGCAAGCCCAACCGTCTGGGCCGTGCCCTGATGGCCGACAGCACCGCCATCGTCGCGGGTTCCATGCTGGGCACCAGCAGCACCACGGCCTATATCGAAAGCGCATCAGGGGTACAGGCGGGCGGCCGCACCGGGCTCACTGCCCTGACCATCGCCGTACTGTTCCTGCTCGCGCTCATGTTCTCGCCGTTGGCGCACTCGGTGCCAGGCTATGCCACAGCGCCCGCACTGCTTTACGTTGCCGGGCTGATGTTGCGCGAAGTAGTCGAAATCGACTGGGCCGATATTACCGAAGCCACACCCGCGGCACTGGCGGCCCTGATCATGCCTTTCACCTACTCCATCGCCAATGGCCTGGCATTCGGCTTTATCAGCTATGTCGTCCTGAAAGCAATCACGGGGCGGTTCAGCCAGATTCATCCCGCGACCTTGCTGGTCGCCATTCTTTTCGTCATCAAATACGCATTCTTTCCTGAATAAGCGTAGCAGCGGCCCCTTTGCAAGCTCGGGGCCGCGTAAAACCTTGTTAAGGATTTTGCGTGTTCGCACGCAAATATCAAGGTACACTGGGGCTTCGGTAAAACACTATAAACAAGCGGCTTTGAACAAGCCGCTTTTTTTTCATGGATTTATTATGAGCACCATTGACCTGAACAAAGACTCTTTTCAGGATGCAATACGTGACGGCAAACCTCTGATCGTGGATTTCTGGGCGCCCTGGTGCGGCCCATGCCGCAACTTCGCGCCTATTTTCGACGCGGCCTCCGAACAACACGACGACATCATCTTCGCCAAGGTCAATACCGAAGAACAAGACGAACTGGCAACCGGCATGGGCATTCGTTCCATCCCCACGCTAATGGTGTTCCGCGAGCAAGTGCTATTGTTCAACCAGGCGGGCGCCCTGTCGGCCGGCCAGTTCGACGAGCTGATCAGCCAGGTCAAATCCATCGATATGGCCCAGGTGCATGCGGATATCGCCGAGCAGCAAAAAAATAGCGGCAGCGACGACTAATTACATTGTTGCGTGCGATCGGCTCGCGTGCTCAGTCGACTCCGATCGCACCGCGGTTACCCCGAACAGCGTGGCTAGGGCCAGTGGCCTGCTTGCTTAGTCGTAAACCTGCACTTCACCCCGGCCGCGCGTCAGGTCGGTAAATGCTTCAATGAATTCAGCCTGCCTGTCCTTGGGCAGGCGCAAGCGCCAGTTCACGCCTTCCGCGTCGAATGATTCGTCGACCACACTGGCCTGGTAGACCGCCAGGCGCGATTGCGCCAAGGCCATATCGCCGAAAGGACAGCGGCACGCGACCTCGACTTCGGCCACGATGGGCGCCTTTTCCGCCAGGCGCAGACACTGGGCGGCCACGCCGCCATACGCGCGTATCAGGCCGCCCGTCCCCAGTTTGATGCCGCCAAACCACCGCACCACCAGCACCGCAACCCGATCACACTTTTGTCCCTCGATGGCCTGCAGAATAGGCCGTCCCGCCGTGCCGCCCGGTTCGCCATCGTCGTTGAAGCGGTACTCTGCGCCCAGCTTGTACGCCCAGCAATTATGCGTAGCCCCGACGACGCTTTCCCTGGCAAAAAAAGCCAAGGCTTCCGCCGGGGATTGAACGGGCGCGGCCAGGGCCGTGAAACGGCTTTTACGGATTTCTTCCTGATACGTATTCGGTGCGCTCAGCGTATACAAGACAGGCCTTAATCATTCAGACCGCGCGAGTCCAGATAGTCATCGTAGTTGCCGCGGTAGTCGACGATTTCCCCGGTGGGAAGAATTTCGAAAATACGTGTGGCCAGCCCCGAAACGAACTCGCGGTCATGCGACACAAAGATCAACGTGCCTTCGTATTTTTCAAGCGCATATTGCAAGGACTCAATGGACTCCATGTCCAGGTGGTTCGTGGGCTCGTCAAGCAACATGACATTATGCCGACCCAACATCAGGCGACCGAATGTCATGCGGTTCTTTTCGCCACCCGACAGCACCTTCACCGCCTTGGGAATGTCATCGGCTGAAAACAGCAGGCGGCCCAGGACCGAGCGAAGCGATTGGTCGTCGTCGCCGGGCTGACGATAATCGCCCATCCAGTCAAACAGGTTCTTGTCCGACTGGAACTGATCGGAAACGTCTTGGGCCATATAACCGATATCGGCACTGTCCGACCATTTGATGGAACCGCCATCGCTGGCCAAATCGTTAGCCAGCATGCGCAGCAAAGTGGTCTTGCCCACGCCGTTCGCCCCGATGATGGCGATTTTCTCGCCCGCTTCGACCATGGCCGAAAATGGCGTAATAACGGGCTTGTCATACGCCTTTTCAATACGCTCGATCGTTACGGCCAAACGATGCATGACCTTGTTCTGCTCGAAACGGATATAGGGGTTCTGACGCGACGACGGCTTGACCTGAATGGTTTCCGCCTTGATGCGGTCAATCTGCTTGAGGCGCGACGTAGCCTGGCGGGATTTGGATTTGTTGGCCGCAAAGCGGCGTACAAAATCCTGCAGCTCGGCCACGCGCTCTTTAGCCTTGGCGTTGACGGCGGAAATGCGCTCTTTGGCCTGAGTGCTGGCCATCATGTAGTCATCATAATTGCCGGGGTAGACCCGCAGCTCGCGATAATCCAGATCGGCCATATGCGTGCACACCTGGTTCAGGAAATGCCGGTCGTGGCTGATAATGACCATGGTGCTCTGGTAACCGTTCAGCACGTCTTCCAGCCAACGTATGGTGTTGATGTCCAGGTTGTTGGTGGGTTCGTCCAGCAACAGGACGTCAGGGTTGGAAAACAGCGCCTGCGCAAGCAATACGCGCAGCTTCCAGCCCGGGGCGACTTCCCTCATGGGCTGCTCATGCTGCTCGACCGGAATGTCCAGACCCAGAAGCAATTCGCCCGCCCGCGCCTCGGCGGTGTAGCCATCGTACTCGGCAAACTTGGCTTCGAGATTGGCCGCGTGCATGTAATCTTCTTCTGTGGCGTCCGGATTGGCGTAGATGGCATCGCGTTCAGCCATCACCTGCCACATTTCCTCGTGGCCCATCAACACTACGTCCAGAACACGAATGTCTTCATAGGCGAACTGATCCTGGCGCAACTTGCCCAGCCGGACACCGGGATCCAGCGAGACATTGCCGCCCGATGGTTCCAGGTCTCCGCCAATAATCTTCATGAAAGTGGATTTGCCTGATCCATTCGCGCCAATCAGGCCATATCGGTTGCCGTCGCCAAACTTGACGCTGACGTTTTCAAAAAGAGGTTTGGGTCCAAACTGAATAGTAAGATTTGCTGTGGAGATCACGTGAAGCCGTATAGTGTGAAGTCGAAAACCTGTTCCGTCGCGGCCGTCTTTTAACGCGAACGCTACTGCCGCCCACGCTCGGGGCGGCCATCGTACAGATAGGGATAACTATCTAGTGTATCAAGTTTGGCTCTGGTCGCGGTGACGCCCCAGGGCGTGCCTTGCGCTTGCTTCCACGCCTAAAAGGAAGCAAGCGCAAGGACGCTAATTGCCGGACGCGGAATAGCGCGAGCCCGTATGGTGGAAGAATGCCGTCCACAAATACGTAAGGTAGGCTTGCTGGCTGCGGTCCAGGCTATGCCCGTCCTTGGGGAATGCGTACAAAAGATATGGGTTTGGGCCCAAGGCGACATTTTGCAACGCAGCGGCAAGCTTATAACTGTGCGCCGGCATGACGCGGCCGTCCGCCTTGCCGGTGAAGACATACATTGGCGGATACTGCTGCGGCTTCACATTATGCACGGGCGAGAACGTCATCAGGTTTTCGAACTCGGCCTGATTATCGGTTTTCCCGTAGTCGCCATGCCAGTTGAATCCGGACGAAAACTTATCGTAGCGCACCAGATCGTGGACGCCCACGACAGGAAATGCCACGGCGAACAGATCGGGCCGCTGAAGCGCGACGGCGGCGGCCGTCAGCCCGCCATTGGATTCGCCTTGCACGGCCAGCTTGCCCGCGCCCGCCCAACCCTGGCTGATCAGATGCTCGGCCGAAGCGATTACATCGTTGTAGGTATTTTGCTTGTTCAGAAGCCGGCCCGCATCGTACCAGGCATTGCCGAACTCGCCGCCGCCGCGAACCTGGGCCACGGCATATACCCCACCGCTTTCCAGTAGCGGAATAGCCTTTTCGGTGAACGCAGGCACGACCGCATCAAAGAATCCGCCGTAGGCATACAGAAAAGCAGGCGCATCGCCGGACGGCTTCAGGCCTTTCTTGTGCGCGATATAGACGGGCACTTGCACGCCGTCGGCGCTGGTGGCGAACAGGCGGCGCATCTCGTAGCCGTCTGGATCATAATCGTCGTAACGCTGCTCAGACGTCTTGGTCACGCTATGCGTGGCGGGATCATAGATGTACCGGGTCGCGGGCCGGGCCAATGTGGCAAAGATATAGCTTAAGACGGGCTTGCCCCCTGCATTGGAGCAGGCCATGGCTGGCACCGCCCCCATTTCGGGCAAGGGGATTTCGTGCGCACCGCCATGATCGTAATGAAACAGCCGGCTGCTGCCCTGATCCAGGTGCTGGGCATAATGTTCAGCGCCGCACGTAAGAATTTGACTGATGTAAACAGGTGTACCGACCGGGCTGTTAGGCAGGATCTCGTGCCAGTTTTCAGGGGATGGATCAGCGGGATCGACTTCGATCAGGCGGTTGAACGCCGAACCCTGCGAAGTGACAAACAACAGTTTTTCAGGGTCGTGAGGGCTGGGGCCTTCTAGGTTGAAGCTTCTGCCCTCCTCGCGGGCATCCAGAAACGAGCGCGGCCCTGCCTCGAGGTTATTTGGGTCGAGCCGCACCACAGCGGACTGCAAATTGGTCATGAGCGTGACGTAGAGATAATCCTTGTACAGACTCGCGCCGCCGATCGCATCGAATTCGTCGGCATGCAGCCAGGCCTGCGGCTCACCCCCCGAAAGCGACTGGAAATAAAGCGTTTGAAACGTATGCGGCGAAACGTGTTGATCAAGGGTTTCACGAGGCGAGGCGTAAAGCAGGCCATCGTCAATGAACTCCAGCACTCCGCCGGACGTGTTTGGAATGCGCAGCAACCCCTTTGATGGATCCTTCAGGTTGAGGGCGTGGATCTCGGACAGATCAACAAAGTTGCGCGTTAGCTGATAAACCAGATAGTTGCCATCGGGTGAGATTTGGTGGTTGGTCAAGGCGATGTAATCGTCTGGATCGACGCGAAAGTCGTTCGCATTGACCAGAACCTTAGCCTCGTCGACGGCGTCGGCGCTGGAAGCAACGTAGATGACATTGTCGGCCGATACAAAGCCCGCGCGCCCCGCTTCGGGCCGCAAATCGTTTCGCCGCTGGCGATAGACCTGCTTTTGGTAATAGAAACGGCCATCAACGCCTTGCTCGCCATGAACGCGCTCTATCTCCTGGCGCGTGTCTTTGCCTTGAGTGTCTTGGCCTTGATCGCCGCTTTGAAGCTTAAGGCTTTTATCCGCCGGCGCGAACCACGGGGCGAGCCGTTTGGCGACGGCGTCGTAGTCAGGCAAGCCAGCGATATAGTCGGCGGCAAGTCTGTTCTGCGCCTGTACCCAGTGGTCTGTTTCCTGGCTGCGAATGTCCTCCAGCCAGCGGTACGGGTCGGCAACCACGCGGCCGAAATAAGTATCGCGATCGGTTCCTGCTTTCGTTTCAGGATAGACCAGTTCGGGGTCGGGAACGGGTGGCTGAATGGGATCGGAATCACCGCCGCTGCAGCCCGCCAGGGCAACCGCTGCGGCCAGCGCCGCCAGGTAAGGTTTGAACATTCGTGCCACCCCTGCCAAATTTGGATGTGACACATTCTATGTTATTTGGATACACAAAGCATTGTTTTTTACCGTAGGGCCGCCCCAAGGTAAAAA
>JBIQKZ010000002.1:190108-264265 GCA_044464765.1 Pusillimonas sp.
CACCAGGTACGCCATGCCGTCTTCAGTGGCAAAGCCCACCCTGCTGCCGACCGGCAGCGTGGCCTTGACCTTGACATGGCCGTACGGCAAACCTGTAACCACCGGCACGCGCACTGTGCGCCGCAGCCAGGCAACCACGCTGGCCAGGTCGTAGCCATTATCGTTGGCGCCCAACCGATAATCGGTGAAGCTGCCCAGGACAATGGCGTTCTGTTTTTGCAAAATGCCGGCATGCCACAGTTGGGTCAACATGCGCTCGATACGGAAAGGATGTTCGGAAACGTCTTCCAGAAACAAGATCCCGCCCTTCGCATCAGGCATATAAGGCGTGCCTACCAGCGAAGCCACCATGGCCAGGTTTCCGCCCCACAACACCCCGCGTGCGTCCACCGCATCGGCGTCGGGTGCTTCAAAGCTAAGGATCTCCAGTTCGCCGCGCATGGTTTCGGTGAAAAGCGCAGCGGTCAGGTCGTCCATTTTCCTGGCGCCAAAATCAAACACAGCCGTCGGCCCCGCATAGCTTGATGCGCCAGTCTGCGCCAGCAAGGCAAGATTGAACACCGTGAAATCACTTTGACCGATAAAACGCTTGCCGCTATCGGCCACCGCCTGCCAATCGATAAAAGGCAATAAACGGCTTAAGCCATAGCCGCCACGCGTCGCCATGACAATGGGGTGCTTTTGCTTTAACGCGCGTGTTATGCCCGCCAGGCGCTGCTTGTCGGTGCCTGCAAACCGTTCGTGCACGGCCAGAGCCGTACGATCCAATGCCGTCTTAAACCCAAGCTCGCCCAACCGCTGGCGCGCCGTGTCAACGGCCGCCGGGTCGGCGACCGCCCCAGAAGGAGAGATCAGGTAAATTCCAGTGGCTGGATGATGGTGCGCGTGGGGCATGGGCGGCCTGTCGTCGACGATTGAAAAACCCTGCGTTCTGCAGGAACGACAGTATAGTTCAGTCGGCTACAAGGTCGACGCCAAAGGCTTGGTCAAGTCCAACCCAAGCGTGCGTGCAAACGCGTCCAGCTGTGCCCGATCGCAACCCGCGTTGATTTCACACAAGGCCGTAAAGGCGATCCATTTGGCGTCAACCTCAAAGAAGTCGCGCAAATTGACTCGCGTATCGCTGCGGCCAAAGCCGTCTGTGCCCAATACCGCATATCGCGCAGGCACGAAGGCCCGGATACTCTCGGCAAGGCTACGCACATAATCGCTGGCAGCCACGACCGGCGCTTCGCTGGCGCCCAAAGCCTGTGCGACATATGGCAACCCGGTGGCGGCGCCCAGACGCTCGCCGCGCTGCGCCGCAACGCCGTCACGCGCCAGTTCGGTATAGCTGGTCACACTCCATACTTCCGCATCGATATCCAGATGCATCTTCAACAATCGGGCGGCTTGCAAGGCTTCTTTAAGAATGGGCCCCGAGGCCAGCAAGCGGACCTTCGCGTCAGCGCATGGTTCCAGGCAATACATGCCTTTCTTGATGCCCTCTTCGACCCCGGGCGGCATGCTGGGTTGGGCCTCGTTCTCGTTGGTGACCGTCAGGTAATAAAAAACATCCTCATCGTCGACCAGCATCCGCTGCATGCCGTCCTGCACAATCACGGCCGCCTCGTACGCGTAGGCGGGATCGTAAGACACGCAGTTGGGCACGGTAGCGGCAACCACATGACTGCTGCCGTCCTGGTGCTGCAAGCCTTCGCCCGCCAACGTGGTGCGACCGGAAGTCGCACCGACCAGGAAACCCCTGGCCCGTTGGTCGGCGGCCGCCCATATCAGGTCACCAATGCGCTGGAAACCGAACATCGAGTAATAGATATAGAAAGGCAGCATCGGTATGCCATGCACCGAATAGCTTGTTGCAGCGGCGGTCCAGGACGAAACGGCTCCTGCCTCGGTGATGCCTTCTTCAAGAATCTGCCCATCGATCACTTCTCGATAAGCCAGAATGGAACCGATGTCCTCGGGCTCGTACAACTGGCCTTGCGAAGAATAGATGCCCACCTGCCGGAACAGATTCGCCATCCCGAAGGTGCGCGCCTCATCAGCCACAATGGGCACGATATGCCGGCCCAGATCGGGATCCTTCAAAAGCCCGCCCAGCATCCGAACCAGAGCCATGGTGCTGGACATTTCCTTGCCATCGGCCTCGAGCGCGAAGCGCGCATACGATGCCATTGCGGGGATTCCAACCTTGGTATGCTCCACGCAGCGGCGCGGCATGAAGCCGCCAAGCGCGGCACGGCGCTTCAGAAGGTGCTTCATCTCGGGGCTGTCCGCTGCCGGCTTATAGAACGCCAGCGCCTCGCATTCGGGGTCTGAGATGGGCAGGCGAAAGCGATCCCGAAACTCCAGCAGCGCGCTGGCGTCCAGCTTTTTCTGCTGGTGGGTGGTCATTTTCCCCTGACCTGCAGATCCCATGCCGAAACCCTTCTTGGTCAACGCCAGAATCACGGTGGGACGGCCTCGATGATTGGCCGCTGCGTGATAGGCGGCATAGATCTTTCTCATGTCGTGGCCGCCCCTGCGCAGACGGTCAATCTCGTCGTCGGTCAGGCTATCGGCCAAAGCGCGAATACCCGGGCTCTGGCCGAAAAAATGCTCGCGGTTGTACGCGCCATCATTGGCCGCAAAGGTTTGCAACTGACCATCAACGGTATCGCCCAGCGCCTGAGTGAGTTCGCCTGTGGTGTCGCGCGCGAACAGTGGATCCCAATCGCTCCCCCACAACAACTTGATCACATTCCAGCCGGCGCCTTCGAAAGTGGTCTCAAGCTCGTCCACAATACGACCATTGCCGCGCACCGGCCCATCAAGCCGCTGCAAGTTGCAATTGACGACAAACACTAGATTATCCAGATGCTCGCGCGAAGCCAGGCTAAGTGCGGCCAACGACTCGGGCTCGTCCATCTCGCCGTCGCCAAAAACCCCCCACACCTTGCGGTCTTGACGCTCCATCAGGCCCCGGTTCTCCATATAACGCATGAAGCGGGCATGGTAGATGGCGCTGATCGGACCAATGCCCATCGAACCCGTGGGAAACTGCCAAAAGTCCTCCATGAGCCAGGGATGGGGATACGATGACAACCCGCGCTTACCCAGCTTTTTCGCTTCGATCTCCCGCCGGAACAGCGACAGTTCTTCTTCGCTTAAGGTTCCTTCGAGAAACGCCCGGGAATAGATGCCGGGCGCGGAATGCGCCTGAAAATAAACCAGGTCTCCGCGCGACGTATCGGTGCGCGCGCGAAAGAAATGGTTAAACCCCACTTCGAACAGATCGGCCGCCGAAGCATAGCTGGCGATATGTCCGCCCAGCTCGCCATACGCCCGATTGGCGCGCACCACCATGGCCAATGCATTCCAGCGAATGAGGCTACCCAGCTGCTGCTCGATCTCAAGCGCATCCGGCCCACCGGGAAATGGCGGCTCTTCAGCCGGCTGAATGGTATTGACATAGGGCGTGACACGCGGCGGCCGCCAGTTCAACCCGATCTGCTGCGCGGCGACGTTGAGCCGGCTCAGCAAAAAGCGCGCGCGCTCCGGCCCCGCTGCTTGCACGACACCATGTAGCGCCTCTATCCACTCGGTGGTTTCAAGGGTATCCGGGTCGCTGCCCAAGTGATTGGCTGATGACATGTCCATGGTTTTCCTTCAGTTCAAATGTTCTGAAATAGAATAGAATGAACACGACCGCAGGTGGAACCAAAAGCAGCTTCTAGACCCGATCAATTAAGCATAAAATACTATTACTTATAGAATTTAAAGCATAAAAAAATGCATATGGAACTCGACGCAATCGATTTACGTATTCTAAAAATACTTCAGAACGACTCGAAGATCAGCAATGTCGAACTGGCGAAGAAGATCAATCTTTCCGCTTCGCCGACCTTGGCCAGGGTCAAACATCTGGAAAAACAAGGGGTTATTTCGGGCTATGTTGGCCTGGTCGAGCCTGGCGCGCTCGGATTGAAGATGACCGTATTCGTACAGGTAAGCCTTGAACGCCAAGAATCGGCAACGCTGGCTCTCTTTGAAAAAGAAGTGGCCCAGTTCGACCAGGTCATGGAGGTGTATCTGATGACGGGCGACGAAGACTACCTGCTGCGCCTTGTCGTGCCCGACATCCAGTCGCTCGAACGCTTCATTCTTGACCACCTCACGAAGATCCCGGGCATCAAGAAGATCCGCTCAAGCTTCGCCTTGAAGCGGGTGAAATACAAAACCGCCCTGCCCATTCGGGTATAAAGTCTAGGTGGTGATACGCTAATAGCCACCACCAGGATCGATACGCAGCCTGCAAATTGCTTATCGCAAGTAGGCTGGATAAAATTTTGGCTTCTGCTCGCCACATCACTTGAGCACACGGAGACACAAAATGAGCAATCAAATACACTGCGGAGGATGGGTTCATGACTGAAGGAATGGTCCGGGAATTAAGCGCGGGAACACTGCCCGGCCTTGAAAGCAAACTGGCCGACGCCAACCTCACACCGGGTTGGCTAAAGCGTGAAAACCCCCTGCTCTGGCGGGAAATGAAGTCGGTCATGACGCCCACGCACTGGTCGTATCGAACCATTCGCGAACATATGGTCGAAGCCGGTCAGCTACTTAGCACCGAGCAGGCTGAGCGCCGAAACTTCATCATGCGCAACCCTATTCCAGGCAACGATATTTCGACCCTGCGAACGATTATCTGCGCGTATCAAACCATGCTGCCCGGCGAAATCGCCATGTCGCATCGGCATGCGCCCCATGCCATGCGAATTTTGCTGGAGTCCAACGGCGCGTATTCTATCGTCAACGGTGAAAAGCACCCCATGGATAGCGGCGACATCGTCCTGACCCCGGGGGGATGCTGGCACGGACACGGGCACGATGGAAGCGAGCAGGCATTCTGGGTGGACGGCCTGGATGTGCCGCTGACCCATCTGCTTGAACCCATGTATTACGAGCCACACCCCGATAAATGGGAAGCGGTCTCTACCCACGCCACCACGTCGCCCATGCGGTTTCCCTGGGCCGAGACCAAAGCCAAGCTTGCCGCCGCCGCGTCAGACGTGCGCGACCATTTTGGAAGAACCATTGAATTGCCGGCCCAGACCATGCCTACCTTGACCCTCAAGGTAAGTCAGTGGCCGACAGGCTGGCGCAATCGACCTTTTCGCCATACCGCGAATATCGTCTACGTGGTCATGCAAGGGGCTGGCCGTTCCACAATCGGCGACAAAACCTTCGATTGGGAGTTCGGCGACACCTTTGCCGCACCGGGCTGGTCGCGTATAGAACATCAGGTGTCGGACGACGCCGTGGTGTGTTTGATCAGCGATGAAAACCTCATGCGCTGGAGCAAATACTACCGCTTCGAAGAAATGGCGTAATACAGGCCGTTTCAACAGCTTTCTTCAATCAGTGTGAGTCGCGCCGCACTGATCTGCTTATTACACAAGCCCCGACTTCTGTCGCTTGAACTGGGCGCGCCGCTCTCTGAAGAAGTCTTGCAACAGATCACCACACTCGGCCGCCAGCAAACCCGGCTCGAACCGCGTTTGGTGATTGATCTGGCCCACAGCGGGTAGTTGCAGCACGCTGTGGCAGGCGCCCGTCTTGGGATCCAGCGCGCCGTACACCACACGAGCCAGCCGGGCATGCAACAATGCCCCGACACACATGACGCAAGGCTCAAGGGTAACGAACAGGCTGGCGCCCGGCAGGCGATAGTTGCCCACCGCAGCCGCCGCCCGCCTTAAGGCCACTACTTCGGCGTGAGCGGTCGGATCATGCCCGGTAATGGTCGTGTTGAAGCCTTCGCCGATCACCACGCCATCTGCATCCAGCACCACCGCACCCACCGGCACTTCACCCGCCTCACCGGCCAAACGCGCCTGCGCCAAGGCCAGCCGCATGGCGGCTACGTCGCCTGGCAAGAATTCGCTTATCTGGGACGCCATGCATCAACCGCCATAGATGCGGGAATTCAGTGAAATGCGGCCGGCCAGGCTTTCTACCGCCTCTTCCAACCACTGACAAAGCTCGGCATCTTCATCGTAGCGCGCCTGGTTAAGGTTAGACACACGGCCTTCCTGAATAAACCCCCAGGCCCGGCTACGTTTTTCGCGATGTTTCGGATCCCACACGCCAAAAGCCACGCCACCCGATTTTCGGATCAGCGAAAAGCAGGGGATGTCCGTGTAGCCATCGCCGACAAAAATCATTTGCTGGAAAGGAACACGCAGCTTGTCCTGGTCGACTTTCTTGTTGACCTCGAAAGGTTTGTTACGGGATGCGGGGCCGACAATGCCTTTTTGAATATGGAATAAATAACGGGTCTTGTCGGTAAAACTGACAATGCGGCGCGGAAACGCGATGGCGCCTGCATCGTCGTAGATGAATTCGGACGCCCAGATATCGGTAAACTCGTGGGCGATAGGCGTCTGGCGCACCACATCGCCAATGCCGCTGGAAATCAAATAGAACTCCAGTTGCACTTGCGGATGGTTCTGCCGAACCAGCTCGCGCAGGCGCGAGAACAAGGTTTGCACACCATCGTGCAAGGGCAGCCGCGCACCCCAGTCCTGAAGCCGTTCGCGCGTAATGGCGCCATGTTTTCCGGAGCGTGAAAGCTGGATCATTTGGTACAGATAAGCCGGCACTGGATCCCAATCGTGTTCGCTCAGCAAGGGGCCAACTTCGTTGGACCAAAAGTGCCCGGCATCCACACCGATGTCGGTCAGGAAACCCGTCGTGCTATCAGGAGCCAACGTATCATCAAAGTCAAAAACCAACGCAATTACATCCGCCATAATTTCCTCGGCCTGGACCAGACATCAACCTGCCCCGCCCGCCGTATCGCGAGAGTGCAGACTTTCATTCAAACCGGGATGATCCGGTATCAAAAACGTTCCCAGTGTACCGCCGGCGCGCTCGCTGTGTGCTTTAAGACGGCGCAATACGCGCGGCAGCATGTCGGGTAGATCCTGAGAGATCAGGCCCGGGCCAAATAGAGCGGCCGCCTCGCCATGCAGCCAAGCGCCGGCGACGGCGGCCATGAATGCGTCCATACCCTGAGCCATTAACGCCGCAATCATGCCGGCCAGCACATCGCCCGTGCCTCCTGTGGCCAGCTGCGGCGGCCCATTCCCATTGATGATCGCCCGGCCCGATGGGTCGGCAATCACGGTGTCTGCGCCTTTCAAAAGAACAACCGCCCCACTGGTGACCGCCGCGGCGCGCGCGCGCTCCAAGCGGGAGCCGGCCGTGTCGAACACGCGACTGAATTCCCCATCGTGAGGCGTCAGCACGCATGGCCCGTTGATTGCGGCAAACAGATCAGAGGGCGAATCGGCAAACGAAGAAATCGCGTCGGCATCCAGAACGGCGCCACGGCCGGTGCGCAGCACTGCCAGCGTCTGCTCGCGTGTGGTCTGCCCCACGCCCGCGCCCGGCCCGACGACCATGGCATTGACGCGAGTGTCGGACAACAGGGCGTCCAGGTCGGCCAGGCCGGCAAATGGCTGCGCCATGATGCTTAGCAATGAAGCGGCATAAACCGGCCACACAGCCTGCGGTGCGGCGACCGTCACCAGCCCGGCGCCGGCGCGGGCGGCCGCCAACGCGGCCAAACGCGCGGCACCCGTCATTACCTGTCCACCTACCACCAGCACGTGGCCTCGATGGTATTTATGGCCCTCCAGGCGTGGCCAGGGAAACGCAGCCAGCCACAATGAATAATGGTTCTCCCAAGTTTTCGCCTCGCGGTCGGCAGCCTGAAGGACCGTATCGGGCACGCCAATCTCGTGCACGCTCAGCGTGCCGCAAAGCTGCCTGCCGGGCAGCAACACGTGGCCGGGCTTTTTGCAAACAAAGGTTACCGTGTGGGATGCCTGCAGCGCCATGCCCTTCGCCTGGCCTGTTGCTCCATCCAGCCCGGAAGGAACATCCACGGCACAAACCGGCAAGCCGCGTTCGCGTATATCGCGCATGGCTTGCAGGACCAGGCCCTGCGGCTCGCGCGACAAGCCCGCGCCGAAAATGGCATCCACCACAATGGGTGAGTTGCCCAGCAGCACCGTCGAATATGCCTCGATCGCACCGGACCACAAACCCGCATGATGCGCGGCATCGCCCTTTAACAACGTGATCGAATCGGCGAACAGAGCCACCCTTACTGGCCAGCCCCACTGCGCAAGATGACGGGCGGCCACAAAGCCGTCGCCACCGTTGTTGCCGGGGCCGCCTAAGACAAGCACCGGTCCTTTTGGCCAATGGCGCCGCACAGCGTGCGCCACGGCCAAGCCGGCCGCCTCCATCAGATCGACTCCTGAAACACCGTGCGTGATGGCCGCGGCATCCACCTGCGCCATCTGCCGTGGTGTGAGCAATACATGCTTGTCGCTGTTCATGGTTGCACTCTATTCCCGTAAACTGAACCTATTAAAGCAAAACGGACCCAAACATGACAGCTGTCATTTCTGTGCGCAACCTGGAAAAAACCTATGCTTCGGGGTTCAAAGCGCTCAAGAGCATCAATCTTGATATAGAGCGCGGCGAGATCTTTGCCCTTCTGGGCCCCAACGGTGCCGGAAAAACCACGCTGATCAGCATTATTTGCGGCTTGGTGAACGCCACCTCGGGCAGTATTTTCGCTGATGGCCACGACATCGTCCGCGATTACCGGAAAGCCCGCTCAAAAATCGGGCTGGTGCCCCAAGAGCTCACCACCGACGCCTTTGAAACGGTCTGGAATACCGTCAGCTTCAGCCGGGGCTTGTTCGGCAAGCCGCGTAATCCGGCGCATATCGAAAAGGTCCTGAAGTCGCTGACGCTCTGGACCAAGAAAGACAGCCGCCTGATCGAACTGTCAGGCGGCATGAAGCGACGGGTACTGATCGCCAAAGCCCTGTCGCACGAGCCCCAGATTCTATTCCTGGATGAGCCCACCGCTGGCGTGGACGTCGAACTGCGCAAGGAAATGTGGGAACTGGTGCGCAACCTGCGTTCCACTGGTGTCACCATTATTCTTACCACCCACTATATCGAGGAAGCCGAAGAAATGGCCGATCGCATCGGCGTCATCAGCCATGGCCAGATCATTCTGGTGGAACAGAAAGCCGCATTGATGCAGTCCCTTGGTAAAAAACAGTTGATCCTGCACTTGCCGGAGCCGGTGGCCCAGGTGCCCGACCATCTGGCGCCGTACGAGCTTGCGCTGTCCGACGATGGGCGCGCCCTGACCTACACCTACGACACCCAGGGCGAACACACCGACATCACCGCCCTGCTGCGCGACCTGCAAGCCGCCGGCATTCACTTTAACGACCTGCAAACCCGGCAAAGCTCGCTTGAAGACATCTTTGTCAGCCTGGTGACGGAGCGCTAACATGAACCTATACGCAATCCGCGCGATCTATCTGTTCGAGATGGCGCGCAGCTGGCGCACCCTGTCGCAAAGCGTGCTGGCGCCGGTCATTTCCACGTCCTTGTATTTTGTCGTGTTCGGGGCCGCCATCGGCAACCGGATTACCGAAGTGAACGGTGTAAGCTATGGCGCCTTCATTGTGCCGGGCCTGATCATGCTTTCGCTGTTGACCCAAAGCATCGCCAACGCCTCGTTCGGCATTTACTTTCCGAAATTCACCGGCACCATCTACGAACTGCTTTCAGCGCCGGTCTCGTATGCGGAAATTACCATCAGCTATGTGGGCGCCGCCGCCACAAAATCACTGATACTGGGCCTGATCATCCTGGCCACCGCCGGGCTGTTTGTGCCCTTACAGATCGATCACCCCTGGTGGATGTTGCTTTTCCTGTTCCTGACCGCCTTCACCTTTTCCCTTTTCGGCTTCATTATCGGCATCTGGGCCGACGGCTTCGAAAAGTTGCAAATGGTGCCGCTGCTGATCGTCACCCCGCTTACCTTCCTGGGAGGCAGCTTCTATTCACTGGATATGCTGCCGCCGGTCTGGCAGACCGTGACACTGTTCAACCCGGTGGTTTATCTGATCAGCGGATTCCGGTGGAGCTTCTACAGCATGGCGGATGTCAGCCTTGCCATCAGCCTGGGTATGACGCTGGCCTTCCTGATAATTTGCCTGGCCATAGTGGCATGGATATTCAAGACAGGCTATCGGCTGAAGCACTAGCGCCCTACTTGTACATGCCCGAACCAGGCAAACAGGACGCTAGTCGCGAAAATTGTCGAACTGCAAGGGCAGATCGACATCGGTTTTGCGCAGCAAAGCCATGGCTTCTTGCAAATCATCGCGCTTCTTCCCACTGACGCGCAGCTTTTCGCCCTGGATCTGGGTATCAACCTTTAGCTTTGCCTGTTTGAGCGCCGCGATCAGCTTCTTGGAAATAGGCTGCTCGATGCCCTGGCGGATGGTCACCTTCTGCCGTGCGCCGCCCAGGTTTTCAAGCGGATCGGCCAGCTCGAGGCAGCGTACGTCAATACTGCGCGCCGCCAGACGCCCACGCAAGATGTCGGTCATTTGCTTCAACTGAAAGGCGCTGGGCGCCGTCTGGTTGACCACATAACCGTCAAGCTCGAACTTGGCGTCAACCCCTTTGAAATCAAATCGGGTCGCCAGTTCGCGATTGGCCTGATCAACGGCGTTGCTGAGTTCATGTTTGTCGACTTCGGAAACTACGTCAAAAGAAGGCATTTTTACTATCCTGAATGCAAAAATCTGAACGATGGACAAGTGGTCGAACCAGTGTAAACGATTTGTTTTTGGCGAGACGCCTGAACGACGTTGATGTGGACGTATTCCGTGAGGTGCACGCAATGCGCGTGCTGTCCGGGGCTGTATATATGCTGTCTGGCACGGCGTGCTTTTTCTCGGTGTTTGCGGCCAAAATGCCGGGCGGCGGGATAACTCGCCCTCGCCGCCGTTGGCGGCTGCGGTGCTCAGACAGATCCCGCCGAATTCCCCCGGAATTTTGGCCGCAAACACGGCGCACGCCTAACCGCCAGACAGCATATATACAGCCCCGGACAGCACAGGTCTCATCGAAGTGCGGCCAGTCGGCCCTGACACACACCCCTTTAAAACCACCCCATCAAAGCCAAAATGACCGGCACCAGAAAAGCCGTCGCAATCCCCGTCAAGCTCATGCCCAAAGCGGCAAACGCGCCGGCAGTATCCCCTACTTGAAACGCCCTGGCCGTGCCAATTGCATGCGCACTAAGCCCCAATGTAAAGCCATGCACCACCGGATCGGTAATCCGCAGCAAGCGCAGCAGCCAGCCTGTCATAATCGCGCCGCCAATACCGGTGATCCCCACCGCCACAATCGTGAACGAAGGCAAGCCGCCCGTAACGCGCGACACTTCCATCGAAATCGGCATGGTGGCCGACTTGGGCGCCAATGACACCAAGGTTTCCACTGAGGCCCCAAACAGCCAGCCGATTCCCAGCGCCGAAGCAATCGCAGTGATGGAGCCCACCAGCAACGCCACCGTGATCGGCAGCCACAAGCGCTTCAGGCGCCGGATCTGGCTATATAACGGTACTGCAAGGGCGACCGTGGACGGACCGATCAAAAAGATCAGGAAGTCGGTGCCTGAAGCGTAGTGCTCGAAAGGCGTGCCGGTCAGCAACAAGACGCCCACCACGACCACAACACCGGTGAGCACCGGCAATAGCAACGGATGACTGTTGAAATGTCGATACAACTTCAGCGCACCCAAATACACCAACAGCGTGAATGTGATCCACAGGATGGGAGACGCTGAAAGATCACCAAACAAATAGGTGGATGGCGGGCTCATGGCTTGGCTCCGAATCGCTGCAGCATCCAGCGGAAGGTGAAGGCGGTCACCAGAATAGTGACGACCGTTGCGCCAATGCTTGCCAGCAGGAACGCCAGCCATTCCAACCGGATACGTTCAAAATGCAACATGACGGCTGCCACCGCAGGAATAAACAGCAGCATCAGATGCTGCAGGATATGGCCCGCTGTATCGCGCAAGCCCTGGGGCAGGCGTCCCATATAGACCAGACAGCCGAACATCAGCAGCAAACCAAGCAAGGAGCCCGGAAGGGGCACACCGAGCAGACGCACCAAGGCCTCGCCCACTAATTGCATCAGGAAAATCGCAGCAATCGCTCTTAACACAGGCATAGGAATCCGCCTTCGCCGGGAAATGCCAAGTTATACAGCAAAACCCCCTGTCTGGACATTTACCGTTCAAGGTGTACGTTGCCAAGCATACGACACGGCGCGTCGACAAGCCTGCCCGCAAGTGTCAGAATGTTGCCTTATTGCAGATGCCGTTCCCATTCGCATTATTTTCCAACACTGTCACTCAACACACACCGTGCCCGCCGACGACACTAAATTCAGCCTGCGCAGCATCGCCGTTGCCGCATTTGGCCCTTCGCTGCTTTTTGGGCTCGGCGAAGGGGCTATTTTTCCAGTCATCGCGCTTAGCGCCAAAGGCCTGGGTGCGTCCGTAGCGCTCTCGGGGCTTATTGTTGCCCTGTTCGGCATCGGTACGCTGATCAACACCATTCCGGCCGCCATGGTCACCACACGATATGGCGAACGCCGGGCCATGGTCGGCGCATCGATTTTCAGTGTGTTCGCCCTGATTCTTTGTCTTCTTGCGCCCTACGCCTGGGTACTGGGCCTTGGGGTCTTCATGATCGGCATGGCAAACGCCGTCTTCATGCTGGCCAGGCAAACCTATTTGCTGGAAGCCGTACCCATATCCATGCGGGCCAGGGCCATGTCCACGCTGGGCGGGACGATGCGCATCGGCTTGTTCATCGGCCCGTTCGCGGGGGCGGCCCTGATGCATTTCATCGACCTTCCTGGGGCCTACCTGGTGGCCATTGCAGCCACGGTCGGCGCAGGAATACTGTCGTATATGCTGCCCGACCTGGAGGCCCCAAAAAGCACAACCCAAGCCAAGAAGCCGGGGCCCAGGATCAACGACCTATTGCATGCCCACGCCAAAGTGTATGTCACTCTGGGCACGGCATGCTCACTGGTTTCCGCCATCCGGGCCTGTCGTCAAATCGTGATACCGCTTTGGGCCAGCCACATTGGGCTCGACGCCGCGACCACCGCCGTTGTGTACGGACTGATGGGCTCGGTCGATATGCTGCTGTTCTATCCCGCCGGCAAGGTCATGGATAAATATGGCAGGCAATGGGTTGCCATTCCGTCCATGGTGCTGATGGCCATCGCCTTGCTGTGCATCCCGTTTACCGGAGTCCTCACCAGCTTTCTGATCGTCAGCATGGTGCTTGGCTTTGGCAATGGCATAGGTTCGGGTCTGATCATGACGATTGGCGCAGACGCCTCGCCGCCCCAGGGCCGCACGCACTTTCTAGGCATATGGCGCTTTATCGCCGACCTGGGCAGCGCTGGCGGCCCCTTGCTCTTGTCGGGGATTACAGCCGCCGTGTCGTTAGGGGCTGGTATTGCCACCATCGGAGTGCTGGGCTTTATGGCCGCCGGCATATTTGCGCGGTGGCTGTCCCTGACAGAACCCCAGCGCTGACCTGCCGCATGGGGAAGCCGGCGCCTGCTCATCCAGCCGCACGACAAGCCCAGCGATCTTTAGTCTTCGGAAGAGGCCGTCGCCACCTGTCGCAACGCCTGCTCGAACGCCTCGGGCGGCTGGCCGCCCTGGATCAGGTGCCGGTCGTTCAAAATAATGGAAGGCACCGAACTAATGCCGCGTTCCGCGTAATAACGCTCACGTTCGCGAACATCGGCAGCGTACTCGTCAGACGCGAGAATCTGGCGTGCACGCTCTACATCAAGTCCCGACTCGCCGCACAGCCTGACCAGCACGTTGTGTGAGCTGGGGTTCTCGCCATCCGTGAAATAGGCTTTAAGCAAAGCTCGCTTCAGGGCCAGCTGGCGCCCTTCAAGGCCGGCCCAATGCAAGAGTCGATGCGCATCGAATGTATTGTAGGTATGCGAGCGCTTATCCATATTGAACGTAAAGCCCAGTGCACGCCCACGCGCCGCGATGGCCTCGTCATTGCGGCGCACCTGCTCCTGCGTCATTCAATATTTCTTCGAAAGCCGCTCCAGCGTATTCTGCCCTTCGGGAGGCATGTCGGGATTCAGCTCAAAAGGCTGGAAGCTGATGTCCACGTCAATCTCGCCTTCAAGGTTGGCTAGCGCCAGCTCGAGTGAGCCCAGGCCCACGGCGCACCAGGGACAGGAAACGTCAGAAACAAAATCAATCTTGATGCGGGGGTTCATGAGCTACTCCAGTAAAGGCATGATGGCAATTTTAGACCACACGCGCACATGCCGCCTGAACGGAACATCAGACGCCAGCGGCCTGCAAGCTTATTCATGCCAAAGTCAGCCAGAAGTCTGAATTCCGCGGGCGCTTCGTCGTGGACAGCGATGTCTGCACGCTGCGTTACGCCAAGTCGGCCATGAACCGATGCCGAATAAAGTGAAGCCAATAGCTGTTACGATTTGTGCTTGGGCTTATTCTTGGTTTTCGTTTCTGCGAAATCCTTTAATTCCTTCTTGCTCATGGATTCATACATGGATTTGGCCGCGCCTTTAAGCTCGTCAACGTCCTTGTCGCCGCGCTTGGCGGCAAGCGCGATACCCGCGGCCTGCTGCTGAGCTTTCGATTTTGCCGGCATAAGCTACCTCCTTAGGTTAAGCATTCCATATGTCGAACCCCAGAGATCAGCAAATTCCATGCCGCCACATGCGACCGGGATTCAGCCCGCGCACCGGAGACACGATGAAACTTGTATTTGATGACCCGCTGTTTGACGCTTGGCTTCAACGCCCTTTATTGAATATTCCTGAAGGCGGCGCTGAAATCGGCGAAATCCTGGCAGTCGCGCAACACATACCCGAAGGCGACCGTAGCGCCTGGCAGCAAGAATGGACATGCATGGCCGATTCGCTTTTCGAGCAGGGTCGGCAATGCCAACAAGATAAGCACTTGGTCAGTGCACGACAACTGTATCTAAGGGCGTCCACCTACTACCGCGCTTCGTATCCACTCTTGTACGGCGCGCCCACCAACCCCCTGGTCATCAGCGGCTATCGGCGTGAGGCGGAAGCCTTTGAATCCGCCGCCGCATTATTCACACCCGCTTTGCAGAGCATGGAAATACCGTTTGAGGGCACGACGCTCCCCGCCTGGTTCTATTCAGCAGGCCCGGTGCGCCGCCCTTTGCTCATCTGTGTCAATGGCTACGATGAAACCCTGCACACCATGCATTATGCGCATGCTGCCGCAGCTCAGCGACGAGGCTGGAATGTGCTGACTTTCGACGGACCCGGTCAAGGTCGAGCGCTGATCGAGCAAGGCTTGCACCTTCGCCCCGATTGGGAGACAGTCGTCAAGGCTGTCATCAACGAAGTCGAGAAGCGCCCCGACATCGATACACAGCGAATCGCACTGGTCGGATGGAGCTTTGGCGGCTATCTCGCCGCACGGGCCGCGGCTGCCGACCCTCGCATCTCGGCGCTTATCGTGGATCCGGGCATGTGGGACTTGCTGGAAGCCATACGCGCCATGCTGCATAAATTCGGCGCCCAGGATATTGCCATGGCTTTGCCGAATGTCACAGACGCGATGCTGGCGCCGGTCATGGCCGTCATCGAAAGCAACCCTTCGCTGCGATGGTCAATTATTCAGCGGGGCTTCTGGGCCCATGGCGTGGAAACCCTAGCCCAATACATAAAAGAGGCGGCCAAATTCACCTTGTCAGATCACGCCGGGAACATCCGGTGCCCAACGCTCGTGACCCAGGCCGAGGCAGATCCGATCGCTGCCTTCGCCCCGGTCTTCTTCGAAGCGTTGTCGGGACCAAAGCACTTCGTGAGCTTTTCCAAGGCGGAAGGCGCCGACGGCCATTGCCAAACAGCCGCCCGCTCCGTTTACCACCAACGGGCCTACGATTGGCTGGCCACGGTGTTCGAGACGCGCTGACGCTTACTGATTATTCCGCCGCACAGCTCTTGCCAACGGACGAATCAGCTTCAGCTCCTTGCACATCCCTTGCCACAGGACGGATCAGCTTCGGCTCGCCTCATCCAGTCGGGCCAGAAGCGGTTCCGGCAACGACAGCGTGACCGCATCCAGTATCTCATCGAGCTGGGCCAAGCTGGTGGCGCTGGCGATAGGAGCGGTAAGCCCCGGGCGGCTCAGCAACCAGGCCAGGGCCACCTGCGCGGGGCGAGCCGACAGCTCATCCGACACCGCCAGCAACTCTTGCAACACTCGCTGGCCACGCTCATTGAAATAGCCCTTCAAAAAGTCGGCCCGTGCACTGCCCTGGAGATCGTCCAGGCTGCGGTATTTTCCGGTGAGAAAGCCGCTTGCAAGCGAGAAATAGCTGACCACACCGATGCTCTGCCCTTGCGCCACAGCCGCCAGGCCAGATTCGACGCACAGGCTGGCTACTTCTTCGGGGCTGGCAAAACGGCGTTGGCCGTTACACCCGAACCCGCCAGTACTTTGGCCAGGCCACGCGACAGCCCCTGCAACGTGCTCTTGCTGCTTCAACCATCAATCGAAGCGAAAGGCCGAAATGGCGGTCTGCATGACGCGTTCTGAATAGATCTTCCGGCCCGGCTCCTCACTGCCCGCGCCCGCAGCCACCAGCAGCGGCATCAGGTGTTCTTCGCCGCCCCGCGGGTGACACAAATGGGCGTGCGGCGCGTTGGTCCAATCGCGCAACTTCTGTTCACGCTCAGCCGCCGGGCTCTGTACCGCCTGGGTCAGCCACTCATCAAACTCGTCGGAAATTGCAGAGAACCGGCTATCCCCATAGGCGCGCATGTTGTGAAAGCTCATGCCACTGCCAATGATCAACACGTTTTCATCGCGTAACGCAGCCAGTGCCCGACCAAGGTGCAAATGCGCCTGGGGATTCAAGTCGTCACGCAGCGACAACTGAACCACCGGAATGTCCGCTCCTGGAAACACCAGCTTCAACGGGATGAACACCCCGTGGTCAAAGCCACGCTCGTCATCCACCTGTGCCGCCAGACCATCGGCCTTGATAAGCTGAGCGATTTGATCGGCCAGTTGCGGCTGGCCCGGCGCCGGGTAAGTCAGCTCGTAGGTATGCGGCGGAAAGCCGTAGTAATCGTAGATCAGCCCCGGACGGGCATGGCCGGTCATACGGAACTGCGGCGCCATCCAGTGCGCCGAGACCAGCACGATCGCGCTGGGACGCTGCGGCAAGGTACCGGCAACACTCTTGAGAAAGGCGGCCATGCCCACCCAGGTATCCGCAGGGTTCCAGTCCATGAAGAAACACGGGCCGCCGCCGTGGGGAATGAACAACGCCGGTTGGCGTTCAAGCTTCTGACAGCTCATGTCAAGTACCTCCAAACTTTGCATGACTACAGTATCGCTGCTATCCAGCGGTAAGAGAACCGGTTAATATCAACCAACACTTAACACTATTAGTAGGAAATGAGCATGGATCGTATTACCAGCATGCGAGTTTTCGTTCGAGCCGCGGGCGCCGGCAGCTTATCGGCGGCCGCCCGCCATTTAGGTATGTCGCCGGCGATGGCGGCCAAGCATGTCAATGCCCTGGAAGCCCGCCTGGGCGTCAAACTGTTTCATCGCACCACTCGGCGCCTGAGCCTGACCGAACCCGGCAGCATCTATCTAGAGGCCTGCCAGCGCATCCTGCCCGAGATTGATGAAGCAGAAGCCACAGCCGCTTCACAACGCATCAAAGCCACCGGCCTGCTGCGCATGAATGTGCCGTTATCCTTTGGCACGCGTTATGTGGCGCCGTTGCTTGCAGACTTCAGCCACGGCCATCCCGAAGTCAGGGTCGAGCTCGGCTTGAGCGACGCTCAACTGGATCTCATTGCCGGCAGTTGGGATCTGGCCATTCGTATCGGTCGATTGGCTGATAGCCCCCTGCAAACCCGGCAGATAGGCGATAGCTGCATGATGGTCTGCGCTGCGCCGGAATATCTGGACCGCCGGGGTGTACCTCGCACAATCGCCGCACTGGCGCAGCACAACTGCCTGAGCTACACCCTGTCCGCCATGCAGGACAGGGATCAGTGGGCGTTCGGCGTCGAGGGCAACATACGCGTGCCGATCAACGGTGATCTTCTGGCCAACAACGGCGATGCGCTGCTGGCTGCGGCGTTGGCGGGCCAGGGCATCATCTACCAGCCGCACTTTATTGTTTGCGAAGCAGTCAAGCACGGTAAGCTGATCGTGCTTGAACTGGATAAACCTGTTATGGAGCTAGGCGGGATTCACGTACTCTACCCACCAGATCGCCGTCCACCCGCCAAAGTGCGGGTCATGATTGATTATCTGGTGGAAGCGTTCGCGAAGTCGCCGCCTTGATGCCTTCTATCGGTTTCAACGCTCAGGAAAATACGGCCCTTATCGTCTTATAGGCAGACGATTAATCGTACAAATACTTTGCGTCGATTTCATCGACATTCGCAACGCCCGCAATCATCATCGCGCGGGACAGCTCTGCCGCGATACGTTCGTACACGCTTGGAACACCTTGCGGCCCGCCCAAGGAAAGCCCATACAAAACCGGCCTGCCCAATGCCACCGCGTCGGCGCCCAAGGCCAAGGCCTTGAAGACATCGGTTCCACGCCGTATGCCGCTATCCATCAGCACAGGAACGCGGCCATCGGCTGCCTTGACGACACCTGGCAAAAGATCAACCGCGGCGGGCACCCCATCCAGCCCGCGACCACCGTGATTGGAGACCTGCAATGCCGCGACCCCACGCTTGATGGCCTCGTTTGCGATCTCGGGGGTGACAACCCCTTTCAGAATCAGGGGCAGATCGGTAGTTTGCTGGATGAAGTCAACGTCGTTCCAGCCCAGGCTGGATTTGAAGACGCCTGTCTTGCTGTTGACCAGCGGCAAGCTGGGCGGGAATGAAAACCCTTGCCTGATGGCTTCGTCGGATGCTCCCGGCGCAAACGCATCGATGGTGAACACGATAGCCGAATAGCCGGCCGCCTTAGCGCGCTTGAGCAAATCGCGGGAAAGCTCGCGGTCGTCGTGCAAATACAGTTGGAACCACTTGGGGCCGGTGGTGGCCACGGCAATGTCTTCAAGGGTTTCGTTGGACGGCGTGGCGGCAATGTATAGCGTACCCGCATCGCCCGTTCCTTTGGCTGAGCCAAGCTCTGCCGTTTTATGCGCCAGCCCGTGCGCACCCATCGGCGCCGTGATGATCGGCATGCTAAGTTTATGCCCCAGCAGTGTCGTGCTTAGATCGGGCGCCGGCTTGTTCACAAGATAGTGCGGCAACAACTGGATGCGGTCGAACGACTCGCGATTTTTACGCAGTGTGACTTGGTTGTCGGCGCCGGACGAAATAAAGGCAAAGGCGCCCTTGGGTATGGCCTCGGCCGCGCGCGCTTCAAGGTCGCCCAAGCTCGCTATGACCAGCTTGCCTTCACCCGTCGGTTGCACATACGCAGCTTGTTTAGCGGGTGCAGCTGGCTTGTCCGCAGCCTGTGCAGATGCTGCGCTCGCAATGCTGATCGGCATGGCAGTGGCGGCGCCTGCCGTGGCGGCGGCAGTCAGGAATTTACGTCTGGAAAGCGTGGTGTCCATGTCAGCACCTTAAAGCGGTTGATGATGCACGGCGCTCGAGGCGAGCCCGCACCAATAAACGGCGATAGTGGATGCGCAGGCCACTGCGATACGCTTGCGTAAGATTACCAAAAACACCCCGGGCTGTGTGTTTCCAAGGACGACAACTGTTGCCCTGCATGGGCGAGAATGCCATACCTCACCAACACCGCTGAATGTTCCATCTATCGTCTATTTAGTCCAGTATGGCCCACAAACGTTACAACAGGAACGCTCTGTATGCACAATAAAAAGCGCTTTTCCAATACCCCTGCAGAACGGTGGCTACGCAAGGCAGGCATGCAAAGCCTCATGCTGGTCACTACCCTTGGTTTAGGTTGCTCTGTGGCGCTGGCCGACACGGGGTATGTACCCACCGAGGGGTACATACCCACTGAACAAGACGTCTATCCAGAGCCAATAACAGCCATCCCGGCTGTGCTCAGCCAATGCTTTGCCTGTCATGGTCCCAACGGTCGCAGCGAATATAACGACTGGCCCAGCCTGGCCGGCCAAAAGCAGGCCTACCTGCTTCAGCAGCTCCAGGAGTTCAAGACGGGCACGCGTAACCATCCGATGATGCAGCCAGTAGTTGCCGTGTTGAACGACACCGATTTCAAGGCGGCGGCCGACTATCTAAGCGCTCAGCCGGGGCCTGTACCTGACACCGCAGCTTACCAGGCGGCCAAGCCGCCTGGTAAGCTGCGGTCGCCTGCATCGCCTGTCATGACAATGCCGCCTTGCCTACCGAACCCTATTTGAATGCGCAACAAGCCAACTACTTGACAGAGCAAATCCACGCCTTCAAGACAGGTAAGCGCAAGAATCCAGTCATGCAAGCACTGGTCGCGAACCTGAACGACGAACAGATTTCCGAGCTTGCCACCTATTTCAGCGCCCAGGCTCCCATCTCTGCCGAGAAATAAGCGAACGTGGGCGGCTTTGATCACAAGCAGGCAGCCCCGCCCAGGCCCGTCAACGCTCTGTTATTCCACACATTCTGCAACGCACGGCTTTCAAGTGCATTAAGGCTCTTCACATGAAAACCAACACTCTCGCTCGTCGCTCTTTTCTCAAATTGGCCGGCCTGATCGGCACCGGGGCTTTTGGCGCACTACACGCAGGAGCCGCATGGGCCAAGACCAGCGCCCAGGCCGGCGCAGCCAAAATAGCGGCCGCCGCACGCCCTGCGGAACTTGCCGATTTCAAAGGCGAGATCGTGACCCGCTCCGACAAGGGCTACTTAGGCTGGCTATGGACCATGACCTGGTACCGCATCAAGCCCAGCAAGCAATTCCCCATTATGTTTGCACGCCCTACTGACCGAAACGACCTGTCCGTCTTGGTGGCGTACGCCAACAAGGCGAACCTTCAGCTTGTCGCGCGCAGCTCGGGCCACAACATCTGCAATACCTGCCTGGTGCAAGACGCCATCACAGTCGACATGTCCCTGTTCGATCAAATTGGGGAAATCGACACGAAGAACCGGACGGTGTGGGCCGGCCCCCGTGTTCTTAGCGAGCCGCTGAACCGCCTGTTGTTTGAACCGACCTGTACTGGGCCTTGCGCGGCGTGGGGCCAGGCTTTTTCGGACTGATATTGCGCTACAAGCTTCAGCTTCATCCGGCGCCAAAGATCGTGAAGAACACGTATTTCTACACGCTTGACCAGCTCGAAAACGCCGTCCCAGCCTACTTGAAGCTGCTGCCTGCCAGCAATAACAGGTCAGAGGTTCTGGGCGCCCTGGGTCGCTTCAACCCGCCCGGCACGCCGCCCGAAAAACAAACCTGGCACTGGGCCGTGAACATCTTTTCATACGGGGAAACTGAACAAGACGCGCTGGATGCCGCCAAGGTGTTCACCGAAAGCGACGTAGGCAAATTTGCAGTATCGAACCCGGTCGTCAACCAGCCGGTGGGGTATATGGACCTGTACAACCAGCTTGCCACCGACTTCTACGCCCAGTATCGCACCACCGAAGTGGCCCTGTTTACCGACGATCCCTTGCCTGTGCTGCAACGGTTGGGTGAAATTATCCCCGCCAAAGCGCTGGATCCGCGCTCTTTCGGATTCTCTGTTTTAGGCAGCAACCCCACCGTGCCCGAACCCGCCTGCTATACCTATAAGGCGCCACACTATATATCCTGGTATCTAATGGGCACCACCAACGACGATGTGCAGCAGAACTATGCGCTAATGGATGAGATCTACGACGAAATCAAACCTTATATCAAGGGTTACTACATCAACGAGATCGACTTCACGCACTTTCCACACATGGCCAAGGAATGCTTTTCCGAAGAAAAATGGGACAAGCTGCTTCAAGTGCGCAAGCAATTCGACCCCCACAAACGTTTTGCCAGCTATCTTGATAACGCTTGACGCCTGCTTTTCGGCGGCACGCCCGACACAGTTTAATTTTCGAACCCAACGGAAGCTTTCGCCAGCCAATCTCGGGGAGACACCCCCACCCTCGCCGAGAACGCACGCGATAGCGCCGATGGGTTTGCATAGCCCAGCTCTTGCGCCAGTATCTTAATGGGCTTGCCTTCGCGCAACCTGTTCTGCGCCAGCACAATGCGCCAGTCATTCAAGTAGTCGGCCGGCGTCTGGCCCACCACGTCGCGAAACGTGTTGGCAAATGCCGTGCGCGACATACCGGCCTGCTCGGCCATGCGCTCCACCGACCAAGGCTCGCCGGGGGAATCGTGCATGGCGACCAAAGCACGCGCCAAGCGCGGCTCAGACAGGCCAGTGATGAAGCCAGGACGCACACCCGCCTCCAGGGGATGATCCAGCAGCCAACGCAATAGCTGAATCACAACGACCTCGAATATGCGATCAACCAACAAGCGCTGGCCACAGCGCACTCTATCGGTTTCAGAAAACAGCAACTCAAGCGCCAAGTCCAGGCCCGACACACGCGCAAGCGGCAACGCAATCAAGGCAGGCAGCGCCCGCGCAAACGGATTATAGGCACCGCCCTCGAAGTTCAGTCGCGCGCAGGTGAAATCAGAACCCTCGTCGGGCGGGTTGTGGAAATGGTGAGTTAGGGGGCGCGGATACAGCAGCAAGGTCGGTTCGTCGAAACGCAGAGACGCGGGCGCATCGCGCGAACCAGGATGGCTCACCTGCAACTGACCACGACGCAACACGTGCAAATAGCCGTACCCCTCGCACGCCTCGAAATGGTTTAACCCACACAGCGCGCCGGAGTGATGCAGTTCCGCCTGCACGCGGAACCGTTCAAGTATCCCCGAAAGGCGGTCTAAGGGTGAAGAAGCAGACATATGAACTAATTGGTATGTTTTATGAATATTTCGGTTCATATCATACTTAAATCCCGGTCATACTGTCCACTCATTCACTCTTTCCAGGAGATCACCATGAGCCGCGTCAACCTTCAAACTCAACTCGCGCCCACAGCAAGCCAGCTTCTGTTGAACCAGATTCAGCAGGTTTTTGGTACGACACCCAACATGTTCAAAGCCGTGGCGAATGCTCCGGCCGCCTTGCAGAGCATGTGGTCCGCCTTTGGCGCATTGGGAAACGGCACGCTGGACGCTAAACTCGGAGAGCAAATCGCCGTGGCTATCGCCAACCGCAATCGCTGCGATTATTGCCTGGCGGCCCATACCGTGCTGGGGCAAAAAGCCGGCGCGTCTGCCGTCGAAATGTCCGCAGCCCAAGTTGGCCAATCCAACGACGCCAAGACCGCCGCAGCCTTGGCCTTCGCCTTGAAAGTAGTCGAGCAACGCGCGCAGATTGTGGATGCCGATGTAGCGAATCTGCGGGAAGCAGGTTTTGGCGATGAGCAAATCGTTGAGATAATGGCGCATGTCGCCCTGAATCTCTTCACCAACTACGTTAACGTTGCGTTTGATGTACCGGTCGACTTCCCGAAAGTAGCGTTGAAATAAGCCGTGGCTGGGCGCCACCCCTACTTTGTGGCGCCCACTCGCCCACAAGCGGTTCAAGCTACGCGCACCATTGAGGTTTACTGTGAATGCAGACACTCCCTTAGACACCTCCACCTTGCACGACCAGCATGGCCGATGGCCTCAGGCGGAATCGGTGGAAGACTTCCGCCGCAATCTTGCCGACGTGCAGACACGCATTGCCGCGGCATGCCTGCGTGTGGGACGCGACCCGGCCGGCGTGCGCCTGCTCCCCGTAAGCAAAACCAAGGACGAGGCCAGCATTCGCCTGGCCTATGCCGCCGGCTGCCGCATGCTCGGCGAAAACAAACCGCAAGAGGCCCACCAAAAATGGGAGGCCATGGTAGACCTGGCCGATCTGCACTGGTCGGTGATTGGCCACCTACAGACCAACAAAGCCAAGCTGGTGGCGCGCTTCGCCGCCGAATTCCAGGCACTGGACAGCCTGCGTATCGCCGAGGCGCTAGACCGGCGGTTGCAGGCCGAAGGCCACGCGCTGGACGTCTTTGTGCAAGTGAATACGTCGGGGGAAGCCAGCAAGTACGGCCTGCCACCCGACCAGGCGGCCACATTTCTTAAAGCACTACCGGCATTTACCGCCCTGCGGGTGCGAGGGCTTATGACGCTTGCGCTGTTTTCAGCCGACGCGACGCGCGTTCGCTCGTGCTTCGTCCTGCTGCGTGAACTGCGGGACAAACTAAGGCAAGAGGCGCCGGACGGTATTGAGCTCGAGGAACTGTCGATGGGCATGTCCGGCGACTACGAAATTGCCATCGAGGAAGGTGCGACCGTCGTGCGCGTGGGGCAAGCTATCTTTGGCGCACGGCCCACGCCGGACGCGCACTACTGGCCCAATGCGGGCTAGGTCGAGAGAAACTTCATGCAGGACCTGATGAACCCGCGCCTGTATCCACCCTTTATATTTGATCCCCCCAAGGGTTGATGACTTTCACGCCGGCTGTCAGGAACGTATTGACATCCCTTGTAGCCAAATCAAGCAGCGGATATTGGCAGATATAGCGTCAACGCCTCGCTGACCGTACGACGAAAGCCAAAGCCCTCATAAAACGCTGCCACCACCGAATCCTTGGCATCCACTACCAAGACACGCACGCCCATGCTCTGCCGCACGGACAGAGCCACATTGACCGCGTGGCCCAGCAGCAATTGACCATAACCCTTGCCCTTCTCGGACTGCGACACCGCCAAGCGACCAACCCGTATAGCAGGCACAGGGTAGGCAGGCAAGCGCTTACGATCGTTTTCCCGTAGCTCATCCAGATAGAGCTGTGCCGCAGCCAACGTGCAGTAACCCAAAATGTGGGCAGGCTGTTCGTCGTCTATCAGGACATGCGTTGTGGCAATGCCGTCACGCTGATGCTGCCCTGCCCTCTGACGCAGGTAATCGTCTAATGCCGTCACGCCACAGGTGAAACCCTCGCGATCATGCTGACGACCATCGAGGATCGTGAACGTGAGTACCATCCGCGTCAGTGCTCTGCCAAACGCTTGGCGGCATCCATTGCTTTCTTCAGGCGGCTATTGGGCTTGAACGGAGCATCCAACGCGGCCAGAAAACGACGAGACTCCTCGACAGACAGCGTGACCACGGTATCGGCCGCAATCGCGTTATCCGCCTCACGCAGGACAGCATCACGCACAAAGGTCGAAATCGGCATGCCACGCAGTGCGGCAGCCTTGGCGATACGGTCTTTGTCGCGGGGTTCAATTCGTAGATCTAGACGAGCGGTAGCGGTAGTCATGGCAGGCTCCTTTGTACGGAATTATACCGTACAATAATGGAAACATCTATTCCAACCTACGGAGCTTGAACACTCTCCCAGAACGGATCGCCAACGCTACCGGCACGTTTCATGGCCGAGTACCTCTTGATGGGATGAGTTAGCTATTGCGGCTAATCTGCCCCACCTGTTTCTGTAGGGTTGGGCCATCACGTGGCAGTTCGCCAAAATCTGCCAAGGTACCCGCCCTTGCGACACCGTCACGCCGGGCTTACGTTTTTGTTGAGGGACGGTGTGTGTCGCGCAACCCTGCACGAATGGCTGCTTTACTCTTGATCTTCCCAAGGGTTGATTACTTTCACGCCGGCAGCCAGGAACGGGCTTACGTCCCTTGTAGCCACGCTGAAACCGTTATCAAGGGCAATTGCCGCGATGACGGCATCAGCCGCCTCGATGCCGCTGCCGGCCTTGCGGACGGCTGCCAGCACATCGGCATAGGCGCGTGTGCAAGCCATATCAAACGGCAACACCCGGCCCACAAATACCGGCAACACCTGGTGTTCGATGCTGTCACTGAGCACTGTCCGGCGCTTACCTGCGGGCATCAGCGCTACACCGGCCCGCAGTTCGGCCACGGTCATGGATGCCAAATAAAGCGTTTCCAGCGGCTGACGATTCAACCAGTCAATCGCCGTTTCATCGGGCACGGCTCGAAACTGCTCCGATATAACGTTTGTATCCAGCAGAATCATTCAAAACTCGCTGCGCGGGCGGGTGAATGGTCGCGGTCGAAAACCGCCATTTCTTCGTCGGTCAATTTCACCTTGCGTCCGATGTCTGCCAGCAGGTCGCCCAGTTTCACCCGGCCTTCCGGTTTCACGGCGGTAGCCAAAATTTCGCACATCTCGGCTTGCAATGTACGGCCATTCTGCGCTGCCCTAACCCGGATAGCACGATGCACCTCTTCCGGCACATTCCTGATCGTTACTGCTCTCATGTCTGCAACCTCCTATTGATTGCCGTGAAATCAATTATACAAACTGCATTCAAGTAGTTCAAGGGCTACCGACCCCGGCCCTTGCGTTGGTTCGGCCTGTCTTGCTTGGCGCTTCCTCTAGTTACCAGGTTCTGCCAGACAAAATACAAAAAAGCCCGCAATTACGCGGGCTTAACGGTTTTTCATGCCATCAGGTGCCTGGCCGTGCCATACGCGGAATCACTCCCACTCAATTATCAATAGCTGATTTACACCATTGATTTAATTGAGTTTTTTCTCGTACCTCTTGCCAACACCATCCAAAATACCATCCCCAAAAGATCGCTTGGCGTTGCTCGCGATTGCTCGACGCTGCCAGGATTTTGAACGGATTACGCATTCTCGCGTATAAATGGAGTTTTTTGCGGCAAATCACTGGATCGTGGTATTGGGCAGGTCCTTTTACACTCTTCTGAATGGATTCGTTGCCGAAGTCATCTATCATCTGAAGACAACCGGCTTGGCGACACAGCTATTTGCAATTGAGTACCCTCCATGACTGAAGCAGAGCTAGTTCAAATTCTGACACGCGGCGAAGACAGCCGTCACCAATTCAAGCGCGAAGCGCACAATGCTGACAGCATCGCGGCAGAATTGGCAGCACTTGCCAACAGTGGTGGTGGTCGCTTGTTCCTAGGCGTTAGCGACGATGGTCAGATCGTCGGCCTAGAGGCGGCGAATGTCCGGCAGGTCAACCAACTGCTAAGCAATGCGGCATCCCAACACGTACGCCCACCCATACACCCTATTACTGATAACGTTCAGACCGAGCACGGTGTCGTCATGGTCGTCACGGTGTCCGATGGCTTGTCCAAACCTTACATTGATAATCACGGACGCATCTGGGTAAAAAATGGATCCGATAAACGTCACGTCACTGCCCGTGAAGAAATTCAGCGCCTATTTCAGCGTGCTGGGTTGGTTTATGCGGATGTTATTCCCGTCACCGGCACGTCCACTGACGATATCGACGAAAAAACCTTTGCTGCCTACTTTACGCGCCGTTATGGTCAGTCGCCTGAGGTTGCGGGACAACCTCTATCACAATTACTGCAGAACTTGGGATTGGGCGATGGGCAAGAACTTAACCTGGGTGGCTTGATGCTGTTTGGCAAACGCCCTCAGCGCTATCGCCCTGCTTTTGAAGTCAAGGCCGTTGCGTTTCCAGGCTTGGTATTACATGACAGCCGTTACCTGGATAGCGAAGATATCGGCGGTACGCTTTTAGAGCAGTACCAGCGCAGCTTTGCCTTCATTAAACGTAACCTGCGTCACGTTCAAGCTGACAGAGGTTTCAACACCTTGGGTCAGTTGGAAATTCCAGAGCAAGCTCTTGAAGAGTTATTGGTCAACGCCCTGATTCACCGAGACTACTTCACCAGTGCGTCCATTCGCCTGATGGTGTTTGCAGATCGTGTCGAAATCATCAGCCCCGGTCATTTACCCGACAGCCTGAGCACTGAAGCCATCCGCCAGGGCGCAACCAACCGGCGTAATCCCACGCTCACGGAACATGCCGTCCACATCCTGCCATATCGGGGGTTAGGTACGGGTATACCGCGCGCATTGCATGACTGGCCTACCATTGAACTACTGGATGAAATAGCCAGCAACCAATTCAAAGTCGTCGTACCTAGGCCGCAACAGCCGAACGCGACTACCCCCCAAGTCACCCCCCAAGTCACCCCCCAAGTCACCCCCCAAGTTAGGGATTTACTGGAGGTGATCCGAGGAGAGCAAACCCGAACGGAATTAATGGATGCCCTTGGGTTAAACGACCGCAAGCATTTTCGAGTTGCTTACCTACAGCCTGCGCTCGACGCAGGGTTGATTGCCATGACCATACCGGACAAACCCAATAGTAGCTTACAGAAATATCGAATTACCGAACAGGGGCAGGCACTACTCGCTCAGCAATATTAAGCTCGTTATCGATCAGACAAAGCCTTTTCTCACGCCGTAACCACTATGAATGACAATCGAATACGTGCTGCAGCCCGTAAGGCGCTGATGACAGCAGATCCACTTTACTACGCCTGGCTGCCGGAGCAACAGGAACGGTTTCGCGCGACCATGGACGATGTGGCCAGTGACAAGGTGGCTGCTGTTTTGCTCCGTGAGTTGCTGGACATCTCATGTACCGCTGACAATGCCGGTGATATCTGGAGTGACCTGCCACTGTCGCAGCTTGAACATATCAACTGGGCGAAACTGCTGACCACCGGTATCGGTGAAGATATGATTTGGCTCAACGAATCCATGGCCGAAAATGTCAGCCTGCTCGACTTCGATACCCTGCATGATTACGACCTCAACGATTACCACTTCCAGGAAGCAGCCAATAGCAAGGAGATCACGGACTACCAGCAGCGGAATTACTATGCGCTGCGATTTTCCCGTTGGGCGCGCTTGCTCATTAATGACAAACTCCATTACGCCACTCTCAGCTCGCTGGCCACGTATATAACGGACCAGCTTCAAGAACAAGGGGACGACATGATCCAGCGCCTGCTTCCTCATGAATATGTGGAGGGGAAAAACCATGGAAAGCAGGAAAAGAGCGGCTTTCTCTGGGATATGCAGGTGGATGCCGGCGGGTTGGAACCGCAACTCGAAGAGCTAAAGCGGCAGTGGTATCAGTACATCCAGCAGCGCTGGACTGAACTCAGCGAGTCATTCATGGATCAGCCGCCAGCCGCCTTCATGAAGCACACCAGCGAACATGGGGAGGCGAACACCCTTTTTTTGTTCAACAATTCCGCTGCTCTGGAGCGCATTCGTTGGCGCAGTTTCCTCTCGGACTGCCGGCAGTTGGAACGGAATTTCAGTGGAGTGGAGTGTCATGTGACCGAGGTCTGGAAGCAGACCGAAGACTGGCTGCATGAAACGCACCGCGACATTATCCAGAATTTTGACCCTACTGTGATCAGACTGAGGAAAACGCGCAAGGTTGTAGTGGCCCCTGGTGCTTTTGACAGCTTGTTGCAATTGGATGAGGATAATCATCGTCAATAAATGCCGCCCCATGAAAGGCAACGCCGGACGCCTATTACAGTAATATCAGCGCAGGTTCAGATCCTTTCTTTACCTAAGACCCTTCAAGCACGCTATGCAGCATCCTCGCTACGGATGGTAACAACGGCCCGAACCTAGGCGAGCCACATACCAAAGCTTTTGGTGGAGGTCTATTCGAGCTGCGGTTAAAAGGAGCAGAAGGCATCGCCCGAGTTTTTACTGCACCTTGATTGGCCATCGTATTGTGATGCTTCACAACTTCGTGAAGAAGGCCGACAAAACGCCACCGGCAGAACGCATGGGTTACCAAGGCCCCAGATGTAGCACGGCTGGAAAACTCACTGGTAGGCGTAGCGCGGTTTTGACGATTTCGCGCGGGTATACGCTGGCCTGCGTCAGGGTTCCATGGCTCATTTCCATGTAACGGATCACCTTAAACTGGCTATTCAGGTACAACACAGCGGCGACTTCGTGCCCCATTCCCGACAGTTTCGACTGAAAATACCGTTTGACGGTGTCCGGGTTACCCATTGCGGCCCGATCACTAATCAGACTTTCTGCGGCGATCCGCGCGGCGGCCAGTACGTGCGAATCGGTCGCGGCATGATACCGGCCCGATGGGCTGCGCACGTAAAGCGTCTGCCCTGCGTTCATGTTGTCATAGCCCAAAGCTGCGGTGGTGTCGGGTGTCATCGTGCTTTTCCTTCCAAGAGTTGCGCGGTATAAGTTCTTTCCTGCTGACCGGGGCCGAAGATTCTGAGCCTGACGTAGGTTTTCCGGTATTTGCAGTAATACGGCTCGTTCGGTGTTGCCGCCGTTGCCGTGAGTTCGTCGCCTTGCCGTGCTGAATCACGTAGCGACGAACGGAAAGTGACCGTGGAATAAATGGAAGGGACCCGCGCCGCGGGGAGGCAGCCGCTTATGCCGCGAAAGCGCTTGAAGTGTGGGAGTGCAGTGATACAGTTGGCGTTCTAGGCGACGAGCTCATTGCAGCGGGGATCACGACCATGTATTGGCTCACTGCAGATACCGGCCGCGCGGCGAGCGCCACCATCGCCCGATGGGCGATCTAACTACACGCGGGTTTATGTCTAGCGTCGGCTAGCACGCAGCACGAAAGCTAAATTCGCATTCCTGAGCGAAGGCCCAAAGTTACTGGTGTACGCTTTTAAAAATCTGCTTCCAGGTCGGGCGGATTCATGCGGTCAGTGCAAGGCGTCATCAAATACTTGCGTCGGGATCTAAGTCCTAAAGTTTTCCGTGGTCTTGTATTTAGTTTTGCGGCAACTTCATCTAGTTGATTTTGGGTGTACGTCGGATGCCAGTTCATTACCTGCCTGGACCAGAGCCAGCAGCTCACCCGCTTCAAGGTTCTTGATGCCGGAAAAGTAAGCCTATACGGGTTCTGTCGCGGTGGAGTCTCATAAATAAGTATCCGAAGAGATACCGAAAGATTCACAGTATGCAAAGTATTTGACTTCGGCAAGTTGACTGTTATGCCAAGAGCCGAAATCGGTGGCGCGCGATCGTTTGTTGCTCTGTAGGAAATTCCATGACAGAAATGTAATGCGCTAAACCCTCGATGAGCGACTGAACGCACGTGGGTATCTGGCATCATGTAACCTACCCCCTTAATCGTCCCTGTACGCTCAGAGTTCTTGCCGTACATGGACTGGACTTGCACCTACTGTTGGAAGGGCTTTTATCGTCATGACGCAGAACAAATCTGAACAACTTCACCAGCACAAGGTGACACAATTAGACTCTGGTTCCCAACTCACCGATCCGGTGTGCGGTATGCGTGTAACGGAAGGCTCGCCACACCATGTTGAGCGCGGCGGTCGGCCCTTTTATTTTTGCAGCGCGAAATGCCTGGACACGTTCAACAGCGACCCGGAGAAGTTCCTCACACAAAAAAACAAAGGGGAAATCGCGCTCGAGCAAGTCCCTTCGGGCACCATCTATACCTGCCCGATGCATCCCGAAATCCGACAGGATCACCCGGGGAGCTGTCCGAAGTGCGGTATGGCGCTCGAGCCGCTTATGCCCAGCCTCGATGACGATAATCCTGAGCTGAAAGACTTCTCGCGCAGATTCTGGTGGACGCTGCCCTTTACCGTTGTCGTCACTGTGCTGGCCATGTTCGGTCCTCGGCTCGGCTGGTTTAACATAACGACGCAAACGTGGATCGAGCTCGTGCTCTCGATTCCTGTGGTGTTATGGTCGGGGCAGCCATTTTTCGTGCGTGGCTGGCAATCGATTATCAACCGCAGCCCTAACATGTGGACGCTCATTGGGCTGGGCACAGGTGCGGCATTTGTCTACAGCACCGTTGCGACGGTCGCCCCGGGCGTATTTCCTGAAACGTTCATGTCGATGGGGCGCGTTGACGTTTACTTTGAAGCCGCAGTGGTCATTATTTCCTTGACACTATTCGGCCAGGTTCTCGAGCTGCGGGCGCGATCGCAAACTTCGGCCGCCATCAAGTCTTTACTTGGCCTGGCCCCCAAGACGGCCCGCCGCATCAACGCGGACGGAACCGAAGAGGACGTACCGCTTTCGAACGTCCATGAAGGCGATCGTTTGCGTGTGCGCCCAGGCGAAAAGGTACCGGTGGATGGCCTTGTCGAAGACGGCACGAGTTCCTTGGATGAGTCGATGCTAACCGGAGAATCTCTGCCGGTGAGCAAGCGGCCAGGCGACAGGGTCATCGGGGCAACCATGAATACGTCTGGTGCGCTGGTGATCCGTGCCGAGAAGGTCGGCTCGGCCACGGTGCTCTCGCAAATCGTCCAGCTCGTCGCCCAGGCGCAGCGCTCCCGCGCACCGATGCAACGCATGGCTGACCTTGTGGCCGGTTATTTCGTCATGGCCGTGGTCGCCATCGCCATCGCCACGCTGTTTGTCTGGGGCATTTTCGGTCCACAGCCAAGCTGGGTTTATGGCTTGATCAACGCCGTAGCGGTGTTGATCATTGCCTGCCCTTGTGCATTGGGGCTCGCCACACCCATGTCCGTCATGGTGGCGACGGGCCGAGGCGCCACGCAAGGCGTGCTCTTTCGCGATGCAGCCGCGATCGAAAACCTGCGCAAAGTCGATACGCTCATTGTCGATAAAACCGGCACCTTGACGGAAGGCCGGCCTGCGTTCGAGCAAGCCATCCCCGCCGGCGACATGGAAGCCGACGAGGTGCTGCGCCTTGCAGCAAGCCTGGATCAAGGCAGCGAACATCCCTTGGCAGACGCCATCGTCGACGCCGCTCGCGAACGAGGCTTAAGCTTGAGTCCTGTTAACGATTTTGAATCAGGCAGCGGCATTGGCGTTCGCGGCCAGGTCGACCGCAAAATGCTGGCATTGGGAAATACCGCGCTCATGCAGCAAGAAAGCGTGAATGTCCAGGAGTTGACGACCACCGCTGAATCCTTCCGGACCACGGGCGCCAGCGTCATGTATCTGGCAGTTGATGGCCGGTTGGCGGGCTTGCTGGCCGTCTCCGACCCTATAAAGGGCAGTACGCCTGAAGCGATGCGCACGCTGAAGGCGGCGGGAATCCGCGTCATCATGGCCACCGGCGACGGCGTCTCGACCGCGAAAGCCGTTGCGCAACGCCTGGGCATCGAAGAGGTCCATGGCGAGGTTAAACCCGCCGACAAGCTGGACTTAGTTAACAAGCTCCAATCGGAGGGGCGCATTGTCGCCATGGCGGGCGACGGCATTAACGATGCGCCGGCTCTTGCCAAAGCAAACGTCGGCATTGCTATGGGAACGGGCACCGACGTGGCCATGAATAGTGCGCAAATTACGCTGGTCAAAGGGGATCTGCGCGGTATCTCCACGGCTCAACACCTATCGAACATGACGGTGGCCAATATGAAGCAAAACCTCGGCTTCGCATTCATTTACAACGCACTGGGCGTGCCGCTGGCAGCGGGTGTCTTATATCCGTTTACTGGACTCTTGCTCTCGCCGTTGATCGCTGCATTGGCCATGAGCTTAAGCTCGGCGTCAGTCGTATTTAACGCACTACGACTGCGAAAATCCGTCTAAGGCCGAGTTTTCCTTGCGTACGCGCGACATCCAATAATAGTAGACATAGACCACGGTCATTACAGCTTTGTAATGACCGCGACATCTCTGTGACAGATCATGGCAAGTATAGTCAAGACAGTAGCCAACCTCTTGACTATTAATTGCTGCAAGGAGCTCACCATGAGAAAAGTTCGTTTAGTTGTTTCTTCTATTATTTTAAGTTCGGCTAGCGCTCTAGCCCTGGCTCAGACCGCAGACGAGCACAACGTCCACCATCCTGAGTTGGCCGCGACGGGCGGGACGTCAGCATCAGGCCAAACAGATGTGGATCCGGCTCTGTTAGAAAAGCAAATGGATACGCACATGCAGACGATGCATGCATTTCATGAAAAGCTTCAGAAGGCGAGCCCCGATGAACGGCAAGCACTGATGTCCGAGCACCATAAGCTAATGCAGGAAGGCATGAAAATGATGGGAATGGCTACTGCGGGAATGCAAGGTATGGGAATGAAGGACGGTATGTCTCCCCAAACAGCCGAAAAGACTTCCACGAAATCATCAGCGGCACACCACACGATGATGCTAAAGCGCATGGACATGATGCAGTCGATGATGCAAATGATGATGGATCGCATGCCTGCGCCTACTACTCCAGCCCAATAGTTTAGCTACTTAAGGGCCATGAGTTGCCAACCGATGGGTAAACCGACATGACCACCGAAAAATCGTATAGACCGCAGAAAGCAGTCCGCCCTGATGCAGCAGAAGAAGGCAGTACAGCTGGCCCATCAGGAAATACTCTGGGGCTTTTTTCAGCTGCTGGACTGCCGTCGGTCGACGCGATGAGGGAGTACACAGTCGATACCTGGCAACGAAGCATTCTCTATGCGGACGTGATGCGCCAGCGCGGCAACCAGTACCAGGCCCACCTTAGCGAAGAAGTTCCGAATGTTCTGGACTTCCCTTCTGAAGTGGTTCTGTCCGGCCGGGACTTGCCTCGTCCCGTGAACTATTGGCTGGTACGGATCATACCGCCTGAGGATAAGCCCACGGACCACATGAAGCGGCCTTTCGTGGTGATCGATCCACGCGCGGGCCACGGCCCCGGCATTGGCGGCTTTAAAGTCGACAGCGAGATCGGTGTGGTGATCGGCGCCGGCCATCCATGCTATTTCATTGGCTTCTTGCCCGACCCAGTACCGGGGCAGACGATCGAGGACGTGATGCACGCCGAAGCGGCTTTTCTGGAAAAAGTGATTGCATCGCACCCATGCCGCGAGGGCAAACCGGCCGTCATCGGCAATTGCCAAGCGGGCTGGCAGATCCTGATGACCGCAGCGATGCGCCCCGAATTGTTCGGCCCAATCATTGTCGCCGGCGCACCGCTGTCGTATTGGGCTGGCTGGCGCGGGCGTAACCCCATGCGCTATGCCGCAGGCCTGCTTGGTGGCAGTTGGCTCACTGCAATGACCAGCGACCTTGGCGCTGGACGCTTTGATGGCGCCTGGTTGGTGCAAAACTTCGAAAACCTGAATCCAGCCAACACGCTATGGAGCAAACAACACCACCTATACACCAACATCGACACCGAGGCCTCACGCTACTTGGGCTTTGAAAAATATTGGGGAGGATACGTCTACCTCAACGATGTGGAGATGCAGTACATCGTTGATGATCTGTTCATTGGCAACCGTCTTGCCACGGCCGAACTGCTCACCTCGGACGGCGTGCGTATCGACTTGCGCAACATTCGCTCGCCGATCGTGGTGTTCTGCTCCTATGGCGACAACATTACACCGCCACCGCAGGCGCTAGGCTGGATCACGGACCTGTACGACGATGACAAGGATGTGCTCACGCACGATCAAACCATTATCTACGCCACTCACGAAAGCGTCGGCCATTTGGGCATCTTCGTTTCCGGGGCGGTAAGTCGCAAAGAGCATCATAAGTTCGCCACCAACATTGACTTGATCGACGTCTTGCCCGCCGGCATTTACCGTGCAACGATTGCGGAAAATTCACAAAAAGATGCAGCGCTTTCCACCGAGCGCTATGAGCTGTCGATCGAACGTGAAGGCATCGCCAGCGTGCGTGAAATCGTTCAGCCAGACCCGGAGAGCGACCGGCGTTTCGCCGCTGTGGCGCAAGTATCGAAGATCAACCTCGGTTTGTACCGTCAGTTTGTCCAGCCCTGGGTGCGCCAGGCAGTGACGCCGCAGACGGCGCACTGGGTACAGACCATGCACCCGTTGCGGCTTTCTTACGAATGGTGGTCTGATCGCAATCCATTAGCACCGGTCATAGCTGATACGGCAAAAAAAGTCCGCGAGCAACGCACACCCATTGCCGGCGACAATCCTTTTCTGCAAATCCAGGGAGCTTGGTCGGACGCTATCGTAAAGACGTTGAATCTCTGGCGAGACGTTCGCGACGACGCCTACGAAAAGGCTTTTGAATGGATATACAGCTCATCTTGGGTACAAGCACTCGCCGGACAAGCGGCCGATGACGATCCCTCGCGCAAGCGACCCAGCGTTTCGCCCGAACACCGGGCCTTTATGGCGCAAGAAATCGCTGGGCTTCGCAACTCGGTAGCTGACGGCGGCGCCGTCGAGGCAGGTATTCGAGCCGTATTCTATATTCACCGCTTCTGCAGTTCAATCGACGAACGACGTGCCAACCTGACGCTTGAGCTGCATCAACCCGACTGCGATCGTGGCTTTGACATGGACTCTTTCCGAGAGATCGTACGTCGACAAGCCAACATCATCCGTATTGATGCCGACGCAGCAATCGCCGCGTTGCCCCAATTACTCGCGCGTGAGGAACCGGCACGAATTCGCGAAGTCGCGCGAACATTGGGGCGTCTACGCAGCCTTGGGCCGCTATCGACGATTGAAGAATCGAGCTTGACGCACATGCTAGATGTCTTCAATGTTGCAGCGGCAAGTCAGGAGGCTGTACTGTCCTAAAGGCGACGAAGACCTATCTACCGAACGTGTGTATGTCAAAAGACAAAATAACCGCATTATCTGAAACCGTGCCAATCGTTCTAACGGTGCGGGTAATGCGGCGCCGTTCTGAGGCCTAGAACCGACGAGTGCTCAGTTGCGACGAAAGCGACACCCTTGCTTATAGCGCGCGGGCTCGGGCGCAATGATGCAGGTCACTTCGCGCCCTCCCCATCTCTGTTTGGCGCCTAATCTCGAGAAAACGCCTTGCCCGTGAAGTCCACAGTAAGCAGATTGCCGTCAAGCTGGCCCATGCCAGGCGCGTTTAAAGGCATGCCAGGCGCCGATACCCCCTTTACTGACGCGTCGGCGATCAACTTTTTGACGGCGTTAGCCGGCACATGCCCCTCGATAACTTGGCCGGTGGCCTCGATCACACCCGTGTGACATGAGCCAAGCTGCGACGGCACCCCGAGTTTTTGCTTCACCGAAGCCATGTCGGTCGTCTTAATCGCCGTAACGTCAAAGCCGGACTCGCGCATGTGCTCGACCCAGCCCGAGCAGCAGCCACAATTGGGGTCTTGGTATACGGTAACGGCCGTACCGGCAGCATGTGCAAAGGATGATGCGGTAGCTAAGGCAGCCGCTGCTAGCCATAATTTCATAAAAACTTGCTCCAGGGAAAACGTAAAACTTAAACTTCTGACAATACAAATAAGACTGCACTCAGTTGCATCAGTTCTGTCGTTGCAAAGTAACTTCCTTTTGCGCCGCTAAAACTTTGGGCGGCCAGCTGCTTTTGATATAAGACAGTACCGCACTGATCTCTTGGTCGCTAAGGACGTGGCGGTACGCCGGCATGTCGCTCACATACCCCGGAGGCGCCGTCCGCCCTGGTACCAAACCGTTCTTGACCATATCCACCAGCATTGCATCGGGATGGTGCCAAGTGTGCCCGGTCTTGTCGTGGGGCGGTGCAGGAAGCCTGCCATTAGGCATGCGCTCACGCCAGTTCGGCTGACCTTGTAGTGATTCACCGTGGCACGCCGCGCAATTATTGGCGTAAATCGCCTTGCCCTGCATCACCAGCGCCTGGTCCGCAGGATCGATGAACGTCGGGCCAGATTGCCGCGTCGTGCTGTAAAGCATGGCGGCGGCAGCAATGATGGCGACGCCGACCCACCCAAAGACCAATTTTTTGCGTGACATATCTTTGTAATAACTCAGCTGACCTTTACCTTGCCAACCATCCCGGCCTCCATATGGCCCGGAATCAGGCAGGCGAAATCGACGGTGCCAGCCTGGTCGAACTGCCACACCAAGCCGCCAATCTTGCCTGGTGCCAAGGTGATCATATTCGGTTCCGCATGCTGCATCCCTGGCATTTTTTGCATTTCTGCAGCATGGGCCTTCAAATCGGCAATCGATCCGATCACCATTTCGTGAGGGATTTTCCCCTTATTCTTGATAAAGAAGCGCACGGTCTCGCCGGCACGAACCTGGATCTCGCTCGGCGTAAATCGCATGATGTCGTCCATCGTGAGTTCTATCGTGCGTGTCACTTTAGCGGGGTCGCCAGGCGTACCAGTTGGCAGCGACGCGCTAGACATCGTCGACATGTCATGGCCCGCCATACCATGCGCCGAGCCATGGCCACCCGCATGGTTTCCTGCAGCCAATGCGAGAGCCGGCAACACGGCCAAAGCCAGAACAGAAAGGGTCTTTTTCACGTGAGTAATCTCTTAAAAATTGTTCAGGTAGACAGTCGTTTCACGCTGCCATTAGAAAAAGGGAAAAGGCACAACAGAACCGAAAACTCAAACTGGCCATAAAACGGTTTTTCTGCTTGAATTCACTCGCTACCTGTTCGTAATCTGCGATTCTTCCAACTTTAGCGGACCACTGGATTCCTATGTAAGCAATAACTGATGTGCGACTTTCTAGAGCCAGACCAGCGCCGATTCGGCCAGTTCGCGCTCCTCGTCAACGGCTACGCTCCATATGCCCGGCCCTGTACGAGCGTCGATGCGGGTCGCCCCGGCATTGTTCAGGTCAGTATCCAGGGCGAGACCCAACCACTCTAGACGCGCGACGATCTGCGCCCGCACAAGCGCCGCGCGATGGCCTATGCCGCCGGAAAACACGAGATGGTTGAGTCCGTTAATCCCGGTCGCCATGGCGGCAATCGACTGCGCGATGCGTACTGTGAACAACTCCACAGCAAGCTGTGCTGACGGTTCGGAGTCGGGAAGTAGCACGCGCATGTCCCCATGTCCTGCAATCCCCGCCAAGCCTCCAGCGTGGAACAGCCGCCGCTCTGTTGCGTTTACATCCCCTCCATTCTGGCGGAGCATATACAGTAAGACGCCGGGATCGAGATCTCCCGGGCGCGTTGGACCTGGCACACCGCCCAATGGCGTAAGGGACATCGTGGTGTCACGACTTACGCCGTCCTTTACGGCACAGACGCTGCACCCGCCACCCAGGTGTGCGAATACAACAGGACCGCGCAGGATGGTGGCATCCTGGGCGACCACCTTCCGTAAGGCGGACGCGAAGGCAAGACCGTGGAAGCCGTAGCGGCGCACACCGAGCGCGTCCCAATCTGTGGGAATCGGCAGACGTCGGCTCCACGGGGCAAGTGAAGCGTGGAAGCTTGTATCAAACGCCACGCCATGCCGAGACTGCGGCCAGCGCCGGCCCGCGGCACGAGCAACGGTAAGCGCTGCGGGCTGGTGCAACGGCGCCAGTGGCGCCAACGCCTCGAGCTCGGCCAAGATAGCTGCGTCCAGTTCGTGGCCGCCACATAGGTTCCCTCCATGTACGATTCGGTGCACCACCACGTCTGGTCGTTGAGCTGGCTCGGGCAACGCATTGAGGAGCAAAGTTAGGAGTTCCTGAGGCTCGGCGCCAGCTTGGATTTCAGCTCGGGAGCACTCGAGTAGTCGTGGCTGTGCGTTCAAGTCAGAGTATTCAAGCGCATACGTTGCGCCTTTCAACGTGGTGGAGCCCACATTTAAAGCGAGTAAATTAAGGCCAGTCACAGAACCCTCGATTGATCGGTGAGTGTGAGTGCTATGGGCACACAGGCCCCGCGAAAGCACGCGCTCAAAGCGCTGACACTGGTATGGGTGGCAGGAGTGTTGCAGGCTCGCCCGTGCCACTAACGGCCGCAAGCTCGTCTTCAGTCAGTAGACTCGCTCGCTCCATGCCCAACACACGCGCGGCCGCCTCCACGACGTGCGCCCAGGTGCTTCGATTCGCAAAGAGGAGCCCCGGCACGTCCAACGTTCCGCCACGGTTGATAAAGCCTAGCGCCACAGTGGTCGCCGGGCCCGTGTCCACCCTTCGTAACGCGCCCAAAAACGGCTCCGGACGCGTATGGGTGAGGAACACTCGCGGCCGTTCTGTCGGAAAGAGGGTCCGCACCTGCGTCTCGGCGTGCGTGTATCGCGCCTCGTCTGAATCTCGGGGCTCTCGGAAGCGACCCGGCTCGGCTAAATAGACGACAGCTGCTGACAAATCCCGCTCGGTCAGGCGGGCGTGCGCACGGAGCACTTCCTGTAGCTGGTAGGCCCCTGTGGCGACAAGTAAGATGGCCGCCGTCGTTGGATCGCCCGTTAGGCACACGGCACCGATCCCCGCAAGCTCTTGCGCTTGGTCCGGCGTCAGCATATGGGGTACTGGACGCTTGGGCACAACGAGTGCAGTGATAGTGCCACGCTGCATATAGGCGCGGGCCAAGGCAGCGGCAGCACCGTTGGCGTCTGGCGCGAATACCACCCGAGCAACATCAGCCGACTCACCCAGCATCGCCTCTACCATGGTCGGGTCTTGATGCGATTGTTCGTTCTTGGCGTTCTCCCAGGTGTGAGAGGTGAGCACTAGCGGGACACCCAGCCACCCGGGTGGGCGCCCGGCATGCGCTTGCTGTCGCGCAAAGATCAGCTCTTGGCGGACCGCGCCGAGCATCTTCGGCGCAAAGGCCTCGTAGGTAACTACCAAGTTCAATCCGCCCTTGTTACCGAGCGCCGCGCATACGACGGCCTCCTCATTGAGCGCGGTGATGACCGCGCCAGTCGATGATTCTGCGACGCCGGGCTCAGGAATCTGCACCCGATGCTTTAGCACATCCAGCGTGCGGTCAAGTTTATTGCTGCGCAACTCATCGGGATTGCCGACTCGCACGCGTAAACCGGGATTTGCTTCGGCGATCGCCACAAACAGTTCGTCCAAGGCAGCCATCGGCGAACTCGTTTCCCCAACTGCGCGATCTTCGATCACCGGCACACGAGGCCGGTCCACCTGCCGATCCGCGAGCGCGTGATCCCGCTCACGTGACCGCTGGTGGGTGTGGTGATTGTTGAGCGCCGTGATCGCTTGGTCCAATTCCGGTGATGACACGAACAGTGCAGCGGCGCCTTCGTTGAATAGCGCGCGCGCCCCGGCATCGTGCGCCGGATTTCCGGCCAGCGGCAGATTGTGCGCGGCGTTGGTCCCTGCCCCTGGAAATCCGTAGCCCTTGATGGTTTCGGCGATGCCATAGGGTAGGCGCACCTCACCTCGGGACAAATCACCCTGAGCTTGCAACCGTGCTTCCATGATATGGATGCCCCACGCGATACTGGCCGGATCGCGGCCATCAAGGGCAACCGGATCAAAGCCATTCAAGCGTAGGTAATGGTTGAGCCAGCGCTCGCCGCCTTGTTGAACGATCTGAGTGCGTTGTTCTATGCGCCGTCCATTGAGGATCATGATTGGACTGACTAAGCCGCTGTCCTCAGCGCGCCACCAGCGCGGCGCCCAGTCACTTCCCCGTTGCTCTTCAAAGGCCCCATCGCTAAGAAACGCGACCAGACGCTCGCCTTTGAGTGGTGCATGCACGTATTGCAGCTCGGCGAAACCGAGATAGCCACCTTCCATCACACCCCCCGCAGTGTGCGCATTGACATGCGAACCGAGCGGCGAGGCGGGCGTCCCATCGGAGTTAAGCGTGTAGGCGTAGAAGTCGCTGACGAAGCGACTCAAGCCCGCGTCGGAACGGTCGTAGCGTGCCGCATGGGCTTCAGTCATGTTGCCGACCAGCACGTTGAGTGCATCGATCGCGGCAACGCAGTGCCCTTGTCCCATCATCCAGGCGCGGGTCACCCCGTCCAGCGCGTCCATCAGGAGGTACCCCGTGTACGCGGGCACCATGTTGAGTGAGCCGCCGGTATGACCTTCTGGTGTGGGTTTGAATTCGGCCGCGTCGAGCGTCGCGCCGTCGGTACGCACGCGGCGACCGTACGTCATGTGCGCGACCAGCCACATGCCGGCGCTCGTAAGACGGTCGGCCGCGGCGAGCTGCCGCCAGGCAGTGGCTGCATCCGGCGTGCGGCTACGGGCGACAAGCTCGTCCACCATCTGGCGCACCCGTATCTGAGTAAGCGGATCGTGGCGAATTACGCCATAGCCGGCAGCCCAGTGCGCAAACTCGGGGTCGGCCCGTCTATGAGCAGCTGCTAATTCTACGATGCGCTGGCGTTCGGAGGCTGCCAGTTGATCGGAGGTACAACAGGTGAGATGCTGGTTCATGTATCCTCCCAGGAAACCGATGAAGAAGTCATTAGCGCCGAGGCGGCCGCCGCAAGGTCGGATCCAACCGAGATCGCGTTGGATGGATGGGCGATAGTGTCGGTGCTGGCAATGTGTTTAAGTCCGGCGTCCTGCAGACGTTCATAGGCGTTGCCGGCAAAGACGGGATGGATAGTGACTAGCACCGCTTCGCGTAACGCAAGCCGCTGTAAGTGCGTCACCGTCTCCAGAATCGTGTGACCCGATGAGACGATATCGTCAACCAGTACGGGGATGCGCCCTGCTACTGCTGAAGGATCCGGCAGGCTGACGCGAACGTCGTAATCACCATGCCGCTCCTTGTTTAGCACTTGATAGGGCAACTGCGCCTCTTGGGCAATGCGTGATACCCATTGCTCACTTTCACTATCAGGACCAATCAGTATAGCCTCGGGGATCGCCTGAGCGATCCAGCGCGACACGGCTGACGTCGCCGAAACGTGAGCGACGGGAATACGATACAACGACTGCAGTTGCCGGATCCGGTGCAGGTGAGGATCCACGGTCACCAACCAATCAAAGGCCTCTTCCAGAAATCGAGCAAAGAGCGGCACACTGACCGCTTCGCCGCCGTGAAAGCGGGCGTCCTGGCGCATATAGGCCAGGTACGGCGCAATCAATCCGACCGAGCGTGCGCCAAGCTCACGGGCAGTGTGGGCCGCAAACAGCAACGGCAAAGCCAGTGGATCTGGGTTGCGCAGCGTGGCCAAAATCGCCACATCCGCCCCTTCGAGGTCATCGTCTAACGTGACGAGCGACTCACCGTCGGGAAAGTGCCGCCAAGCTATTGGCGCCACGCGCGCTTGGAGAGGTGTAGCGATGGTAGCAGCCAAGGTAGCGTCAGCGGGAAAAGGCATCAAAACTCGGGTCATGCGCCCTCCGTAGAAATTGAGAATGGCTGATTGATCCTAGCGTACTCCAGAGCATAGGCAAGCTCACCGCGCGATTGCGCGTGCACGGTAAAAAGGGGCTGGCCGTGCTGCACCGTATTGCCGACCCGCAACGCCGTTTCCAAACCGGCGGCGGGCGAAGTCGGCGCCCCGGCCAGCTTCGCAATACGTGCAAGGCGTCGATTGTCGATCGCTGTAATGCGCCCCTCCAAGGGGGCGGCGACATCGGCGGTTAATGCCGCCTGTGGAGGCTCTCGAAATCCACCTTGAGCCTCGCAGATGGCAAGGAACTTTGCCAGCGCTTGCCGGGAGTGCAATACCGCACGCGCACGTTGGATCCCGGTGCCTGAGGCGCTTCCAGGGGCCAACTCGAGTAATGCACCCGCCAAGGCAATCGCTCGCTCTTTGAGGTCGGCCGGCGCGTCGGCGTCATTGTTTAAGACTTTGAGAACATCCCGTGCCTCAAGAGCTGGGCCGATTCCCACACCCACCGGCTGTGTACCATCGGAGCGATAGATGCCCAACTGCAGGCCGACTGCCTCAGCCGTGTGGCGCAAGCGTGCTGCTAGGCTGTCCGCTGAACTGTTGCTGCGGACCTTGGCGGTGGGCCCGACCGGCATGTCGATCAGTACATGCGTGGACCCGGCGGCGACCTTCTTGGATAGCACACTGGCGACCAATTGCCCGTCGCTGTCGAAATCCAGCGGCCGTTGAATACGAATGAGGACATCGTCCGCAGGACTTAGGCGAACGTTCCCGCCCCAGACGATGCAACCTCCCTCGCGCTCGACCACGCGGCGCATCGCCGGTATGTCCAGCGAGACCGGCGCCATGACTTCCATCGTATCGGCCGTACCCGCCGGCGAGGTGATCGCCCGAGAGGACGTTTTAGGGATGAGATAGCCCAGCGCCGCAATAATAGCCACCACAATCGGTGTCGTGCGATTGCCGGGCAGCCCACCGACGCAGTGCTTGTCCAACACAGTGCCCTCCCCCCAGTCTAATCGCTGCCCGACGGAGATCATTGCGCGGGTTAGCCCGGTGGTTTCTCCATGGTCGAGGCGTTCACCGGCACTAGCTGCGACGAAGGCCGCCAACTCTAGATCAGAGAGACGACTTTCTACCACATCCTCTACCAGCGTGAGGTATTGTGCATCGTCCAGACGCGCCCCGAAGACCTTGGCACGCAACGCTCCAGCCGAAGCGGCAGGCGCAGGGTGTCGAACGGTTGCCCGCGCGTCGACGTCCGGCTCTAGGATGTTCCAAGCAGCCTCAGACAATGCCACTTCATCAAGGGCAATCTGCTCGTTCACCACCACATTTAATGTTGCGGTCAAGAACCGGTCGCCCACCTGTATCCGAACTCGGGTCATGGCAACAAAGCCTTCAGAGCGGCACACTTCGCAATCGCGGTGCATATACGCGATCGGCTGTTGATAGGTATCAATACCGGCACGGGTAACTCGCAAGGATGTATGGCTTGACGCAGATACAGTCATCGCGCTGCCTCCAGCTCCACGCGTTCCAGGTGTTCCGGCACACGCGCTTGCCAGCCTAGTTCTCGCTGAATGCTGATCCGCAGCGTGTCGGCAGCATCCGGTTCGCCATGGGTGACGTACACCATGTGCGGTGCCGAAGGCGCAGTCCGCATCCAGTCCAGCAGTTCGGTGGCGTCGGCATGGCCAGAAAATCCCTGCAGCTGCACCACTTCGGCGCGAATAGGAACGTCGCGACCGAACATACGCAGTGTGCGGACGCCCGCGGCAAGTGCGGCGCCTCGCGTGCCGCCTGCCTGATAACCCGACAGCAGGATCGCGTTTCGGTAATCAGATCCGAAGGCCTCGATATGGTGCAGCACGCGACCACCGGTGGCCATGCCGCTGGCCGAGATAATAATCATCGGCACACGGCGTCGGTCAAGCGCTTTCGATTCGTCGACGCTGTTGACGAAAGTCGCCAGCTCGTACATGCGCTGGCAGTCCTCGTTGGATACGTGGTGTTCGTCATGATGCGCGTGGTAGTGTCGGGTCGCATTCACTGCCATTGGGCTGTCAAGGTAGACCGGCAACGATGGGATCTCGCCCCGCTGCTGCAGCCGCGCCAAGTGCAGCATCAGCGCCTGCGCGCGACCTACAGCAAACGCAGGTATGACAATCACCCCGCCGCGAGCAGCCACTCGACGCACGATAGGCCCAAGCTCCGCTTCCTGGTCCACGTTTACATGTGATCGATTGCCATAGGTGGATTCGCAGACCAACACGTCACAGCCGGGAAGCGATGAGGGGGGATTCATGAGCGATTCGTGTTGCCGCCCCAGGTCCCCGCTGAAGTGCAGACGCTGGCCTTGCACATCCAGGCTGATATGGGCGGCGCCCAGAATGTGGCCGGCTGGGTGGAATCGGGCCTGGATGCCGGGTGCGACCTCGATATCGAGCTCGTAGGCGTGTCCCTGCAACTGGCGCAAGCTCTGCCTAGCGTCACGCTCGGTATAGAGCGCGACGGGCTCCTTGTGCTTGGAAAAGCCTTTGCGTGCCGCGTATTGCGCCTCCTCTTCGAGCAAGTGCCCGCTGTCCGGGAGCAAGAGACCGCACAGGGCTACAGTCGCATTGGTGCAGTGGATACGGCCACGAAAACCTCGTTTGACCAGTGCAGGCACGTATCCCGAATGGTCCAAGTGAGCATGGGTAAGTACTACGGCGTCGATTGATGTGGGGTCGACGGGAAACGGTGTCCAGTTGCGATCACGCAACTGCTTGTAGCCTTGGAACAGACCGCAGTCCACGAGCACGCGGCGCCCGTTGGCTTCCACAAGATACCGGGAACCAGTCACAGTGCCCGCAGCGCCTAAAAACTGGAGAGTAGGTCCAATATTGTTATTCATGAGTGCTCCGATCAGGGGCGAGCGGCGAGCCCGCAGCGTTGAGAGGCGAGGAAGAGGATGTTGCGGCGGCACTACGCGGAGCCAGCCGGACCCGCCGTAGCAGCAGCGCGTTGAGAGCCACGATGACTGAACTACCCGACATCGAAAGAGCAGCAACCTCGGGTGACAGCGTAAAGGGGTACAGCACGCCGGCTGCCAACGGAAAGGCGAACACGTTGTAGCCGACCGCCCAGGCCAGGTTCTGGTGCATCTTACGCAGCGTCGCTCGGGCTACGGTAATCGCTCGGACAACGTCGTGCGGATCGCTGCGCATCAGGACGATGTCCGCGCTGTCGATAGCCACGTCCGTACCGGCGCCGATTGCAAAGCCGACGTCGGCCTGCGTAAGTGCCGGGGCGTCGTTGATGCCGTCGCCGACCATGCCGACCTTGAGACCCTGCGCTTGCAGCTTTTTGACTTCGTCGGCCTTGCCCCCAGGCAACACATCAGCCAGCACGATATCGATCCCGAGATCTCGAGCCACGCGCTCGGCGGTCGGCCGGTTGTCGCCAGTGATCATGGCGACCTTTATGCTGCGCCGGTGCAGCTCATCGATTGCCGCGCGCGAGGTCTCACGGATCGCGTCAGCAATTGCAATAAGGCCTACGAGCTGACCACCGACAGCGGTAAAGATTACCGTGCGACCTGCGCCGGTTAGACGCTGCGCGTCGACTTCCAAGACGCGAAGGTCGATACCATGTTCCACCATGAGCAGGCGGTTGCCAAGCAACACCTGCACCTCGTCGACCATGCCCATGGCGCCTTGCCCATCGATGTTGGTGAAGGCCACAGCACGTTCTGATATCGGACCGGCACGCTTGAGGATGGCCTGTGCCAGGGGATGCTCGGAGTGCGCTTCCACAGCAGCGGCGACCGCAAGCAGCCGTTCCTGCGTCCAATCCGCCGCGATGGCCATCTCGACGACTTCCGGCGCGCCCACGGTCAAAGTGCCGGTCTTGTCGAAAATCACGACGTCCAGCCGGGCGCTCTTTTCGATGGATTCCGCATGCTTAAAAAGGATGCCGTGGCGGGCACCTAACCCCGTCCCAATCATGATCGCCATGGGTGTCGCCAACCCAAGCGCGTCCGGACAAGCGATTACAAAAACGGTAATCGTGAGCGTGAGAGCAAAGAGCAACGGCTGGCCCAACCACCAGAACCACACGGCGAACGTCCCCAAGCCGATCACGATTGCTGCAAGCACGAGCCATTGCGAGGCGCGGTCGGCGAGCAACTGGGCGGGCGCCTTGGAATTCTGAGCGTCCTGCACCAGTTTGATGATCTGTGCGAGCGCGGTGTCACTGCCGATTTTGGTGGCGCTGTAGGTAAACGCGCCACTCTTGTTGATCGACCCAGCGACCACGAGTGCGCCTGGATCCTTGCGCACAGGCATGGATTCTCCGGTCAGCATCGACTCATCGACCTGGGAGCTGCCTTCCGTCACAACCCCGTCAACAGGGACTTTTGCACCCGGGCGCACGACCACTAGGTCTCCGACCAACACCTCCGCGGTCGCCATCTCAATCTCTTGACCGCTGCGTCGCACAACGGCGCGCGGCGGTGAGAGCTTCAGCAGGGCCTTCATCGCATCCGAAGCACCGGCGCGGGCCCGCATCTCGAGCCAGTGACCTAGCAGGACAAAAGTGAGCAGGACGGCGGACGCCTCGAAAAAGTTGGGACCGTCGAAGAGAAACGTTGAAGCTATACTAAACCCGTAGCCGGTGCCGACGCTCAGTAGCACCAGCACCGCCATGTCGAGAACGCCGCGCCGCAGCGAGCGAACCGCGGCGGCGAAGAATGGCCACCCGGGATACAGCACCGCGCCGGTCGCCAGCAGGAATAGCCAGACATTCTCTCGCAGACCGAAAGGAACGGGCGGCGGTTCCATCATGCCCATCGGCGACCATAGGAATACCGGGATCGCAAAGGCGAGCGCGACCAGAAAGCGGCGGCGCATATCGCGGGCTGCGGCATGCAAATCGTTTCCGTGGTGCATGCCGGCGTGCGCGTCATGGGCCTTCGCATGCGCGCTGTGCGGCTGCTTACGCCCAACTTCTGGCGTCGGCTCGGCATCTTGCCCCACCGCCTCACAATCGAATCCGCATTTCCTGATCGCGGCGGCGACCGCCCCAGTCGAGAGACTAGTAGGATCAAAGGACACTTTCAGGCTCGCATTGGCGTAGTTGGCGGATACTGCGGTGACGCCTGGTACGGCCGCGACTACTTTCTCTAGGGTGCGCGCGCATCCGGCGCTCACCATGCCGCCAATAGGCCAAGTGCGCGTCCTCGCCGCTGTTTTATGGACAGGCATCAAAGTTCCCCTTCGTGTGAATCATGAGCTCGCCGGCGTCGAGGCAGGAATGCGGGCACCTCGCGCATGTAGCGGGCGTAATCGTCGCCAAAACGAGCCAAACTGTCGCGCTCCTCACGCCGAGCCAACCGCGCATAGGCCCACAGCAGCACGGGGTAGAAGATAATCGTGATCAACGTCGGCCACTGTAGTAAGAATCCAGTCACCACTAGGGCAAACGCCACGTATTGCGGATGGCGGATGCGTGCGTAGATGCCCTCCCGCGCGACCCGACCCTCGCGCTGTGCCTGGTACAAGATCGGCCAGGCAGACGCCAGCAGCCAGAACCCACCGCCCATCAGCACGAAACTCGCCAAATGAAACGGCCCAAAATGCGGGTTGGCGCGCCATCCGAACCACATTTCAAGCAAGTGCCCTGCGTCATGGCTGAGCCAGTCTACTTGTGGATAGGTCGCGCTCAGCCAGCCGGACAGCAGGTAAAGCGTGAGCGGAAACCCGTACATCTCAGCAAACAACGCCACGACAAACGCCGAGAACATCCCAAACCCCCGCCAATCCCATCTGGTCAACGGCTTATAAAAGCTCCAAGCGAAGAAGATAAAGAATGCTGCGTTAATGGCGGCAAGGAGCCATAGGCCATATTCGCCTTGAGATTCATGCATGTCAGTGCCTTCCTGAAGATATATCGGAGCTGTCCTTCGATGAAGCGCTATCGCGCATACTGGCATGTCCGCCATCGGGCGGGCGATCCGCTTTGTTCTCGTCATCATCACGACCGTGGTCACCATGACCGCCGTGCATGAACTTATGCATTAAGGGACACAGCAGTAGAAGGCCCAGCGGCAACCAGCGCAGCGATCCCGCGAGATGAGCACGGTGCTCCGCAATTAGGTAAAACGCTGCCAGCGCTAGGAAGACCCAGAGAGTCCAGCGCCGGCGCTTAGGCGAGGTGTGGTTGATAGACATGGAAGTGCCCTCTGCGAATGGCGCCGGGATGGCGAGCAGTTTTGGAAGGAGTCGATATCGACGTAAGGCTTACATTTGTAGCAATTTCATTGCGTTTGGCCCGGATGCGCCTCGGGTCTTCATCGCCTAGACTGGCGGTTCGTGCGCGCACACTGGGTTCGCACGGTCGAAACCGGCTTGAGCCATGTGGGTCATACTTCCCCGCTCCCTCGTGCGATCCGAAGTAACGGCGGCTCAAGTACGTACCGCTCTGCTTAATCTTTCTCGAGATGCCCGACGTTGAAACGACCCACTCGGTTAGTCGTTTCATGCGCACATCTCCTAATTAGTTCGAAGTTGAAATCCGGCAAGCCCGGCGCGGTATGGACTGAATTGCACTGAACAACGGTTTCAATATATCTAAGCGCCCCTTTCAATCCGATGACTCCACAATTACATTTTTGTAATCACAGCAAACAGAACCACTCGTTTGAGGTGGACTTCCACGAACAGATCAAGCATCAAAGCGCTTATTCACGGCTTGGTGAAGCCCGTTTGTCCTCGTTTTAACCGTGCTGAATCGGCCTACGGGCTATAGTCACTGGTGATTCTCTACTCTGCGACCTCCGCTTTCGGTTTTTTCAAATCGACCACCGGGCGAGACTGGCGAACATTCAAGGCGTTTACGGCATTCGTTGTAGCTTTGTTCGTGGAAATGTATGGCTTCCCACTGACGCTTTACCTGTTCTCAGGATGGCTTCAGAAGCGCCTCCCAACCGACGAGCCACTGTCGCACGACGGTTGGCCACTCGTGGTCGACGCTGTTCGAGTCGAAAGTAGATCTGCACTTCGGTGAGTTGCACACGACTAGCTAGTTTTTCCTGGAATATGGTTTCTATCTGCTGTCCGGCTTGGAGCGCGCCGAAATCGATCGCTATCCGGAACCGGGATAGAATCGGTAGCGATATTGCTTGACCTTGTCACGATGGGAAGGTTTATCTTGTTATTGGCAGAACGCAATGTGGGACTGCCGGGTAGAGGAAACCGAGGCGACCTACCGGCTCACCCTACCCTTCGGATCGAATTGACACCTAAGGAGTAACGTATGGAACAAATCGAATTTAAGGTAGCAGGAATGACTTGCGGCGCCTGCGTCGCCCGAGTGACCCGGACACTTCTCAGCATACCTGGGGTGCGTAACGCGGAGGTGGACCTTGCGCGGGGCATGGCGCGCGCCCAAGTGGACGACATCGCTGCGGTACAACCTGCCTTGCTACAGGCTCTCGCGGCGGCGGGCTACCCTTCTGAGCCGCTGACCGGCAGCGCAGTCAGTGTGGAAGGCACTCAAGGAGCCGCCCCGGGGGGCTCTAGCAGCGACCCTCGAGCAAACCGCGGGGGATGCTGCTGCGGGCACTGAGCCTGGCGAAGTAGTTGGTCGATATTTCGCCGAACACGCTGATGGCCTCCCGTATCCTGGAAAGACTAGACTCAGCCATCCCAATTGGAGATCCTACACATGAACCATCATCCGTCCGACCCCGAGCACCTGCGGCCATCTACCTCGTTTTGGGCGCGTCCGGGGGCCAAGGCTTGGATTTCCCTCGTCCTAGTGACGGGTTTTTACCTACTGCGGGAGCATTGGGGGCATATCGCCGGTTGGTGGCCTTATTTACTCCTTGCAGCCTGTCCGCTGATACATCTGATGCATGGGCACGGCGGACACCAACATGGCAATTCGAGCGAACCAGATTTGACGCAGCGCGACGAAACAACCGAAGGTAAATAAGATCGCTGCTGCTGGCAACGGTGACTATCCGCCCGAGGAGGCGGCGATAACGTCGCCGCTAAAGCGCCCAGTGCGTAGTTACCTTTCAGAACCGCCAGTCGATCTACTTACTTAATAGTTAACTGTTGTAAGTCGCGCGATCTCGATCCCGAGGAAGTTTGATCTCAAAAACTATTTGCCCATCCTCATTTTTTGCAGTAATGGTGCCGCCATGTGTGTCAATAATCGATTTGACAATGGCTAGGCCTAAACCGGCTCCGTCGCCCTTACGTTGGCGTGAAGGATCCGCGCGGTAAAATCGGTCAAACAATCTGGGAAGATGTTCGGAATTAATCATTAGTCCCGGGTTTTTTACACAAATAATCACCATATCGTTGCTGTTCACTGCTAGTGAAACTGTGACTGCGCGCCCCTCAGGGGTATAGCGTATGGCATTAGATAAAAGATTGGTCAGGGCGCGGCGTATCATCAAGCTATCGCCCTGAATACGTAAGACTGGTCCTTCGCGTATCAATGAAACAGAGCGTTCTTCAGCCCATGCCTCGAAGTAATCAAATAGACCTTGCACTTCCGCAGCCAGATTCACACTGACCAGCTCAGGTTTGAGCTGGTTATTATCGGCTTGCGCCAAAAACAGCATATCTGCGACCATTTTGGCCATACGTTCGTACTCTTCCAGATTCGAATACAGAATTTCGCGATACTGCTCAATGCTACGTGCTTGGGATAGGGCAACTTCCGTTTGTGTCTTCAAATTGGTGATCGGGGTACGCAGTTCATGGGCGATATCAGCCGAAAAATTGGAGAGCCGTCGAAAGACCCCTTCAATTCGCTCGAGCATGTCGTTAAACGACATCGCTAACTCGGTCAATTCGACTGGTACTGTCTCAGGGGCGAGTCGGATATGCAATTGATCTGATCTAATGCGTCCGATTTCCTGGCTAATGCGTCGAATTGGCGCATGGCCTTGATAAACAGCAAACCATGTCGCCAAAATCGCAACCAAGCACGCCGCCACCGTAATAATTCTCAAGTAGCTACGGAAGCTTTCAAGATAGTGCAAATGGAAATTGATCTCGGTGGCAACCGCTATGGTTAAGGGCTTTCCGTCTGGAAAGCCCTTTTGCATGAGCTGCACAACAGCACCTCTGTAGGTTTGTCGCTTATCTCGCCAGATTTTTACCGAGTCAAGATCTATCGTGTCCGTAATGGGAGCCAATCGTGCAAAACCATCAAGATTCGAATTAGGCGTAGCGTAAATCACATTTCCGGTAAGGTCCGAAATGCGAAACTGCGCATTATGGTGACCTGATATCGCCGCGGCCAACTGTTGCCTCAGCGCATTTGGTTCTTGACTGGCTGGCGGTCCGGAAAGTGACTTCGCCAGAGATTGAACAACAGCATTAAGTTCATCAACATCCTGCTGAACAAAGTGGCTATTAATGGATCGTTCGACCATCCATCCAAACGTAAGAAGCACCACCGTTATGACTGCTCCGATGGATATCGTCAGGCGCAGGGCCAGGGACACGGGACGACGTGCCATCATTCAGCTCGGGCTGCTGACATCAAGCATGTAACCCATGCCGCGAACGGTATGGATTAGCTTGGGTTCAAAGGCGTCGTCGATTTTAGCGCGCAGGCGCCGAATCGCCACGTCAATGACATTGGTATCACTGTCAAAATTCATGTCCCACACTTGGGAGGCTATCAGGGACCGTGGCAATACCTCGCCTTGGCGGCGCACCAATAGTTCGAGCAACGCGAACTCTTTGTTGGTTAGATTAATGCGTACCTCTTGCCGCGTTGCCCGCCGACGAGGGATGTCCAGCACGAGGTCGGCCACTTGCAATTGATCATGAAAGATTGACGTGGTTCCTCGGCGCAGTAAGGTACGCACTCGCGCGAGCAGTTCCGAGAAAGCAAAAGGCTTAATCAAATAATCGTCGGCACCCAGCTCCAGGCCCTTGACCCGGTCTTCCACGCTATCGCGCGCCGTCAAGAACAATACTGGTGTAGTCGATTTCGCTTCGCGCAAGGCTTGAAGAATACGCCAACCGTCAACATCCGGCAGCATGACATCCAGGATGATCAAATCATAGTCTTCAGTCAGCGCAAGGTGATGCCCGTCCAGGCCCGTACGAGCCAGATCGACCACAAATCCAGACTCCATCAAGCCTTGGCGCACATACTCGCCGGTTTTTATCTCATCTTCAACGACGAGTAGTTTCATGGGTCACTCCTGCAAATTCCTTCTGTTTTGCGCCTGAATCAAAGGCGGCGCTCTGACCTGGCATCGTCAGAATTCATAGCAAGACTCTACCCGCGCGAAGCTGACAGCACGATGACTGGAGAATTACAGAATTGTAATCTGCCGATTGCAGACAAGTTTCTCTTGAACAGCGGAGCGGCGGTGAATTTGCTCAAACGTTGTGCAGGAATGTGCGAGCATCTGCGAAGCATGCGTTCAAGAATGTAGTCAGCATCAGATGAAGCATTATCAGCATCGCGCCGAAGCGTGTCGAAAATGCGTAGAAGTGTTTGAGTAAATGGCTCACTGAGCGCTGATTGAAGACGACCTACCCCCTAACCGAAAAGGTCGAAGTGAACTGGGAAAATCAGGGCCAGCCCGTTTAATGTATCTGACCCATTAAGCCTTGAGCACCGGCGTATACCCAACTTCTCGAATGGCGCGTTCGATGACATCCAGATTGGATGACCCCTCCACACGGACCAAATGTTGGGAAAGATCAATGTGAACGGATGCCGTCGGGACGGTTTCCTTAACGGCACGAGCGATCGTATCCACGCAATGGCCACACGTCATATCCTTCACTTCAAACTCAATCATTGCACTCTCCTAAAGTAAAAGACACCTTAAACCTTCCTACGGTAGCAATGTCAAGCCAGCCCTTAGCTATATTTACCCGTATTACTAAATTATTGTCCGAGTTTCCCCAGGCAATCAAGAGGACACCATCTCTACTTCTGTGACAGTAACGAAAAATTTCATCATCACGATCACGCAGTGAGCAAACATGACAAATATGTAATGAGAGCGTAATCGGACTGACAGCCTGGGTTCGCTACAGTGCATTGGGTACTGCCCCTTTATCACTGTCGGGTAGATCTGAAGCAACCTGCCTATTTGAAGGAAACGATGATGAAATGTGATGTAAAAACCATGATGAAGGCGGCTCTTGGCCTAGCCGTCGTCGTCGCCGTGGCGTACGCGACTTTACCCGCCGCCCGTGGATGGATTACCGTTAGCGCCCCATTTTTATTCTTCTTGATTTGTCCCTTGATGATGTTTTTCATGATGAAAGGCATGCAGTCCTGCCACAAAGAGCAAAAGGTCGAAAACGACCAAGCCGATAATGCCACAAATAAAGCATTGATCGGCCACGCACCGCTCAAGGATTAATTGACCCGGGGTTTCGTCATTCCCTAAACATCACGGCCTTCTGATGTGAGCAACCTGGATTAACGGACATCACGTAATGAGTGCAAAAACGATTTTCACCGGTGTGGCGGCGACAGCCCTGGCCACGCTATTGACGTTCAACGGACTTGACGTTGCCACCGCAAATACCGAGCTATCCGAAGCCGATACACAAGCAATGACGATTTCGGCAAAGGCAGCACCGATTGAACTCACGCACGTGCACGGGCTTGCCTATAGCGCGAACGGTAAACAGCTGCTTATCCCAAGCCACCATGGCATCGCAGCGTATGCCGATGGGCAATGGTCAAAGATGACCGGGCCTGAGCATGATTATATGGGGTTTGCCGCCACCCGCGAGGCGCTTTACAGCAGCGGGCACCCCGCAGCAGGCTCGAACCTAATTAATCCATTCGGCCTCATCAAAAGTACGGATGCAGGAAAAACCTGGCGGCAGTTGGGGCTTGAAGGAGAGTCCGATTTTCATACCTTGGCCACGAGCTATGAAACCAATGCGGTGTATGTTCTGAATTATGGGCCTAATACCCGGATGCCCCAAGCGGGGCTGTATATGACTCAAACAGACGGCTTGGCGTGGACGCGCTCAGCAGCTAACGGCCTGAAGTCCAAAGTTAACAGCTTGGCGGTGCACCCGCGCGATGTCAACGTCGTTGCCGTGGGCGCTGCCGACGGGTTGTACTTGTCTCGTGACGCGGGCAACCATTTTGAGCCATTGGTTCGGAGCACGCAGGTACTCGCGCTGTGGTTCGATCTGGATGGCGAGCACCTTTGGGTCAGTAGTTATGCAAATACTCCAGTGCTGGGTCGCATGGGTCTGAAGGACGGCGGAGCTAATGCAAAAATCAAGCTTCCTACACTGGATGAAGACGCAGTGGCCTTTATTGCTCAAAACCCTACCCGCCACGAAGAACTTGCGATCGCGACCTTCAAGCGTAGCGTCTATATCAGTCAAGATCGTGGTGCGACCTGGCTACAGATTGCTAAAGGTGGCACGACGCTCGATAAGTAATCTCCTGACATCGTATCGTTTGGCATTCACATAGCGTAAAGCAATTTGAGTAGTTTCATGAGTAATAAACTGATAAAAATCATTGTGATCGCACTGGCGGCGATTGGACTCATAGCCGTTTTTGCTTTTGTCGGCATGGGAGCCATGATGTTTTGGATGATGGGCACTTAACGCGAGCGTTACACGCTTAAGTGCCTCCCTGCTGACAGTATCGAAAATGCAACCACACAGCCCAACCTGAAGAATACCTATGCATTACAAAAATGTAATGCCGGCGTCATTGGGCCGACAGGCACATTTCGTTAAAGTGCTAGTCATCAATTTAATTTGAGGCTTTGATCATCGAAGGATGATTGATGTCTGCCTCTTTCGACTTTGGGATACGCTCACGTGAAACACCTGCTACCGTCCTCGCTTGCACTACCTATTCTGCCCCGTCGCCGATTCGTTCAGGGCCTAGCGGCCGGCGGCGTATTGTTGGGCTTATCGCCCTTTGCCCGAGCTGCTGGGAGTCCGTCCGCCAAGACGAGCACCGGCTCAGCCGCTGTGCTGACGGGGACCGAGTTCAACCTGGAGATCGGTGAATCGCCCGTCAACTTCACCGGCAATCCACGCATGGCGACAACAGTCAATGGCTCGCTTCCTGCGCCTACCTTACGCTGGCGCGAAGGCGATACGATCACTATTCGCGTCAAGAACCGCCTCAAGGAAGCCACCTCCATTCATTGGCACGGTATCATCCTGCCCTTCCAAATGGATGGCGTGCCAGGTATCAGTTTTGCGGGCATCGCCCCAGGGGAAACGTTTACCTACCGATTTAAAGTCGAACAAAGCGGCACGTACTGGTATCACTCGCACTCAGGGATGCAGGAGGCGACCGGCGTTTATGGGGCGATCATTATCGACCCGGCACAAACCGACCCCATACGCGCGGATCGGGAGTACGTCGTTCAGCTCTCTGACTGGACCGACGAGGACCCGATGCGAGTCCTGTCCAAACTCAAGATGCAAGGCGACTACTACAACTACAACCAACCCACCGCCATTGATTTCTTCCAGGATGCCTCGCGAGATGGCCTAAAAGCGGCTATCGATAAGCGCAAGATGTGGAACGAGATGCGCATGAGTCCGACCGATTTGGCTGACCTGTCCGCGAACGTGCTGACCTACCTGATGAACGGTACAACACCAGCGGGCAACTGGACGGGGCTGTTTCGTGCCGGAGAACGGGTCCGCCTGCGCTTTATCAACGGTGCGGCCAATACCTTTTACGATATACGCATTCCCGGCCTTCAGTTGACCGTGGTCCAGGCTGACGGCGTGAACGTAGAGCCTGTAACGGTCGATGAGTTCCGGTTTGGGCCTGGGGAGACCTATGACGTGCTGGTACAGCCTAAAGACGACGTTTACACCGTATATGCGCAAGCCATGGACCGCACCGGATATGCCCGCGGCACGCTGGCTACGCGTGCCGGTCTCGAAGCGCCAGTGCCGGCGCTTGACCCTGCAGAATGGCTCACCATGGCGGACATGATGGGTGCTATGGGTGGGGGCATGGCGGGAATGAACCATGGCGCGCCTGGCCAATCGTCCATGGGCGGTATGGACCACGGCAATATGGCAGGGATGAACCATGGCAGCATGCAGGGAATGAATCACGCAGGCATGGCTGGCATGGATCATGGCGCAATGGCAGCGGCTGGCGCGAGCACCCAAGTGCGCCACGCCAAGACCGAGTATGGCCCAAGTATCGATATGCGGGTCGACATGCCGCGCACCAACCTGGACGATCCCGGCATTGGGCTGCGCAACAACGGCCGCCGAGTATTGACGCTATCGGACTTGCACACCGTGGGTGGCGCGATGGATCCGCGCGGTGCAGAGCGTGAAATCGAGCTGCACCTCACCGGCAATATGGAGCGCTATACCTGGTCGTTCGACGGCGTTGAATATGGAAAATCGACGCCAGTCCATTTCCGCTACGGCGAGCGGGTCAGAGTCATATTGCACAACGACACCATGATGACGCACCCGATGCACTTGCACGGTATGTGGAGTGAGCTGGAGGCCCCCGACGGCAGCTTCCAAGCTCGCCGTCACACAATTCCCGTGCAGCCGGCGCAACGCATCAGCTTTCTCGTAACCGCCGATGCACTGGGTCGCTGGGCTTGGCACTGCCATCTGATGCTGCATATGGATGCGGGGATGTTTCGCGAAGTGGTGGTGGCATGAGCTCAATAATCGAGAAAAAGGGAATCTTGACCGTGAATACCCATATAAGAAAACGCATTCTTGGAGTCGCCATCGCAACGCTCGGTGCAACTCCGCTTTTTGCCTACGCCCAAGCGCACGACGCCCATAGCGGCCATACCGCCATGCCGGCCAGCTCGGCGCCTGCCGATGCAGCAAGCATGCCTGGCATGGATCACAGCAAAATGAGTATGCCTGACATGGACCATGGCACCATGAATATGAAGCCAACCTCCGCGCCTAAGCCAGCAGAGGCCATGCCGGGTATGAACCATGGCCAAGCCAACACAGCGCCACCTGCGCCTGCTCACGATATGGGAGCAATGGATATGGGCGGTGGCGAAATGGACCACAGCGATATGCAGATGCAAGGCGGATCGGCGCCACCCGATGCCCGCGATCCGGATGCCTACTCCGATGGCTACGTGCGTAACGCGGGCAAGTATGCGTTGCCACCCTCAGATGCGCTGATCATGTCGGACATGCACAACTTCGGTTCGGTCTACTTCGACCGATTGGAGTACGTCAGGGCGCGAGACGAAGAATGGGCGGCCTACGAAGGTGAGGCCTGGTATGGCAGCACCTATAACCGCGCCGTCATTAAAGCGGAGGGCGAAGTAGCGAGCGGAAAATTACAGGAATCCGAGACGCAGTTGCTGTGGCGTCATGCGGTTTCAACATTCTGGGATACGGAACTCGGCGTGCGATTCGACCATGCACAGGGCGCGCCAAACCGGGAATGGCTGGCATTCGGCTTTAAAGGGCTTGCGCCTTATTGGTTCGAGGTGGATGCCACCGCCTATGTCGGCCCCAGCGGACGAACCGCTCTGGGGCTGAAGGCGGAGTATGACATCTTGCTTACCCAAAAGCTCTACCTACAACCGAGCGTGGAAGTCAATTTCCATGGAAAGGACGATGAACGCTGGGGCATTGGCAGCGGCCTGACCGACGGCACTGCGGGCTTGCGTCTCAAATACGAACTCACGCGTCAGTTTGTTCCTTACGTTGGCGTGGAATGGTCCAGCAAGTTCGGAAAGACGGCGGATTATGCGCGCGCGGCGGGGGACTCCAAGCAGGAAACCCGTTTCGTAGCCGGTTTGAGCTTTCGATTTTAACCGTTGTACCAGGGAACATCACGCCTGATGCTCTGATTTTTCCCTTATCCAAAAGTGATTTTTATGAAAAAGACGCTATCTATATTGATATTAAGCACGTTACCCGTTCTGGCATTAGCCGCCGGGAGCCATGGTGGCAGCCATGAGATGAAAGACGGCACCATGATGCAGGGTCATGATATGTCCAGCATGAACAAAGGTGACTCCGCCGTGGGACAACCTGGCGACGCCGCCAAGGTCACGCGTACGATCGAGCTCGTCATGGACGACACTATGCGTTTCGCTCCAAGCCAGTTCAACGTCAAGCCTGGCGAGACGGTCCGTTTTTTCATGAAGAACAACGGCAAGATTCCTCATGAAATGGTAATCGGCTCCGTTGCAGAGCTCAAAGAGCATGCCGCCATGATGCAAAAAATGCCGGGAATGAAACATGCCGAGCCCAATATGATCACGGTCAATCCTGGCCAAAAAGGTGGCCTCGTCTGGCAGTTTCCTCAGACCGGAACCGTTGACTTTGCCTGCCTTCTTCCTGGACACATGGAAGCGGGCATGATTGGTAAGGTAACAGTCGGATAAGGTGACGTAAAGGCGGTACCTTATGGCCAGATTATTCATCCACTGCCTGATGGATTACTAGGCACAGTACCTATAATGCGTTCCCGCCAGAGCGGCAGCACTGCGTATGTAGTGCTGCCAATGCTTATTTCTCTCACACGAATCACAGTCGATCCAGCCACAAAAGGCGAACCACGCTCTAGCATTATCCAAATATTTTCTATATGACATGCATACGATATTAAAAAGCCTGCTTCTCGTCTTCGGTTATCTTCTAACGAATAGCGCCGTGGCATCGGAAGTCAGACTGACTTCTATTATCGAAAGCCCTGTTCACACACTCGGCAAACACTCTCACAAGGCGATCCCTCGACTCGAGAGCTTGCGTAAGATGTTTCTTGCCACGCCGCTGATCGAACGCGCGCGTGTCAACTCATCCTTTGGCTACCGGCTGCATCCCGTATCAGGCAAGTGGGCAGGCCATCAGGGTCTTGACTACCCCGCCCCAAAAGGCACTCCCATCCGCGCAACGGCTCAGGGAAAAATCTCTTTCATTGGTGTCCAAAATGGATATGGCAAAGTGATTTTCATAGAGCATGATAATGAGTATTCCACTGTCTATGCGCATCAAAGCCGTTTTAAGAAAGGTCTAAGAAAAGGTGTCAGCATAGAAAAGGGACAAATCATTGGCTATGTCGGTTCAACCGGAACATCCAGTGGCCCTCATTTGCATTATGAGCTGCGCGTCAACAATCAACCGGTAGACCCCATCCAAGAAAAACGGCAACTTGCCTCCTATGTCCAAAGATGAAGTTACCTTGTGCGGCCGGCGTAGCGATAGCCCGCAAATTACATTGATTGATCGTGCAACAAAGTGAGTGGGATAGTTCCAATGGCAATAACTGTGAAAAAAGCGGGCGTGATTACCGGAGTGCTTGGTTTACTGGCGCTCGGTGCCGGCTTGTTTATGTATGAACCCTTGACGAGCTCAAGATCGGCATTTATTGACCCTTCCAATCGAGAACTCGTCGCCAACGGCAAAGAAATCTACGCCAACAACTGCGCATCTTGCCATGGCGCAAAGTTGGAGGGCCAGCCTGACTGGCGTATCCGTCAGGCCAATGGTCGTTTGCCTGCGCCGCCGCATGATGAGACCGGGCACACCTGGCATCATCCCGATGCCGTTTTAATTGACATTACTAAAAATGGCCTGGTCCCTGGCGTGACAGCCCCACCCGAGTATGTGAGCGATATGCCCGCCTATGGCAAGTTGCTGACCGATCACGACATCCAGGCTGTGCTCGCTTATATCAAAAGCTCCTGGCCCAAGCAGGCGTTAGCGGCTCAAAAAGAAATCACGCAACAACGGCCACAGTAACTCATTGGGCACGCTAGCCGTTTATTTTACTTTACGCAACCGCAAGGCGTTCGTCACCACCGAAGCTGAACTTAAGCTCATCGCCAGGGCGGCAAACATGGGTGAGAGCAATAGCCCCGTCCATGGATACAGCACGCCCGCCGCCAGCGGCACGCCCAAAGCGTTATAAACAAAAGCAAACCCCAGGTTTTGCTTCATATTCGCGATGGTCGCGTCAGACAGATGACGGGCAATCGAGATTCCTCGCAAATCGCCTTTAACCAGCGTGACCTGGGCGCTGTTCATGGCGACATCGGTACCAGTACCCATGGCAATGCCGACGTTGGCTTTAGCAAGCGCGGGCGCATCGTTAATGCCATCCCCCGCCATCGCCACGATATGCCCTTGGCCCTGAAGCTTTGTAACCAGATCGAGCTTATCGGCCGGCTTTACTTCACCATGGAATTCGTCGATACCGAGGCGTTGCGCTACAGCCTTAGCTGTCGATACCCCATCGCCTGTGGCCATGATGACTCGGATTCCTGCGGCCTTCAGTTCACTCAAGGCTTCTTGCGTACTGGCTTTGATAGGGTCGGACACGGCAAGTAGACCCAGCAAGTCGCCGTTCGCAGCTAGATACATGACGCTCGCACCTTGCATACGCAGGCTATCCGCCTTCTCGCTTAGTATCGCCACATCGACGCCTTCGTGCAGCATCAGCGCGGTATTACCGAGCGCCAGACGTTTGTTCTCAACGTATCCGCGAACGCCAATCCCGGAGCCCGACTCAAATTCATCTACCGTGGCTAATGCTAATCCCTGCTCTCGCGCGGCACTAACGATAGCGTCGGCCAGCGGGTGCTCGCTGCCTTGATCCAGGCTAGCAGCCAAGCGCAGCACCTCGTCGGCGCTAACGCCCTGGACGGCAACCGCTTGCTCAAACGTGGGCCGCCCTTCGGTCAAGGTGCCAGTCTTATCGACGATCAAAGTATCCACCTTGCGAAAGTTCTCGATGGCGGCGGCATCGCGGAACAAGACGCCGTGCGTCGCACCACGACCCGTCGCCACCATGATGGACATGGGTGTCGCCAAGCCTAGCGCGCACGGGCAGGCAATGATCAGCACGGCTACCGCATTGATCAGACCATATACCCACGCTGGCTGTGGACCCCAGAATCCCCACACGAAAAACGTGATCACCGCTATAGCAACCACCGCCATGACAAAATAGCCGGCCACATGATCGGCCATGCGTTGCATAGGCGCTCGGGAGCGTTGCGCTTGCGCCACAAGCTGCACGATTTGAGACAGCACGGTGGCCGCGCCCACTTTCTCGGCGCGTATCACCAGCGCGCCCGATGTATTCATCGTGGCGCCAATCACTTTATCGCCCACGCGTTTGGTGACGGGTAGCGGCTCACCTGTAAGCATGGATTCGTCAATGGAGCTTGCGCCTTCTTCCACCGCCCCATCCACCGGCACTTTTTCACCTGGACGCACACGCAAGCGATCGCCTTCGTGAACGTGGGTAAGGGGTACATCTTCTTCAGCGCCGTCAGGCAAGATGCGCCCGGCCGTCTTGGGGGCTAAGCCCATTAGCGACTTGATCGCCGCCGAAGTCTGCGATCGGGCTTTCAGCTCAAGGATTTGCCCGAAAAGCGTCAAGGAAATGATGACGACTGCCGCTTCAAAATACACCGCGATTCGTCCCATGGACAAGAACGTATCGGGAAACACTTCTGGCGTAACCGTCGCCACGACGCTATAGATAAATGCCGCCGCCGTTCCCAAGCCGATGAGCGTCCACATATTGGGGCTACGGTTAACGACTGACTGCACGCCGCGCACAAAGAACGGCCAGCCAGCCCAAAGCACCACCGGCAAGGAAAGCACCAGTTCAATCCAACTTTGGGCGGTCATGCCAAACCAACCAAACTGGTGGCCAAACATGGCCAGCGTCGTGACGATCAGGGTGAGTGGCAAGGTCCACCAGAACCGACGAGTGAAGTCCGCCAACTCGGGGTTATCGTCATCGAGTGTAGGCATAAGCGGTTCCAGCGCCATGCCGCACTTAGGACAGTTTCCAGGGTGATCTCGGCGAATCTCGGGATGCATCGGGCAGGTATAGATCGTGCCCGGTGCGGCTGCCTAAGTTGAGTGCTCGCTCGATTGGCTTTTAGAGAGATATTTGGCCGGATCCGCGCTGAATTTGGTCTGACAACTAGTGCTGCAGAAATAAAGCGACTGACCGTCGTGCTCAAGATGGTGTGGCGATTGTTCGGTCACCGACATTCCGCACACGGGGTCTTTTAACGCCGAGGCTGAGGACCCAGGCAATTTAGCGTGGCTGTTGCCCGCTTGCGTTGATCCGCCGTTTAAGTCACCTGATTGGCCGTGATGGGCGTGATCGTGGTCGTGTGATGTCATGACGTGGCCGCTTTCCGATTTAGTATTGGGCTACGCTGGCGGTTATCACCATCTTGAAACAGCGTAGAGCCAGAATTCGCGATCGATGGCAAGTATATTAATCATGCCACACTTTACTGTTCGCGAAACTGACAGTTTGCTGTCAACAGCATTACACTTTTGTCATGCTGCGCGATCGCGATGCCAGTTCTTTCTGGCGAGAACTCCACTTGAGCGAATAGGACCCAACAGTCCGATGACGCTAGCATGACGAATACGCCGTGATTCAGTTTATCCAAGCAATGTAGCTACACCGGGAAAATGGCTCAACCAGGCACAGGAATTGCTGAGGGGCAAAAAGTCCGTGCAGTCAGTGCGGGCTCAAACATGTTCGTCATTACTCCCAGATTCCCATGATCGCCCAACCTATCGATTACTTTCTTATTGTCTGGTTTGCTCTAGCGGCTTTATCCACGGCCTACGTGGCGTGGGATCAGTTTCGCCATAATCCCGAGCCGGTGGTAATGAAGTGGGGTTTCGTATTGGTGACCCTCTATATGGGGCCAATCGGCTTGCTGCTGTATGTGATGACCGATAAAGAGCCCGGACCAGGCGAGCATGAACAATTCATCAAACCGCTGTGGAAACAAGGCGCAGGTTCGACCATTCATTGCGTGGCGGGCGACGCCACTGGCATTATCCTGGCGGCGGTAATCACGGCAGCGCTGGGCTTGCCTATGTGGCTGGATCTCATCGTTGAGTATGTAGCGGGATTCGCGTTTGGTCTTTTCATCTTCCAGTCTCTTTTCATGAAGAACATGATGGGCGGCAGCTACTGGGACAATGTCAAAAAATCATTCATGCCCGAGTTTATCAGTATGAATGCCATGATGGCGGGCATGGCCCCCGTCATGACGCTCCTGATGATGGGGCGCGACATGAGGGCGATGGAGCCGACCGAACTGCTTTTCTGGGGGGTCATGTCAATGGGCGTGATTGCCGGTTTTGTCGTGACTTATCCGGTCAATGTCTGGATGGTTTCCAGGCGGATGAAACATGGCTTAATGACCGAACGCCAAAACAAAACCGCACAGACAAAGAATCATGGCCACACTGGTGGCGGCCATGATTCAGCAAAGTCGTCTCCAGGTGACCATCACGCCATGCAGCCTAACGTGACACGCCCGCAATTAGCAGCTGTCACGATGACCACCGGCTTAATGCTATTGGCTGGCATGACGTTTCCGGCGCTGTTTGTGAACATGCGCCTGTCTGCCCGCGACGTAGGAGGAGCGATTATGCCGCCAGGCATGATCATGGGGTGGGACACGCCGGGTGCTGCCATGCGCGATATGGCAGCCATCGCACCGCGCTTGGTCGCGCATACCGCCGCGCAAGACGCCCAAGGCGATACAGCACTTGAACCTCGTATTGAAAACGGCGTCAAGGTTTTTGATCTGGAAGCGAGCGTTGTACGTTGGAACATCCAGCCCGACGTACAGGTGGAAGGCTATGCGTTCAATCGCCAGATTCCGGGTCCACGGCTGCGCGTCACTGAAGGCGATAGGGTCCGTATCAATGTCACCAATAAACTACCGGAATCGACGACAGTACATTGGCATGGCTTGATCCTACCCAATGAAATGGATGGAGCGGCCAACATTACCCAAAAGCCAATTGCTCCTGGCGGTAAATACGTTTATGAGTTCACGACCAAACAATCCGGTACTTATTTTTATCATACGCATGACCATGTCGATCGGCAGCAAGCCTTCGGCCTATATGGCGCACTCATTATCGACCCAAAGAACCGCGATGAAGAACCCCGGGCCGACCATGAGTATATATTGCAGTTACAGGAGTGGCTTGAGCGCGAAGGGTTGACCTACCCTGCCATGCTGATGGAAGGAGCCTTGCCCAATTACTTCACTATCAATGGCAAAGCATACCCGGCCACGGACACGGTGAAAATGAAAGTGGGCGAGGCGATCAAATTGCGCTTCATCGGCAGTAATAACAATTTTGTACACCCTATGCATGTTCACGGTGGGCCTTTTACCGTGGTTGCCCGCGATGGAAATGTGTTGCCCCCGGCGGCGCGCTTTGAAGCCGATACAGTCAACATCGGACCAGGGCAACGCTATGACGTCATATGGACAGCGCGCCGTCCGGGCAAGTGGATTGTGCACTGTCACATTCCACACCATACGACCAACAATAATGTAGAACAAGAAGGCGCCGGGGGCCTGACCATGGTTCTGGACGTCCAAGCTTAGCCCATTCTGTTTGAACCGCAGAGCCTGATCGGTTAATGGCGGCTACGATTGAGCGACCTTCTCCATGGCGAAGGCCGTTAGCATCAACCATGCATGATGCGGACTCACCACTAGGGCGCTGTAGATATGGCCGAGGTAGAGCTAAAAAGGTCAAGATCCAGAGATGACACAGATGGCCAAAGAAATCATCGCAGACCAGAAAAAAGAAATCGCGAGGTTTGATGAATGGCTCGCTACGCACCCAAAGCCATCGAAATAGCTCTCAGGTCTATGGTTCGAACTCAGATCTCATTATTGAGGTGAGGACGGCGCTTCAAGCTTGTCGGCATACTTGATCATGATGTCGCCCATGGCACGCATCATCTCGCCATGCATCTGCATCATCACTTTGCTATTGGCTCCGCTAGCAGCGCCCATCATAGGACAGTTGCCCATCATCCTCATCATGTCGCCGCCCATCATGCCGTGATCTTTCATCTTGCCTGGCTTCATATCGCCCATCTTGGCCGCGTCACCATTCTGCATCATGCTCGATTCAGCTTTCATGCCCGCGGTAGTGTCATCACTGCTGGAAGTCGTTGCTACTCCCGCACCGCTTACGCCCAACAAGAGCGCCGTAATGGGTGCAATAAATAGTGCTTTCATATTCATTTGTATCTCCTAAATCCAGAAAATTGATTTTTCACGAACCGGCTTGAACTTGTGGCGCAAGAGAGATGTAGATATAGAGGTGTAGATGTCCTCCAGCGTCAGAGCAGCAAGGCGTACCAATCGTGGCGTACCCAGCTATACCATTGCTTGTATGTAGATTTTAGTCCTTGGAAAACGGTTTACCGTTAAAGTCCACAGTAACCAGATTGCCGTCCAACTCGCCCATGCCTGGCGCATTCAACGGCATGCCAGGCGCCGACACGCCCTTCACTGATGAGTCAGCCAGCAATTTGTTGACAGCATTGGCCGGTACGTGTCCCTCGATGATTTGGCCAGTGGCTTCGACCACGCCCGTATGACACGACCCAAGCTTTGGTGGCACACCGAGTTCTTGCTTCACCGAAGCCATGTCGGCCGTTTTGATCGCCGTAACATCAAAGCCAGCATCCCGCATATGCTCGACCCACCCAGTGCAGCAACCGCAATTGGGATCCTGATATACGGTAATGGCCGTGCCGGCAGCCTGTGCAAAGGATGACGCGACGGCCAAGGCAGCCGCTGCTAGCCATAATTTCATGAAACCTGCTCCAGTGAAAATGTAAATCTTGAATGACTCATAGTATAGATAAAGACCACGCTCGGGCAGCTTAGTTCTGTCGTTGCAATGTGACGTCCTTCTGTGCCTCCAGGACCTTGGGCGACCAGTTACTCTTGATGTAAGCCAGTACCGCAATGATCTCTTGATCGCTGAGGATCTCCCGACGCGGGCATGTCGCTCACATAGCCTGGCGGCACCGTCTTCCCAGGAACCAGGCCGTTTTTCACCATATCGACCAACATCGCATCAGGATGGTGCCAGGTATGGCCGGTTTTGTCGTGCGGCGGTGCGGGCAGCCTGCCATTGGGCATGCGGTCACGCCAGTTCGGTTGCCCTTGCAGGGACTCACCATGGCAAGCTGCGCAATTGTTCGCATAGATCGCCCTGCCCTGCATCACAAGATGCCTGATCCGCAGGGTCGATGAATGCCGGGCCGGATCCCGGTATGACGCTGTAAAGGATGGCGCGGCGCCGACGACGACAGCGCCGACTACCCCAAAGACCAATTTCTTCCGTGCCATTTTAATGCGCTAGATCAGCTAACTTTTACCTTGCCGACCATCCCGGCCTCCATGTGGCCCGGAATGAGGCAAGCGAAATCGACGGTGCCAGCCTGGTCGAACTGCCACACCAAGCCGCCAATCTTACCCGGGCCCAATGTGATCATATTCGGTTCCGCATGCTGCATCCCCGGCATTGTTTGCATTTCGGCCGCATGGGCCTTCAGATCGGCAATCGATCCGATCACCATTTCATGGGGGATTTTGCCCGTGTTCTTGATAAAGAAACGAATGGTCTCGCCAGCGCTGACCTGGATGTCACCCGGTGTAAACCGCATGGTGTCGTCCATCGTCAACTCAATCGTGCGGGTAACTTTGGCCGGATCGCCAGGCTTGCCAGTCGGCGAAGGTGCATTCGACATGGTGGACATATCGTGCCCAGGCATGCCATGCGCCGGTGCGCCATGCCCCTCGCCATGGCTGCCCGCAGCCATGGCGAGGGCCGGAAGGACACTTAAAGCCAAAATAGAAAGGGTCTTTTTCATCATGAGTACACTCCTAGAGTTTGTTTAAGTAGGCAGCCATTTCAAACCGCCCAAGAAAAGGCAATATCGAAACCGAAAACTCAAGACATCCACGAAACGGGCTTCCTGCTTCATCGCCCGAGTTAGTCACTTTAATGGCAACAGCATTGATCAATCAATTGCACTTTAACGAAGTACAACTGCCGATCTACTGACGTGCAAATTACAATTTTGTAATATAAGTACCCCCGTCCTAATTTGACCGGGGGTTTATTTCAGTTACTACGAGCGCCTCCATGGCGTCAGCTACTTCTGCCACAGGCAACCGTTCCATAGCGTAATTGCGCCATGCGCACGGTTAAGGCCGTCGGAGCTCAGTCAGGGCGTACAATCCATGTGCTTCTCTTGGGCGAAACTTTGCCACGTTGGTACACCTCCTGCGTAGACGAAACGAATGAACCAATCGAAAACTCCTGAACAGCCTTCTGACGCGCGCGCTGACCCATGGAAACTAGATCTGTAGGGCTTTCCAACACCTTCGTTAGAACGGAAGCTATCGCCTTCGGATCTCGGATTGGCACAATCCAGCCATCATGTCCATTTTCGACGTTCTCTGGTAAACCGCCCGCATCACTTACGATTACAGGTATACCCATAGCCATCATTTCCCGGCATGCAAACGAAATGGTCTCTATCTCAGATGACACAACAAATCCGACGTCCAATGCTGCCAAGCATGAACGGACATCATCCAAAAGCCCAGTAAAAACCACACTGTTGCGTAGGTTTAATGCCTCGACTCTGGCGCGCTGAGCATCTGATGGAAGGGCGCCGGCAATCAAGACGACGATTTGGCTGCGTAGCGCAGCAGGAAGAAGAGAGACGGCTTCGACCATATCCAGCCAATTCTTGTAGGCTGCGGTCCCCGCATTACTGCCTACGACCAACCGCCCCGTCAAGCAAGGCGGAATCCAGCAGCTTTTCGCAGCTAATCGCTCCTCTGGCGCGGGGGGAACAAACCTGTCCAGTTCAACACCATTACGGATTACGTGCAGACGGCACCCTCTGAAGTACGAATGGACCAACTTATTTCGCGTGTGATCGCAGACGCAAATGACATGATCTGTTGCCAGCTTTGCACGAGCTAGTGCTCCGACGCTTCGAGATAGGCGGTCACTATGTTGGGTATACACGAGCACTGGGCGCCAAGCGCCAGAACCCATCAATGCGAACATACAGGCACGATGGTCTGTCGCGCCGTTAACATGAATAATGTCAAATTGCTCACGCCGCAAGAATGCTCTAAGGCGCCGAAGGCTCAGCAGCGTTCTGAGCAACCCTCCTTTAAATTCGTGCGGCATAGTTCGAACGCCTGCCAGAGCCGCAGCTGATTCGAAAAGACGGCTCCCACTGGGTGCTGCAATGACGATCTCGTGCTCACTGCTGAGTTTGCGCGCAAGCGAAAGAATGTAAGTAGTGTGTCCTCCGCCGTCTCCTCGATGAAAGTTGGTATAGAGAATCTTCATAATGACAGCGGTGTGGTGAAACGAGATATCTTTTTCATATTCGAAATGGTCGCTATCGTTTAGAAATGGGACAGCACATAACGAGATATCTGCTAGAGCTTGAAATGCTTCTGACCCGGGCTTTGGAGTATCCGCCTAGCCGTCCTTTGCAGCCAACTGACTACTTCGACGCCTTCGCGCATTCACGTAGAACTGCAGACTCGTTGTTTATCAACGCCAGAAGACAACCTAAGCCTTGACCGAGCTACCGGTACTTAAGCGAAGCGGCAATCCAGCGTGCTGAGGAGATCAAAGCTTGTTTTCTTAGCGAAGCCACGGCTATAAAGATGGCGGGTTCTTCGCCTACAAGACGTGAATGGTAAGCGTACGGACGTGACAAACGTCGAGCTCTAGGATTACATTTTTGCAATGCACATTAGAAGCGCGTCCACCCAGATAGGCAGCTTTGAAGACTGCGAACTTCCGATAGCGCAATAGCCTCCGCTCGCATGAGCATGGACCAATAGCGCCTCAGTTCGTATGCCTTCTTCGTAGGTTCAACGATGTGCAAACCACCCTGCTCTTTGAACGACATAGCAGAACAATCTACATGATCAAGCAAGACCAAAGGAAACGGCGCGGACCAATTTCAATGAACTATGTAGACCCGAACTCCAGCGTTATTTTTACTACCTGAATCTACGCTTGAAGTTGCTATCAACCGTCAACTCAGCTCTGAACGGCGACGTAATCGAGATGATCACGGCCACTGAATTTCAGCGAATTCTGTTCCCTGCCAACTATAATTACCGGAAGATGATTACGAGATTACATCTCCGTCAGGAAGCTCGAAATTCACTGCGCGTTAACGAAACAGTGCTGTAATGCCGGCGACTTCCATTCGGAAGTTTGATCAGTTGACCCACAAAAGGTCTTGCAACTGATCAAGGCTAATTTCTGGAGTTTTCATGAAAAAGAGTTTGCTGGTAGCCGCCTTGTTATCCGGTTTTTCAGGTGCGGCGCAAGCCAATACATCCGTAACGCTATATGGTCTTTTGGATGGTGGTGTGGGCTATACAAAATTCAAAAGCGACACAGCCAGCGCATCAAAAACGGGTGGTTGGGATGGCGCTCAGTCGAGCAATCGCTGGGGCTTGCGGGGCAGCGAAGATCTGGGTGATGGCCTGAAGGCCATCTTCACGCTGGAAAACGGTTACAGCCTGATGAACGGTACCCAAGCCCAAGGCGGTCGTCTGTATGGCCGAGAAGCGGTGCTTGGTCTGAAATCCGATGCTTGGGGCACGATCACGCTGGGCCGCCAGGGCAACATCGCCTACCGCTGGCTGGCTGGTGTCGCCACGCCCTTCGGCAACAACTTCAATCAAGCTCGTACCGCCGGCACGTTCAGCGTGGCTGAGGTACGTTACGATAACCAGATTCAGTACCTGACTCCCAGCATTTCTGGCTTCCAGGCTGGTATCGGGTATTCGTTCAATGCGGATGGCGAGCAAGAGTTCAAGCAAGGGGACCATAACGAGCCGAATGTCCGCGCCGTGACTGCGGGTCTACGCTATTTGAATGGTCCCGTGGCTGCGGTTCTAACCTATGACCAGATAAACGACGCTAAGACCGCCACCGGCATCAAGGCCAAATCCTGGAACCTTGCAGGCAGTTATGACTTCGAGGTGGCCGAGGTACATCTGGGCTTCGGCATCACTGATGACGGCTGGTTCGGCACTCCTTCTCAACTGCGCGATTCGGAACTCGGTTTCGGCAGTATCCGCGCTTACAACAACGGCTTCCGTGCTAACTCTTACGGCGTAGGCCTAAGCGCCCCTGTCGGCGCGCGCGGTAAGCTGCTCGCCGGTTGGGGCATGGTCGACCCCCGCAACAGCGGTGCGGCCTACGCTGGCCGAGACCTCAAATCGCAGCACATTTTTGGTCTAGCCTACACCTATAAGCTCTCCGCGCGCACCAATCTTTATGCGCAAGGCGCCTATGGAAAAAATGTCGCCTTCGTTTCGGGTAACAAGACTCAGTCGATTGGCGTCGGCCTGCGTCACAGCTTCTAAGTTGGCATGATGTCCATCAGCGGTGCAGAAACTCCATGCACGCTGATGGGCGATTGTGCTTGCCTCGATAGCCGCTATGGTGTGCTGCTTTTCTTTCCGAAACGACGGCATGGCGGGGAAGAAGCCAGGCGTGATTGAAGTGGGGCTCAGACTGACCGAACGGTTTGGTAGGCTCCCAGCCGCTTTCCTAGTGGCGCTCACATCGACTGTTCCGACACTGCCCATCGGTGAGGTGAACCGCCCCGAGCGTAGTGGGAGACACCGTCAAGGCGAGACTTGCTGCAACAGCGTTCGAAAGGTTCAACTTACCCGAAGAATCGAGCATGATCAATCGTATACATCTAACGAAACCACTTAGACAAAGATCATGGTGCCTCGAGTTGGGTAACAAAAAAGTAATGCACGTGTTCGCAAACTGACCAGGCTGATTTCTTACAATTCAATCAGCGGCTTAACCTTCTTCACGCGCCATTGCACGGCCGCATGCGTTCGTAAATTTTAGGAGTAAACATATGACCAACTTGAAAAAGAACCTTTTCGCAGCAGTGCTGCTGGCGACATCGACGATGGCAGTCAGCGCACAGCCGCATACGTCCGCTGTCAGTGCAAGCGCGGCGGCGTCCTCAAGCATAGATAAGACGCGCGCGGAAGTGCGTGCAGATCTAGCATTGTGGAAGAAAGCGGGGCTCGATCAATTCCGGGTAGACTACGAGCCCTCCATTACCTTTAGCCGCGAATACAGATCTGCCTACGCTGAGTATGTTCGTATGCGTAATGGCCCAGAATATAACGCAGAGGTACAACGGCAATCGAAACGGTAATTCGATTTGACGAGGCTCTTCTCCATGAAGGAGTAGCAATAGTCACCGCGCATAGCTACACTTGTGCGCGGTATTCTTATCTAACACCTAGGCGGTCATTCCCATGTATGGCGCGGTTAATATCCGAACACGAATGCCAAAACTAATGTAGTGGTCGAGCCACTGTAAACCCCATAGTAACCAATCGATCGACCGTCCTACAAAACGTTTTTCCGCCATGCATTCGAGCTATCGCGGCAACGATTGCTAGCCCCAGCCCAAGATGACCTCGATCGCTAGACGCCTGCTCTGCTGGTAACCTGACGAACCTCCCAAAACACCTAACCAGGTGCTCTTGTGCGACAGGCGAGCCAAGATTACAAACTGCGATCCGCACCTCTTCGTCTGCTGTTTCCGCCACGATCAGCACATCGGTGAACGCGTCGGCATGCCGGATCGCGTTTGATAGCAAATTCGACACGGCGCGTTGAAAAAGCGTACGGCTTATCATTGCTGAGGCGTCGCCCACTAGCAGTAACTTCACATCAGCTTCCTCGGCCTGAGCCTCGTGATAATCCATAACCTCCTGGATGGTAATGGCAATACTGTTGGTCTGTTCTGTCTTAATCCGCGCGCCGCCATCGGCCCGTGCGAGGAGCAATATGTCGCTGATGACTCTTTCCATTCTGTGTAGATCTTCCAGATTAGAAGCGAGCATTTCGTTAAGCGAATGCTCATAGCGTTTCGTACTTAATGCCAACTCGGTTTCACCAATCAGCGTTGCTAACGGCGTCCTTAACTCATGGGCTAGATTGGCATTAAATTCCTCCATCTGAGCATAGGCACCTTCGATACGTTCAAGCAACGCGTTGAACTGGGCGATCAGCGGTAGAATTTCTGCCGGAGGGGTCTTCGTCTCCAGTCGCTCGCCCAACCGTTCTGGAGACAGCTTTGCGACCTGGCGACTCAATGCATCGATCGGAGTCAGCGCCCTGCGAACCAACCACGCGGCACCTAACGAAGCGAGTACTGCGCCTAAAATTGCGCCAATAAACAGAGCCAGTGCCAAGCGTTTGAGAAAACGGACGTCAGAAGTGATGTCCATGGTCAGTTGCGCTTGGATCGGTCCAGTCGATAGTCCATACTCAGGTAGCTTAAACGTAAGCTGCCGAAACATGCTTGCTTTGGCGTTTAATGGTCTTTTGCCAAACGTCTGGGTCACACTGCTACTTTGCAGAACTAGCGAGAGCTCTGGATGGCCATGGAAGAAATCCAAGAGCTGATGTTGCAACGATTCGAGGCTATCTTTAGATACATTTTCCGTAGTTAAATGCAGAATCGCCCTCTGCTTTTCCGCCAAAAGCTCGGTCTGACGGGTCGCGAAATTCGAACTAATAACAAGATAGACAGCTGTACAGATCAGTCCTACACTTACCAAGGTCTGTATCGCGAGCCAGCGCGAAAGTCGGCCTCGAATTGAGTTTGAGCAACTCAACATTCGGCATCCCGAGCCTCAATTACATAGCCCATGCCGCGCACGGTGTGTATGAGTTTGTTCTCGAACGGACCATCCACCTTTGCGCGTAATCGCCGCACGGCCGCTTCAACTACGTTAGTATTATTGTTGAAATTAATATCCCATACCTGTTCCGCTAAAGTCTGCCGAGACAAGACTTGGCCACGCTTTCGCATGAACAACTGGAGCAAAGCGAACTCCTTCACAGTCAAGTTGATCGGCTGCTCGTTCCGATAGACGCGTCGGCGCAGAAGATCCAACTCTAGATCAGCTACGCGAACGATATTCGTGTGGGAGTCAGTCAAGTTTGCAGGATCGTTCCTACGAACCAACGCGAAGATCCGAGCCATGAGCTCGGTCAGCGAGAAGGGCTTGGGAAGGTAATCGTCAGCGCCATCCTCCAGCCCTCTTACCCGGTCTTCAACCCGGTCTCTTGCGCTAAGCATGAGCACTGGCACACGACTCTGCTTGCGCAGCTCGCGTAATAGTTGAAATCCATCCATACCCGGCAACATTACATCCAGAAGGATAAGATCGTATGGGGTTTCCCGTGCGAAATATAGACCTTCCCTGCCATCGCCAGCCACATCAACCACATAGCCATGTTCCGTCAATGCTCGACGTAAGTAGTCCGCAAGCTTTCTTTCATCTTCGACCACAAGAACTTTCATTGCGGGTGTGATTCCTCCATGGGATAAGGGCTGAGCGCACAGTGGCGCGTGAGGCGACACCGCATTGTCAAACGCATTCTAAATTTGAGCCACTTCGCGCAGTATTGCGCAAAGTAAA
>JBIQKZ010000003.1:0-257169 GCA_044464765.1 Pusillimonas sp.
TGTCGCGAGCCGCCTCTCCGCCCCCCAGGCTGATCGCTTCCACTTTCGCTTTCAGATCGGCAACCAACGCCTGCATCGCCTCGGCATTGCCGCGAAAGTCGTGTGATCTGCAGTTAAGCCTGGATTCAATGACATTCATATCGTCGCCTTAGCTGATATGGGATGTATATCTGTGCACAGTTTTTCTGTTCCATGTTTCATGATGGCACTTTCACAATGAGCGAAAGCCAACTCGGATAGTTGATACACGACTTTTCCTTTATTCGTCTCGAGCACTATGACAATCCTTCCATGGAATAGCGTTTGCTGCGTGGCTCTTAGTTTGAGGTAAGAGGCGGGGAAAATAACGCCCGATCAACAAACTTCGAATAGGTATCGATGACCTTTTCGAGTTGCATTCTTGATCGACTTATATAGTTATATTGATACAGCATAGTGATATAACTGCGCATACCCATCAGCATAAATACGACCACTCCAAGTTCATCTTCATTGAAACCCGATATTTCACCTCGCTTCACACTACGCTCGAGAGAGCGCAAGAACCCCTCATAGAACAGCTTGATGTGCCGGTGAAACGCTTCGGGTGCAAATACTTCTGCTTCGTTCAAAATGCGGAGAAAACCTGGCGTTTTTCGACAAAATTCAAAGTAGGCTGCCATTCGTCGGCGCTCACGCGCAATACCTCTTAATGACTCATCCATATGAAGACGGATGTACTCCAACAAGCGCTCGCCAAGGTTAGGAAGTAATTGATCAAATAAGTCTTGACGAGTTTCAAAGTAGTTATAGAAGGTTCCTTTCGCAACATTTGCCCGAGCGACGATTTTATCGATAGACGCTCCTGCATACCCTTCTTCAGCGACGACTTCGAAAGCCGCTTCAAGTAATGAGTTGCGGGTATCAGTCAGGTTATCGGAACGTGTCTTTTTTAGCTTGATTAACATCGCTGAGGACGTGCTTTTCTGCAATTTTTTCATGTAAGGCCTTAAAACTCATTCTTAGTACGAATGTCTGGACGTGGCGAGTGAGTCTGTCTTTAACATCAGCTCAAGCAAAATGAACTCCTAGGCTGCATACCATCCAAACCTCGTTTGCAATCACTTTCATTGCAGTCATCCAAGATAAAAATTCGTTACCTAACCAGCTTATAGAGTAGAACTCATATCCATATAAATGACTGATCAGTCATTTATATTATCATTAAAAATTAAAATATATACAAAAATACCCAAAAAAAAATTAAAACACCCTTTATTAATAAGGGTAAACACCATTCATTCTGAAATTTTCTAAATTTGTATTGACTCACCAGTCATATTAAATTATATTTTTTGAAAGCTGGCTAAGGTTTCAAAGCGAAACGCAGAGCTTGGCAAATGAATGCTGATCTCCTGTTCAAGTTAGGAGGGAGTAATAATGACAAGCCAAACGCGCTAAGTATTGGAGGCAACCCACATGCATAGATTGTTTAGTTACTCACATGCTCTTTCACAGAGGAGTCGCCCAAGAAATGACGAGATCATGCTCATGACGAAGGAGATGGCGTGAACTTTTCCAATTACAAGTGTTTTCGGTTCGAAAGAAGTGATGGTGTTCTTGTCGTTTATTTCAATCGGCCAGAGCGATTGAATGCGGTTAATGCTGAGTTGCACACCGAACTTGCAAGTCTTTTTGGGGATATTGCTACAGACCGGCAAACTAAAGCTGTCGTTCTCACTGGTGATGGTCGCGCATTTAGCGCCGGTGGAGACATGGCTTGGTTTCAAAAGATATCCCAAGCAGAACTCGATCTTTTATTTATCGAAGCGCGCAAGATCATCATCGATCTACTCGAAGTGCCTCAACCAATCATCGCGGCGGTGAATGGCTCTGCAGCCGGGCTTGGGGCAACCATTGCATTAATGTGTGATGTCGTCATTGCGGAAGAGTCGGCGCGTTTTTCAGATCCGCACGTTCGGATCGGCATCGGCGCAGGAGATGGTGGAGCAGTGATTTGGCCGCTCTTGATAGGCATGGCTCGCGCTAAAGAGTATCTTCTGACGGGCGATCACCTAAGTGCTGGAGAAGCTGAGAGCTTCGGGCTAATCAATCGTACCGTACCGACCGAAAGGCTTATGCCAGCCGCTATGGAATTAGCGCAACGTCTTGCCAACGGGCCTCTCATGGCTCAGCGCGCTACCAAAGAGTCACTAAACAAGATATTGCGCGAGCGCGCTAATCTCATTCTTGACACTTCTCTTGCACTTGAGAAGGAATGCTTCCATTCCCAAGATCACAAAGAAGCAATCAATGCATTCTTAGAAAAAAGACAACCAATATTCATAGGTGCATAGAACGACGGCTCACCACCTCCTTTTATGTAAAGCTTTTAGAGTTTACCCAGGAGTGTGCTCATACCGTAGAGAATTCAACTCAATGCATTCGCTGCAGTGCCCGGTAGGGGCAAATAGGTCCAGCATTAACCAATCAATGAACGTGGAGAGACAACTATGGAAGCATCATCTTTGGAGGCGGGATGCTATGAACGACGTTTAGGCGGCATCTCTTATATCCTCACGCGAGCAGCAGAGATTCATCCGAACAGAGTGGCGATCAATGACTTGTTGAACAATCGCACTATTACCTATGCTGAACTTGAGCGTCAAACGAATCGTTTGGCGCATGCCTTGCTCAAGCTAGGCGTTAAAAAAGGCGATTTCATAGCATTGATGTTTCCCAATGAAGCAGCCATGGGTCTTGCTATCTTTGCGTGCGCCAAAATTGGCGCGGTTATTTGTCCAGTTAATGTACGCCTTTTACCGTATGAGGTAGCGTCTTATCTAGCGCCACATAACGTCAAGGGAATTTTGTGCAACGCCACGTTCTGTGAGCGGTTCGCAAGTATGAAAACAGAATTACAGGTTATGTTTGGCGCACCGAATCAAGCCACGAGCTCTTGGCTTGCAGTAGAGAGTCTGCTTGACGAGCAGCCGGCCACACCACTCCCTCACGTTACTACACTGGAGGATCCGTTCCGGATGATTCCTACCGGGGGTACTACAGGTGCGAGCAAAGGAGTTGTTCACAGCCACGGTGGCACTTTGATGACCGTTCTGGCCAACATTGCCGAGCTCGGTATTCGTCGCAACTGGAAAACCATTTTATTAGCCCCGCTCTATCATGGTGCAGGAATGGATTGGGGGTTCTTTCCCATTCTTTGGCGTTGCGGCACGGTAATTATTCCCGCAGATACTTCATTTAATGCAACTAAATACCTTTCTCTGCTACGTAAGTACGAAGTCGAGTATGCCTTGTTAGTTCCCGCTGCCATTCCACCCTTATATAAAGCATGGGACCATGCGCCGCTAGAATCGGTGCGCACCATCAGCAGCGTGTCCGCTCCAACCTCCCCTGCTCTGCGTAAGATTCTGCGAGAGATGTTCGCAACGGCCGATGCCATGGTTGGTGCAGGTATCAGTGAAAGCCTCAATATGGCAGTTCAATCACCCGAGGAGTTTCTGACTCATCCTAACAGTATCGGTGAGCCGACTCTCGACACTCGTGCCTGCATCGTAGACGAAGAGGGACGAGAGAAGCCACGTGGTGAGCCGGGAGAAATCTGTCTACGTGGCTTCAACACAGCGTTGTATTACCACGCGAACCCAGAGGCGGGGCGCAAAACCTGGCGTTTGCGAGCCGACGATTCCGAAGGTTTGGAATGGTGCTTCACCGGGGACATCGGTGTAATGGATCAAGATGGCCGCTTGGCCATCATCGACCGTACTAAGGACATCATCCTAACCGGCGGGGAGACGGTCCCATCAGTAGAGGTCGAGGGTGCCTATACTGGACATCCCCAAATTCAAGAATGCGCCGCAATTGGATTGCCAGACGAGCGCTGGGGTGAAGTCATCACGTTAGTCGTTGTAAAGGCTAGTGAGCATGATGATGAGTCAGATCTGGCTCGTATGCTCTTTCTCTACGGGCGAGAGCGATTAGCTGGGTACAAGGTGCCAAAAAGAATAGCATTTCTTGATGTACTGCCGCGCAGCCATTTCGGAAAGGTGTTGAAGCATGAGCTTCGCAAGATGCGCCATGAAATCCTGTACCAACCAACTACATTGGCGAGTCAGTCTGAGCACTCAGACAACTGCTGATTAAATCGTCCTCTTTAAAGGAGAATCACCATGCGTGCTTTACGCGCCTTATTGGCACTTGTATCCACACTAGCGTCGGTCAACCTAGCTGCTCAGTCGGCTGACACCCTGAGGCTAGGTTACCTGGTAGATGCTTCCGGTCCAACGCAGGCTGTCTTCAGCACTGGCTTGGAAGGATTCCGTTTGTATATTGAGCAGTTGAACGCGGCTGGTGGTATCAATGGCAAGAAAGTAGAAGTGATGGTGCGGGACGTGCAGGTTGACCCTGCCCGAGCGGCGGCTAGCGCCCAAGAATTGAGCGACGAAGGTGTATTGGCTATAGTGGGCTTGCCTCTTACCAGCACGCATATGCCTGTCTACAACGCGATGGGCCGCGCTAAAGTTCCAGTGGTTACCGGTTATCCCGCTAATCTTGGCGTTGTCCTACCTCCGGCTCGAGAAGGTGTGTATGGCATAGGTCTGGCCTTCGAGATTAGCAGTTGGCTAGCAGGTGAAATAGCGAGAAAGATCGCACCAAACGGCAAAACTTTTGCATGTTCGGTATTCGAAAGTGCTGGCGGCTTTGTTGCTTGCGATGCTGCAATGGCTGCTGCGAAGCAAGCAGGATTCGAAAGAGTTGAAAGAATCATGTTCCCAGTCGCTCTGCGTGACTTTAGAGCAGTGGCGGAAAAAATCGCTGAAGTCAATCCAGATGTTTTGTTTAACATCTACGGTCGAGGGCGCACTCTGAGCTTCTTCCCCGTTATCTCTGAGGCTGGGTACACAGGGAAGATCCTGTCATTAGAAGCTGCTACGGGAGACGATGAGTTACGTGCTGCCGCCAAATCAGCACCTGGTGTGGAAGTCTATAGTTACTCAAGGTACGTCAGCGGAGGTCAAGGGAGCGGACCACAGGTAGAGGCACTGGAAGCCGCAGCCAAAAAGGCAGGGGTTCCCGAGGTGCTTGCTTTTCATGCGGGAGGTTGGGTGCTCGGAATGACGATCGCTGACGCGCTGAAACGTTGTGAAGAGCCATGCACGCCTCAGCGCTTAGATGTCGCACTCTCCAACACGAGGATTGATACCGGTGGTTTAACAGACGAACCAATTGTCTTCACAAAAGACGATCACTATGGACCATCTGCATATAGAGTTTACCGTTATGATCGCCCCTCGGACGAGATGGTAGCTACCGGAGATATCTTGCGTGCTTCCAGTACACCTAAACACGCTCCCAAAAAATAAAAACTAGTCGTTGGAGCCCTAACGGCGGTTGATCTCAGAGGAGCGCACGATGAGTATTTCGCTACTTGTGTCCATTATCGCTTCGGCATCGGTATATGCTGCGCTAGCTGTTGCTGTGGTGCTAGTTTACAGGACGAACAATGTGCTTACGTTTCACGTGGCTGAGGCAGGTGTGCTCTCGGCATATGTGATGGTGACAACTATAGATATGTGGGGCCAAGGTAACTCAGGCTCGATTATTGTAGGGTTTGCCGCCGCTATATTGATCGCCCTCGCTATAGGGGTTGTTATGCATATCCTGATCGACCGTTGGGCACGCCCTTTTGGGCATTTCGTGGGGACTATTCTTACTATTGCCGTAGCCACGCTGTTACTAGGCGTTGTTAGTATGGTTTGGTCTGGCGAGACTAGACGCCTACTTTTAGCAGATGGCTACTTCGTGATTGGACGTAATCAAGTCGCTTGGAACTCCATTATCGTGACTGCTGTTTGCTTGCTAGCCGTTATCACAACTTACATAGTGGTGGCTCGAACTCGTTTGGGCATTGCTATGCGAGCCGTGGCTAACAGTACGGAACTTGCGAGATTGCGGGGCATTCCGGTGTCTAAAATTCTGTTAAGTGTGTGGTTAATCAGCGGTGTCCTGGGAGCTATTGGCGGTGTCTGCATGGCGGCATTGTCATCCGTAGCAATGGAGGGCGCAATAGTTGGTGTTAGTGCCGTCGTAGCCGCGATACTAGGTGGAATGACTAGCTTAGGGGGGGCTATTCTTGGTGCGACACTTTTGGCTGCAGGAGAGCAACTGGTAAGCGTGTATATCGATGCGCGCTACAGTCAAGTGGTTCCGATTTTAGCATTAGTGATCGTGCTATCGATACGGCCCTCCGGCTTAAGCGGACGCACGGAGAGCATCGCCCGAGTATGACGCTATGCTGATTTCAACAATGAAAACCAAAGTCGACGCAGGAGAAGACTCCCAAGCGGACAGAACGAGAAACCGCAAGTCTATTACGCTGGGTCGCTTGGCCATCGCTGCGGTGCTACTAGCCATTATTTTTTTACTACCACAAGGAGGTCGATTCTGGTTGGCGTTGGCCAACATTGCAGCCATTACGGCGATTAGTGCGATGGGGCTGACAATACTTGTGGGAACCGCTGGACTCTTGTCGTTGGGACAGGCTGCTTTTCTAGCAATTGGTGCGTTCAGCTCGGCCCTACTGGTGTCCTATATAGAAGTCGGCTTTCTATTCTCTCTATTTATCGGCGGTGCGAGTGCTGCTCTTGTGGGAATCATTATCGCAGCAGCAACTGCCCGCACGGCAGGAATATATCTCGCAGTTGGTACGCTCGCACTCCAGTTCGTTGTTGAGCTTATGCTGACCGATGTGGAAGTGAAGCTTACAGCAGCGCTCGGCTTTCAGATGGAGCCCCCGGTGATACTGGGTCTAGTGATCGATACTGAAAGGCGTTGGTGGTTCTTGTTGTGTGCGGTAATGATTGCAACCTGGTTAACGCTGCGTTGGATTGTGCGCGGTCAACAGGGTCGTAACTGGGTTTGCATGCGTGAGCACACTGCTGTAGCAAATTCACTCGGTATATCTGTAACTCACTCTCGCATGGCGGTGTTCGCCCTCAGTTCGTTTATTGCTGGTGTTGCAGGTGCATTACATGGCTACTATATCGGGACGGTACAAATTACTAACTACTCTCTTCATCTCTCCATCGTATACCTAACTGTGGTTGTATTGGGCCGCTTAGGTAATATCGGGGGTGCCATTTGGGCAGCTGCATTTATTACCGTCCTCCCCCACGTTCTCTCGTGGCTATTACGCACGATGGGTATCGATGTCATCTCTCGAGGAGCTGGCATGGAGAACATTGCCGTTGGCCTGATATTAATTCTTGTCCTGCTTCGTGTGCCACAGCGCATATTATTGACCTTGACTCGCGTTAAGGAGAAAGAATGAACGAGGCTTCATTTTCAATCCGCGAACTCTACGTCGCCTATGCAAGTATCGAGGCAGTGCGCGGAATTTCCTTCGAGATTCCACGTCGCTCGTCGTTAGTTCTGGTAGGACATAATGGAGCAGGGAAGAGTTCTACGCTACTTGCACTTAGCGGTAGCCTGCCTAAGCATTCATTCTGCGGCGATATGTCAATCGGGAAAACTGGCACTGGTCAGATGTTGGGTTCCGGTATCACCCTTGTTCCTGAACGGGATAAAGTGTTCAACCTATTGACAGTTCATGAGAACCTGCTTGCTGTCGACCACGCAAGCGATGGGGACCGGGTTCGCATTGATGACGTGTACGGATTCTTTCCTCGTTTGGCGGAGCGGCGTACCACTTTGGCTGGCAATATGTCAGGTGGTGAACAACAGATGCTCGCCATAGGGAGTGCCTTACTTGGGTCACCACAGTTACTGCTTCTTGATGAACCAACTCTCGGCCTTGCTGTGCCGGTCATTGAGTCGATATGTGAAAAATTGACCGAACTGCGCCGAGAACTTGATTTGACCCTCTTGATAGCTTTGGCGGAAACAGGCTGGGTAAGCGCGCTAGCTGAAATAGCCATCGTGATGGATTGTGGCGAACTCACGAGCGAACCATTACCTACCAACGAGCATGTACAGGATCTGTTAGAGCAGTATCTCACCGGCGATAAGAAAAAGATAACTCCGAGTTCTTTGACCGATGATGAGACCGTTTCTATAAAGGTTGAGAGACATGCTTGAAGTTCAATCGCTTACCCTGAGTTTCGGCGGGTTATCGGTCCTTAATGACGTCAAGCTTAGCGCCTATCCAGGTGAATTAACGGCGCTCATTGGTCCAAACGGCGCTGGAAAGTCTGCCCTTTTGAATTGCGTGTCCGGCCACTACCGCCCCAGTTCCAACGCTCATGTATTGATTGACGGAACCTCGGTTGAGCACCTACCACCATATAGAAGAGCGAAGGCAGGTCTTTCCCGTACTTTCCAACATATCCACCTCGTACCCGAGTTGACCGTGCTCGAGAATGTCATGACAGGGCTAACACCCGTAATGGATGATAGTCTCCTTAGTTGCGTGACACGCCCCTTCCGACAGCACCGCAAGGAACATGAGCGGCGCCAGCGAGCAAAGGCTGCCCTCACCTCTTTCGGATTGGAGGACGAGGCAAATACACCAGCGGGGGCTCTCCCACTAGGTGTACGGCGTCGAGTTGACTTAGTCCGAGCGACTATAAGTGAACCGAAAGTTCTGCTACTTGATGAGCCAGCATCCGGAATGAGTAGGGTCGAGCGCGTTCTTATTCCCTCCTGGATCAGTGAAATACAACGGAAGCGACAATGCACAGTAATTTGGATCGAACACGACATTGAACTACTACTCTCTACAGCTGACGCTGTCTTCGTTTTGTGCCACGGCGAAATTATGGCTTATGGGCGTCCCAAAGAGAACCTGGGGGATCGGGAAAAAATAATCGAAGCGTATTTTGCTCGGAGCGAATATTCGATGGAGAGCGCTCGTTAAATGGAAGAAATTCAAACTCTGTATGCAGGGTGATTCTCCAATGGATGAATGGATGGAGTAAAACTTGGTGTTGTCACCATGACGCGTTAGCAACAAATTTGGACCTTATACCTGATGGAGACTATATGAACACGGAAAAGCAGATTATCAAGGGATTGGATGGCTTCCGCACACTGGTTGGCACGACAATAGGCCCCTCTCAGCCGCTGGAAGTTACTCAAGAACGTATTGAAAAATTTTGCGCAGCAGTCGACAACGACGAGTGGATCCATTTCGATGTGGAGCGCTGTAAAGAAGCGGGGTTTGGCACTACGATCGCGCCTGGCATGCTTACCCAGGCATACTTTTCAAAGCTCTGGTTCGATCTGGTAGACATTCACGATGTGCCTAGGATGTTGTTCTTAGGATCTGATAAGATTCGCCTGCTTACTCCCATTAAGTGCGGCCAATCTTTTACTATGTCTGCTACGGTTCAAAGAGTTGAAGAAAAGGAGAATGGGGTCGCTGTCTATCTAGATGTAGTTTGGAATATCGTTGGCAACACAAAGCCAGCATGTATTGGAACTTTCATCATAAGGTATATGGAAAAGTAAGCACCAAAAATACGGCTCTGCGATTACCACGAGCCGTCAAACTGACTCAAGGGCTTCGCTGAACCAGGCCGGAGAGGATCATTTGTCGTGCGACGCGGCTCATCCTTTCTCCGTCAAGCATCTCCCCGCGACGCAGCCATTCCAGAAGCAAGCCATCCATAACTCCTATAAGGACGGCTGCCTGCTCGCGACCGCTACCTTCCACGGCGATGAGTCCTGCTTTTCGGCCTTCTTCTATAACTGCGCTTAATGCACCATACGTGCGCTCATACATGTTGGATATAGTCTGTTTGATTTGCTCATTCGTTTCGAGAAACTCGAATGACATCAGAATGGGAAGAAACATCGTGTTGCGCTGCTCTATCGCAACGCGAGCCCAGCTGTGCGCATAATTGACAAGCTTCTGTACAGGATCAATATTGGGATTATCCATACTTGTGAGGATTGGTCTTAGCACTTGGTCTTCTGCTCTTTGCAGCAAAACTAAAAGCACCTCTTGTTTATCCTTGAAATGCACATAGACCGCCCCTTTTGTCAAACCAGCCCTAGACGCAATTTCGTCTACACTCGTGCGATAGTAGCCCTGCTGAACAAAAAGGGTTTCCGCCGACGCAAGAATTGCAGCCTCTGTTTGAAGCCGACGGGCATGTTGGGTTCTAGGAGCACGAATTGGTGCGTTTTGCTTGTTGATAGCGGCCCCTCCCCCGGTAGATTGATGGGCCGCCTTCGTCCTTGCCATGCCATAGTCCTAATGTAGAGGTGCGATCCAGACTCCGAGACCGTATACCCCTTCAATCGAGCAGTCATACGAAGCTCAATGAGTTTCACAAGAACAAAAATTATACGCCAGCGGTAAACCGAATGTTGTCATCGTTGCTAACTTGTAGTGGGCGACGGCATAAGACAGCTTGCTCATTTGTTGGCAAGACGAATTCCCATAATGTAGCAGGCATGACTGAACCTCTGGGGCGACGCCGAGCCATGTCCCAATTCGTAACATTGGGCTCCACAGGCAAATCCATCTTTAATACGGGACTAATTCGTTCTACGTAAGCTTGGTTAAATTTATGACGGGCTTCGACTCCGCCTTCTGCGCCTTCAAACCACTGGAGCGCCGTAGGGTGACGCCTCGATAGGGACTCTCGCGCCTGCTGCCGGCTCTGTGGGCACAGCTCTTGCAAAACACCTTCCAGATAAAGAAGATGGAAATCACACTCATCGTTGCATTTTTTAGGAAGGAAGCCCAGTTCAGGGTGCCGCTTTCCAACAAGGTCCAGCGCTGCTTTCAACGCTAGTTCTGCCAGCAATGTGCTAACAACAAAATCGGACCAATTTTGGGGAGGGTGGTCCAGCATTTGCATACTGCAAATTTGTTCTCGCGAACGCTCGAACTCTAACCAGTTTGTAGTGAACAAGCTTTGCTGCTCAAGTAAAGAAAAAAGAGCTCGAGTATGCCCTAACTGATCCTGGGACATAGCTGATAATGCGTTGAAATCGGTAAGGCTACGACCATTCTGTATGACTTTTATATACCAGTGGCCGAGTATCCATTTGGTATCTGCTATACAGAGCAACTCATTGATCACTGCCTTAGGAAGCATTGTTGATTCATCGTTCATTTGGCTTATCTCCGGATTGTTTTTTTATGTGCGTACAATCTTCTAAGGTCTCCCATTTCATAAGACCAAAGGGCAAGTGGCACGTGCAGCAATTGAACAAGAGCTCCGACACTGTTCCGCCGAATAAGCTTGCTAACTTTGTGTTCGAAGAACCGCACCATGGGCACCTTGCCTTACCGCGATAACGTTCGGCAGCCGTTATATAGCCCATTTTTGAATGCATGCCTTTCATGCGAAGCCGAGTCCCATTTCTTCGTCCCTGCCAATGAGACACATAAATCCGCTAGCTGGGGCAATGGCAAGTTCGATCCACTGCTTCTCCGCATACATCATGCGTGCTCTAGCCTGAGCCAATTTAAGGTTTGGGGCGTTCAACGAACCGATATGCATCAAAGGTTCCTCGGATTTGCTGCGACCAAACACTTCATAAAGCGCGCCATCGCGCTCCGATATCCATTTGTTCATGATGATAAGTAGAGAATAAAAGAGTTGATCAATCCATCGGGAAAATTTGGTAGCCGAATGAGCGAATATGTTCACGCGTGGCCTGTGATAAATCGCTCTTACTCCATGGCTTGTCCCACAGGACTTGCACCTTGACACTGCGCACTCCGGGTACAGTCGCAACGATCTCTTTTATGTCGCTTTGTATCATGGTCCATGCTGGACAGCCGATGCAAGGAAACACGATCCCGACCGTTACGTCTCCCTCTGGCGAAATTTCGGTGCTGCGCACCATTCCCATTTCGTTAAGGCTAACATTCATGTGGGGATCCATCACTCTATCCAGCGCGGAGAGCACCGCACTCTTTACTACCATAGCGACGCTCCCCATTCCTCGCGTTGCAGACGTTCGTGCGCGGATGGATTCATCGGTCCGCCGGCTTTCAGCTGTGTAATTGTTTCTTCCCAGCTAGCTTCGCTCCATATCCATGTACGAGCATCCGGGTCACAGAGCATCGGATAAGGGCAATCTAAGACCCATTTATTTGTTTCTTCATCGAAACGTGCAGGTACTTTTATACCAAGGGCCGTAGCAAATTGGCAGGCACTCTGCAACCACATGTCTCGCATGGTATCGTTCGACCATCCGCGAATACGGTAATCGAGTTGACTTTTGCGCGTCTTCAGCGCATCAGGCAGGCCGAACCAAGTGATGCCATGCGGAAAAATCCAATCGCAGGCTTGCTGCACCATTTCGCGTGTCTCGGGCGAGTAGCTCCAATAAAACTTTGTCCAGCGTGCGCCATGGCCTACGTGAAAATTCTCCTCAAAATTTATTTTGCGTAATGCTCGCCTATAAGGTGCGAAAGAACAGTTCTCTTCGATGTCCTTAGTCGTGACCCGTCCTGCTCTATCCAATAGGGCTTGAATCATGCAAAATTCAATATAGTTTTTGACAGGAAATTGCATGATCATTAACGTCTTGACCTTGCGCGGATCGACATTGAAGGTAATGTCCTCCACTGATGTTCCGAAACGTTCTAAGAGCATGCCTTGTTGGTGTGCGTGACCGATCTCATCCTGAATTGTGGCCGAGATAGCCACTTTCGCACCAATGTCAGGTGCCGTCTCGTAGGCCGTATAGGCCCATGTTAATACCGTCACCTCTGACTGGGCCGCAATATACAAAGTCTGTCGAAGTGCTTCCCGATATTCGGGGAACAAGTCATTCATGTTTTCGATCAGTTCCCCGGCCTGAATTCGTTTCATTACCTCTTGTGCTTCCATTGATACGGAATCATGAGGGGCAGAGGGAGGAACAGCCGTTTCAATCGTCATGTTATGTCTCCGTAGGTGAAGGGCCATTAATAGTGGAATAGAACTAAACCCATCAACTGCTTGAATGCTTTTATTTTAAATACTAACCGGATAGTATCAAAGTTACCGAGATCTGTAAATTGCATTTCTTGATTTTCAAAAATAGATTAGCAAAGCCCATTGACGCCCCACCCCGTTACACATGAAGCTTAATAAGCTACGTTTGTAAACGAGGAGGGCCCCACGGCGTTCTCGGTTTTAAGGCCTTGGCCACGGAGGTTTTTTGACGATGTATTCGGAAACTGGAATGCACGCGCAGGGCGTGGTTCCAGCATTGAGTAAGTTCAAGTGCCTCTAGCTGAATAAGACGCGCCACGCTTTGCTCGGCACTGATCTGTAGCCGCCTTACTCGAGAAGGCTGCGCAGCATCCAGGCGTTCTTTTCGTGAACATCCAGGCGACGCGTTAGCAGATCGACCGTAGGTGCATCGCTTGCTTTCTCGGCCCGCTTCAGTGCGGTGCGGGCCGTCGTAGCAACGGCTTCGTTGCCTTTGACAAGAATGCGAATCATTTCCTCGGCAACGGGGATATCTTCGGGGGCTTCGACCGACGCCAGTTTTGCATACTGCGCATAGGTGCCAGGGGCATAATGCCCCAGCGCACGGATACGCTCCGCAATCTCGTCCAGCGCCTGCCATTCTTCTGTGTATTGATCCATGAACATCTGGTGCAGGGTGTTGAACAGCGGCCCCGTGACATTCCAGTGGAAGTTATGCGTGGTCAGGTACAGCGTATAGGCATCAGCAAGCATCTTCGCCAACTCGTGCGATACATCGGATCGGTCTTTCTCGGAAATGCCGATATTAATGCGTGCGTTCTTTGTGCTGGGCGGTGTCGTCGACTTAGCCATGTAAACCTCCGGGTGGTTGGAAGCGGTTGATTCAGCTTACCATGCGAGCTCTGTGCTTTGCGGCATTAGGTCCGCCATTTTTAGGCGGGGGTGAGCTCTGCGGGAAGCGGCTCATCAAGATAAGCGACACCGGGCAAATTGCTTTGGCGGATCGCGTCGATCAAGGCATGTATCGCGGTTGGCCTGGGGAAGCTTTTGCGCCAGACCAACACGACCCGACGATCCGGCACGGGTTTGCGAAACGGGATATAGGCCAGGCGATCATCCTTGGTGCGCGGCGTGGCCAGGGAGCTGGTCGGCAGCACGGTGATACCGATGCCGGCGGCAACCATATGCCGGATGGTTTCCAGCGACGACCCTTCGAACGTGCGCTGAATGCCCTCGCTCGACGCCGAAAAGCGGGAGAGCTCGGGGCAGACTTCCAGGACCTGATCCCTGAAACAATGACCCGCGCCGAGCAAAAGCATGGTTTGGTCTTTTAGATCTGCTGTGGATACTTCCGGAAGCGCAGCCCAGGAATGGTTCTTGGGCACCGCCACTACAAAGGGCTCGTCGTACAAAGGATGAACCGCCAAGCCCGAATCGGGGATGGGCAAGGCGACAATGGCGCAATCAATTTCCCCCTGACGCAACAGTTCCAGCAGGCGGGTCGTGAAGTTCTCTTGCAGGATCAGCGGCATTTGCGGCGTGATGTCGATCTGTGCCGGCACCAGGCGCGGCAGCAGATACGGGCCAATGGTGTAGATGACGCCCACCCGCAATGGTCCTTCCAATGGATCATGCCCTTGGCGTGCGATTTCCTTCAGGTTGGTGGCCTCTTCCAGCACGCGCTGGGCCTGGGTCACGACTTTCAGCCCGATGGGCGTTACGCCGATCTCGGCGCCGCCACGCTCAAAAAGCGTGACGCCAAGTTCGTCTTCGAGCTTGCGAATGGCAACCGAGAGCGTGGGCTGACTAACAAAACAGGCATCCGCCGCCCGCCCAAAGTGGCGTTCGCGGGCTACTGCGACAATGTATTTCAACTCGGTCAAAGTCATAGTGATTCCTGCACAAAAACAAGTATAAAAAATTATGAACGAAGATAATCCTGTTTGTCGCGCATCCAGCGCTGCAAATGGATACGCGCTTGCTCGGGACGTTGCTCCAGTAGTGTCCGGGCCAGTTCTTGCGCCTGATCCAGCAAAAGGGCATCGGTTTCCAGGCTGGCGAAACGCAACAGCGCCAACCCCGATTGCCGTACTCCCAGGAATTCGCCCGGCCCGCGCATGTCGAGATCGCGCCGGGCGATTTCGAATCCGTCGCCGGTTTCGTACATGGCGCGTAGGCGCTGGCGCGCGATCATGGATAAAGGGCGCTGGTAAAGCAATACACAGACTGACTGTACCGCGCCCCGCCCCACCCTGCCGCGCAATTGATGCAATTGGGCCAGTCCGAATCGCTCCGCATGCTCGATGACCATTAACGACGCCTTGGGCACGTCCACGCCGACCTCGATCACGGTGGTGGCCACCAGGAGATCCAGGTCGCCATTGCGAAACGCGTCCATGACGGCGGCTTTGTCGGCTGGCTTGAGTTTGCCATGGATCAGGCCTGTACGTAGATCCGGCAGCGCTTGCGCCAATTGCCGGTGAGTATCGACGGCCGTCTGAAGCTGCAAGGCTTCGCTTTCCTCGACCAAAGGGCAAACCCAATAGGCTTGCCGCCCCGCTCGCACCTCGCTGGCCACATGCGTCAGGACCTCGTCACGCCGCCCGTCGTCAATCAGCTTGGTGACGACAGGCGTGCGTCCGGGCGGAAGCTGGTCAATGACGGAGACATCCAGGTCGGCAAAGAACGACATGGCCAAAGTACGGGGTATGGGCGTGGCGCTCATGCTTAATTGATGAGGGATCAGGGGCGCGTGGGTGTCGCCGGCCTCGCCTTTGCGGCTTAATTGCAGACGTTGCCCAACTCCGAATCGGTGCTGCTCATCCAGGATGATGAGCCCCAGGCGGGCAAACTGCACGGTGTCCTGGATAAGCGCCTGTGTGCCGATGATGAGCTGGGCCTGTCCCGAGGCAATGCTCTCGGCCGCCAGGCGTCTGGCCTTGACGGCCACGCTGCCTGCAACCCATGCAATGGAAACGCCCAGGGGCTGCAGCCAGGCGGACAGTTTGACGAAATGCTGTTCCGCCAGGATTTCGGTAGGCGCCATGATCGCCACTTGCCAGCCGCACGCAATGGCTTGCGTTGCCGCCAAGGCCGCCACAATGGTCTTGCCGCTGCCCACATCGCCCTGCAAAAGCCGGTGCATGGGAAACTGTTGCGCCAAATCGTCTGAGATTTCCGCGACCACACGTTCTTGCGCCGAGGTCAACGCAAATGGCAGCGCCTGGCGAAGAGCTTTTGTCAGAGCGCCATTGGTTCGCGGCAGCTTTGGCGCGTGCTGGCGCAAGCGGGCTGACCGGGCCATCGCCAATGAGAGCTGCTGGGCCAGCAGCTCATCGAACTTGATGCGGCGCCAGGCGGGATGCTCGCGCTCGATCAGGTCGTCGTAGGACACATTGGGTGGTGGGTGATGCAGCAGTCGGATGGCCTGATCGAACGACATCAACTGGTATTGCTGAAGGATATCCGATGTGAGCGTATCGGCCAGGTCGGCTGTGTCAAGCGCTTTGTCGATCGCCTGGCGCAGCGCGGATTGCGACAGCCCGCTGGTGGTGGGGTACACCGGCGTCAAGGCGTCGGGCAGTTCGGCATCCGCCCGGCCAATGTGGGGATGAATGATTTCCAGGCCCGAAAAGCCGTTGCGCACTTCACCCCGCGCCCTAACATGATTGCCTGCCACGACCAGACGTTGCTGGCTGGGATAGAAATTGAGCCAGCGCAAGGCGATGCGTCCGCTGCCGTCTTCCAGAATGGCGACCAGTTGCCGGCGTGGTCGAAACTGGACTTCGCTGTGCAATACCGTGCCTTCTATCTGGACGCTTTGCCCGGCGCGCACGGAGCCAATGGGAACGATCCGCGTTTCGTCCTCGTAGCGCAACGGCAAATGCACGACAAAATCCTGCGGCTCGTGCAAGCCCAGATGCGCGAACTTGCGCTCAAGCGATGAGACTGCCGCTTTGGCGGCCTGCGCCTTAGACGACAATAATGGCTTCGATTTCGAACTGCGCGCCCTTGGGCAGACTGGCAACGCCGATTGTCGTGCGGGCGGGATACGGTTGTGGGATGATGTCGGCCATGATGGCGTTGGCGCTGGTGAACTTACTGAGGTCGGTAAGATAAAGCGTAAGCTTGACCACGCTGTCGAGCGTGCCGCCGGCCGCCTCGATGACGGCTTTCATATTGGCAAACGATTGACGTACCTGGCCTTCGAAGTTTTCGGAAACCAATTCGCCGGTGCCTGGTTCCAAACCGATTTGGCCCGACAGGTAAACCGTTTTGCCGGCCGGCGCCACAATGGCTTGAGAATAGGGACCGACAGCGGCGGGGGCCGATTCGGTATGAATAAGCTGCTTAGCCATAAAAACCCTTTGTATAAATAGAACAACTATCAGAGTTTAAACAGCTATAGCAAATAGATACAGCCCCGCCCCCGCATTTAGGCTGATTTATTTTTCGACAAAAGCCCGTTCGATCACGTAATCGCCGGGTTCGCCGACTCCGGCGGAAATCTCGAAGCCGCGATCATCGAGCAGCTTGCAGATGTCGGTAAGCATTTGGGGGCTGCCGCACAGCATGGCGCGGTCGGTTTCGGGATTGAGCGGCGGCAGGCCGATATCCTGGAACAACTGGCCGGTTTCGATGACGGTCGTGATGCGCCCCATGTTGCGGAATTCTTCACGTGTGACGGTCGGATAGTAAATAAGCTTTTCGCGAACGAGCTCGCCAAAGAATTCGTTGTTGGGAAGTTCATTGGTGATGCAGTCGGCGTAGGCCAGTTCGCTGGCGAAGCGCACGCCGTGCAGCAGCACGACCTTGTCGAAACGTTCGTAGACGTCGGGATCCTTGATGATGCTCATGAACGGTGCCAAGCCGGTGCCGGTGCCGAAAAGGTATAAATGCTTTCCTGGTTTCAGGTCGTCGACAACCAGGGTGCCAACCGGCTTCTTGCTGATCAGCACTGAATCGCCGACCTTCAGGTGCTGCAGCCGCGAGGTAAGCGGCCCGTTGGGCACCTTGATGCTGAGAAATTCTAGGTTTTCTTCGTAATTGGCGCTGGCGATGCTATAGGCGCGCAGCAAGGGCTTGCCTTCGATCTCCAGGCCGAGCATGACGAAATGCCCGTTATGAAAACGCAACGCTGCGTCGCGCGTGGTCGTGAAGGAAAACAACGTGTCATTCCAGTGACGCACGCTGAGCACCTGTTCGGAGTTGAAAGCTGCCATCGTTCTTTCTCTATAAGTAGGTGGGCGCGTATCGGATATCGAGTGGGTATCCGGCGACCGGGTTCTAGCCAGACGGACATGCTTGAAAGCAATGCGCCGTCACCCAAAGTTTAGCCTATTCCTGCTTGCCGCTTGCCGAGCACAGCCGGCCCAAGAGCAAATTCAATGTCATCATTCACTTCAATATTTAATGTAGTACTTACTACATTTATAGGGATATCATACACATGCTTTATGAGTGTGGCAATAGGCATTCCCATCCCGCCTTGACCAAGTTGAAGGAATCCAACGAAACTGTTATTGTTCGTCCTTCGATATGAGAATCATTTGTATTTGTATATTCTGATTATCCCTGATACTTCCGTATCAACCTCTCGACCTATTGAACTACTTCCCACCCTGCTTTCTTTTGCACCAGGAGATCCTTTATGCGCATCAAGCGATTGACCCTTCCGTTGCTGCGTGGCGCGGCATTGGCCGGACTGACGGCGGCTTGCGCTGTCGTTTCAGCTTCTGAAGTCAACCTGTACACCACGCGCGAACCCGGACTGATCCAGCCTTTGCTGAATGAATTCACCAACGACAGCGGTATCAAGGTGAATACGGTTTTTGTAAAAGACGGCTTGCTGGAGCGTGTCAAGGCCGAAGGCGATAAGTCGCCGGCCGATATCCTGATGACCGTGGACATCGGCAACCTGATCGACCTGGTGCATGGCGGCATTACCCAACCCGTGAAATCAGAGGTGCTGGAAGAAGTCATCCCCGCCAACTTGCGCGATCCGGGCAACCAATGGTATGCCCTTTCGCTGCGCGACCGCGTGGCATATGTCGCCAAAGACCTTGACGTTCAGGAACTGACCTACGAGTCGTTGGCGGATCCGCGCTGGAAAGGCAAGGTCTGCACCCGCTCTGGCCAGCATCCGTATAATACGGCCCTGATCGCCGCCATGATTGCCCATAACGGGCCCGAGGCCGCCGAGGAATGGTTGCGCGGCCTGAAGGCTAACCTGGGCCGCAAGGCCACGGGCGGCGACCGTGATGTCGCCCGGGATATCCTGGGCGGAATCTGCGATATCGGTATCGCAAACGCATATTATGTCGGTCGCATGAAGAACGCCGAGCCCGGATCGGATGCCTATAAATGGGGCGAAGCCATCAAAGTGATACGGCCGGTGTTCGCCAGTAGTGACAGCAAAGGCACTCACGTTAACGTTTCGGGCGCCGCCTTCGCAAAGTACGCACCCAACAAGGACAACGCCCTGAAGCTCATGGAATACCTGGTTTCTGAAAAAGCCCAAAGCATGTACGCCAATGCCAACTATGAGTATCCAGTACGCAAGGGCGTTACGCTGGATCCCGTGGTTGCCAGTTTTGGCGAACTGGTGATCGATCCCCTACCGCTAACCAAGATTGCCGAGCAGCGCAAGCTGGCCAGCGAACTGGTCGATAAAGTTGGCTTCGATAACTAAAAGCTCGGTTGAAGTCGCCAGCCCCGGCGCCGGTTTCTTGCGACGATTTCGTCCAGGTTCCGGCGCCGCCTGGCGTTTTGCGGCGTGTCTGGTGGCGTTGTGCGCAGCAATGCCCATTGTCTCGTTGCTTTCCCTGGCTGCGCGTGGCGACCTGGATCACTGGTCGCATCTGGCCCAGTACGTACTGCCCACGGCTCTGAACAATACGGTTATCCTGCTGGTCGGGGTCGGCGTGCTCGTCGCCTGCCTGGGCACCGGTGCCGCATGGCTGGTTACGGCATTCGATTTTCCGTCCCGGCGCACCTTATGTTGGGCGTTGTTGCTGCCGCTGGCGGTGCCTACTTATATTGTCGCCTACGCTTATCTGGATATTTTGCACCCCATTGGGCCGGTGCAGACGCTATTGCGCGATATCCTGGGCTACGATAGCCCGCGTCAGTTCCGTCTGCCCGATTTGCGCTCCCTGCCAGGGGCGATCTTTGTATTGGGCTTTGTGCTGTATCCCTACGTCTACCTAAGCACCCGGGTCATGTTCTCCACGCAGGCAGCCAGCCTGCTCGAGGCCGGTCGGGTGCTTGGATTGTCGGCTCGCGGCGCCTTTCTTCGCGTGGCCTTGCCGTTGGCGCGTCCCGCCATCGCCGTGGGCGTCAGCCTGGCCTTGCTTGAAACACTCAACGATATCGGCGCCTCTGAATTCCTTGGCGTGCAGACCCTGACGGTGTCTGTGTACACAACCTGGGTCACGCGGTCGGACATGTTCGGCGCCGCACAGATCGCCCTGACCATGCTGATCATTGTGGTCGGCCTGATCCTGCTGGAGCGCCATGGCCGAAGACGCCAACGCTTTTCGAACACGCAACGCATGCGCCCGGTGCAACCCAAGCGCCTGAAAGGCCCAGCCGCCTGGCTGGCTGTTTTCCTTGGCTGGTTTCCCATCGTGGTCGGCTTTATTGCCCCGGCCCTGTATTTACTGGATGAAACGCTTGAACGCCTGCAGGCTGTCGGTGGAGTGTCCGATCGCCTGGTCAGCAGCGCCGTCAATACCGTCAGCATTGCGCTGGCGGCCACCCTGGTCGTTCTGGTCGGCGGCCTGGCCGTGGCCTGGGCAGCACGCGCTTCGCAGGGGTACCGAGGAACAGGCTTGGTCCGGCTCAGCGCCCGTGTGGCCACCGTGGGCTACGCCGTACCGGGCACTGTGCTGGCCATCGGCCTATTGATGCCCATTATTTTGTTCGATGAGGCCCTTGGGGCAGTGCTTGCCTGGTTCGGCGCTGCGGAGCCCGGCTTGATTCTCATGGGTTCTTCCTGGGCTCTGATCTTGGCCTATGCGATTCGTTTCATGGCAATTTCAGTCGGTGGTTTCGAGTCGGGTCTGGCGCGGATTCCCGCCTCGCTCGAGCACGCTTCGCGTATATTAGGCGAATCGCCCACTGGCACCTTGCGTCGGGTTCATCTACCCTTGCTCCGGCCGGCGATCGGCGCCGCCGGTCTTCTGGTGTTTGTGGACGCCATGAAGGAACTGCCGGCGACCCTGTTATTGCGGCCCGTTAATTTTGAAACCCTGGCAACCTGGCTTTATGCCGAGGCCGCGCGAGGCAGCTATGAAGAAGGCGCGGTTGCCGCCCTGGCTATTGTGGTGGCCGGCCTGTTGCCTGTTATTTTGCTGGCCCGCACCCAGTTACGTTCCGGACACTGATAAAGCATGTCTTACCTGCTTGAGCTTGATTCTCTTTCCCTGGCCTACGACACACCCGAGGGTCGCCGCGACGTCGTTCAGAACTTCTCCCTGAACCTCGAGCAAGGCCATATTGGCTGCCTGCTGGGTGCTTCGGGCTGCGGCAAAACCACGATCTTGCGGGCAGTGGCCGGCTTCGAGCCTTTACGAGCCGGTGCCATTCGCCTGGGCGGCGCAGTTCTGTCCTCGCCCGATCATATGGTCGAGCCCGAGAACCGCAATGTCGGCATGATGTTCCAGGATTACGCCCTCTTCCCCCACCTGACGGTGGAGAAGAACATCGCCTTCGGCTTGCGCAAGCTCGATAAAGCCATGCGTGCCAAGCGCGTGGCTGAACTATTGCACCTGGTCGGCCTGGAGAAAAGCGAAAAACGCTACCCGCACGAGCTTTCAGGCGGGCAGCAGCAGCGCGTTGCACTGGCGCGCGCCCTGGCCCCTGAGCCCGAGCTCCTGCTTCTGGACGAGCCGTTTTCCAATCTGGATGTCGATATGCGGGAACGGCTGGCGTTCGAGGTACGCGAGATCCTGAAGAAAACCGGGCATACCGCCTTGTTGGTCACGCACAATCAGGCGGAAGCGTTTGCCATCGCTGATCGCATCGGCGTGATGAAGGATGGCGTCATGATGCAATGGGACACGCCGCATGGCCTGCACCATCATCCGGCTAATTCGTTTGTCACGGATTTCATTCGTCGGGAATCCATGCTCGAGCAGCGCGCAGACGCTTTCCTGCGCGGAATGATCTCTTAGAGTCCAGTTTGGCTGATCTGCCTACTTGCTTATGGTCAGCGTTATAGTTGGCGCCTGTACTCGCCCGCCATCCGACCACACATGCCCGAACTAATCAAACAGCACACTAGTGTCCTGTTTGGCTAATTCGTATACTTATCTTCGGCGTCTGGGTTCGCCATGCGGCGTTGCTTGCCCACCTCACCGCTTGCAAGCGGTTCGGATTCGTCAGGCACGAAGCAGTCCGCAGGGACTGCCCCGTGTCCGGACTCATCCTCGCGATAGCTACGGCTATCGCTGCGGTTCGCGCCTTGCCTGACAAGCCCAGGCATCCGAATATAAGTGCACAATTAACCAAACAGGACACTAGGGCTGATCGCCGTCCATTCCCAGCTCCCGGCATTTGCGGGTCAGGGTGTTACGTCCTATGCCTAGCCTTTGAGCTGCTTCGGCCCGTCGGCCACGGGAATAGTCCAGGGCGGCGGTCAGCAAGGTAGTTTCGAATTCTTTCAGCAACGTACTCATTACCGCGGGTTCGTTGCGCATCAGGCGTTCGCGTGCCGCCCGGCCCAGCAAATCGACCCATGAATCCGATCGCATTTCGGGGTGCTGTGCCTCGGGGAACGGAACCGCCACTGGGTGGTGTGTCTGAACTTCCGGTGGCAGGCTATCCACATCAATTCGCTGCCCCGCCGACATGACCGATAGCCAATGGCAGAAGTTCTCTAATTGCCGGATATTGCCAGGGTAATCAAATTCGATCAGGGCCTGCATGGCCGCAGGAGTAAGCCGGCGCGGCGCAATGCCCAGCGAGCGCGCGCTTTCCTGCATGAACAGATCCACCAATGCAGGAATGTCCTCGCGCCGCTCGCGCAGCGCGGGGAGCCGAAGGCGAATGACATTCAAGCGATGAAAAAGATCTTCGCGGAACATGCCTTGGGCGACCCGCTGTTCCAGTGGCTGATGGGTCGCCGCCACGATGCGCACATCGACGGCTATGGGGTTGGCGCCGCCCACTCGGTAGAAACTGCCCTCCGCCAGCACTCGTAGCAGTCGGGTCTGCAGTTCCAGCGGCATGTCGCCGATTTCGTCCAGGAACAAGGTGCCGCCGCTGGCTTCCTCGAAGCGCCCTTTGCGCAACTGTGTTGCGCCGGTGAAGGCTCCGCGTTCATGTCCGAACAATTCGGCCTCCAACAGGTCGCGTGGGATGGCGGCCGCATTCAATGCGACGAATGGCCCGGCGGAGCGCGTGCTGTGCGTATGAAGCGCGCGGGCAATGAGCTCTTTGCCGGTCCCCGACTCGCCCGTCAAGAGCACGGTGGCGGACGACGTCGCCAGGCGGCCAATGGCGCGAAAGACTTCTTGCATGGCAACCGACGAGGACTGCATCATGATGGGCCGTCCCGGCCCCGAACGCCCGGCCTGGGTGGGCGGTGCGTTGGGCGCTTCATTCTGTTCCAGGTCAACCGCGCGCTGTATCAGGGTAACCGCTTCATTGATGTCAAATGGCTTGGCGAGGTACTCAAACGCGCCCTTCTGGAAGGCCGCCACCGTGCTGTTCAGATCGGTGAAGGCCGTCATGACGATGACTGGAAGATCGGGATGGCGCGACTTGATTTCCTGCAGAAGCGCCAGGCCGTCTTTGCCCGGCATGCGAATGTCGGTGATCAAGACCGACGGGCGCGCGGTGCGCAACGCGGCCAGCATGTCATCGGCCGAAGAGAAGCTTAATGTGGGAAGCGAAACACGCGTCAACGCCTTTTCCAATACCCAGCGTATGCTTTGGTCATCGTCAACGATCCAGATGGCCTTCATGCGATCTCCAGTGGCAGTATGAGACGAAATTCGGTCTGCCCCGGTTCAGAATCGAATTCCACGGCGCCGCCATGTTGCTGGGCAAACTCCTGAGCCAGGCTAAGGCCCAGGCCGGTACCGCTGGCACGCCCGGTAACCAGGGGATGAAAAACCTTGTCGCGCAAAGTGGCCGGGACGCCAGGGCCGTTATCAATCACCGACACAACCACGCTAAGTTTGACGGGAGCGCCAGCCAGTACGCGCTGACGGCCTATGCGGGTGCGCAGTAGCAAGGCTCCACGCTCGGTTTGCGGATTCTCGACCAAAGCCTGGGCGGCGTTGCGTGCAATATTCAGCAAGGCCTGCAGTAAACGCGAAAGGTCCCCTTGCAGGTCGGGCACCGAGGCATCGTAATCCCGCACGATGCTGATCGCCGGCGAAAACTCCGCGTGCATCAGGGTGTAAACACGTTCGCAAACCTCATGGATATTGAAGCGCTCGGCATTCAGCGTGTTGCCTTGTGGGGCAATCAGCCTATCCACCAAGGCCGTCAAGCGATCGGCCTCGGCCATGATCACCCCGGTGTATTCCCGCAACGCGGCGGATGGCAGTTCGGTGTCAAGCAACTGCGCCGCACCGCGAATGCCGCCCAACGGATTCTTGACTTCATGGGCCAGGTTGCGCAACGACTCGCGTTGCGCTTCGAGCTCCCTGGCTAACTGGTGCGTGCGCTCCAGCGATCCATGCTGGTCGATTCCACGTAGCTCCAGCACAGCGATCCAATCGGGGGTTTCAATCGGCACAATAGTCAGGTCGACTTGGCTGCCTTGTGCGTCCCGAAGAATGGTGTCCTGGCGCAATACGCCGTATCTGCCCCGAATAGCATGGTCGAATCTGGCCTGCAACCCTGCATCGTGAAACAGCAAGGCGGCGGATGCGCCGGCCAGTTGCCGCGCCGACTGGCCAAGTAATTCCTGGGCGGCGACATTGGCGTGCGCCACCTGCCCTATGGAGTCAACCAGCAAGACGGCCGTGGCGAGCAAATCGTAATTACGCAGTTCGTTCATCGTTTCGCCCGCCTGCCGCGACGAGGCGTTAGAGGCTGTAGTACATATCGAACTCGACCGGGTGGGTTGTCATGCGCAAGCGGGTAACTTCCGCCATTTTCAGTTCGATGTAGGCGTCCAGCATATCGTTACTGAACACGCCTCCCCGGGTCAGGAACTCGCGGTCGTTATCCAGCGCAATGACCGCTTCTTCCAGCGATGCGCATACCGTTGGGATCTTGGCATCTTCCTCGGGGGGCAGATCGTACAAGTTCTTGTCGGCGGGATCGCCCGGGTGGATCTTGTTTTGCACGCCGTCAAGGCCGGCCATCATCAACGCCGAGAACGCCAGATAAGGATTCGCCATGGGATCGGGGAAACGGGCTTCGACGCGTCTGGCCTTAGGGCTGCTGACGTAAGGAATACGGATGGAGGCCGAGCGGTTGCGTGCCGAATAGGCCAACTTGACCGGCGCCTCGTAGTGCGGCACCAGGCGCTTGTATGAGTTGGTGGCCGGATTGGTCAAGGCGTTAAGGGCGCGCGCGTGCTTGATGACGCCGCCGATATAGAACAAGGCGAATTCCGACAAACCGGCATAACCATTGCCTGCGAACAGATTCTGGCCGTCTTTCCAGATGGACTGGTGCACATGCATGCCTGATCCATTGTCGCCGACAACCGGCTTGGGCATGAAAGTGGCTGTCTTTCCGTAGACGTGCGCTACATTGTGTACGGTGTATTTAAGAATTTGGCTCCAGTCGGCGCGCTGCACCAGGGTGCTGAAGCGTGTACCGATTTCGCCTTGGCCGGGGCCGGCGACTTCATGATGGTGCACTTCCACGGGCACACCTTGCTGCTCAAGCAACAAACACATTTCAGAGCGCATGTCCTGGAACGAATCGACGGGCGGAACGGGCACATACCCCCCTTTTACACTGGGGCGATGACCCAGATTGTTGCCGTTCTTTTCCAGGCCGCGCGACCACGAGGCCTCGTCGGAATGGATCTTGACGAAGCAACCGGAAGCGTCGTCATTCCATGACACGCCGTCGAATATGAAGAACTCGGGTTCGGGGCCGAAAAAGGCGGTGTCGCCTAGCCCGCTGGACTTCAGATAGGCTTCGGCACGCTTGGCCAGGGAACGCGGATCACGGTCATAACCCTTGAGGTCCGATGGCTCCACCACGTCGCAGGTAAGGATCAAGGTGGGCTCTTCAAGGAAGGGGTCCAGGCGGGCGGTGGAAGGGTCGGGAATAAGAAGCATGTCCGACGCCTCGATCCCTTTCCAGCCGGCAATGGACGAGCCGTCAAATGCCTGGCCCGACTCGAGCTTTTCTTCGTCGACCAGCTTGCTGGGCACCGTCATGTGGTGTTCCCGCCCAAGGGTGTCGGTAAAGCGAAAGTCAACGAAGGAAACTTCGCGTTCCGCGATGAATTTCACGATTTCTTCTGGGGTGGACATATAAAGAGGCTCCAGTTCGGTGAGAGGTCGGATAGGAATACAGTGAATATCAGCACAAAGACATTAAGCAAAAGTCGTGCCAGGTTTTTCGCGGCTGGAAATTACTGGAAATGCACCACCACAGACAAAACGCCCCATTGTGGTGCAAATTGTAGTGCAATTGGCGTTTGTGGTGCATTAAAAATGGTGGGTCGGCATGCGGCACATCAATCCAAAAACAGGGATTGAAGGTCATTCAGGAACTTCCAGCCCAATGGTGTTGCTTTCAAGCGGGTAGGATCGGATTCGAGCAAGCCTTTGGCCACCGCCTGATTGATTGCAGGGCCGATGGCTGAAAGCGCCAACCCGGTACGCTCTGTAAAAAGGCCGCTGGGAACGCCTTCTTTCAGCCGCAAGGCATTCAGCATGAATTCAAATGGCAAGTCGGCGGCCTCGACGACCTCGTCCTGCGCAAGGTGGCTGCCATCGCGCCGCACGCTATTGGCCATCCAGCGGACGGGGTTTTTCAAGCGGGACTGACGAACGATGCGATCGTGGAAAGACAGCTTGCCATGGGCTCCCGGACCAATGCCCAGGTAATCGCCGAACTCCCAATAATTCAGATTATGACGCGCTTGCTCGCCTTGCTTTGCATACGCGGAAACCTCGTAGCGGCGCCAGCCGCCGCCTTCGGCCAGCTCGGCCACAAGGTCCTGCATGGCGGCGCTGGTGTCGTCGTCGGGCACATTGGGCGGATACTTGGCAAAGACCGTGTTCGGCTCAAGGGTCAGGTTGTACAAAGACAGGTGCCCCGTGTCGTAGGCCATGGCTTCTTGCAGGTCTTGACGACAGGCCTCTAGACTTTGCCCGGGCAAAGCGAACATGAGGTCCAGGTTCACCCTGTCCACCGCTTGTTGCGCGCTGTGGATCGCGGCGCGCGCCTGAGCCGAATCGTGGATCCGGCCGAGCGCTTTCAGGGCGTCGTCGTTGAAGCTTTGCACGCCCAGGGAGATTCGGTTGATGCCGCTTCGTGCGTAATCCTGGAACCGCCCTGCTTCGAGCGTGCCGGGGTTGGCCTCAAGCGTGACCTCGGCGCCCGGCCATAGATTAAGGTAGGCGCGAAACATCGGCAGCATGGTGTCGACGGCCGAGGCGGACAGCAAGCTTGGCGTGCCGCCGCCGATGAAGATGGACACCACCTGGCGACCCCAGATCAAGGGTAGCGCTTCTTCCAGGTCGGCGCGCAAGGCGCTTAGATAATCGGCTTCCGGCAAGTCGTCCTGCAGCTCGTGCGAATTAAAATCGCAATAGGGGCATTTGCGGACACACCAGGGAACGTGAACGTACAAGGAAAGCGGCGGCAAGCTGGTCAGCATGGAGCCTTGCGGCGCGCCTGATTTCGTGGTGCGCTTGACCACCTGTTCCTCGGGCACGATGGAAAACACGCGTTGCATTCAGGCCTCTTGTCCGGCTGAAAGTGCTTGCAATAATTTTTGCAAGGCGCGTGCCCGATGGCTTTGCTGGTTTTTTACGGTCGGATCCAGTTCGGCCACGGTCTTGCCCTGGTCGGGCAAGAAGAAATGAGGATCATAGCCAAAGCCATGGGCGCCGGAAGGCACCTCGACAATGCGGCCCCGCCAGACGCCTTCAGCGATAATGGGCCGAGGGTCGTCCGGTGCGCGCACATAGACCAGCACCGTAATGTAGGCGGCGGATTTATCCTCGAATCCAGCCAGTTCCTTAACAAGAAAGGCATTATTGGCCTGGTCGGATTTCTCGCCGCCGTGCATGGCGGCATAGCGCGCCGAAAATACGCCCGGTGCCCCTCCTAAGGCATTGACCGTCAGGCCGGAGTCGTCGGCCAGCGCAGGCAGGCCGGTAAGCTGGCTGGCGTGGCGCGCCTTGGCCAGTGCGTTTTCAACAAAGGTGAAATACGGCTCGTCGGCTTCAGGCACACCAAGCTCGCCTTGCGGAACCATGATGATGCCCGCCGTGGCAAAAATCGCTGAAAACTCTTTCAATTTGCCGGCATTATTCGACGCCAGGACGACCTTTTCCATTGCCATGCGTCAACCCTTCGCCGCCAGTGCATGCCGTTGCTGTTCGATAAGCCTTCGAATGCCATCGCCGGCCAGGTCCAGCAAGCTGTTAAGCTGCTCGCGCTCGAAGGCTTGGCCTTCCGCCGTGCCCTGCACTTCAACATACCGTCCTGTGCCGGTCATGACGACATTCATGTCGGTGCCGCATTGGGAGTCCTCGACGTAATCAAGGTCGAGCATGGCTTGATTGCCCACCAGGCCCACGGACACGGCGGCAATGTGATCTTTCATTGGATTGACCTGAATTTCGCCCTGATCCAACAAGCGCTGAACGGCAAGAGCAGCCGCCACCCACGCACCGGTAATGCTGGCGCAACGGGTGCCGCCGTCGGCCTGCAAGACGTCGCAATCCAGTTGCAAGGTGCGCTCGCCAAGGGCGGTCAAGTCGAATACCGCCCGTAGGCTGCGGCCAATAAGGCGCTGGATTTCCTGAGTACGCCCACTTTGCTTGCCCCGCGCCGCCTCGCGGTCGGAACGCGTGTGAGTTGAGCGCGGCAGCATACCGTATTCGGCGGTTACCCATCCCTGGCCCTGGCCTTTCAGAAAAGGGGGCACTTTGTTCAAGACACTGGCATTGCACAAGACATGGGTTTCACCCGCTTTGATCAGCACCGAGCCTTCAGCATGGCGGGTGTAGCCGGTTTCGATAGAGAGCGGGCGCAACTCGTTCAGCGCTCGCCCGGAGGGACGTTGGGAAAGAAAATCAGACAAAAGGATTCCTTGGATCGATAGAGGAAAGATGGGAGGCGTGGCGCCAACGATATCGGTAATAATAGAACGTCTGAAGATACTATGCAGGACTCACCATGATACGCAGCATGACCGCATTCGGATCGGCACGGGCCGAATCCGAAGCCGGCGCCGTAACCGTCGAATTTCGTACCGTCAATAGCCGTTTTCTGGACGTGAACCTACGCCTGCCCGACGACTTGCGCAGTGCGGAAGGCCTGTTGCGCGAGCAACTGGGCCAGGCCGTCAAGCGTGGCAAGGTGGACATCCGCGTTAACTATGCCCTGGCTCAACGCCACGAGGCGCCTGTCGTTGACCCCGTCTATCTGCGGGAGGTGGCCCAGCAATTGCAGGCGGCCCGCCGCGTTATCCCCGATCTTGCGGCCCCCTCGCTCGCGGATCTGCTTAAAGGAGCGGCCAGCCCGGATGCGCAAGTCTTTGATGCCGAAGCCATGACGGCACTGTGTCAGTCGGCCTGTCGCCAGGCACTCGACGACCTGCAGGCCAATCGCGAGCGCGAAGGCCGGCGCCTGTCCGACACCATGTTGCAATGCGCGGCTGATATTTCCGGTATTGTGGACGCAGTGGAAGAAGAACTGCCACGCCTGCTGGCCGAGCATCGCGACAAACTGGCCACTCGTTTGCGGGAAGCGCTGGAAGCCGCCCATCCGGCCGGATTCGAACACATCAGCGGTGCGGAACTCTCCGCCCGGATCTCCCAGGAGACCTCCCTGTTTTCCCTGCGCATCGACGTGGCCGAAGAGATTGCCCGGCTTCGTTCACACGTGGGCGAGCTGGCGCATTTGTTAAGCAGCCCTGCTTCACCCAAGAATGAAGAAACTTTCCCCGTGCCAACAAACGCTGCACGCAAGAAAGGCCAGGCCTCGTCAGGCAGCATCGGAAAACGGCTGGATTTTCTTTTCCAGGAAATGAATCGCGAGGCCAATACCCTGGGTTCAAAAGCGGGAGGGCTGCAGGTTACCCGCGCCGCCATCGATCTGAAACTTCTTATCGAACAATTGCGCGAGCAAGCGCAGAATATCGAATAGCGCCCTTAGTGTATCCATTCGCGCCAGATGGCCACCAGCAAGGCCATGAGCACCGGCCCCACGAATAGACCCACCAGGCCCATGGTCTGCACCCCGCCGATCAAACCAAAGAAGGTCGGCAGGAACGGCAGTTTTACAGGCCCGCCCACCAGGCGCGGCCGCAGCGTTTTGTCCACCACGAACAGTTCGACCGTTCCCCAGATAAATAGCGCCAGCCCGGCCATGGCGTCGCCCGACCCCACAAGGTAAAGCGATACGATGGAAAAACACAGGGGCGCGCCGCCAGGGATCAGCGCCATGAAGCCGGTAATGACCCCCAACAACACGGGTGAAGGCACGCCCGCTACCCAGTAGGCCGCACCCAGAACGACTCCTTCGCCCAATGCGATCAAGCCCATGCCTGTAACGGTGGAATTGATGGTGGCCGGCACGACGCGGGAAAAGCGCTGCCAGCGTTCCGGCAAGATCCGTTCGCCAACAACATCCAGCTGTCCCCGTATGCGCGCCCCGTCTTTATAAATAAAGAACAGCGTGATCAGCATAAACACCACGCCCAGCAATAATCGAAAAATATCGCCGGTCGCTGAAATAAGCATGCGATAGATATTGCCTAGATGTTCGCCGCTGACGATCTCAACCATTTCACCCAGGGCATGCGGTTCGCCCAGATAGGTGGTCCAGTACTCGGCCAGGCGCTCGCCCACGATGGGTAAAGCCAGGATCCACGATGGCGCGGGCATGCCGTCGCGATTGGTTGCCAGGACCCACGCAATGAAGTTGCTGGCTTCCTGGATGGCATAGCTCATGGCCAGTGATAAAGGCACGATTAGAACAAGCACCACAATGGCCAGCGCCAACGAGGCGGCCAGCGTGCTGCGCCCGCCGCAGCGTCCCAGCAAGCGTTGGTAAGGCCGCCAGCTGGCCAGCGCGATAATCAGCGCAGCCAGCACTGGCACCAGAAAGCCTTTCAGGAAATAAAGGCCAATCAGGATGAGCAGTACAAGCAGCCAGCGGGCAATCAGGAAAACAGGCAATACAGGATGCATGAGGGCCAGTGTTCTAAATTCAGTAAAAGTGCATCGTAACCTAGAGGATTGCGCCGGATGCGCGCAAAGCAGGACAGCATTGCATTGAAGGAGTCACGCTCGGGCTCCCAAACGCGCTATCAGTGCGGCATGGTCGGGGTAATGCCGTTGCAAGGCAGCCGCGTCGGCCAGTTCGAATTCACTGAACTCGAATCCGGGAGCCACGGTGCACCCTACCAAGGCGTAAGAATCCACATCGGCCAACTCGGCGGCAAACCAGCAGTGCGCAGGTGCAACCGCCTGGAACAGCGCGCCCGGGGCGATCAACGGATTGCCCAGCGTGTGGGTAGTCAACCCCCGCGAGTCGTCCAGAACATGGATCTTCAGCGACGTTCCTGAGTAAAAATGCCAGATCTCATCGCAGGCGATACGATGCCAGGCGGAATACGCCCTGCCTTCAAGCAAATAGTAAATGCAGGTTGAGGCGCTGCGCGTCTGGCCCGAAGCGTTTTGCACACCTTGTGTCGCACGGTAGGTTTCACGATAGAAGCCGCCTTCCGGATGCGGTTGCAATCGAAAGTCGCGCACAAGCTGCGCGACGACCTGCTGTGTGTTTGATGCCGGGCTACTCATGTCCAGGCTTCCAACGCTCTAGAAACGACAACAGCACATGGGCCGAATTGCGTGCGGCCAGATTCAGAAATGTATGCATTTCATTGGCGCCGTCACCGCCGCCCGCAAGATCGCTCAGCGAGCGGAAGGCAATAAACGGCACACTGTTGGCATAGGCAACAATGGCGCATGCCGCGCTTTCCATGTCCAGTACATTGGCGGAAAAGCTGTTGTACAAATGCTCGCGCAGCGCAGCGTTGTCGACAAATGCCGAGCCTGACACTCCATTTCCGCCGACCACGATCCGAGGTGTATGATCCAGGCACTGCCGCTGGTCGTCGCACGCGTCCAGCGCCTGGCCGTCCAGTTGGCGCGCGACCTTCAGCATGGTCGGATCGACATCGAACCAGAACTTGCGGATCGGGGCCGAATCGCTTTTGGAGCGTACTTCCACGGGCCGGGTGAACGCCATGCCGAAATTGGGAAACGGCTCTTCGCCGTCCAGCAACTGTGTATCAAACACACCGGGCGTAATTTCCCTGGCCATCAAGACTTCAAGGTACTGTCCCCAGCGCTCCACCACGGTCACATCGCCGATGTTCAGTCCGGGATTCACACCCCCCGCAATACCGCTGAAAACAATGTGGCTGACATTAAATCGGTCCAGAACCAACTGGGTGTTCATGGCGGCATTGACCATGCTGATCCCGCTAAGCAGCAAGACCACGGAATGGCCTTCGAGCAAACCGGTAGAAAACTCAACCCCGTTGACGGAAAAACTGGCTGGATGCTGAAGCCGTTCTTTAAGCAGCGCCAGTTCGGGTTCGAAAGCAGACATCACTGCAATGCGGGAGGTGCCGTCCAGTAACGGCGCGGCCTGCAAAGGCAGCATGGCGCTGAAAAAAAGGCAAAGCGCCAGAAGCCAGGCCCGATAGGGGCGGTTAAGGAACAAAGGCATGGATGTTTAATTCCGGGGACGGGTAAAGACAGATTTTCAAGCACCTTGAAACGGTTTCCTATTGTAAGAGAGTGAGTCGGGGCGTCAAGCATTCCATCCGCCCAGGAAAACCTAAAATATTTTCTAGGATATTAATGTAAGCAGCTAATTTTATTGGTAATTATCAAAAACTCTGCTACCATTGCCTGAAAATCCAGGCGACCCCTTATAAAGTGCGCGACTATGCAATCCATCCGACGATCCCGTTTCCCCAAGGTTGTTCTTTTTGTCGGCGCCATGGCGTTGGGATCCGGATCCATCGGCCTTGCCCAGGCTCAAGCGGGCCAGCAAGGCATCCCGAAAACCACCCCCGTCAGCCACGCGCCGTCGTCGGCCCCATCTCAAACGGTTTCACACCGCACCCGCCTCGTAGCTCGGCAAGCCCTGCCCTCTTCAGGCAGCGCGGTCAGCTCGATCCGCGTGGCGTTGCGCCAAAGCCAGGCCAGCGACGCCCTGCTTGACCACGACGACGAATCCGACAACTCGCCGGCGCCGAAAGCCAATTTGCGTTCGTCCATTGCCTTCGTCCAGGATCTTGAAACCATGACGGTTCTGTACGACAAGAATGCCGACGAGTCCGACCCCAGGCCCATCGCGTCCATTACCAAGCTCATGACTGCACTGGTTGTGGCGGAATCCAAACTGCCCATGAACGAGACGCTCAGCATCGCCGATGCCGACGTCGACCGGTTGCGTCATTCGCGCTCGCGCCTGGCCATTGGCTCCAAACTTAGCCGCGCCGAAATGTTGCATTTGGCGCTGATGTCGTCCGAAAATCGGGCTGCCCATGCACTTGGCAGGCATTACCCCGGCGGCATGCCCGCCTTTGTCCGGGCCATGAACGACAAGGCCCGTTCATTGGGCATGCGCAATACCCGTTTCGTCGACCCCACCGGCCTGTCGGCCGACAACGTCTCCACACCCCGCGACCTGGTCAAGCTGATCCGCGCGGCGGCCAAGCAGGAAATGATTCGCCGCTACTCCACTGACGATACCGAGAAGATGGCGATTTCCAAGGGCCGTACACTTGTCTATAACAACACCAATCGACTGGTGAAGCGTTCCGACTGGGATATCGCTCTATCTAAAACCGGGTTCATCAACGAGGCTGGTGAATGCCTGGTCATGCTCACCCGTATCGACAATCGCGATGTCGCCGTTGTGTTGTTGAACTCCGTCGGACGCTATAGCCGTGTGGCCGACGCGGTGCGGGTCAGGAAACACGTCGAACAATCCAGCACCCTGGCCATGCTGTAGTTCGCTTCGTGAACGTGTTAGCGTTGCGCTATGTGTATCGCTTATCTCGCTCTTCGCTCTCATCCCGACTGGCCTCTTTTCATCGCCGCCAATCGCGATGAGTTCCATGATCGGCCCACCCAGGCTGCCGCGCCCTGGGCAAAGCACGCCGACGTGATCGCCGGCATCGACCTTCTGGCCGGCGGCACCTGGCTGGGCATTAACCGCCAAGGGCGTTTCGGTTTGTTGACGAATTACCGTGAAATGGGCACCCATCGTCCCGACGCACAGTCGCGCGGCGAGCTGGTTGGGAATTTTCTTACCGGCACCGATCGGCCGCAGGCGTACGAACAACAGGTCGCGATGAACGGACACGTTTACAACGGCTTCAATTTGATCGTAGGCGATCTCCAGCAGGCATGCTATATCGCCAATCAACCCCATATTCGTTCCCACGAGCTGGCGGCAGGCCGTTATGTAATTTCCAACCATCTTCTGGACACTGCCTGGCCCAAAGCCGAGCGGCTGCGCGCAGCGCTAAGCTACTATCCGTCCGATGAACTCCTGTCGTCCCTGAGCCCGATTTTTGCCATTTTGAAGGATACGACGCAAGCGCCCGACGAGCACTTGCCGAGCACGGGGCTGGACCTGGATCGAGAGCGCTTGCTGAGCAGCCCTTTCATCATCAGCCCGGGCTATGGCACACGTTGTTCCACAGTCATTGCCGTACACCGCAGCGGGCAAGGCATATTCAGCGAAATCACCTACAACCCCGAAGGGATCGGCAGTGAACGCCATGATTGGCCTTTTCAGATTTCCGAGGCGTTAAGCCATTACCCACAGGTCTGAAGCGGCATGGCGTACTGACACATCAGTGCAACCGGCGCGAGGGCGGCGGACCAGGCAAACGGCCGCTTTCCAAAGAGGTGTCCCCACCGTCGTCAAGCGACCCCACATCTTGAGCGGGAAGCTCGCTGAACGCCGCACGCCAGCTACGTAATGGAATACAGGTCTGCAGCCGGACGATGGCCTGATTGATCAAGGCATCGTGCAGTTCGTGGCCAACCTGGCTGGCGATATCCAGGGTTGAGTCGGCTTGCAGGTCGCCCAAGTGGGAATGGGTTTCCTGCATGGCCGAAACAGGCACAATGGCGTCGTTCTCACCGTGCAGAAAATGCAGGGTTGTGGCGGGCAAGGCTTGCGCGGGCAACTGTGCGTATGACCCTGAAAACGCCAACACCCTGCCTGCCAGATCAGGTTGCGCCTGGCTGGCTTCAAGCGCCATGGTGGCGCCCTGTCCAAAGCCTGCCAGGGCTGTATGCTCGCCAGTGATGCCGTAGCGAGCCTGAAGATGCCGAATCTGGGCGATCAGGTTGGGTAAGGCCAACCTTACCCGCTGCACATAGTTGGACGAAAGCAAGCCCGATTGTTCAAACCAGTGGCAGGAATTTTCGCTGGAGGACAATGGCCCATAGGGCAACATGACCAAACTGGCGGGGAAGGCTTCGGTCAGGGCATGCACCAATCCATTCATTTGCTCGGGCGCGGCCGAATCATCGTGCAACAGCACAAATAGCAACTTGGGAGTTGCCTGACGCGGGGCGAACACCATAGGTGCCCGATGGGCGAATTCTGAACTGCCGCTCATAACATAGATACCTGTTTCAAGATGCGCAGCGGTTCGGGAATCGTGCCGCCCACGCGCCAAGCGCCTTGTTCGGTCGGATTTTTCATCGCCTCGCGACTCCTTGATTCGTGTGAATAAGCCTTAGTGTACAAGCGTCAGGGGCCGCTTCGGCCATTCGGGCGTTAAATCAAGGGGCGACATGCCCCGCCCTATTTGCCGACAGGCTAAAATAATTCCATCAAGGCGGGCGATCCACGCCACGCCGACCACTCAGGAACCACTATGAGCCAATCGCTCAAGACCCAATTGATGGATCATGTAAAGGCCGCCATGCGGGCCAAAGACTCTGCACGGCTGGGCACCCTGCGCCTTTTGCAGGCTGCCATCAAGCAAAAGGAAGTCGATGATCGCACCGAACTGGATGACATCCAGATCGTCGCCATTATCGAAAAGCAGATAAAACAGCGTCGGGAATCCATCCTGGCGTTTCAACAAGCAGGCCGTACAGAAACAGCCGAGCAGGAACAGGCTGAACTGCTTGTGCTGCAGGAATTTCTGCCAGAACAGGCAAGCGCCGAAGAGGTCGACGCTGCCATTGCCGCGGCATTGGAATCCGTGGCCGGCCAAGGGATAACCGGCGCGCCGGCCATGGGCAAAGTCATGGGAATGCTGAAAAAGTCATTATCGGGCAAGGCGGATATGTCGGTGGTGTCCGCCCAGGTCAAGGCGCGTTTGGGCGCCTGAGCCGCGCTTCGCAGCCATCCCGGCAAGTTGGCCCCCATGCCGGTGCTCGCTACCCTACTTGTTTGGCGACGCTTACTTTACTTGATAGACAATACACATCGAGACGTCGGCGCGTACGGATTCCCCCATGGCGTGCAACGCGCCAAGATCCCAAGGCGCACGCCCCCATACGGTTTGTGTTACCTGCGTATTCCTGGCGTCAAGGGCTTTGAGCTCGGTGCGGGCGACTTCGACGCCGGTCAGCGGGTCGGCCACCGACACCAGGCCGGTTTGAGTGGCAGGATCGACTTTGGCGATGACCTTGAAGTCGCTGGCGCCGCGCAAGCATTCCTGAGCCTGATTCTCGGCACGCAAAAAAACAGTTTGATAGCTGCGCGCCACCTGAAAGGACTCGCTGGGTGAACTGCCGTCCGGCTGTATACCCAGGGCGCAGCCGGACAAAAGAGCGGCCGCCATGACTGCTGTACCTATACTACGCATAACGTCTCCTGTCTTGTGCTGCAAAATCAGCCTGACTCGTCAGCCCTCGTGCAGTTCGGTTTGACAGGCGGACAAGCATGGGTAATCGGTATAGCCTTTCGGACCGGCCCCATAGAATGTGGTTGGATCCCAGGCGTTCAATGCGGCGCCCTGGCGCAAGCGCGCCACCAGATCGGGGTTGGCAATAAACGCCTTGCCAAAAGCCACGGCGTCGGCGGTTCCATTATCTAGTATAGACTGCGCCGTGTGTGGATCGTGCTGTTCATTGGCAATCAGCGGGCCGCCAAACAGTTTTTTCAGCACCGCCATTTGGCTGTCATCGGCTGCGAATTCCCGGGTAAAGATAAATGCCAGTTGGCGCTTGCCTAATTGCTGTGCAACATAGTTGAAGAGCTGTTGTGGATTTGAGTCGCGCATGGCGTGCGAGTCGCCCCGTGGCGACAGATGCACGCCCACTCGATCGGCACACCACACGCTGGTGCATGCATCCACCACTTCCAGCAGCAAGCGCGCACGATTTTCCACTGAACCGCCATAGTCATCCCGGCGTTGGTTGGACCCATCATGCAGAAACTGATCGATCAGATAGCCATTGGCCGCATGCACTTCCACCCCGTCGAACCCGGCGTCTTTGGCATTGCGCGCCGCATGCGCATAATCGGCCACAATGCCGGGGATTTCTTCGATGTGCAGGGCACGCGGAACGACGTAATCGCGCTTGGGCCGCAACAGACTGACCTGCCCTTCGCAGGCAATGGCGCTTGGCGCGACCGGAATTTCGCCGTTCAGGTATTCCGGGTCGGAGACCCGCCCCACATGCCAAAGCTGCAAGAACATTTTTCCGCCCTTGGCATGCACTGCCTCGGTGATCTTCTTCCAGCCCTCTACCTGGGCCTTGCACCAGATACCCGGCGTATCGGGATAGCCCACGCCTTGGGGCGAGATGGAGGTGGCTTCGGAGATAATCAGCCCCGCACTTGCCCGCTGCGTGTAGTATTGCCGCATTAGTTCGTTGGGAATACGCCCTGGGGCCGCACGTGTGCGCGTAAGCGGCGCCATGACAATGCGATTATTAAGCGATACTGCGCCTAAGCGAATGGGATCAAACAAACTGGCCATGAAAAGCAATGTGCCTCATATCAAGGTAAACCCTAGTATTTTGAAAAGTAACACATATCGCAAGGATATACTTGCTTCTGTGATGACATCGACAAGGATTAGCAATGGCACAGTTTGCCGTCTTAGGGCTTGGCCGCTTCGGTTCGGCCGCCTCGCTCGAACTGATGAAGCTCGGGCATTCGGTACTGGGCGTAGACTCCAGCGAGAAGCTGGTCGGCAAATATGCAGATGACCTGACCCATGCGGTCATTGTCGATGCCACGGACAAGCAGGCTCTCGAAGAGTTGGGGCTGGACAACTACGACGTTGTTCTCGTCGCCATTGGTTCCGATCTGCAAACCAACCTGTTGTGCGTCGTCCATCTTAAAAGTCTGGGCATTGAAACCATCTGGGTCAAAGCCTCTTCCCATGCCCAACATCTTATTCTCAGCAAGATTGGCGTTGCGCGCATCATTCATCCCGAAGAAGAAATGGGTATTCGCGTTGCGCAAGCCCTCAGCTATCCCATGGTGGAAGACTATATCTCCCTTGGCAATGGCGAATTCGTTGTCGAGATCCATGTCAGCGAGCATTTACAGGATGCGCCGGTTCAATCCTTCCTGGTTGATTTCGATACCGCCGTGCACGTGCTCGCCATCAAACGGCGCACAGAGCTTTTCGTGCAGCCGTCCAGCGACTTCACCCTTGCGGCTAAAGATGTCCTGGTCTTGCTGGGGCAGTTGAACGCCCTGAAAGCCATTGCGCCTCGTTTGGCCTGACGCGAATGCGCCTGCGTACTTCGCCCGCCGTCTGGCGCTCAGTCAAACGCCTGAAGAAAACCGGCACATTCAGCGCCAGCCCGCCTCTGGTTCTGACCGGCGGTTTCGTCATTCTTATTTTGCTTGGCGCCTTGCTGTTGTCATTGCCGATCGCCACCATCCAGCCCATTAGCTTTTTCACGGCGTTGTTCACTGCTACATCCGCTGTCACCACCACGGGCCTGACTCTGGTGCCCGTCGATGCCACGTTCACCCATTTTGGCGAGATCGTGCTGGCCCTTCTGGTGCAGATTGGCGGGCTGGGGTTCGTGACCTTGGCGGTCGTCGCGGTATTGACCTTACGCAAGCGCATGGCCTTGTCCCACCAGGTTGTGGCGCTTCAGGCATTCAATCAAACCAGTGTCTCGAAGATCCGCGATACGGCGCTTACAGTGCTGAAGATGTCCGTCGCCATCGAGTTGGTCGCCGTGATTCTGCTGACCCTGTGGTGGCTGCCCGAAACCAATGTGCTGACCGCCTTGTACCGAGCGCTTTTTCACGTGGTGTCCGCATTCAACAATACAGGTTTCACCCTCGATTCCACCAGCCTGACCCGCTATATAAGCGACCCCGCCAGCATTCTTATCACGACTTTCCTGATTATCCTGGGAGGCTTGGGGTTCTCTGTTCTTAGCGACATACACCAAAAACGAAACTGGTGGCGACTGGCCGTGTACACCCGAATCGTGCTTTTGGGGACCCTGGCGTTGAATGTGCTGGGTTTTGTCATGATCTGGGCTCTGGAATTTCGCAATCCGGAAACACTGGGGCCGCTGGGAAGCGGAACCCAGGCCCTCAACGCCTGGATGCAAAGCGTTACGGCCCGCACGGCAGGTTTCAGCACCATCGACATCAGCCAGCTACGCGACAGCACTTCGTTTTTGTTGATCTTGCTTATGTTCATCGGCGGGGGCTCGCTTAGCACGGCCAGCGGGATTAAGGTCGGCACCTTTATCGTGTTGCTGGCGGCGGCGTACTCGTACATTCGCGGCCGTTCGGAAATAACCTTGCTCAGGCGCTCCGTACCGTCCGACGTTGTCCGCAAGTCGCTGGCCTTGCTGCTGGTTACCAGCGGCTTGGCCTTCACAGCGGTTTTCCTGCTGACGATTTTCGAAGACAAGCCATTCCTCGATCTCCTGTTCGAAGTCATTTCCGCTTTGAGCACAACTGGCTTGAGCCGCAATGTCACCGCCACTCTTTCCATGCCTAGCCAGATCCTGCTGATTATCCTGATGTTTGTTGGAAGGCTGGGGCCGCTTACCTTGGTGTACAGCCTGAGCACTCAGGGTCGCAGTCGTATACGTTATCCCGAAGCGCAGTTCCAAGTAGGTTGAAAATTTCCATGTCGCTTTTACGCTTGCTGTTTGATAAATTCACCTTGTTTTTGCTGGCCGTTGTGGCCGCTGCCAGCCTGATCCCGGCGCACGGGGTCGGGGCCGTCATTTTCGAATGGATCACCGCTGCGGCCATTGCCTTGTTGTTTTTCATGCATGGCGCAAAGTTGTCGCGCGAAGCGATTATTGCCGGCGCCACCCATTGGCGCCTGCATTTATTGGTATTCGCCTGCACCTTCGTGCTTTTCCCCCTGATCGGCTGGGGCCTGAAGCCCGTTCTGCAGCCTTTACTGGGTGTGCCTTTGTACGTCGGCGTGTTGTATTTATGCGCCCTGCCAGGAACCGTCCAGTCGGCGATCGCTTTCACATCCATTGCGCGCGGCAACATTCCGGCTGCGGTTTGCAGCGCTTCGGCATCGAGCATCATCGGGATAGTCCTGACGCCTGTGTTGGTTGAGCTTCTGCTGGAAGCCGATGCGCATGGCAGCATGTCTATTCTTCAAGCAATCTACGACATCAGCAAGCAACTATTGCTGCCCTTTATCGCAGGCCACCTGCTTCGGCCCTGGATAGGCTCGTGGATGGACAAAAACCGGGGCTGGCTGAGAAACGTTGACCAGGGTTCGATCCTTTTGGTGGTCTACACGGCCTTCAGCGCATCCGTGGTCGGAGGGCTTTGGCACACGGTGCCTGTCAGCGCCCTATTGTGGCTGACGCTGGTGTGTTGCTTGCTGTTGGCTTTTGTATTGTGCGCAACCACGTGGCTGTCCAGGTTCTTCAAATTCAACCACGAAGACGAAATCACCATCGTGTTCTGCGGCTCCAAGAAAAGCCTGGCGACAGGCGTACCGATGGCGCAGGTGCTGTTTGCCGGCGCCGCCGCCGGGCCTGCGCTGTTGCCGCTGATGATCTTTCACCAGATCCAGTTGATGGTCTGCGCCGTATTAGCCCAACGCTACCGCCAGAAGGGGGAAATGCTTCGGGCGCAGTCGACATGAAAATAAAATATCTGCAATGGGCGGGCGCACTGGCACTGCTTGCCGGTTGCGCCACCGCATCTCATCTCCAACTTAAACACGACGTTCAGGTAGTAAGCCATACCAACGCTTTTCAGCAAACACAGCAGATCGCCGCCTGGAGTACACAGTGGTATGTGGATGATGAGAACAACCAGTGGCCCACGGGGCTGACGCTAAGCGCACAGGCTGTCCAGTATGCCGACGGGCGACGAGCCCGGGTACTGATACTGCGCAACGACGAGCTTTCCAGGCATCAAGGCGCAGCAGCCTATCGACAGGCGCGCGAAGAGCAAAAGCGCCTGTCACAGCAGTGTGCGACGGTTTCGCTGGTTCACGACGAGCATGCCCTGGTCGTGCCGGTGACAAGCATTACTGTACGCGCGCTGGCCCGCAGCGGCCTGATGCCGGTTCCACCCACGGATACCGACATGGACCCCGTCGAAACAATGGTTAGAAAAAACTCGTCGGACTCCTTTGTTTTGTCGACAAAAGCTCAGGCAAACATTGGCAACGACACATGGCAAAAACTGGCTACTGCCCAATCACTGGATTATGATCTATGCGGCCAGACGGCAAGCGCCAGCCAGGCCGAACTGAAGGGCCTGCAGCAGGTCATTCGGCAGTTCCAGCATTTGGGCAAGAGTTCCCCTGGCTCGTGAGCCATTGGCCCGGCGTTCTTGCCCGACGGCGTTCGCATCAGCCATCACACGAGGCGCCGACCGACGTTTCAGCCATCCGTACCGGCCTATCGCCCAATATCCACCAATTCGACGCGTCGGTTCTTTGCTCGCCCTTGCTCGGTCCGGTTGGATGCCACGGGGGCAGCCATGCCCACGCCTTCGGGAGTTATCCGATCGGCCTTGATGCCGTAGTCCGCAACCAGCGCCTTGGCGATCGAGCGCGCCCTGCGCATGGAGAGATCGCGGTTGTATTGCAGGCTGCCCTGAGCATCAGTATGGCCCACGATCAGCACCTGAAGCGATGGCGACTCTTTCAACAGCTTGGCTATTTCCTCGAGCTGGGGCTTGGAGTCCGGGCGCATGGTGTCTTTATCCAGGTCAAATAAAATGCCGTAAACGGCAACCCTGCCTTCGGTCGCCAAATCGTTGTCCATCTCGCTGGCCTTTAGCACCACCATGCGTCTTTCCATGGGCTTCAGCTCGACGACATCGAGCTGCACCATGCTGCGATTTCGATCGGGACCGCCGCCGGATTTGTTCAGCACAACATATACGCCTACATACACGTCGCCCTCGGCGCTCTGCTTCTTGGCCAGCGTGTATTGTTGATCGGCGTAGTATTCACCAAACCCCATGTAGTAGTTGCGCGGCGACATGGCATGATTGAAATTACGACCGCCGCATTCCGCACGCGAGCATGTGAAAACGATCGCAAACCCTTCCTTTTCCAGTACCTCCTGGTAGTTTCTGGCCACTTCCAGCGCAGAGCGATCCTCTGGCGCACGATAAGTAATGGACGTCAGCTTGCCTTCCAGCTCCAGGGCGGCCTGGGGGTTCTTCTCCAGGCCGCCGCCTTTCTTAACGGCCTCGCGAGCAAGCGCTTTTTGCGTATAAGCCTGTGTCTCGTAGGCGACAATGGAAGAATTTTCATAGCGCGGCACCAAAGGATGATCGGCGCTGCCTTTAATGTCCGCCGCGTGTACGGCTGTCGATGTTAATGCGGCAACCGCCATGACAACGGATGCGGCCATCGCGAACAGAGTGCTGTTGTTACCAATGTTCATACCTATTCCTTCTTCATTTTGCTGCGTCGGGAATCAGGCCCCAGTGCGGCTGTCGCACAAAACATGTTGAGAAGCGCTAAAGCAACCTGCTGCTTCACAGCACACCAGGGCCGGCTATGTTGCCTAATCATCGCCAGGCACACTTATTCTTGTGTATTGGGTCACAATCGGTTCAGCCGTGCCCGGAATGGGCAGTCTTGTTTCAAGACTTGAACCAGAGCAACTGAATTCCATCGTCACCACATCGGGTGCGGCTGGCATCGGAACCTGGAAGGTCTGGTCCATGCCATCGGATGATGTTGCCCGCACCGTACCCGAAGCGCGTAAATGATCTTGACACAGATTAAGCCGCCCCGCCTCTCCGGACCAGCGTCCCGAGGTTTGTGCCACCACATTCCCATCGCCACGAAGGGTGCCGTGGCTGGTTTCTGCAATCGATGTAATATCCGCCGTAACAGGTGTCGTCATATATGTGCCGTCCGACTGAAAGATACTGATTGCATTGCGTCGCTCGCCTTCGGGAATGGATATGCTGTCCTTCATCACCTTTCTCATCCACTCAATCGGCCCGCCACCCGTTTCACGCCACGCGCCCACCAGGCACTCATCAATTGCTTCCAACCCGCCGCACGGCTCGCAACCGGCTTCCTGCTCGCCGCGCAGCCGGACCGTCGTGCCGGAACGGCCTGAGTGAAGACCCACGAACCGGTAGCGACTGGCATTCCCGCTGTTAACGTCGATCCGGTCGGGCAGTTCACCCCAACGTTCACCCTCCGTACGAAAGGCCCGCCCTTCGATGGGTTGCGCTTGAGCCGCCCATTTTCCGCAATCAAACTCGACCCAGCCACGATGGATGACAAATGGCTCCAGAGCAATGTCTTGCGTTCGAGTTTCCGTATAGCGCCATGTATCGCCTGGCGCCGGATCAATAGACAAGGGGCTCCCATGCGGATGCTTGATGTCCCCATCGATATAGTGTTGAGCGAAAGTTAGCCAGGCCTCCTGGGTCATTGCTGAGGCCATGGCGTACCGTTGCGCCGAAGCGCCCGAACGGCTGGCCATCTGGCGCAGGAACGGCAGGATGGAAGTCGGACCTTCCGCATCGTTGCGCCAGAAGAAAAAAACAAGTGCCTCATACGCCATTTCATAAAGCGGCATATTGATCGAGGCCCGGTCAAAAGCGGCAACTTGGCGAGCCACCACAGTTGCATGCGGCAAGGCCAGAGCTGCGAACCATTCCGCCGAGCCCTCCAGCCACCAATCGCCGCCACCCCCGGTTCCGCTCGAACCTGTGCTCATCTGCGCGGCTGAAAGAGTTGCGAACTGCACACAGTGGAAAATCTCGTGGGCCGCAATATAGGCCGCATGTTCGACCGTGCTGCCGGGGCCGAGAAGGTAAACGCTAATGCGGCATTCACCCTCGCCGGCATCTGCCCAAGCCGCAATATCGCTGAATGAATCCGTGGACCCTTCGCGCGGCGTAAGGTCATCGATTAGCAGAATGGTCACGTCGTCCATGTCGAACGAGCCAATGTGCGGCAGCGCGGCAGCCGCAGCGCGAACCCCGCGCGCGAACTCGTCGACGACGCCAGGCAGTATGGCCCAGCCGGCATTGCGGTCGTGCAGTAAACGAATTTCTCGATTCCCGCTATCGGTAGACACGGCAATCCGAACGCGCTCGACGCAATCGAAAGCAATGGGTTCAATGCGTGGGTCGAATAACGCCCGGTATGAAGCGTCGGAGCAATCCCCGAAGGCGGCGTGAGCAGGTTCGGCAGACGCGAGCAGGCAGAATAAAGTGGACAGAAAAGCAACCAAGCCGTGCCTTAGAAACGCGGCCCGCCCTGTTTCCCGGTTGTTTGCGGTCTGGCAACGCCAGGGCATTGTATGTTTGGGCATCTCCATTCCTTTTGGCTGGGAAGCTGTAGGCATACTAAAATTCGTTATTGTTTCCGTTGCTCCACCCATAGCATAGCCCGCGCTACAGTACAAGACTATGCTGGGCGCTTTACTCTCGACAGCCTTTTTATCTTTCTTACGTACTGACTCCTGATTGTTGGAATATTCTTTGCGTCCTCTTTTAGATGTTGTGCGGGGCGGGTAAGGTGGGGCTGGTGTAAGGCGTGCGCCGTAGCTGCGTCGTTTCGCCGGGGGAAGTCGGCGGGAGCTGTCGAGTTCCGAGCCGCCAACGGCGGTGAGGGCGAGTTCTCCCGCCGCCCGGCGAAACGGCGTGGATACGGATCAAAGCACGCCGTGCCAGCCCCACCTTACCCGCCCCGCGCAACTGCAACTTCGAAAACCGACTCCTCACCGCCACGAGACACCGCCGCATGATGGCGATCGCTATTTGGCGGAGAACAACGCACAATCGCCAGACGCAAAAAAGGCCTTGCAGCTTTTACACTGTAAGGCCCTGATTTTGCGAGGAATTCTTGGTCGGGACGGAGTGATTCGAACACTCGACCCCTTGCACCCCATGCAAGTGCGCTACCAGGCTGCGCTACGCCCCGAATTTACTGCTTTTTGGGATTTCTACTTGCCCCAGCCGAATTTGACCAAGCAAGTAAAGAACAAGATTCTAGCACAAAACATTTGAAGCGCGCTGGCGGATGGCAGACAAGGTTTGTCGCAGCTCCACACCCGGCATCAGCATCGGAGACGATTCGGGCCGGGCAATGTAATACCCCTGCCCGCAAAGCACGCCAAAGTCTGCAAGAAACTCCAGTTCCTCGGCGGTTTCTATGCCCTCGGCCACAATCATCGCGCCCGAGGCGTTTGCAATATCGCGGATCGCCTGGACGAAGCTTTGCTTCAGCGGGCTAGTCGCGATGCCCTGTATGAAATGCATATCGATCTTGACGTAATCAGGGTGCAGTTCCGACCACCGGCGCAAGGTGGAAAACCCCTCGCCAAGATCATCCAGGGCAATTTGAAAACCCAATTCCCGATAACAGGCCAGCGTGGCGTTAATGTAATGGTACTCGGTGGGCGGACAATGATTCTCGGTCACCTCGATAACGATTTGATCCGCCCGCAAGCCGATCTGATCCAGCAAATCCATGATAGCCGGCCCGCTAATAGACATCTGGCCCAAGACCTGTGGGCTGAGATTCAGGAAAAGCTTGCCTTCGAGCCCGAGGTTTACAAACTGGGTAAGGACAGTACGGCAGCACAGGCTTTCGATTTCGACTGTAAGGTTGTTGGCCTGGGCCACCCGCAACAGATTCAGCGGTGAATGCAGCGGCCCTTCGACCGGCCCGCGCACCAGGCCTTCGTAGCCCAGGATGACGCCATCGCGTAGATTAAGAATGGGTTGGAAGACCGCGTTAAGATTGCCGCCGGTGAGTATCTGCTTAAGCTGAGGCAGCCATGTCGACGCAGTATAGTCGTGGAACAGGCCGCGTTGCCCTGTGGATGGCAGATGGTTCGAAAAAATGGACGGCACGTTTACATGATCCGCTAAGGCGTTGCGTTATTTCGATGGCGACAGGGCTACCGTAGTATAAGCCGATAGCCTCGCCATAGAAAGCACGCATTATCGGCATTAAAATCTTATAGTAAACCCATTTCCAGGCGTGCGTGCTCGCTCATCATTTCTCTGCTCCATGGCGGGTCCCACACCAGATTCACCTGAACCTCTTTCACCGAGGGAATGCCTCGCAGCTTCGCCTGCGCCTCATCGGCGATAAAGGTGCCCATGCCGCAACCGGGCGCGGTAAGCGTCATGTCCACGTCGATACCGAACTGGCCATCGTCGGCTTCGGTGATCGCGCAACGGTAGACCAGGCCAAGATTAACGATATCGACCGGAATTTCCGGATCAAAACACGTCGCCAGCAAAGACCAGGCCATATCCTCGACCAGTTCGGCCGTCATCGGCCCGACAGGCATGGGATGCTCGACGGGCGGCAGCGGATCAAGACCCAGGGCGTCGGCATCCACCCCTTCGACGCGGTACAAATTACCGTCGACATACACGGTAAACGTGCCGCCCAGTTGCTGGGTGATGTGCGCCGCACAGCCTTTTTCAATGGTGACTTCATCGCCATAGGGAATCGAAACCGCCGGACAGTCTCGGGTGACAATGATTTCGTCGCGCTTTGAGTGATACATGGTTGGCCTCGCTATTCCGTCTTGGCGGTATCGTGCTGATCGTGAAGGGCATTGTGCATGGTGTGCCAGGCCAACGTCGCACATTTCACACGAGCTGGGAACTCACGCACGCCGGACATTACCTCGAGCTTGCCGAAGTCGCGGTGCTCGGGATGGGCATCGGTGAGCATGGCATGAAAGTCGTTGAACAGCGCTTCGATGTGCGCCAGTGGTTGCCCTTTGATCGCCTCTGTCATGAGCGAGGCGGACGCCGTGGAGATCGCGCATCCCTGGCCGATGAAACTGGCATCGACAACAATGTCATCGGCCACCTTCAGGTAAACCGTCAATTGGTCGCCGCACAAGGGATTATGGCCGTCGGCGTAATGGCTTGCCCCTTCCATGGCATGGAAATTGCGCGGATGGCGATTATGATCAAAAATGACCTCTTGGTAGAGTTCGCGTAGATCGTGTTGCATATCGCTCATTGGGTGTCGTCCTCTGTGCCGAACATGGCTTGCGCCTTGCGGACCGCCTGAATCAGGGCTGTAATATCGTCTTTGGTGTTGTACAGCGCAAACGAAGCACGCGCCGTGCCCGGTATGCCGAATCGAGTCATGAGCGGCATGGCGCAATGATGGCCGGCGCGAATCGCCACCCCTTCTGCATCCAGAATGGTGCCCAGGTCGTGCGGGTGTATACCCTGCACGATAAAAGAAAGCACGGCTGCCTTATTTGCCGCTGTACCAATAATGCGTATGCCTGGCAAGGCGGATAGCCTGGCCGTGGCATCCTGCAGTAGTTCATCTTCAATGGCTGCGATGCGCGACAGGCCGATTTCGCTGACGTAGTCCAGTGCGGCCGCCAACCCGACAGCCCCGGCAATATTCGGGGTGCCTGCTTCGAAGCGCTGCGGTGCATCGGCATACGTGGATTTCTCGAAACTGACGGTGTAGATCATGTCGCCGCCACCCTGCCAGGGCGGCATGTCTTTCAGGATGTCGCGCCGCGCGTACAGTACCCCCATGCCGGTTGGCCCATAGATCTTGTGTGCCGAAAAGGCATAGAAATCGCAATCCAGGTCTTGCACGTCGACCTGCTGGTGGGCTACTGCCTGAGCGCCGTCCACCAAGGTCAGCGCGCCGGCCTCGCGGGCCAGACGACAAATGTCACGTACCGGGTTAATGCTGCCAAGCGCGTTCGAGACATGCGCCACCGCCACCAGGCGCGTTTTGGGCCCAAGCAATTGGCGGAACTCGTCCATGACCAGCTCGCCCTCGTCGGTAATGGGCGCCACGCGAAGGCGCGCGCCAGTTTGCTGGCAAATAAGCTGCCAGGGCACGATATTTGAATGGTGCTCCATGGCGGTGATCAGGATCTCGTCGTCGGCCTTCAGGTTTGACCGCGCCCAGCTATAAGCAACGAGATTGATTGACTCGGTGGTGCCCCGCGTGAAGACGATTTCGTCAGCCCGTTCTGCATTCAGAAAGTTCTTGACCGTGTTGCGCGCCGCTTCGTAGAGGTCGGTGGCATGCTGCGACAGCCAATGCACGCCACGATGAATATTGGCATTGAACTCCCGGTAATAACGGCTCTCGGCCAAAATGACGGATTCGGGCTTTTGCGTGGTTGCCCCATTGTCCAGATAGGCCAGGCGCTTGCCGTTCACGGCCCTGGATAGAATGGGGAAATCCCGAGCAAACTCGGAAACCGCCGTCTTTGTTTCCTGGGGCGCATTCATGAAGGCATTCCTCCAAGCAAGTGCCCTCCCGGCAACAAGGATCGGATAGCCTTGGTGATATGTGCGCGCACGGGATCCAGCGTAATGCGCTCGACCGCCGTTGCGGCGAATGCGTACGTTAGCAGCCCGTGGGCGTATTCGGTATCCAGGCCGCGCGAACGCAGGTAAAAAAGGCTGTCGTCGTCGATCTGGCCAACGGTTGCGCCGTGGGCGCACTTCACGTCGTCGGCATAGATTTCAAGCTCGGGGCGGGCATCGGCCCGGGCCATGCGCGACAGCAACAGGCTGTCGGAGCGCTGTACGGCGTCGGTGCCGTCGGCGCCGGGCGACACCAGAATACGCCCGGTAAATACGCCGCGCGACGCGCCCGCCAGAATACCGCGATAGAACTCGCGGCTGATCCCGTTGGGCTGGGCGTGATTGATTCCGGTATTGTGGTCGACATGACGGCGCCCATCGACGAAATACAAGCCATTAAGCAAGGCTTCGCAGTGGTGCCCATCGAACTGCGTGCCAATGTCGTGGCGAGCCAGGCGTGCGCCAAACGACATGGAATGCGAGTTGTAGACCGAATTCGTTTCCTGGGTGATGGCGCAGCGAGCCAAGTGGAAGGCCTCGAGATCTTCTTGTTGAATCTTGATATGGGTAAGCTGGGCATCCCGGGCCAGCGCACCATTGGTGACGGTATTGGTCAGCGTAGCACCGCCCTGCCCCACATAATGTTCGACCACCGTAGCCTGCGAGTTTTCTTGCAGCACGAATACATTACGCGGGAAAATAGCCGTTTGCGCCGTTGCGGCGACAAACACCAAGTGCACCGGATGCTCAAGCTGCACACCACGCTCGACCCGAACATACGCGCCATCGGCCGCCAAGGCCAGGTTCAAGGCCGACGGGCTGTCGCCGGACGACTCATCGCCCAGATACGGCTGGATAAGCTCGGGTTCGAGCTCGAGTATTTGCGCCACGGATCCCAGCCGCACGCCACTGGGCAACGCGCCTACCTTTGACAAGGAAGGGCTATAGCGCCCATCGACAAATACCAGCCGATGCCCCGGATAGTCGCTTTGAAGCGCCGCCAGGTCGATGGAAGCGTCGGAGGGCGCGGCCGCGCTGAAGCTCTGCTGCTCGAGCAGCGCCAGCGAGGTATGGTGCCAGTTCTCTTGTTTGGGCGTGGGCCAGCCCTGCTCGATAAAGCGGTCCATGGCCCGGCTGCGCAAGGCTGCCAGCCAGGGCGCCCCTTGGCCTGGCTGAGGCGGCGCATGCCGACCCAGGTGTACGGACCAATCGGTAACTGAACTCATGCCGCGCCCCCTTTGGCAGTGGCGGGCGCCTGGTCGGCCTGGGCCAGCCAGCCGTAGCCGCGCTCTTCGAGCTCCAGCGCAAGCTCGCTGGTTCCCGACCGGATAATCTTGCCCTTGGACAACACATGCACCTGATCCGGCACAATGTAATCCAGCAGACGCTGATAGTGGGTAATGACAATCAGGGCGCGATCAGGCGAGCGCAGGCGGTTGACGCCATCCGCCACCACCTTTAGCGCATCGATATCCAGCCCCGAATCGGTTTCATCCAGGATGGCCAGGCGTGGCTCCAGCAGCGACATTTGCAAGACTTCATTGCGCTTTTTCTCGCCGCCCGAAAAACCTTCGTTCACAGACCGATACAGGAATTCCTGTTTCATGCCCACGGCTTTCATTTCGTCCTTGACCCGTTTAAGGAAGTCCATGGCGTCCAGTTCAGGCAAGCCTTGATGGCGCCGCACCGCATTGACGGCGGCCTTCAGGAAATAGGCGTTGGACACGCCCGGGATCTCGATGGGGTACTGGAAGGCCAGGAACAACCCGGAACGGGCCCGGTCTTCTACCGACATGGACAGAAGGTCTTCCCCGTACCACGTAACGGAACCGCTTTCGACATTAAAGCTTTCGCGCCCGGCCAGCACTTGCGACAAGGTGCTTTTGCCCGAACCATTGGGGCCCATAATGGCGTGGACCTCGCCCGGCTTGACCGTCAGGCTCAAGCCATTCAATATAGATTTACCTTCAACACCAGCGTACAAGTCTTTGATTTCTAACATTTTATATAATTCCAATTAACCAACACTTCCTTCCAGGCTGACGCCCAGAAGATTTTGCGCTTCCACAGCGAACTCCATCGGCAGTTCTTTGAAGACTTCCTTGCAGAACCCGTTTACGATCATCGACACCGCATCCTCGGCGGACAGGCCACGCTGCATGGCATAGAACAATTGGTCTTCGCCGATGCGCGACGTGGTCGCTTCGTGCTCGACATGGGCCGAGGGGTTCTGGGCTTCAATGGTTGGGAACGTATGGGCGGCACAGGTCTTGCCGATAAGCAGGGAGTCGCATTGCGTATAGTTGCGTGCATCTTGCGCCTTAGGCGTCATGCGCACCAGGCCCCGGAACGTGTTGCTGCCGTGTCCGGCTGAGATGCCTTTGGAAATAATGGTGCTGCTGGTGTTGCGCCCCATGTGGATCATCTTCGTCCCGGTATCGGCCTGCTGGCGATGATTGCTGAGCGCTACGGAATAGAACTCGCCGATGGAGTCGTCGCCGCGCAGGATGACGCTGGGATACTTCCAGGTAATGGCCGAACCGGTTTCCACCTGGGTCCAGGAAATACGCGAGCGAGGCCCGCGGCAATCGCCCCGTTTGGTAACAAAATTGTAGATGCCGCCTTTGCCGTCCTTGTCGCCGGGATACCAGTTCTGCACCGTGGAGTATTTGATCTTGGCATCATCCAGGGCGACCAGTTCGACCACGGCGGCGTGCAACTGGTTTTCGTCGCGCATGGGCGCCGTACAGCCTTCCAGGTAGCTGACGCTGGCGCCTTCTTCCGCAATGATCAAGGTGCGCTCGAACTGCCCCGTATCCTGGGCATTGATACGGAAGTAAGTCGACAATTCCATAGGGCATTTCACGCCTTTCGGAATAAATACAAACGAGCCATCCGAAAACACGGCTGAATTCAGCGCTGCGTAGAAGTTGTCGCCGGGGGGCACGACCGTACCCAGGTACTTTTGAACCAGCTCGGGGTATTCCCTGACCGCCTCCGAGAACGAACAGAAGATCACGCCGGCTTCGGCCAATTGCTTGCGAAAGGTCGTGGCGACGGATACCGAATCGAAGACTGCATCGACCGCCACACCGGCCAGGCGCGCGCGTTCGTGCAGGGGCACACCCAGCTTTTCATAGGTGCGAAGCAATTCGGGATCCACCTCGTCCAGGCTCTTGGGACCATCCTTTTTGCTTTTCGGCGCCGAATAGTACACGATGTCCTGGAAATCCACGGCGGGAAAACTGACCATGGCCCACTCGGGCAAGGACATCGTCAGCCAGTGCCGATAAGCGGCCAGACGCCACTCGAGCATGAACTCGGGCTCTTTCTTGATTGCCGAAAGCTGGCGTATGGTGTCTTCCGACAACCCCTTAGGCAGGGAAACCGACTCGATGTCGGTGACAAAGCCGGCTTCGTACTCGCGGTCCAGGAAAGAATCGATCTGTTGGGTCGATGATGATACGACCCGTGGTGTAGCAATATCCATAAAATGCCTCAGGCTCGAGATGCGGGCTGGCCACGGTCTTTGCGTACCGCAGGCCCAGGCCCTGAAATGGGTAAGTTCATTGGAGTCGGCTGCAGCATGTCGGCGACTGAAACGTCTTCGAGCGTGCGCCTGACGATGTCGTTGATGCGCTGCCAATTCACGCGGATCTGGCAGCCGGCCTCGCGATTGCAGACCCCAGGGGTTGCCGTGCATTCGGTCAGGCCGAAGGGCTGCTCTTCCAGTGCGTCGATGACATCGGCCATACTGATCTGCCCGGCGCAGCGGCTAAGGGTATAGCCCCCGCGCGCGCCACGCACGCTACGCACAAGGTCGTGCGCAGCCAGCATTTTCAGCACTTTACTGACCGTCGGCTGCCCGAGCCCCAGCGCTGTGGACAAGTCGGAGGCGCTGAACAGGCGTTCGGGATAATGCCCCATCTGGGTCAGCACCAACGTGCCATAATCAACAAGTTTACTGATGCGCAACATATCGTGTCGCCCATGTCATGAACATAGCCATATAGTACCTTTTTAGTGCTATATACGTCAAACATTCAGACCTGGATGTTGTCCAGTGTGGCGTCGTCGGGATCTTGCCCCGCTTGCTGCATCAGCCACATCTGGGCATAGGACCCGTTAGCCATCAGCAGCTCACGATGCGAGCCTTTTTCAACGACCCTTCCGTGGTCCAGCACCAGGATCTCGTCGGCATCGACGATCGTGGACAGGCGGTGGGCAATGATTAGGGTGGTTCGGTTGCGGGCGATCAGGCTCAGTTGCTCTTGTATGGCGCGTTCGGTGCGTGTGTCCAGCGCGCTTGTGGCTTCATCGAAGATCAGGATAGGTGGATTCTTCAACAGCGTGCGCGCGATGGCCACGCGCTGCTTTTCACCGCCGGAAAGCTTCAGTCCACGCTCGCCCACCTGAGTCTGATAACCCTCGGGCAGCCCCATGATGAAATCATGGATGCTGGCCGCCTTGGCCGCCTGAATGATGTCTTCCTGACTGGCTTGCGGGTCGCCGTAGGCGATGTTGTACAAAATAGTGTCGTTGAACAGCACGGTATCCTGCGGCACGATTCCTATATGGCGCCGCAAGCTTTCCTGTGTCAGCTCGCGTATATCCACATCGTTGATGCGGATCGCACCTTGGTTCACATCGTAGAACCGGTACAGCAAGCGGGACAATGTGGACTTTCCCGCACCCGATGAGCCCACCACGGCAAGTGTCTTGCCGGCCGGAATCGAAAAATCCACATCGAAAAGTATCGTACGGTTGGGTTCATAGCCGAAGCCTACGTGATCAAACTGAATTTTGGCGCCACGGGTGTGCAAGGCATGGGCATTGGGAGAATCGCTGACCTCTTCAGCTTGCGTCAGCAAGCCAAACATGCGCTCCATGTCGGCCAGCGCGTGTTTGATCTCTCGGTAAACAAAACCCAGGAAATTAAGCGGCGCATATAACTGCGTCAGGTAGGCAGACACCAGGACGACATCGCCCACCGTCATGGTCTGGTCAACAACGCCGCTGGCCGAAAGCCATAGCAGCAGGGTGACCCCAGTCGTGATGATGACGCCCTGCCCCATGTTCAGAAGGTTTAGCGATACTTGATTCTTGACAGCGGAATCCACCCAACTGCCCAGATTGGCGTCATACCGATTGATCTCGTAGTTCTCGTTTCCGAAATACTTGACCGTTTCGTAGTTGATCAAGGCATCGATAGCCTTGCTGTTTGCCTTGCTGTCCAAGTCGTTCATGCTGCGCCGGTAAACCATGCGCTTTTCAGTTACCACCAGGGTAAATACAACGTAAGACGCAATCGTGCCCAGCGTGACGACCGCGAACAGGAAGTCATAGCGCCACAGCAAAATTGCGGTGACCATGCCTATTTCCAGCAAGGTGGGCAAAATATTGAACACCATGAAATTCAGCAGGAAACCGATACCCTTGGTTCCGCGCTCGATATCACGGCTCAGGCCGCCGGTTTGCCGATGCAAATGGAAACGCATGGACAAGGCGAACAGATGACGGAACAATTGTGTGGCGATGCGGCGTATCGAACCTTGCGTCACCCGTGCGAACAAGGCATCGCGAAGTTCTGCAAACACGCTGGAAGCCAGGCGGGCCAGGCCGTAGCCCAGCAAGGCCGCCACCGGCAGCACGAGCAAGCCAGGGGGAACGCTTAACTGGTCGACAATGTCTTTCAGGTAGATAGGCAGCAATACGCTGGCCACCTTGGCGGTCACCAGGCATGCGATCGCCAACAGTACGCGGTATTTGAATTGCCACACGTAGGGCAATAGTGATTTGATCGTTTGAAAGTCGTTGCGATTTTTCGGTGCGGGACCGGTGTGCCTAAATCTCATTCAGTCGCTTCTAAAACAATGTGGCGGCGTAAATGCCGGTGAACAACCTTATACAATAAACACGCTATTGCATTACAACCGGAGAAACAATGCCCGATCAGCCCTTCGATTACGAAGCTTGTCTTGCCGCCTGCGTCAAGGGCGACGCCCTGTACCTGGAACGGCTGCATCAGATCGAAGCGCCCCTTATGCAAGCGCAATGCGAAGAAATACTGGGTGACAAAGCCCAGGCGGAAGACGCCGTGCGCGAAACCTTTATCCAGGTCTGGCAGCAGGCGCGCCGTTACGAGCGCTCCCAGGGAAGCGCTCGCGAATGGATCTATTCCATTATGCGTCGCCATGTCGAACAACGCAGGGCGCGTTCCGCTACGCCAACCCGGGCCACCCAAGATCATACTCCCACACAGGGCTTGAAGCAGCGCTCCGCATCCGTTGCGTCCGCCGCCCACTTCCCTGCTTCTGACGATTCCCGGCAAACTGAGCACGCCACGGTGTCCTATCAGCCTTTACTGCGCAAGGAAGCCATTCAAGAGCCGCCCGCGAACGCTCCCGTCATATCGGCGGTCGATGCGTCTTCAGCGCCTCCCAAAGCCGCTCCCACCGCCCAGCGTGCCGACTCGAAAGTCCGGAAATCCGCAAATGCGGAGCGCCAACAGCGCACCCGGGCGTCAGGAGGTTGGAGCAATGTCTGGTTTTGGCGGATCCTTAGTCTAGGGCTCGCGATTTTTGCCGTCACAGCGGTCATTCTAGCCCCGCCACGGGTTCCTTCACCGTCCGAGGCGGCCTCGTTGCTGCCGGCCTCCGAGCCAACACCCACCATTGCCCAGGTTGCTGTCCTGCAAGCACCGGGCTCCACGTCTACCCCAGGGTGGGTATTAACCGTAGATTCGCGCCAGAATCTGATGCTGACGCCTCAAGTCAACATCGAAGTACCCGACACGTCATCCATTTATCTGTGGACACATAACGAAGGTGAAGGGCAGCCCCGCCGCCTGGGCCTGATTGACCCGACGCAATCCTTGACCTTGCCGGCCGAGGTCGCGGGGCTGGTCCGGCCCGGGCAGATATTCGAAATGACTCAGGAACCCAATACAGATAGCCAACCGCTGGAACCAAACGGCCCCATTCTTTTCATTGGCCGTACCATCAAGCTGGGCTGACAGCCGGGTTAGCGAGGGTCTTGTTGGTTAGGTTAGCTTCTGTTCACACCAATCAAGAAGATCATGTTGATTTGGTGTGAACAAGCCCTAACTCACAGGATTGACCATGTCGTCTTGCAACGCCTGGAGTTCAAGGTCGGTAAAGCCCGCTGCGCGACGCGCCTCCAGGTTGAATGGGCCCCGCAAGCGCGGAGCCCGGTAGGTTTCGGCCAAAACGCGGTAATGAGCCACAGCGTCGAGCCCACGTTCATCGCAAAGGCGCCGATACCATGCGTTACCTATCGCCACGTGGGTGATTTCATCGCGCAAGATGATGTCGATAATTCGGGCGCCGGCATGGTCGCCAGCACCCGCGAGTTTGGCCCGCATGGGTGGGGAAGCATCCAACCCTCGCGCTTCGAGTGTACGCGGCACCAATGCCAGGCGCGCCAATAAATCGCCCTGGGTTCGATCGGCCATCTCCCACAAGCCGTCATGGGCGGGGAAATCGCCGTACACATGGTCTAGCGTTCCCAGGTGGTCGGACAACAGCCCGAAGTGATAGGCCTCGTCTTTGGCGACCTTCAGCCAGTCAGCGTAAAACGCAGCAGGCATGCCTGGAAAACGCCAGATGATATCCAGCGCAAGATTAATGGCGTTGAACTCGATGTGCGCCAGGGAATGAATCAGGGCGGCACGGCCTGCGGTTGTCAGCATCGAGCGCTGCCTGACCTTCAATGCGGAAACAATCTGCGGGCGCTCGGGCCGGCCCGGAATGCCCATTGGGTGCTTGATCGTGGCCGCGCAATCGATTGTATCGCCGCTCAAGGCCTGAACCAAGCGAACTTTTTCTTGCGGTGAGCGGACCAGCAAGGCTTGAAGCGCAGCTTGCCGCACTACGAACTTACCTGCGAGCCTCCGGCCAGGGCCTGGGCCAGCTCGTCGCGCACGGCCGACAACTCGGTGCGCAGTGCCTGAAATTCCTGGCCGCTAAGGCGCACGGCGGCCTCTTGGTCGAGCAGGACTTCCCGCGTGTCGCCCAAGCGATTGCGCGCGCCGCTGATGGTAAAGCCCTGTTCATACAGCAAGTCGCGGATACGACGGATCAGCAACACCTCATGATGCTGGTAATAGCGACGATTGCCGCGACGCTTGACCGGCTTGAGCTGAGTGAACTCCTGCTCCCAGTAGCGCAGCACGTGGGGCTTTACAAGACACAGTTCGCTGACTTCGCCGATGGTGAAGTAGCGCTTGGCTGGAATGGGCGGCAAGGTGACGGGTGTTTCGGATGAACTCATGTGCGGATTGTAGGCCGATAAATTAACGAGACAAAACCAGAACTGCCGATGCGCATCTGGACGCGGAACAGCGCCCGGATGCGCAACCAACCAAACACGACACTAGTCGCCGCCCGGATTGAGGCCGGTCTGTTCGACTTGGCTTTTCAGTTTCTGGCTGGCATGAAACGTAACCACACGGCGCGCTTCGATAGGAATAACTTCGCCGGTTTTAGGATTGCGACCCGGACGCGCAGGCTTGTCGCGCACCTGGAAATTGCCGAATCCGGAAAGCTTGACTTCAACACCGCGAGCTAGGGAATCGCGGATTTCCTCGAAGAAGGTATCGACAATGTCTTTGGCTTCGCGTTTGTTCAGACCGACACGCTCAAACAATAGTTCGGCCAATTCTGCCTTGGTCAAGGTACTACGCGGTGCGGGATCCATAGTCTTTTGCTCCTTATGCACGCTGGCGCGCCCCATGGGCCTTGATTAATGTTTGCAGCACTTCATTCATGCAATGCTCGACCCGGGCATCGTCTAAAGTAACATCCGCCTGCAGCCAAAACCGCATCGCCATGCTTTTCTCGGCGGCGCCACTGGCCTGATCTTTTTCGCGCCAAACGTCGAACAGCTTGATTTCTTTGATAATTCCTAGAGTATCACTAGATGCGATCGTTTGGCCAAGCGTATTGATTAAATCCTGATACGAAACATCAGCGCCCACCCAGAAAGCCAGGTCGCGCGTCACCACAGGCTGGCGGGACAAACTGGACAATTGCGGCATTTGAAGGTGTGAAATGGCATCGACATCGACCTCGAAGAGCACTGGCGCCTCATTCAGCTCTGCCTGTTGCGCAAGACGGGGATGCAATTCGCCAAGCCAGCCAATCTCTTTTCCGTTTAGCGACAGGCGGGCGCTGCGCCCCGGATGCAAGGCGGGATGCGCCTGGGCCATGCATTGCAGCTTGCTTGCCTGGGCGCCCAGCAATGTTTCCAGGTCTTGCTTCACATCGTAGAAATCCACCTGCCGGCTGGGTACGCCCCATTGTTCCGGCAGTGCGGGACCCCAGGCGGCGCCCGCCAGGCGTTGAGGCTGGGCAACGCCCGCGACGGTCAGGTCACCGTCGGTCGTGGCAGAATCACGCCAGAACACACGGCCCAGTTCAAAGACCCGTACGCGGCTCTGCCGACGATTGGCGTTGTGCTGGATATTTGCGACCAGGCCAGCCATCAGGCTGGACCGCATGACAGCCAGCTGGCTGGCAATAGGGTTAAGCAGCCGGATGGGATCGTGGTTGCCGGCGTACTCCTTTTCCCAGGCTTCTTCGACAAAGGAAAAGTTGATGACTTCCTGATAATCTTGGGCGGCCATGGCGCCGCGCAGGGCATGCGGCCCGCGTAGGGTTTCAGGCTCCACACGCATTTTGGCGCGCGCCACCGGCGGAAGATCGGGAATGCGCTCGAAGCCGTATATGCGTGCGACTTCCTCGATAAGGTCTTCCTCGATAAATAGGTCAAACCGGTACGAAGGCGGGGTTACGCTGAATACGCCGTCGGAGAACGTCCAGTCCAGCCCCAGACGGGTGAAAACGTCTTCCACCTCTTGCCGGCTAACAGGGACGCCCAGTACGCGCTGGCAACGCGCCAGCCGCATACTTACCGGCTTGCGCTCCGGAAGATTAAGCGTCTGGTCGTCCACCGGGCCGGCCTGGCCGCCGCAGATATCCAGAATCAAGCGCGTCATAATTTCGATATGAGGCACGATGGATTCGAAATCAACACCGCGTTCGAAGCGATGACTGGCCTCGGAACCGAATTTATAGCGACGGGGACGGCCCATGATGGCTTCCGGCCACCAGAAAGCGGCTTCCAGATAGATGCTGGTGGTGTCCAGGGTGACGGCGCTGGTCTCGCCGCCCATGATGCCCGCCATGCTCGACGGCACACCGTCGGCGGTAATAATGCCGACGTCGGAATCCAGCTTGACGGTTTGGCCGTTCAACAGCTCCAGGGTTTCGTCCTGACGGGCCCAACGCACCGTCAGCCCGCCGCTGATGCGGTCAAGATCAAATACGTGTGTCGGCCGGCCAAGTTCCAGCATGATGTAGTTGGAAATATCGACCAACGCCGAAATTGAACGTTGTCCCGCCCGTTCAAGGCGCGACACCATCCACTTGGGCGTGGCAGCCCGTGCATTGACATTACGAATGACGCGTCCGGCAAACCGTCCGCATAAATCGGGGGCCTGGACTTCAACGCTCAACCGATCATCGATGGAAACAAGCACTGGGGTGGCGTCGGGCAGGCGCAATGCGGCGCCGGTCAATGCGGCTACTTCACGCGCGACCCCCACAATCGACAGGCAATCGGCGCGATTGGGCGTCATCTTAAGGGTGAAGAGCGTATCGTCCAGATCCAGTGTTTCACGCAATGACTGGCCGATTGGGGCATCGGCGGCGAGTTCAAGCAGGCCTGCATGGTCCTGGGACAAGCCCAATTCACGGGCCGAGCACAACATGCCAAAGGATTCGACGCCACGCATCTTCGCTTTGCCGATTTTCATGCCGTCGGGCAGGACTGCGCCAATGCGCGCCAACGGAACCACCAGGTCCTTGGCCGCGTTAGGCGCGCCGCAAACGATCTGCAGCAGTTCCCCCGAACCATCATCGACCTGGCAAACACGCAGCTTGTCGGCATCGGGATGAGGATCGATCTGGACAATGCGCGCCACGACGATGTTGCTGAATGCCGGGGCGACAGGGACGGTTTCTTCGACCTCCAGGCCCGCCATGGTAAGGCGATGAGAAAGTTCGTCGGTCGACAGTTGCGGATCGACGAAAGTACGTAGCCAGGATTCCGGAAATTGCATGAGATGTGTCCGATTAACTTAAGCAAGGTACCGCGCCACTGAGTGGCAGCCGGAACATTAACGATTGAACTGACGCAGAAAGCGCAGGTCGCCCTCGAAGAACTGGCGTAAATCATTGACGCCGTAACGCAGCATGGTCAGGCGCTCCAGCCCGGAGCCGAAGGCAAACCCAATGTAGCGCTCAGGATCCAGTCCGAAATTACGCACTACTTGCGGATGCACCTGCCCCGAGCCGGAAATCTCGAGCCAGCGGCCTTGATTGGGGCCCGATGTGAACATCATGTCGATTTCGGCGGAGGGCTCCGTGAACGGAAAGAAAGACGGCCGAAACCGAATGACCAAGTCATCCGTTTCAAAGAAGGCTCTAAGGAAATCGGTATACACGCCTTTCAGATCGGCAAAAGAGATATCCTCGGCGATCCAGAGCCCTTCAACCTGGTGGAACATGGGCGAGTGGGTGGCGTCGCTGTCCACGCGATACGTGCGGCCCGGCGCGATCACCTTGATGGGCGGCTTGTTCATTCGCGCATAACGAACCTGCATCGGGCTGGTATGCGTGCGCAGCAACAGCGGCAGGCCATGTGAATCGTTCATGTCGATATAGAACGTATCCTGCATGGAGCGAGCCGGGTGATTCTCCGGATTGTTTAGCGCCGTGAAGTTGGTCCAGTCGTCTTCGATTTCGGGGCCGTCCGCCACATCGAAGCCAATCGACGAGAAAATGGCCTGCACCCGTTGCCAGGTCTGGATAACGGGATGAATGCCGCCGCGGCCGCGCCCCCGCCCCGGCAAGCTTACATCGATGACCTCGGCGGCTAGCCGTTTGTCGAGCTCGGCCTGGGCCAGTTCGCCGCGTCGCAGGTTCAGCAAGTCTTCAACCTGTTGCTTCAGCCGGTTAATACGCGCGCCCTGCTCGCGTTTCTGTTCCGGGTCAAGCTTGGCCAAGCCTTTAAGCAACGCCGTCAAGGCCCCCTGCTTGCCCAGAAAGCGGGCTTTGGCGTTTTCAAGCGAAGCCGCATCATGGGCTTGCGCGAATTGTTCTTGGGCCTGAGCAATCAGGTCGTCAACCGGTAAAGTCATGGCTTATCGCTTTTCCAAACGCAAACGGAGCCCGATGAGCCCCGTTTGCAGCTGTACAGAATCGTGTTCGATCAGGCGGCTAGCGCTGCTTGTGCTTTTGCAACCACAGCGGCGAAACCAGCCTTGTCGTGCACGGCCATGTCGGCCAGCACCTTGCGGTCGATTTCGATAGCCGCTTTTTTCGTACCGGCGATAAACACACTGTACGTTACACCCAATTCGCGGCAGGCTGCGTTGATGCGGGTGATCCACAAAGCGCGGAAGGTGCGCTTTTTGTTGCGGCGGTCGCGGTAGGCATATTGCCCCGCTTTCATTACCGCCTGTTTGGCAATACGGAATACATTACCGCGGCGACCGCGATAACCTTTGGCTTGCTTAATGACTTTCTTGTGACGGGCGCGGGCAGTTACGCCGCGTTTTACGCGTGGCATGGTAGTAGTTCTCCGTTAGAATCAAGCGAAAGGCAACATTGCCCGGACCGAAGCGACATCGGCCTTGTGCACGGCAGTAGAGCCGCGCAGCTGGCGCTTGTTCTTGGTCGTTTTCTTGGTCAGGATATGGCGTTTGAAGGCCTGTCCGCGTTTAATGGATCCGCTACCACGAACCACGAAGCGCTTGGCAGCGCCCCGCTTGGTTTTCATCTTGGGCATAATAAGACTCTGTTTGATTGCAACTATAGGTGACCGCCCAACCTGCTGGACACTGCCCTGCTGGGCCAAGGCCTGCGGGGTTAACGTCTGCTGGAATACTTCTGGGCAATTCTTGAACGACCTAATAGCTACTTGTTTTTTGCTTGAAAAGCTCTTGATTATATGATGTTTTTCAAGAGCTTGTCTAGTGAAGGACAATCACTGCTTCAAGAAAGAGCCGGCGCATTCATCGCCGGCTCTTTCCTTACCAATTGCGCATCACTGCCTAGTGCGCGTTAATTTGTACTACACATCAAGGCTTGGCCGTAGCCAGAGCCTTGCTGTCCTCGGGCCCATGATAGCCGTTCAAGAACAGGTTCAACAGCAACGCCGTAATCGCCGCCAGGACAATGCCGCTATGCGTGAAGGCGGACATCCACTCGGGCATGGAACTGAACACAGTCTTGTTCATCATCGGGATCATGCCGATCACAACACTGACAGCCACAATGAACAGATTGTGCCGGCTGCCCTCGGACTCGCCGTAATCCACATTGGCCAGCACCTTGATGCCGGTTGCAGCCACCATGCCAAACATCACGATGCCCGCGCCGCCCAGCACCGCTTGCGGGATCAGAGCGAACAGCATGGAAAGCTTGGGAACCAGGGCCAGCACAATCATGATCACACCGCCCATGGCGCAAACCCAGCGGCTTTTGATGCCGGTAACACCCACCAGACCAACGTTTTGCGAATAAGTAACGTAAGGGAAGGTATTGAAAATGCCACCAATCATCGTGCCCAGGCCATCCACACGCAAGCCGCGTGTAATGTCAGTGGCATTCACCTTCTTACCCACCATATCCGCCACAGCCAGCATCATGCCCGTCGTTTCCACCATCACCACAATCATGATGATGGTCAAGGCGAGAATCGGCCCAAGGTTGAACTCGGGAAGACCAAAGTGAAACGGCTCGATAAACTGGAACCAATGCGCCTGGCCCACCCGCGTTACATCGACCTTGCCCAGGGCGGCGGCGACCACAAAGCCCACCACAATGCCCAGCAAGACCGAAATATTACGCATGAATCCCCTGGCATACTTGTTGATGGCAATAATCGCCAACAACACAATTGTTGAAATGGCCAGGTTGACCGGGTTGCCCGCATCCGGTCCGCGGCCGGCCACCCAATTAACGCCTACGGGAATCAGATTCAGACCGGTGACGGTAATGACCGTACCGGTGACCACGGGAGGGAAAAGCTTGATCATGCGACCGACCAGCGGGGCCAGCAGAATTGTTACGGCGCCCGCCGCTATGATGGCGCCAAACATACCCACAAGTCCCACATTCGGGTTTTGCACCATGACCATCATGGGCGGCACGGCGGCAAAGGTAACGCCCATCATCAGCGGCATGCGAATACCGAACTTCCAGATCCCCGCCGACTGAATGAATGACGCGATGCCACAGACGAACAGGTCGGCGCTGATCAGGAAACCGATTTGCTCCGGCGTTAAACCGGCGGCTCCACCAATCAGGATAGGCACGGCAATGGCGCCGGCATACATCACCAGCACATGTTGCAAACCAAAAAAGAACAGCTTATTGGGGGGCAGGACTTGGTCGACCGGCGCAATCGAAGGAATCTTATCGATGTCGCCGGCCGCATTGATCTGCGCGTCGGATGCTGTTGATGCCATAGGATCTCCTTCTAAAAAACGTCGACTGGACCCCACGAAGGAGGCCCGAAGCGCGACGTTATGTCTCGTTTGTTTATTGATTACTTATTGGGTGGTACTGGAACTGCTAACGTCTTTACAACGTATGTCCGCCCTGCCTTGGGGCAAGGCGGGCAATCTTAAGCCTGAATCGCAACCTGGCTGTCCAGTTCACGCTCAAGCTGGTCATAGGTATCGCGGATGAACTGACCGACGGCAACACTGCTTTCAAACGTGTTGTAGCCGACCCCCAACCCATAATCGGGAAGATTGATGTAATCGACCGTCATGAGTTCAAGCGGGCTGTCGTCATGCGTCAAGTGATGGCGCAAGGTCTTGCGCACCAGCTCCTTGGTCGGTTCCAGCAGATAAGCATGCCATTCGTCGTACCACTCGCCCGGACGCGGGCGCACGAACGGGTACTGCACGCCCCGGCCCGGCTGGCCATCATCGCCCTTGGCCCAGATATTCTTTGGGCCGTTGGGAACCGCAGGCCGGTTCTGCTGCCACCACACCATATTCATGGACAGCCACTCGTCGGCCAGATTCCCTTTCTCGAAAGGATCCAGCACCACTTTGCCGGCCGCCACATCTTCGCGAATACCCGAAATATCCTGTTCTTCGGGATTGCCGATCTTGAAAATACAGTGGCTGTAATCCATGACAAAATTGAAGGGAACCCCGCGCGCGCGTATCTTTTCGGCAATGATTGAGACGCGCCGATAATCCTCGGACCACATCAGAATATGCACTTCGAAACCGATCTTTACGCGGTACTTCTCGCCCAGATCGGTGGAGCGCAGATACAGGTCGATGATTTCATCATCGGTAAGCACGTGGCCGTCCGCATGATGCGTCAGGACCATCATGTTGTGATATAGAACCCCGGTTGCGGCGCAGTTCTTTAAATTTCCTTCCAGCACGTCAAGCGGCCCGTCGCCGACACGATATGTCCAGGCCGACCCCAGGACCGGGAACGCATATTTTTGCACCGCATCGATGTAGTCGTTGACTTTATCGCTTAGCGGCAGGCGATCGAAGAAATCGAACACACCCGACTCGACCACCATCTTGAACTGCGTATCGATCGGCAGTTCCTGCAAGGAAACCGGATTGTCGGGCGTCGAGTTCTGCACTCCCCTGCCCGCACAGCCTAATTTGACGCGTTGACGCTTTGTTTGCACTTGTGTATCCATGCTTGCTCCTTCTGATCAGGCGGTTGCGACGGGGGTGGAAGAATCTTCCCGGATCATTTCCATATACCAGCGGCGATAGGCCAGCGTGACGGCGTCGGCGCCGCCCACGGGAAGCTCCGTGCGAACTTCTTCGCCCACCATCGGCGCCAGCTTGGGTTGTTGCGACTCGATGACAGGCTTGTCCTGCTCCAGCACCAGACGCTCGAAATCCAGGATGAATGCATCGTGCTCGGGCTCCACCCCAAAGTCGCGCGCAATCCACCAGAAGCTGCGGGTTTTCACGGCCGACACCGGCGAGGCAGCCATCATCAGCACGTAATGCTTGCCATTTTCGAACGTACGGCGCAAATGCACCGAGTGCGGCATCATCACGCGGTAGGAGTTGGCCACGGCGACCCAGTCGTCCCCTTCGATACCCAACATGCGGCGCTTCTGGCCAACACTGGGCTCTTTGATGGCGGGACGTTCGAAGCGCAGGATATGGCCTTCGCGCCACGGCTCCACAGGGTCCACTTCGGGTTTGGAGCGGCTGCCGATACTGCCGTCGTGCACGAACGCAAAATGCGAGAAATCAACGAAGTTCTCCAGACGGCGCGGCGCGCTGGTTTCCCAGTCGTAGACCGGGCCTTGCTGCAGGCGATAGGATGGATCGTCGAACTCGGGGAAATCGGGCACTGGGAACTTGGGTTCCGGGTCCAGGCAAACCCACACAATGCCAACCGACTCACACACGTGAAAGGCTGGAATCTTCGGCTTCATGGCCGCAACCATTTCATTGCGGGCGGGGATCTTGGTACAGGCGCCCGTGACATCGTAGCGCCACCCGTGGTAGGGACATTCGAACGTGCCGTCGACAATCATCCCTACGGAAAGGGCTGCGCCACGGTGAGTGCAGCGGTCAGCCAAGGCGGCAACCTTGCCGTCAATCCGGGCGAGCACGATGTCCTGATCCAGCAATGTAACCTGCATGGGTGTTTCATTCACGTCGGACGAATAGGCGACGGGATGCCAGAACCTGTGCATGGTCAGGTATAAAGGATGATTGCTGTAGTCTTTGGTTTCGGATTCTCTTTTCACGGAATGCTTCCTCCTGTCTCGTTGAACGTGCCGGCTCCCTGCCTATTCTTCATTTACGTCGCGGCGGCTGGGAACCGATCTATCAATACATATCCATGCGATTGGCCAAGCGATCCGCCATTGCGGACCTGGATGGCTGTATTAGATAAGAGGCAGACTCATTGCACAAATTGTTAATTTATATAAAATCATCAATTTTTAGAATATATTGACGGGATCACTATCATGGATCTGACCCTTCGCCAGTTGCGCGCCTTTATTCTGGTCAGCCAGACCGGCCAGTTCACCCTGGCCGCTCAGAACATGCACATCACGCAATCGGCCCTGAGCACCCTGGTCAAAGAGCTCGAAAGCTCGGTGGGCTTGAGACTGTTCGATCGCCATACACGCATGGTCCGCCATACCGAGGCCGGCGCCCGCTTCTACAACGAGGCCGAGAAACTGCTGAAAAATCTCGAAACCGCCGTCGCTGACCTGCAGGACATGGCATCGCTTCGCAGCGGGCGCGTGCGGGTCGTGGCTTCCACCGTCATATCATCCGGCTTGCTTTCCAAGGCATTTAAGGAATTCAAGCAAATGCATCCGGATATCCATTTTGTCCTGCATGACGTGGCTGAAGAGAACATCATGAGCACCGTGCTGTCGGGCAGCGTGGATTTTGGCATCGGGACATCGAACGAGCTCGAAGTGGGGTTGGATCAAATCCCCTTATTCGACGACCGTTTCATCGCCTTGTGTAATTTCGAACATCCGCTGGCCGAGCGCAGCCAGATTGAATGGCCCGAACTGCAGGGCCAGCCGTTCATCGCTCTGGCTCCGCGCAGCCCCATACGCAAGCTGATCGACCGGGCCGTGGCCGAGGCGGGATTGACCTTGAATGTGGTCAATGAGGTTTCGTTTGCCACGACGGTTTTAAGCCTGGTCAGCGCCGGCCTGGGGGTCAGTGTCTTGCCCGTGAACAACCACCCTTCGCTGCCCGCCTTTCAATTGCATGGCTGCCGCCTGATCAACCCAGTCATTACGCGCAAGATTGGCATTTTGCAGCCTAGCCACCGCTCACTTTCACCCGCAGCCGAGGCCTTCGTGCAGTTCCTGCACGAATACGTGAAGCGACCGACCGATGTGCCAATCAGCGAACTTTAATGGATCGGTTCAACCAGGCGCAGCCCACGGTTGGCGGTATTGAGCGGCTTCGGCCACGTGCTCTTCATGGATCAGGCAACTGCCCTGCATGTCTGCCAAGGTCCGCGCCACCCGCATGGTCCGGTGAACGACACGGGCTGACCAGGCCCAACGCCGCATGGCCGACTTGAGCAAAGCCTGCGCCTTGTGGTCTAGCGCACAATGCTCCTCAATGCCGTCCACCCCCAAAGCGGAGTTGACGCAACCCTGGCGCGCCTGCTGGCGATTCCGGCATTCCCGCACCCTTTGGCCCACCTGTGCCGAGGTTTCGCCCAAAGGCGCATCCATCCACGATGCATCGGCTGCTGGAAGGGGTATTTGAAGGTCGATCCGATCCAGAAGCGGCCCCGAGATCCGGCTGCGATATTTCGCCTTGGCATCGGGCGTACACGCGCAACGCATCGTGCTATGGCCCAACCAGCCGCAAGGACAGGGATTCATCGCCGCAACCAGCTGAAATGAGGCGGGAAATGTCAGTGTCCTGGAGGCGCGGGCAATGGACACCTGCCCGGTTTCCAGTGGTTCGCGCAGGGACTCAAGGACGCGTCGTTGGAATTCGGGCAGTTCGTCAAGAAACAACACACCATGGTGGGCCAGGCTGATTTCACCGGGCCGGGGATTGATGCCTCCACCGACCAGGGCCGCCACGGATGCAGAATGATGCGGTGCGCGGAACGGCGGCGTTACGCTAAGGATAGGTTCGCGCCCGCTTACGCTGGACAGCGCTGCGGCCTCCAGCAGCTGGTTGTCGGACAACGGAGGCAGCAAACCAGGCAGGCGTTGCGCCAACATGCTTTTACCGACCCCCGGCGGCCCCGACATCAGGAGACTATGGCCGCCCGAGGCCGCCACTTCCAGAACGCGTCGGGCTGCCGCTTGCCCCCGCACATCGGACAGGCAAGGTGGTGGGGGCCCAAGGTTGAGCGTGGGTGCCGGCGAGGCGACCGGCAAAGACGAAAGACCACGAAAATGCGCGACGACATCCGAAAGTGTATTAGCGGCCAGCACCTTGAGCGACGAAACGCGTGCGGCGATGGCCGCGCTGGCCGCCGGCAGGATCAGGCATGCTCCGGGCTGGGTGCTGGCTACCCCAAGCGCGACGGCCAGTGGCGCGCCAACCGGCACGAGTGCGCCAGTTAGCGAGAGCTCCCCCGCCAGCACATAGCCTTGGAGATCGGGTGCTTGTATAGCGCGGGTTCCATCGGAAACCTCGACTTGCCCCGAAGCAAGCAAAACCCCCAAGGCGATCGGAAGATCGAAACGGCCGGACTCTTTGGGTAAGTCGGCCGGCGCAAGGTTGACGGTGATCCGCCCCGACGGAAAATCAAACCCGCTGCTGAGAATGGCCGATCGCACCCGGTCGCGGCTCTCGCGCACGCCGGTGTCGGGCAGGCCAACCAGGCAAAATGAAGGCAGTCCGACTCCAGCATGCACCTCGACCTTTACCGCAAACCCCTGCAGGCCGCATAATGCCTGGCTGGCAACTACAGCTAACGACATGAATGCCTCGCCCTGTTGTAAACAAGACATCAGTATCCGATAGGCGAAGCTGAAAGAGCCCAGTATGGAACGGTTATATCAATGCGTAGTTATACGGCCAGAAGCCCTAAACTACGCCAAGCCTGTGCAGACACCTGACAGGCGGCGGAGGCCTGCTCAGGCGTCGGGGCCTGCCGGGGAATCCGCAATACTGGCTGCTGTTTCCAGGGCTTGCACCCTGCTTTCCAGGGCTGCGATGCGGCTTAGGGCGCGTTCGAGCAACTGCGTCTGTGCGTCGAACTCTTCGCGCGTGACGAGATCCAGTTTGCTGAATGTCTGAGCCATCATGGCCTTGACATTGCGTTCGATATCGGCCGCCGGGCTTTTTGCGATAAGATCTGAAATATTCTTCTGAACGTCTTCGAACCAATCAGTGCGATTGACCATGACGGACTCCAAACAAAGTGGCAATGGGTCTAGTGTAATGAAAAAACGGACTGCGCTGCAGTCCGTTCTTGTTTCCAGACAGCGCCCTCAAAGCGCCGCTACTTGAAACGTCTTTTTGGTATCTAGTTCGTAGTGGCGGGCGGCGTGGTGCCGGCGGCACTGCCATTTCCACTGCCCAGTTCTTCCTGAATGGCTTTGTCAGCCTTGGCGGCGCCATCCGCAACCGCCTGGCGGGCGCGTTCCGCTGCTGCAGCGGCGTCGTCCTTCAACTCAGTGGCTTTCTCGCTGATGGCATCACCCGCATCGTCAGCATCCGCTTTCAGTTGATCCATGGTGGATGGTTCCCCACTGCTGGGTGTGGTGGATGCCCCAGGGCTGGTGGCCGGCGGCGGCTCCGGGCTTAGGGGAGCAGGCGCGGTCGAACCCGGCGCCGTCGCGGGCGGACCGGATTCCATGGGTGGCGTGGCATCGTCCTCGTTGGAGCACGCCGCCAGAAGGCTTGCTGAAGCGGCGATTGCCATGACGGCGATATAGGTACGAGTGTTTTGCATAATAGTCCTCACGTGTCCAACGTCGCGATTTATTTCTAGCACTGACCCGGTGCGACTAACGGTTCAGCAGCGAGCTTGTAACAACCGGCTTAGTTACAATTCTAGCCACCGACCCATGCCTAACAATGATCGGAATGTAATGGCTGATGACAAAGCGCGACGTCCGGATTCCATTGAATCCGTAGAAACCCTTAGTGCGCCAGCCTTTAACGCCGTGGCGCCTAGCTCTTTTGGCCTACATCGAGAAACAAAAGTCCGTGCCGGCGCATCTCTTGTTACATGAAGTGCCCGCCGCTCGATCCCAAGCGGCATCGTGGGTGCGGGGTTCACGGGGCCGGACAACGCCCGCCCTGGCTGCCGCAGGCGTCACCGTCGGCCGCATTGGTGCGTAAAGACGGATTTCGCACCAAAATGGTGCCGTCCCTTTCGCGTCCATGTGGGCGGCTGGCGTAGAAAAACTGGCACGCATTTTGCGTAATCCTGTTTGAACCCCTCACACAGGAGCCAGTATGAAACTTATCACCGCGATTATTAAACCGTTCAAGCTTGACGAAGTGCGCGAAGCCCTCGCGTCGGTCGGCGTATCGGGCATGACCGTATCCGAGGTCAAGGGCTTTGGCCGTCAGAAAGGCCATACCGAACTTTATCGAGGCGCCGAATACACGGTTGATTTTCTTCCCAAGCTACGCCTGGAAATGGCGGTCACCGACGAGTTGCTGGAACTTGCCGTCGAGAACCTGATTGCCTCGGCGCATACCGGAAAAATCGGCGATGGGAAGATATTCGTTACGACCATTGAACAGGCAATCCGTATTCGCACCGGCGAACACGGCGAATCGGCGCTATAAGGAGCACGTGAATGGAAAAGGTAGACTTTGTCTGGGTCGGTGTGTCCACCCTGCTCGTGCTGTTAATGGTTGTTCCAGGGCTGGCCTTGTTTTATGGCGGTCTTGTACGCAGCAAGAATGTGCTCTCCGTGCTGCTGCAGGTCCTGTCCACGTTTGCGCTTGCCGTGATCGTCTGGTTCGTCTATGGCTATTCGCTGGCCTTTACCGACGGAAATGCCTTCATTGGCGGTTTCTCCCGGGTGTTTCTCGCGGGAACCATGGATTTGGCGTCCTATACCTTCAATCTGGCGGGCAGCTTGCCTGAAATAAGCTTCGCCACGTTTCAAGCCACCTTTGCCGGCATCACCTGCGCACTGATTGTGGGCGCGTTTGCGGAACGGGCACGCTTTAGCGCCGTGATGCTGTTTACCCTTTTGTGGGTTACGTTTGCCTACCTGCCAATTGCCCACATGGTATGGGGCCCCGGCGGCTGGTTGCTGGAACGCGGCGCGCTGGACTTTGCCGGCGGCACCGTGGTGCATATCAATGCGGGTGTGGCCGGCCTGGTGGGCGCCTACTACATCGGCGCACGAATTGGCTATGGGCGCGAGGCCATGCCCCCGCACAACCTGCCCATGACCATGATAGGCGGCGCGCTGCTTTGGGTTGGGTGGTTCGGTTTCAATGCGGGATCGGCACTGGGGGCAAACGAGACGGCCGCCCTGGCATTTTTCAACACCCTGCTGGCCACCGCAGGCGCCATCCTGGCCTGGGTGATTCTCGAAAGCCGTTTCAAAGGCAAGCCATCGCTGCTGGGCGCAGTCTCCGGTATGGTCGCGGGCCTGGTGGGCATTACGCCGGCGGCCGGGCTGGTCGGCCCGATGGGCGCGCTGGTGATCGGGATTCTGACCAGTGCGCTGTGCCTCTGGGGCGTTACCGGCCTGAAGAAGGCTCTGCGCGTCGACGACACGGCTGATGTCTTCGGCATCCACGGCGTGGGCGGCATTGTGGGCGCCCTGCTGACAGGCCTGTTCAACGCCAAAGCCATGAGTGGTCCGGGGTTGGACAGCATGGCCATGGTTCCCTACCAGTTGTGGGTGCAATTCGAGGGGGTGCTGATCACTATTGTCTGGACCTCTGTTGTTGCCCTGGCTGCCTGCTACATTGCCGACAAGGTATTGGGCGGGATGCGAGTGGATGCAGACCAGGAGCGACAGGGCCTGGATATCCACAGCCATGGAGAAACGGCCTATCAGCGATAACTAGGGCCTGCCCTGCGCTGCTCGTCTTGCACGTATGGACATACGCGCTGCGCCAGGCGCCTTGTCCTAACCGGCCAGCGCGGCAAGATCAATCCGTTCGGCGCGATTCAGCGCCGACGCCACCTTGACGCGTAGCGCATTGGAGTGGGCCTGGCGGATCTCCTTCTTTACATCCAGCAGTTGTTGCGGATGCATAGAGAACTCCTTCAAGCCCAAGCCCAGCAACATGCGGGTTACCTGTGAGTCGCCCGCCATTTCCCCACAGACCGACACAGGCTTTCCTGCCCGTTCCCCGGCATTGATCGTATGGGAAATCAGGCGCAGCACGGCAGGATGCATGGGGTCATACAGATCGGCCACATCGTTATCGCCCCGATCAATCGCCAGCGTGTACTGGATCAGGTCGTTCGTGCCGATGGACAAGAAATCCAGGCTGTCGATGAAAGGTTCAATCGCAATGGCTATGGCCGGAATCTCGACCATCGCGCCCAATTCGATCGTGTCGCTGAACGCCAGGCCGCGCGCTGTCAGTTCTTGCTTGGCCGCAGCAATTGCCTGGCGCACGGCATGTACTTCGTGCATGTGTGAAATCATGGGAATCAGAATCCGCAGACGCCCATGCACCGAGGCGCGCAGCAGTGCGCGCAACTGTGTTGAAAAAATTTCGGGGTTGGCCAGGCAATAGCGTATGGCGCGCAAGCCCAGCGCGGGGTTGGCGGCTACGGTGATATCACCATCGAGTGTCTTGTCCGCGCCGATATCCAGGGTGCGGATGGTTACCGGCCTGCCGGCCATTTTCCTGAGAACAGTGGCATACGCTTGATATTGCTCTTCTTCACCGGGCAGGCTGGTGCGGCCCATGAACAGGAATTCGCTGCGAAACAGGCCAATACCGTCGGCGCCCGCCTGCATGGCGGCATCAGCCTCTTCAGGCAATTCGATATTGGCCTCGAGCTTGATACGCACACCGTCGAGCGTCATCGCCTCGGCATCCCGCAACAGGCCAAGCTCGGCGCGTGAATCCGCATAGGCCGCCTGGCGTCGATGGTACTCGTCGATGACAAACTGGGGCGGGTTGATGGTTACCGCGCCCGTCATGCCGTCGACCACCAGAATGTCGCCGTCGCGCACAAGAGCGCGTATATTGCCCATGCCCACCACGGCGGGAACGTTCATGCTGCGGGCGACAATGGCCGTATGGGAAGTTGGCCCCCCAAGGTCGGTCAGAAAGGCGCTAAAGCGGCCGCCGCGCAGACGCAGCATGTCGGCGGGGGAAATATCCCGTGCAACGACAATCAATGCCTCGTCCTGATGTTCGGCAATGACCTCGGGCGATAAAGCCGTCGTACCGGACATGACGCGCAAAACCCGTTCTATCACCTGCCTGATATCGGCGCCGCGCTCGCGCAGGTATTCATCTTCCATCGCGGCGAACTGTTCACCGAGCATCTGGCCTTGCGTGGTCAAGGCCCATTCGGCGTTGTACTGGCGCTCGATGATCAGGTCGCAGGTTTGACGCGCCAGCATAGGATCGTCGAGCAACATGCTGTGGACGGTCAGCAAGGCAGCCATTTCCTTGGGAGCGTCGTCGGGCAAGTGGCTGATCATGTGCTGCAGATCGTCGCGGGCGGCAGCCAGGGCGGCCTTCACGCGCGCGCATTCAGATGCGACGTCTTCCGGCGAAATGCGGTAATGCGCAACTTCCAACGAGGCGGCGCTCATGACCACCGCCCGTCCGATAGCGTAGCCTTTTACGACACCCTGTCCCCGCATGCTGATCATGCTGGTCAGGGCGTTGGGTGCGGATTCCATCATTGAAGTCATGAATTCCCGAACACTGTTGTGGGCGACCTATTCCTGCTCGCCGAACTTATTCTCGAACAAGCTTTGAATTTGCTCCAGTGCTTCATCTTCCTGGGGCCCGTTTGCATCGACTTTAACGGTAACCCCCATGCCGGCCGCCAGCATCATGACGCCCATGATGCTTTTTGCATTGACGCGCTGCGCGCCTCGGGCGATGAAAATCTCACAATCGCTATAGCGGCTTGCCAGTTGTGTAAGTTTGGCTGCGGCCCGCGCATGCAGGCCAAGCTTGTTCTTGATAACGATATCGACAGTGGGCATAGGGCTCGTAGCAGTGAAGAAAATGATCAGGACGAACAGTTGGCATCGACAATGCCTTTTAACGCCCCTTGGCGTACGTTCTCGCTGAGCTCATCAGGATTCTCTTGTTGATCGGTGAGGGCCTTGAGAACCATGCACAGATTGGTTCCCGTTACCAGATGTGCGGCCTGCCCTTGGAGGTTGGCTTGCTGGACCGCGCGCTGCGCGATATTGAAGGGGGTGGCTCCGTAGATGTCGCAAAGAATCAGCACACCCTCGTCGGGCTGCTCGGCCAATATGCCCGAGAGCCGATCGACGCATTCATCAGGCGAGGCATCTGCCTGGACATCGAACACAGTTAGCTTGGGGTCTTGCCCCAACACATGCCGCGCACAATCGGCGAATGACGCGCCTAACGGCGAGTGCATGACGAGGACAATGCGGGCCATGTCAAACGCCTGCCGCCTGCTCAAGCGCCGCGACAAAATACTGTGCGGCATCGAAATCGGTCTGTTCGGCAATTTCGACGAAGCAGGTTGGGCTGGTCACGTTGATTTCTGTGACGTAGTCTCCGATGACGTCCAGACCGATCAGCATCAAGCCGCGCGGCGCAAGCTTTTCGCCTATCGTTTGCGCAATGTGAAGATCGCGCGCCGACAGCGGTTGGGCCACACCGCGTCCGCCTGCGGCGAGATTGCCGCGGGTTTCACCCGCCAGCGGTATGCGCGCAAGGGCGTAAGGGGCCGGTTTGCCGTTAATAATAAGAATGCGCTTGTCGCCGGCGGTGATCTCGGGGATATAGCGCTGGGCCATGATGGTGCGCTGCCCGTTATCGGTCAGGGTTTCCAGAATGGCGCCGCGATTGGGTTCGTCTTTTTGCAACCGGAAAATACCCGTTCCGCCCATGCCGTCAAGCGGCTTCACGATAACGTCTTCGAACTGCTGGTGGAATGCCCGCAGGCGAGCCATGTCGCTGGTGACAATGGTGGGCGCGGTAAATTCTGGAAACTCGGCAATGGCCAATTTTTCTGGATGGTTGCGTATGGCCGCGCCCGAATTGAATACCTTGGCGCCTTGCTTTTCAGCAAGTTCCAGCAAATGGGTGGAGTATAGATACTCCATATCGAATGGCGGATCCTTGCGCATCACCACTACATCGAAGTCGCCCAGCGGCACTTGGGACGAGGTGCTCGAACGCCACCAGCCCGGTTGATGCAGGTCGGCCTTGGGCACGAGTTCGATCGCCGCGCATTCGCCCTTGACGACCCCTTGATCGATATACAGGTCGCCTTGCAGGACGACACTGAGCCGATGCTCGCGTGCCGCCAGAGCACGCATCATCGCGACCGATGAATCTTTGTAGGCCTTCAGGGAAGGCAGCGGGTCAATAACGAATAATACGTGCATACGAAGCCTGCAATGCCCGCCGGCAGTAACGCCGGCGGCAGATTACCTTTTGACGGATCAGGAAGCGTTATCGCCCTGCTTGCCGGATGGCGCTTTCTTACGGGGCGCCAGCACCATGACCATTTGACGCCCTTCCAGCTTGGGCATGGCCTCGACCTGACAAAGATCGACGAGATCGTCGCGCACCCGCTCGAGCACCCGCATGCCAAGCTCTTGGTGGGCCATTTCCCGACCGCGAAAGCGCAGAGTTACCTTGGCCTTGTCGCCTTCTTCGATAAAGCGCTTCAGGTTGCGCAGCTTAACCTGGTAGTCGCCCTCATCGGTGCCCGGCCGGAACTTGACTTCCTTGACCTGGATCACCTTCTGTTTGGCGCGTGCTTCCGCCTGGCGCTTCTGTTCCTGATACTTGAACTTGCCGTAGTCCATAAGGCGGCATACGGGCGGCGATGCGTTCGGCGCGATCTCGACGAGATCAACTTCATGTTCTTCTGATAAACGGATTGCTTCAAGCGTTTTCATCACGCCAAGCTGTTCGCCGTCCACACCTATAAGTCGCACCTCGGGAATGCGGATTTCACCATTGATGCGATGTGCTTTTTCGGTTGCGATATCTAAAACTCCTAAAATTAATGAAATCGGCCTTATTCGGCAGGCCGGCCAGCGACGTCGCGACGGGCGTCGACGTCGTCATGCAAACGTTGGGTGAACTCGAGCAATGGCATGACGCCAAGATCCAGCCCGCCCCTTGCGCGCACGGATACGGTGGCATTATCGCGTTCTTTTTCGCCCACCACCAGAATATACGGCACTTTCTGCATGCTATGTTCCCTGATTTTACGGGTGATCTTTTCACCACGCAAATCTGCGCTGGCCCTAAACCCTTGTTTTTTCAGGCTTAGCGCGACTTCTTGCGCATAATCGGCATAGGGTTCGGAAATGCAGCACACCACGACCTGACGCGGCGCGAGCCAGGGCGGCATGGCGCCGGCATGGTTTTCGATGAGCATGCCGATGAAGCGTTCGAAGGAACCCAGTATCGCCCGATGCAGCATGACCGGTGTCTTGCGCAGGTCGGACGCATCGACATATTCAGCGCCCAGGCGCTGAGGCATAGAGAAATCGACCTGGATCGTGCCGCATTGCCAATGCCGGCCAATGGCGTCTTTTAGCGTGTATTCGATCTTGGGACCATAGAACGCGCCCTCGCCGGGCGTGACCTCGTAGGCACAGCCGGTACGGTTAAGGCTTTCCATCAGGGCTTCTTCGGCCTTGTCCCAGACTTCGTCGGAGCCAATTCGCTTTTCAGGCCGCGTAGCCACTTTGTACAGGATCTCGGTAAAGCCAAAGTCGCCGTAGACCTTCTGCAGCAAGGCGGTGAATGCCGCGCACTCGTCTTGCAGTTGGTCTTCGGTGCAGAAGATATGGCCGTCGTCTTGGGTAAAGCCCCGCACCCGCATCATGCCGTGCAGCGAGCCCGAGGGTTCGTTGCGATGACATTGGCCGAACTCGCCATAGCGGATCGGCAACTCGCGATAGGAATGCAGGCCTGCATTGAAAATCTGCACATGGCCCGGGCAATTCATGGGCTTAAGGCCGTAGACCCGGTTCTCGGACTCGGTGGTGAACATATTCTCGGCATAGTTATCCCAGTGTCCGGTTTTTTTCCAGAGGGATAGATCGAGAATTTGCGGAGCCTTGACCTCTTGATAGCCGTTGTCCTGATAGACGCGACGCATGTACTGCTCGACCTGCTGCCACAGCACCCACCCATTGGGGTGCCAGAAAATCAGGCCTGGGGCTTCGTCCTGGAAGTGGAAAAGATCCAGTTCGCGGCCCAGCTTGCGATGGTCGCGCTTTTCGGCCTCTTCCAGCATGTGCAGATAAGCCGCCTGTTCTTCCTTGCTTGCCCAGGCAGTGCCGTAGATGCGCTGGAGCATTTCGTTATTGCTGTCGCCGCGCCAATAGGCGCCGGCCACCTTGGTCAGCTTGAAAACCTTCAGTTTACCGGTAGACGGCACATGCGGGCCGCGGCACAGATCGATGAAATCGCCTTCACGATACAGACTGATGGCCTCGTTGGACGGGATCGACGCGATGATCTCGGCCTTGTAGTGTTCGCCGATGCCCTTGAAGTAAGCAACTGCATCGTCGCGCATCCATTCTTCGCGGGTAACGGTCTCGTCCTTCTTGGCCAGTTCCGTCATTTTCTTTTCGATGGCCAGCAGGTCTTCGGGTGTGAAGGGCCGCTTGTAGGAAAAATCGTAATAGAAGCCGTTGTCGATGACCGGACCGATAGTGACCTGGGCATCGGGGAAAAGCGACTTGACCGCATAGGCCAGCAGGTGGGCGGTTGAATGACGAAGCAGATCGAGGCCGTCGGGGTCTTTTGCCGTGACGATCGCCACGCGGGCGTCTTCGTTGATGACAAAACTGGTATCAACAAGCTGCTCCTGACCATCCGCCAGCTGGACGCGCCCCGCCAATGCCGCTTTGCCCAAGCCGGTACCGATGGAGTGCGCAATGTCAGCCACGGTGACGGCGCCTGGAAACTGGCGTTGCGAACCATCCGGCAGGGTAATGTGAACCATAGAACGTCCTGAATATAAAACGAAAAGCGCGGCCCTTGCCGCGCTTTTAATGCTGTTAAGTTAGTTATGTGGAGTCGATACGCGGCGACGGCTAGTGGGCCGTGCAGGTAGTTCGCGCATGATCAATAGGCATAAAGCACACAATAATTAGGTAATAAGCTAGTGTAACACTTTATCCGGCCGGCCTCCCCGCCAGATGCGAATTCCCGGGGGAATCCGTATTTAAGATTGTGTCACTGCGTGCTATTCTCGGGACAGAAAAATTTTGATGCATTCTGGTTTGTTGCGTGCTCGCCACAAACCCAACAGGACTCCTAATGCTCGGCACCCAACAGAGCCCTTATCTGCAATTCAACCAAGTCAGAAAAACCTATGATCAAAAAAACCTGGTAGTCAAGGATTTCAGCCTCTCGGTCAACCAGGGTGAGTTCGTCACGCTTCTTGGGCCGTCTGGATCCGGCAAAACAACGGTGTTGATGATGCTGGCGGGGTTCGAGCACGTCACCGCGGGTTCGATCACGGTCGGCAACCAGCCAATCACCGGAATCGCACCACATAAGCGCAATATAGGTATCGTCTTCCAGAACTATGCCTTGTTTCCCCACATGACGGTCGCCCAAAACCTGGCCTACCCCTTGAAGGTCAGGGGCCTGCCGCGCGCCGAAATCCAGGAGCGGGTCAAACGCTACCTTCAGTTGATCGCCCTGGCGCAATTCGGCGACCGCCATCCCGCGCAGTTGTCCGGGGGGCAGCGGCAACGGGTGGCGCTGGCTCGCGCCCTGATCTTCGAACCCGCGCTGGTTCTAATGGATGAACCGCTTGGCGCGCTGGACAAAAAGCTTCGCGAGCAAATGCAGCTTGAAATCATTCGCCTGCACAAACAGTTGGGTTTCACTGTTATCTACGTCACCCACGACCAGCAAGAAGCCCTGACCATGTCGGACCGCATTGCCGTATTCAACGATGGTTCGGTACAACAATTTGCACCGCCCTCGCAGCTTTACGAGCACCCCGCCAATGCGTTTGTCGCCGGCTTCATTGGGGAAAACAACTTTATCCACGCCAGCCAGCCCGTTATTACCCAGGATCAGGTCCACGCTCAACTGGCCGATGGAAGCCGTATTTTGGCCCGCAATGGCGACTGCCATCCGGGGCAGGGGCAATGTCTCGTATCCATCCGCCCCGAGAAACTGGCGATTCAAAGCGCCGACAAGTCGCTGGATAACGACATCACCGCGCGCTTTGTTGCACGGCATTACGTTGGCGATTTCATCCGCTATTACTTTTCTTTGAGCGACGGCACGACATTATCGGCCAAGATGCTCAATGACAAACGCGCTCCCGACCTTGCCGAAGGGCAGGCCACCACGCTGGCCTGGCGGGCCGGCGACTGTTTCGCTTTCCACGCACATACACCTACCCCACAAGGAGACTAAAGTGAAAATTCGTTCGATAACCAGCAGCCTGAGCCTGGCAGCGGCGATCAGCATGACGGCCCTTTCCGTGGCCGCAGCCGAAACACTCACCGTTGTATCTTTTGGGGGCGCTTACGGGGCCAACCAGAAGCAATATCAAATCGACCCTTATGTCGCCAAAACCGGTAACAAGGTATTGTTTGAAAACTACACAGGCGGCGTGGCAGAGCTTAAAGCCCAGGTCGAATCGGGAAATGTCCAGTGGGATGTCGTGGACTTTGAAACCATCGACCTGGAGCGCGCCTGCTCGGAAGGCCTGCTGGAAATCATTCCCCAAGACATTTTGCTGCCCGGGGACGATGGCGTGCCGGCCAAACAAGACTTCTATCCAGACGCCCTGTCCAACGAATGCGCCGTGGGGGAAATGTTCTACAGCACTATTTTCGCCTATAACAAGAATACGATCGGCGCCAAGCAGCCCACCACGCTAAACGACCTGTTCGACGTCAAGGCATTCCCCGGTAAACGGGCGTTGCGCAAGCGTCCACAAATGAATATGGAATGGGCGCTGATGGCCGACGGCGTCAAGCCCGCGGATGTCTACGCCCTGCTGGCCACGCCCGAAGGCCAGGCACGCGCGTTCGCCAAGCTGGACACCATACGCGACGATGTCGTCTGGTTCGATAGCTGGTCCCAAGCCCCGCAATTGCTGAACGACGGCGGAGCCGTCATGGTGCAATCGGCCAACGGCCGCATATTCGATGCCATCCGCAAAGAAAGTAAACCCTTTGTCCTGGTGTGGGATAAAAACCTGTTCGACCTGGGCGCCTGGGGCATTGTCAAGGGTACGCCCAAGCTGAAGACTGCGCAGGAATTCGTTGCTTTCGCCACTGGCACCAAGCCCCTGGCCGGACTCCAGTACGTCGCTTACGGTCCCGCGCGCAAATCTTCCATCGCTCTGGTTGAGAAGGACATTGTCGATCACTTGCCCACCGCCCATGTCCAGCAGGGCCTGAAGGTCGACCCGGTATTCTGGGCCGATTATGGGGAAAACCTCAGTGAAAAATTCAACGAATGGCTGTTGAATAAGTAAGGCTGTCGTGTCCGAAGCGGTTTCATTCCTTAGCCGCGCCGAACTGAATTCAGAACGGCGCGGTTTGCGACGTAAGCGCTGGATCAGCCTGTTGCTGGCTTTTCCCGTGCTGGCGTTCATCGTGCTGATCTTTGCGGCGCCCATCACGTCCATGCTGTATCGCAGCGTGTACAACCCCGTTCTGGCGGAACTGATCCCACAGACGCTGGAACAGCTTGAGGCCTGGGACGACTCGCCGTTGCCGCCCGATGCCGCCTACGCCACACTGGCGGGTGAACTAAAGGTATTGGCGGTCAATCGCCAGGCGGGGCAATTGGCTGCTGCGGTGAATCGCGCATGGCCGGGCGCTTCCAGCCTGATCAACAGCACGGCGCGCAAGATGCGCACGATCGACGCCGACACCCTCGCCCGCGAGGGCACCCTGCATTTGCGCAGCGCCGATGCGCGCTGGCAGGATCCCGGCTTGTGGCGCGCCATACGGGCTGTGGGCAGCATCTACACGCTCGACCATTACCTGACGGCGCTCGACCTGGAGCGCAATGAAAGCGGCGCCATCCAGCAAAGGGATTCGGCACGTATTTATCTCCAGCTGTATGGAAAGAGCCTGGAGATCGCACTGACCATCACGGCCCTGTGCCTGTTGCTGGGTTATCCGCTTGCCTACTACCTGGCACACGCGCCGCGCCGTATCGCGGGCGCCCTGATGGTTCTGGTGCTGCTGCCGTTCTGGACGTCATTCCTAGTGCGCACCACGGCCTGGATCGCCTTGCTCCAAGCCAATGGTGTCATCAACAGCACCTTGCAGGCCCTGGGGTTCACCTCTGCCCCCCTGGAACTTCTCTATACCCGCTATGCCACGGTCCTGGCCATGACCCATGTCTTGCTGCCCTTCATGATCCTGCCGTTATACAGCGTCATGCGGGGTATTGACCCCAGCTATTTCCGGGCGGCCATCTCGCTGGGTAGCCGGCCCTGGGCGGCCTTCGTCCGCGTCTATCTGCCGATGACCCTGCCCGGCCTTAGCGCGGGCGCCCTGCTGGTTTTCATTGTGTCGGTCGGCTACTACATTATTCCCGCCCTGGTCGGTGGAACCGACGGACAAATGATTTCAAACATCATCGCATTTCATATGCAACGCTCGAACAACTGGGGCCTGGCCGCCGCACTGGGCGCACTGCTGCTGGCGTTGATCCTGGTGCTGTATTGGCTGTACGATCGGCTGGTCGGGACCCAGCACATCAAGCTGGGTTAAGAAGGACCAAGATGGCGGATACTGTCTATTATTCGTGGCAAGACCGGGCCGGCGCATGGCTGCTAAGGGTGTGCGCCTGGGCGGTGCTGTTTTTCCTGATCTTCCCGATCCTTATTGTTATTCCGCTATCCTTCAACACAGAGCCTTTCTTTACATTCACGCACGGCATGCTTACCCTGGACCCCGACGCCTATTCACTGGAATGGTATCGAGCCATATTCCGGCGCGACGACTGGCTCATGGCCATACGCAACAGCTTTGTCATCGGCGTATTCGCCACGCTGATCGCAACCGTCCTGGGCACCCTGGCTGCCGTGGGCCTGGCCAGCGAACACATGCCCTTTCGGCGCCCCATTACCGCACTGCTTTTGTCGCCCATGATCGTGCCGCTTATTATCGTCGCGGTTGGGATGTTCTTCTTTTACTCGCGTTTCGGGCTGGCCGGCACCTATGCCGGCATCATCATCGCCCACGCCGCCCTAGGCGTGCCCTTTGTAGTCATTACCGTCACGGCCACGCTGGCAGGCTTTGATCAATCCTTGTATCGCGCCGGCCTTAGCCTTGGCGCGTCGCCCCTGATTACCTTTCGGGACGTGGTTATTCCCTTGATCCGGCCGGGGGTGATCTCGGGCGCCCTGTTCGCCTTTGTTGCCTCGTTTGATGAGATCGTGCTGGTGCTGTTTTTGGCTGGCCCCGAACAAAACACCATCCCCCGGCAGATGTATTCCGGCTTGCGCGAACAGATCAATCCCACTATTTTGGCGGTAGCCACCCTGCTCATCGTCGTGTCCATACTGTTTCTGGCTACCTTGGAGTTGCTGCGCCGGCGCACTGAACGCATCCGGGGCGGCGGATAGAGACGGATAGAAAGAACTCGCTTGCCCGGCCCCGTGCTCTAAAACAGGAGACCCCACATGCTGAACAATGAAACGGCGGTCATGCTGGCCCAATACAGTAACTGGGCGGATCAAGTGTTGTTCAACGCGCTTGGCCAACTACCCGAAGGCGCCGTGTATCAAACCAGCCAGACATTGTTTGGCTCCATGCTGGGCACGCTAAACCACAACTACCAGGTAGACCTGATTTGGCGCGCTCATCTGCTTGGCCAAGAACATGGGTTTACGTCCCGTCGCGATGTTTTGCATCCGAAGCTCGAAGACCTGATCAGGGAACAAACCAATGTCAATCGGTGGTTTATCCACTGGGCTGAAACACAGAGCCCCGAAAGCTTAGGCGAACGTCTTGCGTTCAAGTTTGTTAACGGCGAGGCGGGCGAAATGACGCGCGGCGGCATGTTTCTTCACGTCGTCAATCACAAAACCTACCATCGCGGCTGGTTGTGCGAAATGTTCTTCGATTTCGGCATGAAGCCGCCCCAAACCGACCTGAGTGTTTACCTTACCGACGCGCACTAGAAACACGCCAGAGAGCTACCGAACAATGTGATCAACCGAGTTTGATGAATGCCCTGACCCCCCGAAATGAGGAAGCCGAAACAAAAAAGCCGCTTCCATAGGGGAAAGCGGCTTTTCTGGGCAACCCCAGGCCATGCTGGGATTTGAAACTGGTAGGCAGTACTGGATTCGAACCAGCGACCTCTACGATGTCAACGTAGCGCTCTAACCAACTGAGCTAACCGCCTAGAAAGAACAAGATTCTAGCCTATTATTTGATGTTGTGTCAAAAAGCCGTTTACGGCCCAATATTCCCACTGTTGTAAGCTTCATGCTTGCCGTTTTCATTGTGTTTTTGCACTGCTTACCAGCCATGACATCCTTAGCTCCTCGCCAAGTCCGGCTCGAGCCGCGCCGATCTTTCTTGTTCAAGAACGTCCATGGCAACGCAATCCGCGCAAAGCGGCACGCCTTGTTCGCCAGACTACATCCATCCACCTGGCTGCCCATCTTGCTGGTCGTTGGCATGACTGGCTGCAGCGGCTCTTCGCCGCTACCGTTAGCCACGCACGAGGTACATGACGGTCACGGTGAAATCGTTGCGCAGCACCAGCAACCGTCAGTCACGCGCACTGAGCATAACGCAGCCTCCGCAAGAACAACCGGGCTGCGCTTAACCGTGCTGCACATCAATGATCACCACTCACGACTCGATGATGAGCCTATGCCGCTGCAGTTGAAGACTGCTTCGGGCCGGCGCGAGGGCATACTGGTACAGGCTGGCGGTTTTCCCCGGGTAAGCGCCGCGATCAAAGAACTTGCAGCCACCCATGACAACGTCATCACGATTCACGCGGGTGATGCAACAACGGGCGATCTGTATTATTCGTTGACCGAAGGCCGCGCCGACGCCGACCTGATGAACACGGTGTGCTTCGATACGTTCACTATCGGCAATCATGAATTCGACAGCGGCGATGCCGGGCTGCGCCGTTTTCTTGAACACTTGCGCGCAAGCGACCAGTGCAACACCGCAGTGCTAAGCGCTAACACTCTATTTGGCGTCGACTCGCCTCTTAATCCCGCAAACGCGCCAGGCTATGTATCGCCTTCTGTCGTACTGGAACGCGATGGTCGCAAGATAGGGTTGATCGGCATAACGATCGCCGGTAAAACCCAAACGTCTTCCAGGCCGGATCCAGGCACGCGGCTATTGCCCGAATTGGCGACGGCACAAGCCCAGATAGATTTCCTACGGGCTAGCGGCGTATCGCACATTATCCTGCAAACACATCAAGGCTATCAGGCGGATCTGGCGTTTGGAAGGCAGCTAACCGGCGTGGACGCCATTATCGGCGGCGACTCCCACAGCCTGCTGGGGCCGACAGCGCTGGCACGCTACGGCGCAACGGTAGAAGGCCCCTACCCTACAACGGTCACCAATCGCGACGGCAAGCTGGTCTGTGTTGCGCAAGCCTGGCAGTATGCAAAAGTCGTCGGCCGGCTCGATATCCAGTTCGATGCCGATGGCGATGTCGTCGCCTGCGGCGGAACGCCTTATGTGCTGATCGGCGACCGCTTCCAGCGACAGGACCGTCAAGCAGGCCAATTAACACCGCAGGACATCCTGGCGATCAAGCGTGACATCAGCGATTCAGGCGTGCTACGGATGACGCAACCCGACGCCCAAGCGCTGCGAGTGCTCGCTCCCTACCGCGCGCAAAAGCTGGCATTCGGCGCAACCATCATTGCTTCGGCGCATGATCGACTGTGCGCCCGGCGTGTGCCCGGCCTGCGATTTGATCCCGTCCGGTCGTCCCAGGGCGACGAATGTAACCGCAACCCCCGCACCATCCGGCACGGCGGCGATAGCCAGCAACTGGTCGCCGAAGCCTTCCTGCAACAAGGCAAGGCCTGGTTCGATGCCGACATTGCCTTGATCAATGGCGGCGGAGTGCGCACCGATATGGCCGTAGGCCCAGTATCCGTCAAAGACGTCCACGCCATTTTGCCATTCAAGAATACGTTGGTGCGACTGACCCTTACCGGTGCGCAGCTAAAGGCAGTACTGGAAGATGCGGTTGACGGGCTTTTTTCTTCCCGCCCCAGCACCGGAGCTTACCCGTATGCGGCCGGCCTGCGATGGACGCTGGACATAACCCAGGCCAAAGGAAAACGTTTCAGCGATCTGCAGGTGCGCGACGCCAACGGTCGCTATACGCCGCTGGACCTTTCCGCTCGCTACCAGGTGGCAACGATTGATTATCTCGCCGACGGCCATGATCATTACGCGGCGCTTAGAACGATCAAGGGCGCAGATCGCCTGGATGTCGGCCGAGAGTCTACGGAAGCGTTCCTGGATTATGTTCACACCCTACCCGGCCAGCCCCCAGTGCTGCATCGCGTGCCCGACGCACATTACAGTACGCAGCACTTTATTGAATAGCTGCGGGTCGCCCGGCCTGCTTAAGCTTCACGAACTGCCTGCATGAACACCTGGATTTTTTCAGCCGACTTGATGCCGCCGCTGATTTCCACGCCACTACTGATATCCAGCCCATACGGCTGCAGTGTTCTTATGGTTTCGCCCACTGTTTCGGCCTTCACGCCGCCGGCTACGATTACCGGCGGGCTTGACGCATAGTTCCTTACGTCGTCCAGCAGGGCAGAGTCAAACGTCAAGCCGCTGCCGCCATAGCCTGGACTATAGCTGTCGAACAACCAGCCCGTTGCATCCGGATACCGCTTGCATTCAGCTAAAATGGCTTGCGGCGTATCCAGGCCCAGCCCTCCAATACGAAAGGCGCGCAAATAACGATGGCCAAAATGGGCGCAGAATTCCGGCGTTTCGTCGCCATGGAACTGCAACAGGTCGGGCTGGACCATCTCCAGCACGTTATTCACCTGTTCCGCCGTGGCGTTGACAAACAGAACCACCACGCTGACGAAAGGAGGAACCATGCGGCGCAATTGCTGGGCTTGCTCCACACTTACCAGACGGGAGCTCTTGGGATAGAAAACAAAGCCTATGGCATCGGCCCCGGCCGCCGTGGCCGCCAGGACATCTTCAGAACGAGTAATACCGCATATCTTCACGCGCGTACGCAACTGCATTGAATAACCTTTTATTGAAAGGCGGCCGCCGGATCCAGATTGGAGTCCGAACCGCCATAACCGTAGGAATCACCCCCATAAGGATCATGCACATTGAACTGAACCGTGGCGGGGTCAACCGTCGACGCATTGCTTTGATAGTGGGTAACCAAGCCGGGAAAGACCATAATGGCTGCCACCATGGCCAATTGAATGACGATGAACGGCACGGCTCCCCAGTAAATATCGCCGCTGCTGACTTTGCGGATCATCTTTCCGGTGATCCGATCCCGGTAATCAGCTTTCGGCGCCACCGAACGTAAATAGAACAACGCGAATCCGAAGGGAGGATGCACAAAGGATGTTTGCATATTAACGGCTAGCAGCACACCGAACCAAATCAGGTCGATGCCCATCTTCTCGGCAATCGGCCCGAGCAGCGGCACAATAATGAAAGCAAGCTCGAAGAAATCCAGGAAGAACGCAAGAAAAAAGGTCAGGACACTGACCATGATCAGAAAGCCCCATTGTCCTCCCGGCAGGTTGGTCAACAGTTGTTCAACCCAAAGATCGCCGTTGATGCCTCGAAAACTCAGGCTGAATACCGTGGAACCCACCAGGATGAAGAGCACGAAACAGGAAAGCCTTGTCGTGGTTTCCATGGCCTGGCGAAGCCGGGCCCATGAAAGCCTGCCACGCGACACAGCCATGCCAATCGCACCGACGGCCCCCATGGCGCCGCCTTCGGTGGGCGTGGCGATCCCGATGAAGATCGTGCCAAGCACCAGGAAGATCAGGAACAAAGGGGGAATCATGGAAAACGTTACACGTTCCGCAAGCGAGGACAGGACCCCCAAACACAGCAGTCGATTGGCCAGAGCCATGATCCACACTGAAAGGCCCCATACGCTCAGCATGACAATGACGCGCTCATCCACAGGCACCTGAGGATGGGAAGAAAAATAATGGCCCGCTCCGAAATACGCCAGGGCGGCGCCGATCAGCGCCAGGCTCGCCAGCGAGCGCAGGCCTCGGCGTCCGCGCACGTCCACCGGGCCGTGCGCCTCGGGCGGCAACGCCGGGACTGCGGATGGTCTGACCATGGCAAGAATAAACACATAGGCAATATAGGCGCCCGCAAGCAAAAGACCAGGCAACATGGCGCCCCGGTACATGTCGCCAATCGAGCGGCCTAGCTGGTCAGCCAGAATGATCAGGACCAAAGACGGCGGTATGATCTGGGACAAGGTGCCGGAGGCGGCGATCACCCCGCTGGCCAGGCGCCGATCGTAGCCGTAACGCAACATAATGGGCAGCGAGATCAACCCCATCGAAATCACGGACGCGGAAACAACGCCGGTCGTCGCGGCAAGCATGGCGCCCACCACCACGACAGCCACCGCCAAACCGCCCCGCACAGAGCCGAACAACAGCCCTATCGTGTCCAGCAGGTCTTCAGCCATGCCCGAGCGCTCCAGCACCAGGCCCATAAGCGTAAAGAAAGGCACCGCCAGCAACGTATCATTGGCGACAATGGCAAAAACCCGCTGTGGCAAAGCCTGGAACAACTCGGGCTGAATAAAGCCAAGCTCTACGGCGATCACGCCATAGAGCAGTCCAATGGCGGCCAGGGAAAATGCCACTGGAAACCCCAGCAGCAAGAACGCAATCAGGTTCACGAACATGATTGGCGCAAGATCTCCCGTAATAAACTCCATCATCATCGGACCGGCTCTTCCACCTTCGCCGTCCCCGCCGGCGTACGATCGGGCAACTGGGCAGTACGCAGGATTTCCTCGGCCAGTTCCTCTTCCGCATTTTTTCCTTTACGTACGTTCATTGGGTTCTCGCAGCGACCCATCAAGAAACCCACGCATTTGATCAAATGAGACACCCCCGCCAGAATCAGCAAGCCGAACCCTACGGGAATCAACAGCTTGGCCGGCCAGCGTATCAGGCCGCCGGTATTGGACGATTGCTCCAGCAACACGTACGAGTTATAGAAAACAGGAAGAGAAAGCCAGAAAATAAGCGCGCAGACGGGCAGAAGGAAAAAGACCACGCCGAAGAGTTCGATCTTGACTTGAGTGCGGGGGGAAAGGCGTTGCGATATAACGTCGACTCGCACATGCTCGTTGCGTAAGAACGTATAAGCGGCCGCCAACAGAAAAATCGCACCGAACAAATACCATTGCAGCTCCAGCCACGCGTTCGAGCTGATGTGGAAAAACTTGCGCATGATGGCATTGCCGGCGCTGACAAGCACGACAATCAGGGTCAGCCAGCTAACCGCACGGCCAATCTTGGTATTGATGGCATCAATGCCCCTGGCGACAGCGAAAAGAAATTCCATAGCTATATGCGGAACGACGGTAGCCGCAATGATATTCCTATTTTTTGCTCGTCGATACGCTTTTCAGCGCCCACACTGCAAACTCAAATAGTCCGCACGCTTGGGAACCAACCATTTTTGCCCGGCCGATTGCCGTTCGTGGCTAGTGTTAATTCGCCGTACCGATAACTTTGGTATGCTAGTAAGAGCAGCAATCGACAAGAACTCAGTTTTAAGAGTCGCGATACACCTCACGGCTACCCGCGCCACCGATTGGCGACGATGCGACCTGTTGCCAGGTCCTAGGCATACATGGGGTCCCGCCGAATATATAAACAATAATATCGGACAGGGAATCTCTCGTAAATTTCGGAAACTCCAGCCCAGAAACTCCTGGATGGCGCGTCGCACGTTCACGATCCCCAAAACTGGACCCTACCAGCCTTCTGCTGCATCGTCGCGAGAAGACTGCTTGCGAACAGGAACTTTATCGACTGAACATAGGAGGATGTATTGTCTATTTCAAACCCGTTGGTTTCCATTATTATCGCCACCTACAACCGTCCCGCGTTATTAGGCATGACTCTGGAATCCATAGGGCAACAGCATTATCCCCATCTGGAAATCGTAGTTGTCGACGACGGATCGGAGATTCCGATTCAAACCGTCATTGACCGATGGTACAAGACCGCACGGCGACCCGGCCTAAGCATAAAAACAAAGCGGCAGGCCAATAGGGGCCCAGCAGCAGCTCGAAATGCGGGCATTGAAATGAGCCAAGGTGAACTTGTTCTCTTCATGGACGATGATGACTTTATTGCTCCAGACGCCGTTGGCCATCTTGTCAAAGCCATCAATAATATCTTGGTTCCAAAGGTCGCCATGGGGTCGTATAGGCTTCAATATGACTCGCAGGGTGGTGGGTACACGGGCAAAGCAATTGCCCCACCCCACCTGGATGCCAAAGAACGATTAAGTTCCATGATTGCCGGAGGCTGGTTTGTACCCATTCATGGTTACCTCTTCACTCGGGCAGCCATCCGGCGGATCGGCCCCTGGAATAGCTCTCTAAGCTCCCAGGAGGACGATGAATTGCTTCTGCGAGCCGCCTTGGTCGGCGTTCCATTTTCGCGCGCGCCCAAAGCAATGACGTATTATCGCCAGCATGACGGCACGCGCCGCGCCACGCCGGGCAAACCGAATGAATCACAGCGACAGGGGCGCTTAAATCGGCTCTATTGCGATATGAAAATCCGTAAATACGCCTATCGAGAACTGCGCCGTCTAGGGGGCCTGGAAGCCCACCGTGCTGCATTTCTTTCGTGGCAACGACGGCTAGCTGAACGCTACGGCGATCTGTTCGAGTCAAGCGGGATGAAAATGAAAAGCAATGCACTGCTGAACTGGCTGGCCCACCCTTCCTACTCCAGCCAAATCCTCAGTCAACCCCAACGAACGCGGCCCGCCTGGCTACAAAAGCCCTTGGTTGCGCAAAGCCATGTCAAACCAATTTTCTCATCACGTTCGAAAACAATAGCGATGACTAAGGACGTTCGATTCAAGCAGGTTTCAGGTAGCCCGCGCAAGGACTCACAAGGTGGGTATAACGCAACTCGCCCAATGAGGGCGACGGCAAGGAAAAATGTTCAGGATAACGAACGCGGGCCAGGTACAAACCATCCGGCGCGAACGTTGGGGCGGCAAGCTTCCTATCCTTCTGATCCAATAAGTCGCGAATCCACCCAGACGGCTGGCGACCCTGACCGATATAGACCAAAGCCCCCATGATGTTCCGTATCATGTGATGAAGGAAGGCATTGGCCGTGAATATGAACTCGAAGTATTCGCCTTGTTGACGGATGTCTGCTTGAAGCATCGTACGCACGGGGCTGGCCGCCTGGCACTGCGAGGACCGGAAACAACTGAAGTCGTGCTTGCCCAGCAATAACCGGGCAGCCTCCAACATGGGTTCAAGGCGCATCGGGCGGTACACCCAGCCCACCCTTTCCCGGGTGAGCGGGGATCTGACACGCGCGGCGCGCACAATGTAAATATACGTGCGTTCCTGGGCTGAAAACCGGGCGTGGAATTCACGATCGACCTCGTGAGACCATTGGACGGCAATGCTTTCCGGCAATAAGGCATTCAAACCCCTGACCCATGACTCGGGTTGGCGAATTGCCTGGGTATCCAGATGAACCACTTGCTCTAAGGCGTGCACGCCCGTATCGGTGCGGCCCGCGCAAATGGTCGAAGTCGGCTCGGCCAAGAACTTGGCCAGCGCGGTTTCAAGTGTATCCTGGACTGTGCGGCCATCTGGCTGGCTTTGCCATCCCTGCCAGGCGGAGCCATCGTAGGCCAACCCTAGCGCGATGCGAGGCATTGATCAGCTCTTGTTTGCGGGCCGCTCGTCGGTGGGCGGCGCGCCAAGATCAAGATTGATCTTTTCCAGTTGTTCCTTGACCATGGCTTCGGTAATGGGCACCCCTTGGTCGGAGTCGTGACGCCCCGCATTGGCGCGGCGCAAAACCCAGGCGATGATCAACACGATGAGCGCCAGAATGGCGGTAACAACGGCTAATATGTGTTCCTGAAACCAAGACACGGTTTGCTCTGCCTTATTGCTGGACGTTGAAGCGGGATCTGTGGTGGATTGACCCGCTGCCTGATTCTCGCCTGACGCCGTACCTTCGGCTAATGCCTCGCCGCGCGCGGCACCCGACGGCTCCTGGCCGCTTGTTGCCCCGCCCGCCTGGCGACCGGCTGCGTCGGATGGCTGCGCGCTGGGCTGGGCGCCGGCATCGGCCTGCCCGCCTGTTCCACCTGCCTGTTGAGCAACGCCGCCTGGCTGGGCTGAAACATTAGATCCCGCCGCTCTTGCTGTGGCAGCGGAATTAGCCGTGCCCGGCGCTGCCGCAGCACCGGACGCAGCAGCAGAAGACGCCGGCGTTCCGTTTGTCGCCATCGTTCCGGCCGTTGTGGTGCCCTGGTCGCCCGCAATCGTGTTGGCCAGACTGGCGATGGATTCGCTGACGGCCGTTGCGCCATCAAGCACCGCATCTTTGGCCGCCTCGCCCTGCGATTGCAGTGCCTTGTTCAGGCTCTTGACGTTTTGCTCGAGCTGCGAAACACGCTGGCCCGATTCCTGGATGTTCTGGCTGGTTGCCGCCCGGTCGTCAGCTGCCGTATCTTCGGCCGCCCCCCCGCTGGTCAGGACGACCTGATCGCGAGGCGCGGCCGGAGCCGTAGTGGATTCAGTTCTTGCTGCGCGGGAAACAACCCCTTCATCGGGCTGAGTGCCGGCCACCGCCGTCTGCACGCCCTGGCCGCCTGAGGCGCTTTGACGTCGCGCGTGAAAATCCAGAGTATGTTGGCGAAAGATGCGCCGAGCCTCGGCGTCGGAAACTGCGGCAAGTTGGCCGGCTCCGGGGATATCGAGGGTGGCGCCGGCCTTGACCAGATTAAGGTTGCCATCGATAAACGCTTGCGGATTGGCCCGAAGCAAGGCGACCATCATCTGGTAAACGGTTACGCCTTCGACCGCGTTGGCCCGTGCAATGCGGAATAAGGTATCGCCGCGCTGGACTCGGACGCTGGAAGCGGTCGCCCCGGGAACAGCCATGGATGATCCGGACGCCGCTCCACTGCTTGCGCCTGTCTGCGCCGATTGGAAGCCAGGGCCTGCGGCCGCTTTGCCCGCGCGAGCCAGGATGCTGACTTGATGCAACTGCTCGCCCGATGCCGTACGCACGCGCAAGAGAAGATCGGCAACCTGGCCGTCAAAGCCCTGGGGCGAACTGATTTGTATAAGGCGTGACTGGGTATTGAGCCCGGGAGCGACATGAAAACCCAGGGTTTCCAACTGAACCGGCGGCGTCAGCCCCGCTGATCGCCAGGCCTCGGCAGGAGCTGCCTGCACCTGTAAAGACTGGGCTTCGCCAGCAGACAACTGCTTGATCGGAACCTGAATGCGCAAGGGTTCGCCAGAGGCCGACATAATGCGCGAGTGCCCAAGCGTCGCGGCATAGGAGGTTGAGGACAGGACCATTGTTGCCGATAAGGCAAGCACCAGGGACTTAACCCGGGCAGTCATTGCGCAACCACCTGCACCACGTTTTCTTTGCATAGTTAGAGTTCACCCAAGGTTATACGCAGCATACGGCGCAACGGTTCGGCCGCGCCCCATAATAACTGATCACCTACGGTAAATGCGCTTAAGTACTGCGGGCCCATCGACATCTTGCGCAAGCGGCCCACAGGAATATCAAGTGTGCCGGTCACGGCAACGGGCGTCAACTGTTGCATGGTGGCATTGCGCTCGTTGGGAATAACCTTGGCCCATTGCGTGCCTTCGCGCAAGATATCGCTGATTTCGTCAACAGGCACATCGCGCTTTAGCTTGATGGTAAGCGCCTGACTGTGACAACGCATGGCGCCGATACGCACACACAGGCCATCAATGGGCGTGGGGGCCGTACCAAATGCCTCGCCCCGGCCAAGTATCTTGTTGGTTTCGGCCTCGGCTTTCCATTCTTCGCGTGAAACGCCGTTGCCCAGATCTTTGTCGATCCAGGGAATCAGGCTGCCGGCCAGAGGCACGCCAAAGTTGTCGCGCGGCAGATCGGCTTGCTGCTGAGTGGCGAGCACGCCGCGATCGATTTCCAAAATGGCCGACGCCGGATCGTCGAGCAAGGAACGCACCGACGAATTGATAATGCCAAACTGCGTAAGCAGTTCGCGCATGTGTTGAGCGCCGCCGCCGGACGCTGCCTGATACGTCATGCTGGTCATCCATTCGATAAGATCGTTATTGAACAGACCCGAAAGACCCATGAGCATGCAGCTTACCGTGCAGTTTCCACCCACGAAGTTCTTGACACCGCGTTGCAGGGCGGCGTCGATGACAGGACGGTTGACTGGATCGAGCACGATAATGGCATCGTCGGCCATGCGCAGCGTGCTGGCCGCGTCGATCCAGACACCCGACCAACCTGCGGCGCGCAGCTTGGGATAGACCGCGGTGGTGTAATCCCCCCCTTGCGCTGTAACGATAATGGGAAGCTTTTTAAGCGCTTCGATATCGTAGGCATCCTGCAAGGCGTCTGCGCCTTCAGCCCACGCCGGCGCCTTTCCACCTGCATTGCTGGTGGAAAAAAACACTGGCTGGAAAAGGGAAAAATCGTTCTCGTCGCGCATGCGCTGCATGAGGACGGAACCCACCATGCCGCGCCAGCCGACCAAACCTACCGATTGGGTCATGATACTGTCACTTTAAAAAAATAAATTGGGCGAATTCCTTATTTTAACGCCTTCAGCACCGCATCGCCCATTTCCGACGTGGACACACGAGTTGTACCCTCTTCAAAAATATCCGCCGTGCGCAAGCCCTGCTCCAGCACCTGCTGCACCGCGGCCTCGATACGATCGGCCTGAGCGGAGTGATCGAGTGAATAGCGCAGCAACATGGCGGCCGAAAGAATGGTGGCCAGCGGGTTGGCCACATTCTTCCCGGCGATGTCGGGCGCGGAGCCGTGGCTGGGCTCGTAGAGGCCCTGTTTTTTGGCATTGAGCGAGGCCGAAGGCAGCATGCCAATGGAGCCGGTCAGCATGGACGCCTCGTCCGACAAGATATCGCCAAACAGGTTGCCGGTGACGATGACATCGAATTCCTTGGGAGCGCGCACCAATTGCATGGCGGCGTTGTCGACATACATGTGCGACAGTTCGACGTCGGCATACTCTTTGGCCACTTCAATCACCAGGTCGCGCCAAAGCTGAGAGGTTTCCAGCACGTTGGCCTTGTCGACGCTGCACAGCTTCTTGCCGCGCTTGCGAGCGGCCTGGAAAGCCACGTGGGCAATGCGCCGTATCTCGGTTTCAGCGTACTGCATGGTGTCAAAACCTTGCCGCTCTCCCTTGAAGGGGCCCTCGGCGACCACGCGTTCGCCACGCGGCTGACCGAAATAGATGTCGCCGGTCAGCTCACGCACAATCAGAATATCCAGGCCGGCAACGACTTCCGGCTTCAGCGACGATGCATTGGCCAACTGAGGGTACAAAATGGCGGGCCGCAGGTTGGCGAACAAACCCAGGGCTTTACGCAGGCCCAGGATCGCTTGTTCGGGCCGCAGTTCACGCGCCAGGCTATCGTACTTCCAGTCGCCTACCGCGCCAAAAAGAATGGCGGACGACTGTTTGGCCAGGTCCAGGACAACCGGCGGCAGCGGGTGACCATGAATGTCGTAAGCCGCACCGCCCACGGGCAGGGTTTCCAATTCGAGATCCAGGCCCAGGGCCGTCAGGACGCGGATGGCCTGCTCAACGATTTCGGGTCCAATGCCGTCACCCGGCAGCACAGCGATTTTATGAGACATGATGTTTACAAGGAAAGTTCAGTGATTGATGTATTAAAACAGCTCGGGCGGTGTGCACGCACCCCGCCCGCGATAACAGGACACTAAAGAAGACGCCGCGCTAGCGGGCCTGCCCGACCAGCCAGGGATGGCGAGCCAGGCGCTCGGCCTCGAACGCCCGGATCTTGTCGGAATGCTGCAACGTCGTTGCGATTTCGTCCAAGCCGTTCAACAAACTATGTTTACGGAATGGTTCGATATCGAAGCCGATTTCGCGTCCGTCGGGTGTAATCACGACCTGCCGGGGCAGGTCAATACGCAGCTTGTAGCCAACGAATGCCTTGACGTCTTCAAATAACCGGGCAACTTCGAACTCGGACAGCACGATGGGCAGCAAACCGTTCTTGAAGCAGTTATTGAAGAAAATGTCGGCAAACGACGGCGCGATAAGCGCCCGGAATCCGAATTGCTCCAAAGCCCAGGGCGCATGCTCGCGACTGGATCCGCAACCGAAGTTCTTGCGCGTCAGCAAAATGGAGGCGCCTTGATAACGTTGCTGATTAAGGACGAAATCCGGGTTCAATGGACGCTTGGAATTATCCATTCCAGGTTCGCCGTGATCCAGATACCTTAATTCGTCGAACAGGTTCGGGCCGAAACCCGTGCGCTTGATGGACTTGAGGAACTGCTTGGGCATGATCAGGTCGGTATCGACGTTCTCGCGGTCAAGCGGCGCCACCAGGCCTTCGTGGGTCGTAAATGCTTGCATGATGGCTCCTTAAATAGTGCGAACGTCGACAAAGTGGCCGGCGATAGCCGCAGCCGCTGCCATGGCCGGGCTGACCAGATGGGTGCGCCCGCCCTGGCCTTGGCGCCCTTCGAAGTTGCGGTTCGAGGTCGATGCGCAACGCTCGCCGGGCTCCAGACGGTCGGCGTTCATGGCCAGGCACATGGAACAGCCCGGTTCACGCCATTCAAAACCTGCGGCCAGGAAGATTTTATCCAGGCCCTCTTGTTCGGCCTGGCGCTTGACCAAGCCCGAACCCGGCACAACCAGCGCCTGCTTGATGTTGGAGGCCACTTTCTTGCCACGGACCACGCTGGCGGCAGCGCGTAAATCTTCAATGCGCGAATTGGTGCACGAACCGATAAACACGCGATCCGGCTTGATGTCCTGCATCGGCGTGTTTGGCTTGAGCCCCATGTATTCCAGTGCCCGCTCCATGCCGCTGCGACGCACGCTGTCTTCTTCCTTGTCAGGATCGGGAACCCGATCCTGCACCGACACGACCATTTCGGGCGAAGTGCCCCAACTGACCTGAGGAGCGACCTGGCGGGCATCGATCTTGATGACCTTATCGAAGTGCGCGCCTTCATCGCTGTGCAAGGTGCGCCAGTAAGACACCGCCTGATCCCACAGGGCGCCCGTGGGCGCATACGGGCGACCACGGAAATAATCGATGGTTTTATCGTCGACCGCCACCATGCCCGAGCGAGCGCCGGCTTCGATGGCCATATTGCAGATGGTCATGCGGCCTTCAATCGACAGGCCACGTATGGTGGGGCCGCCGAACTCGATAGCATAGCCCGTGCCGCCCGCCGTGCCAATCTGGCCAATGATATAAAGCACGAGGTCTTTGGCGGTGCAGCCAAACGGCAGATCGCCCTCGACATGAATGAGCATGTTCTTGCTCTTTTTCATGAGTATCGTTTGCGTGGCCAGGGTGTGCTCGACATCGGAGGTGCCAATGCCAAAGGCCAGCGCGCCAACCGCGCCATGCGTGCTGGTGTGCGAATCGCCGCAAACGACAGTCATACCGGGCAGGGTCGCGCCCTGCTCTGGACCGATCACGTGCACAATGCCCTGGCGCATATCGTTCATGCGAAATTCAGTGATGCCGAACGTGTCGCAGTTCTGATCCAAAGTGTCCACCTGCAGACGCGAGATGGGATCTTGAATGCCTTCGTTGCGGTCAGTGGTGGGAACGTTGTGATCCGCCACAGCCAGGTTGGCGCTGACGCGCCAGGGTTTGCGGCCGGCCAGGACCAGGCCTTCGAAGGCCTGGGGGCTGGTCACTTCGTGAACGAGATGCCGGTCGATGTACAGCAAACAGGTGCCGTCTGCTGTCTGATCCACTACGTGGGCATGCCAGAGTTTGTCGTAAAGGGTTTGTGCCATGATCTGCGGTTCCAGTGAGTATTCTAGATCGATACATAGCTATTATCGCAGCTTCTTAACCTAGTACAAGACTATTGAATATACTAGTACTATAGATGCCAGGCTAGGCGTAAACCCTAGGCTCGCTCGCTACTTTCTGGCGCTTTGATAAAGCGGCATCACCTTTTGAGCCATAACCTCCAGGTCGGCAATGCGACTTTGAGCCGAGGGGTGGGTAGAAAGAAACTCTGGCGGTGCGCTGCCGGCGCTTTGCGCGCCCATTTTCTGCCATAAAGTAATGGCCGCACGCGGATCGTAGCCGGCGCGCGCCGCCAGTTCGACGCCTATGCGGTCGGCCTCGGTTTCGTGAGATCGGCTATTGGGCAGCGTAAACATGACTTCAGTCAGCTTGCCGCCCAGATCGGCTGTGGCCGCGCTGCCGGTTATGGCGGACAACACCGACAAGCCAATGCTGGCGGCCATCTGGCTGGACACCTGCTCGCGGGAATGCTCACGCAGCGCATGGGCAATTTCGTGACCGATGACCGCAGCCAGCTCGGCGTCGGTGGTTTGCATCTTGTTGATCAGGCCCGTGTAGACGGCGATTTTCCCGCCAGGCATGCACCAGGCATTGACCTCGTTGACACTGACTACGTGCACTTCCCAGTCCCATTGAGCGGCATCGGGACGAAAGTGTCCCACTTGCTGAATGAGACGATTCGTGATGGTCCTGACCCGTTGGGTTTGAGCAGCGTTGGCATCAAGCGCCCCCTGCGCCTTGGCTTGCGCCATCATGGCATTGTATTGCTGCCTGGCCTCTTGTTCGAGGGCCTGTTCGGACACCAGGCTGGACATATATTGCGTACGCTCAACGCCAACCGCGCCCGAACTGGTAGTTTGAACCGTCGTGCACGCTGTTGCCAAACCGGCTAGGGCCAGGACGGTGGTGGCTGCGCCAAGGCGCAGGCGCTGCTTAGCAAGCATCGTGGGCTCCTTTAAGTTCCTTCACGTGTTTGCGCGCGGTGCCGCAAAGCGTGATCCATGAGAATAATGGCCAACAAGGCCTCGACGATGGGCGTGGCGCGAATGCCGACGCAGGGATCATGCCGGCCCAGGGTCTGGACCATGACCGGCTCGCCGGCTTTATTGATGGAACGGCGTTCGATCCGGATGCTGGACGTGGGCTTGATGGCCAGCGACACGGTAATGTCTTGCCCGGACGAAATACCACCCAACACGCCCCCGGCGTTGTTGGACAAAAAGCCGTCGGGCGTGATTTCGTCGCCATGCTCTGACCCGCGTTGCGCAATACAGTCGAAACCTGCGCCAATGGAAACACCCTTGACCGCGTTAAGGCCCATCATGGCATGCGCGATATCCGCATCCAGCCGGTCGTAAAGGGGTTCCCCCCAGCCCGCCGGCATGTTCTGAGCCACCACCTCGATACGGGCGCCGATGGAATCGCCGTCGCGACGCAACTGGTCCATATAGTCTTCGAGCTGCTGCACGACACCGGCATTGGGCGCATAGAAGGGGTTTTGCGACACGTGATCCCACGATTCGAAAGGGATCGCGATAGGGCCAAGCTGGCTCATGTAGCCGCGAATACGCACCCCGTATTCCTGAGCCAGCCATTTCTTGGCGATCGCCCCGGCCGCGACCGTTGGCGCGGTCAGGCGTGCCGATGAACGACCGCCGCCTCGTGGATCGCGCTGACTGAACTTCTGCCAATAGGTATAGTCGGCATGGCCGGGCCGAAAGGAGTCGGCGATGGCGCTGTAGTCTTTGCTGCGTGCGTCGGCATTGCGTATAAGAAGGCCAATCGGCGTACCGGTGGTCACGCCTTCGTAGATCCCCGACAGGATCTCAACCTGGTCGGGTTCCTGGCGCTGCGTGACATGGCGTGATGTGCCCGGCCGGCGCCGGTCGAGCTCGACCTGGATATCGGCGATATCAAGCGCCAACCCCGGAGGGCAGCCATCGACCACGGCGCCGATAGCGGGCCCGTGGGATTCCCCGAAATTGCTTACGCAAAAAATTTTACCTAAGGTGTTGCCGGACATAATGGTTCTACAGTCAGAAAAAGGTTCAGATCGAATTATGACATTACGAGGAGCAACTGACTTCCAGATCGCGCGCCCAGTCGGGCGCAGGCGCCGCATACTTTTCGTATCCAGGCCGTGCGACGAACGGCTTGCGCAACAACTGCAACAAGGTGTCGATTTCACCGGCATCGCCCTGTTGTGCCGCTTGTATCGCGATTTCAGCCAGATGGTTGCGCAGGACATAAAGCGGATTGGCCGCCAACATCTGCTCGCTTCGTTGGTCGGTGGAACGGCCCTCAGCGGCGCACCGCTGCTGGTAGCGCGTAAGCCAGGCGAGCACCGCTTCCCTATCGCTGAACAGCGCCAGGAACTGGTCAGTGTGCTGGTCGGCATGCGCCAGATAGCGAAACGCCAAAGTAAAATCGGCCTGCTGGGTGTGCAACAGCCTCCACCAGTCATCCACCAGAACGTCGTCGCCAGGCTGCCAGGCCAGCCAGCCGAACTTCCTGACGAGGTTGGTCTGATACGCTTGGAGAAAACTGGCTTCATAGGTTTGCAACTGGGCGCGCAGATCGTCGGCGTCAAGGTCCAGGCCAATCAGGCTGTTGGCCAGGCGGTATAGATTCCAGTGCACCACCGACGGCTGTGCATTCCAGGCATACCTGCCCTGGCTATCCGTGTGATTGCAGACATGGTTGATCTGGAAGGCATCCATGAAGCCATAAGGGCCGTAATCCAGGGTCAGGCCCAAAATGGACATATTGTCGGTATTCATGACGCCGTGACAAAAACCTACGGTCTGCCAGTCGGCCACCATGCGGGCTGAACGCTCGACCACTTCCCCGAGCATCGCCAGCGCCGCGCGCTGCACGTCCGTTCCCGCAGCCGCCTTGGCGTCGCGGCATTGCGGGTAGAACTTGTCGACCACATAATTGACCAGAATTTCCAGATTCTGCGGATGCCCCGACCAATGCTCGAAACTGCCGAATCGGATAAAGGTTGGCGAAACGCGCGTGACAACTGCAGCCGTTTCGATGGTCTCGCGATAGACCGGATCGTCGGCCACCACCAACGCCAGGGCCCGGGTGGTGGGAATGCCCAGGCCGGCCATGGCCTCGCTGGCCAGGTATTCGCGCACCGACGACCGGACCACGGCGCGCCCGTCGCCCATGCGGGAATAAGGCGTCAGGCCCGAACCCTTCAACTGGAGCTCCCAATTGACCTGGGGGCCAACGACTTCGCCCAGCAGATGCGCCCTGCCGTCGCCCAACTGGCCGGCCCAGATGCCAAATTGGTGCCCGCTATACACGGCCGCCAGGGTGTCGCCGCCCTTGAGGCCCACCGTGCCTGCGCAAACATCCAGGAACTCAGGCTTTTGCAACGCGGCGGCCGACAGGCCAAGCAACGCTGCCACCTCGGTATTGGCGTGCAGCAGACGCGGTCGCGTCAAGGGTTGAGCCGGCAACCGGGTATAAAAGTCGGCAGGCAACTGAGCAAACGTATTGACGACCGGGAGGTCGTTGATGGAATCCACACTCATGGTTGGCTCTTGAGGTCCTTTACGCGCGAAGCCAGGGCTTTGGCCGCCTTTTTGGCCGGGCGCAGGTACAGAATCGCACACAGATAGAACGTCAGCGAAAAAACGATTTCCAGGGCGGCCATCAGCACCGACATTTGGGAGGGGTCGGACCAAACCCGCACCACTCCTTCCATAAAATAGAGCAAAATCAACATGCATGCCCATTGCAAGGTATAAAGGTTACCCTTTAGCACACCTCGTAAAGGAAAGAGCAAAGGCACGACCTTCAACACCAGCCACGACCCGCCTGGCCGCAGCGGCGCCAGGCCCAGTTCCCAGACCAGGCAAAGAATAATCAGCGCAATCAGGGAAATGGAGGCGCCATAGCGAAGAACGGAGTGGGTTCGAGAGCTCATGCTGGTATTATTACCCGGAATCATACGCACTGCGTCCAGACTCCCGGCGCATTGCTTAAATGCCAAGCCAGGATGACCGCCCAAGCCATGAGTAGCAAGCAAGCCAAATCCACCTCGCCCGACACCGAGCCGCTTGGCGACCGAATCAGGGCGCGGCTGGTCAATAGCCGTAAAGTCCTGCATTACGCCTTTCAACGCGCCGACGAAAAAAAACTTACTCAAGTCGCCGCCAGCCTGACCTATACAACCGTACTGGCCATTGTCCCCATGCTGGCCGTGGTACTGTCGCTGTTTACCGCCTTCCCGCTGTTTGCGGATTTCAAAGGCGCCCTTGAAGGATTCCTGACCAGCAACCTGATGCCTCCGACGGTCTCAGACAGCGTCATGGGATATCTGAATCAGTTCGCCGCCAAAGCCTCCGGCCTGACGGCAGTGGGCACGATTGCGCTGATGGTCGTCTCCATCATGTTGATCATGACCATCGACAGCGCGCTGAACAGCATCTGGAACGTACAGCGCCAGCGGCCCTTGCGCCAACGCATACTGGTTTACTGGGCCATTATCAGCCTGGGGCCGATTCTGGCGGGGGCCACCTTGTGGACGACCACGATGCTGGGCGACCACCCATGGGCGCGACTGGGCGGAGCGATGTCGGGCTTGAGCGCTTTGCTGACCATCATCCAGGTGCTGGTCACCAGTGTGGGATTCGCCGCCCTGTTCGTTATCGTGCCAAACCGTCAGGTCTACTGGCGCGATGCTTTGGCGGGCGGCCTGGGTACGGCCATCGTGCTGACCCTCATGAAAAACGGCTTTGCCTACTACATTGCCCAGTTCCCCACCTACACGATTATCTACGGCGCATTCGCAACGCTGCCAATCTTCCTGCTGTGGATCTATCTGTCGTGGCTGGGCATACTATTTGGCGCAACGGTCGCAGCCACCCTGCCTTCGCTGCGCCTGCGCCGCTGGGAGGAAAACCGCCAGAAAGGCGCGCCTTTCGTCGACGCCATCAATATCGTCAGCCTGCTTCGCAGCGCCCAAAGCACGCCTTCGCCAGGGCGCAGCTCGCGCTTTCTCAGCGATCACCTTCGGCTTCATACCGACGAGCTGCTGCTGGTGCTGAAAACGCTCAGGGAGATCGGCTACGTGGTGCCCACGCAAGACCAGGGTATCGACCAATGGGTGCTTGCCTGCGACATCAGCGAGGCGCGCCTTGGCCGCCTGGTCGACGCCTTCCTGATTGATCGAAGCCAGATGGGCGTGGTCGATCGGCCCCAACTGTTGGACGCCATCGCCGCATCGCTGTCGTATGCGCCCGACTTGACGCTGGAAACCGTACTGGCCGAACTGGCCCGTGACGCTTCTTCCGAGCCTGACGGCCTACCGCAAACAGACGTAATGAGGCAAAATACCCCTACGGGCACACAGAAGCCTATTCAGGAGACGCACCATGTTGAAAGTCAGTGAGATTCTGCGGGTTAAAGGCCATACGCTTTATACCGCCACCCCGGACATGCCCATTACCCAGGCTCTCGAAACCATGAGCATCCAGGACATCGGGTCGCTGGTCATCATGGAGCACGGCGAACTCGTCGGGATGCTTACGTTCCGCGAGATCATCCGCCATCTGCACGCCAACGGTGGCAACACGGGGGGCAACACCATACGCAGCATCATGGATGACGCCCCGGTCAGCGTCACCCCCAACACCAGCGCCGACGAAGTCCAGCGCCTGATGCTCGACAAGCACGCGCGCTATATGCCTGTTATGGACGGCCCCGTCCTGCAAGGCGTCATTTCCTTCTACGACATGGCCCAGGCCATTGTGGCGGCCCAGCAATTTGAAAACAGCATGTTGAAGGCCTACATCCGCGACTGGCCGGGCGATGCCGGCACCATCAGCACACAAGATAGCGATCACGGGCATTCATAACGTCTTTGGGCGGGTTTCAGGGCTTGGCGGGCTCAGGCTTCGGGCCGCCCGCCAGGCTGGGCCGACACCTGATCGGCGCCAAGAGCGTTGGCGGTCGTTGCCGCGTTGGACAAGTCAAGCCAGGCCTGCTCAATCACACTGGCGTCATTACTATCAAGCACCCGGGGATCGGATAACGTCCTGCGCCATTGCCTGGCTCCGGTACGCCCCGACATCCAGCCCAGCAAAGGCCGCACAATAATACGCAAGGGCACTCCCCGCTCGATCTGTTGCGCCGCATAGGCTGTCATGGAACGCACAATGCTGTTGTCGTCGGGCAAGTGCAGATCGGGGTCAATCAAGCGGCTGATGCTGGACAACACCCCTGGTTGATGCCAGGCCGCCCGGCCCAACATCACGCCATCGTACGCTCCCATCAGGCGGTGCGCCTGCCCCGCGTCGTCGATCCCGCCATTCAATACAAAACGCGCATTCGGAAAATCGGCCTTCAGTCGAGCGGCCGCGTCGTACCGCAAGGGAGGCACCTGCCGGTTTTCCTTGGGCGACAATCCCTTCAATACGGCATTGCGCGCATGCACGATGAATATCCGACAACCTTCCTCGAACAACGTCCCGACAAAATCGCGAGTGAAATCGTAAGATTCGTCATAATCCAGCCCCAAGCGATGCTTGACGGTCACCGGCACAGAAACGGCGTCTTGCATGGCCTTGATGCAATCGGCCACCAGGCGTGGCTCGGCCATCAGGCTGGCTCCGAATGCGCCCCGCTGAACCCGCTCCGAGGGGCAACCGCAATTCAGATTGATTTCATCGTAGCCATGGCGTTCGCCCAGGCGCGCGCTGGCGGCCAAGGCCGAGGGATCGCAGCCGCCCAACTGAAGGGCGAGGGGATGTTCGGCCGGATCGAAGTCCAGATGACGGCCAACTTGGCCGTGCATCAAGGCGCCAGTGGTGATCATTTCGGTATACAGGCGCGCGGTGGGAGCCAACAAACGATGGAAGTACCGGCAGTGACGATCCGTGACATCGATCATGGGCGCGACACAAAGCTGCCAGCTCTGGCGGGGAGGAATATGCTTTTGAGGGTTCACGTTAAGGTATAGTTAAGCGGATACTGATTCCGCAAAGGCAAAGGGCATTTTAACCGCCCTTGCAAGCTGGACTAAAATCGGGCCTGTCGATCCAGGCCCTTCTTTACTTTTTCCCCTTCGAGCTTTCCGCACATGGCCGTTTTTACTCCTGTCAGCGATGACGATGCCCGCCAACTCCTGACACGCTACGACCTGGGAGAACTTGTCTTCTTGCGCGGCATTACCGCCGGCATCGAGAACACCAACTACTTTCTTACCACTACAAATGGCGAATTCGTCCTGACGCTGTTCGAAGTGCTCACGCGTGAACAGTTGCCGTTCTACATCGAACTGATGCACCATCTGGCCGAACGCGGCATCCCCGTGCCGCAACCGCAGACACTGCACGATGGCTCGCGTCTCACCACCCTGCATGGCAAACCCACCGCCATTGTCACGCGCTTATCCGGCGGCTACGAACCCGACCCCGGCCCCGCGCACTGCGCCCTGGCCGGCGAAACCCTGGCTCGCGCCCACCTCGCCGGCCAGGGCTTTACCATCCAGCAGCCGAACTTGCGCGGCCTGGCCTGGTGGCAGGAAACCATCCCAAAGGTCCTGCCTTTTCTAGACGACGCCCAAGCCGCATTGATCCGCACGGCGCTGGACGAGCAAACACACTTGGCAAGCACCGAGTTGTATCGCAGCCTGCCCTTCGGCCCATCGCACTGCGACCTGTTCCGCGATAACGTGCTGTTCGACGGCACCTTCGAGTCTCCGCAAATGGGGGGCTTCATCGACTATTACTTCGCGGGCTGGGACACGTGGCTGTTCGACGTGGCCGTGGCCGTCAACGATTGGTGCATTGACCGCCATACTGGTTTGTTCATCGAAGCCAAGCTCCAGGCCTGGCTGGCCGCTTATGCAAGCGTGCGCCCATTCACGCCACAAGAGCGCCAGGCATGGCCGCAGCTATTGCGGGCGGCCGCGCTGCGTTTCTGGGTATCCCGCCTGTACGATTATTTCCTGCCCCGCCCGGCACAAACACTCAAGCCGCACGACCCTCGTCATTTCGAGCGGGTGCTCTCCCAACGGTACGAGCACTCGCCCATGCCATTGCCCTAGTTTTATTGGATCGAATCAACTATGCAAGCAGCAACTCTGCCATTTAGCGCCGGCTGGCAATGGATACAGGACGGAACCACGTTATTTCGACGACAGCCGCTGGCGATGTTCTTCTGGAGCCTGATCACCGGCCTGATCATCACCGTCACGTATCTGGTGCCTGTCGTCGGGCAAATGGCCCTGATCGCCTCCATGCCGTTGCTCACGTTCATTACCCTGTGCGCTTGCCGCCACATCGCCGCCGGCCGCCCTATGCTGCCAGGCATGTGGTTTCAACCCTTGCGCGATACCGACGCGCGCCGCAGCCTTATTCGCCTGGGGTTGGCCTATCTGGCCTGCTGCATGGTGGGCGGTTTTGCCTCGGTCCTGCCGTTCATGGGCAACCTCATGGCAAGCGTCAATGCCGACAATACCGTGAACGAGGCCGCGCTTTTCAGCGCGGTGCGAGGGCCCTTCCTGACCTTCGGCATTATCTACCTGCTGATCTCGGCCCTGTTCTGGCATGCGCCGGCGCTGATGGGTTGGCACAAGATCAAGCTGACCCAGGCATTGTTCTTTTCAATGGTCGCCTGCTGGCGAAATAAATGGCCATTCCTGCTGTATGGCTTAAGCTGGGCGGCCATTTTCATAGCGGCCCAGTTCCTGGGCGGCCTGCTCGTCGACGGCGGGCTTAGCGCGGGAATCGTCCAACTGATTCTCACGCCGGTCAATATTGTGATTGCCGCCATTCTGTATTGCACCTTCTACCCGATCTACATGAGTGTGTTCGGCGCCAATTATGAAACGGCCGCTTAACGCTTAAGTCGGCAGGGCGACCTATGCCCAGTCATGCCAAACAGGCTTCAAGCCGGTCGGCAGTCCAGGCAGCCTGCCCAAGTCGGTTCGGCTTTCCTTGGGCGCATGAAAATCCGACCCGCGCGAGGCCAGAAACCCGTAGTAGCGCGCGATGCTCGCGTATTCCGCATATTGCTCGGGCCGATGACTGCCGGTGACAACCTCAATGCCGGCGCCGCCCGCATCGTGAAAATATGAGTACAGAGCATCTGCTTGAACCGGGGTAAGCAGATAACGTCCTGGATGCGCGATCACTGCCCGCCCGCCGGCCGCCAGAATCCAGGCCACCGCCTCTTCCACCCGGCACCAGTGCACGCGTACATTGCCCCGCCGCCGGTCTCCAAGGTAATTGTCGAATACCTCTTGCAACGACGCGCAGACCCCGCTGTCCACCAGGTAGCGAGCGAAATGCATGCGACTTAGCAGTTGGGGATTGGATGCGTACTTCAGCGCCCCTTCGTAACTATCGGGCACGCCCATGGCCTCCAGCCGCCGCGCAATACTCTTGCCGCGCTCGATCCGTCCCGAACGAATGCGGCTGAGCCCGGCAAGCAGCTCCGGATTGTCCGGGTCGACATTCAAGCCCACGATGTGTATCGTCTGATCCAGCCACGACGTGGATATTTCCACACCGGCAATAAAGGGCAAGCCCAGATCCCCCGCGGCATTGTGCGCCTCGGCCAGGCCTGACACCTCGTCGTGATCTGTCAATGACCACAGTTGCACACCGTTGTCGGACGCCCGTTGCGCAAGCTGGGTTGGGGTCAGCACCCCATCGGAAACCAGAGAGTGGCAATGCAGGTCGGCATTCAAGGGGGAAGCTGGTGTCATCAACCGTGTGGGCCTTAAAGAAATGCGACTCAAGAAGTCAGGAAGAATTGGCGCACCGGTTCGATCTGATCCTGGGTCATGATGGTGGGGGCATGGCCCACTCCGGAAAACGTCAGTAGACGGGCGTTGCTGTTGCTTGCAAGCATACGATCGGCGGTATCCGGCAACAGCAGGTCGGACTGTTCGCCACGCAGGATCAGCACCGGTTCGCGCAAGCTTGTGAAGGCCCCCCACAGCAGTTGCTCGGACACCTGGATGGTTTGCGGCGTTTCACGCGCCATGGGCTCGGCCAGCCGCAGATCGTAATGCTTGACCCACTGCGCGCCCTGCTGGTTGAACACGTGGCGGGTAAGTTCCGCCCACTGCTCGTTGCTATGGGGGCCGAAACCCGCCGATACAGAACGAACGTAATCCACCGCCTGATCGAAGCTGTCGAAGGCTTGCGGCTGGCCGACGTACTCGCCAATGCGCGCCAGGCCTTCCAGGTTCAATGCCGGACCGATATCGTTAAGCACCATTTTGCCCATGCGAAAGGTTAGCCCCGGCGCCAGGCCGTAGGCGGACCGGTCAGGCCGCTGGGCCACCGACATGGCCAGCGCCCCGGCCAGCCCCAAGCCAATCAGCCCCCCCATCGATGTGCCCAGCCAATCGAGGGTTTGAACCCGCAGCCGCGCGATCAGGGTGAGGATGTCGGCTACATACTGCGGCACCATATAGCTGGCCGGATTGATAAGCCAGTCGGACTTGCCCCGCCCGACGATATCCGGACAAACCACACGATAGTCATTGGCCATCGCCCTGGCCAGGTGGTCGAAGTCGCGGCCAGTGCGCGTCAAGCCATGCACACACATCAACACCTTGTCGTTGTCGGGCGCACCCCATTCCCAATAGGCCATTCGATGCGTGCCAAAGGGGCTGGCGCACATTACATAGTCGAGACGGGGTTCAGTCATTAGGCAACTCACACGAAGTTAAAGGAAAAGGTTGAAGGAAAAACTCGGGAACAACACGCATGGATCGATGGTAAACCCCGCTAACGGCCTTGCCAATACCGAGGCCGGTCGACCCGGTGGGCCCTTGCCTGCAAACCGGAGGGCCGTGACTGTATTATCACCGCGCCCGTTTCATCGGTGCGCCAGAACTGAGCATTGGCCGCGCGCCAGCGATCCACCACGGTGGGATGCGGGTGGCCATAGCGGTTCCACCTTCCCACTTGCGCAATCACATGCGACGGTTGCGTCGCACTTACTATAGCGCGGTCAGATGAATTCCTTGAACCATGATGGGCCGCAAGCACGATGTCCACAAGGCCTAACCCGCGCTCAACCAACAGCCGCTCCTGGGCGGCGCTGATATCGCCAAGCAGCAAGGCGGAATGCCGAGCGCCCCGAATGCGTAACACACAACTATGGTCGTTGCGCTCTTTCGAGGCATTGGAAGCACGCCGCCCCGGCGGACGTTTAAGGGGCCAGAGAAACTCGAAGGTTACGCCGTCTATTTCCCAGACCATGCCGTACTGGCAGGGCGACATCGCCATGGGTAAAGGCGGCAATACTCCTGGCACTCCCAGAAGACCGGCCTCGCGCGCCAGGTGGGCGCGCACGTCGAACGAGCTGAAGGACTGCGTCACGGGGAATGCTTCCAGCACGCTGCGCAGGCCTCCTACGTGGTCAATGTCTGCATGCGAGACGATCAAGCCATCCAGGCGGCGAACGCCTCGCGCCTTCAGGTAGGGAACAATAATGCGCGATCCACCATCCGATAGCGCGCTGCTGCGCAATCCCGCATCAAACAACACGGCATGTCGCGCGGTCAGTATCACCACCGCCCCGGCTTGCCCGACATCCAATGCAATCAGATCCCATGAACCCATGGCAGGCCGTTCGGGGCGGAACAAAAGCGCCGGCGCCATGAGCGCCCAAGCGGCAGCGCGCATGGGAAATCCGTAAGGCACGACCGCCAAGGCCAGGCCGAGCAAGGCGACGCCGCTTAACCACAGCGGTGTAGCGGCAACCTCAACGCTGGCCATAGGCCATTGCGCCAACCTTACCGTTGGCCACATGGTCAGCTCGAGGGCGCCATGTCCCACCCAGGCAACGGCCTCGGTTAGCCATTGCACACCTGGAAGCATCGCCAGGCCCGCCAGAGCCAACGCCAATGGTGTAACGATCAAACTGATGACAGGAATCGCATAGGCATTGACCAACGGCGACACCAACGATACCTCGTGAAACAGAAAGGCCAACATGGGCATCAGGCCTGCCGTAATCGCCAGTTGCAGACAGCAAGCCTGCCATAGCCGACGCCGAATCCGGTATCCGCGTCCCTTGTCCAACCCAGCGGCGCGGCCCCACCAGCTTGCACTGGCCAGCAACACACAGACGGCGCCAAAGGACAGCCAAAAGCCGGTAGCCATCAACGCCCAAGGGTCCATAAGAACCACCATAAAGGCAACCACACAGATTAAGCGCGAACCATTGAACGGCAAGCGTAGCCCATGCGCGCACGCGGCCACCGCGAGCATGAGAAAGGTGCGGCGCGCCGGAACGCCCCACCCTGCCAGCAAGCAATAAAGCCACGCGACCAGCAAAGCCGCCATGCAGGCGGCCACCTGCGCCGGGATCCGTTCTGCCAGCGCATGCCCGCGAAAGCGCAGGCGCCGCCAGCCCCACAAGGTCAGCAAACCTCCCATGGCGGCAATCATCGTGATATGCGAGCCGCTGATTGAAATAAGGTGTGAAATTCCGGTGAAATTGAAGATTTTCCAGTCGTCGGCCGACACGCTGGCCTGGTCGCCAATGGCTAAGGCCAGCAGCACCGCCCCATAGCGCTTACCCTCCAGATAGGGCTGCATGGCTTCACGGACATGATGACGGGCACGTTCGGCCCCGACATGCAGGCTGGTATACGGCTCATCTCCTAAGTACCTTGGCGTGCCCCGCACGCTTCCGGTCGCTCGCACGCCATTGGCGAACAAATGGCCTTCATAATCAAAGCCATGCGGATTGCGCAAGCCATTCGGTCGTTTCAGAGTCAGGGACATACGCCAGAGCTGGCCGGGCGCAAGAACGGGAAACTCGGCCTCGCGCGCCTGCGGATCGCCGTAAGGACCCGCGTAGCCCGGCGCGTTCCAGGACACCAGAATGCGTGACGGCACGCCCGACGGCATGGAGGAAATAGTCTCGGCTTCAAATTGCCGGCTATCGGGCCGCGTCCTGACCAGGCTGTCGATGCGTAGAACCACGCGTGATACCTGGTTTTCATTCTCTTCGGTCAAGTGGTCCGCCAACCGATTGTCAACCCGATGCATGGTCAGCAAAGCGCCAAGCAAGGCGGCACACAGCGGGAAGGCGCACACGCCTATCCAGCGGCTTCGCCTGGCTGCCGCGGCTGCAACGACCCCTGCCCCGACCATCGCCAACCCAAGCTGGATGCCGGCTGTTGGCATCGACGCCAGACAATGAACCAGCCCAGTTCCCCCGACAAATGCCAGCAAGCTGATGCGCCCGATCACAGTACCCGCCAGAAATAGAACCATGGTAGGTGGGTGGATTACCCCAGCACAGAGCGAACGCAGAGTTTATCCACGTGTAGTTTTACGAGGGCCAGGCATGCCCATACAAGACCAACGGCCGTTTCCATCGCCTAAAAAACGCTCTGAATACACGCAGCGTACCCGCCTGGTTTGGTATGATTCAGCAACAATTTCCGGAGAAAACAGTGAAAGCAATTATCGTTGGCGCGGGCATTGGCGGACTGGCCTTGGCGCTCATGCTGCACAAGCGGGGCATTGCCTGCCAGGTCTTTGAAAGTGTGCGCGAGCTCAAGCCCATGGGGGTCGGCATTAATTTGCTGCCCCACGCGGCCAACGAACTGGACCAACTGGATCTTCTGGAGCTCTTGTCGGGGCATTCGGTGCAAACTTCCGCCCTGCATTACTACAACAAGTTTGGCCAATCCATCTGGGCCGAACCGCGCGGTCTTGCGGCGGGCTATCCGGTGCCGCAGCTGTCTATCCATCGTGGCCAGCTGCAATTGCTGCTGGCCGACGTGGTGCGCCAAAGGCTTGGGGCCGACGCGCTGCACACCGGCATGGCGTTCGAGTCCCTAAAACAAGATGCGGAAGGCATCACCGCATTTTTTCGCAATCGTCGCGACAATAGCCTTGAGGAAGTGCGCGCCGATGTTCTGATCGGGGCCGATGGCATCCATTCGGCGGTGCGCGCGCAGTTCTATCCGGCTAACGACCCCTTCCTTTATTCGGGCCGCATCCTGTGGCGTGCCGTCACGTACGCCCAGCCCTACCTGGACGGCAAGACCATGTTCATGGCGGGCAATCCGGATCAGAAATTCGTGGCCTATCCCATTGCGGACGACGGGGCAAAACCAGGCAAGACCCCCATTAACTGGATCGCCGAGCTTAGCGTGCCGGCCCCCGACCTTTCCACCACCGACTGGAATCGCGTCGTGCATAAAAACGTGTTCGCCGATCAGTTCCAGGACTGGCGCTGGAGCTGGATCGACATACCCGCGCTGATCGATGGTGCGCAAACCATTTACGAGTTCCCGCTGGTTGACAAAGACCCCCTGCCCCGCTGGACCCATGGACGCGCCACCTTGATGGGGGACGCCGCGCATCCCCTTTACCCCATCGGCTCAAACGGGTCGGCTCAGGCCATTCTGGACGCACGTTGCGTGGCGGATCATTTGCAGCGCCACCAACAGAAAAAAGTTCGTTCGATAGAAGCGGCGCTTAAAGAATACGAAGCCGACCGGCTGCCGCCCACCACCGGCATCATTCTTCGCAATCGCTTGAACGGGCCGGAACAAGTGATGCAACTAGCCCACGAGCGCGCACCGCAGGGCTTCAAGCATATTCACGATGTTGTTTCGCAGGCCGAGCTCGACGAAATATCCATGCGCTACAAGCGGCTGGCGGGCTTCGATCCCAAGGCCCTGAAGCCCAGCGCGGCCAGCCGGTAAAACGCTACGGCGCTGCCGGCGGAAAGAGCCCTGGCTTAAAGCGGCGCATCCGCCGGGAGGCGCCGCAGGCGCGGCAGTGCACGCAATGCATTTTCCCCCGTTTGCCTGATCAGCTCCTGCTCGGGCATGCCGCGCAAATCGGCCAAGGCCTGGGCGATTCCAGACAGGTGAGCCGGCTCGTTGCGCGCGCCCTTTTCCAGCCACGCGGGCGAAATGTCCGGCGCATCGGTTTCCAGCACCAACGACTCCATGGGCAACGTCGTCGCCAGCCGCCGTATCTGCAGGGCCCGTGTAAACGTCATGGCGCCGCCGAAACCCAGGACAAAGCCCTGGTCGATGAACTGTTCGGCCTGCTGAAAGCTGCCATTGAATGCGTGCGCGATACCGCGGATCGGCGAGCGGCGGCGTAAATGCTTAAGCAGCACATCCTGCGAACGGCGCACATGCAAGAGCACAGGCAGGCGGTATTTGACGGCCAAATCCAGCTGTGCCGTGTAAAAGGCTTCCTGTCGCGCACGCATGGCCGGCTCGCAAAGTTCCGGTACGAAAAAGTCCAGGCCGATCTCGCCAATGGCCACGAAGCGCGGGTCGGCCAACGCACGCACAATGTGCTCTTCCAGCGTGGCCAGGTCGTTGTCATGAGCGGCAGGCACGCACATGGGATGAATGCCCAGGGCGTAGGCGCCGCCATCCAACTGTGCCGCCAGGCGTGCGACTGTGGTCAGGTTGTGGCGATCCACGGCGGGAATCACCACCGCGCCCACGCCCGCGTCGGCCAGGCGCTGTATAACGGCGCGACGATCCGCGTCGAATTCATTCGCGTCCAGATGACAATGCGTGTCGATCAACATAAAGTACTCCCGTACTCGGTATCATCGATCAACCAGGCAGCCCTTGTCCATGAATAAGCGCCGGTCGGCCAGCTCGGCCAGCGCAGGGTCGTGCGTGACAATGGCAAACGCCGTCTTCGACTCTTTGTTCAGGCGCACCAACAGTTCGAACATGCTTTCGGCCGTGTAGCGATCCAGATTCCCGGTAGGCTCGTCGGCCAGCACACAATCGGGTTGAGTCACCAGGGCGCGCCCCAGCGCAACACGCTGGCGCTCACCGCCCGACAGCTGACCGGGATAATGATGCACCCGTTGCTCCAGGCCAACCTGACGCAGGATTTCCATGGCCTGTTCCCGTGCGGCGTTGCGCGTCTCCCGTCGCACGATCAAGGGCATGGCCACGTTGTCCAGCGCAGAAAACTCGGGCAGCAAATGGTGAAACTGATAGACGAAACCCAGGCTGCGGTTGCGCAACTGACTGCGCTTGGCCTCGGAAAGCCCCGAGGTATCCACCCCCTTCACGAACACGGAGCCCGAGGTCGGCGTGTCCAGCAAACCCAGCGTATGCAGCAAGGTGCTTTTGCCGGAGCCCGAAGCGCCCACCACCGCCACCATTTCCCCCTTATCTACATGCAGGCTGACGTCGCGCAACACCTGCAAGGCCATCGGCCCTTCATCGTAGGTTTTTACCAGGTTGCGGGCAAGCAGGACGTGATCGGCGGGATTAATCATGGCGCAGCACCTGTGCGGGTTGAAGCCGGGAGGCCCGCCAGCTGGGGTAAAGGGTTGCCAGCAGGGCCAGGATCAGCGAAGTGGCCGCTACGAACAGGATGTCGCCGGCTTGCGGATTGGAGGGCAACTCGCTGATGAAATAGATCTGCTGCGGCAAGAACTGTATGCCCAGCATTCGCTCGATGAAGGGCACGATGACGTCGATGTTGTAAGCCACCAGCATGCCCAGCCCCACGCCCGCCAGGGTTCCGACGATCCCGATCAACGAGCCCTGCACCAGAAAAATCCGGGCAATTTCGCGCGGCGTGGCGCCGATAGTCCGAAGAATGGCAATATCCGATTGCTTGTCCTTCACGGCCATCACCAATGAAGACAGCAGGTTGAACGCCGCCACCGCGACAATCAGGGTCAAGATAATGAACATCATGCGCTTTTCAGTTTGCACGGCGGCAAACCAGGTTCGATTATTCTGGGTCCAGTCCTGTGCGCGAACGTAGGACGGCAGGCTGTTCATCAGCGAGCGCGCCACCGAGGGCGCCAGTTGCATGTCGCTGATACGCAGCCGCACGCCGCTCGTTCCGCTATCGCGAAAGACCTTGGCGGCATCTTCAAAGTTCACAAAAGCCAACGACGCATCGTATTCGTAATAACCGGAAGAAAACACACCGGCCACCGTAAACTGGCGCATGCGGGGCGTGAATCCGGCCGGGGAGATCGAACCTTGGGGAGCCAGCACCATCAAGGTATCGCCCACGCCCACGCCAAGGGATGCAGCCAGTTGATTGCCCAACACCACACTGAAACTGCCGGGCGTAAGCCTGGCCAGGTCGCCTTCTATCATCTGGCCTGAAAGTTCGGATACCTCGCCTTCCCGTTCGGGATCAATGCCGCGTATTTGCGCACCACCCAGAAAGTCGCCCCGACTAAGCATGCCCTGGGCCGCAACAAAGGGGGCAGCGCCCTGAACCTGGGGGTTGGACGAAGCCTGGCTGGCAAGGTCTTGCCAATGTTCCAGCACCTGCTCGGGCGCTGCTTGCGGCACAAAGAGTTCGATATGCGGCAGGACTGACAACATGCGGTCGCGCACCTGGGTCTGGAATCCGTTCATCACCGACAGCACGATAATAAGCGCCGCCACGCCCAGAGCAATGCCGGCCATGGAGCTGGCGGCGATAAAAGAAACAAAGCGATCGCGACGGCCCAGTTTGCGGTTTGAGCGGGCAAGCCCCGCATACCGGGCGCCAATCCAGAATTCATAAGACATTATTGTTGGTTCACCGTTTCGTGTTGAACACCGGCCAGTTTGCCGCCTGGGTTTGCCGCTTGGGTTTGCCGCTTGGTTGTGCCCGACAAGGCTAGCCAGGAAGTCTAGCATGAGGGGACTGAAACAATCTTTGTCCGAAGGCCTCTGCCGCTGAGCCGGATCGGACGCAGCACACTACAATCGGGGGTATGCAACTTGTACTACCCGGCGCCCTGCCCGACCCCGGCATTGCGCGCGAACTGGCTCCGCACCTAGTGCGTGCCGCGCCGACGCTGGCGGGCTGGTTCGAGCGCGCCCGCGCCAAGCAAACGCCAGCCGACCCCCGCATCAGCGGCTGCACGCCTTTTGAGCAATGGCGGCTTCAGGCGCATGGATTTGAGCCTCAGGCCGACCAGAATGTGTGTGCCGGCCTCGGCCCGCTTCTGTACGACCTGGATATCGACCAGAATACGCCCGTCTGGCTTGCCGAGCTGGTTCATGTGGCGCCCACCCAGAACGGCGCGTCCTTGCTGCCGGCCAGTGCCCTAGGCATTTCATCCGACGATGGCGCCGCCTTGCACGAAAGCGCACGCTCCTTGTTCGACGGGACAGGCTTTGCCCTGCACGCCGGCAACAGCGTGCATTGGCGCATTGACCTACCCCCTGACTACACCCCGCAATGCGCAAGCACCGCCCTGATCAGCATCACGTCGGTCAACGACTGGTGGCCGCAGGATGCTCAGGCCCGACCCTGGCGCCGCCTGGTCAATGAATTGCAAATGTTGTGGTTCGATCATCCCGTCAACCTGCGCCGGCAGGAAAATGGCTTGCCGTCCATCAATAGTCTCTGGCTCTTTGGCGGAGCAAGACGCACACAGTTCACTCGGACGGCGCCACCGGACACCCAGGTGCACGATATATTGCTCGACCCCTTCAACCGTCAGGACTGGGGGCTTTGGATCAGTTCACTCGAACAACTGGAAGCCACCGTGTTCAAGCCTGCCTTGGCCGCGGGAAGCAGGCCGCAACTGGTTCTTACCGGTCAGAACAGATTTGTCGAGCTCGCCCCCGCTGGGTTGAGCCGCTGGAAACACTGGCTGCCAGGCAGCCGCGAAGCATGGAGACATTGGTGGTCGCCCCAAAATTAAGTATCCGTTCCGCCGACCAGGTTGCCGACCAGGCCCTGCAGGCCGCCGGCGTTCACCCCTTGCTTTCGCGCCTGTGGGCGGCGCGCGGGGTACGCAGCGCCAGCGAGACCGTGCTGGACTGGCCGGCGCTGATCCCTCCCCATCACCTGACACAAGCCGATCATGCCGCTCAGCTATTGGCTGACGCCATACAGCAGGGCAAAAAGCTGCTTATCGTCGCCGATTACGACTGCGACGGGGCCACGGCCTGCGCGGTTGGCGTACGCGCCTTGCGCAGCATGGGCGCCACGGTTGACTTCCTGGTTCCAAATCGTTTTGAAACCGGCTATGGCCTGTCGCCCCAGGTCGTGGAGCTGGCCCTGGTACACCCAGCCGGCCGGCCCGACATCCTTATTACCGTGGATAACGGCATTGCCAGTGTAGAGGGCGTGGAAGCAGCCAGGGCCGCCGGGATCGATGTCGTCATCACCGACCATCACTTGCCGGGCGATGTCTTGCCTAACGCGCTTGCGCTGGTCAACCCCAACCAACCCAACTGCGGCTTTCCATCCAAGAACCTGGCGGGCGTCGGTGTTATTTTCTACCTGATGCTGGCCCTGCGCGCCGAATTGCGCACGCGCGGCGCTTTCAAGCCAGGCAATGGCCCGCGCCTGGATCGCCTGGCCGACCTGGTGGCCTTGGGTACCGTGGCGGACGTGGTCAAACTGGATGCAAATAACCGGCTTCTGGTTACCCAAGGCCTGAACAAGATGCGCTCGGGGCAAATGCAGGCAGGGGTGCGCGCCTTGTTCGCTGTGGCGGGTCGCAACTTCCAGCAAGCCAGCGCATTCGATCTGGGCTTTGCGCTGGGGCCTCGCATCAATGCGGCCGGCCGCCTAGCCGACATGGCCTTGGGCATCAATTGCCTGATCACCGACGACGAGGACACCGCCCTGCAACTGGCGCGCGAACTGGACGCCATGAATCAGCAGCGGCGCACCATCGAGTCCACCATGCGCGAGGAAGCCTTCGCGGCCATTCAGGAAACGCAGCCTGTCATTGGCGCCACTGTGTGCGTGTATCACCCTGAATGGCATCAGGGGGTAGTTGGCCTGGTGGCCTCGCGTCTGAAAGAAAACTATTGGCGCCCCACGCTTGCCTTTGCCCGATCCGACGACGGCGAATTGCGAGGCTCGGGCCGCTCCATTCCCGACGTACACTTGCGCGATGCCCTGGATCTGGTGTCCAAGCGCCACCCTGGTGTTATTTCGAAGTTCGGGGGCCACGCCATGGCAGCGGGGCTGACTCTGCGCGAAGACGCTTACCCGATTTTCATCCAGGCATTCGACGAGGCGGTACGAGAACTCACCGGCAGGGCCAGCTTCGAACCTATCATTGAAACAGACGGCTCGCTGGAGGCCGGCTACGCCAACGCCGAGGTGGCCGGCATGCTTTCCCAGCAGGTATGGGGCGCCGGGTTTCCCGCGCCCGTGTTCCGCGACGTATTCCAGGTACGCAAGCAGCGCTTGTTAAAAGACAAACACCTGAAACTGACGCTGGAACGCGGCCATCAGCATTTTGACGCCATCTGGTTCAACCGGGCGGAGCTGCTGCCCGAATACATTGACGCCGCTTACCGGCTGGACCAGAACATCTGGAACGGCATGGTTTCCGCCCAGTTGATCATCGAATACGCCTGCCAGGCGGAACACTGACGTTGGCGCCGCGTTGCAGCGGTAAACATTTGCTTTTATAGTGAATGGAGTCCGTGCCAGGCTGGTTGGTCGACGCGCATAGGGTTGTCGACACGGTGCCGGCAGTTGTTTTTGCTCGCCAAGGATCCGATTCATGAGCTATCGCAAACCGCCCAGTTCCATGTGGGCCGACGCCGTCGACATGCTGCAGCAGGCAGACCGTCTGCACCGCCAATTCTTCCAACTCGGGCAAAGTGCCACGCGCGGCCCCACCTGGGAACCGCCCGCCGATGTCTTCGAAACCGGCCCCCACCTATCCGTTCTGGTCGCATTGCCTGGCGTCACGCCCGAGCGCCTCAGCGTCATCATCGACCAGGGCGTCCTTGTGATCGTCGGGGAACGACCCATGCCCGCCCCCGCCCAGGCCCTGATCCGGCGCATTGAAATCCCCTACGGCCGATTCGAACGCCGCATCGCCCTGCCCGTCGGTCAATACGAGATCCATGAGTCCACGCTGGCGAACGGCTGCCTTACCCTAAGCCTGCGCCGCCTGGCCTGAGGGATCAATCAAGGGAACACCATGGAAACTAGAAACAGCGACCCTTCCATCCTCGACACGTCAAACGAACATGCGCCGGAAAATCGGGCTGCCGATAGCACTGAACACGCTGATCCCGCCCTGCCCGATGGCTCCCTAATCGTTATTCCCGTTCGGAATCTGGTGCTGTTTCCCCAAATGGTGCTGCCGATCAGCGTCAGTCGGGAAACATCAATGCGCGCGGCGCAAGATGCCGCGCGTGCGGGCAAACAGGTGGGCATCTTGCTGCAGCGCGATCCCGAAACCGACGATCCACGCCCAGATCAGTTGCACACCGTGGGCACCGTAGCCACTATCCTGCGCTACGTCACCACTCCGGACGGCAATCACCACATCATCTGCCAAGGTGAACAGCGCTTTCAAGCTGCAGGGTTCCTCCCCGGCTATCCTTATCTGGTCGCTCACGCCGAACGGCTGGACGAGCCACAAGACGAATCTCCCGAGGTCGAAGCGCGCATGCTTCAGCTAAAGGTTCGGACCAACGAAATCCTTCATCTGCTGCCGCAAGCGCCGGCTGAATTGGCCGCCACGGCCGAGAACATCACCTCGCCCGCAGTGCTGGCGGATTTCGTTTCAGGCCTTATGGATCTGAAACCCGCCGAAAAGCAAGACATCCTGGAAACCGCCGATTTACTGCCGCGTCTGGATAAAGTGCTAGGATATCTCGTCCACATTCTCGAAGTCCTGCGCATCAGCCACGACATCGACAAGGAAACCAAAGAACGGTTCGAGGATCGCCAACGCGAAGTGCTGTTGCGCGAGCAACTGAAAACCATCCAGCAGCAATTGGGTGAAACCGAGGGCAACAGCGCCGAGATCGCCGAGATCGAGGCCGCGATCAACAATGCCAAGATGCCCGAGGACGCCGACGCGCTAGCGCGCAAGGAACTGCGTCGCCTTGAACGCATGCCGGATGCCTCGGCCGAATACTCGTCGCTGCGCACCTACCTTGACTGGATGTGCGAACTTCCCTGGAGCATCACCACCGACGACCGCATCGATATCGCCGAAGCGCGCCGCATTCTGGACGAAGATCATTACGGCCTGGACAAAATCAAGCGCCGCATCCTGGAATACCTGGCGGTGCGCAAGCTCAACCCCAACGGCAGAAGCCCGATCCTGTGCTTTGCCGGCCCACCCGGCGTTGGCAAGACCTCTCTTGGCCAAAGCATCGCCAAAGCCACTGGCCGCAAATTTGTCCGCCTGGGCCTGGGCGGCGTGCACGACGAGGCCGAGATCCGCGGCCATCGCCGCACCTATATCGGCGCCCTCCCCGGCAACATCATCCAGGCTATTCATAAAGCCGGCGCCAAAAATGCCGTGATGATGCTCGACGAGGTCGACAAGATGGGCGCCGGCATACAAGGCGACCCCTCGGCCGCCCTGCTCGAAGTGCTTGACCCAGAACAGAACTCGGCATTCCGCGACAACTATCTGGCGGTTCCCTTCGACTTGTCCCAGGTGCTGTTCATCACCACCGCAAACATGCTTGATACCATCCCAGGTCCGCTGCGCGACCGCATGGAAATCATTCAGTTATCGGGCTATACCGAACAGGAAAAAACCCAGATAGCCCTGCGCTACCTCATCGCTAGGCAATTGGAAGCCAATGGGCTCACCGCCGACCAATGCCAGCTGACACAAGCTGCGCTGGCGAGCATTATCCATTCCTATACCCGGGAAGCCGGCGTACGCAATCTTGAGCGTGAAATCGGCAGTGTGTTCCGGCGCGCCGCCATGCAGATCGCCGAAGGAACGGCCACTCAAGTGCATGTCGACGAAGCCGATCTTCACGCCATCCTGGGGCCCAAGAAATTCGAAAGCGAACTGGCCATGCGCACCAGCCTACCCGGGGTTGCCACCGGGCTGGCCTGGACACCGGTGGGCGGCGACATTCTTTTCATCGAAGCCAGCCGAGCTCCGGGGTCGGGCCGCCTGATCCTTACCGGTCAACTGGGTGATGTCATGAAAGAAAGCGCCCAGGCGGCCCTAAGCCTGCTAAAGAGCAAGGCGCCCGAGTTCGCCCTGGATGCCGACGCCTTCGATAAAAGCGACATCCACGTCCACGTTCCGGCCGGCGCCATCCCCAAGGATGGGCCCAGCGCAGGCGTGGCCATGTTCGTTGCTCTAACATCACTTTTGTCCAACCGGCCGGTGCGCAGCGATTTCGCCATGACGGGCGAAATCAGCCTGCGCGGCCTGGTGCTGCCGGTGGGCGGGATCAAGGAAAAGGTGCTGGCAGCCTTGCAGGCCGGCATCAAAACCGTGATGCTGCCCGCCCGCAACGAGAAAGACCTGGAAGACCTGCCCGACGACGCCCGCAGCCAACTAAGCTTTATCTTTCTGGAAAATGTGCGCGAAGCGGTCGACGCCGTGCTTGAAGACGCCCAAGCAAACGCCTGATGACCGGCTGATCGAACGGGCTGCCCAGCCGGCCCCAGCCAGCGCACCCAATTGCAGGGCTCGGCTCAGTCGATTCGCACGACCGCAATAGCTTAAGGCAAATTAAGGCAAAGCGTCCGACTTGGCCTTGGCCGAGAGCAAGTCAACCAAAAGGCGGTCGCGCTCGGGCTCGAACCCGCTTTGCGGCTTCTTGGCCAAGACCTCGTTCACCCCGTGCACGACCTTGCGCTTGAGTTCCGGCGTGATGCTGGGCGACCCCAGATCGTCCCACCAGCTTTCAATGGGTCCGCCCAGATGGTCCAGCAAATGCTCCATCCCGCCGGCGCCGCCCGACAAATGCAGATTCATGAACGGCCCCAGCAAAGACCAGCGCAAGCCCGGGCCATGGGAAATGGCAATATCAATGTCCTCGACCGACGCCACGCCCTGGTCAATCAAATGAAAGGCCTCGCGCCACAACGCAGCCTGCAGGCGATTGGCAATATGGCCCTTGACCTCTTTGCGCGGATGCACGGGCTTCTTGCCAATTGATCGATAGAAATCCATGGTGAATTGAACCGTATCCGCCGATGTAGCTTCACCACCAATGACCTCCACCAGCGGGATCAGATGAGGTGGATTGAACGGGTGCCCAAGCACCACGCGCTGGGGATGGCGGCAAGCCGACTGCACCTTGCTGATCAACAGCCCCGACGAGCTGGAAGCAAGCACGACATCGGCATCAAGCACGGCATCCATCTGCTTGAAAAGCGCTATCTTCAGATCCAGATTCTCTGGCCCGTTCTCCTGGACGAAATCCGCATCCCTCAATGCATCTTCAAGTACGTCAAAAAACCGAAGGTTCGCTTTGGAAGCCCCCGGAACCAGGCCAATGGCCTGCACGCTTTCCCACAAGCGATCAACCGTTTCCAGCAAACGTTCGCGCGCGCCAGGCGATGGATCGGTGGCATTGACTGTCAGGCCCTGGCCCAGCAAATAAGCGACCCAACTTGCGCCGATCACGCCAGTTCCGACAACCGCTACACATTCAACCTTACGGTTCATGGTACTCATGCTTCCACTCCTGATATTGGGTGATGTTCTTCAATGGCCTGCAGAATTTTTCCCACCAGGCCGTCAATGTCCTGGCCTGTCGTCTCGACGCTGGCATGCGCCAGACCGTAAAGCTTGCGCCTGGCAGCCAAGGCGCCCAAAATATTGGCCATGGCCTCTTCGTGCAATTGGGGGGTGGCGATGCGCGCATCGTGTTGCGCCATGACGCGACGGAAATGCTCTTCGGGGTCCGCATGCAACCAAACATTGAAAAAGGAATGCAGCAGCAGCTCGTAGGTGGCCGGTTCGACAACGATCCCCCCACCGGTTTCCAGCACGAGTTCTGGGTAGTCGGCAATAACCCGTTCCAGGCAGAGTCTTTCCAGGCGCCGAAATCCCGCCTGGCCATAAATGGAAAAAATCAGGTTCAAGGGAACCCCGGCTTCTTTCTCGATTTCCTTATTCAATTCCAGGAACGGCAAGCTCATGCGCTGCGCCAACAGCGGACCCAGCGTAGATTTTCCCGCGCCCCGCAGGCCCACCAGGGCAATACGCCGGCGCGAGACGCCTTCCTTTTCGCCCTGACCCAACTGCTTAATGAGCCACTTTCTGATGTCGCGCAGCTGAGCGGGCGACTGGCGCTTGAGCAATTCGACCAGCAAAGCGTAGTCGGCGCCATAGCGCTCGTTGTCGGTCAGCAGGCTGTCGGCCGACAAATTCAGAGCCGCCGCAAGCTTATGCAGAACGGCAATTGAAATATTGCCGTCGCCTTTCTCGACCCGCGACAAATACGGTAGGGAAATATCCGCGTCCGCGGCCAATTGCTTCATTGTCATGGCGCGCGCCGCACGCACAGAACGAATGCGCTGGCCAAGCCGCAGGAACAAATCGGAGACATCGGTACTCGTTGCCTTTTGCCCGGACATGCGCAACCCCACTTACAGACGGATAACGCAAGCATCCGGAGTTGCCGCGTACAGGGTATCCACCAGCCCCGCACGCGTTTTAAGCACGGCAGACTGATTGATATAGCCCTTGTCCGTGATCTCGCCGGAATCTACGCCAGGCGGCGAATTCAATAAAATCGCACGATCGGCATAGGTGGAGCTTCCGGTACTGGCGGCATGCAAGGCGCGCAGGCCCTCGAGAACACGGGCGCGCACGGCAGGATGATCGACCAGCTCTTGTACGCCGGCTTGCTCGCCCAGACCCGTAAGTTGGCGACAAGCCGCCACATTGGGAAACACAAGAAACCCGACTGAGTCGCGATCGTGTCCTGTCACCACAATATCCTGGGCGATCGGGGCCATGGCCTCTAGGCCCTTGACACGCAGCGTACCGACGCTGACCCAGGTCGCCGTGGTGAGCTTGAAATCTTCTGACACCCGACCGTCGAACATCAAGCCGGCCACCGGCCGCTGGGGATCGGCAAACTTGGCGGCATCGCCTATCCGATAATAGCCTTCGTCGTCGAACGCAGCTGTGGTGATATCCGGCTGCTTGAAGTAACCCGGCGTGACATTGGGTCCTTTGACCCGGACCTCGAGCTTTTCGCCGCTGGGCGCCAGCTTGATGGAAACACCCGGCACCGGCAAACCTATGACGCCCGGCCGCTCGGCCTGGTAATGACAGTCGGTCGCCAATGGCGACGGTTCCGTTGAGCCCCAGGCCGTCACCATCGGTACGGCATACCCCAACTCCTGTTTGGAAAGCTCGATCAGGCCATCCCACAAGTAGGGAGGCAAGGCTGCTGCCGCATAAAAAATAACTTGCAGATTCGAGAAAAAATGACGACGCAAGTCGGCATCGCTGCGCAACGCCGGCAAAAGCATATCGAAGGCACGCGGCACGTTCAGGTAAAGGGTGGGAGCGCAATCCCGAATATTGGCGATTGATGCATCGAACATGCCCGGAAGCGGCTTGCCGCTATCAAGATAGAGGGTGCCGCCATTGGCCAGGATCAGGTTGAAATTGTGGTTGCCGCCGAAGGTGTGGTTCCAGGGTAGCCAATCGAGCAGCACCGGCGGCTGTTCTGCCAGGAATGGCCATACCTGGACCTTGGCCTGCTGGCTTGCGCACAGCATGCGCTGGGTATTGATCACGCCTTTGGGATAGCCCGTAGAGCCAGAGGTAAACAGGATCTTGGCGATGGTGTCAGGTGTAATGCCTTCGAATGCGGCACGCACGGCGGCCTCGTCTTCACATTCCAGCATCTGCGAAAACCGGAACGCGCCCGGGGGTGGTGTGTCGGTGTCCGCCACCACAATATCGGCCTGGTGCAAGCTTTTGATAGACGCCAGTGCAGCTTCGAAGCGCTGGATGCCCCCGACATAAATCACGTCGGGATCCAGCCGCTCGATCAGGTTCTTGAGCTTGGCATGGTCTTTGGAAACCAGCGAATAGGCCGGTGAAATCCCGGCATAGGGAATGCCAATGTGCATGCATCCCAGCATGACCATGGCATGGTCGATACTATTGTCGTTCAATACGCAAACAGGGTGCCCAGGCCTTGCGCGCCGGGTTAGCAGCCAGGCGCCAATGCGTTTTACTTGATCCAGCGCCTGCGCATAGGTCAGGCCGCGCCATTGGCCGTCAGGCCCGCGTTCCATCAGGAAGTTGCGTTCAGGCGCCTCGACAGCCCATTTTTCCAGATACTCCCCCACACAGCGCGCATAGGGCTGCAAGGGCATCGGGTTTTCGATGATGATCGCGCCATCCGGGCGTGTCGTAACCGCAATAGCCGGCTCGGCGAACAAGCTGTCGCTGTGATTATTTTGTGTATCCACTACTGTCTCCACCCATGTTTTCAAGCCATGCGGCAAAAAAAATACTATACGAAATAGAATTTCAGGATGCAACTTATAGTTTATACGGATGCAAGGGGAAATTTATACGAGTACGAGGGGGAAACCAGGGGCATCCGGTTTGTGGCATGATCCATCTTATGGACGCGATTCCCCTCTTTCCACTCAGCCGTGCCCTCTTTCCTGACGGCGTGCTGCATCTTCGTATCTTCGAGGTGCGCTATCTTGACATGGTGCGCAAATGCATCGCCAATGATTCGCCATTCGGGGTCGTCGTCCTTCTGGAAGGCTCTGAGGTGCGCTCGCCAGAAGGCGTCGAAACACTCGCGTCAACCGGCGTGTTGGCACGCATCGACGATTGGCGGGCGCCACTGCCCGCACTGATGCACATCCGTTGCCTCGGCGCCGAGCGATTCCGTCTTACTGAAAAACAGAAGGGCCAGTTCGGGCTCTGGACAGGCGCCATCGAAACCATTGCGCAACCCTCCCCCCTTCCAGTGCCTCCCAATCTACAAGCCGCTGCCAACACATTGGGCAGACTGATCGCCGACATGCAAAAAGAAGGCATGCCTGCAGCCGCCATGCCGCTGGCCCCTCCGTTCAGGCTGGATGAATGCGGATGGGTTGCGGATCGATGGTGCGAGCTTTTACCGCTGGCTCCCGAACAAGCCCAGGACCTGCTCGCCCTGGACGATGCGCAAGAACGCCTGCGCGTCGTCTACGACATCCTGAAGCATCAGGGGTTGTTGCGCTAAGGCGTTTGCTCGAAGCTACTGCTCTTAACGCAAAAGCCAGGTGGCCGCATTCGCCAACGGCCCTTCAATAACGCGATTGACGCCGGCGGGAAAGTTCAAGGGGCGCAACACCATTTTCGCTGCCATGGTTACTGGGTAATGTTGCTTGACCTGCTTTCCAAGCTGCGAACAGAGCGCACGAAAATGTGCTTTATCGGCTTTATCGGCGGCCTCGTGCTGCTGTGCGTAGACATGCCACAAGGCAATCTCAGCGTCTGAGTTTCGTGCTTCCAGCACGCGCCGTTTGATCGCCTTGAACACCGCCCATCGGCTGGGCGATTCGGTTTCGCTGTACCCCTTGAAATACTGGAAAAAGTGTTTGTAATGACCGACTTCGTCGGCGCGAATCCGCGCGGCAATACCTTGCAGTACAGGCTCGGATGCCTGTTGGGTGAGAGCCTGGTAAAACGTTGCGGTGCCGGTTTCAACCACGCACCTGGCCGCCATTTCAAGGCCGCGCGTGGGTTCGAATTCGTCGACGGTGCACAAGCGGGAATATTCATCGAAGAAGGCGTTGTAGGCGGACTGCCAATCGAATTCAGGCCAAACGGTGCGAACATAGTCGCGAAGCGAATAGCCATGCCGCATCTCCTCGTGTTGCCAATGATCGCGCAACCAGGCGACCACTTTGTCGTCCCCCTGGAAATGCTGGATCAGGTTGTCGGTGTAAAGGTCGGACGCAATCTCCACAAAAGAAGCACCCGCCACGAGGTAAAAAAGATCTTCCCTATCCCTGACTTGGTCGACATCAATCTGATCGAAGGGGATGTTATCCAGGCCCCAACGCGGGGCCGCGACCGTTACATCTTTCATTGCTGCAGGTCCTTCTTCAATTACGAATTGCTTTGCGCCATGCGCATCATACCGATTCAAGACACTATTTTGTCATGTTTCAAGCATAACGCCACACCAGCGCGAACATACAACAACTTGTAAAGCCAACATGCTATAAAACAGCACGTTCAACCCGTTATAGGATCTGCGCCATGAGCAAAGACATCCCCGGCTTTTCCTCGCCGTCGGCTAGTTTTGACGAACCCTTGAAAATGTTCGATGCCTGTCATCGCCGCATGGAACGCCAGCTCGCCACCCTGCAGCGGCTTGGCCGGCATGTGGCCGCACATGGCGCCGACCAGGAAGCACGCACGGCAGCGGCCAATACCATACGCTATTTCGACACCGCTGCCGTCAATCACCATGCCGACGAAGAAGAAAGCCTGTTCCCGGCCCTGTTGGAATCCATGGCGGGCTCGGACGCCGTATGCCTGCGGGAAATAACCGACGGCCTTAGTGCCGACCACCGCCAATTCGAACGGCTGTGGGCGCGCCTGCGTCCCGTGCTGCTAGGAATCTCTGAAGGCACGCAGACCGCCATCGACCCCAACGATATCGACGGGTTTGTCCAGGCTTATCAACGTCACTTGCAGCGCGAAGATTCCGAACTCATGCCCATGGCCGAACGTTTGCTCGACGCCAACGCGCTTGCACAAATTGGAAGCGCCATGCAACAACGCCGCCAAATGCTTGACAATTAAGGAAGTTTCTGGTAATTTAGTAGTTGCTACATCTATACACGCTGCAAAATTAGCGCAGCGCAGCATTTGGCGGCAACCTGTGTTTAGCTTAGCCGCTTTTCAAGCCGCATCCCTTGCGTTTATGCACCGCTGAAACGCGCCTTATCCGGCGTATGCAAGCGGCCATCGCCCGGCTACAAGCATGGGCGCATCACTAACTTAGGAGTTTCATCACCTTATGGCAAAAGAAGAACTATTAGAAATGAGTGGTTCCGTTACTGAAGTGCTTCCCGATTCCCGTTTCCGCGTTACGCTGGATAATGGCCATCCGGTCGTTGCCTATACCGGCGGAAAAATGCGCAAACACCATATCCGTATTCTAGCCGGCGACAAAGTCACGCTTGAAATGTCTCCCTACGACCTGTCCAAAGGCCGTATTACTTTCCGGCACATTGCCGGTCGCGCACCCTATACCCCATCGGCACGCCGTCGTTAATCACGGTCAGGGCCAAGGCTGTCCGCCAAGGCCATAATGAAATACACAGGGGCTCGATTAATTCGACGGAATGGCAAAACGCTCCAAGCGACCACTGCCGGTGTCGATCCCGCCCCAGTCTGCACTATCAAACTCAATCACTGCCAACGACGCTGGCGGAAATTCGCTGCTTAACCGATCACGCATCCGCTGATCACCAGCCCCCGTCAATTGCAGGGCCACCGAGTGCATGCCCGGATTATGCCCGAGTAGAAGAATGGATCGCGGCTGGGAGGGAAGGCCCTGGATAGCCTCCAGTATGGCGTGTGGACGCGCTTCGTAGATGGCCTGCTCAAATTCAACGGGAATCATCGGCCCACCCAGTTTTTTCTGAACCTCATCCCAGGTTGAACGCGTACGCAGCGCCGTCGACACCAGGGCGAATTCGGGCACCAAGCCTTCTTGCGCCAGATAAGCGCCGACTGCAGCGCCCTGTTTTTGCCCTCGCTCAGTCAAGGGGCGAGCGTGATCACTGACACCCAGCGGCTGGTCGGCCTCTGCGTGTCTAAGCAAGAATAAACGACGGGTGAAAACAGACATGGCGATTCTCGTAAAACAACAAAAGGACTCGCTATTCTAGAAGATACTACACGGGCTCCGCTACCCGGAAGGCATTGCCCGGCATCAGCGCTGTAAAGAACTCCGACCTATCGGCCGGTCAATGGCAATCGGGAACCGTTTGGTCCAGGTAGACCTCGAAGGCGATGTCCCGCGCCATGGTTTTTGCCAGTTCCGCCAGATAGCGCTCCGACTTCCAGGCATCAACCGCATTCTTCAACGACATGGCCAGGGCGCGATCCCGACCGTTGACCAAGAAAGCCTGTACGGCAACTTCACCGGCCGGCAAACGGGCCGAGAACTTCTTCCATTCGGGAAACTTGATCAGCTCTAACAGCATGGCTTCGTCGTGGACTGCGGCGTCGCACTCCCCTGTGCGCACGGCAAGCAACGCGTCTGCCGGCGCGCGATAGACCTGTTCGACGGCCCCATAATGCTGGGCTATACGACCCACGTATAAGCCATCCTGGGACAGGCAGACGGTGCGACCCTTCAGCTGATCCCAACGCTTGATGTCGGTATCGGTGCGCATGATCGCCATCGGCCGGGCGATGTAACCTGTGGGAATGACTTCGCCCGGGTAATCGGCAAGTTGCTCTTTGGGCAGAGTGGCCAGCACGGCATCGGCCTCGGGCGCCTCCAGCGCAATGGGATCCGGCAAGGGCAACAGCCGACTGACCTGATGCGCGCGCTTGGCGGCATCGGAAATCAGAAAGGTTTCGGGGCTTTCAGGAGTGCGCACCTTGGAGCCACCCACGAAAGGCGGAGCCACATAGCGAACCGCCACGTCCAGCGTCTCGGCCGTCGACGATGCCGCCGCACCGGATTGCGCATACGCTGAATGGCCAGCTAGCCCCCCAAGCGAGAACAAACCCGCCCCCAGCAAAACTGCCGCAAACCCCGCCTTGCGTCCTGAAAACCCGGAAAACAACGCCATCTTCATATCAACCGCCTACACAAAAACCTTTTGGCCCTTCATCAATCGACCAGACAATCAATGAAGGACTGTCCTACACATACTGATAGCGCAGCAAGCGACGCTTCAGGTTCTCAAGAATGACCTGGTCGATCAGGGTGGCCAGGATGGCGATGACAAGAATGTTCGTCATAACGCCCACCATATCGGCCGTCTCGCCGGCATAGGCCAGAGAGCGCCCCAGACCAAAGCCAAAACCGATCAGCATTTCAGCGGAGATCAACGCGCGCCATGCATTGCCAAAGGCAAGCTGGGCGCCGGTGATCAATTCGGGCATCACAGCGGGTAGATAAACCCGCTTCAGCATGTGCATGCGCGAAGCGCCCATGACCCGAGCCGCCGACACATGTACCCTTAGGACGCTTTCTGTCGCGTTCATGACGGACAACGCGGCCGGAAAAAATGCAGCCAATGCAATGACCACAATAATGGGCAAATTTCCGAATCCCATAAGGATCAGGAACAGCGGCACCCAGGCAATGGACGGAATGGACTGCAGGATAATAATGGCCGACTTGAGCACTTCGCGAAAGAAGAACAACACCCCGCCAATCAGCCCCAAACCAATGCCGAACAGAAGCGCAAAAGCATAGCCGAATCCAAGCCGGCTTAGGCTGCTGAAAAGTACCTCGCGAAATTCAGTCGTTTGCACTTCCTGGAACAGGCGAACCAGTACAGTTGGTACGCCGGGCATCAGGAAATCGGGCAGAACCCAGGCCGCCCCCTGCCAGATCAGCAAGATCGCGGCAACAGCCACCGCCATGGCGACGGAACGATGGAAAAAGGAAAGACGAGTCGGTGTGCTCATAGAATCAAAATAAAATGGCCGGACTTAGCCGGCCATCCAGTGCCCCGTCGGGTTCGTGCGACTGATCGCCGAATGCGACAGGCAGGACACTAGTGTGCTGGAAAAACGCTCTGAATAACAAAGGAGAGCCGGCTTATGGCCGGCGGCATCCTTTTATTTTACAGCTTGCGGGCTTCCTGCCACTCCAGATCGACAATGCTCGTCACGTCGAAGGGGGATCCGTCGCGAGTCTTCAGCGAACCTTGCGCCTGCATGATATCGGCGATTTCCTGCATGCGATCCAGTTCCTGGGTGGTCAGCTTGGGGCTGAAGGTCTGGCTGACGATCGCGTCGCGGATCACCTGCTCGCGTGGCAGATCGCCATGCTCCAGGGTTTTGAGCGTCGGCTCGGCGATAAAGTATTCAGCGATCAGCTTGGCGCCTTCCTCGGGGTTGTTCTGCAGCAGCTCAATGGCTTCGCGTTGTGCATCCAGCGACTTCCAGACGCCCTCTTTGTTTTCTTCCAGGACCTTGCCGGACGTGATCACCACCATGCAGGGGAAGGGCCAGACTTCACCGATTTCATAGATTTGCTTGACCGGCGCAACCAGTTGGGCAATGCGTGCTTGCGGCTCGAACAGGAAGGCTGCGTCGACACGCTCGCCAACCAGCGACTGCACCGCAACCTGCGGGCTGACGCCAAGAATGTTCAGATCGGTAGGCTCCAGGCCGGCGTTCTTCAGCACCACGCCACGCAAGACCGTATCGGCTGTGCTGCCTTCGCGCTGGGAAGCCAGGGTATGGCCTTTCAGGTCCTCGACCTTGTCGATGCCCGTGCCTTCACGCACCACAATCGCATGAAAGCCGTGCTGTGCGCCGCCAACCACTTTCAGATCGGCGCCCCGAGAAGACCATGAAGCCGCATTGGTGAAACCGAGCACACCGGTATCCAGCTGGCCGCCCACAATGGCCTTGATCAGGTCGGTGCCCGATTTGAATTCAACCAGTTCAACATCAAGGCCATGTTTCTTATAAAAACCACCTTCATACGCCGCGATGGCCTGCGCGTCATCCATGACACGCAGGTAACCAATACGGAATTTATCAGCCGCGATGGCCTGGCTGGCCAAAGTTAGCGCGGCAAGCGCGGGAATCAACAAGCGCAACAGTTTCATACTTCTACTCCTTCAACAAGATCGGTAACCGCATCCAGCTCGGCATGAATGCCCAGCAGGCCGAGAATTTCCCGGCGCATACCGGAAAACTCTGACAGGTCGTGTGTTTTTTCGTGGTGAGACAGATTGAACTCTTTCAGCACCGTGGCCGGCCGGGGGCTGAACACCAGGATGCGATCTGCCAGGAACAGGGCCTCGTCGACATCGTGGGTGACCAGTAAGACCGTGGGTCGGCTTTCGCGTATCAGTTGGCGCAAGGCGTCTTGCAACGTCATGCGCGTGAGCGCATCGAGAGCGCCGAACGGTTCGTCCAGCAGCAAGGCCTTGGGATTGGTGATGAAGGCCCGGGCCAGCGCCGCGCGCTGGCGCATGCCGCCGGACACCTGATGGGGGTAATAATCTTCGAAGCCCGACAAATTAACCTTGGCCAGCCATTCAAGCGCCTGACGACGCGCATGCTTTTTGTCGACCTTCTGGAACTCGAGCGCAAGCGCAACATTCTGGCCCAGCGTCATCCAGGGATAAAGGGCATTCTCCTGGAACATAAGCGTACGTTCCGGATTGGGTTCGGTGACCGGCTTGCCGTCCGCCAGCATTTGCCCTTGACTGGGTAATTCCAGGCCTGCCGCAATATGCAGCAATGTCGATTTCCCGCACCCCGATGGGCCGACCAGGGCGACCAGCTCGCCATTCTGGAAATCGCGGCTGAAGTCTTCAATGACGTTCAGATCGCCAAAATTCTTTTTTACGTGGTTGAATGACAATTTCATGAGGAAGCTTTGGACGGCAGGCGGACGGAAACGCGCGGGTAAAATCCACCTAAGCCCTGGACGCGACGGGCCAATGCGCCGCCTGCGTTATGCCAATTTGGATATTTAACCGCCCGTCTGCTGTATTAATTACGCATAACGAACTTTACTTTTGCCGCATATATCGGACAACGATTTTTCAAATCTTTATTTATTACCAAAATATATAAGGATCGCTGTCGATGGCCGGCCCGGGCTCATCAACCCAGGCGTAAACCAAGCAGAACACTAGGCCCGCTTCACCCGATTCAACACCAGGTAGGCAACAACGCCAATCACCGCCCCCCAGAAAGCCGACCCCAATCCCAGAAAGGTCATATTCGATGCTGTTGCTAAAAAGGTAATAATCGCCGCCTCGCGATGCTGATCCTCCTGCACCGCGCCGACGATATTAGTGGCAATTGCCCCAACCAGGGCCAACCCTGCCAGCACCGCAATGAACTCTTTGGGCAGCGCCGTAAACAACATGACAATCGTGCCGGCAAAAATACCGCCGATCAGGTAGAAAACACCATTTGCAATGCCCGCCACATAGCGTTTGGATGGATCTGGATGGGCATCTTTGTCGGTGCACATGGCCGCTGTAATGGCCGCCAATACAATGGTGATGCCGCCAAAGCACGCCACCACCAACGAAGACAACCCCGTTACGGCCAGAATAGGACGCGCCGGCGTTGAATAGCCCGATATTCTTAAAATGGCCATTCCCGGCAGGAACTGACCGGTCAGACTGACCAGCACCAGCGGCAACGCCAGGCTCAGCGTGCTGCTCCAGGTCCATTCAGGCACGATGAATATGGGCGTTGCCAGCTTTACCTCGAGACTGCCAAGATTCGTTTGGCCAAGAAGAGCGGCCAAAACTATGCCAAAAATAAGCACCAGCACAATGCAATAACGCGGCACCCAACGCCTAAGCACGAGATACGCGCCAATCATGCCGAAGGTAAGCACCGGCATGGTGGTTGCCGAACGGAAGGCATCGACACCGAACTGAAACAAAATGCCCGCCATCATTCCGGCGGCAATCCCCCTGGGAATGGCCTTCATCAGCTTGTCGAAATAGCCCGAGAGACCGATCAGCAGGATAATCACGCCGGCGGTGATGTAGGCGGCCATTGCCTGATTGATCGACACAGCGGGAAACAGGGTGACCAGCAAGGCCGTGCCCGGGGCTGACCAGGCGGTAATGACGGGCGCCTTGAACCACCAGCTAAGCACAATTCCCGGCACCGCGGCGCCAATTGAGATCGCCCAGATCCACGATGAAAACATGTCCGGCGAGACATTGGCGGCCTGGGCCGCCTGGAAGAAAATGACCGCGGGTCCGGCATACGCAATGAGAACGGCCAGAAAAGCCGCGGAAATCGCAGAAACAGACCAATCTTTGCTAAGCACCCGTTCTCCTGTTATATGTAGTTATTTCGCCTTCGCATCATAGCGCGATCACACAAAGGTGGTGCCCGTATGGTCCATTTTCCCAATACCCCAATAAAAGACGCCGGCGCTGCACGGGCGGCGCAGCCGGTCGCGGGCTATCATGCCCATGTCTACTTCGGCCCCGATACCGTCAGCCAGGCCAAGGCCTTGTGCGAGGAAGCCGCACGCCGCTTTCCGGTGAAAATGGGACGAGTGCATCAGAAGCTTGTGGGACCGCACCCCGACTGGAGTTGCCAACTGGCTTTTCGGCCCGAGGCATTTGGCGACGTCATCCCGTGGCTGGCCATGAACCGCAACGGGCTTGTGGTGTTCATCCACTTGGTCACCGGCAACGACCTGATCGATCACAGGGACCATGCCATCTGGATGGGTGCTGTCCGGCCACTGGACCTGTCTGTATTGTCGGGCCGGGATAAGCCTGTCAGCTACGATTTCTAGGCGGTATACCGCCGGCGGGCGCATCGGCCAGGCCCGACACAATGGCGAACAGTTGATTGCGGAAATTAATGCCCAGCTTGTCAAATGCCCTGAGCCGGTAGGTTTTTACCGTGGCCACCGAAAGCCCCAAATCGACGGCAATGCCGTCGTAGGTGCGGCCCAGCAGCAAACCTGCGCACACATCAAGCTCACGCGCGGTAAGGCGGGGGCACAAGCGGCTTAGCTGCGCGGTTGCACCCGCCTGGCCGGATGCGCCCAGCAATATCTGTGGGCGAGCCTGAAGCTCGACATGCTTGCGTATGCACGACACAAGCGAGCCGGCCAATGATGCGATGGCATCGACGTCGCTCTCGTTGAATGTGGGATTCGACTGGAAACGATACAAGTTGGTCGCCAGGAATGAGTCGTGCGGGGTGCGGCAAACCACCGACAGGCGATCCTGAATGCCGTGCCGGTCGTAGATGGCGCGCCGGTGCGGGCCTGAGAAATGGGTTTGATGGGCATAGGTCATGGCCAGGTTTTCGACCCCTGCGATCTGCTTGGCGGCATCAAACGTATGGTCTTGAGCATGCAGGCGCGCCTGGTAGCTGCGAAAGCAATCCTGGCTGACATCAGCCCCGGCCTTGCTGAACGACAGGAACATCTGCGGGCGGCAGCGGGTGTCCAGTTCGTAAACAGAAAAGAAATCCACGCAGGCAAGCTCGTTCAGGCCAGAGATCAGGCGACTGCTGAATTCAGGCTCGCCGACTGAGTCGATCAGGCCGCCAAGCACGATGTCGGCCTCGCGAGCGGTCTCGAAAGGCCTTGCTCCGGATCGACCGGTAAGACTCCAGGCATCCATATCATGCACCCCCTGCCTAACCCCCATGCAACGAAAGCAGGCATCAGCGATTCCGCGCAATGGGCGGACCCTATTGCCACCGAAGAAAGCCGCATTCACAGACTACTAAGGTGTCGACTTCTTGGTGGACAGACCGCAGCCTCGCGCAGTGCCATACTCGATAAAAACACATGCGCCCACCATCGCTGCGCATAGTTACTATACAAGGAGACCACACATCATGAAAACTTTTTCCATCCGTCGCCCGCTGTTTGCAGGACTGGCATCCGCCTTGCTGCTCACTGCCAGTTTGGCTACGCCGGCTCGCGCCGAGCTGACCGTCGGTGTCATTCTCTCGACCACCGGTCCTGCCGCCTCCCTGGGGATACCGTCGGACAATACGGTCAAGCTTTGGCCCGACAACATCGCAGGCGAGAAGCTGCGCGTTATTGTCCTAAATGACGCCAGTGATCCCACCGAGGCATCGCGCCAGGCCAACAAGCTGATTAACGAAGAAAACGTCGACGTGATTGTCGGCTCGTCGGTGACGCCACCCTCGATTGCTATCGTTGAAACCGCCGGGAAGCTGGGCACGCCGGTGATCGCCCTGGGCGGCGGCAACGCCATTATTGAACCCCAGGAAGGCGCCCGCACCTGGGCCTTCAAGATGGCAGCCCCGGAGAAAATCTCCGTACAGCGCGCGCTGGAACATATGGCAGCCAATGGTGTCAAGAAAGCGGGCGCCATCGCGGTATCCACAAGCTATGGCAATGGCTTCCTGAACGCCTTCCAAGAGCAGGCCACGGATCACGGCATTGAAATCAGCGGCGTCGAGCGCTATGGCGCCCAGGACCTTGGGGTAACCGCTCAGGTGCTGCGCTTGATGGCGGCCAAGCCCGATGCCGTCTATATCCTTAGCTTTGGCACACCGGCTTTCCTGCCCCAAGCTGAACTGGTCAAACGCGGCTACAAGGGAAAAATCTATCAAACCCACGGCGTTGCCAACGCGGACTTCCTGCGCGTGGGGGGCGCAGACGTGGAAGGCACCTTCCTGTCCGTGGCTCCCGTCCTGGTCGCTGAACAGTTGCCCGACACCGACCCAACGAAACAGGCGGGCGTGGAATACGTCACCAAGTATGAGGGCAAATATGGCGCGGGCACGCGCTCATTGTTCGGCTCCACCGCGTGGACCGCTCTGAACTGGCTGCAAGCCGCCGTACCCGTCGCACTGAAAGAGGCCAAGCCCGGCACGCCGGAGTTTCGCAAGGCCTTGCGCGACGCACTTGAGAACATGAAGGAAGTCGTGAGTCCCGAAGGCGTGTTCAACATGACCCCCGAGAATCACAATGGCATCGACAGCCGCGGGCAAGTCGTGGTGAAAATCGAGGATGGACAATGGAAGCTGGCGCACTAAGCCGTAACAAAGGGCGGCGCTGGACACCGCCCATCATTGACGATCTGGACAGCATCCCCCGCATCGAGGCAAAGCCCTATGAACAAAGCGTGCCTTTTTCATCGACCATCGATCTGATCGAGAACAACGCACAGCACTACCCGGACGATCCCGCCCTGCTTTACCAGATTGATGCAGATGCCGACGCCGAGCTGCTGGTATGGAAGTACAAGGAACTGGCTGACCAGATCCTGCGTGCCGGCGCCTTGTTGCGCCAGGCCGGCGTTGAACGTGACATGCCGGTTGCCATCATCGCACCCAATATTCCATCCACCCATGTCGCGCTATGGGCCGCGCAGTTGGCCGGTTGCGCTTTTCCGATCAACTATTTGTTGGGCGCCGAGCACATCGCCGGCCTGCTCAGGGCAACGGGCGTGCGGACAGTGATTACTTTGGCCGAGTGTGATCATCTATCCATACATCAGACAACCCGGGACGCCATCCGCCTCGCCGGTCAGGATGTGTGTATGTTCGACATCGATCCCAACGAGGCGGAACCGGCCATCGGCTCCTTTCAAGCCTTGCTGCGTTCAACCGCACCCCTGCCCAGCCTGGTCGACGAGCTGACACCCGAAACCACAGCGGCCATCTTCCACACGGGTGGCACCACCGGGTTGCCCAAGATTCTGCGACATACCCATCGCAATGAACTGCACACCAGTTGCATGGCAGCGGCCTACTATCGCTTCTCCCATGGCGACCGGCTTCTGAACGGATTCCCGCTCTTTCATGTGGCGGGCGCCTTCGTGTATGGGCTGGCCGCCCTTGCCGTAGGCGGCGCCGTTTATATACCCACACTGCTGGGCATGCGCAACCGGGCCTTTATCGCCAACGCCTGGCCGTTGTTCCAGGCTCACGGGGTTACCCACCTGGGCTGCGTGCCGACCACCCTGACCTCCCTGGCGCAAAGTTTCGAGCAGGCAGGCCTGGAAGGAAGCCACGGCGTTCAAGTGGCGCTAACGGGCGGCTCCTCGTTGTCCGCTGAAATCGCCAACCACTTTGAATCCTGCACCCAGGTACCCGTACGCAATATTTTCGGCATGACCGAATGCGCAGGCATTGTGGCGATCGAGCCCACTGCCGTGGCCCGCACGCCCGGCTCCGTGGGCCTGGCCCTGCCATATACCGAGGTGCGCGCCATACCTTTGGGCGACGCCCAGAGCTCCCGCCTGGAGACGTTCTGCGCTCCTGGCCAAGAGGGGATTCTTTGTCTGCGCGGTCCGCATGTCAGCCCGGGCTATATGGATGCGACACGCAACGCCGGCACATTCACCGACAACGGGTGGCTGATTTCGGGCGACCTGGGCTATGTTGATACGCAAAAAAGAATATTCATCACGGGCCGCTCCAAGGACCTGATCATCCGCAGCGGCCACAATATCGATCCTCAGTCCATCGAAGAAGCATTTCTTGCCAATCCCGTCGTACAAGACTGCGCCGCCGTGGGACAGCCCGATTCCTATGCCGGTGAACTTCCGGTGGTGTATGTGACCTTGAAGCACGGCTGCAAAGCAGACGCCGCCGCCTTGCTCGAGCAAGCCCGACCCCGGATCAGCGAGCCCCCTGCCGTACCCAAGGCCGTCTACGTCATCGACACCATGCCAACCACCCCGGTGGGGAAGATCTACAAACCGGAACTTAGAAGGCTTGCCGCGCTGGCGGTCGCGACGCCGTCAGACCAAAAAAGGGCGAGGCATTAGACGAAACCATCTCACACAACGGCAATGGTTTAAGTATGGACCGCGCCCCATTCAGATCCTCGGCCAGGCGCTTAACTTCGACGCAAATCAAAAGGCCCGCTCGAAAGCGGGCCCTGTTGATTCCTTCACACTACCGCTTAAGCTGCCGCGGCTTCCTTGCTGGCGGGTTCTTCTTCGGCCACCGAGCTACGGATAAGGTGATCGAAAGCGCTTAGCGCCGCTTTCGCACCTTCCCCGGCCGCGATCACGATCTGCTTGTACGGCACCGTTGTAGCGTCGCCTGCGGCAAACACGCCGGGCACCGACGTGGCGCCACGCGCGTCGACTTCGATCTCGCCGTACTTGGACAAATCGACCGAACCCTTCAACCATTCGGTATTGGGAACCAAGCCGATCTGGATGAACACACCTTCCAGGTCGACCTTCTTCGAGTCGCCGCTGACCCGATCGGTATATTGCAAGCCGGTAACCTTGTTGCCGTCGCCATGGATTTCGGTAGTTTGCGCCGAAACAATAATGTCGACGTTGGGCAGGCTGCGCAATTTGCGCTGCAACACTTCGTCGGCACGCAACTCTTCGCCGAATTCGATCAGCGTTACACGCTTGACCAGCCCGGCCAGGTCGATGGCGGCCTCGACACCCGAGTTCCCGCCGCCAATCACGGCCACGTCTTTACCCTTGAACAGGGGGCCGTCGCAGTGCGGGCAATAAGCTACGCCGCGATTGCGGTATTCCTGCTCGCCGGGCACGTTGATTTCACGCCAGCGCGCCCCGGTGGCCAAGATGACCGTCTTGCCGCTGACTACGCCGCCATTGGCCAGCTTGATCTGGATCGCTTTGCCAGGCACCAGCTCCTGCGCACGCTGCAAGTTCATGATGTCGACATCGTAAGTGCGTACGTGCTCTTCCAGGGCCGTGGCAAATGCCGGGCCGTTGGTTTCAGTAACCGAAATATAGTTTTCAATCGAATTCGTATCCAGCACCTGGCCGCCAAAACGCTCGGCCAGCACACCAGTGCGAATGCCCTTGCGCGCCGCATAAACGGCTGCCGCTGCACCCGCGGGACCGCCGCCCACGATCAGCACATCGAACTCGTCTTTCGCACTGAGTTCTTCGGCTTTGCGGCTGCCTGCATTGGTGTCCAGCTTGGCAAGGATTTCCTCGACGCCGGCGCGCCCCTGGCCAAAGACTTCGCCATTCATGTAGACGGTAGGCACCGACATGATCTGACGCTCATCGACTTCGGCCTGATACAGCGCGCCATCGATGGCCACGTGGCGGATGCGCGGGTTGATGATGGACATCACGTTCAGCGCTTGCACGACGTCGGGACAGTTCTGGCACGACAGGGAAAAATAGGTTTCGAAAGCATAGTCGCCATCGAGGTTGCGAATCTGTTCAATGACGGCCTCGTCCAGCTTGATTGGATGGCCGCCAACCTGCAACAGCGCCAACACCAGCGAGGTGAACTCGTGCCCCATTGGGATGCCGGCAAAACGCACACTGATATCGGTGCCGCGACGGTTGATGCTGAACGACGGCTTGCGCTCGTTGTCGTTGATTTCCGTCAGGCTGATCTTGTCGGACAGTTGTTCAATTTCTTGCAACAGTTCCCGCAACTCAAGAGACTTGGCGCCCTCGTCCAGCGAGGCGACGATGTCAATAGGTTGGGTGACCTTTTCAAGGTAGGCCTTCAACTGGGCTTTAAGGTTTGCATCTAACATAATGGTGGGTCTCTCTTATGAAGTTTACGGAAATAAGGAACAGTCGCCCGACGGGTAACGCGGGCGCTGCCGCTTTTATTTGCTCCGGCTTGTGGCCGGAGCATCACACTGTTTGAAAACGCTTGGGCAAGCGTCCTTTTTTAAATCTTGCCAACCAGATCCAGCGAAGGGGTCAGTGTTTTGGCGCCTTCTTCCCACTTGGCTGGGCAAACTTCACCCGGGTGAGCGGCGATGTACTGAGCCGCACGCACTTTACGTAGCAGCTCGGAAGCCACGCGGCCGATGCCGTTGTCGTGGATTTCCAGAACCTTGATCTGGCCTTCGGGGTTGATCACAAACGTACCGCGCAGGGCCATGCCTTCTTCTTCGATCAGCACTTCGAAGTTGCGGGCCAGAACGTGGGTGGGGTCGGCCAGCATGGGGTAGTTCACTTTGCTGATGGCGTCGGACGTATCGTGCCAAGCCTTGTGCGAGAAGTGAGTGTCGGTCGAAACGCTGTACACCTCAACGCCCAGCTTCTGGAATTCGGCGTAATGGTCGGCCAAATCTTCGAGCTCGGTCGGGCACACAAACGTAAAGTCGGCTGGATAGAAGACCAGGACGGACCACTTGCCTTTCAGGTCGGCTTCGGTCACATCAACGAACTTGCCGTTATGATATGCGGTCGCTGCGAAAGGTTTGATTTCGGTATTAATCAAGGACATGTTTGTCTTCCTTTGTTGGGTTAAAAAATTGTCTACATGGCTAGTATAGGCAGCCCAGGTATATTTGTAAAATTGATTGATTTTATCAACCTGGTTGATTTTAACTATAACCATTAATCCTGCGTCTTTCATACTACGCTAAACTATACGGCTGTTCTATTACATTCAAATGCAGGATATTTATGGAAGCCGAACGTCAAAACCAACTTGCTGCGCGCCTAGAAGACTACGCCGAGCGCGAACTGGCCCTACGGGGGTATCTTTGACTTCGATGCCAAGTCGGAACGCCTGCATGTTGTAAACGCCGAACTCGAAAGCAGCGAGGTCTGGAACGACCCGAAGCACGCCCAGGAATTGGGACGCGAGAAAAAAGCCCTTGAAAACGTCGTTGAAACCCTAACCCGTCTTCATACGGGGATCGCAGAAGCGCAAGAACTGTTCGAGCTTGCCAGCGACGACGATGATGACGCCACCCTGCTCGCCATCGAAGACGATTGCAGCGCCTTGGGCGAACAACTCGAGGCGCTGGAATTCCGCCGCATGTTCGACAATCCGGCCGATCCCATGAACTGCTTTATGGATATCCAGGCCGGCGCCGGCGGCACCGAGGCCCAGGACTGGGCTTCAATCCTGTTACGCCAATATCTTCGCTACTGCGAACGCAAAGACTTCAAAACAGAGATCCTCGAGGAATCCGACGGCGATGTCGCGGGAATCAAGTCAGCCACCATAAAAATTGAAGGCGAGTATGCCTTTGGTCATTTACGCACCGAATCCGGCGTGCACCGGCTGGTTCGCAAGAGCCCCTTCGATTCCGCCAATGGACGCCACACATCGTTTGCCAGCGTGTTCGTCTATCCCGAGGTAGACGACTCCGTCGAAATTGAGATCAACCCCGCCGACCTTCGCGTCGACACCTATCGAGCCAGCGGCGCGGGCGGACAGCACATCAACAAAACCGATTCCGCCGTTCGTATTACGCACGAACCTACGGGCATCGTCGTGCAGTGCCAGAACGACCGCTCGCAGCATCGCAACCGCGCCGAAGCCATGCAGATGTTGAAATCGCGCCTATACGAGCTGGAAATGCGCCAGCGCATGGCCGAGCAGCAAAAGATGGAAGATGCCAAGACCGACGTGGGCTGGGGGCACCAGATCCGATCCTACGTCCTGGATCAAAGCCGCATCAAAGACTTGCGCACGAATGTCGAAATCTCAAATACCCAGAAAGTGCTCGACGGCGACCTTGATCCCTTCATTTCGGCCAGCCTCAAACAGAACGTCTAATACAGAACGCCCAAACAGAACCAAGCCATGACTGATTCCTCCCCCGCCACGCCCGCCGTCGATGAAAACCATTTGATCGCCGAGCGACGCGGCAAGCTCGCGCGGCTACGCGAAAGCGGTATTGCCTACCCCAACGACTTCGTACCCGACAGCAAGGCTGCCGACTTGCATGCGGCCTATGGCGAACACGACAAAGAAGCTCTGGTCCAGCTTGCCGTTCCAGCCAAGATCGCCGGACGCATGATGCTCAAGCGAGTCATGGGGAAAGCCAGTTTCGCCACTTTGCAAGACAGTAGCGGCCGCATCCAGGTTTATTTAGACAAAAGCGCCCTTGGCGAAGACCTTTACGCCGCATTCAAAACATGGGACATCGGCGACATCATCGCGGTCGAAGGCTCTGTTTTCAAGACCAATAAAGGTGAATTATCCATCCACGCATCAACGCTGCGGCTACTGTCCAAATCCTTGCGGCCCTTGCCTGACAAGTTCCATGGCGTGGCCGACCAGGAATTGCGCTATCGCCAGCGCTATGTCGACCTGATCATGACCGACGAGACGCGTCGCACTTTCATCGCGCGAAGCAAAGCAATTGGCGGCATACGGCAATTCATGCTGGATGCGGGTTTCCTTGAAGTCGAAACCCCCATGCTCCACCCTATTCCCGGCGGCGCGACCGCCAAGCCGTTCGCCACCCACCACAATGCGCTCGACATGGAAATGTTCCTGCGCATTGCGCCCGAGCTCTATCTGAAGCGACTCATCGTTGGCGGTTTCGACCGTGTCTTCGAACTGAACCGCAACTTCCGCAACGAAGGGGTTAGCCCGCGTCATAATCCCGAGTTCACCATGATGGAGTTCTACGCGGCTTACACCAACTACCATTGGTTGATGGAATTCACCGAACAACTGATCCGCCAGGCGGCGATTGCGGCCACCGGTAGCGCCCTGCTAACTTACCAGGGCCGGGAACTGGATCTTGGCCGGCGTTTCGATCGACTGACCATCGTACAGGCCATCGTCCAGCATGTGCCTTCCTACGACGAGGTTTCGCTGCACGATGAAAAATTTCTGCGCGCCGAACTGAAAAAGAAAGGCGTGGATACCGATGGACCCGTTCTGGGCAGGGCCGGCATCGGCGCCCTTCAGTTAGCCTTGTTCGAGGAAACCGCCGAAGCCAAATTGTGGAACCCCACCTTCATCATTGACTACCCTGTCGAGGTCTCGCCCCTGGCTCGTGCGTCCGACGCCACGCCTGACATCACCGAGCGCTTCGAACTCTTCATGACCGGGCGTGAAATCGCCAACGGCTTTTCCGAGCTGAACGATCCGGAAGACCAGGCGGCGCGGTTCCTGGCGCAGGTTCAAGCCAAAGACGCCGGCGACGAAGAAGCCATGTATTACGATGCGGATTACATTCGCGCCCTGGAATACGGCATGCCGCCCACCGGCGGCTGCGGTATTGGCATAGACCGTTTGGTCATGCTGCTGACCGACAGCCCCAGCATCCGCGACGTGATCTTGTTCCCGCACCTGCGCCGCGAAGACTGAAGCCTCTACAACGGCCTTCCCGGAAAGACTGCCGATCCGGCTAAGCAAGCCGATCGGCAGATCTAGAAACGTCGCCCCGGCGTTAGTGGTTTTCCTTGGCGTGATTGATGGTGTAGCGCGGGATTTCAATCGTCAAATCCTGGTCGGCCAACAGAGCCTGGCATGACAGCCGCGATTCCGGCTCCAGGCCCCAGGCCCGGTCCAGGTAGTCTTCTTCATTATCGGTGGCTTCTTCAAGCGAATCGAACCCCTGCCGCACCAGGACATGACAGGTGGTGCAGGCACAGGACAGTTCGCATGCATGCTCGATTTCGATCTGGTTGTCCAGCAAAATACGGCAGACCGACACGCCGCTGGGCGCATTGTCGATAACCGCGCCTTCAGGACAAACTTCAGGGTGAGGCAATACGGTAATTTTAGGCATCAGGCGTGTTTCGTTGATTATTTGACCAGTTCGTCGACAGCTCGTCCCGACAACGCGGCCCGAATGCTGCGGTCCATGCGTCGTGCGGCAAATGCGTCGGTGGCCGTGCTCAGGGCACGCTGCACAGAGCGCAGGGTTTCAAACTCGACGCCTTCCAAGGCTGCGGAAGCGCTCTGCATGTGCTGCGCGATTTCCATCTGCTCGTCATCCGACAACAAATCGGCATCGGTCGCCAACGCCGCCGTCACCGACTCGAGCAACTGCAGCAGCTCAACCTGTTGCTCGCGCAAACTGCGGGCCCGCGCATCATCGTCGGCATTGGTCATCCCGGCGGCAAGCATTTGAGCGACATCGTCGTCGGTCAAGCCGTAGGACGGCTTGACCGATACGGCAGCCTCGACGCCTGTGCTTTCTTCGCGAGCGCTGACACCCAGCAGGCCATCGGCATCCACCTGGAAAGTAACGCGGATGCGAGCCGCACCGGCCACCATGGGCGGAATGCCATGCAGGTTGAAGCGCGCCAGCGAACGGCAATCGGACACCAGCTCGCGCTCGCCTTGCACCACATGAAAACTCATCGCTGACTGGCCATCTTTGAACGTTGTGAACTCTTGCGCACGCGCCACGGGGATTGTGCTGTTGCGCGGGATAATGCGCTCGACAATACCGCCCATGGTCTCCAGGCCCAGCGACAACGGGGTGACATCGAGCAGCAACCAATCGTCGCCGGCGGCGCGGTTGCCGACCAATAAATTGGCCTGCAGCGCAGCGCCCAGGGCAACCACCTGGTCAGGATCGAGATTCACCAAAGGCTCGGTGCCGAACATCTGCCCGACCAGCCGCCGCACAATGGGCATTCGGGTGGCGCCGCCCACCATGACCACGCCCTTGACCTGATCGCCGGCGAGGTCGGCATCGGACAGAGTGCGCCTGGCCGCATCCAACGTGCGTTGCACCAACGGCTGCACCCAGTCATCGAACTCATTGCGATGAATAGTTTGCTCGACGGTTCGCTGTCGCGACAATTGGGCCCGAAATGTAACCTGCGGCTGCGTTGACAGGGCTTCGCGCGTGGTACGGGCAGCCAACTGCAAAATACGCTGATCGGACTTGTCCAGGCCGTCCAGACCTTGCCCGGCAATCACCTGCGCCACCATGACAGCATCGAAGTCATCTCCACCCAGTTGGGTGTCGCCGGCCGTGGCGACCACTTCGAACACGCCCTTGCTTAATCTAAGAATGGACAGATCGAACGTGCCTCCGCCCAAGTCGTACACCGCGTACACGCCTTCAGCGCCATGATCCAGCCCGTAAGCAATGGCGGCGGCTGTCGGCTCGTTCAGCAAACGCAATACCGTCAGACCGGCCAGGCGTGCAGCATCGCGCGTAGCCTGCCGCTGTGCATCGTCGAAATAAGCAGGCACGGTAACGACTGCTCCGACCAACTCGCCACCCAGCACGCCTTCCGCCCGATCGCGCAAGGCCTTGAGTATCTGGCTGGACACCTGCACCGGGCTGACATCGCCCTGCGCGGTGCGCAAGCGGACGATCGCCTCGTCGGCGGCAAATTCGTACGCCACTCCGCGTGCGCGCGCTTCCACCAGGGACAGCCCCATGAAGCGTTTGACGGAGGCGATGGTGTTCAGCGTGTCGCTGGCTTGATGATCGCGGGCGACCTCGCCCACCTGGACGTCGCCGCCGGCCGAGTAGCGCACCACGGAAGGCAACAAGACACGGCCTTGCTCATCGGCCAGCACTTCGGGCACGCTGTTGCGCACCGAGGCCACCAAGGAATTGGTCGTGCCCAGATCGATACCGACGGCAAGCTTACGCTGGTGGGGAACCGGGGATTCGCCCGGTTCTGAAATTTGCAATAAAGCCATAAGTTAGTGTCTACGGTCAGTGAGATCGTTGCGCGACGACTGGATTTCCTGGGCGATTTTTTCGATGAACATCCATTCGCGCACTTTCTGGGAGGCGTGCTCGTAGTCGTGCTGCCCGTCGATAAGCGCCTGGACGCGCTCGGCAATGTCCCGGCGCGCGTCGTCGACCTGGGCTTGCAAGGCGTCCAGGTCGTGTGGTCGGCCGCTTTCCCTGGCCTCGTCAAGCTGTTCACGCCATTGCATTTGCAGCATCAGAAACGCATGGTCCATGCGGGTATTGCTTTCGGATTGCACATCGCAGCCCGAAAGCTCGCACAGATAGCGGGCGCGTTGCAGCGGCGCTTTCAATATGCGATGGGCTTCGTTAATGGTGGACGCCCACTGCATGGCCACACGCCGTTCGGACGCCGAAGCAACGGCAAAGCGATCCGGATGAACGCGCGCGGCCAGGGTGCGCCAGGTTTCTTCCAAGGCGACCGGATCCAGCGCATATTGCTGAGGCAAGCCGAACAACTGGAAGTAATTTTCGCTTGCCACAAGTTATACCGTGAACGATTCGCCGCAGCCGCAAGTGGCCTTTTCGTTAGGGTTGCTGAACTTGAAGCCTTCGTTCAAGCCTTCACGGCCATAGTCGAGTTGCGTGCCTTCAAGGTAAGGCATGCTTTTTGGATCGATAAAGACCTTGACACCGAAAAACTCGAAAACCTGGTCCTGCGTGTCAGGCTCGTCGACGTACTCGAGCTTGTAGGCCATGCCCGAACAACCGGTCGTACGAACGCCCAACCGCAAACCCAGACCCTTGCCGCGCTTTTGAAGGTAGCGATTGATATGATCGGCCGCATTCTGAGTGAGCGTGATTCCCATAATTACCCCTGATGCTTATCTTTGTAATCCTGCACCGCTGCCTTGATGGCGTCTTCGGCCAGGATCGAACAGTGTATCTTGACAGGCGGCAAAGCCAGCTCTTCGGCAATTTGCGTGTTGCGGATATCCAGAGCCTGATCCAGGGTTTTGCCCTTGACCCACTCGGTAACCAACGAGCTGGACGCAATCGCTGATCCGCAGCCATAAGTTTTGAACCGCGCATCTTCAATAATGCCCGAATCGCTGACCTTGATTTGCAGCTTCATGACGTCGCCACAGGCGGGCGCGCCCACCATGCCGGTGCCTACCGTTTCGTCGCCTTTATCGAAAGCGCCGACGTTGCGCGGATTCTCGTAGTGATCCAGTACTTTGTCGCTATAAGCCATTGATTGAATTCCTTTAGTGTGCTGCCCATTGAACCGAGTTCAGGTCGATGCCCTCCTGGGCCATTTCCCATAGCGGCGACATATCGCGCAGCTTGCCCACCCGGGCAGTCAGCAGCTCGATGGCGAAGTCGATTTCATCTTCGGTGGTGAAACGCCCCATCGTGAAACGGATGGAGCTGTGTGCAAGTTCGTCGTTGCGACCAAGCGCACGCAGGACGTAAGAAGGTTCGAGGCTTGCCGAAGTACAGGCCGAGCCGCTGGAAACCGCCAGCTCCTTGATTGCCATGATCAGGGACTCGCCTTCCACATAGTTGAAGCTGACGTTCAGATTATGCGGAATGCGCTGGTCGATGTCGCCGTTGAGATAGACCTCGGGAATCTTCGAAAGCCCTTCCCAGAGCCGGTCGCGTAAAGCGCGCAGCCGCTGATTCTCGGCCTCCATTTCAAGGCGCGCCAGACGGAATGCTTCGCCCATGCCCACGATCTGATGCGTTGCCAGAGTGCCCGAGCGAAAGCCGCGTTCGTGCCCCCCGCCATGCATTTGCGCTTCGATACGGATGCGCGGCTTGCGTCGTACATACAGTGCGCCTATGCCTTTGGGGCCATACACTTTATGCGCCGTCATCGACATGAGATCGACCTTCAGGCGCTGCAGATCGATGTCGACCTTGCCCGCGCCCTGGGTGGCGTCGACATGAAAGATGACGCCTTTTTCGCGACAGATTTCGCCCAGCGTGGCGATGTCTTGTATGACGCCGATCTCGTTGTTGACGTGCATGACCGAGGCCAGAATGGTATCGGGGCGCAAAGCCGCCTTGAAGGCTTCCAGATCGAGCAAACCGTTTTCCTGAACATCGAGATAGGTGACCTCGAAGCCCTGGCGCTCGAGTTCGCGACAGGTGTCAAGCACGGCTTTGTGCTCGGTCTTGACCGTAATAATGTGCTTGCCTCGTCCGGAATAAAAATGCGCGGCGCCCTTGATGGCCAGGTTGTCGGATTCGGTCGCGCCGGATGTCCAGATGATTTCACGTGGATCGGCGTTGAACAGCTTGGCGACTTCGGCCCGCGCCTGCTCGACGGCCTCTTCGGCCTCCCAGCCATAGGCGTGGCTGCGCGATGCCGGGTTGCCGAAATTATTATGCAACCAGGGCACCATTTTTTCGACGACACGTGGATCCACCGGCGTGGTCGCGGAGTAATCCAGGTAGATGGGACGGGAAGACATCGAGTAACTCCTGCGTTTTAAGCTGAAAGCGGCGATGCGATAGTGGCCGCCGAGCGGTTCACATGAACCTGGGCTTGCTGCGCTTGGGTAGCCTCGTGCAACTGTCGCATTCTTTGTTTATCAACCAGATCCTGTAAGGAAACAGAATCCAGGTATTCGACCATTTTATGATTGAGTGTGGTCCAGAGCTCGTGCGTCATGCACTTGCTGGAGTTGCCGCTGCGCCCCACGTTGCAATCTTCCTTGCCGCCGCAACTGGTGGCATCGAGGGGTTCGTCGACAGCGAAAATGATATCGGCCACGGTAATGTTGCGCGCCAGGCGGGCCAGTGAGTACCCGCCGCCGGGGCCGCGCACGCTATCGACCAGTTCGTGCCGGCGCAAACGGCCAAACAACTGCTCAAGATAGGATAGGGAGATGTTCTGGCGCTGGCTGATGCCGGCAAGCGTGACCGGCCCGCTTTGCTGACGCAAAGCCAGATCGATCATGGCGGTAACGGCAAAACGACCTTTTGTGGTTAGACGCATGGTGGTTCCTTGCTAAAACCTGCTACTGCAGAGGGTTGGGCGGCGGTAAAACGGCAAGATTGCCGCCCTCGGCCAAATACCCGACTATTTCAGTCAAGTATAGCAAATTCCCGACTGTTTTGCTAAGGAAAGAACCGAAAAAAAACCGCGCTTACGCCCGGTTTTTATAAGGAGACTTCGCATTTGAGACGCTTATGCCGCCTGGTATTGAGTAGCGCGCTTACGCACGACCTCGAGCACGCCCTGGCAAGCATCTTCCAGATAGTCGAGCACCTTGGCAAAACCTTCTGGCCCCCCATAATAGGGATCCGGCACGGTCGCTTCTTCGAACTCGTTGGCGAAGCGCATAAGCAACATAAGCTTGTGGTGATACACCTTGGGGCATTGTTGCTGCAATGCGGAAAGGTTTTCCCAATCCATGGCAAGAATCAGGTCGAACTCGCGGAAATCCTCGGGTTTGACCAGGCGGGCCACGCACGCGGAAATATCGTAGCCGCGTTTACGCGCGGCGGCCTGCGCACGCGCATCGGGCGCCTCGCCCAAATGAAAGCTGTGGGTGGCAGCCGAATCGACGCCGACGACCGCCGACAAGCCTGCTTCGTCGATCAGGCGACGGAACACGCCTTCTGCGCTCGGCGAGCGGCAGATATTACCCATGCAAACGAAAAGTACCTTAGTCATCATGGGGTAAATTGTGAGGGAAAACCCGCAATAAGGCAACAGATTTCGCACGAGGCGAAATCAATTGTTTTGGCGTTGACAGACCTAAATTTTCAAGTAAAGCAGGACGTTACAGCTGCGTTTTCGGCGCGAAGCCCACCTGGCTCCCAGGCTCTGTAATTATCGCCAAACCTAATAATCATGCAGTGCAGCAATATATTACAGAGTGATTTCGTAATACTTTTTGATTTAAGGGTTTACCCTTGCAAACAACAAACGAGACCGTTGGCCTACCCTCTTTTCCATTAAATCAGTCAAACTCGAATGCTAAAAACCTTCGCATCACGCCTAAAAATGTTGGGATTTGCCAACACTGGCCCCCACGCAAACGTAAAAGCTCAACTTCAAGTTAATAAAGCTTTCTGTTTCAGCCTGTTCAACGCGTCCCTCGCCGCAGCCGCCTGCTCGAATTCCAGGTTCCGGGCATGGTCCATCATGGATTTCTCCAGGCGGCGGATTTCCCGGGCCAAGGCCTTGTCATCCGCCAAAAGCTCGGTAGGCACCTCGTCGGGCTCAGCCCGCGCCACCGAAGCCTGGCCAACCACGCCGTCAATCAATTCCCGGATGGCCTTGTCGACGCCTCGTGCCGTAATGCCATGCTCAGTATTGAACGCTTGCTGTTTGGTCCGGCGACGCTGGGTTTCATCAATGGCCCGCTGCATCGAATCGGTAATCCGGTCGGCATAAAGAATTGCGCGTCCGTTCAGATTGCGGGCCGCCCGCCCTATTGTCTGAATCAGGCTGCGTTCCGACCGCAGGAAGCCCTCTTTGTCGGCATCCAGGATCGCGACCAGGGATACCTCGGGAATATCCAGGCCTTCGCGCAGCAAGTTGATACCCACCAGCACATCGAACACACCCAGCCGCAAATCGCGCAAGATCTCAACCCGCTCCACCGTGTCGATATCCGAATGCAGATACCGCACCTTCAAGCCGCTTTCAGACAAGTAATCGGTGAGATCCTCCGCCATGCGTTTCGTCAGCGTGGTGACCAGGACACGCTCGCCTACGGCGACGCGCAGCTTGATCTCGCCCAATAAATCATCCACCTGGGTAAGCGCCGGACGCACCTCTACTTCCGGGTCGACCAGCCCCGTCGGGCGCACCAGTTGCTCGACCACATTGTCGGCGTGCGCGGCCTCGTAACCGGACGGGGTCGCGGATACAAAGACAGTTTGGCGCATGCGGTCCTCGAATTCCTCCATCTTTAGCGGTCGGTTATCCAGCGCGGAGGGCAGGCGAAAGCCGTAAGTAACCAGGGTTTCCTTGCGGGAGCGGTCGCCTTTATACATGGCGCCCAACTGACCTATGGTGACGTGGCTTTCATCAATGAACATCAGGGCGTCAGCCGGCAGGTAGTCGATCAGCGTCGGCGGCGGCTCGCCTGGCGCAGCTCCCGACAGGTGGCGGGAATAATTTTCGATGCCTTTGCAGAACCCCAGTTCTTGCAACATTTCAAGGTCGAACCGAGTGCGCTGTTCCAGTCTCTGCGCCTCAACCAGCTTGTTGTCCTTGTACAGAACATCCAGCCGTTCACGCAATTCCAGCTTGATCGTATCAATGGCCCGCATCACTGTTTCGCGCGGAGTGACGTAATGCGACCGTGGAAAAACGGTAAAGCGCAGCACCTTCTGCCGAATTTTGCCCGTCAGGGGGTCGAAAAGCTCCAGGGATTCGATTTCATCGTCGAACAGAGTCAGGCGCACCGCCAGCTCAGCATGCTCGGCGGGAAACACATCGATGATTTCCCCCCGCGCGCGAAACACGCCGCGCACAAACTCCACATCGTTGCGTTCATACTGCATGGCCACCAGCCGCGCCAAAAGCTCTTGGCGTGGAATGCGATCGCCGACACGCAAGGTAAGAACCATTGCGTGGTAGTCGGCGGGATTGCCGATACCGTAGATACACGACACCGACCCGACGATAATCGTGTCGCGCCGCTCCAACAGACTTTTGGTGGCCGACAAGCGCATTTGCTCGATATGCTCATTGATCGAAGAGTCCTTTTCAATGAACAGGTCGCGCGCCGCGACATAGGCCTCGGGCTGGTAATAGTCGTAGTAGGACACGAAGTATTCCACCGCATTGTTCGGAAAAAACTCGCGAAACTCGGCGTAAAGCTGGGCGGCCAAGGTTTTGTTTGGCGCCAGAACAATGGCCGGCCGACCGGTGCGGGCAATCACATTGGCCATGGTGTAGGTTTTGCCCGACCCGGTTACACCGAGCAGGGTCTGGAACATCAGCCCATCATCAATGCCATCCACCAACGCCGCAATCGCCGTCGGCTGATCCCCCGCCGGCGGATACGGTTGATACAGCTGAAACGGGCTGTTTGGATACTCGATAAATCCGGGAACGTTAGCCGTCATACCAGTTAGCACACTAGACACCACTAGGGTAAACCCCTTATTATCTCATTATTGCAAGATGATTATCTTGTCTCTTTTCCCTCGCTTTCTCCTCACCACGCCTCCACACCTAAAATGACCTCTCTTTTCGAAGCAGTCGAACTCGCTCCCCGCGACCCCATTCTTGGTCTCAACGAACAGTACAACGCCGATGCCCGACCGGGCAAAGTCAACCTTGGCGTTGGGGTTTATTACGACGACCAAGGGCGAATTCCCCTGCTTCGGGCTGTCCGTAAGGCCGAGCTCGCCCGCGTCGAGGCGGCTGCCGCGCGCGGCTACCTTCCCATCGAGGGCCTGGCCGGCTACAACAAAGGTGCGCAAACCTTATTGCTGGGCAGCGACTCCGAACTGATCGCGTCCGGTCGCGTCTTGACGGCCCAGGCCTTGGGCGGCACGGGCGCCCTGAAGATCGGCGCCGACTTCCTGCGTCAACTCTTGCCCGCATCAAAAGTCGTCATCAGCAACCCCAGCTGGGAGAACCACCGCGCCCTGTTCGAGCGAGCCGGCTTCCAGGTGGACACCTATCCCTATTACGATGCCGCCACGCATGGCCTGGATTTTGACGGCATGGTCAGCACGCTGCGCGGGTTACCCGCCAAAACCATCGTCATCCTGCACGCCTGCTGCCACAATCCCACCGGCGTCGATCCAAGCTTCGAACAGTGGCAGCAAATCGCACAGGCTGTGCGCGATGCCGACCTGGTTCCCTTCCTTGACATCGCCTACCAGGGTTTTGGCGATGGGCTTAAAGAAGACGCGTCAGTCGTCCGTCTGTTCGCCAGCCTGGGCATTACCATGCTGATCAGCTCGTCGTTCTCGAAGTCATTCTCTTTATACGGCGAACGCGTGGGCGCCCTTACCCTTGTGGCCGCCAACCCAGACGAAACTGCGCGCGTGCTCAGTCAGCTGAAACGGGTAATCCGCACCAATTATTCCAATCCGCCCACTCATGGCGGCGCTGTTGTCGCCTCGGTGCTGAACTCGCCTGAACTCTACGGCTTGTGGGTCGAAGAGCTCGCCCAGATGCGTGACCGCATCCGCGACATGCGCAATCAGTTGGTTTCGGGGCTGAAAGCCCAAGGAGTCACACAGAACTTCGACTTCGTCCTTGCGCAACGAGGCATGTTTTCCTACTCCGGGCTGACCAAAGACCAAGTAGACCGGCTTCGCGTTGACCATGGCGTCTATGCAGTCGGCAGCGGGCGCATATGCGTGGCAGCGCTGAACAGCGGCAATGTCGACTACGTCGCCAAGGCGATCGCCAGCGTCTTGAAAAACGCCTGACTCATCACCAGCCGCACCAAACTACTTGATTTTTAAACAGTAGTAGGTCAGAATTTACCCTGTGTAAACATACAGGGTAAATTTTTGCCATGGCCGTCACCAAGCTTACCGAGCGTCAGCAGCAGGTCCTGGACCTTATCCGCACCGATATCGCCCGCACGGGCTTTCCTCCCACCCGTGCCGAAATCGCCCGTACGCTCGGCTTCAAGTCGGCCAACGCCGCCGAAGACCATCTGCGGGCTCTGGCGCGCAAGGGCGCCATCGAGCTCACAGCGGGCGCATCCCGCGGCATTCGTCTGCTCGACACCCCCGACACCCCCAATGCCTCCAACCCCCAATTGGTTTACCCACAACTGCTTTTACCCATTGTCGGACGGGTGGCGGCGGGCAGCCCCATCCTGGCCGCCGAACACGTCGAGCGCGAGATCAGCGTCGAACCCGGCCTATTCGCCCAGGCGCCCGACTACCTGCTGCGAGTCAAGGGGCTAAGCATGCGCGATGCCGGCATTCTCGATGGCGACCTCCTGGCGGTCAAGAAATCACCCGACGCGCGCCCAGGGCAAATCGTCGTCGCCCGCATTGGCGACGAAGTCACCGTCAAACGCCTGTCGCGCAGTGGCGGCGCTATTAGCCTGTTGCCCGAGAATCCCGACTTCTCTCCCATCGTCGTTCATCCCTCCGACGATTTCTCTCTCGAAGGCATTGCCGTGGGCCTTATACGTACATCCGGGCTCAACTAGTTCGTTCTTGCCGGTACCTGTCCAACGTAACCACATAAGGTTACGCCGCCAGGCCTGCCCGTCCATTTAGCCTACGCTGAAAAACCGCGCGGCGTAAGCCGTCTACCGCATTCTGTCAGCCTTTGTTCCTCTCTATGATTCATTCCATTGATTCTGTATCCAGATATAAGAATCCGGAAACACTAGGGAGCGAACCTCATGCATTTGCCCGGCAAGCGATCGCTGGCATCACATCCAGGTTGAGTCATGGCGATCTGCAAGCCAATCGCCGGCCTGTGCGCCCTTGTCTTCCTGACGGCAGGCTTTGCCAGTGCGACCGCTCAAACCCCAGCCGGGTTAACGCCGACCCGTGCTACGGACGACGCTCTCTGGGCGCGTATCGAATCATTCGATCAAATGGGGCTTCCTTACCCAGCCTTGAAGCTATCGCAACACCATGCCGCGCAACTTGATGACTCGATCCTGCGGCGGCTTGAGGCTGATTACCTGGCAGAGCTGACCCGCTTGGCCGCCATGCCCAGTCGGCAAGAATCGGAGCGATATGCGATTGCCGACCGCGCCTTGGCCGGATACGACCGACTGGTTCCTGTCTGGACCGCGAAAGGCGCCGAGGCGCGCGCCGATACGCTGCGCTTGAAGTTCGATCGTTTACAGGCCCTACTCGCACGAAATCGCACGCGCGACATCATTGTTTCGTACGAAGCGTTGCTGTCCCAAGGTATCCAGGTGCCTCGTTATGCCTTGGTCAGTGTGGCCTCGGCCTATCTGGACCTGCGCCAACCCCACGCGGCCGCCGAACTATACCGCCAAATCAACGCGGATCCCGCTGCGCAGCATGACAATGCCAACGAACGCCTGAGAAACGCGACCGGATTGTTCTACGCCCTGCTGGAACAGGAAGAGTATGAACAGGCCATGCAGACCCTACAACAAGAACGAGCCCGGCACCCTGCCTGGCGAACCATCAAAGGCGTTCCCCAGCCAGTGCCCAACGAGCTTTATTTAGACATCGAGCATCTTGATGCCTTGGCCCTGTTCTACGTCAACGACACCCCTGGTGCACAAGCGCGTCTGGAGAAGATGGTTGAACGCGCCCCGCGCAGCATGGCCTTGCGCACCAGTTTGGCCAATGTCTATCGCTCCCGGGGCTGGGCGCGCCGCGCCGAAAAGGAGCTGAAGATCGCCGAATCGCTTGAGCCCCGCGCCGTCGAGCTGGAGGCCGGCCAAGGCCGTACTGCGCTCGACCTGCAGGAATGGCAACAGGCTGAACTGCTTACCCAGGACCTCGTCAACCGCTACCCTGAAATGCCTGCCACTCAACACCTGAAGCATGAATGGGATAGGTACAAGAAGGCCGAGCTGCGAGTGTTGGCCAATCGGGGCCTTGCATCCGACAGCCCGGTTTCCGGAAGCCGCGATTTAAGCCTGGAGACGGTGTTGTACTCCGCGCCCGTTAACCATAACTGGCGATTTTATGGGGGAGCTGGGTACGCTACGGCCGATTTCGAGGAAGGCCGTGGAGATTATCGCTGGCTGCGCGCTGGAGCAGAGTGGCGAGGACGGGATCTGACGGCCGAAATCGAAGCGTCCATCCACCGCTACGGGTATGGCATCAAACCAGGCGCACGCTTCGCAGTGGCTTACGACCTGAGCGATCACTGGCAGGTGGGTACATCAGCGTCATTGCGTTCCCGCGATACTCCCTTGCGCGCCTTGCGTAACGGCGTGTATTCGAACGATGTGAGCGCGTATCTAAATTGGCGTCAAAGCGAACGGCGGGAGTGGCGGTTCACGCTGTCGCCAGCGCAATTCAGCGACGGCAACACCCGATGGACAGCGCTGATCAGCGGCAGCGAACGCCTGTACACCAACGCCCGCTTCAAGGCGGATCTGCTGCTGAACCTTTACGCCACGCGCAACTCCAGGCAAGACGCGCCGTACTTCAATCCACGCGCCGACCTGGAGTTCGCGCCATCGTTAAAGCTGACACACACCCTCTACCAGCGCTACGAAACGAAACTGGAACATAGTCTGCTACTGACCGCGGGAACCTATTCACAGCGCGGCTACGGCACGGGCGCCGTCGGGGCCATCGGCTACGGCATTCTGTATACCCACGATGATCGCTTTGAGATCGGCGCCAACATTGTCGGCGCCAGTCGCCCCTACGACGGCGTGCGCGAACGTGAAGTGCGCATCATGCTTGAAATAACAGCCCGGTTCTAGGGAGGCGCCATGTCAACGCTCTTGCCCCGTCTGCGCCTATTCTTCGGTTTCCTCTGTGCACTGGTCTTGCTCGGCGGCTGTGCCAAAGACATCCCGGCATTCGTCGCGCCCGCCGAGCGTTCCACCCACAATTTCCAGCAGCCCTGGATCAAGAACACCTTCCTTGCGCTGGCGTATCACGACGTCGAGGACAGTGATCCAGACCAGGCATTTGTCAGTGTCAGCACCGAGCACTTGGTGGAGCAATTCGCCTGGCTGCGGGAGAACGGCTATCAGCCCGTCACGGTGGATCAGATCCTTGCCGCAGCCAAGGGGGGGCCGGACTTGCCAGACAAAGCGCTGCTCCTCACCTTCGATGATGGCTATCGCAGCTTCTACACGCATGTATTCCCATTATTGAAAGCCTATGGCTGGCCGGCGGTTCTGGCTCCCGTCGGCGCATGGGTGGGCGCACCCGAAGATCAACCGGTGGATTTCGGCGGAAAACTTGTTGATAGGGAGCGTTTTCTGACTTGGGAGCAAATTGCCGAGGTCTCGCGCTCCGGATTGGTGGAAATCGGCGCTCATACCGATGCCTTGCATTACGGTATTGTCGCCAATCCCCAGGGCAATCAGGAACCCGCCGCTGCGGCGCATGCGTATGATGCGGCATCCGGCGCCTATGAAACCGATGCATCGTATCAAGCACGCATTGCCGCCGACGTGGATAGCATCACCGCCAAGATACGCCGTGCAACCGGCAAGACGCCGAGGGTATGGGTCTGGCCTTATGGTGCGGTCAGCGGCCAAGCCCTGGACATTGTCCGGGCCAAGGGCTAGCTGTTCGTAGTTCGGAGGGGGTTATACGAAGCACCCTGGAGCGCGAGGGACGTATCACCTATTTTCTGAAAAGCCATATTTTTTTGTTCTGTTCGATGGTTTCACCTGCCAAACACCGCAATCGGGAAGAACAAAAGTATGCCTACCATTATTGTTATCGAACCGCATCCACTACTGCGGCTTGGCATTTTGCAGTTGCTTTCGAATTTGTCGGCAACCTGCTCCAACGAAGGCGTCGATTATTCCGAGCTACGCCAGAACGGCGCCGTGCCACGAAAATGCGATCTCGTTCTCCTGGCCATTCCTTCGTTCGAGGATATGCACGAAGTGCTGAGCCTGAGCGAGCAGGCTTATGCTCCCAAAGCCGTGCTCCTATTGTCCGAGAGCAGCGATATGCCGGCCACGGCCCACTCTTTGCCGCCATCGGTTGCCGGCTACGTGCAGAAGAATGCGCCACCCGAAGTTCTACAGGCGGCCGTCAGACTGGTGCTGGCCGGAGGAACATGTTTTCCGCTGCGCTTGCAACTTGCGAACGCGCAAGCGGCCTTGCCAGCGCTGAAACATTTCGACCCTGTCAAATGGCCGCTTCCGGCAAACAAAACAGACAAGCCGGTCATCCCGGCCAGTCCCGAGTCTGAAATGCTTGGCCTGACTCCCCGACAGTACGAGGTATTGGTGCTGTTGGCCCGGGGCTATCCCATGAAGACTGTGGGGCGCTATCTGAACATTTCCGTCGCGACAGCAAAAGCGCATACTGAAACACTGTATCAGCGCCTTGATGTACACAATCGAAACGCTGCCGTCTACGAAGCGGTCTCGCGTGGAGCAACACTGGGCTGGCCGGGCATCCTGTCTGGTCAAACATCAGACATCGTGCAAGGTTGAAGCAAAAAAACACCCCGGTGGCTGCGCATAAAACCGCAACCACCGGGGTGAATCACCGGCTGCCAGGCCGATGGGATGCCTACGGCATCAATGCTTCATGAACCCCGAGCTGTCATCCGACCCCTGGTGCTTGCCGGCGGCCACCGACTCTGCCGCCAATCGGGCGACCTCTTCGTCGGACAGAGGTGTCGGCATGTCCTGCAAAGCCACTTCAAGTACGCGATCGATCCAACGTACTGGAATGATTTCCAGATGATTCTTTACGTTGCCGGGGATTTCGGCAAGGTCTTTCACGTTCTCTTCGGGGATCAACACGGTTTTAATGCCGCCGCGATGCGCCGCCAGGAGCTTTTCCTTCAGGCCGCCAATGGGCAGGACCTCGCCGCGCAGGGTGATCTCGCCTGTCATGGCGACATCGGAGCGCACGGGAATGCCGGCTAACGCAGACACCATGGCGGTCGTGATGGCAATACCCGCCGATGGCCCGTCTTTGGGGGTCGCGCCTTCCGGGAAGTGGACGTGAATGTCGCGTTTCTCGAATGCGGTATTGGGAATCCCCCATTTCTGCGCCCTCGCCCGGACCACAGTACGCGCCGCCTCGACCGATTCCTTCATGACATCGCCAAGCGAACCGGTTCGCTGCACTTGACCCTTGCCAGGCATATCGGCAACTTCGATGGTAAGCAAGTCGCCGCCGACTTCCGTCCAGGCAAGCCCCGTGACCTGGCCGACCTTGTTCTCTTTCTCGGCCAACCCAAAGTTATAACGGCGCACGCCCAGGAAATCGCTGAGATTCTCCGAGTTGATGACAATGTTCACGATATTCATGGCCTTGGCGCCACGGCCGCGCCCCGAGCCAGGATTCGCTTCGAGTGTCTTCTTGACGACCTTGCGGCAGATCTTGCTGATTTCTCGTTCAAGCGCCCGCACCCCTGCTTCACGCGTGTAATAACGCACGATATCGCGCACGGCGGATTCTTCGATGGTCATTTCGCCTTCCTTGACCCCATTGTTCTTCATGAGCTTGGGAATCAGGTGATCAAAGGCAATGTGTACTTTCTCGTCTTCTGTATAGCCCGACAGGCGAATCACTTCCATGCGGTCGAGCAAAGCCGGCGGTATGTTCAGCGTATTGCTGGTCGCCACGAACATTACGTCGGACAAGTCGAAATCGACTTCGACATAGTGATCCTGGAAGGTGTGGTTCTGTTCTGGGTCCAGCACCTCGAGCAGCGCCGACGACGGGTCGCCCCGGAAATCGGCGCCCATCTTGTCGATTTCATCGAGCAGGAACAGTGGATTGCGCACGCCCACCTTGGACATATTCTGCAGAATCTTGCCCGGCATGGAACCGATGTACGTGCGGCGATGGCCACGGATTTCGGCTTCGTCGCGCACCCCGCCAAGCGCCATTCGGACGAACTTGCGATTGGTGGCGCGGGCCACCGATTGGCCCAACGAGGTTTTGCCGACGCCGGGAGGGCCGACCAGGCACAGGATAGGCGCCTTGAGCTTGTCGACACGCTGCTGGACAGCCAGGTATTCGACAATGCGCTCTTTCACTTTCTCGAGCCCATAGTGATCGGCGTCGAGAACTTCCTGGGCGTTTCCGATGGAATTATTGATCCGACTGCGCTTGCGCCACGGCAGGCCGATTAGCGTGTCGATATAGTTGCGAACCACGGTGGCCTCGGCGGACATGGGCGACATCAGCTTCAGTTTCTTGAGTTCGGCATCGGCTTTCTTTTGCGCATCGCGCGGCAACTGAGCAGCGGCAATCTTGCGTTCGAGCTCCTCGATGTCGGCGCCCTCTTCGCCTTCGCCCAATTCCTTCTGAATGGCCTTGACCTGTTCGTTCAGATAGTAATCGCGCTGGCTTTTCTCCATTTGCTTTTTGACACGCCCGCGAATGCGCTTCTCGACCTGCAGGATGTCGATTTCGGACTCAAGCTGCGACAGCAGGTTTTCCAGACGCGGCGCGGTGCCGGTGATTTCAAGCATGTGTTGCTTCTGCTCGAGTTTCAGCGGCAAATGAGCGGCAATGGTGTCGGCCAAGCGGCCCGCATCGTCGATACCGCTAAGCGAGGTAAGAATTTCCTGGGGAATCTTCTTGTTGAGCTTTACGTATTGCTCGAATTGCGCCACTACCGTGCGGCGCAAGGCCTCGGATTCGGCATCTTGTTCGCCATCCTGGGCAACTGCCTGGACGTTGGCTGTGAAGTGGGTTTCCGCCTCGGTGACGCTGTTGATGCGCGCACGGTGCAGGCCTTCCACCAGCACTTTTACCGTTCCGTCAGGCAGCTTCAGCATCTGCAGGATGCTGGCGGCGCAGCCGATTTCGTAAAGATCTTCAGGGGTGGGATCGTCTTTGCTAGCTGACTTCTGGGCAACCAGCATGATGTTGTTGCCAGCTTCCATCGCCATTTCAAGGGCTTTGATGGAACGCGGCCGGCCAACAAACAGAGGAATCACCATGTGCGGAAACACAACCACATCGCGCAAAGGCAACAGGGGCAAGTCCATGGGTTCCAAAGAAAGAATCTGGCTCGCAGACATAGTAAATTCCTTAAAAAACACTGCTTTAGAAACAAAAAGGGAAGCCAAGCCTCCCTTTTGCAGTACTACTTATAGGTGCATGTAGTGACGATAATTGTTTTTTCAAGCGGTGGCATCGATAAACCCCACATTGTTTAAGGCTATTTCTGTTTTCCCTTACATGGTTTCCTTCAGGCCGCGCCCTTTAAGCGGGGAACGTCGGTTTTTTTTTCAACATCGGCCTCGGGTTCTTCATCGCCGTAGATCAGCAACGGCGCCCCTTTGCCCAGGACGGCGTTTTCATCCAGTACAACCTGTTTGACGTTCTTGAGCGAAGGAAGTTCATACATGGTGCCCAACAGCGCTTGTTCGACGATGGAACGCAACCCACGCGCGCCTGTGCGCCGCTTGAGCGCCCGCTGGGCAATCGCGCTAAGCGCCTGTGGACGAATTTCGAGCTCGACGTCTTCCATTTCAAAAAGTTTCTGAAACTGTTTGATCAGGGAGTTCTTGGGTTCGGTGAGAATGCGAACCAGGGTGTCCTCTTCGAGCTCTTCCAGTGTGGCGACGACCGGCAAGCGGCCGACAAGCTCGGGAATTAGACCGAACTTGATCAGGTCTTCGGGCTCGACCTCGGCGAAGAGTTCGCCCACGCCGCGCTCGGACTTTGCGCGAACCGCCGCTGAAAACCCGATACCGGAACGCTCGGTGCGATCCCGAATGACTTTTTCAAGCCCATCGAACGCCCCGCCGACAATAAACAGGATGTTGGTGGTGTCGACCTGCACGAAGTCCTGATTGGGATGTTTGCGCCCGCCCTGGGGAGGAACCGACGCCACCGTGCCCTCGATCAGCTTCAGCAAGGCCTGCTGAACGCCTTCGCCGGAAACATCGCGGGTAATGGACGGGTTATCGGATTTACGCGATATCTTGTCGATCTCGTCGATGTAGATAATGGCGCGCTGGGCCTTTTCGACGTCGTAATTGCAATTCTGCAATAGCTTCTGCACGATATTTTCTACGTCTTCGCCAACATAACCGGCTTCGGTAAGCGTTGTGGCATCAGCCATGACGAAAGGCACGTCGAGCATGCGAGCCAGGGTTTGCGCCAGCAAGGTCTTGCCGGAACCCGTAGGCCCGATCAGCAGGATATTGCTTTTGGACAGTTCGACGTCGTCGCCCTTGATTTCGCCGTAACGGATGCGTTTGTAATGGTTGTACACCGCCACCGCAAGATTGCGCTTAGGCTGATCCTGCCCAATGACATACCCGTCGAGGAAGGATTTGATCTCTTTGGGCGTGGGTAATTCGTTGCGAATGGCGTCGCGCGCGGCTTCCTGGGTTTCTTCGAGAATGATATCGGTGCATAGATCGATACACTCGTCGCAGATGAACACCGATGGCCCAGCAATCAGCTTGCGCACTTCGTGCTGGCTTTTATTGCAAAACGAGCAGTGCAACACTTTTTCGTCTGCCGAACCTTTTTTCTCTGGCATAAAACTCTTTGACTGTTCCAGTGGACATCACGCATGAAAATCGTGTGTCGGGTGAACCGGCGAGCGCGCCAGCGACTCGCCGACCGGCTGGCCTACGCCTCGTCGGAGCGCGAGACCAGTACTTTATCTACCAACCCATACGATACCGCATCTTCAGCCGACATGAAATTATCACGCTCGGTGTCTTCGGCGATGCGTTCAATCGATTGCCCGGTATTCTTGGCCAGGATTGAGTTCAACCGCTCGCGCAGGCTAAGGATTTCCCGTGCCTGGATCTGGATATCCGATGCCTGACCCTGAGCCCCGCCCGACGGCTGATGGATCATCAAGCGTGAATTGGGCAAAGTATAGCGTTTGCCCTTGGCGCCGGCGGCCAGCAGGAAGGCGCCCATGCTGGCGGCAATACCTGTGCAAAGCGTTGAGACATCGGGCTTGACGAACTGCATGGTGTCGTAGATGGCCAGCCCGGCATACACCGACCCGCCAGGCGAGTTGATGTACAACGAGATGTCTTTGTCGGGATTCTCGGATTCGAGAAACAGCAACTGGGCGACAACCAGGTTGGCCGACTGGTCGTTGACTGGGCCTACGAAAAAAATGACCCGCTCGCGCAACAGCCGTGAATAGATATCGTATGAACGCTCGCCACGCCCGGACTGTTCGACCACGATGGGCACATAGCCCAAGCCGGTGGGCGCTACCGAGTTGCCGCCATGCATGGATGCATAGAAGTCAGTGAATCGCTGCATTTATGCCGTTCCCATAAGTTCGTCGAATTGGACTTCTTCGTCGGTGACCTGAGCCTGGGCCAACACGTGATCCACGACATTGTCTTCAAGCACAATGGATTCTATTTCCGCGCGACGCTCGCGGTCGGACAAATAATAAGCCACGACCTGGGCGGGTTGCTCGTAGTTCTGGGCCAGCTCTTCGATGCGGGCGCGAACCTGCTCGGGTTTGGCCTTCAGGTCGGCGCTGGCGACCAGTTCCGACACCAACAGACCCAAGCGCACGCGGCGCTCGGATTCGGCGGTAAACGCTTCAGGCGGGATTGGCATGGTGTCGGCATTCGGCACGCCCCGCTGCTTGAGGTCTTCACGCGCCGCTGCAACCCGGCTTTCGGTGTCGTTCTGCACCAACGCCTTGGGCACATCGAAGGAGCAGGTTTCGATAAGGGCGTCCATTACGCTGCCTTTGGTTCGTGCACGGGCGCGAGCCTTGGCTTCGCGTTCGATATTGGCGCGCACGTCGACAAGCAGTTTCTCGACGTCGCCTTCGGCTTGGCCAAGCGACTTGGCAAACTCGGAATCGACTTCAGGCAAGATGGGCTCGGCCACTTCGGTGATGGTGATCTTGAATTCGGCTGTTTTACCGGCCACTTCCTGGCCACCGTAGTCGGCGGGAAATTCCAATGGAAAGGTTTTGGTTTCACCCGCCTTGGCGCCGCGAACAGCATTTTCGAACTCGGGCAGCATACGGCCCTGGCCCAATACAAAGGGGAAACCTTCGGCGGAACCGCCTTCGAAGGCAACACCATCGATGGTGCCAACGAAATCGAGGGTGACCCGGTCGTCGTCCTGGGCGGCGCGATCTTCGCGCGCTTCGTAGTTTGCGCGCTGCTTGCGCAGGATATCAACGGTTTGCTGAACCTGTGCGTCGCCAACCTCGACCTGGGCACGCTTGACTTGAAGCGTGGTCAGATCGGGCGTGGACACTTCCGGGTAGACCTCGAAGGTGGCAAGAAACGCCATGACGCCTTCTTCGACGCCTTCGGTCTTGGGTTCCAGATTGGGAACGCCGGCCACACGTAGCTTGGCATCGGTGATGATCTGATCCAGCACTCGGCCAACTTCGGCATTGATCGCATCGTAGCGGATACCTGGGCCATGGCTGCGCTCGATAATGGACAACGGAGCCTTGCCGGGACGAAACCCCTGGATTTTAGCGGTGCGGGCAACACGTTTTAATTGCGACTGGACTTCTTTTTCGACGTCGGCCACCGAAACGACCAGCTCAACACGGCGCTCCAGGCCGGACAGATTTTCAACCACGGGCTGCATTAGGGACCTATATAAGAAAGTAGAAATTTGAATAAATGATTAAGCGAATAGAGTATTTTACCGGAAAGTCGAGGGCTTCGATGACGTTCGCGGTGCTCCACCGTCTTATTGTACGCATACCACCCGCAACATGTCGCAAGGCGGGGCGACCCGCCACAAAACCGCAGCCTATCGACGCCCTCATGGTATTCTGACAACCGCACCCCACATCGGTTCGCTTCCAAGGCTCCCTTGCGAGGTTTTTCCTTTCTTTTCGCGAGCCTATTTGAACCCCAGAATCCAGAATTTCCTGACAGCAGGCCTATTGCGCCTGTTATGCGCCTTGCCCTATGCATTGGTAGCCCGCATGGGCGAAGGGCTTGGTTCCTTGCTGCACAAGATACCCGGCAAACGCAAACGCATCGTACAAGTCAATCTGAAGCTGTGCTTTCCCGAGAAAACCGATCTGGAGCGCGAAGAACTGGGCAGATTGGTTTTCCGACACGTCATACGCAGTTACCTTGAACGCGGTGTGCAATGGTATGGCAGCGCAGAACGCCTGCTATCCCTGACCGAACTGGAAAGCGCCATCACCCTGCACGACACCTATGAACAGCCCACCATCTTCCTGGGGTTTCATTTCGCAGCCATCGAGGCAGTGTGCATGTACTACTCCATACTGCATCCCGTTGCGTCGTTGTACACCCCGATGTCGGATAAAACGATCAACGATATCTCGATCCGGCAACGGTCAAGGTTCGGTACGGAAATGGTGCCTCGCAATAGCAGTGCGCGAAACACGCTTCGAATATTGCGCTCGGGCAAACCCATCATGTTGGCCGCCGACATGGATTTCGGCCTGCGCGATTCAGTATTTGCCTCGTTCTTTGGCGTACAGGCCTGCACATTGACATCGGTTTCGCGCCTGGCCAAACTTAGCGGGGCAAGAGTTGTGCCTTTCGTTGCGGAGGTACAAAGCGGACACAAGGGTTACCGGCTGCGCATCTTCGAACCGCTAAGCAACTTTCCATCGGATGATGTCGCGGCAGACGCTGGGGAAATGAACCGTTTTCTTGAAGCACAGATAAGACTGATACCCGAGCAGTACTACTGGGTGCATCGCCGCTTCAAGCGGCGCCCGCAAGGCGAGCAGCCGGTTTATTAATGTCGTTAATAAGGAAGAGCCCGAAAGCGCCAACCCTTATTGCCCGATCTGATCATGAATGTATTACCGGGTCTGATCGTGTATTACCGGGTCTGATCTTTTCTGTCATCACTGGTGCGAACGGAGAGCAACGGACTACCGCATTTCCATTGGCCTTCCGGCAGATTTGGGGAAATTTCGGGGAGCGACTCGAAAAATCGCTCTATATATAGTTAGACAGACCCGCCACAACGCGGGCTTTTTTGCGTTCTACCGCATTAGGGTAATTACTCATAACAATAATACTTGCATAGCTCGTTACGAGCTAGTATAATCATTTCATCAGCTCGGGAAATCACTCCCAGCGCTGTACCTCACAAGGAGATGATTATGACCAAGACAAATTTCTCAGCATGGCTCGATAGCGCCGACATGCCCACAAAGGGCAACGATGGCAAATGGTTCGATCTTGAAACCGGCATTGCCTACGACCCCGCATACAACTACGTTACCCGCGCTGCCCGCACGACACTGAGCGCTAAGTCGCTGGACGCCCGCGCCGTTGCTAAAGCCTTCGGCGGCAAAGCGCTGAAGGGCACAGCAAAGCAAAAAGAGTGGGCTGAGAAAATCCGCGCTGAGAAGCTGGCCGGCATGAGCCAGGATCAAGCTGAAATGTCGTGTGACCCCCAAGGCATTCTGACAAACAGCAAGTTCTGGATCGAGAGCCGCGACAAGCGCGGTGCTGAAATCGGACAGTTTGTTATTGATCAGAAAGCCCTGCTTGCCCAGGCCCGCGCACTACACGCTGCTGGCAAAGCCGACGAATACCGCGCTGCTGCAGAAAAATACAACGCACTGACAGCAAAGTGGGGTTTCTAAGATGACGACAGAATTCCAAACCGGCCCGTTCATTTTCACGCCCGAACGGGAAATTCGGCTCAACGGCGAAGACGCGCAGCGCTGGACGATCAGTTACAGCGCTGACGATCTTGCTGTACGAACGCTGCCGGCAACCTCGACCAGGGCGCAAATCGTCGAGGGGTTTTCCGCTGACATTTCCAGGTTCGTCGCCGATGCCAAGCGCAAGCACGCGCCGGAGCTAATCGCGATTGTCGAGTTCGGTAATGACGAGCCGCTGGGCCAATTTCGCGGCAGCGTGCCGGAAATGACGCCTGGCTTGATCAACGACAGCTCGCGCTTCTGGCTTCGCAGCGCAAACAAATTGCAGTCCCGTGCTGTCAGCATGAGCGAGATTGCCGCCCTTTCATCGCAGTGTCGCGCCCCGGCGAACGCATGGATCGCCGGCCTGTTGCCTGACGACGTGCTTACGGACGACGCAAAAGAGTGGCGAGCACCAACGAATTGGGAGGTCCGGCATATTGTGGGCGAAGGCTCATTTACCGGCGTGACCGGCTCCGCCGCCGCCGAGCTTGTCGGAATCTCGCCGAATAATTTTCGCAAATACACTGCTGCCGACGAAGCCAAGAATCGGCAGAACATCAGCTATGCAGCGTGGCACTTGCTGTTGCATAAACTCGGGGTCCGGTCGATGGCTTGACTGCGGCGGGCGCATCGATTAAAAAGCTAGTACAGCCGCACAGGCTGCTGAGAAATTTTGATAGCACTTTGTGATTTACTGCCGTACAGGCAGCATGGCCGTCCTTCGGGGCGGCTTTTCTATTTGCACACCCCCGCCCATTTCCGATTGTGATCCAGCACCTGCCGGCGGATAGGCTCTGGCGTCTCTTTCACTTGACCAGCCGAATCAAAATGGATGGGCCGCGCCACAGAGCAGAAGCTACCGCCGCTTGTCCTGGCGCACCCAATCATTGATAAGCTCATCAGTGATAGCATCATCAGCCATCGCAGCCGTTTCATTTTCCACATGTCGCGCCCTCTCCGAGGCCTTTCGCTCGGCCTCCAGTTGATCGATTTTCGCTTCGGTTTTGCCCGCAGCCTTGCCCGACTGACGAACAAAAAAAAGGCCGGCGATAATGCCGGCTGCTCCGATGATGTAGGGCCAGACTTTGGCCCAAAGTGCTTGTAGAAAGATCATGCAATTACCTCTTTTGCCAGCGCCCAACGTTGCAGTCGATCCGCGTAGCCATTTAATCCGCCGTTGATGCGCTTTGTAAGCCGCTCAAAGTCACCCGTGTCCGCAATCTCATTGCAGCCGTTATTGGCCCACCACCACGCCGCCGAACGGGCCGCGTTGACAGGGTGCTCGAGCAAAACAGGATCGCGCACGAAGTCCACCCCCAGGCCGTTCGATACCATCCGATAGTTATATCGACCCGTGACCTGTATCAAGCCGCGCCCCCGAAAGCGTGAGCCATCGCCCGGTTCGGTGTTGCCTAAGTCCGCCCTGCCCTCATAGCGCTTTTGCGCTGCCGTTGGCCCCCAGATTTCGCGAGTGTGGACAAAGTCACCTGATTCATGGCCGATCTGCGCCAAAAACGCCGCGATGCGAACTGGGCCCACAATGCCGAACTCCAGACAGGCCTTGCGAACGTGCGGGTACCAGTCCTGCGCTTTGACGGCAGATAGACCCGTGGCTTTGCGGAACTGCTCGGGGGTGAGCCAGGGATCCGAGGCTGCCGGCGCTGGCGGAGGCGGCGGGGCTGGCTCGTCGGGCGGGCGTTCTGCGGGCTCCAGAAACCAGGCAAGAAATGCTTCGATGAATTTCCTCACGTCATCATCCTCACAATACACGCTACATTTCCGCGCGCGCGCCAAACGAGAACCGCAATCACGGCTGAGAACCCGGCTTCGAATCCCGTCGGCTGCGCATGATTGATCAGGACATCAATCACCTGGCCGCCGGCACATACGATCAGCACATAAGCAAGCAAGGACATCCAGAATCGGTATCGCGCACCCCGCCGCTGGTAGCCAATCAACCGGGCCGCTGTGACTACGTTGGCCAGCACAACTATAGCTGCATAGATCGCGATCATGATTATTGCCCCTTTTTCCAGAGACTGGTGATATCGAACGTCTTGATCCAGTCGATACCCGCAAGTGCGGCGGTGACAATCAGCGCAGAGGCGGCAAACGCAGCAATCGTGAAGCTTTGAATGCCCGTCCAATGCATGACTTCGCCCGTGCCCAAGTACCCGATCAAGATAGACACGAGCATGTAGACCACCCGCTTGCCAAGCCCCAAATCCTTGGCGTGCAAGGCGAACACCACGGCGCCGGCGAACGCTCCGATCAGAGCATCCCCATTGACCCCCGGCAAAATAGACGTGAGCGCCACCGCCCCGAAGGCTGCTGCTGCCGACGCTGCGCTTGAAGTTGGTTCCATGTCGTTCCTTTGGACGAGAAAAGCCCCTTGCGGGGCGAAAATAAAGCCGCTGGTTAGGCGGCTGGTTCATCCCACTGGATCGCATCCAGCGCTTCCTGCGACGTAGCCTCGTACACCAGATCCCGCAACCGTTGGCGCTTACCAACAAGCAGTTGGCTCGCGGTCATGAACAGTTGAGTCTGCGTCAATGTTTTCTGGCGCATTTCCAGCGGGTCAATCTGGCGAGCAGCGGCAAGACCATCGAGGTATGGTGTCGGGGCTGTGTCGTCAGCACCCCAGGCCATCGCCTCGGCTTGCTGCGTTGCCCATGTCATACGCTCGGCTTCGGGGTAGCCGGCTGTAAGCGCAGAAGCGGCTTGCGTGAAGTCGCTGTTGATCTGTGCCAGCTTTACTTGTTTAGCAAGATCGAACTTATCGGCGGCGGTAATGAGTTTAGTTATATCAATCGACATCTGGGTATAACTCCAAAGGGCCGTCAGTAGGATCAACAAGCAGCGTAGGCCCATAGACACAATGCGCTTCAGTAGGGTAAATCGGGTAGCGTAAGGTTAAGTGCAGCACGCCATCAACGCGCTCGATGGGATGCAAACTAAGGTACTCGCAGTCCACAGCACCGGCTGGCAACGTAGCACCGTCAGGGATCACTGAAAAGTCAAACACTTGACCGTTAACAGTTAGCGTATCGCCTAATTTGACGACTTCGATAACATCTCCACCAGGCAAGCCTACGTAAGGATCGAGGGTTATATACATTTGAGTTCCTTTAGTACCATCGTCCCATGGCAGTTATTTGTAAATTCGTTGTTGTTCCAGGAGGCGTCACGGAACTAGGCGATGCAGCATAGAGCCCCGTTAACGTAGTCGTGCTCACGTTGTAATACGCAAGATAAGCAGCCCTTGCACTAATATTTCCGTCCAAACTAATTGCAGTTACAAAAGGTGTATTACTAAAAGCAACCGGAAATCCCACATTGCCTAATGTTGTATAAAAGAACCCGCTTGCAACACTCCAGGACGACATGGCTACGTCTACGCCTAGTGCTATTAGCTGGGTTCCGTCTGCAAACCGAGTCCATTTAGACGTTCCCGAGTTACCAGTTTGGATAATCGCCCCGGTCGGTACGCCAGCACTTTGCGATACTGCTCCTAAAATTCCACCCCTAGAATACAGATCGCCAACACCAACAGCATTCCTATATGCCGCAGTCCCAAACGGCGTAAAGATCGGCCCTATCGTGATCCACGCATCGTTAGCGGCATTGCGAATCTTGCGAACACCCGGGGTTTCATGCGCCCACACGAAGCCCGGACCAACAGTAATATCGCTGATGGATATTGGGTCAATATCGCCGTAGTAGTTGGAGCCTAGAAGCTCAGCTTGTGGGCCGGACACGGGCATGTCCAAGTCGCTTTGCAAGGCGACCCCTATTTCGACCCAATCGTCATTGGCGGCGTTTCGAATTCGGCGGATAGCGGGCGATACAGAGGTGTCGATCCACGTCATGTAGGCGTGCGGATTCTCTGGCGGCGAGGCTGACCCCAGCGCGTTAATAGTGGAGCCATAAAGCTCAGAAAAGTTAGCGTTCGCTTTCTCGAACGAGACAGGAATTGGCTCGCCTACTTTGCCGCCCGGTTGCAGGGTGGTGGTGTCGATGGTTTGCTGTGCCATTACTTAGATCCAAAAAAAGCCGCTGGTTAGGCGGCGTAGGTGTCTTTGACTTTTTGACAATGATCGATCCAACTCAATACGTCTGGAGGTAGATTGATCCCCTGATCCTTGAGAGCAGCAGCCAATTTGAATATGGCGTCCAACTGGTCGCCAACAGGTTGATAGGCTTCTGCCCGGAGCTTTTCATACGGTTCACTGTGGTTGATGATCAATTTCAAACTCCCCATCCAGATAGGGCCAAGCCTTCACCGAGACCCTGTATTGACCTGGCTGATCTAGGTTGATTTGAGCGGTGGCGTCTTCGCACGCATAAGCCTTCCCATTAATTATGATCATGCTCGGTACAGGCAGATCAGTAAGTGTCGTGCCTACGAGGTTTGCGGGGCAGGGTGGACGTAGGGCGGGTGCACCGCTTTGAATGTAGTAGGCATCAATATCCGACACCTCACCCAGGATCAGTCGGACGTCGCCCTCAGCAATTGCTTGAGCGGTCTGCGTATTCACACAACATGTGTAAAGGATTCTGTCGCCTTCATAAACGATATAGTTGTTCATCGGTAAGTCGCCAAAGCTGTGAAGTTAATGCCAGGGAAATTCACATACCCGCCCCCGCCAGAAGTGGAGGCAAGATACTCCACCACTATTGCATTAGTGCCCGCAGGAAGACTAGGAACAGACACCCAGGCACTCGTGGGGAGGTCTGGAAGCCCCTGGGATCCTATGTATTGCCAATACACAGAACCATTAATTAACACCCGCACCCCAGTAGCTTGCCCTTCAGCGGGATCATTACCAGGAGCAGAATTATTAATAAAGATCAGAGTGCTAGCAGCTTCTGCCAAATAAAATGAGGCAGAATATAGCGGAGTCCAGGCAGCGTTATAGACCCATGTATAGGTGGCTGGGTATGTGTAGTAGGCCGACACGGTGGCCGAGTTCGCACCCAGCTTCAACCGATCCACCTGCGCATAGCCAATCTTTGCATTTGTGATCTCGGCGTTACCGATTTTCGCGGTGGTTATAGCAGCGTCTTGAATTTTTGCGGTATCGACAGCCAGATTTGCAATCTTTGCGTTCGTGATGGCCAGGTTTTCGATATGAGCCGTTTGTATCCATGCCGTCCCTATGAGCGCCTGGTTAATAAAAGCCTGCCCGCCCTGCACGACGAAGGGCGTCGTGGCAATGCCATTGGTTAGGTTGAGCAAAGCAAATCGGTCGGCGAGCACATAGAACGACGACTGCACGGGCTGGCCCGGCTGGGCATAGACGCCCAACGCCATACCGGCGGCATACATCTGCCCACCCGAAGTCACCTCGGCACGAAGTGTGTAGGTGGCCTCCAGTTGACCGTCCAAGCTGGCCAATGCATTGGACGTGCTGGATATCGCCGATGAATTGATCGACGTTTGCGCAGCCAGCAAGCTTGTCTGTTGGGCAAGTGCCTCGGTCTGCGTAGCCCGTACAATCGACTCTTCGCGGATGGCCGCGTAGTTGTCCCCTATCCTGCCGACCTGCGCATCGATGCGCTGTGAAAGCGCAAGGTCGCCGCTGGCAATGCTCTTCAGAACCGATAGTGTCCCCGAGAACACGGTTGGGTCGCCTGAGTAAATATCCTCGTCGCCCGACAGATTGCCGATAACTTCGTCGAATACCTCTTCTGCCAGCCCCTCGCTGACTTCATCCTTGATGCCTTCGATCAACCCCGCTGCCAGTTGATCTTCGCCAATCAGCCCGTTGAAGTACTCAAGGTAGCCTTGCGCATCCGCAGACGCTTGCCCCATCACCCCGCCACCCGTTGGGTACCATTCTCCGGGCGTGCCGTTCTTGTCGATGAGCCGTATCCAGAAATACAAGGTCGCGCCAGCCGCAAGATTCAAGAGTGTATGGCGATTCGTTGGATACGAGAACTCTCCCAACAGTACAGCGCCATTAAAATCGTCGGCCTGAGCGTAGCGAAGTTCAGCCCGCTCGATGATATTGGGGCCGCTGGGGAACACCCATTCAAGCGCAATGCCGAAGATGATGCCGGCAGCCGTAAAGCTCGCTACAACGGGCGGCGCAGATATATTGCCCGCCACCGCAGTGGACAGGCTGTACGCCCACAGGCTCGGTACGTCCAGCCCATTAATGGCCCTGACCCGGGCGATGTAGTCACCCGAATATGCATCAAGGATTTCTACGAGGCGCGTTCCGGTACGGGGGACTGTCACCCAATCACCGTTATCGCGCCGCCATTGCACGTCATAGGCCACCGCATTCTCGGCAGCGTCCCACGTGATCTCGGCCATGTGCCGGGTCGTGCCTTGGTAGAACTTATGAAACGAGGCGATCTGAACGTTGGACGGTGCCAACTGAGAGCGCGGCGGAACGACTGAAACCGGGAGCGGTTCCAGGCGCGTGCCGGTATCAATGGCCGTGAATTTGTCTGGGTGGTGAAGGACCGCCGAAATCTCGAAGGTAATGCCGCCCGAGTCTTTGACGGACACCACCCGAGCCGGTTGCGTGACTAGATCGTCGGTGTCAATCGCCCACCCTGCCTCTGGTCGAGGCGTATAGGTAAAAGCAGGCGTCACCCGAACGCGTTTGCCGGAGACGCCATCCCAGAAGTTTTGAGCGTCCCAGTACGTCATGCCATCCCACAACACGCCAACAAGGCTCGTGACCACGCGGGATTGCGTCGTGCCGTTGGGCATGTTGACCGTGATGGTGTCTCCGGCCTTTACATCAGCCTCACGGTCTAGCACCAAAGTTGTCGTGGTGGCCTCCTTGATGCGCCCGCCAATCTTTCTGCCGGCGCGATTACGGTCCGCGATCTTGATGATATCGCCAGGCTGGGGAATGACGCCGTCTAACCCAACCGAATGCGAAATCCCCCCGGTCTCCATGCGCGACGTATACAAGTGATACAGCCCGACTCGTTGTGCCTGGCCGCGACTCGTGCACCCAAACGCCTTGACCTCGACCTTTCGAATGCCGTAGCGAGCGATACCGTCATCGTCATTGACGACTTCAACCTTGGCGCGATAAAAGTCCGTGGGATCACTCCACGACACCAGCGCAACGGTCTTGCGGGTCGATAGATCGGCACCCGTATACTCAAATCGCCCGTCAATGACGTTGGCGTTCGTGTAGGTATAAACAGGATCAGAAGGCCTATCCGCAACCGCGACGACCTGCCCGTTGGCCCAATAGGACATCCCACGAAACACGCTCGTCAGATCGTTCAGGACACGTAGGGCGTCGGCTTGGCTTTGCAGGTACACGTTGCAGACAAAGCGCGGTTCTTGCCCGCCCATGCCATCAGAGACAAGCTGATCGCAATACGCGCCGATCTGGTACAAGGCGTAGCGGTCGATCATCGAGGCATCGATGCGATCCCCGAGGCCGTACAGCTTGTTCGTCAGCATGTCGTAATAAATCCATGCTGGATTGTTCGACCATGCCGACTTAAACGTGCCATCCCACACGCCCGAATAGGTCCGGGCGATGGGATCGTAGTTGCTCGGTACTCGGATAATCTGGCCGCGCCAATGGTAAGCACGGGTCGGGATCGAGCGGAACTGCTCGGCGTCGACCTTGATGCCAACCATGGCCGTCATCGGGTAGCGGAATTTTCCGTCAATGACTTCGGCGTACGATTGCACCTGGAAGGTGTCTTGGATCGCGCTCGATTCGGCCATCGGGGTGATTCGGCGAACCCTCACCGTCCAGCCCGTCAACGAGACGGGCAGGTCAATGCGATGGGTACGCGCATAGCCGTTGACCGTCTTTCCGTCCATGGCCGTGGATAGAATTTGAGTAAACGAACCTCCGGCTACGGCCAGGTCAATCGCGTATTCGATGCGAAACCCGACCCGATCCCCGGCGTTGTCTCCGGTCTCAACAGCTTTTACGAGCTGCGGACAAAACACCGTGACACGAACAGCGGATAAGTCGGGGTTCGTAATCAGTTGCGTCCAAGACGTGCTTGGCTGAACCTCGACACCCACTGCCGTGACGCTGGCCGAGGCGGGGAACCCCGGAATATGATCTTGGTCCTGCGTGCCGTAGCGTATTTCTGCCTGGACATTACGAAAGTTCAGGCTGCCGTCGGCGTTTTGGATGGGCGTGCCATCCAGATAAATGTCACGCAGCGGATCAGAGCTATGAACCGGCCCGGCCATCGTGCCGTTGCCGATGACATCCAGTAAAGCAGCAAAGGACGTGTTGTGCAGGCTGTCGGGGTGCTCAACGGGCGTGCGGGCGCTTCCTCCCCCGCCTTTGCCGCCACCGCCCGAGCCAACAATGCGAACGCCGCCACGGCGCTCTTCCAGCGCTACCGTCATTGCTGATCCTCGGCAAACATGTCGGCTGACACCGTCACCGACCCCACAATGACCTCGCCATAGAGGACAGGTGCGGGGTTACCCTGGGCCGTCACGTTGACGGGGCCGTTAAAGTTGTAGCTGGCTCCGTTGTCGGGTGATTCGACGCTCGTTAATCCTTGCGGTTGCTTGGTCAGTAGCTGCGAGACGCCGCCCAAGACCATGGCAACACCTAGGTTGAAAGCGAGCTGTCCCGCCCAGCCCGAGAATGCGAGGGAGCCGCCTGCCAGCGACGCCCCGCCGGTGAGAAATGCCCCACCGATAAGCGCCGCCCCAAGAATGATCTGAAAGAAGCCGCCGCGTCCTGACCCCAGAATCACCGGCGCGATGCGAATGTCGTCATTTCCGGCTGGGTAACTTAGGCCCTCTTCACCAATATTCTGTTTGCCGATGAAGCACGCATAGCCAAGTCCCTTATCCTTGCTTTCGTTCAGGAATCGCTGAAACCCCGGCACCATCTGGCATAGGGCGCGCACAGCCCCAGCAGTGTCATTGCAGACGAACTGATGGACTCGCCCAAACTCGGCGCCAAGCTTTCCGTATAACCGGATCGTGCGCAGCTTTTCGGTTTGCTCAAGATTCATGACACACCAAATAAAAAAGCCCCTCGAAAGGGGCCTCAAAGAAATAAGAATTACCTACATCCGCCGATACTGCACAATGTTATTGCCCACGATCCCCGCATACACGACAACCAGTGCTGCGTAGACATAAACGAGGGTTTCTCTGACGTGCGGAAACGCAATGACTACACCGATCAGCACAGCCATTAGAAAGCCCTTTATGAGCGCTAGGGCCGCGCCAATCTCCATGCGTTGAAACAGCCAGCGCAGCACAGGGTTAAGCTCCCTTCCGCCCGCAGCGATAATGCGCATGGTTGTGACGGCATCCAGCAGGTTCAAGACGCCAAGGATGGCAATAAGCACATAAATCATAATTCAACGTCTCCAGAAAAAATCCGATAAGGCTGATTCGGACTTGATATGACATATTGCTCAAGTTCCTCTGGCACATCAAACGCATTGACGTGATAGCCGTCCAGCACTTCGGGCTCTACGATCACGTTGCCGTCTTCGTCCCATTGCCCGCCACGAGTGATCACACCTAGGACATCCCAGTCGGGGAGCGTGACGTTACCTTCTTCGTTGGTAAATGGGGCTAGGGCGGCGGTGTAGGCTTGTTCGCTGGGGAAGCGTAGGAAGATGGTTTTCATGACGTTAGGGCCTCCATTTCGACGTCGGGGGGGCGGCGGGGGAAGATGTGCGGGCGATAGATTCTGCCGCCCGCCCCGTTGAACACATCCATTAGAGCCACGTCGCTGAAATTAAACTCAGACGGGGTTACGGTTCTAATTAGTGCGCTGTTTCGGTAAATCGAACAGCCTGTCGAATCCCAGGCTATCGCAATCTTCTTTCGCACCCCTGGCACTAACGTTTCGAGGGCAATATTGCCAGAGGTCCCAATAGACAGCCCCCAAGCTGAAAGATTGTTCCAATACAACCTGGTTACGCCCGCTGCGGTGCGCAGGCGGAGCATTGAACCGCCAAGCACAGTTGACTCAAGATCGAGGATGATCGCCCCCTCGCTCGGATTAAACACACTCGCAAACGCTTCGCCCTGTAGCGCCAGATTGTCAGCGGCGCGGGTGGCTTGGGCGCTGGTGGTTGGGATGTAGGGGGCCAAGTCACCGGCGTTTGGTTGAGCGCCAAATATTAATGCGGTCTCCCCTGCTGGGTCAGATACCGATGATATTCGACCGCCTTCCCATTTTTTATTCGTAGCGACCAGCGAAGGGTATAGATTGCCGATGTGTACGCCATTGGTCACCTTCACCGAGATTAAACACCATCCATCCGCCATCCTTCGCATTTGTGGGTTAGTTGCTGCGAACGCGCCAAGGGAAAAATGCGATCCGACCGAATAATCATTTAGGTCAAATTCATAACCGGCGAAGTTGCTGTCGCTATAGTCAAATCCCAAACGCAAGTAACGACCCGTTTCCTTCTTCACAAAGTAGGCAACGGTGTGGCTTTTATTGTCTCCGGGGTAAATTATCGTCTGCGTCAGATTAACTTCAGTATTTCCCGAGGCCGCAACAGAAGTTAATCTGTACGCTTGGTTCATTCGATCAGGGCCTAGACCTGCGTCCGGTGCCAAGCTGATTCGAGGCCTCCCTAACCAAGCGGCATTGGAAAAGTCCTGACTGAACTTGAACAAATTCGTCTCCTGCGGCCTCAACCTCAGCGCCCCATCCTCGAAAACAGGCTCGTTCACGTCAGCAGTTCGCAGCACGCCGAAGTCGTCTATGTAGGCGGCGGGGGTTGAGCGGGAGTATGTCCAGCGCGGATCAAGCATTGACGCGCCGTGCGAAAACACCTGGTCGAAGCTCGGGATCGGGCCGGATGGGTAAAGGATGCTGTTGAGCTTGGCGCGGTGTTGGTCCAGATCGTAGGGCAGGTGCACGACGCCTGATTGTGGAATGTCGGTCAGGTCAGGCGCGGATTGCGTTACGTCTTTGCGCAAGTATCGGGCGTCGTGATCGGCGCTGGATTTGTGAGTGGTGAGGGCATCGCCCACATTACTAGCCGCTTGTTGCGCGTCATGATCGACTTCTTGGACGCCGTCGCGCAGGTCTTTAAGCAGCGTATTAGTATTACCACGATGCGGCGTGCCCGATGCGGGAACGGCGGCGTCGATCTGGAGGTCGGAAGGCAAATCAGCCATGGCGGTATCTCACAATCATGCGGGTGTTGTCACGCCAATACCCTGCGTATAGAACGCGCTCAGACAGTCTGGGCATGGCATGGTGAAGCAAAGCGTTGGGGACGGGGTGCAAACCGGGCTGGGTTTTTAGGTCGGCATCGCCCAGGTAAATGCCGCCGTGGTTCGTGCGTTCAGAGCGGTGCTGCATCAGGATCACGTCACCGTACCGGGGGCCGTCATCGACGCGCACAAAGCCTGCGGACTCGAAGTTTTCAAGGTAAAGCTCTCCGCACTCGGGTTTGTCCCACCAGTTGTCGGGGCGCTCGAAGTCGGGAATGTCGATGTTCATTTCCCGTGCGTAGAAATCACGTATCAGGGTGTAGCAGTCGAGCTGGCCGTGGAAGAAAGATCGCCCCACCAGGGGCGCTTGGTAGCCGGACGGCTTAAACGAATGCCAGCCCATCACCTTCGGAGCCTCTTCACCGGCGTCTTGGCCGACAGCTAAAATGTGCCAGGGTAGGCCCGTGGCCTCGCACGACACCAGATCGGCTTCGGTGGGGAGCGCGTCACGGTCGATATGCGAGTGGACAAGCGCCAGTACTTGGCCTTGGTCCTCGGCAGCGGCGTAATCTTCGGCGGGCAGCCGGAAGTCCTGACCGTTCTCAGCGGTGTTTCGGCACGGGATGTATCGCTGCTTATCGCCATCAGCAATGATCAGGCCGCACGCTTCGCGCTTATCGGCCACGTAATCAGCCAACGCGTGACGCTCGATGGCTTTACGAATATGCGCTCTCATTATCGAATCCTGTCCGCCGACGCGAAGCCGCCGTAATTCAGCACGCCGTACTGACCAAACCTGAGCTTGCAATCCGATACCCTGCCGCCACAGCGATCCATGGATGGATCAAGCGTCACCTCGCCGTCTTTGGTAAACATCAGCGGGCCTGCGTAGCCACAATACGATCCCCGGTACCCGCCTTCCGATCCGGCCATCGTGAGCCACCCACACAGGTTGGCGATGATCTGGCGACGAGGAAGCTGAACACCATCGAATTGAAGCGGCGAATTCAGAACGAACGTCACAACCTCGGGCGTCTCGAGTCTCTTTTGGCTGACAAGCCAGCGCTCATCGGGCAGATGCTCGTTCGGGTCAGCCGTTGGGTTGCCGTCGTCAAAATTGACTGCATCCAGGTACTTGACAAAGGTGCGCCGACGAATCAGTGTCGCCCCCAACAGATCATCCAGCGCCAGGCACAGCGCCGACACAACGCCTGTGATCGGGTTGCCCTCCCCATCTTCACCAATGTTTCCGACCGACAATTCGGGCAAGGGCTGCTGACCCTCCCCGGTGCGCTCGAAATCTTTGGCTTCAATGGTCCACGGGTAATACTCGTTGCCCTGCCAGGTGATCACGCCGTCGTTGTGGTTGTGGTATCTCTCCACAAGACCGCCAATGGCCGTGCAATCCAGCTCGTATAGAGTCACGAGGTTGCCCGGCGTGAGGGTTTGAACGTCAGCTAAAATCATGGTGCAAACCTTTGCGTGAACGTCGCGGTCAGTGTGTAGTAGTCAACGCCGACCGGAACGACCGTGTAGCTTTTGGCCTCATACAGCCCCGCCGAGCCCATAGGCGGCGTCCATTCGAATGGCAGATAGCCTTTGTGGTTATCCAGAAACAGTTTGATCGCCGCGATTCGCACGCCTTGACCGCGAAACGTTAGCGGCCAGGATTGGGCGCTGTTATTGATCCCATCGCCCGCCGATTGCCTGTAGCCGTCGCCAAACTGAGCTTCGAGCGTGCGAAATTGCGTCTCGCCTTGTGGTCCAAAGTCCGGCCTCCATGTAAATACCTCGGCCATCATCTAACCCCTTGCGCTGAATCCCAGGCGAGCCCGCCCGGCTTGATGGATCGCACCTGTAATTCACGGAACCGGCCATCGATGTAGCGAGCGATATCCTTGCCGAATCGCTCAAGACCAGCCGGCGCTTCGGACTTGGAGCCCGATTCCGTCACGTAAATATTGACGATTGGCGCAGCCGATCCCGAAGCCGACCCGCCCGACGATCCCGAGCCCACGGGCGTCACATGCCCACCTTCGGATCCCATCATCAGAAACTGGCGCTTGCCGACGTTTAGAAGCTCAGGGATTCCGTCTTCGTTGACCTCGTACATTTTCCCTGCGGAGACCGGGCCGCCCGTGCGCCGGCCGGGGAATGTCCAATCGACGCCGGGGGTCACTCCTGCGGGAGCGGATGATCCGCCGCCAAGCAAGTTGCCTAGGAAACCGGATAAAGGCCCGGTAACCCTTTGCTGAATCTGAATGCGGATCATCTCGTTGATAATGGAATCCGCCAGGCTCTTAAAGTCGGCCTTGCCGGTTCTGACGAACTGCACTAGCGACTCTTCCATACCTTTGAAGGCGTTGGATACCGCGCTGTTGACAGACTCGTAGATATTGGCGGCTTCGTCGGCGTAGTTCCTCATGGCTTCCTGAGCGCCCGTGATCCAGTTTTGCTCGGCAACCAGTCGGCGCGCGGCCGCGTCTCTAATAATGCCAATCTTGGCCTCTTCGGCTTCGGCCAGCATTCGCATGCGCCGCTGTAGCGCATCCTCTGAGATGCGCGTCGATTCCGATTCCTGGCCTTCGTCCAGTTCACGACGGCGATTTGCGTACTCTTCGCGCACCGCGTATTCGGCTTCCAGTTGCTCGCGGGTTCGGATGCCCTGGCCCATGCCTGTGATCGGCAGGAACTCTTGAGCCCTGAACACCGCTAATTCGCTTTCAAGATTCAAGCGTTCGCGTGTGAGCGCAATGTTCTCTTTGTAGGCGTGATTCGCGTCCAGTAGCGCAATGGCTTGATCCTTTTGCGCCCGGGTGCCGGCCATCGCTTCAACGCGGTAGCGGGCGGCCTCTTGCTCGGTCATGCCAAGCACGGCAGACTGCTCGCGCAGCGTCTTGATGAGTTCGTCGATCTCTTTGGCTTCTTTCCCGGCATCAGCAAGCGCTTTGCGGCGGGCCTCTTCCTCTTTCTCCCTCGCTTCGAGCGTGCTGACCAGGGCCAGCGCCTTCTCTTTTTCCAGCGGCACAAGGGTAGCCAGTTCGCCGTGCTCGATGTCATACCGCAGTTGCGCGGCGCGGCCTGTTTTGCCGATCAGCGCAATTTGCCGGTTAATTTGGGTCTCGAACTTCTTGTACGCATCCGATACCTTATCGAGCGCATCGCCACCTTGCGAGATCGGCGCATTCAGAATTCCAAAGAGCGAACGCATCGCGCCATTCAGGCCGTCGATCTTCTGACGTAACGTGTCAGACACGCCTTGCAGCATCGTCAATTCATCGCGCCACGTCTTGGCGTGAGGCGCGTTCGGGAACCGCGACAAGCGATCTTGCAAGAACTCGATCGACTGCGTGTTTTCGATGAACTGCTGGTTCAGCTCCCCCGCCTGGTTCTGGATGTTGAGCAGCTCCGCCCGCGCTTGGTTTTGCGTGAGCGTGGATAGCTTCGCATTTAGCTCGTCAACGCTTTTGCTCAGGCCGTCTGAACCGGCAGCCGCATCGTCAGCCGACGAGCGAAAGTAAAGGAACGACGCAGCCGCTAAAGCCGCCGTCACGCCAAGCCCTACAGGGCCGCCCAAGACACCAAGCAACGCTGTTCCAGCCCGCGTATACCCAGCCTGCGCGACCGCCAACTGTTTGAGCGCGGTTTCGTGCGCTTTGGTGGCAGCGATTACCTGCGCATGGGTGGCGGCAAGGCCGCTCATCGCCCGGGTTTGTGCCAGAGTCGCCGCCGTTTGGGCTGCTTGCGCCTGCGCTTCATCCAGCGTGGCTTTGGCCGCATGGGTGCGCGCTGCGAACATCGCGATGGTGGCGCGGGTCGACTCGACGGTGCGGGCCGTGTAGACAAAGAGCGCCCCGGCAGCCGTCACGCCAATCACGCTAGCGATTGTCTCAAAGTTATCTGCCAGGACGCCAATGCCCGAGGCAAGGCTAGCAGTTGCGCCTGTCGCCTCGTTGTTCCAGCCTACATACTCGGTGAACGCCGTGTTCAGGTTCTGAAGCGCATCTCGAACGGTGGTGGGCATTTCCTCCACGGCTTTGAGGATCTGCTGATTGCCATCAATGAGCGCCTTGGAGAGCATATCGGCCGAGATTTTGCCCTCGATGCCCATCTTGCGAATTTCGGTCGTCGTCTTGCCCGAGCTTTCGGCGAGCAGATTGACGATGTTGTCGACCGTGCTGTAGATGGTCATCCAGGCGTCGGCTTCTGCCCTGCCGCGCTGAAAGGATTTGGCAAGAGCCTCCATGGCTGCCGTGCTTCGGGCCGCGCTGGCGCCATTAACCACCAGAAGGCCCGAGAACGTATCCACCGCGTCGATACTCTGGTCGAGCGTTAAGCCCATATCCCGAAGCACCGGGGAGAGCTGAATAAAGCTTTCGCGGGTCTCGTTGATGGATCGGTACGTCAGCTGCGCAGATTGGGCCATGCGCTTTTGGACGTGTTCGTATTCGTCCAGGCTGTTCGTTGCCATCTTGATGCGACTCGCGTACTGGCCCCACTGGTCAGCCGTGTCGATCACATGCATGACAGAAAAGCCGGCAATGGCCGCTTTGAGCACCCGGCTAATCGTGGCTGCCGCTGCCGATGCGCGTTCGTCTGTTTGCTGCAACGAGCGATTCAGATTATCAACGCCGCCAGCCCCTTGCTTGGCGTCACGCCCGGCCCCGGTAAACGCACGGCCCGTACTCGTCGCCGTTTTGCCCGCCTTGTCGGTCGTGTTGACCACGCGGATGCCGGCGCTGTCGAGAGCTTGCAGGGCTGTCTCAAGATCCTTGGCCTGCTGCTCGGCGCTGCGGCTGTCGATCGTGATCGATAAGCGGGATTCGTTTGACATGACGCACCAAATAAAAAGGCCCTGCATAAAAGCAGAGCCTCGAATGAGAAATCCCTAATATCAGGGCGAAAAAATAGCCGCTCAGGGCGGCTCGTGGAGCGCTTAGATTAGTTCTTTGGTACGCCTTTAAAGCAGTACCCATACACTTCATTCTCGAAATCCAAGACTTGCCGCTCCCGCATCTCCTTGGAACTGTATCTTGGGCGAGAATAGGCCTCCACTATCAATTCCTCATGCAGTCTCTCGCCGGCAGCCTCCTCCATCACTTTCGACATTGGCGTGCCGTTCTGGCGATTTCGCATCACTGCATGAGCGAAATCGGACACGGCCATGCAGAATTGCATCGCCGTCTCTCTCGCGGTCTCCTGAGCTGAAGCGGGTCCTGTGACTATGAAGAACGATAGCGCCATACATGGCAACCATTTCATGCCATCCTCCCATAAGTAAATATTACGGAAACTATACCGCATCGAGATATTCTCGATCCATCGCCAGCACACACGCATCCAATTCAAACCTCGGCAAGGGCGAGTCGTAGGCCTTGACCGCCTGCCCGATTTCAACGCAAGACAAGGGCAGCGCAACTGCGCCCCCCGCCCCTACTAAGTACCGCCTGGCCCGATTTGCCGCATAAAACACGCCAATGACGTGATCTGTGATTGGGTCGGCTGGGGCTTCCTGCGGCACGTCCATGCCAAGTTTTGAGTAGATCAATCCTTGCTTTTGGCTTTTCCCTTGCCACTCTCGTTCCCAGCGGAACCGCTCAAGGGCTTTCCCACCGTCTCGGAAACCTCCTTATGCTTTTCAACCGCCACCTTGGTGGCCTCGGTAATCACCCAGGCAAATACGGCCACATTGCCCTTGAGCAGCCTTGAAGCCAGTTCGGGCGAGTAGTCCGCGACGTTCCCGGCTTCATCCTCGATGGGGCCTTTCCAGTCCAGCACAATGTACCGGCCCAGAAGATCGCACTGGACGTCATGCTCGCGCCGATCGCTCTTGGTGGCGGTGAGGTTCGCCAGCGATTGGCCGGCGTCCTCCCGTGCAATCAGCCGGCGCGCCCGTTCAAGCGCGATCTGATAAGCCTCGGTGTCGATCCCGGCGATCTTGAAAGACACTTCATTGTCAAAATCTACCCATCGTTCACCGATGGCGGCCGGGTCGTCTTGTGAAATGCGTAATGCCATATCTGTCCCTTACGCCGAAACCGTGATGGCAGCCGTGTCGGTCTTGGTGCCGTCAGCCACGCTAAACGCGGTGATGGTCGCAGTACCAGCACCCACGCCCGTTACCAATCCGGCCGAATTGACGGTCGCCACCAGAAGATCGCTGGAATGCCAGGTGACCGCTTGGCTTGCGCCACCAGGGGCCACGGTCGCGCTCAACTGCTCGGTGCCGCCCACGTTGATCGATGCCGTGGCCGGGTCAATCGTGACGCTCGTTACAGCAGTTTTGGGTACGCGCGTGATGGTCGGGGAATCTTTAACGGCAGTCCAATTCAGCGTCACCTGCACGATGTCGCGCTTTCCGCCCGACGGCAGTTCGCCATCGACTTCAACCTTGGGGAAATTCAGGATGTACTCGTTGCCTTCGCTGTCCTCGATCGGGAACTCGACCTCGAAGTTCGTGCGGGCTACCTGCTCTTTCCAGATTTCATAAGCCTTGGCGGACCAGGCCAGCACCATCGTTCCGGTGATCGCGGCTTCGGTTTCGATGATCGCGCCCGGGCCAAGCTTGGTGGAACCCAGGCAACGCTGCAACTGAACTGTGTTGTCGATGTTGACCGTCAGGGCCGAGACGCACGCAGAGCCCGCAAGCGAGACCTCGTTCACCTTGATGTCGCCCACGCTCAATGACGACATGAAGGGTGTTTCGGTTGGCGCGCTGGGGCTACCCACCACAAAGGTCGTCGAAGCGTCGGCGTAGTCCAGACACTGCGCACCAATGGTCAGAATGATCTTGCCCTCTTCGGGAATCTCAATCGAACCGGTTGCAGCGTGAACGCCCTTGAACAAGTGGAAGGTATTCACATCGGTGAACGCCTTTTGCACGCTGAAGGTCTTGCGGGTCGCGCCGATCGACAGCACGTCGTTCGACCAAGCCCCATAAAACAGCGCCTCGAGCCAGTCATCGAACGTGCCGAAGGACATTTCGCCCACCAGATCGCCGCCAATGGTAAGGCCCGTCGTCACGGAGCCCTGATTCAGGCGGGAGTTCGTGATTTCGTCCGATACTTCGGTCGTGGGCGTAGGGGAAAGCGTATTGCCCGTCAGGCGAGCAGTTTTCCAAGTGCCGACAGATGGCGTAGTGCCGGGGGTTACCTCGGCAATGTAGTGGGTTTGAACTTTTGCGCCGCTAGACATTTTGATCTCCTGATAGGCGTAAAAAAAGCCCGGTATCGGGCGCAGAAATGGGGTTGGGTGGGCCTACCCGGCCCGAAATTCGATATTGACGTTGATTTGATAAAAGCCCGTTCCTTCAGGCCGCCCTGCCGTATCACCAGCGCCCACATTGACCTGACTGGCTTCCAGGCATTCCAAGTTGCCCGAAGTCCAGTAGGCAAAATGCGTTTCCAGCGCATCGGCCAAGGTGGCCAACTTTCTGGTGCCACGACCCAAGCGCACAAAGCACTGGATCACAATCCGGCCAGGTTTGCGGGTGTAGGGTTTGTCGGCCATGCCCGCCATGAATGATGGGCCGGGCAGGATGCTTAATCGGCACCACTCGGCTGGATCGGTGCCGTTCGCGGGCTCGGGCGGGGTGAACGTGCCAGGCTGATTCGGGTATTCAATGCGCGATTGGGCGATGCCGTAGAATGTGGCCATGCGCCCTACGATGGCGGTGCGGATTTCATCGAACCTCATTTGGCGTACCTTGCCTTCACGGCATCAAACGCAACACCGTAGACGCCCGCCGGAGCCTGCCCCGAATGTCCGTTTTCCAAGACGGCTCCGTAAGGGGTGTTGTTCTGTACCACCGACTCGCCGAATGGAGTGGATATCTGCCCGATCACAGCCTCGCCCTCGGCAAGCGCCTGGCTACCGTTCGGGTCTTTGGCTTCCAGGTCATAGCCAAGATCAACGCCATCAAGCGTGACTCGGTGATTGGCCTTGTAGGCCCCGGTATCGACAGGCGAGCCCGAAATGACGGCCTGCAGCGCGGTGGCGGTGATTTCCTTGCGCTTATCGACAAGGTCGGCTTGCACGACCTTGATAAAGGCCGTTGGCGGTTTGCTCCACCCTTTGGTCATCACACTTTCCTTAGCTGTAGCGACCACGAAGCCCGGGCCGGGTCCTGGCCGACAGCCAGCACCTTCTTGCCGTTGATCGTGTCGTCGACCTTGGGCGCGAACGCCGCGCCATTGGAATCAACAACTTCGGCTTGTAGCGCGGTCAGCTTTTCGTCGGTGGCCAGAATCTGGATGCCGTCGACCATCGCCGCTTCGAAGCTGCCGAACACGCCGCGACCACTGTAGTTCTCGGTCGTCGCCGTCCAGGTCTCCGTCACCGGATCCCATGTGCCCACGCCGGTTCGGGTGCCAGTAAAGGCGGACACAGCATCGGCCAAGTCGTCGTCGAAGGCTTCGGCAATGTCGGCAGTTAGGTCGTCGCGTAAGCCCACGGTCAAATCCTCTGCAACATAAACACCCCACCGCCGCCAATCCACGGGCGTAGCAGAGCCAGCGCGAACGATTCGCCCGCGCTTGTGATCTTATGATTGGCCGCGAAGGTCTTAGATGACGATACGGTGTCAGCCGATACGGACTTGCTCATCAGCCCCGTCTCGCTTTGGCCGTAGATATTGCCCTTGGCGGCTTCCCGTGCGATCTCAGAGCCAGCCTGCACCCACTCATCAGGGATCGGGTCAAGCTCTGGCAGGCGCTTAGTGGTGAGCCATGTATTGGCCTTCATGACAGCATCAGCCTTCGCGTCATCAGCCGCCCAAGCCATACCCAGGCGCGTGTTTACGTCAGAGACAGTGATGTACTCGGTCATTTAGGCTACCTTTGGCTTATGCGTCAGCTTGCTTGCGACCACGGCGGGGAGACTCATCAGCCTGCACTGGCTCGCGCCGTTCGCACCTCACCCAGCCCATGCGCTCATGCTCTGCAAGCGTCAAGGGATGAACCTCGATGTACTCGCCACCCTTGGTGACGGGGATCAATTCGGACATATCTGTCTCCAGTGACGCCGGGAGCCGTAGCCCCCGGCTGGTTGGTTAGATTAGGATGCGGAGCCCTTACCGATCAGCAAGGCGACATGCTCAGGCTTGACCACCGCGCAGCCCCAGGCCAGACACACCTCGTACTTGACTTGGCGGTACTGGCGGTAGACACGCACCTCGAAGGTCATGCCGGTCAGCGGATCGGTGATGGTGATCGCATCGTCTGCCGAGTCACCCCCATCCGGTACCGCAGGCGCACGCGCAGCCAAGACGATGGCGTTACGCGAGAAGGCGGCATGCGGGTAATAGCTCGCTGACTTGACGATCTTCTCGTCGCCAGCCAAAGCGGCCACGAGGCCCGGCGCATTCAGGCTTAGTGTGCTGGTGATCACGCCACCATCAGTTACGCCAGTGACGATGTACTTGTCAGTTCCAGCGGCGAACGAAACAATGTCGCCCACCTTGATCGGCCCGCCCGATGCAGTGGTGCCGTCCTTGGTAACAATGCTGGTAAGCCCCAAAGCGCCCGCACCAGAGACAAGCCACTTGTCGTTAAGAGCCGTGCCTGTGGCGTGCTGCTTGATCCCCGCCGAGTAGCGCAGGGCAAAGCCTTGCAGCCGGTCGGTCATGCCGTCACGCAGCATGTCGCTAGAGCCCGCCTCGTTGACCTTGAACAGAACGGACTGAACGCCGCGCAAGTTGGCGATGGCGGTCGAGCCCAGGACCAACTGACGATCCACAGACGGGGCACCGTTATCATCAAGGATCTTGGCGGTACCGGCGAGCTCATCGAACTTGCCAGCAGTGGCGAACGGCTCGCCGGTAGGATCGCCAAAGGCGCGGGAGGCTCCCTGCTTTGCGCAAACCGACAGATCGACCTCTACGGCGTTCACAAGCTTACGCATCGCATCGGTGAACTGATCGGCGAGCAGCTTGTTGTAGGTCCCGCTGGTGCCTACGGCGCGTTGTTCCTCACCATTCCACAGGACCGGAGCGGCCTTGGACTTAGTGATCTTGATGTCGGCATAACCAACAGTCGTGCCGCCAGTTGCAGCGGGAGCGGCGCCCGGGGTGATATCCTCAAGGGCACCAGACTCACCAAGCGGGACGCGCACCGTTTGATTGAGGGCAGCGCGCTCGGCGTTAGAGTCGCGGCGAACCGCAGGGATGAAGCCCACCATCTCGCGAGAGACGACGTTCAGCGCTTCATAAAGAGTGGGGATGATCCCCGTCAGGGTGTTCGAAGTTGCCATTTGAGGCTCCTAATCAGTCGGTAATGGTGTAGCCGCCCGTTGCTACCTTGGCTTTATCGGCCTCGGGAAGTGCTTCGAAGGCGGCTCGTGTTATGGTTTTGTTCGCGCCCTTCGCGCCCCTATCGCCGGTCGGTCCGGCCCCGGTAGCCTTGGGCCACAGGTGAGGTGCGTTTTCGCGCAGGGATTCCGCCCATTCGAGCGGAGTCAAGGGGGTTTTGCCATCCTTGCCGTAGATGACCTCGCCATCTGCGTCAACAGCGACTGCTTCGCCTTCCTCGTTCAATCGGAACGTGCCGCGAGCGCGAAGAATGATGTCTTCGGAGGCCTCAGGCAATGCGCCGGTCTTGATTGCAGCGGAACGGATCGAATCAGCCAGAACCTTGTCCCGGAAGCGATTCGCAAAAGACTCGGCACGCTCAGCGCGGGTCTTTTCCGTCAGCAGTTGTTTGTCATAGTCGCCACGCAAGCGCTCGGTGCGCTTGTTGATGACCTCATCGAGCTTGCCCTCAGCGATGAGTTTGGCTTCTTCGCTTTGGCTGGACTGCTTGGCAATAGCCTTCAATTGGTCAATATCCACACCCTCGAATTGCCCTTTGAGCGCGTCGAGTTCGGTCTTTGTCGTCTTGATGGTTCCAAGCAACTCCGAGTTTTTGGTTTTCAGGCCAGTGACGGCTTGATCCAATGCGGCTTGCCCTTTCGCAGCCAACGCCTCTTTGAGTGCGCTGACTTTATCGTCGGGTAGTTCCAGGCCCAATTCGGCCAGATCGAGGTCTTCAAACATGGTGGTGTTCCCCTTGGGAAATGTAGCTTTCCGCCTTGCGGAAAATGAAAAGGCCCCGACCTAATCGGAGCCCAGAAAAGCAAAAACCCGCTTAGAGAGCGGGTCAGAATGGTTGTATTTTCTCTTGGGCGGCTATCGATAGCTGCATAAACAGCCAGGCGCGCGGCACCTCATGCGCCGGGTATCGGTGCACGATGCGAAGTGTCCACCACTCCAAAAAGTAGAAGTCACACGGCTCAGTTTCCAAATACAGCCTTGAATGTTTCTGCGTCACGTTGACGCAGTTCATCCAGAGTGTAAATCTTTCCGCGCGGGTCGGAGAATCTTTCAAGCGGTAGCTTGCCCTCGACGTACAACTTGTATCGGGCCGGGCCCAACCACTCGCGCTTAAAGGCCGCGTCCTGGCCGCCAAACCACTTGCCAAACGTTGTGCTGGCCTTGACCTGGCCCACATCAAGCCCGGCCTGCTCGCGCTGCTTCTTGGTCATATCGCCAATCGAGCGGAATTCGTTGCTGCCGTCACGCTTTCGCACCTTCAAGGCGCGCACATAGGGCCGATTGCCGATCAGGTCGCCGTCAAATGACGGGGCATAGCGGCACCGACAATTCGGGTGCAACGTAGCCGGTGGCCGGGGCTCGGAGCGCTTGTAGACCTTCCCATCCAGCGCCGCACACGCCGCGCACGTCCTGCCCTCAAGAGTGGCTACGCGAACAACCTGCTCCACACCCAGCGCATCGAAAGTCTCTTCGCCCGCAACATCAGCAATATGGTTTCGTGCGGTCCTAACCAGCCGATCAACGTCGCGCTTGGCCGCCTGCATCAGGCCATCTCGGTACTTTAGCGAGGGAGTGCCGCGCAGTGCCCGGATGATCTGGTTGTTACTTTCCCCTGCTGCAATGCCCTGGCGAAGGCTGGCGAATATTCGATCCTTCTGTGTCGGGGCGATGTCTGAAAGCATGTCGTCGACAAACCGACCAAACAGCGGGGCTCGATTCGCCTTGGTCAAAATCTGATCAGGCTTGACCTTCGCCTTGGGCAGGCCATCCAGCGCCTTATGCATCGTCTCGACAACGTAGGTTGCCTCGTAGCCCGCCAACGCCAATGCCGACTTATCCCACTCGGACTTGATAGCCTGATCGAGCGCCGCACCCCAACCGTCAATCTCAGCCTTCATGGCCCTCAGTCGAGGTGTCGTGTACTTGCCCGTCAAAAACGCCTGCATTTCGGCTTGCGTGAGGCTTTCTAGGTGCTCAGACAGCGCTCCGGTCAGCTCCCTTGCCAGCCGGTCAATTTCGACATTGATGGCATTTACTACAGCCGATGATGCCCGGTAATTGTGGGCAGCGTGCTGAGCCAAAGCGGCGACGATAGCGCGTTGAGCGGCTCGCAATTCATCAGGCGTCGCCATTCAAAACAGCCCCGTCGATCAAGGCGGCTTCCTCGTCGTAGCCGTGTTCGGGTAGCTTGCCCGTCGTAATGTAGAGCCAGTACGACGCCCACGACACGCCGCCAGCCAACACCGCCTGCTGAATCTGGCCCAGCACTTGCGGGTCGATCTCGGGCACGATGAATTCAGGCTTGACTGTGAACTTCACGCTCTTTGTGTCGCGGCCCGTCCAGTCTGCCGCGTATCGCAAAGCCTGCTCAATGGCCTCGGCGGCCGTCACGACGATGCTATGCAGGGTCGCATGCTGGTCGTTCTGCCGGGTTTTTCTCGCCTCGCCTGATTCAGCGCCCGATACATCCATGACCCTGGCGCCCGCTTCAAGTGCGGCGTTCTTCTGGTCGCTCATGGCCTGACGCACCGCCTCGATGCCAGCGCCCTGGAACTCCAGATAGCCGCACTGGCCGTTCGGCCCCAAGTCCCAGGCGGCAGACGGGCCGGTCACGCGCAAATCGGCGTTTTCGTCCAGGCCCGACACCCACGGCTGCGGATGGCTCGTCTGATGCAATGCCGTGAAATAATCAGCGCTTAACTGGTAGGACTTGAGCGCCGCGCGCGCCATGGACAAGAGCGGCACCTCGTCCACGTCGGGGCCGTTGTCGGTCGATCCGCTATAGATGACCGGAATGTACGTGAGCGCGCGGGCAAGCCTACCGCCACCGCCCGATGTGCCCAGCACGCGCTCGGCCTCGACGATGATGCCGTCCCCGTCTGCCACGTAGGTGATGCATGCGCCCTCGCGCAACGCAAGCACGCGGTAGACCTGCACGGTGTCGTGACTGAACTCGTCGTCGGTCCGATCCTTGCGCGTCTCCACAAAGACCGCCAGGACCAAATCCTGACGCCCGCCGATGTTGCCCAAAGCCCAGTTGATGGCGCTGCTGGCCTTGTATGTGGTGATGTAAGGCTTGCCCTTGTCATCCACGTTGACCAGGATCGGCACGCGGCCATGAGTCACGGACTGGCGCACCACGCGCATGAAAAGCTGGCGCAGGCTAAAGCCGTCGTCGGTCGCGTTTTCCTCCATTTCCTTCAGGCCGGCAGGCAATTCGATCTCGGGCACCAGGCGCGACACGAGGCCCATCATGGCCCGCAGCGAGTCTTTGACCCATAGCTCATATTGAGCACGCTGCGTATAATTCTTGTACAGCACCGCGTTCTTCGGATCGATACGCTCGGCCTCGATCATGCCAGAGGGCTTGGGCAGATTGTTGGAGTCTGCCTTGATAGCCGACTCGCCCGCCAGCGCGGCGTCCATCATGGCCCATTCGGCCAGATGCGCATCGTGGTCTGGGTTTGTGCTCGTTACCGGCATATCAGCCTAATCCTTGAATTTGTCGCACGCCGCCTGTGCGCTGAATAACCGGCCATTCACGGTCCACGCAATATCCGATTGCGGTCGTGATGTGCTGGTATTGATTCTTCTGGTCTTCCTGAAAGGCCGACCCGTCCTTTAATTGCACGGTTGCCAGGCCCTTGTTACACCACTTGGCTGTGATCGGGTTCACAAACAGGCTGATATGCCCATCTGCCGTTTTGATCTTGGCCCGCACCGCGTTCTGTCGATCTTTGATCGCCGGATGCGCTGGCTTTACCCTGCGCGTGTACGTCCAGCCATTGGCCTTGAGCACACCCTCGATGTCCACATAGTCCGATGCGTGGCCGTGCTTCTCGCCTGCTTGGCCTGCCGGGTCGCCGTAGATCAGAACATGCTTGTTCTTGTGATCTTTGAATTTGTCCACAAACTCGATGGCCGACTGCTTGGACACCGCGCTGGTCAGCACGATTTCATCCAACAGATACAGGTCATTTCCGTCCTTGCCGCGCCGCACGCCTATAGCGCTCGACAACGGCGTGAAGTTTTGATCGTGCATCCACAGCAGTTGCTCATGCGGCTCGATGCGCTCCTTCGTGTGATTGGCCTTGCTGTAATCTTCGTAAATTCGCCCGGATGCGGTCTCGAACGAAGCTTCAAACTCCTGCCGGAATTGCTTTGCCGACATGGCGCGCTTCATCGCGGCGATCACATCCTTAGGCAGGATCTCTGCAGACTTCCAGTGGAATACCGCGAAATCCGGGTTACCTCCGGCCTCAGCCGCACTGCACAGGTCGTAGTAGTGGTTCAGACCGTCGGGCACACCTAACAGCCAGCACCACGCCCGATATTCGGGGTCCGTAGGGTTGACGGTGTTCAGGGCTGGAAGGATGTTTGCCTCCCAGGCTGTGGCCTTTACATCGGCGAACTCATCAATTCCGCCGCCTTTCCAAGGAACGCCTTCAATGCGCTGCGGCTTGTCCAAGCCGATAACGTGAATCTCACTGCCGTTTGGCAAGTAGATGATGCGATCGGACTCGCTGGGTCGCTTGGCATGCGCCGCCGACAGCGTGAACGCCTTCAGGTCATCCCAGAATATTTTCTTCGCCTGGTCGTGCGTTGGCGCCGCAGCGAAGTATTGCCCAGGCTCCCGATTGGCCTGCTTCACCAGAAACCGCTTAAATCTTTCGGTCTTCCCGCTTCGTCGACCTGCCGGCACGAGAGGAAATCTGACGCCATTCGGCACCGCCTCAACAAGCGCCAGCTGCACAGGATGATCTTTCAACGGATACCAGCGCGCCAACTGGCGATCCAGCATCAGGTTGCCAGTTCTCATGACGGCAGTCTCTCGATAGCCTCCGATAGCGCCTGTGCTAAATCACTTCCTCCGCCTCCCGCTGTTCGATGATTCACGTAAGCATCGCCAGTTTCTTTGGCTGCCTGCTCCAGTATCTGCAACACCAAAGGCAGATTGCGCATCTGCTCTGCTTTGGTAGCAATCTGGGCCATCTTTCTTAGCCGATAAGCCCGTTGGGCAATGGGAATCTCGGCTGTCTGGGCCTTGAAGTTCTCCCGCGTGGCCTCGAAAACAGCTCGCCATTTCGCGCTTAGGTTGCGCCCGGCGTGCTTTGTCGGGTCATATAAAGCCACTTGTTGGCGTGGCACATCCAGGCCGTATTCGTCCTTTACGGAGTCGGATACCTGTGTCGGGGTGTCATAACAGGCCAACGCCTGTACGATGAATTGCTTCACCGCATCATTCAGGGTTGCCATAATGTGAAATCCGTAAACTGAGGGTCAAGCTACGCCGCCCTAAGCAGACAGGTTCCGCATGCCCTCGCTATGTTGATGTTTGCCACCTCGGGAGATTGCTTCGCTGCTTCGACCATCTTGGCCACTTCCGGGCTCGCTCCGTAGCGCCTGACCACGCCGGTGAACTCTTCGACGTCATGGCCGCGCAATGCCAGTTTGGGCAGACCTTCCTTGGTGAACTTGGGCACGCCGAACTCGTCCAGGGCATGGCCTACGTGGTACATCTCATGCTCCACGAGCGCGCAGAATTCAGCATCGCTGCAGCGTGAACAGTAATCAGCCGCCAGCGTGATGACAAAGCTCGGCACGTAACCGAACCATTCTCGCATCTGTTGCTCTTGGCGGGCCTTCTGCCAGCCGCCAGCGCGGAGCATGACCTGTTCGGCCTGGCCTACTACCGTCCTGCCTTGCTTCGTGAATGCGCTTGAGGCCCATAGAAAACACAGATCAGCGTCCAGTAGGTGCGCGTGATCTGGATTATGCAGCGGGCCATCGTCAGCCAGGATCGTCGCCTTGACCCATTCGCCCACCTCAGGCGCTGGCGTCAGGACGTCGAATATCGATTCTTCAAGATGCTCGGGCGGCGTCGGGCGGGAAATGTTCATGATGCCCTCGGCTCTCTCTCCATCCACCCCCACCCATCCCGATAAAAATACGGGTCCATTTCCTTCTTCCCCAGCGCCTGCTCTCGCGCCTCAATCCAGCTATCGGCCTCGACCACCGCCAGCACATCACCGTGCGGCTCGTCGTCGAGGATTAAGCGCTGGTCAGCGTCGCAGACGGACAGGCAAAACAGCATGTGCGCCTCAAAAAGATTGCGGCCCCGCCGTCATGAGACAGCAGGGCCGCGAGGTGCCGTGAGGGAACACAGCAGAGGAGACAGCGGCGAAAACGAAAAAGCCCCGCACATGGCGAGGCTCAAAAAATCGGCTGACAACTCGACAGCCTATGGGTTTTAGTATGATTCAGTCCGGACAGTCATGCAAGGTGTCCGGACGAAATAGTTTCCGGCTTGGTGGCGACAAATGCATATCCCTGCCCCATCCAGTGCGAAAGCTGCTTATGAGCACTGTCGAGCATGTCGTAATAGCCGGTGCGAGAAATCGCCAACCGGTCCAGCTTCGCCTTTACCGGGCCTGGCCATACGTAGTGCGCTGTGATGACGCGCCGAGCTTCCGGAAATAGTGCGCTGACCTGGTTGTCGAGCTTGCGTAAATCGTCATCTACCAGCAGCACATCGGGATCGCCCCCGCGCTGGCCATCCACTCGCATATTCTGAAATGCACTTGATTCCGGATAGCCCAAAGGGTTGCGGTTCTCGCCCCGCTTCCAGGCACCCCACTCGCCTAGCAAGATTTCGATATTACTTTTGCTCATCTGGCTTCTCCTTAAACAGCTTTTCCAACTCTTGCCTGGCTTTCTCGGCTCTGCCCTCCCGCGTCTTGGCCACCCGCTGCCTGGCCATTTCCTCCAGACGTTCGGCCACATATGCCGGATCACCCATCATCCAGCGCTCCATTACCGACGCCTGAATTGCTTTGGGTCATACATGGTTGTGTTGGCTCTTTTCGCCCGCTGGTGGCGCTCGAACCATGGATAGATGTTGACGTTCAGGCCGCAGAACCTGAGGAAGACCATCGGCCCAGCCGTAAAAGTGTTCATCCGTCCGGCATGGGCCAGCCACACCCGGAAAGAGCGCAATGATTTCCGCTTGATATAACTCGTCTCTATTCTCATATCACCTCCACCAATCCCAAAGAAACCATGCGGTCAGGGCCGTCAGCCAACCCGCGAGCAAGACTTCGAATACCGTGATCATCGATCCCTCCACCACGTTCCACTGCCATCCCAGCCCATGCTGACTTGCCGGGGCTGTTCGTTGATTTCAGCCTGACGTAGATGCGTGCGCGGCTTGATCTGTCGAAACGTCACCGCCTTGGGTGTGGCTTTCTTGGGCGCTAGGAAACTCTGGATGTAGTCACCGGGGCTGACGCTGTAGTTGCGCGACGGGCCACCGTTCGCCTCGATCATGTTGGCCAGGGTTTTCAGCAGCGCCCGGTCCGATACCTCAATACCCCGGCCTCGAAGGCGGCTGACCGCAGCGGCGCGGATTTCGTGGACGTTCATGCTTGCTCCTTGGCGCGCGCATTCCAGTCGGCTTGATCCTCGTCGGATAGCTCGCACCATGTCGGCCTAGTCATAGGGAGGGATTTAGCGCAGTATTCGATGTACAGGTCGCGCCCGGTCTTGGCGGGCTGCATGAGGTCTTTAAGGTCGCCCAGCCTGATCGTTCCGTCGGGCCGGACAATCTTGTTTACTCTCGCCATATGAGCAGCAAGTGGCTTGGATGGATCGTGGATCAACTTACCCTCGGGATCGCTGGCAACGTCTCGCGGGTCGCGCTTGGGTTTTTCCGGCGCAGGCATCAGTGGCCCACCAGTGAATACGATTCGACCCATCCAGTCGTTGATCGTTGGCAGCGCCTCCAGCCGCTCGACCTCTGCCTTAGCATAGAAAAGGATTTTCTTTGCATCGCGCAACTGGTCTGAGTGGCTCGCCATGCCGTACCGGTAGCAGGCACGGAAGATTTCCCCGATCTGCGCGTTCATGTTGCGATGGCTGATTAGGTGCTGCAATTCCGTTGCTTTAGGAGGCAGCTCGTAATAGCTGGCTGTGCTGCCGTCTGATTTGTTCTCGCTCATATCACCTCCGGGGAAAATGTTGGTTTCTTGGTTTGGGTTCGCGATGCGTGGGCCGCCCTGTCCGTTACCAGCATCGCTACTGCTAGTGCCGCCCATGCGTGTGTCGATACGCCGTACAGCGGGCCGGGTGCGGATTTGGTGCCGACTTGCGGGGTCTTGCCCCCTCCGGTGCGCGGGAAGCGATCCAGCAGCGCCTGGCGAATATTTGCGTCTTTGGCCTTGGCCGTTCCGCAAAGGTGGGTTTTCACATCGCGCCGATAGATAAGCTGGACAGACTCGGGGTTATGCCAGGCCTGCACAAAGCGCCCTATCCATAGGCAGGTTTCGAATACCTCGCGGCCTACTGGCATGCCGTAGCTGGCAATCATTTCGATGGCGAGCTTGTGGGCGTTGATTTCAAAGTGGCCGCGCTGGACGTAGGCGAGCATTTCAGCGTTTGGCATCACGCCACTGGCTGTCACTGCATCGCCGTCGAATACGCAATAGCCGGATTGTTCGGTGCCTGGGTCGATTGCGAGTAGCCTCATGCCGACTCCTTCAACATTTCCAGCGTCTGCGCCCGCTCATGCTCTGGCAGGCTGGCAAGGTACGCATCCTGTTTTTGGCGGCTTGGGCGGTATAGCTTCACTTTGCGGGCATTGCAGGCGATGCAGCCCTTCTGGCAGTACGGGGCGTGGGTACAGTTAAATTGCAATTCGCTTGGTGTCATGCGGCCTGCCTCCGATAGCTGGGCCAGTCAAATACAACCATCTTGCCGCCGCCTTCGCGCAACCTGTCCACCACGCGCTCGCCCAAGTACTCGCTGAGCTTGTCCATCGCCAGATTGCTGATGACGATGGTGGACTTCATGTTTTCGTACCGGCCATTGATGATTTCGAAGAGGATTAACTTCTCCGCATCGCTCCCAAACTGGACGCCCACCTCGTCGAGGATTAGCAAGTCAGGCTTGATAAGCGCATCCAGGGCTTGGCGCTCGGTGGCGTCGCTGTTGCGGTTGTAGGTTTCCTTTACGCTGCGGATGGCCCCGATAACCGACGTAAAAATGCACATGCACTGGCGGTCGATAAGCTCGTGAGCGATGCCGACGGCAAGGTGCGTTTTCCCGGCCCCGACGCCGCCGCATAAAATGAGGCTTTGGCCGCTAGTCTTGTCGAAGTCGTTGACGTACTGGTTTGCTACGCCTAGCGCCTTGCCCTGCCCCTCGTTTTGCACGATGAAGGTATCCAGGCGGCGATGAGCGAACCGGGGCGGTATGGCGGCTTTTTTCAGCAAAAACTGGGATTGCGCCGCAAGGCGTTCAGAGTGGGCTTTTTTACCAGCCTCGGACATCTCGTAATCGATTTTCTCCTGTACGCATTTCGGGCATTCCGACCATCGCCCGGCGATTAGAGATGACATGTAATTCGGGTGGTAATCGCAACCGCGCTCTCTGGTTTCCATGTCAGAAACTCCCATCCGCGCCAACCCCGGCTCGGTAGTCCTGCTTTGCAAAGTTTCCATGTCGTGATGCTCCTGGTTTTTCGTTATTCACCCATCCGGCCTCAAAGCCCTGCCAGCCACGCTCGACGCATTTGCGCAGCGCGTCGCCCAGCGTCATGCCGGCCCGGCCAGCCTCCCGGCGTATGCCTTCAAGGGCCAGGGGCGTCAGTGGGGATCGTTTCTTTTTTCGGATAGCCAGAAATTCGTCTGCAACCTGAGCATCAACCTCGTGGGCAACTAGGTCTGAGACTGAGAGCGAAGCGGCCCGCGCAGCGGGTGGGCTTTTTTGTTTTGTTTTTTGTTCTTCTATCTTCTCTTCTCTTCTCTTCTCTTCTCTAGGTAACGCTGCGCTAACGATTGGAGCGTTACCTTTTGCGTTACCATCGGCGTTAGTTTTATGGATTGCCACCCTTTTTGCGGTCAAAGCGCGATTTTTCGCTGTCTTTCCGTTGTGTCGGTCGAAGTTCGGCAGCCTTAACCCGCCCTCATAAACCTCCAGCCAGCCCACAGATTCCATTGCTGCGCACAATCCTCTAACGCCAAGCAAACGATCTAGTAACGCCGCGGTAACGCCAGCAGCGTTACCGTCAATGGTCTGCTGATCGAACCACCGCCACATACGGAGCAGCTTGCCGACCGTAAGATCAGGGTCATCCCAGCCCATGGCGACCGTTATAGCTAGCACCTCCGGCTTATCGGGAGTGCTGGCATCGAATTTGAGCCATTCTCCAGCCATTACGACACCTCTATTTCGAGAGCATAAGACTCGCGCCAAACATCTGCGTGATAGGCCTTAACGGTTCCGTAGTTCTGGTCGAACACATCAATGGGCGGCATGTCCATCTGAATGGATGTGCTTTTAAGCAGCCTCCAATTGAATTTGACGCCCTGGTACAGCATTTCCATGCGCTTGACGGTGGCGTACTGCTTGGAGCGGTCTAGCTCTACCGAAAGCTTGTTAACTTGCTTGATAGCTTGGCTGGCCGTATTCATGGCGGTGGCCTCGCGGCGCGATCCGATCTCGGCTTTAGTGGCTACCGCCACATCACGCTCGATGGCAAGGCGCTCAGCCTGTTCTGCTTTGTCGGCAGCCAGGCGCAATGCTTCAGCAAAGGTGCGTGGCACGGCCACTATTCCGGCTTCCAGTTCCTGCCATCGATCAACTAGGCGCGCCGTGAACTCCGGCGACAACTGGGCGACCACGATGATGCTGTCTCGCTTTCCTTTTTCGCCGGTGAATTGGTAGACGCTAACGGTTTCCTCGCGCCGTTCCCGTTGCACTTTGACTTCCACCAGCGGTGGGAGTGAGATAACCCCTTGATTCGCTAGCCGCTCAATGGTGCGCTTGACGCTGTCATGCCTGGATTCAACAAGCTCGGCAATCTCCTGGCTGGTCATACTCATGGCGCCGACCGGAACCAAAGGTATTGCGTTTGCGGTCGATGTTGGTACAATTTGCGTCATAGTCATTTGCACGTCTCCTAAAGTGAGTGCGATTGAAGGCCCGGAACGCTGGCAGGCGTTGCCGGGTTTTGTTTTGTATTGATCTTGGCTGCGCGGGCCGGCTCCCAACGGGCCAGCGCATCAAAGAACACCGCCCGTTTTTCTTCGCGGGTTGCGGTCGCTCCAAAGTCAAGCCAGTAGTGGCAGGCTGCACAGCCGGGCACGCTATAGCGATCAGCCGCCTTCAGGCCAAGCCCTTTTCCTGTATCCGCCCAGTTGCCATGGCAATCAACGACAGTCGGGTCGCGCGGGTCGCGCGCGCATAGGCCCGGCACACGTAGGTAACATGGCTCACCTCGACAGGCGTCCAACAATTTTCGGTCGTGGTGGCCGACGATCTTGTGCTTGCGCGATGATCTACGCGTCATGGGACTGCGCTTGAGCGGCTGGCCGGGGCTTTTGAAAGTGCTGTTCCAGGTCATGCCCTGCCCTCCTTCCATTCAATGAAAGGCTTGCGGTACGACTCGTGGAAGATCGCCGCGGCCTCTGGGTTGTGATCCAGTTCCGCCCTAGACTCGATCTGGCAAGCGAAACGGATATCAGCCGCTGCTTCACCAGGGCTTTCGTAATTGCCGTATTTCAGAAACTCCGGGTTCTGGCATAGCTGCCCTGCTAACCGCGCCAACTCGCCGCCCTTGGGCTTTTCTTCCGGCTGGCGGCGCTCGAAGTCAGCCACGAGCGGAGCGATGGCGACCGGCATGTCGATACTCTTGAACAGCGCAAGAAATTGATCCTTGCAGACTGGGTCTATATCTATCTGTACGCGGATCGTGCCGTCAGCCATTTCCTTCATCGCGCGTCGGGTTCCGGATATGGCCTGCATCACGCCACGCTCCGCAGCCTTCCACGCCGGGAAATTTCGCATTCAACGCTCTTAACGAAGTCAGCAACCGCTTGCTTGGCCTCAATGCCTTCCGTATGTGCACGGCGAAGCACGTCATCGCTGCTGCACCGGGTCAAGTCGTAGGCAGCCTTGTTGACCTCGGGCAACTCTTTCAGCATCGTGATGACATGCTCGCTCGGGTCGAACTCGCTATTGCTCGGCTGACCGGCTACGTGCGCAACTAGACCACAAGGCGCAAGGATTTCGTTAGCCAGCTGTACGCGCAGATCAATCGGCAGCGCAGCGAGAACGGACGGCAAGAAGTTGGCCGGCATGTTGCCCCGGCCATCCTCGTTATCCAGCCAGCGGTAGACCTTTTGCATGTTGATGCGCTGGCAGTGGGTCAAATCGCGGCCACGGCGCTCTTCCTCGAAAACAATCTCAGTGGAACGCTCCGCGTCGATGGCTTTATGAGCATCGACCACATTCGCAATAACAGCCGATTGACTCCAGCCGTGCATCTTTCGCCAGCCATCGAGCATGTCTTTGATGAAGGCGGTTACGGCCTTGCGTGGAATTTGAGAAACAGTGCTCATGACTTACCTTTCCTTCACGCCTACAGTGGCCCCATGGACAACATGAACCATCGGAAAATACGAATACCCGACGCCCTGCCCCTGGACGAAAATCCGGACATGAGCGAAGAATTGTGTGATTGGCTGTTTGAACGAGCCGCGAACCTGGCCTACAAGGCGTTTGATGACGTGACCGACGATCATGTGGAAGCGGTCTACCATCGGCTTGTGCTCAACCATCAATGGGGAGCGGCAGACGCTGGGGCCGTGACGGTGCATTGACATGGGGTCAATGCGTATAGGGGCGGTCAATCCAGTTCGGTTACGCTCGGAGATTCCAGTAACCAAACATTTCCGAAAAGGATTAACCATGAGCCAAAAATTCGACCCCATTTCACTTCCCCCTGGGAGCCAAATAAATTACAGCCTCGATTTCGACGTCAGAAAGAAGTTCACCGTCAGATTCGCCGACGGCAGCGAGGTCACTATGGCGCTTGACCCCGGCAGCATTCTGTCCGTCAGGGCCATGCAGGACGTCACCCTTAACATCGGTGACGATGATCTTGGTGATCTCTCCCCGGATCGCGTACTTAATTAGCTTGATGGGCCGGGCTGTGTTATTGATGACTGATAGCGATGGCATGGCTTACAGCCCTCCCTTGACAGCGCGACTGAAAGGCCCATTACGCCGGGCGTCGTTGAGCATGATTTCAATCACCTCGTGCTCGAAGTCTTTATTGACAAAGCCCAAGGTAATGCGATCCCCCGCATGGGCGCGGAGCGCTGGCCGGATCAACCACAGAACAAAGCGGGCATATAGGTTACGCATGGTTCACCTCTTGGGAGACGCGCAAAGATTCGATGGCTTCATCGGGCAGGCGCGAGTAAATGGAGTCATGGACAAACTGAGCAAGCGCTTGCATGTCGTCCCTGGATGGCTTGCCGGACATCATCGAAGCGCCGTAGAGCCGATCAAAGTTCTGCACAAGTTCTGGGGTTTCTATGGAGACGCGAAGGCAGGCAAGGAAAGCCGAATCAAGGTATGCCGCAGGCAAGGGAAGCCGAGGACTACTAAGCATGGTTCACTTCTTGGGGGTTGGGTTTGGTGGAGCGCCTTGCTTTGCTAAGCGCATCACGCATGAAGATGTGCGGGAAATCGACTTTTACGGCAGCCGGAATGCCTCGCGTCATCCAGTTGGTGACCCGCTGCTGTCCGTGCTTTTCGTACCCGAGCAGCTTCGCAACCTTCGCCGGGCCGCCCAATTTGAGGATGAGTTCTTTGTCTTTCATAACCATATTAAACACTGTGTTGATTATTTAGTCAACACTGTGTTTAACAGCGATCTACACAAATTGTTTATGCTTACGCGATGAAAGAAACGGTGTTCGCACGGATGATGAGGTGGGCTAAAGCCAAGGGCTGGAATCAGTCCAAGGTGGCCAATGAGCTTGGGCTGCCCGCCGCGCAGAACGTCTCCAACTGGAAAACACGGGGTGTGCCTCCTGAATGGCATGCCCCGATAGCAAGGCTGTTCGGGCGATCCGTCGATGAGCTGATTGGCACAACCGAAGAGAGTTCAGCGGCTACTGTCCGCAAGTGGCCCTTCCCGAAAATCGACGAAGCTAAGGTCTACGCCATGCAAGGCGATGATGCTGTGGCTCTCGAAAGAGCCTTTATAGTGGCCGCTGGCAATGTGGGCCTAGACATCAAAAAAACACCTTAGTCGTGCTGTGTTATCGGTCTGAAACAGTACGATCACCAAGTAACGAAAGTTTAGATTGATGTAGTTTTGTAAGGCAGTAGAAATGATGTTTTTCAGTACCAGCGCAGCGGCCAAAGCGTTTATTGCTGCGGGCTTGGCGATTTTGGGTGTGGTGTGTTGGGATGCGTTTCGGCGCAAGTGATTCTGTTTGATGTGGGGATGTGAGCAGTGAAGTGCGCCGACAATATGAAGAAAAAACCAGATTACAGGGTGTACATTGACGAGGCCGGAGATGAGGGATTTAAGTTCCTGCCCGACGAGAAAGGGAGCTCTCGCTGGTTTGTATTGAGCGCAACCGTTGTGCGCGCCCATAATGACCATCTTCTGATCCAGGCCGCGAAGGAAGCAAGAAAGGTTCTTCAGAAGCCGGAAAAGCATACCCTCCACTTTAGGCATCTAAAGCATGAGCAGCGGATCCCGTTAGCGCGCATCATTAGCACTCTCCCGATTCGCACCATCAACATTTTGGTTCACAAGCCAACCATCCCAGATCCAGAGCACTTTCAAAGAAAGCCCTACGAGCTTTACCGTTATTGCTGCCGTCTGCTAATGGAGAGAATCAGCTGGCTATGCAGAGATGGCAGGCCGCCAGACCAAGAGTCTTATATGGCAGAATTGATATTCTCAAATCGCTCTGCAATGTCCTACGAAGACCTCACCGGTTATTTAGCGAAGCTAATGGGCGTCGGCGGCAGCGGATACAATGGCATCCAGATTGACTGGGGTGCCATCGACCTAGGCATGGTGCGCGCCGTAAACCATGACCAAATGGCCGGACTCCAGATTGCAGACGCGGTTGCCAGCGGTGTATTTTATGCTGTCCACCGGAGCATTTACGGGGAAACCGAGGGCAGATATTTGAGTCTGATGCGCGGGAAGCTTTATCGCCATCGAGGCCGAGTTAACGGCTATGGAATGAAAGTTTGGTGCGATGATAAAGCAGAAACAGAAAGGGTCTTGGCGGCGTGTGCCAACCAAGGCCCGAAATAGATTGTAGGCCCCTGGTTCGAGGATCCCACCCAATAAGGGCTGCCGTCTTTCGACGACCTCTACAAGTCCAGCGCTTGCCTACACTTGTAGTTTAGCAAACTGCTCATTTTTGAGCAATGTTTTCCTATTGACAGTGATCATTTTGTGCGCCAACCCGCCCCGGCGGGTTTTCTTTTGCCTGTTCGTTCTGCACCGTATGGCTAACGATTAAAAACCATAATCAAGACGATCACAAAAATAGCAATACCAACAACTATCGATGTTGCTTGGGCATTATTGACTGACTCCACAATGATGGCATCCGCTTCTGAGTGCTTCTGCTGCGTTAGAGCATTCAACTCTTCAACGTAAAGAGCAAGAAACGCCTCCCGATCAGGCTCATCAAGCCCATTGGCAAAGACTTCCAATTCATCTTGCAGGTCAATACTGGCCTGACCGATATTGCGCCCTTCGTTCGTGGCTTGGCTTAGCCCAGCCGAAAACCATTGCGCTTTTTCTCTGGCCATGGGCCGCAGCCGATTCTTCTGATCGATATCCAACACAGCCCCCTAGTAACAAAACAATACGCAATCTTACCGCACTTGAAGTTAATAGCCCCTAGTTTGCTCGTTCTGAGTAGGGTTTTCCCTCCCCTATTTCGCTTTGCCCCATCCCTCGGACGTTTGCGCAATCCATCCACAAGTTATCCACCGCTTACACCTTGTACTGTTTATTTATACAGTGTAATTTGGAGGTGCCAAAGGAAACGCCCCGCAAGGGTGAGAGCTTGCGAGGCGTTGGAACTGCAATTTGCTATAAGAGGATAGCGAGATGGATGATAACAATAAAGCGATCGAACCACTACAACATGCCTCTGTAATCGCAGAGCTTGATGAGCTGGATTCGTTAATTCTTCTCATGCTGACGTCTGATATGTCAACCATTGCCCCGGAAAGCCGTAAGCATCTTCTTGCCCTGGCCTATCGAGTCACGTCTGCAGCACTCGACAAAGCGCACGGTCGAATCACAGACTAGCACCCTCTTTTGCCTCTCCCCCGCTAAACAATTTGTTGGTTTTTTTAAACGCGCTGTTGACTTTATATTCAACACGGTGTTTAATACATACATCGCCTCACCCAACGCAAAGAACGACTTTAGGCATAGCCAGGTTTAGTACGGCCAAGGTGAAGCAGCAGTACCCCGCTAAGGCGGATTGCTCTTTAACAACTCAGGGAATTTCAGGAGAGGGCGCGCAGAGATGTGCGCTTTCAGGAAGGCTTCTAGGCCCAGCCCCTTTCGAGGCTGGGTTTGCCGCTAGCTGCCTAACAGCATGAGCAAGAACAGTAGGGACCGGACTTGCTTGTAGCTAATGGACAGCTTGATTGTCAGCTTGATCATGGCGATAGCCCTGATTTCGCTGGCAGGCCTGCCAACTGGTTAGGGTTGGCATTTATATAGCGCCGTGCCTGGCGCTTGCAGTCGGCTTATCTAGAACGCCTCCCGCGCCGCCGCTGCCCTAGGCCGGGATAGTCTCCCACGGCGGACGGCATTGGCCTTTAAGGTTGGTGCGACATCCATCGCACTCCATACGGGCCGCAACCTTCAGCGGTTTCACCCGCTGGCCAGTACTGACGTACCGGCTCGGAAAACATAGCAGAACTGTCGCACCCTCCCCTGAAATCCCCTGGCCGCAAAGAGATAGAACAGGCCAATGGTGCGATTACGCACGGCTAGGCCCCGGGCTCAACCCTCCGCCCCGGACACAAGATCGTATGAGGCTATCGACCCGCACAGTACGCCAGGGAGGCTACAGGCTGCGCTGGTTGATTGATTGATGCGCCAGTACTGCGAGCCGTGAATAACGGGAGTAGCGCAGGCTGGCGTGTCCGGAAGTTATCCGCAAGCCTTGCGAGCCAGGGCTTACTGATGACAACCATAAGGAGAACGGAATGAAGACTGAATATCGCCAGGGTTGGTACAGCGTGCGCCGCATTGTTGGGCGGAAGTGGGAGGTCGCGTACTTCGACGGGTCGCATCACTGGTGCGAAGATGTGCGCGTTTCAGGCGGCCATGCCGGCGCGGCTTCCTATTGCAAGGGGCGCATCAATGCAGCCCGCTCCCGCTGACCCGGCCAACACCGACCCGCCGACTTGCTCGAAGGAATGCGGGTATCGGTTGCGGTTCGTCGGTTATGACCTCCAACGTAACGCCCTTCGCATGGAGACCGCCAGCATGGTGCAAGCGGAGCGTTGCGGATGGAATCTCAAGCCTGGGCGCATCGGCGGCCATCCGCTCGATTATGCGCCCTGCACCTACACCAAAAAGTAATCCGCCCCTTCACCGGGGCCACCCAATCGCCACTTTTGCAGTGCTGCGATTTTCATGCGAGGACATATGAACGAACAACTACAAACCGCCCTGGCCGACCTACTCGGCAAGGCCAATTCAGGAATAGACGCAGGCGCATCGTTTCTGCAAGCGCAGTTGCCGGATGTGATTCAGCAGTTGTTGATGTGGAAGGCGGTTGTGAGCGGCTTGCTTTTCACGCTCTCTATCGTTGGGTTCATCGGCATTACCATCGCAATAATTCGCGTCTTGCGCAATACGGAGTTCTGGGACGGGAACGATATGCCGCCATCCTTCTTGGTTGCGGGCTTCATGAGCATTCTCTATTTTGCTCCCGCGTTGGTGTGGGATATCGACTGGCTCCAAATCCTACTAGCCCCAAAAATCTATCTAATCGAATACGCCGCATCGCTGGCGAAATAGGAGCCAGCCATGACCACTGAACTAGATACCCGCTGGAAGTCGATCAAAGACGGCCAGCCTAACTACGACGGGCAATTCGTCCTGCGAGTCAATCAACACGGCCACCTGCGCCTTGGTAGCCGCGTACTGAACTCCGACACCCAGCGCCATCAATGGCAGGTGGACGGCGAAATCTGCAACACAGTCACGCACTACTTGCCTATTCCGCCGATTGTCTTGGAGTCTAGCCATGACCACTGATGCAGTACTTACCGACGAGCGGACTGATGCGTCCGGCAGCTTCGGCTATGTCAGTCGCCCGAAAACCAAGCGATGCGGAAAGTGTGCAACCGTAAAGACGCACGACCAATTCAATAAAAGAACCAAGGCCAAAGATGGACTCCAGAGTAACTGTCGAGCCTGCACCGCCGCTCAGTATCTGAAGAATCGGGAGTTAATACGCTCACGTCAACGTGAGACGTGGCCCGCTTATGCCGCCAAGAATCGTGACCGACTTGCGGCGAAAGACCGCAGGCGTAGGCAGGAGAATAGCTTGCTGGATGTCGAGTATCGGAGGGAATACAAGATAAGGTTCGCGCCAAAAATAGCGGCAAAGAATGCCGTTCGTTCAATGATTCTCACGGGCAGGATGAAGCAAACGCCGTGTGAAATATGCGGCAAAGAGCCCGCGGATGCCCATCATGATGATTATGCAGAGCCGCTTAGCGTAAGGTGGCTGTGTCGATCACATCACGCCGAATGGCATGCGAAGAACGGTGAGGCTCCAAATGGTCGCGCCGACGCCGCAATGGAGAAGCAGCCATGAAGTTCGAGATTCACTTCGAGCACGCGGACGGATCGACCGACAGCATCATCCTGTCTGGCGACTCGATAGAAGAAATCCAGCAACTAGCCAAGGCCGAAGTCGATAAGCGAAATCCCGTCGACTATTGGTCTGAGCAAGTCGAATAACCCTCCCCGGCCCGGCCAGCCATAACCCATAGGTCACCCTGCCCGCGTCGGTTGCGTGGCAGGGCCATAAAGTATCCGTCCGGCCAGGGATGTGCCTCTGGTTCCGCACATGGACGTAAGCGGGCGGATTCTTGATGGTGGATAGTGTAGTCAGGTATGCATATCCGCCTTGCGGAAGGCCCGGTTCAAATCCGGCCACCATCAACAATCGAAGCAGATGCCGTGCCCTGTTCTTTGCGGGGATGCAACGCGGTGCAGCTTCGCGTTTGGCCCACGATACGGGCCACCGAATACCTAAGAGAAGGGCCTGAGCGTATGCAGTATGTACGTGCCTGCGGTGTGCCGTCGGGGGAGTTGCAGGAACCGACCGAGGCGATTGAGCGGCTAAGTGCAATCAGGCAGGCCCGCATAGCAGCAGTGCCAAGCAAGACGGTGGTGAGAGCCCACGCGGGAGACGTAACCCGCACCCCTACTTTCCCGAAAGCCCATTGCCACCAGTGGGTTTTCGCGAGAGTGCGCGGTGCACCGGCTTGGCCCCGGTGAATGACTCCTTCTGGTACGTGTATGCAACGGCTGCCTTATGCCAGCCGACGCACTCTCTCTTCTTCCTCCTTTTCTGGAGAACATCATGGATTTAGAACTACTCCCTGAAAACCGGGATCGGGTGGACACGCCCGTTCAGTACGACGCAGCCGAGCAAACGATCAATCCCCATTTCGTGCGATCCATCATGGACGTCCTGGCCGAGAAAACCGGCAGCGACTGGAACATGAACGACGCTGGCTACTGGACGCGGACGCTGGACGCGAACGACTTCTTCAAAGATTTGAACGAAACGGAAATGCGCCAGATTCTATCGCTGATCGCCAACGCTCACGGCGCGGCCCATCACAACGTACACAACCGTCTCGTTGACGTGATCGGCGAGATTGCAACGGAGGATGTATGAAAGCCATCTGGAGCCGAATCACATTGGAATGCTACCGCGCACCGGGCGACAAACCAGCGCCCTGGTATGCGTACCCGTTAACCGTTGTATTCGTCATCGGCCTGTATGCGTTCGCGTCTATTGGCGAAGCTGTTGGATTTTGAGGAAAAAACATGAGCGAAGTCATCGAACAAGAAAGCACCGAGCTAGTCACGCTGCCAACAAAAGAATCAGCGCTGACCGTATACAGCAACGTGGGCGGCCTAGACCCCCTAATCGAGCAAATCCGCGCCAAGGTGGCGGGCACCGTCTACGACATGTCCACCGCCAAAGGCCGTGACGAATGCCGCAGCGATGCCGCCAAGGTCGCCCGATCCAAGACGGCCATCGAAAAACTTGGTAAGGCCCTGTCTGCTGAATACAAGGAAATCCCCAAAAAGATCGACGCCGAGCGCAAGCGGGCATTCGATGAATTGGAGGCGCTGCAAAAGAAAGTGCGAGAGCCGCTGACCAAGTGGGAAGAGGCGGAAGAAGCGCGGATCGCACGGCACAAGCTGGCAATAGAGCTATTGCAACAGTCTACCGAAACGCACGATTTTTCAACGGGCACGCTGCGCGAAACAATTGCAGCCGTTGAGCTAACCATCGTAGACGAGTCATGGGAAGAATTCGAGGCTGAAGGTCATCGGGTAAAGGCGAAGGCGCTGGAAGTCCTGCGCACTGCCCTGGCCGTCCGCGAGAAATACGAAGCCGACCAGGCCGAGCTTGCCCGCCTGAAAGCTGAGGCCGAGGCCCGCGCCAAGCAAGACGAGCAAGACCGCATCGCCAAGGAGGCCGCAGAAGCCGCCACCAAAGCAGCCGAGGCCAAAGCACAGGCAGAGCGTGACGCAGCAGCCAAGCGCGAAGCCGACGCTAAAGCCGCACAAGCCAAGGCCGAGCAGGACGCCAAAGACGCCCTCGAGCGCCAGAAGCAGGCCGAAGCCCGAGCTGAAGCCGAAAAGCTTGCAGCCGAGCAACGGGCCAAAGACGCTGCAGAAGCCGCCCGACTTGCAGAGGTCAAGCGCCAGGCCGATGAGGCAGCACGCATCGAGGCAGAGCAACGCCAGCGCGAGGCTAACAAGGCGCACAAAGCCAAGATCAACCGAGCCGCCCTAGCTGCATTTATTGAGGGCGGCGTGCCGGAAGGCTGCGCCAAGCAAGCAGTGACATTAATTGCCAAGGGCGAGATTCCGGCAGTCACGATTAACTATTGAGGACGACATGAGCGAAATTATCGAAATGGAAAAGCGCGAAAGCGCAGTGGCCACACAACAAGACCAAGTGCCAGCCAATTCCCCTATGGGAATGATGATGGCAGCCATGAAGCAAGGCGCAAGTCTAGAGCAGGTAGAAAAGATGATGGACTTGCAAGAGCGGTGGGAGCGACGCGAAGCCGAGAAAGCCTTTAACGACGCCCTGGCAGCGTTCAAGGCGGAGGCCGTGGAAATTCTGAAGCGCCGCACGGTGGACTTTACCAGCCAAAAGGGCCGAACCCACTACAAACACGCGGAGCTTTCCGATGTAGTTGAGGCTGTGGGCCCTGCCCTATCTATGCACGGGTTTGCTTGGAGCTGGAAAACTGAGCAGGACGGCGGCACGATCAAAGTAACTTGCATTCTCAAGCACCGCCAAGGGCACAGCGATTCGGTTGTGCTTGAAGCGGCAGCAGACGATTCCGGCAACAAGAATCGTATCCAGGCCATTGCATCGACTGTCACGTATCTTCAGCGGCACACGCTCAAGGCAATTACCGGCGTCTCTGAAAAAGGCGACGACAACGACGGCCAAGGCGCAAACACCCAACAGAGTGCTGACTTGCGCGACGAACTCATTAGCAAGGTGGCGCAGGCCGAAACCGAGGCTCAGCTTGAGGAGATTTGGCAAAAGGACGGTAACGCCCTTTACGCCATGAATAACCTCGCCGACTACGACACATTCAAGCGCGCTGTGCTGGACAAGAAGAAGATGCTCAAGGAGGGCTCGTAATGGCTGGTTATTCGCATAACCCTATAAGAGCGAATCAACGGTTCGGAAGCCTTCTCACCATCAAAGATGTTGGGCGCGCCGCTGATGGGCATCGGGTTTGGTTATGCGCATGTGACTGTGGCGTCGAATGTGAGCGGCAAACAAACAACCTTCGATCCGCAGGATTTAAGAGCTGCGGCTGTGCGCAAAAAGAGCTTCAGAAAAAACACGGGATGAAAAACAGCCCCGAATACTCGTCATGGCAGGCTATGAAGGCGCGGTGCCGCAATCCAACGGACAAAGACTATCCAAGATACGGCGGACGAGGCATCTCCATTTGTCATGAATGGGTTGATTCGTTCGAGGCTTTCTTTGCTGATATGGGTCGAAGGCCATCAGGAATGACCTTGGAGAGGATCGACGCAAACGGCAACTACGAACCCGGTAACTGCGAATGGGCAACGCCGACCGAGCAGGCGCGGAACAGGCGCCGATCCGTCTATGTGTATTGGAAAAGCCGTCGGGTTCATTTGGCGGATGTCGCCGAAGAGTTGGGAATTACTTATGGGGCCGCGTTCATGCGGCTGAAAAGAGGACAGCTAAATGCCGAACGAATCTGACTTAATTATTCACACTGCGCCGCAAGGATCGCATGAGTGGAAAGAATCCAGACGAGGAGTTATCACCGGCAGCCGCTTCAAGGACTGCCGGGATCGCCTCAAAAGCGGCGCGCCATCCAAGAAATGCGTCGACTACGCCATGGATGTAGCCCGCGAGCGTGAAGGCGGCGAGCCTATGGCCGTCTTCGTCAACGGGCCGATGCGTCTGGGTTCCGAGCAAGAGCCGTTCGGACGCGCGGTGTATGAGCGCAAGACCGGCCACATTGTCGAAGAGGCCGGGTTCATCACCACCCATGATCGGTTGTTTGGCGTCAGCGTAGACGGCCTAGTGGGCGAGGACGGCATCATCGAAATCAAGACCATGGTGTCGAGCGACACGCTCTTTACCGCATTCGTGGACGGCGACATTTCCAGCTACATAGACCAGTGCAACGGCGCCATGTGGCTGCTGGGCCGCAAGTGGGTCGACTTAATTTTATGGGTGCACGACCTGGGCCGCATGAAGATCATCCGCATTGACCGTGACGACGACGAAATCGAGGCGCTTGAATCTGACCTGATGGAGTTTGAGCGCTCGGTTACCAAATACCAACAGGCGCTACATCTGGCGCTCAAGGAGGCCGCATGAGCGAAACCGTCGAGCTCTACCAGTCCATGAAGGACCACAAGAAGCGCCTCAGAGCAAAGTATGGCGTGAACTGCCCTCAGTGCGCCATCAAGCGCCCGAAGGCCCACCCTTCCATTCTCTTACCGCAGCAACGTTGCCGGGTCGACGGATACCGCGACCCCCGGCCGGAGCTCACCGATCAACAATATCAGGACGTATAGGAGGCGTCGTAATGGATGCATGGAAAGAGCGATTCTGGTCAAAGGTTGACCGCTCCGGCCCAGACGAGTGCTGGGAATGGATGGGTAGCCGGCACCTAAAGGGATATGGCGAATTTCGCTCGCCCCCAGGAATCACAAAAATCGCGCATCGCGTGGCGTTTCTCATTCATCACGGCCACCTGCCAAAAGACATGCTGATTTGCCACAAATGCGATAACCCTCCTTGCTGCAACCCTCATCATCTTTTTGCGGGAACGCCAAAGCAGAACTCGCAAGACATGGTACGTAAAGGCCGGTCTCCTCATGGAGAGAGGCAGGGCCACACGAAGCTTACCGCTCGCGAAGTCCGAGCCATCCGCATGCTCAACAAAAAGGCTGTCAAGCAAAAAGACCTAGCGGAGGCATTCAATATTCCGCAGCAGACTATGAGCGCAATTATCAACCACAAAAACTGGAAATACGTATGAGCAACGACCTTAATCGATGCGAATTCATTGGGCGTCTCGGTAGAGACCCGGAATCACGCTTTAGCCCCGATGGAATGCAGATCGTCAGCTTCAGTATCGCTGTGGGACGCAAGTACAAGGATAAAGAGGAAACCGAATGGGTGAACATCGTCGCCTTTGGGAAATTGGCTGAAATCTGTGCGAAATACCTGTCAAAAGGCAAACAGATTTATGTGGCAGGCCGCATGAATACGCAGAAGTATCAAGACAAGGAGACCGGGCAAGACCGCTATTCAACACGCATCGTCGCCGACCAAATGCAGATGCTTGGCGGCCGCGATGACGACGGTCAGAGGCAAGCGCCGCCGCAGCGAAACGCACAGCAGCATCGAGACAGACCGGCGGCACCAGCCGCCAATCCCGCCGCGAACCTTGCGGACATGGACGATTCAATCCCGTTTTAGGAGATAGTCATGGGCGCAACGAAGCGCTGTTTTAAGTGCCTCTCTGAAAAGCCGCTATCGGATTTTTACAAACACTCTCAGATGAGTGATGGCAGGCTCAATAAGTGCAAGGAATGCACAAAAGCAGACGTTACGAAAAATCGACTAGACAAACTAGAGCATTACCGATCGTTCGACCGTCAGAGGGCATCCAATCCAGAGCGCGTTGCGGCTCGCAAAGCCTACGAGAAAACACCCGAAGGCAAAGCGGCAGTCGCCAGAGCTAATCAGAAATACAGGTCCAGAAACCCCCGCAAAGATAAAGCCCGAGCCGCAGTCGCAAGGGCAATCAAGAGCGGAAAGCTAAAGCGACAGCCTTGCTTTATCTGCGGTGAAAGCGCTCATGCCCATCATCCAGACTATGACCGCGAGCTCGACGTTACGTGGCTGTGCCCTGAGCATCATAAAGCAGCGCATCGAGCCGCCGCTGAGATTCTTCACGCAGCCGGTAGGCGCGAAACCCTGCATTTCTAACCACCCCTCCCCCCCCACCACTCGGAGCCTCCCCGGTCAATAGCTGGGGAGGGATTGACTATGCGCATCGACAACGCACCCCTCACCCCTACCCCACTCACCTTCACCGACCGTATGCACCTAGCCGCAATCGGCATCATGGCAGCTGTCGTGGTCGCGCTGATTGTTTGGGGGATGGTGGGATGACCTCACTTTCTAATCGCCTACGCGCCTCGCCGACGAGCGAAATCATGCTTGAAGCAGCTGACTATATCGATGGCCTGCTTGCACAGCATCACCGTGATAGCGCGGAACTGCGCCGCCTTTGCGCGGCACGGGATGATGCACGTCGGGTGGCACGTGAGGCCGTTGCGGGGTTTGGCGCCTGTCACGAAAGGAACACGGCGTTGACGATAACAGTTTTGGAGCTTAGGGGAGCGCTGATCGAAATGGTCGATGTAGCAGAGCGCGTTGACGGATGGCAGTCGTTCCCGCAAGAGCCAATCGATAAGGCCCGCGCCGCACTCACCCAACAGGAGCAATCATGAGCAACCAACAAAGCATCCACGGCATTCTGATGGTCGCCCTGCAGGAAATCCGAGCACAACACGGGTTTGCCGCGCACACGATTAGGGCCGAGTGGTTAGGCACCATTGACCGCCCTTCCATTGCGGTTACTCATATTGACGTTGAGGGGAGTGCCAACGCCACACGCGCACAGGAGCATACCAATGTTGACTGAAAAGATGGCAGCCGAGATACCGCAATTGGCACGCGGCATAGTCTGGTGCACCATCTGCGAGCGCTCACAACGGGTGAATTCGTCTGCAGCGCTATCCCAAGGATGGCCGAAATGCTGCGGCTACACGATGACCGTAGACAGCCCGGAAGAGCGGGCCGCGCTTGATCACATGCAGCAGCTATTTTGCGGCCCAAGTGCGGAGGTTACCCAATGAACAACGAACAACAACGCGCCGCGTTTGAGGCGTGGTATGGCGAATACTTGCAGAAGGTCAGCGCAGATTCGGGTGGCTACCAGTGGCCTGCAACACGGAGGGCTTGGGACGCATGGAAAGCAGGCCGAGCCGCCCTGCAATCGCAGGATCGGGAGGATGCCGAGCGGTGGAGAGCCATGAAAGAGCGATCCGTTGTGACATTTATGAATGACTCTGGGCGAAAGCTGATGATCGCCACTGTAGAGATCTGCGAATTCCCGAAGCCGCTAACTATGGATGGGTTCATCGACCAAGCCCGCCGCATTGAGGGGGAAGAGAAATGACCCGATACCAAGCCTGCCGAGCTATAGGTCTTGATCCAATCGGAGCGGGCCTCGTCGCCTTTATTCACGCGATATGTGGTGCGCCGGAAGGAAAGATCGCCGTCCTTCACATGATGATTACATACGACCCTGAGCAGCCCTACCAAAGGGGCATGAGGTTCGTCCTAGAGGAAACCAAATGAACACTCACGACAAAATTGAACTACCACCACACGACGCTACCGCTAATCTCGGTGGTTCGCCTCCTGTAAGGCTTTATTCAGAAGCTAAAGTCCGAGCCGCCATCGAAGCCGACCGCAAGCGCACCACGGGGAGTGCTAAGGAAAGGTTCTACGCTGCAAGCGGTGAGCAAGAGCAAGACCCCATCGAGCGCCTGCGCTTCTATTGCTCGATTGCAATGTCCGGGCAAGACTGGATTGACGTAGAGCCGTTCTTCGATGCTGTGACCGCTGACCGCCAGCGCGGGGGTGAGCCTGTAGCTATGCGCTGCCGTGACGCAAAGACCAAGCAATGGAGCGGCTACCTTCACTACGATAACGAGGCGCATGAATCTCTCGTAGAGGAGGGCTTCGTTGTTCAGGTGTTGTATGCCGGTCGTTGCGTAGCGCCCACGAGCGACAAACCTGCTTGTGGAGCACAAAACGTAGATCAGGCTACACAAATTACTGAGCTGAACATCAACTACAAACAACTGTATGAGCAGATGTGTGATCGTTGTGGCTATCTTGATGAAGAACTTGCCAAGTATACGGAGCGGACCGCCGCCCCAGTTGTCAAGGAATCCTTGACAGTTGCCGAGCCGGTGAAGTCAGAATGTCCGTCATGTGGCATCGATCTCGTTAAAGATTCTTGCGCCAGTGTATTCATTGGTTGCGCGATGATGGGTGTTGCTCAAAACGGCGAAGAATCGACTGAAACCAGCGTAGATACTGATAGTGATGGTGTTGCTCAAGCCGCAGCGGTAACGGAATCTGACTACCAAAACCTTATCGACTGCGAAGGTATCGAACTAGAAAGCAGCAAGCCATTCCGATTCGCTTGCTGTGATTGCGGCCTGGTCCATGATGTTGTGATCGTATCCGAGGACGAGCGGCCAGTAGGGTTCTCAGTGAAGCGCAACCACACCGCAACGGAGGAACGCCGCAAGGAGATTCAGCCGTTGACGGCGCGTAGCGACCTATTCAGAGGCGATAACGCCGAGCCCGTTACCGCACAGCCTGCCGCGAGCGCGGAGCCGGTGGCATGGATGCACGACGAACCCGGTCGCGTAGATGTAATCCATACGGCTGTCAAAAAGCTACTGCACGACTCGCATGAAGCTGCCGGATATTTGCATCGCCCGCTAGATAAATCCGGGCGATACACGATCCCGCTCTACGCCGCCCCCGTTGCCGCACAGCCGAGCGTGCCGGAAGGGTGGAAGCTCGTTCCGATAGATCCAACGAAGGAAATGTTGCTCCAAGTGGAGACGCCTTCCGAATATAAGTTTGAAGTGTCGGCCGGAACTGAGAACGCACCCGTAGATTCGGAAACGGCAGCCGAAATTTACTGCGCCATGCTCGCAGCCGCCCCCACCCCACCAGCGGCCGGGCAGACTTGGTGCCCTGGCGGTCTGAAGCCTTCCGATTTCCCTGCGCTGCCCGAATGTTGCGATGCCGGGCCACGGTGCGGAAATCCTGTGTGCGAGCAAGATCCAGCAGACAGGCAGGCACAACAGGAGCGCCAGTCATGACCCGCTACGCCCTAATCAACGGCCAGCTAGTCGCCATAACCATAATCAACGGCAAGCGCGTGCTGGCGAATCCCGTTGAGCAAACGTTTAAGGAGCCGCAATGACCGCTACCGCATTCTTCATGGGCCTGATCCTGGGCTTTCTGGCATTCCCCACGGCGCTGTGGATACAGCACTGGTTGCGTGGGCGAACTGAGTAATTTAAAGGAGGACGCATGTTAACCATCGAACGACACGAATTGCAGTCTATGCTTGTCGAGGCGGCCCGCATAGGCGCCAATCACGCAATCGAGGGCATGGTGTGCTATCACTTGAAAGACGCCGCCGCACGTCTTGGCGTGAGCTACAACACGCTACAAAAGCGAATAGCCGAGGGGAAGCTGCGTGTGATCGACGGCAGGATTACCGGGGAAGAGTTGCGCCGGTATCTAACCGAGCATCGCCGCGATGCTTGACGCCTCTGGATTGTAATAAGTGAGCGCCTGCCGAGTCTCAGACCAGCCGAAAATCTTACAGAGCGTCAGCACATCGACCTTTCTCGATAGCATGGTGGCCGCAGTATGGCGGCTGTCGTGGAACGTGAAGCCTTCAAGCCCTGCCCTAGACCGATACTTACGAAACAAAGCGTCTAGGCTTGCTGACTTGAGTCCGAACACCAATTCATCATCCCACCCCCGCATCTGCTCAAGGAGCCGCACGGCCTTTGTGGACAGCGGTACGTCTCGCGGGTTGCCGTTCTTTGTGATCGGTAAATGGCAGTGCTGATCGTACACACAATCCCATGTCAGCCCGCACAACTCCCCCGCCCTCATTCCAGTACGCAGCGCAACGAGAAAGCACACGCCGACTGAATGGCTTGTGCTGGCTGCCCGCTTGCGCTTCGCGTACCCCATTTCCCTTAGCATTGCCTTTACTTCCCACCACGCTATCGTGCGCTCTCTGTGGCGCTGCTGTGGCGGCTTCTTTATATCTGAGCAGGGGTTGAACTGCATCCATCCCCATTCCTTCCTAGCCACTTCAAACATGGCCGAAAGAATAGATAGTTCGCGCCTGACGGATGCAGGGCCTACTTTCTTGAGTCTGGAATCACGAAACAGCGCTATATCGCTTGGCGTTACCCGCCCTACTGGCTTATCTAGCGGCAGTAAGTAGCCCTCAAACGCAGCCAGTCGCACCTCTTCCCACCGCGCTCCCCGTTTTTGGGGGGTTACTTCTTCGGCGTACTTACGCATGGCTTGGCGAAGCGTGTGCAGTTCGCCCTGCGGCTTGCCCGCATCATCGCGCATTTGCGATTCACGCCTGTTGGCCCAGTCTACCGCTTCGCGTTTTGTCGGGAAGGTTTTGCTATCCCGCTGCCCGCGTATACTGATCTGTGCCCTGTAGCCCTTTGCTGTTTTTTGAATACTCGCCATTTTTGGGGAGTCGGGCGGGGAGAATTTGGGGAGGTTTACTTAGAATTTTTGATTCTAGGCAATCAACCGCTAACCATAAACCCGCGCCCTTCCTAGTAATTGATTGTTTTTGATTATATGGAATCAATCAATTTAACATCAATGGTGCGAACGGAGAGACTCGAACTCTCACACCTCTCGGCGCCAGAACCTAAATCTGGTGCGTCTACCAATTCCGCCACGTTCGCTAACTAAGGAAAGTCGGCTAGTGTAGCTTTTTTTTTTCGATGCAACAAGCAAGATCCCCGCATCGCTTGCTAAAATCAATCGCTTGACCTTTTGCGAAAACCATCATGAATCCACGTCTTGGCGACCTGCAGCCCTATCCTTTTGAAAAACTGCGGCAACTCCTTTCACAGGCCAAGAGTCATCCAGCGCAACCCCAACCGATCAACCTGTCCATAGGCGAGCCACGCCATCCGGCCGCGCCTTTGGTCGTCCAGGCCATGCAGGAAAGCATGGCCGGACTGGCCACCTATCCGCCAACGCGGGGCGACGGTCGCCTGCGCGGCGCCATTGCCGATTGGCTGGCGCGCCGCTACGGCATTGCCCGGCCCGATCCCGACACCCAGGTGCTGCCCGCGCTGGGATCGCGCGAAGCCCTGTTCGCCTTCGCGCAAACCGTCATCGACCCATCGGCCGATGCCTTGGTCATCTGCCCCAATCCCTTCTATCAAATCTATGAGGGCGCCGCCCTGCTGGCCGGCGCCCGGCCATACTTTATCAACGCCCAGGAAAGTCTGGACTTTGGCTACGACTGGCATAGCGTGCCAGACGACGTCTGGCGCCGCACACAACTGCTGTTTGTCTGCTCGCCGGGCAATCCAGCCGGCAATGTATTCTCGCTGGACACCTGGCGCACCCTGTTCCAGTTATCCGACCAGTACGGCTTTGCCATCGCTGCCGACGAATGCTATTCGGAAATCTACCTGAACGAAGATCAGGCGCCGCTAGGCGCCCTGCAGGCCGCTGCGCAATTGGGCCGCACCGACTACCGCAAGCTGCTGTGCTTTTCCAGCTTGTCCAAGCGTTCCAACGTGCCTGGGATGCGCTCGGGCTTTGTGGCGGGCGACGCCCAACTGATCAAGCAATTCCTGCTTTATCGCACCTATCATGGAAGCGCGATGAGCGCCGTGGTCTCGCAGGCCAGCATCGCTGCCTGGAACGACGAAGCTCATGTCATCGAAAACCGCCGGCAGTATCGGCGTAAGTTCGACGCGGTCAGCCCCATACTTCAATCTGTCATGGACGCGCCGCTGCCGCAGGCAGGGTTCTATTTATGGGCGCGCACCCCGGGTTCCGATACCGATTTCGTACGTGATTTGCACGCCCAAAGTGGGGTGACGCTATTGCCGGGCAGTTTTCTGGCTCGCGACGCCCATGGGCGAAATCCCGGTGCTGGGCGGGTGCGCATCGCCCTGGTCGCGCCTGAGGAGCAATGCGTCGAAGCAGCCCACCGCATCGCCGAATTCATCCGCCAATCTTGATTCCTTCACAGAAAACAGACATTCCATCCTCCCGTTTCTTACCACGCCAAACCACAAAGACGATGACTGACACCCTCCAAACTACCATCGAACATGCCTGGGACGAGCGGACCGCTCTTGACCCCAATAGCGCCACCCCTATCGTTCGCGACGCCATACACCATACATTGGCCGCCCTGGATCGTGGCGAGTTGCGCGTGGCGGAGAAAGCCAACGGCCAATGGATCGTGCACCAATGGATCAAGAAGGCTGTCCTGCTGTCGTTCCGGCTGGAACATAACCGCCCCATGGGGCAACCGCCCGTTCAGTTCTACGATAAGGTCGACCTGAAGTTCGGCGACTATAGCGAGCACGATTTCGCAAGCGCCGGCTTTCGTGTCGTACCCCCGGCGGTCGCACGCAAAGGCGCTTATATCGGCAAAAATGTCGTGCTGATGCCTTCCTATGTAAATATCGGCGCCTACGTCGACGAGGGCAGCATGGTCGATACCTGGGCCACCGTGGGCTCCTGCGCCCAAATTGGCAAGAACGTCCATCTGTCGGGCGGCGTGGGCATTGGCGGCGTGCTGGAACCCCTGCAAGCCAACCCCACCATCATTGAAGACAACTGCTTTATTGGCGCGCGTTCGGAAGTCGTGGAAGGAGTCATCGTGGAAGAAAATTCGGTGCTGGCCATGGGTGTATTCCTGTCGCAAAGCACCAAGATCTATGACCGCGAGTCGGGCGCCATCAGCTATGGCCGCATTCCATCGGGTTCCGTCGTTGTTCCGGGCTCGTTGCCGGCGGCCGACGGCTCGCACAGTCTGGCTTGCGCGGTGATCGTCAAGCGCGTCGATGCGCAAACTCGCGCTAAAACCAGCATCAACGATTTACTGAGGTCCTGATGCCAGAGTCCACCGTACTCCATCTGGCCCAGGCGCTGATCGCCCGCCCCTCAATCACGCCCGACGATGCCGGCTGCCAGGCGCTGCTGGCTGAACGCCTGACAGCCATAGGTTTCCAGTGCGAGAGCCTGGTGTTTGACGACGTCGTCAACCTATGGGCGCGACGTGGCCGACAACAACCCCTGCTGGTCTTTGCCGGCCACACCGACGTGGTGCCTACCGGCCCGCTGGATCAATGGCAGAGCGACCCGTTCACACCCCAACTGCGAGACGGCAAGCTGTACGGGCGCGGCGCGGCCGATATGAAAAGCTCTATTGCCGCCTTCGTGGCGGCGGTCGAAGCGTTCGTGGCCGACCAGCCTGACCACAACGGCTCCATCGCACTGCTGATTACATCGGACGAAGAAGGCCCGTCCATCAACGGCACCGTAAAAGTATGCCAGACGCTTGCGGCACGCGGCGAAACGCTTGATTACTGTATCGTCGGCGAGCCAACCTCGGTTGAACAGCTTGGCGACACAGTGAAAAACGGCCGGCGCGGATCGCTGTCCGGCCGCCTGACCATCCACGGCAAACAGGGCCATATCGCCTATCCCCACCTTGCGCGCAACCCCATCCACCTGGCCGTGCCGGCCCTGGCCGAACTGGTGCGCAAGACCTGGGATGAAGGCAATATCTACTTCCCCGCCACCAGCTTCCAGATTTCAAACATCCACGCGGGAACCGGCGCCGGCAATGTGATTCCGGGCCAGGCGGTCGTTGATTTCAACTTCCGCTTTTCCACGGAATGCACCGCTGCCGGCCTGCAGGAAGCGGTTGAAAACCTCTTGACGTCCCATCAACTGGATTTCACCCTGGACTGGACGCTAAGCGGGGAACCCTTCCTTACCCCACAGGGCCGCCTCAGCCAGGCGCTTGGTTCGGCCATTCTGGCTGAAACCGGTGTTCACTCCCAACTTTCCACCACAGGCGGCACCTCGGATGGACGTTTCATCGCCAAGATCTGCCCCCAGGTCGTGGAGTTCGGCCCCATCAATGCCAGCATTCATCAGATTGATGAACACGTTGCCGTGGACGACCTGGAACCATTAAAGAACATCTATCGTCGTACACTTGAGGCATTGCTGTCCGATCCGGATACGGCACCCTGAGCGCGCACCGACCCGTCCAGCGCCAGGCCGATTCGGCCTTCGACGTAACCTTTTGCTGGAGCCAGCATGCACGAATCCGCCAATCACGAACTGCACACCTTGCGCGACCTGCTGCGCTACGCCGTTACCCAGTTCCACGGCGCCCAACTAGCCTTCGGACATGGCAGCGACAATGCCTGGGACGAAGCCGTCTATCTGCTTTTGTATGTACTGCGCCTGCCGCTGGATAACCTCGAACCCTTCCTGGACGCTCGCGTGTTGCCCGAAGAACGCGAGCGCTACCTGCAGTTTGTGGAACGGCGCAAGACCGAACGCGTGCCCGCCGCCTATCTAACCGGCGAAGCCTGGCTGCAAGGCCATCGTTTCGTGGTTGACCCGCGCGTCATCATTCCGCGTTCCCCCATATCCGAGCTGCTTGGCGACAGCCTGGCGCCCTGGATCTGCGACCCCGATTCCATCGATTTGGTGCTCGACCTTTGCACCGGCTCGGGCTGCCTGGCCATTCTGGCCGCCCTGGCATTCCCCAACGCTCAGGTGGACGCCGTGGATCTGTCGGAACACGCGCTTGCCGTCGCAGACGAAAACATTGAACAGTTCGGCCTGGATGGTCGCGTAACCGCGCATCAAAGCGATCTGTTCAATCAATTGCCGCGCAGTGAGTACAACCTGATCCTCTGTAATCCGCCTTACGTCACCACCCAATCGATGGAATCCCTGCCCCCCGAATACCGCCACGAACCCACCATGGCCCTATCGGGCGGTGAAGATGGTATGGACCTCGTACGCCGACTGCTGCGCGATGCGCCTTCTTATATGGCCGAAGAAGGGCTACTGGTGTTGGAAATCGGCCATGAGTACGATAACTTTGTGGCCGCCTTTCCCGATCTGGATCCGGTCTGGCTGAGCACGGAAAACACGCAGGACCAGATCCTGTTATTAAATCGCGAGCAACTGATAACGTGATCAAGGCAACGCAATTGACGCTTCGACGCGGCGCCAAAGTATTACTCGAGTCAAGCGACTTCGTCGTTCATCCAGGCGAACGCGTGGGCATTGTCGGCAAGAATGGCGCAGGCAAATCCACCCTGTTCTCGCTGCTGCAAGGCCGCATGGATGCCGATGCAGGCAACCTGGTCATGCCCGACAGCTGGCGCATCGCCAGCGTTGAACAAGAAATCAGCGACAACACCCTGCCTGCCCGCGAGTTTGTCATCGACGGCGACACGCATTTACGCGCATTGCAGCGTGAACGCGCGCAAACTCCCGACGAGAACGGCCACCGCATCGCCGAGCTGGAAGCCGCTCTGGTCGAAGCCGATGCCTGGAGCGCTCCATCCCGTGCCGAGCAATTGCTGGCGGGCCTGGGCTTTGCCCCCGACCAGTGGATGAAACCGGTCAAAAGCTTCTCGGGCGGCTGGCAAATGCGCCTGGCGCTGGCACGCGCCTTGATGGCGCCTTCCGAACTCTTGCTGCTGGACGAACCCACCAACCACCTGGATCTGGATGCCATGCTGTGGCTGGAACGTTGGCTGGCAGCTTATCAGGGCACCGTCCTGCTTATCTCCCACGACACCGAATTCCTGGATGCCGTCGCCCGCAGCATTCTGCATTTCGATCACGGCAAGCTTGTGCGCTATCGCGGCGGCTATCAAGACTTTCTGTTGCAGCGTGCCGAGCGCCTGCGCCAGACACAAATTGCCTGGACCCGTCAAACACGGGAAACCGCGCGTCTGCAAAGCTTTATTGATCGGTTCAAGGCCAAGGCCACCAAAGCCAAGCAGGCACAAAGCCGTGTCAAGGCACTCGCCCGCATGCAGGTCCTGGCCCCTTTGCAGGCAGAAGCCGGCATCGACATCCGCATTCCCGAGCCCGACAGCATGCCCGATCCCCTGCTGGTGCTGGACAAGGTGACCACAGGCTATCCGACAGCCGGCGGCGAACCCATATCCGTGTTGCGCGATGTCACTGTCATGGTGCGTGCGGCTAGTCGCATCGGCGTGCTGGGCGTGAATGGCGCGGGCAAAAGCACCCTCATCAAAACCCTGGCGCACGAGCTTGAGCCACTCAGCGGAACGCGGCGTGCATCAAAAGGTCTTCAAATCGGCTATTTCGCCCAGCACCAGTTGGACATGCTTGATCTGGAAGCCACGCCGCTCCAGCACCTGGCTCGGCTGGCCCCTCATACACGTGAGCAAGAGCTGCGTAATTACCTGGGTGGCTTCGGGTTCAGCGGCGATACGGTGAACAGCTTGGTGGCGCCGATGTCGGGCGGCGAGAAAGCGCGGCTGGCGCTTTCGCTGATCGTCTGGCAAAAGCCCAATTTGCTGCTGCTGGACGAGCCCAGCAACCACTTGGATGTCGATACCCGGGAAGCCTTGGCGACCGCCCTGGCGGAGTTTCCAGGCAGTGTGCTGCTGGTCTCGCACGACCGCCATCTGCTGCGCACGACGGTGGACGACTTCTGGATTGTGGCCGACGGCAAGGTGCATGAGTTCGACGGCGACCTGGAAGACTATCGTGATTGGCTGGCAACGCGCAACGCGAGCCTGCGGGCCGAAGCGCGTGCCAATAACCCATCGACAGGCCTCGCGTCCAGCCAAACGGCCAATGCCGGCGCCGGCATGGACCGCAAGGCGCAAAAGCGCGCCGAAGCCATCGAGAGGCAACGCCTGGCGTCCTTGCGCAAACCCTTGGAAGGCAAGGTGGCCGTTATCGAGAAAAACATGGATTCGGCCCGCCAGCGCATACAGGAAATCGATCTTCTGATCGCCGACCCGGGCTTCTATTCCGACGAGCGCCGCGAGGAACGCATCAAGGCGTTAAGCGAGCACGGCGAGTTGGCGCACACCGTCGCCGAACTGGAAGAGCAGTGGCTGGAATTGCAAGAAAAACTGGAAGCCCTGGCCCTTTAAGGACGATGGCTTGATCTGCCCGGCCACGGGCATGATGCCGGCCACGCAGGCGCGAAAGGCCGGCCGTGTGGAATCAGCCGGCCAGGATATCCAGCTTGGCAATCCCCAGCGCAAGGGTCTTGGTTCCCACCTCGCGAAACTGGATTTGCGCTTGCGAATCCACACCCATGCCGCTTAGCCCGATAATGGTGCCCTCGCCAAATTTTGGGTGCCGCACGCCTTGACCAACACGGAAGTGCCGATCGCCTATCGTCACGCCCGTGGTCACACTACGCGCCGCCCGCGGCGCTGCGCCGCCTGTGGATGGCCTGGCATAGGCATCGGAGCGCCGGTAGCCACCCGACCAGGCCGCTGCTGCCGGTAGCGGCTGGCTTTCCCGAGGCGACAGCCATTTCAAGTGTTCGTCGGGAATCTCGCCAAGAAAGCGCGACCGCATGGCATAGCGTGTCTGGCCATGAAGCATGCGGCTTTGCGCCAGAGTCAGGTAAAGACGCTCGCGGGCGCGGGTAATGGCTACATACATGAGCCGACGCTCTTCTTCCAGCCCTGCTGCTTCGATCAGGCTGTTCTCGTGGGGAAACAACCCCTCTTCCACGCCGGTAATGAATACTGAGTCGAATTCCAGGCCCTTGGCTGCATGGACCGTCATCAGTTGCACCGCGTCCTGGCCGGCCTGGGCCTGATTATCGCCGGCCTCGAGCGACGCATGGGACAAAAAGGCAGCGAGCGGCGACATCAGGAATTCGCTCGCCGGAAATTCTTGGCCAGCTGTGGCGTTCCCTTCGTCCGGCAAACCTTGCAGGCCGTAGTCGATGGCGCGCTCGATCATGCGACCGGCCGGCAGACCGTCCACACCTTCCTCGCCTGCAAATACGGCGGCGGCATTAACCAGTTCCTGGAGATTCTCAAGGCGGTCCTGCCCTTCTCTGTCGTTCTGATAGTGCTGGCGCAGACCGCTGTGATGAATGACATGCTCGATCAGTTCGGGCAGGGAAAGCACTTGGGCCTCGTGCGCCATCTGTTGGATGAGCTCGGCAAAGCGCGCAAGATTACCGCCGCCTTTACCGCTTATGGAAGCAACGGCGCTGAACAGACTGGAGTCATTTTGACGCGCGGAATCGCTTAATTGTTCGAGCGTGCGCGCCCCGATTCCGCGCGTGGGAAAATTCACGACCCGCAGCCAGGAGGTGTCGTCGTGCAGGTTGTCCATCAGGCGCAGATACGCCAGCGCATGCTTGACTTCCTGCCGCTCGAAGAATCGCAGCCCGCCGTACACTTTATAGGCGATGCCCGCCGAAAACAGTGCATGCTCGATTACGCGCGACTGGGCATTGCTACGATACAAAATGGCAATTTCCCGCCGCAAGCTGCCGTCGTTCACCAAGGCCTTTACTTCGTCGACAACCCACTGGGCCTCGAGCAAATCGGAGGGCTGTTCGATCACGCGTACGGGCTCGCCTTCGCCCTGCTCGGTCCATAAGTTCTTGCCAAGACGGGCGGCGTTATGCGCAATCAGGGCATTGGCGGCATTCAGGATGTGGCCGTACGAGCGGTAGTTCTGTTCGAGCCGGATAACCGTGCCGTTGGCGTAATCCCGCTGGAACTCAGCCATATTGCCCACATTGGCGCCGCGAAAGGCGTAAATGGACTGGTCATCGTCGCCCACGGCGAAAATCGGCGCGCCGCCGCCGGCCAGCAGCTTCAACCAGCGGTACTGCAAGGTATTGGTGTCCTGGAACTCGTCCACCAGTATGTGTTGGAAACGCCGCTGATAGTGCTCGCGTATGGGTGCGTTACGCTGAAGAAGCTCGGTGGCCCGCAACAGCAGCTCGGCAAAATCCACTACGCCTTCACGCTCGCATTGCGCCTGGTACAAATGATAGATTTCGACCAGACGTCTGCGATGGGCGTCCCAGGCCTCGACCTGGTCGGGCCTTAACCCTTCTTCCTTGGCGCCATTGATAAAGCGCTGCACATCCCTGGGCGGATAGGTATCGTCGTCAATGCCGGCGCCTTTCAGCAATCGCTTGATGGCGGCCAATTGATCGGCGGAATCCAGGATCTGGAACGTTTGCGGCAAGCCCGCATCACGGTGATGGGCACGCAACAGGCGATTACATAAGCCGTGGAAGGTCCCAACCCACATGCCACGCGTATTGATCGGCAACAGACTGGTCAGGCGCGCCAGCATCTCACGGGCGGATTTATTGGTGAACGTGACAGCCAACAGGCCGAATGGGCCGGCCTGACCGGTTTGGATCAACCAGGCCATTCGGGTGGTCAGGACGCGCGTCTTGCCGCTGCCCGCGCCGGCCAAAACCAGCGCATGCTGAGGGGGAAGCGTGACGGCGGCTTGCTGTTCCGGGTTAAGCGCGTCGATCATGCCGCGTAGCGGCGCAACCGGTAGGCAAACTGTTCGAGGCTTTCAATGCCGCTTTGCTGGGCCCGCTGGCACCACGCCTGCAAGTCGCTAAGAAGCTGCTCGCTGGTGGCGCTGGAACTTTCCCACAAACGGGTCAATTCGCGTCGCATCTGGACGATGGTGGAGAGCGACTGGTTCTGCGACAAAATGGTGTCGAGCTCGGCGCGTTGAGCCGGTTCGAGCGCATCGTCGGAACGCCCGATCAAGTCCTTAGCGCGGCTAAGCAGGGACCAGCGGCAATCGTCGCTGCCCACATTGCGCGAAGGCTTCAGCTTGGCCAGTTCCTCGGAGGCTGCCTTCTTGACCAGATCCGTATAGCGGGCCAGCACTTCGTAGCGGTGCAGGATGATGCCTTCCAGGGTTTGCTGGTTGACGGCTTCGGTCGCTGCGGGTTCCAGCTTAAGCTTGGGCGCGACGCGACGCACCGTTGCCAGACGGAAAAACCGCAAGATCTGGATATAGCCCCAACCAATGTCAAACTCCCACCACTTGCTGGAAAACTTGGCCGACGTGGCATAAGCGTGGTGGTTGTTGTGCAGCTCTTCGCCGCCAATGATAATGCCCCAGGGCGCAACGTTGGTGCTGGTGTCCGGGCTGGCGTAATTGCGATAGCCCCAGAAATGCCCCAGACCATTCACGACCCCGGCGGCCCAGAAAGGGATCCAGGCCATCTGGATCGCCCAAACCGTCAGGCCGAGCACGCCGAAAAGCGCCAGGTCGATGCCCAGCATGATCAGGATGCCCAGCATGCTGTGGCGACTATACAGATTGCGCTCGAGCCAGTCGTCTGGCGTGCCGTGGCCATAGCGCTTAAGCGTTTCGGCATTGGCGGCTTCGTCGCGATACAGTTCGGCGCCGCGGAAAAACACCTTATTGATGCCGTAAATGACGGGCGAATGGGGATCGCCCTCGCGCTCGCATTTGGCGTGGTGCTTGCGGTGAATGGCCACCCATTCCTTGGTGATCATACCGGTCGTCAGCCATAGCCAGAAGCGGAAGAAATGCATGACAGCCGGATGCAGATCGAGCCCTCGATGCGTTTGGCTGCGATGCAGAAAAATAGTGACGCCAAGAATGGTGATGTGCGTTAGCACCAATGTTACGAGAACGACTTGCCACCACGAATAGTGCAGCACGCCGCCCGCAAGAAAAGAAAGGAGATTGTCCATAAACCTGTTGTAGGCCCTCGTTGTATGACTACGAAAGTGTAGCCCAGTTGACAATAGTCTGACAGCGGTATTTCAAATTAGTTTTGAGTGATATCAAATAGATATGCCTTATTCGGCGCCGCCTTGCGAGGCGCTCGAAACCGTATCGCTGGGCTTGGCACCCCGCGGGGGGCTGGCGGAACGCTCCAGCACGGCCGCAAAAAAAGCGTCCGTGCCATGACGATCCGGTCGAAGTTGTAAAAAAGGCCCGTGCAGTGTTAGATTTCTGCAACGATCCGCCAGGATATTGCCGGCATCCAGCAGCGTAAATTCAGGATTTTCGGCTAAAAACGCCTCAACTTGTGCTTCGTTTTCCTCGGGCAGCACGCTGCAGGTGGCATACACCAGCCGCCCTCCAGGTGCGACGCAACGAGCCGCTTGCCGCACGATACGTGCCTGCAGCTGCTTCAATTCCTCCAAAGATTCCGGGTGCTGACGCCATTTAAGATCAGGGTTGCGACGCAAGGTTCCCAGCCCACTGCAGGGGGCGTCCACCAGGACGCGATGCGCTTTGCCGCGCAGGCGCTTGACCCGCACATCGTTATCGGTATCGATCACGACAGGAACAATATTCGACAGCCCGCTGCGGGCGAAACGCGGCTTCGCTCGCGCCAACCGGGCAGCGGACACGTCAAATGCATATAAACGGCCGGTAGATCGCATAAGGGCGCCAATCAACAACGTTTTGCCCCCGGCCCCCGCGCAATAGTCGATGATCATCTCGCCGCGCCGGGGGGCTACCAGAGCCGCCAGAAGCTGACTGCCCTCATCTTGCACCTCGATCAGGCCATTTTCGAACATCGGCCAGCGAGATACCGCAGGCCTGCCCTGCAATCGTATCCCCCAGGGCGAATACGGCGTGGAAGTGGGTTCAAAACGCGCCCCGGGCCCTGCGCGCAGTTGCTCCAGCACCTGGTCGCGCTCGGTCTTCATTGGATTGACGCGCAGGTCCAGCGGCGCAGGCTGGTTCAAGGCGTCAATCAGGGCATCTGCATCCTCCAGGCGGGATAAGCGCTCATCGAGCCAGTCCGGTAGGCTGGCTCGCACAGACCGAGCCAACGATGTCGCGTCAATGCCCCTAAGGTGTTCAAGCCAGGCAATTTCGGTGTCGTTCAGCGCGGCATCGAGGGTTTCCTTTTCGAAGACCGTCGCCAAGCCGAGAATCGCCAGCCGACGGGTGGCCGGCCCTTCCCCGCTTTGGGCAAAATGGCGATAACGGCGCAAGTGGCGCAACACATCGAAAACGGCATCGGCCAGTTCGCTGCGGTCGCGAGCACCCATTTTGGGGTGGGCTCGCATCCACCGCGACAATACGGCGTCGGCGGGAAACTCCCATTGCAAAATGTCCCCCAGGACCTTCTGCGTTTGCTCAAGGCGTATGGCCGCCACGGAATAAGGCTTGGGCATATCACCCGAACCATTGCGCGCTTTTTGATCGCGCATTTGTGATGCCGAGCGGCGGCTTATGGTGTCAGACGCCGTCTGCCCGCCGTCTTTCTTGCGCCGGGAACCACCCTTGCGCCTCTGTGATTGATTCATGCGATCTCTTGAAATGTACCCGCATCAGTGGATGCCGGAAAAAATGAACGACTGGCCACGCCGGCAACTCGCACCCGACCGACGGCGTCCAGCGTGACACGCCTTTGCGCGAGCCACTGCACAACCTGCGCATAGATCGTGTGCTCGATGCCAAGAACACGCTGCGCCAGGCTATCAGGCGTGTCGGCCTCGAGCACTGGCACAATTCCCTGCGCCACAATCGGGCCATGATCCAGGACCGGCGTAACGAAATGTACCGTGCATCCATGCCATTGAACCCCAGTGGCCAGCGCCTGCTGGTGGGTGTGCAAGCCGGGAAAAGCCGGCAATAACGACGGATGTATGTTGATCAGACGGCCATTGAACCGCTGGACAAATGCCGCGCCCAACACCCGCATGAAGCCCGCCAGCAAGACGTAATCGGGTTGATGGGCATCGATGGCCTGGGCCAGCGCCTGGTCGAATTGATCCCGGGACGGATAATCGCGGTGCGCCACAACCTGTGCTTGCAGCCCTTCGCGACGCGCCCAGGCCAATGCCGCAGCGTCTGGGTTGCTCGACACCACCGCGCACACGCGGGCCGCCGGGCCTTGTCGGCGTGCGGCTTGCACAATGGCCTGCAGGTTGGAGCCGCGCCCCGACACCAGCACCACCAAGCGGCATATTGAAGTATTTACAGCCGACACAGCGAATTTTCCGCGAATGGACAACCTAAGATTGTAAACTCTTGGGTGTGAAACCACCTTTACATATTTACCACACGCTTCCCCGGCACGACACTCATCGCCCCAGCGCGGTGACGATCGGCAATTTCGACGGCGTACATCGCGGCCATCAGACCGTCATCAAACGCGTCGTGCAGTTGGCGCAGCAGCGCGGGTTCTGCTCGACCGCCATGACCTTCCATCCACATCCTCGCGCGTTTTTTGCCGCGCGCGGGCAACGGCCCGAATTGATCCCAACCCAGATCAGCAGTCTGCGCGACAAAATCGATGCACTGGCCCGACTGGACCTTGAACAGCTTGTGCTGCAGCGCTTCAACCAGGCGCTGGCCGACATGCCGGCCGAAGACTTCATCAAGCGTTTGCTGGTTGACGGCCTGAAAACGCGCTGGCTCCTGGTGGGCGAGGACTTTCGCTACGGGCACAAACGCCAGGGCGATGTCGATCTGCTGCGCCGGGCCGGCCGTCTTTATGGCTTCGAAGTCGAAGCCATCGCCGATGTCGTCGACAACCACGGCTATCGTATTTCCAGTTCCGAGGTGCGCACGGCTCTGGCCGTCGGAAATCTCGATCGCGCCGAATACCTGCTGGGCCGTCCCTACCATATCAGTGGCCACGTAGTGCACGGACAAAAGCTGGGACGAACGCTGGGCTATCCCACGCTGAATATCCGCGTCCCGCAGTTGTGTGCCGCTCGCTCGGGCATTTACGTGGCCCGGGCCTACGGCCTGGCCGACCAGCCCATCAATGCAGTAGCCAGCCTGGGGGTCCGCCCCACCGTCGCCGACGGCGGACATGTCATGCTGGAAGTTCACCTGCTGGACTGCCGGATTGACGCTTACGGTAAACTCACACGCATCGAATTCCTTCAATACCTGAGGGACGAAGAGAAATTCCCCGATTTACAAGCAATGATCGCCGCCATCGACAACGATGCGCAAAGCGCTCGTGACTATTTTGCGCTCCATGGACTATAGAAAAACCCTGAACCTGCCCGACTCCCCGTTTCCAATGCGGGGGGATCTCGCCCGGCGTGAACCCGGCTGGGTCGCCGAATGGCAACAGAACAAGGTGTACGAATCCATTCGCGCCGCCAGCAAGGGCCGGCCGAAATTCGTACTGCACGACGGCCCGCCCTACGCCAACGGCGACCTTCATATCGGCCACGCCGTCAACAAGATCCTGAAAGACATCATTGTCAAAAGCCGCAACATGGCAGGCTACGATGCGCATTACGTGCCCGGCTGGGATTGCCACGGCATGCCGATCGAAATCCAGATCGAGAAGAAGTTCGGCAAGAACCTTCCAGTAGCCGAGGTGCAGGCCAAGGCGCGCGCCTATGCCCTTGAACAAATCGATCGCCAGCGCAACGACTTTAAGCGCCTGGGGGTTCTAGGCGACTGGGCACGCCCCTACCTGACCATGAATCACAGCAACGAAGCCAACGAGCTGCGCGTGCTGGCCCGCATTCTCGACAAGGGTTATGTGTATCGCGGTCTGAAGCCGGTCAACTGGTGTTTCGATTGCGCCTCCGCACTGGCCGAAGCCGAGGTCGAATACGCCGACCGCGACGACCCCGCTGTACACGTCGCCTTCGCATTTTCCGATCCCGCCAAAGTCGCCCAGGCCTTTGGCCTGGATCAGGCGCACGACGGCGCCGTCGTGATCTGGACCACCACTCCCTGGACCATTCCGTCCAACCAGGCGCTTAATGTTCACCCGGAAATCGACTACGCGCTGGTGCGCCTGGCGCAGCCACGCGCCACAGGCCCCTTGCTGTTGATCGCAAAAGAGCTGGCCCAATCCTGCCTGGATGCCTGGAAGCTTGAAGGCCAGGTCGTGGCGACCGCGCCCGGCGCAGCCCTGGCCGGCCTGGAGTTCCGCCATCCCCTCTATGCAGCCGATCCGGGTTACCAGCGCACGTCTCCTGTCTATCTGGCCGACTACGTCAGCCTGGACGCTGGAACCGGCGTCGTGCACTCCGCGCCGGCCTACGGCGTGGAAGACTTTATCTCCTGCAAAGCGCACGGACTGGACGACAGCGACATTCTCAATCCCGTCATGAGCAACGGCCAATATGCGTCCAGCCTGCCGTTGTTTGGCGGCCTGACGATCTGGAAAGCCAATCCGGAAATCGTTCAAGCCCTGGACGCAGCCGGCGCCCTGCTCAAGGTTGAGACTCTCTCCCACAGCTATATGCATTGCTGGCGCCACAAAACGCCTGTCATCTACCGGGCTACCAGCCAGTGGTTCGCCGGCATGGACACGCAACCCAAAACCGGCCGGACCTTGCGTGAAGACGCATTGGCAGGCGTGGAGCAGACCCAGTTCTACCCCGCCTGGGGCCGAGCCCGCCTACACGCCATGATCGCCACCCGGCCCGACTGGACCTTGTCACGGCAGCGCCAATGGGGTGTGCCCATGGCCTTCTTCGTCCACAAGGAAACGGGACAACTGCATCCGCGTACCGTCGAGCTGCTCGAAGAAGTCGCCCAATTGGTCGAGAAGAACGGCATCGAAGCCTGGCAGACACTGGATCCCGCCACGCTGCTTGGCGACGAGGCCGAACACTACGAAAAGAACCGCGACACACTGGACGTCTGGTTCGACTCAGGCACAACGCACGCTACCGTGCTGGGTGGTCGCGACCACGAAATCCAGGGTTCGCACGCCGACGAGCTGCAGTGGCCCGCCGACCTGTATCTTGAAGGTTCGGACCAGCACCGTGGATGGTTCCACTCCTCGCTGCTCACCAGTTGCATGCTGTACGGCGTACCACCGTACAAAGCGTTGCTGACCCATGGTTTCGTGGTGGACGGCGCCGGCCGAAAAATGAGCAAATCGATGGGTAATGTCGTTGCGCCGCAAAAGGTGTCCGACTCGCTGGGCGCCGAGATCCTGCGTCTCTGGACGGCATCCACCGATTACTCCGGCGAGCTGTCCATCTCCGAGGAAATTCTAAAGCGTGTCGTGGAAGGCTACCGGCGCATCCGCAACACCCTGAAATTCCTGCTGGGCAACCTGCACGACTTCGATCCGGCCGCCAACGGCGTGGCGCTGGAAAACATGTTCGAAATCGACCGCTATGCCCTCGCCATAACGGCAGCCATGCAGGCCGACACGCTGGCCAATTACCAGCGCTACGAGTTCCACCCTGCCGTTGCCCGCCTCCAGATTTTCTGCTCCGAGGATCTGGGCGCCTTCTATCTGGACATCCTGAAAGACCGCTTATACACCACAGGCCAGGACAGCGTGGCGCGACGGTCCGCGCAAACCGCACTGTTCCACATCACGCATGCTCTGCTCAAGCTGATGGCGCCCATCCTGTCCTTCACAACCGAAGAAGCCTGGAAAGATCTGCATGCGGGCAAAGATATTCCCAGCATCTTCACTGGCCTTTTCCATACGCTTCCCGAGCAGCCCGACGGCGACGCACTGGTTGACAAATGGCAACGACTAAGGAGTATCCGCGGCGATGCCATGCGCAAGATCGAAGATCTGCGCACCACAGGCAGCATCGGTTCCTCATTGGATGCCGAACTCGACATCTACGCGCCAGCCGCCGACCATGCCGTGTTGGCCTCCCTTGACGACGACCTTCGCTTCGTTTTGATTGTCTCGCGCGCCACTGTGCATCAACACGAGGGGGAACTCGATATCCAGGTAAGCGCCACTGCATACGAGAAATGCGAGCGCTGCTGGCACCACCGCCAAGACCTGGGCTGCGACCCTCAACACCCCACCCTTTGCGGGCGTTGCGTGGATAATTTGTTTGGCGACGGGGAAGCGCGGCACCATGCCTGACCACGGTAACGCCCAACGCTCAAGACGGCCACAAGGCCGTTTCTGGGCCTGGCTGCTTGCCGCCGCCATCCTGATCGCGCTGGATCAAGTCACCAAGCTGTATTTCGACTCTCAACTGCAGTACGGCCAGCGCCTGGCCGTACTGCAGTTCTTCGACTTCACCTTGCTTTACAACCCCGGCGCCGCCTTCAGCTTTCTGGCCGAAGGCGAAGGCTGGCAACGCTGGCTTTTTACGGCCATAGCCTTGGGCGCCGCCGGCCTGATCACTCATCTGCTCTGGCGCAACCCGCGCCAGATCGTGTTTTGCAGCGCGCTAACCGCAATCCTGGCAGGCGCCATCGGCAACCTTATCGACCGCATCCAGCACGGGCACGTCATTGATTTCCTGCTGTTTTATTGGAATGGCTGGCATTTTCCAGCATTCAATATTGCGGATATCTGCATCACCTGCGGCGCCATCCTCCTGATTCTCGACGAAATCCTGCGCATCCGCCGCGAGCGTAGAAAGAACGTCCGATCCGTCGAAACCTGAAAGGCTTTCACTATGGCTGACCTTGCAGAAAAACGCTATGTTCTTGGCCTGACCGGCGGAATCGCCTGCTACAAGATTGCCGAGCTGGTGCGCCGCATGCAGGATCACGGCGCCATCATTGACGTCGTCATGACCGAAGCAGCTACGCACTTTATCACGCCCACCACCATGCAGGCTTTATCCGGTCGGCCGGTGTACCTCGACCCTTGGGACAACCGTATTCCCAACAGCATGGCGCACATTAACCTGAGCCGGGGTGCGCACGCCATAGTCATTGCCCCGGCCAGCACGGATTTCATTGCAAAGCTGGCCCAAGGCCAGGCGAACGACCTGCTCTCCACCTTATGTGTTGCCAAGGGGAACTGTCCCTTGCTGGTCGCGCCGGCCATGAACCACGAAATGTGGCAGCACCCGGCCACCCAGCGCAATGTGCAGCAGCTTCGCGCCGATGGCGCCATTATTCTGGGGCCGGCCGCCGGCGATCAGGCCTGTGGCGAAACCGGCACGGGCCGCATGCTGGAACCCGACGAACTGCTGGCCGAGCTAATTGCCTTCAGCCAACCCAAAACGCTGGCGGGCAAACGCATCGTCATCACCGCCGGCCCCACCTCCGAGAGCATTGACCCGATCCGGGTCATCACCAATCGCTCCTCCGGCAAAACCGGCTATGCCATTGCACAGGCCGCCTACGAAGCCGGCGCCGATGTCCTGCTGATCTCGGGGCCCACGGCGCTTGCCGCGCCCTACGGCGTCAGCCGCATCGACGTCGAAAGCGCCGTGCAAATGCATGCGGCGGTCATGAGCAACGCCCGCGATGCCGACGTGTTCATTTCTGTCGCGGCCGTTGCCGATTGGCGAGTGTCCAACGCCAGCCCGCGAAAGCTCAAAAAGAACGCGGGGAACGAGCCGCCCGAAATCCGGTTTACGGCAAACCCCGACATCCTGGCCGAAGTCGCTGCACTGCCCTCCGCGCCGTGGTGCGTAGGTTTTGCGGCCGAAACTGAAAACCTGCACGAACACGCCAAGGCCAAGCGGGCACGCAAGGGAGTTCCCTTGCTGGTGGGTAATCTGGCGCAAGACGCCATGCACGCCGAGCACACCACACTGGTGCTGTTTGACGACGCAGGCGCGCATCCGCTTCCGACCCTGCCCAAGCTGGATGCCGCACGCCAGCTTGTTCGCGCGATCGCTACGCGCCTGCCGTCGCTCCAAGCCTGACCGCGCAACCCGTTCCTCTTCCACCCGACCAACAAGGATAAAAGATGCACCGACGTATCGAAGCGCGCATTGTCAACGACGCGCTAGGCAAAAACATTGAGCTGCCCACCTATGCAACCGATGGTTCAGCCGCCATGGATTTGCGCGCTTGTATCGACGCTCCGGTCGTCATTGCGCCGGGAAGCCGGCAATTGATAAAAACGGGCCTGGCCATCAATATGCTGGACCCCAATCTGGTCGCCATCGTAGCGTCCCGTTCAGGGCTATCGTTGAAGCACGGCATACGCGTGGCGCAGGGGATCGGCGTCATCGATGCCGACTATCATGGCGAGATCGGCGTCATCATAGCCAACGACGGCGACGCCGGCTATGAAATCCAGCCAGGCGAGCGCGTTGCGCAATTGATGTTCCAGCCAGTGGTTCAGGTGGCCCTGCACTATGTCGACCAGTTCTCCAGCGAAACCGGCCGTGGCGAAGGAGGTTTTGGCAGCACGGGCAAGGTGTGAAGTACCTTACACACAACCTTTGAAGTCTACGCCCGGCTCCGTTGGCAACGCTTGCCCGGCGATCTGGGCGGCAATCAACGCCGCAATGCTTTTCAAACTGGCCTGATGGCCCCTGACCAGCCCGGGTATGCTATCGTCGACCGGTGTTTGCACCAGGGCCCGGCAAACACGCACGGGCGTCGCCTTGGGCGCATTGCGCTGCGCCAGCCGCCACGTCGCTTCCTGGACCGCCATCTGGTTGTACAGCGAATCGAAACGATTGACTTGCACATTAACAACCCAAATCGGCAACCCCTCGGGCGCACGAGTCAGATCGATATCCAATACGCCCAGCCGGGCCGTCAGCGCCGCAGACAATGCATTGCGCCACTCGTCGCCCAAGGGCGCGGCCCAGATCGACTGGTTAAGCAATTGCACCCCTGCGCCATTATCCTTGGCCAGGACAATCTGTGGCCGATTGACCTGCTCGGGCACGATTACCCTCTGGACGCTGATCGCATAGCCGATGCTGGGTACAGGCGCTGCAGACGTTTCCGTGGCGACGAGACTTTGCGCCGGAAGCAAGGTGTAATAACTGCTGGGCGGCACTGAAGCGCATCCAGCAGCCATCAGCGCGAGGGGTATCCAGATAGAAAGGCGAACATTCTTCAGCACGGATTATTTCCTTTTTAATCAGGCAGGACATCCGCCGGTTGGCCACGGAGCAGAGCCGACGGATTCGCCTGCAGGGAATCGCTTAACATACGCAAGGAGTTGGCGGCGTTATTCAATTCCCTCAAGGTGTTCTCCACGCTGGAATTCAGGGGCGAATCCAGGGCCAGCAATGCCCCCGCCCTATCCAGCGAAACCTGGGCGGCCTTCAGTGTGGCATTCAGTTGCGGAGCAATTTTCTTGTCGATGGTTGCCAGCATCGCTTTCATCTCTTTCAAGCTGGCCTGGAGATCGTTGCCGATGCCCTCGAAGGGGATCGCATCCAGCTTGGTCACGATCGAGCTGATTTGCTCCTGCAAACGATCGAAGTTGCCAAGAATGGTCGGCAGCTGGATGGGATGCTGATCCGGATCGACGTCAACAGGTTCCGCTTTCGGGAAGAAATCCAGTGAAATGAACTGCTGGCCGGTCAACAGGTTGGAAGCTTGCATCTGGGCGCGCAAACCATGACGAATCATGGGGGCCAGCAGGAGCTGCCCCGGATAGCTGCCCGGCGTGTAGTCGGGGTTTCGTTCCACCATGCGCTCGTAGGCCCCGCCAAAGCGCATCGGATACAAATGGACCTTGACCAAGGTGTAGAACTTTCTGGTTTTGTCGTCGAACTGCAGGTCGATGTCGTACACCTGACCCAGCACCATACCGCGGAAGTCCACCGGCGCGCCCACCTTCAGGCCACGTACGGACTGATGGAAGAGCATGTCCACCCGGAACGGCACGCCATCAGGGTCGGCCATGGCGTCGCTTTCGTTGGCGCTAAGCACAAAGCTTGCATTGGCCGGCGCCTGCTTGTCATCCATAAGACTGGCCGGAGCGAAAGCAACCCCCCCGGCGATTACCGAAGCAAGTGAACCGGTTCTAATCGAAAAACCAGAGGCGCTCAGCGAGACGTCGACACCGCTGACATTCCAGAAACGGGCGTCGGTGGTAACGTACTTATCGTTGGGCGCGTCGATGAAGATCTGCACGTCGACCATGCGGCCATCAGAGCTAAGCGCATAATCGATCACGCGCCCCACCGGAATCCGGCGAAAGTAAACCGGCGACCCGACCTCTAGCGAGCCAAGATCGGCGGTGGTCAGGTGATAGCGCCTTCCCGGGCGATCCGTAGCGATTTCAGGGGGTTTCTCAAGGCCCACAAAGTCGTACACCGCCGGGGCGTCGCTGAGGGTTTTAGGCGCATCAACACTAATGTAGGGACCCGACAGCAAGGTACCCAGGCCCGACACACCGCTAATGTCCAGACGCGGCCGAACCACCCAGTACTTTGCTTCTTCCTGGGTAAAGTAGCGCGAGCCTTCGCGATTAAGCTGCACCTTCACCAACACCCCGCTGCGATCCTCGGCAACCCGAATGTTCGACACCAATCCCACCACAACGTCTTTGTAGCGAACCTTGGTTTGCCCCACCTCGATCCCCTCGGCGGCTTGAAAACTGATGGTCACCACAGGCCCAATGCTCATCCAGCCTCGAATCAGCAAAGACAGGCCAATCAGCGCTGCGACGATAGGCACCAACCAAATCCACGAGATTCTCGTGCGGCGCGCTTTAATGATGGGAGTTGCAGGTTCGGGAGTGGCGTTGGGGTCCGTCATCAATATCTCGTCAGGCGGGTGAACGGTTGGCCGGCAGGTTGTCGCGGTGCGACGGAACGGCTGGGAGCTCGTTCTTGGCCTGATCCCAGCCGATGCGTGGATCGTAGGACATCGCGGCCAACATCGTCAAAATAACGACCAGGCCGAATGCCGCAGCGCCGGGCCCTGCCGTGATCTGCGACATGCCCGGAAAATTACCCATGGACGATAACAGAATCACCACGAAGACATCCAGCATCGACCACTGGCCAATGAATTCCACCAACTCGTAAAGACGTGTGCGTTGCCGTTGAACCCGCACTCCATCCCATCGGCGTCGCACCATCAAGACACCCAAAGCCAGCAGCTTGGTCATCGGCACCATCACACTGGCGACGAACACCACAATCGCCAGATCGGCCGACCCCAGCCGCCAAAGCTCAATCACGCCCCCCAGAATGGTGTGGCTCGATACCCCGGTGGGCATGCGCAAATTCATGACCGGCAGGACGTTGGCCGGGATATACAGGATGGATGCGGCAATGACTAAGGCCCAGGCGCGGCTAAGGTGCTGGGGCTTGCGAAAATGCATTGACGTGTGGCAGCGCTCGCAGCGCACCGTGGCCTGGGTATCCCGAATCGACTGCACAAAGCCGCAGGCTGCGCAATCAGCATGCGGCAGTTTGGGGTCGAAGCCCTGCCCTGAACGCATGACGACGCCTTCGTCTTCGGCATGGCGCCACAAACGTTGAGAGGTAATCCGGCCAAGAATGGTCATCAGCACGGTGAGCCCGGCATACGCCCACATGGCGGGACCGGGGCGCATTACGGCAAGATCAGCCATCTTCACGACAGCCACCAAAATAGCCAGAACCAAGACCGGCACCATGCTCCAACGAGGAATCTCGTGCAGAACCCGCATGCCAAGATTGAAGTCATAGGGCAAGCGGCGTGTCTGGATGGCGCGCAACGCCCACAAGACAAAGCAGATATGCCCTAAAGGCAATACAAAGGCGAACAAGGCCGCCATGACGGCAATGGTGTAGCGCCCCTGCTGCCAGGTGATCCACAAGGCCTCGGGCAGCGTTGCGTTGACCGTCAGGCCTTGCAACCTGAACTGCGCAATGGGAAACCAATTGGCAATGGCAAAAACGACAAGGCCGGCAAAGGCAATGGCTATCCAGCCGTTAAGGCTGACCCCTGTTTGACGAAACAGCACATACCCGCATCGCGAGCAACCCCCCATGCCGCCTGCCGGGGCAACGGGCCGCACATGCAACTGCCCGCATTGATGGCAAGCGATCAGGGGACGTTCGGTCATTAGCGCAGGCAAGCCTTACTAATCGACCAACTCGGCTTCCGAATCGATCGGCGGCTGATGCTTGAGCTTGCTGCTCTTGCCACCTTTTTCCTGTTCTTGAAACGCCAGCTGCACATTGCCTTCGGCGTCGATGTCCACCTCGACATGTCCGCCATCGACCAGCCGGCCGAACAACAACTCGTCGGCCAGCGCACGGCGGATTGTGTCTTGAATAAGCCGCTGCATCGGCCTGGCGCCCATGAGAGGATCGAAGCCTTCTTTGGCCAGGTGATCGCGCAGGGCTTGCGAAAACACGACTTCGACGCGTTTCTCGTGAAGCTGGTCTTCGAGCTGCATGAGGAATTTGTCGACCACCCGCAAAATGACTTCGCGCGACAGCGGCGTAAAACCGATGATGGCATCGAGGCGGTTTCGGAATTCCGGCGTGAACATGCGCTTGATGTCGGCCATTTCATCGCCGGACTTGGACGGCGCGGCAAAGCCGATGGAGGTACGGTTCAGTGCTTCGGCGCCTGCATTGGTTGTCATGACGATAATGACGTTGCGGAAATCGGCCTTGCGCCCGTTGTTGTCGGTGAGCGTACCGTGATCCATGACCTGCAGCAAGATGTTGTAGACATCGGGATGGGCTTTCTCGATTTCGTCGAGCAGCAGCACACAATGCGGTTGCTTGCTGACGGCTTCGGTAAGCAGCCCGCCCTGATCGAAACCCACGTAGCCGGGGGGCGCACCGATAAGCCGGGATACCGCATGGCGTTCCATGTATTCGGACATGTCGAAACGAAGGAGTTCAACGCCCAGCGTGAATGCCAGTTGGCGAGCAACTTCGGTCTTGCCGACCCCGGTGGGGCCGGAAAACAGAAAGGAGCCAATCGGTTTGTCGGGCCGGCCAAGGCCGGAGCGCGCCATCTTGATCGACGCCGCCAACGCTTCAATGGCTTTATCCTGGCCAAATACCACGGTTTTAAGGTCGCGTTCCAGCGTGGCAAGCTTGTTGCGGTCGTCGTGCGAAACACTTTGGGGCGGAATGCGCGCGATCTTGGCCACGGTGGCCTCGATCTCGCCTTTGCCAATAAGTTTCTTCTGCCGTGAACGCGGCATCAGGCGTTGGGCCGCACCGGCCTCGTCGATGACGTCGATGGCCTTGTCGGGCAGGAAACGGTCGTTGATGTGACGCGCCGACAATTCGGCTGCCGCCGTAATGGCCGCCGACGAATAGCGCACACCGTGGTGGGCTTCGAAATGGCCTTTCAGGCCCCGGAGAATCTGGATGGTTTGCTGGACCGTGGGTTCGACCACATCGATTTTCTGGAATCGGCGCGACAAGGCGTGGTCTTTCTCGAAAATACCCCGATACTCGTTATACGTGGTGGCGCCAAGGCATTTAAGCTGGCCCGACGACAGCGCTGGCTTAAGCAGGTTGGAGGCATCAAGCGTGCCGCCCGAGGCCGACCCCGCACCGATCAAGGTGTGGATTTCGTCGATGAACAGAATGGCGTTTTTATTGTCCTTGAGCGACTTGAGCACAGCCTTCAGACGTTGTTCAAAGTCGCCGCGATACTTCGTGCCGGCCAGCAAGGCGCCCATATCGAGCGCATAGACTTCGGCGTCGGCGAGGATATCAGGGACATCGCCCTTGGTGATGCGCCATGCAAGGCCTTCGGCGATGGCGGTTTTGCCCACACCGGCCTCGCCCACCAGCAGTGGGTTGTTCTTGCGGCGGCGGCACAGCACCTGGATGACGCGCTCGACCTCGAGCTCGCGGCCGATCAATGGATCGATGCGGCCATTGCGTGCTTCTGCGTTGAGGTCGAGGGCGTAGAGTTCCAAGGGCGATTTCTGCTGATCGGATTTATGCTCGGTTTCGGCGGCCGCCTGGCGCACCGGTTCGGGCGCGGGCTCTTCAGGGGTCTTGGTAATACCATGCGACAAAAAGTTTACGACGTCCAGGCGGGTTACCCCTTGCTGCAGCAAGTAATAGACCGCATGGGAATCTTTCTCGCCGTACATGGCAACCAGCACGTTGGCGCCGGTAACCGTGTTCTTGCCGGAGTTGCCCGACGAGACATGCATGATGGCGCGTTGTATGACGCGCTGGAATCCGAGCGTTGGCTGGGTGTCGACTTCATCTTCGCCGGGAAACACCGGTGTATTGTCGGCGATGAACTTTCGTAGATCCTGGCGCAGGTTCTCGATGTTGGCGGAGCACGCCCGCAAAACCTCGACCGCTGCGGCGTTGTCCAGCAGCGAAAGCAAAAGGTGCTCGACGGTTATAAATTCGTGGCGTGCAGTGCGGGCCTCGACAAAGGCCATATGCAGGCTGACTTCAAGTTCTTCAGAGATCACGCTTCCTCCATGACATTACGAAGCGGACGAGCATTCGATAATTCTATTCTATGACTAATTTGCCCCATGGGAACAACGATTACGCGCGAACACCACCGAGTGTGACCACAGAGCATCAGAACGGAACAACCGACCGCCAATAATTGCTAATACATAAATGCTTAGTTCTAACTATACCTGCATGTGGGTCCGTTGGAAAACGGCTTCAGGCATCGGGGGCCGGTTCCATAATGCATTGAAGCGGGTGTTGGCGCGCCTGGGCGAGGCGCATGACCCTATCAACCCGGGTTGCGGCGATGTCGCGAGGGTAGACGCCGCAAACCCCACGCCCCTCGTGGTGAACCTTCAGCATGATGCGCGCTGCTTCGTCTTCGTTCTTCCCGAATATGCGCTGCAATACCGCCACCACGAACTCCATAGGCGTGTAATCATCATTCAGCAGCACAACCTGGTACATTGGCGGCGGCGCCAACTTAGTGGCCTCGCGCTCCAGGACGGTCGTCCGGCCAATATCCGTATCAATAGCCATACATCAGCACAATATAAGTAATTTCCATAGTTGACTATATTGGGTTTTCTTGCGCATCATCAGCCTATTCTGATTGTGTTACCAACAATTGATGACATTTCCAGAATTCCCAGACTAAAAGCAACCCTTGTAGTCAAGTTTCAACCCTACACTATAGTCGAGAGGCAGTACGTATGTCTGATTCAACCGCACCCTCTACCGAGGATACCCAAAAGCTTACGGGAACCGTTAAATGGTTCAATGACGCCAAGGGTTTTGGCTTTATCACCCCCGACAACGGCGGCGAGGACCTTTTCGCGCATTTTTCGTCCATCCAAATGAACGGTTTCAAAACGCTCAAGGAAGGCCAAAAGGTGGCGTTTGAGATCGCTCAAGGCCCAAAAGGCAAACAAGCGCTTAACATTACGGCTGCCTGACCGCACACTTTCACGCATAACAAAAATCGATGTCTATACCGGTAACTTGTACGGGGCCTTCCGGCCCCGATTTTTTTTGCTTTCGCGCCGTTATCAGGCGATTTTTCCCGCTTTGGGGCTATGCCTCCAGACGGCAATGGGTACGCCTTGTACTTGCCAGCCTTATTAGTTTAGTGCCGCTCCCGCTGTACGCACAAGGGATGCTTCTGCCAACCACCGAGCTTCGCATGGGCCTGGTTTCAGCCCACGTCGAGATCGCAGCGACCGAGCCCGCACGCAGGCTGGGCCTGATGCACCGCAAGTCTTTGCTGCAGGACCACGGCATGCTGTTTGTGTTCGATCACCCCGACATCCACTGCTTCTGGATGAAAAACACACCGCTTCCTTTATCCATTGCGTTCATCGACGCCACGGGGCGGATTGTGAACATAACCGACATGCAACCGTTCAACGAAGCGTCCCATTGCCCTCCGGCGCCCATCGTTTACGCACTGGAAATGCAACAAGGCTGGTTTGCCGCCAACAACATCTCGTCGGGAATGCAGGTCGACGGTCTTCCCGCCGGCAACTCAAAGTAAACGATAAAAGAGTGCGCCTTCCAGCCAGCCAAACTGAACTGAGGCAGGGCCTGCCATACGCAGCCGGCACTGCCTCGGCCGGCGTATTTATACCCGTTCGAGGATGACTGCTATCCCCTGCCCCACGCCAATACACATGGTGCATAAGGCATAACGGCCGCCCGTGCGGTGCAGTTGGTTGACCGCGGTAATCGCCAGACGGGCGCCGCTTGCACCCAGAGGGTGACCCAGGGCGATAGCACCACCGTACTGGTTGACACGCGGATCGTTGTCGGCCACACCCAACATGCGTAAAACCGCCAGGCCTTGCGAAGCGAACGCTTCGTTCAGCTCGATGACGTCCATTTGCTCGATCGACAAGCCGGCCAGCGCGAGCGCTTTCTGCGAGGCGGGAGCGGGCCCGATGCCCATGATTCGGGGCTCGACACCGGCCGTAGCCATGGCCACTACGCGCGCACGCGGGGTAAGCCCTTGTTCCTTGGCGGCAGCTTCGCTAGCCACCAGCAACGCGCAGGCGCCATCATTGACCCCCGAAGCATTGCCCGCCGTGATAGTGCCGTCCGCGCGGACGATGGGCTTCAGCTTGGCCAACGCCTCGAGGTTGGTCTGGCGCGGGTGCTCGTCGGTATCAACCATTACAGGGTCGCCCTTGCGCTGGGGAACGGCAACCGGTGCGATCTCGTCTTTCAGGTAGCCCGCCTTCTGGGCTGCCGCCGCCTTTTCCTGGCTGGCCAGTGCGAACAGGTCTTGATCCTCGCGAGCTACCTTGAACTGGTCGGCTACGTTTTCAGCGGTCTCGGGCATGGAATCCACCCCGTACTGGGATTTCATCAGCTTGTTCACAAACCGCCACCCAATCGTGGTGTCGTAAATGGCGGCGCTGCGAGAATAGGCGCTCTCGGCTTTACCCATGACAAACGGAGCGCGGCTCATGCTTTCAACGCCCCCGGCAATCATGAACTGCGTGTCGCCTGAACGAATGGCACGGGCGGCCGACCCCAAGGCATCCAGCCCCGAGCCGCACAGACGATTGATGGTCGCACCGGGCACGCTGTGCGGCAAACCCGCCAGCAACAAGGACATGCGAGCCACGTTCCGGTTGTCTTCGCCGGCCTGGTTCGCACACCCGAACAACGTGTCATCGACCCGGCTCCAGTCGACATCGGGATTGCGCTGCATAAGCGCCTTGATCGGCACGGCGCCAAGATCGTCCGCGCGCACCGACGCCAGGGAGCCGCCATAACGGCCGAAGGGAGTGCGAATGGCATCGCAAATAAAAGCGTCTGTAGTCATAATTAAAAACCTGAGCAGTCGAGAAAGACAAATAGCGCCCCACATGGACGAGGCAAGTAGCCCTTATCCAAAAAACCCTCGGGGTAGCGAGGGTTTTGGCGTTGGGCTTATCAGGAGATGCGTTTAGCCAAGATTCTTGGCCGCAAAATCCCAGTTGGCCAGTTTCCAGAAGCTTTCCAGATACTTGGGCCGGGCATTGCGGTAATCGATGTAGTACGCATGCTCCCAGACATCACAGGTAAGCAGCGGAACATCGCTGGTGGTGATGGGGGTGGCGGCATTGCTGGTGTTGACGATGTCGAGCGTACCGTCGGCCTTTTTCACCAGCCAGGTCCAGCCCGAGCCGAAGTTGCCTGCCGCCGATTTGTTGAACGCCTCGATGAAAGCAGCCGTGCTGCCCCACTTTGCGTTGATGGCTTCGGCCAGCTTGCCGCTGGGCTCGCCGCCGCCGTTGGGGGACAGGGAGTTCCAGTAGAAAGTGTGGTTCCAGACCTGAGCAGCGTTATTGAACACCCCGCCGGACGCCTTCTTGATGATGTCTTCGAGCGAGGCCGATTCAAATTCGGTGCCGGCGACCAGGTTGTTCAGGTTGGTGACGTAAGCCTGGTGATGTTTGCCGTAGTGATACTCGAGCGTTTCTTTGGAAATCGTGGGAGCCAGCGCATCAAGTTCGTAGGGAAGGGGGGGAAGCGTAAATGCCATGTCAATATCCTTCTAAAAAATGTGTTGGTAATTCTGTTTCTATTGTACAGAGAGACTACAGCAAACTGCTGCTAACCAGAACCTGTACCTCAGCGCCGCCCTGATCCAGTTCGATGCTCAAGCGGTCACCCTTGGTCAAGTCTAACGCATTTCTGACCAGTTCCCCCCGCTCGTCGCGCACGATGGCATAGCCTCGACCCAGGATTCTTCGGGGGTTGAGCGCTTCCAGGGTTTGCACGGCAAAGGCCACCCTGGCCTGCAGGGGCGGCAGGCTGCGCTGCGCCGCCTCGGCCAGCCGCTGCCGGCTTCTGGCCAGTTCCCGCGCGTATGAGGCGACATCGGGCCGACCCGAGCGCAATCGGGTGGTGAGATAGGTTAAACGAGCCTGATGCCGTTCCAGAGGTCGTGCAGCGGCTTGGGCCAGCCGCCACCTGAGCGCAAGAAGACGCTCGTTTTGATGATCCAGCCGTTGTTGCGGCGAAACCAGCAAGGCCACCGCCCGATCCAAACGCAAGGCCGCCCGTTCAAGAAACCTGCGCTGCTGACCGACCAACGCCTGAAACGCAGCATTGACCTGCGCCAGGCATTCTTGGCGCGGCATACAGCATAATTCGGCCGCCGCTGTCGGTGTCGGGGCCCGCAAGTCGGCGACAAAGTCCGCAATCGTGAAATCGGTTTCATGCCCCACCCCACTGATGACTGGAATCGGACACGCTGCGATGGTTCGCGCCAAAGCCTCGTCGTTGAAGCTCCATAGATCTTCCAGGCTGCCGCCGCCTCGCACCAGCAGCAAGGTATCGACCTCGTTGCGTTCGATGGCGGTTTCCAGGGCCTGCACAAGCCTTGGTGCGGAATCGGCGCCCTGGACCGGAGCCGGATACACGACAACGCAAACATGCGGCGCACGGCGACCCAATGCGGTGAGGACGTCGTGCAAGGCGGCAGCGGCCAGTGACGTAATAACGCCCACCGTACGCGGCATGGCGGGAATGACGCTCTTGCGGGCGGGGTCGAACAGCCCCTGGCTGTCGAGTTTGAGCTTCAGGGCAAGAAAGGCTTCATGCAAATCACCCTGGCCCGCGCGTCGCATGGATTCAACCTGCAACTGGTATTCGCCGCGGGCCTCGTAGAGCGTTGCGTTGGCGCGCAGCTCGAATTTCTCGCCGGCCTTGGGTGTAAACCCAAGCGTTTGGGCACGGCCCCTGAACATGACGGCCCTGACAGAGGCCTGGTCATCCTTGATCGTGAAATACCAATGCCCCGAAGCCGCCTGGGTAAAGTTGGATACCTCGCCTTTCACGCGGACGCGCGAAAAATGCCCTTCAAGCAGGCGGCCGACGCGACGATTCAACTGAGCAACAGAAAGCAGTTGATCGTCTTCTGAAAGGGGCGGAAAACTCATGGAGTGAACTATACCAAATGGCGCCTCCCTTGCCATTCTGGCGCACGCCCCCGTGCAGGCCTTTCCACAGGTGCTGGTTACTTGTCAAATCCACGACATATAGGGCCAAACCAGGGAACTCATGCCCGACAACTTTAAAAAATTTCAACAACCAATTGATTTATAAAGACTTATTTATTTCACATTAAGTGAACTTAAATTGATCAATGAACCACAACGGCAATGAGAACGCGCCTTTCCCGGAATTTGTGCACATAATTATCCACAGCATCTGTGGATACCCGTCGCAAAGCGTTTAGCCGCGCCATTTTCGATGTCGGATGGCCCTTTAATCGCCGCTTTCCAGCGGTGTTGGCCCACCGCCCATCCTTGCGTCCACCCGGCCCCAGCCCAGGCGAGCGACGACGAGGCGATGCGTAAGGGGACACCGGAACAAACAAGCCTTAAAATGCGGTTTTGCCAACGTGGCATAAAACCGTAAAGCCGGAGACACCATTGCTACAAATGATCCACGACGCCGGATGGCCTGTCTGGCTGTTGGTAATTACCTCCGTTCTGGGCGTTGCCCTGATCATCGAACGCTTTCTCTCGCTGCGCGCAAGACCCATTCTGCCGCCGCAATTGCTGGACCAGGTCATCGAGCTGGTGCGCCAGGGCCGTGACACGCCGGACGCGCTGGAGCGCCTGGCCGGGAACTCCCCACTGGGCCGAGTGTTGGCGGAAGTCGTTGCCGTGCGCAATGAACACGACAACTATCGCCGCGCCGCCATAGAAGATGTTGGTAAAGACGTCGCGCACCAGCTCAACCGCTACATTCCAGCCCTGGCCACCATCGCGGTCGTGGCCCCCTTGCTGGGCCTGTTCGGCACCGTAGTGGGCATGATAGAAATCTTCGGCTCCTACTCTGCGGCGGCGGCCGATCCCGCACAACTGGCTCGGGGCATTTCGATCGCTCTGTACAACACAGGCCTGGGCATCATCATTGCCGTGCCTGCGCTGATCTTCCATTACTACTTCCGCTCGCGCGCTGACTACTTCCTGCATCAAATGGAGCGCCAAGCCAGCACGCTTGATCGTATCGTAGGTGCGCGGACATGAATTTCCGCAGCCGTCAACGCGATGACGAACCCGCCATCAACCTGATCCCCTTGATTGATGTACTGCTCGTCATTCTCATCTTCCTGGCGGCCACCACCTCGTTCACACGACTTAGCCAACTGGATGTCGCTCTGCCCAAGGCCAGCAGCACCGAAACCCTTGACGAAAGCGCCACGATAGAGGTGGCCATCAGTCAGGACGGCCTGTACGCCATCAACGGCAACCTGCTTTCCGACAACGATACGCTGGCGATTGCGGCGGCGCTGCTCAACGCCCAAGCGGGCAGCCGCGCACTGCCCGTCGTGATTCACGCCGATGCGCAAGCGACCCACGATTCCGTCATTCGCGTCATGGAAGCGGCGCAACAGGCCGGTCTTAGTAAAATTCGCTTCGCCACGCAGGGAGCCCGGTGAAAACGCCCTATGCCGTGACGCGCTGGGTTCATCAAGCCTGGCAACACAAGGGTTGGGTCAGCACGCTGCTTCTGCCGCTTTCCTGGATCGTGGCGCTGGCCATACGCCATAAGCAGCGTCGCCCACGCACCAAGCCGGCCCTGGCCAACTGCCCACCCATCGTGGTCATCGGAAACCTGGTTGCGGGAGGCACTGGGAAAACGCCTGTTGTCATTGCCGTTGCCCAGGCCCTGGCGCTTCGGGGCTGGCAGCCCGGCGTCATCAGCCGAGGCTACGGCGCGCGTCTGGGCGAGCACGCCAGGTCCGGATCAGGTGCGCTGGACCCTGCCCTGTTTGGCGATGAACCCGCCCTGATTTCCCGGGCCACAGGATCGCCGATCGCCGTGCATCCGCAGCGTGTCAAGGCGCTGGAAACCCTCCTGGCCGACTATCCGCACGTGGATGTCGTGCTGTCCGACGATGGGCTGCAGCACCAAGCCCTACCCCGGACCGTGGAAATCGTTGTCCAGGATGCCCGAGGCATCGGCAACGGTCGATTGCTGCCGGCGGGGCCGTTACGCGAACCCGCCTCCCGCCTGGAAACCGTCGATTTCATCATCACGAACCTGAGCGCCGGACAGCCCGCACCGCAACGGTCTGGCACGGCGCCGACGAATCGATCTGTCCTGATGCGCCTGACGCCCGATAGCGCGACCCATCTCGTCACGGGCCGCACCATGCCCTGGCCGCAATGGCTTGAGCAACACGGGACCGTTGCTCCGGTCGATGCCGTCGCCGCCATTGGCCAGCCGGACCGCTTTTTTTCAATGCTCCGTTACAGCGGGCTAACGCTGAACACCACCGTGCGCTTGCCGGACCATGACGCCTATGCCGACTCTCCCTTCCAGAGCCTGACGTCTCCCGTGATCCTGATTACCGCCAAAGACGCAGTAAAGTGTACCCGCTTTCAAGACACCCGCTTGTGGGTGGTCAATGCAACACCCGTTTTTTCCAACCCAGGCTGGCTTGACGAACTCGAGACGCGTCTTTGCGCCAGGATTGCCAAAAACCCGGTTGGGGACAGTACACTTGAGCCTTCAAACACATAATTGCTGGAGCCTCTTGTGAATTCCCATTTATTGGAAATCCTGGTCTGCCCATTGTGCAAAGGACCCCTGCGCCACGATCGCGAACACCACGAACTGATCTGCTCCGCTGACAAACTGGCCTTCCCCGTACGGGACGGGATCCCTGTCATGTTGGAATCCGAAGCGCGCTCTACCGTCGCAGCGGCCGGCGCTGCCCCGCAGGCCGACCCCACCGGGCCCCCCGCCGCCACCGGCGACGCAGACCATTCCAGTCCCGACCCATCGTGAGCTTTACCGCCATTATCCCTGCCCGCGCAGGCTCTACTCGCTTACCTGGAAAACCGCTGCTGGATATTGCCGGCAAGCCCATGGTCGTGCGCACGGCGGAACGTGCCCGTCTTTCCCGCGCCGATCGGGTGGTCGTCGCCACCGACGACCCGGCCATTGTGCACGCCGTACAGCGCCACGGCTTCGAAGCCCTGCTGACAGCCAGCAAACACCCCACCGGCACGGATCGGCTCGCCCAGGTCAGCGACATGCTGGCCCTGGACAACGATGCCATTGTCGTGAATGTGCAAGGCGACGAACCCTTGATCGACCCGGACCATATCAACGCGGTTGCCGATTTGCTTGACGCACGGGAAGACGCCGCCATTGCCACCTGCGCCTGTCCGATCACGAGCGCCGACGCCATGTTCAACCCCAACGCCGTCAAAGTCGTTTGCGACGCCCGACAGTTGGCGCTGTACTTTTCTCGGGCGCCCATACCCTGGGCCAGAGATGCGTTGGCCGACGGAAAGCGTGTCTTGGCCAAGAATCTTCCCGCACTGCACCATATCGGCCTGTACGCGTATCGCGCACATTTTCTGCGACGCTTCCCAACACTTCCCATCGGACCGCTGGAAACCTTCGAAGCACTGGAACAGTTGCGCGCCCTCGAGAACGGTTATTCGATAGCGGTACTGACCACACATAGCCCGCCCGCAGCAGGGGTCGACACCCAGGACGACCTGGTGCGCGTGCGCGATATATTCGTAAATCGGTTATAAATCGAGTTCTAATTTTCTGATCCGACCCGAAGAAACCAGCACATATTGCTGCGTTGCGGCATAATCAGAAAGTTTAAAAAAGTAATCCAGGAGAAATTCATGCGACTGATTCTGCTCGGCCCCCCAGGCGCTGGCAAAGGCACCCAGGCAGCGTTCATCACCGAAAAATTCGGCATCCCCCAAATATCCACGGGCGATATGCTTAGGGCCGCGGTCAAGGCACAAACTCCGCTCGGTCTGGAAGCCAAGAAGATCATGGACACCGGCGGCCTGGTATCCGATGAGATCATCATCGGCCTGGTGCGTGATCGCCTGGCGCAACCCGACTGTGAGCACGGCTACTTGTTCGATGGATTTCCACGCACGATTCCACAAGCGGACGCGCTGAAAGATGCCAACATCCCTCTGGACTTCGTCATCGAGATTGTCGTGCCCGACGAGAACATCATCGAGCGCATGAGCGGTCGACGGGTGCACCCTGCCAGCGGGCGGAGCTATCATGTTACGTTCAACCCCCCTCAGGCGGAAGGCAAAGACGACCTCACCGGAGAACCATTGGTGCAGCGCGACGACGACCGGGAAGAAACCGTGCGCCACCGCCTGTCGGTCTACCAGGACCAGACACGCCCCTTGGTCGACTACTATTCCCAATGGGCGCAAAGCAACGATGGCAAAGCTCCCGCCTTCCGGCAAATTTCCGGTGTTGGCACGCTGGACGAGATCAAAGAGCGCATCAATCAGGCCTTGAACGCCTAAGTCCCGCTCACCTCAATCCGACAACACAAACGGGCCTGCAGGCCCGTTTGCACGATGAGACAACTATGGAAATCAAGAACAAAGTGTTTATTGTCACCGGCGGTGCGTCGGGATTGGGTGCCGGTACGGCCCGCATGTTGGTCCAACAAGGTGCGCGCGTGGTGCTTGCCGATGTACAAGACGAAGCCGGACAGGCGCTTGCCAACGAACTGGGCCAAACCTATGTGCATTGCGATGTCACCCAGGAAGCGGATGCCCAGGCCGTGGTCGACGCCGCCGTCACGCTGGGCCCCCTGTTTGGCCTGATCAATTGCGCCGGCGTGGCTCCGGCATCGCGCACCGTCGGCAAGAACGGCCCGCATGCACTGGAGCTATTCCAGAAGGTTGTCATGATCAACCTGGTGGGCACGTTCAACATGACGCGGTTGGCCGCAGCGGCGATGTCCGCCAATCAGCCCGAACCCACCAAGGAACGCGGCGTTGTGATCAACACCGCGTCGGTGGCCGCCTACGACGGTCAAATCGGCCAGGCGGCTTACGCGGCATCCAAGGCCGGTGTCGCAGGCATGACCTTGCCAATCGCCCGAGACTTGTCCACCATTGGCATACGTTGCGTAACCATCGCCCCAGGCATTTTCGGCACACCCATGGTGTTCGGCATGCCGCAGGAAGTGCAGGAATCCCTGGCTGCCAGCATTCCCTTTCCGTCGCGGCTGGGTCGACCCGAAGACTATGCAAAACTGGTGCACAGCATTATTGTCAATGAAATGCTTAACGGCGAAACCATCCGCCTGGATGGCGCGATACGCATGGCGCCGCGCTAAAGGCGCAGACAATTCACACAAGGACGCCCGGTGCACATAAATACCGCTCCTTCAGCGCCATGAGCCTGCTTAGATCAGCGGCGACCATCAGCAGCTTTACGCTGATCTCCCGCATCACCGGATTGATCCGCGACATCCTGATCGCGGCCTCTTTCGGCGCCGGCCCGCTGACTGACGCATTCTGGGTGGCCTTTCGCATTCCCAACCTGTTGCGTCGCCTGTTTGCCGAGGGCGCTTTCTCCCAGGCCTTCATTCCCATCCTGGGCCAGGCGCGCACCGAAAACCCGCCCGAAGCCGTTCAACGCCTGCTGGATCGCGTTGCGCTGCTGCTGACCACCGTGCTGATGGCCGTCACTGTCATTGGGATTCTGGCCGCTCCCTGGGTGGTCAGCGCGATGGCCAGCGGCTTACTGGCAGAATCCCGCCAGGAGGCATTTGATTCGGCCGTCTGGATGACGCGGCTGATGTTTCCCTACATTGTGTGTATGTCGCTGGTGGCGTTTGCGTCCGGTGTGCTGAACACCTGGAGCCGTTTTGCCGTACCGGCGTTCACACCCGTGCTGCTCAACCTGTCAATGATCGGCGCCTGCCTATTCCTGACGACATACTTCGACGTGCCCATTCACGCGCTCGCGGCCGGGGTCATGATTGGCGGCCTCGCCCAGTTGATCGTGCAGTGGACCGCCCTGAAGCGATTGAACCTGGCGCCTCGCTTTTCGCTGCGCATCGGCCAGGCCTGGGCCGATCCCACCGTCAAGCACATCATGCGCCAGATGCTGCCCGCTATCCTGGGGGTCTCGGTCGCCCAAGTGTCTTTACTGATCAATACCAATATTGCCACCTGGCTGACCGCGGGAAGCGTTACGTGGCTATCGTTTGCCGACCGTCTCATGGAATTTCCCACGGCACTGCTGGGCATCGCCCTGGGCACTGTCCTTCTGCCCAAGCTGTCCGCCGCCCACGCCCGGCAGGACCACGATGACTACAGCTCGCTACTCGATTGGGGTTTGAAGCTGGTGGTGCTGTTGGGCTTGCCCGCCGCACTCGGTATGGCCCTGCTATCCGAAGGCCTGGTCGCCACCCTATTCAACTATGGCGCCTTCAACGCTCACGACGTTGCCCAGACACGCCTGGCAGTCATCGCGTATTCGGCCGGAGTGCTGGGTTTGTTGTCGATCAAAATCCTCGCCCCGGGCTTTTACGCCAAGCAGGACATTCGCACGCCGGTCAAGATCGCCATCTTCGTTTTAATCTTCACCCAAGCGCTGAATGTCATCTTCGTGCCCCTGTTCGATCACGCGGGCCTGGCTTTGTCCATTGGGCTGGGCGCTACAGTCAATGCGCTGTTGCTGCTTTTTCTGCTCCATCGACGTCGCGTCTACCAACCCGGCTCAGGGTGGGGCGTGTTCGCTCTACGCGCCCTCCCCGCCATGGCGGCTCTAGGCGCCGTTCTTGTGTATGCGAACCGTCATATCGACTGGCTGGCATTTGCAGGGCAAGGCGGCCAGCGCGCCCTCTGGCTGTTGGCGGTATTGGCCGCGGCCGGCGCCAGCTACTTCATCGTCTTGTTTTTATGTGGTTTTCGGCCACGCGACTTTACAAAACGCCCTTCTGTAATATAGAATAGCTGTCTTTGCCGATTTAACTAGCCAGGCATGAGTATGCTTGGTGTGTATACGTGTAAACCCAGTACTAACGTAAACCCAGTACAAACACGTGTAAACCCCGTACAAACCTACAGACAGATCAGAATCTTAAATATATATGGCTAATACTGCACAAGCTCGCAAGCGCGCCCGCCAGTCGGTTGCACGCAACAAACACAATTCCAGCCTGCGCTCGATGCTGCGCACGTCAATCAAGCGCGTGCGTCAGGCGATCGAAGCCGGCGATAAATCGGCCGCCAACGACGTCTTCCAAAAAGCCAGCAGCGTCATCGACCGCGTCGCCGACAAGAACATCATCCACAAGAACAAGGCGGCTCGCCATAAAAGCCGTCTTTCCGCCGCCATCAAGGCGCTGGCCTGATCTAGCGACAGTCAGGTAGTTAGTCGGCATATTGGGCCAAGGCCCGACTAAGCCCCCTTCATTGACGAAGGGGGCTTTTGTTTTTGGCGTTTTGTTTTGAACGTTCGCTACGCCGCTTTTAAGCTGCGAAGGGTTTTGCACCTAACGACCAGGCTTGCGTCTTGAGGCGCCGAGCTATGGTGCGAGCAAAATTATTGTTGTAGTATCCACCGCATGAATCCAGCAAAACCCACCCTTCTCCAGCTTCTTGCCCTGCCCATCGTACCCAACGCGCAAGAACGCCTTGAACAGCACTTCAATGTCATCCGGCTTTGGGAGCACGAAGACCCCAACACCGCCATGCAAGAACACGTCCAGAGCATCGCTGTTCTGGTCACCAGCGCACTGACGGCCGCACGCACCCAGCTCATCCAGCAGCTTCCGGGCCTGCAGGCCATCTGCAGCGTCGGCGTGGGCTACGACAACATCGATGTCGCACTGGCGCACGAAAGAGGGATACAGGTCAGCAACACTCCCGACGTGCTCAACGATTGCGTCGCAGACCTTACATGGGGACTGATTATTTCAACCCTGCGCGAAACCGGGCGGGCTGAGCGCCATGTGCGCAACAACCAATGGGGACTTACCGTTGGTTCCCTTCCCCTGGGCCGCCGTGTCAGCGGCAAACGGCTGGGCATTGTGGGCCTTGGCCGGGTCGGCCTCGCAGTCGCGCAGCGGTCCGCGGGGTTTGCCATGGATGTCCGCTACCACAATCGAAAGCCTCGCAACGATGTCCCCTGGCTCTACGAAAGCAGCCTGGCCGAACTGGCTGAGTGGGCTGATATTCTTGTTGTTGCCACCGTTGGCGGCGCCGACACCCGACACCTGATCAACCAGGAGATCCTGGATGCACTGGGTCCTGAAGGCTTTCTGATCAACGTCGCGCGGGGCTCGGTCGTCGACGAGAAAGCTTTGGTCAAAGCGTTGCAAAATGGCGCGATTGCGGGTGCAGGGCTTGATGTCTTCGAGGCGGAGCCCTCGGTGCCCGATGCACTGAAAACGTTGGACAACGTCGTACTGCTGCCCCATATTGCCAGCGCGACGCTGGAAACCCGGCAAGCCATGGTGAATCTCATGCTGGACAACGTCGAGGCCTTTGCCACCACAGGCAAGGTGCTGACACCCGTTACCGCCTAAAAAGGAATCAGGCCGGCTCCTGAGGCGGGGGCAGCCCGGATGTTTTCAACTGATTGTCGTGCGCGAAGGCTTCCACAAAGTTCCAGGCCAGCGGCTCGAGATCGCGTAGCCGGGGATCAACCGCCACACAGCGCACGCCATCGACAACCATGGGAACAACATAGGGTGAATATGTCAGGTAACTGCCTACCGAACCGGGTGGCCGGAACCGCGACATAACGCCCGAAAGCCGCTCCGCCCAATCGCTGGGGCGAAAACGCTGCCCGTCCAGCGTAATGCCATGAATAATGAATCGCTGCACAGTATCTGACATAAAATTCTAAAGACTGATTATACGCAATGCGTCGCACAGGGCTTTCCGCCTAGCCGGCAAAATTGTATATGATAGCCTTTACCCCAACCATTAGGCTCGACATGTCTCACGCATCACCGCAACCAGGCCCTTTGCGCCATTTCTTGCAGTTTTCCGACTTCACCCGGGACGAAATCAACTATCTGTTTACTCGCGCCCAACTGATCAAGGCAAAATTCAAGCGCTACGAAGCCCACCACACCTTGCATGACCGCAATCTGGCCATGGTGTTCGAGAAAGCCAGCACCCGCACCCGTGTGTCTTTTGAGGCCGGCATGTACCAATTGGGCGGATCCGTTATTCATCTAACCACGGGCGATTCCCAACTGGGCCGATCCGAGCCCATCGAAGACACAGCACGTGTTATTTCACGCATGGTCGACCTGGTCATGATCCGCACGTTCGAACAAACCCGCATCGAACGCTTTGCCGCGCACTCACGCGTGCCCGTCATCAACGGCCTGACGAACGAGTTCCATCCCTGCCAGATCCTGGCCGACATCTTCACGTTTATCGAGCATCTTGGTCCCATCGAAGGTAAAACCGTGGCCTGGATCGGCGATGCCAACAACATGGCCTACACCTGGCTACAAGCGGCCGACATGCTGGGCTTCCAGCTGCATGTGTCAACGCCCCCCGGCTATGCCCTGGATCCGGACCGTATCGAGCAGCCTTCCGAAAAGGTGCTGAAACAATTCGCCAACCCCATGGACGCCTGCCAAGGCGCGCATCTGGTCACCACCGATGTCTGGACCAGCATGGGTTACGAAGCCGAAAATGAAGAACGCCGCCGCGCCTTCGCCGATTGGTGCGTCGACGCCGACATGATGTCTGTCGCCGACCCCAAAGCCATCTTCATGCACTGCCTGCCGGCCCACCGCGGCGAAGAAGTTACGGCGGAAGTCATCGACGGCCACCAAAGCGTCGTGTGGGACGAAGCCGAAAACCGCATGCATGTACAAAAAGCATTAATGGAGTTCCTGCTTCTGGGACATGTATAGAACCCGGGCGAGGCTCGCGATCCGCATGTTGGGGCCTTGCTGATGCACATTCCAATCAAGAAAGCCGGCTGGTTCTGAACCCAGCCCGCTTTACATTGCCCCGATACCCAGGAACGCGGTATCAGTCGTTCTTGGCGTTTGCGCTGTCGTCGGTCAGGCCCGGCAAGGCTGTTCCTGAAGCCGGCGCCAGCAAGCCGGCCTTGACGTAGGTAAACAGCTTGTCGCGCGTGTCGACAATATCGAGATTACGCATGGTGAGCTGGCCAATGCGATCGCGCGGCGAGAATGACGATTCGCCTTTTTCCATCGTAAGCCGCTCGGCCTGATACGTAAGATTGGGTGAAACCGTATCAAGAATGGAATAATCGTTGCCACGCCGCAGCTCGAGCGTCACCGTACCCGTAATGGCTCGCGCCACCCAACGCTGGGATGCTTCACGCAGCATCAAGGCCTGCGGATCGAACCACCGGCCTTGATACAGCAGCCGTCCCAACTTGCGGCCGTTTTCGCGATATTGCTCGATGGTGTCTTCGTTGTGAATGCCCGTAACCAGACGTTCGTAGGCGATATAAAGCAAGGCCAGACCAGGCGCCTCGTAGATGCCCCTGCTTTTCGCCTCGATGATGCGGTTTTCTATTTGATCGCTCATGCCCAGACCGTGACGCCCGCCAATACGATTAGCTTCCATCAGCAGTTCGACACTGTCGGAAAACTCGACACCATTCAACGCCACCGGCCGCCCTTCCTCGAAACGAATCGACACCTCTTCGGCCTTGACCTGGACATCGTCACGCCAAAACGCCACGCCCATGATGGGCTGGACGATCCGGATGCCCGAGTTCAGATATTCAAGATCCTTGGCTTCGTGCGTTGCGCCCAGCATGTTGGAATCGGTGGAATAAGCCTTTTCCGCCGACATCTTGTAGTCGAACCCTGCTGCGCGCATGTACTCGGACATTTCAGCCCGTCCGCCCAGCTCGTCGATGAAAGCCTGGTCCAGCCACGGCTTGTAGATTTGCAAGGCCGGGTTTGTCAGCAGGCCATAACGGTAAAACCGTTCGATGTCGTTGCCTTTGTAGGTGCTGCCATCGCCCCAGATGTTAACGTCGTCTTCCTTCATGGCCGCCACCAGCATGGTGCCCGTAACGGCCCGCCCGATTGGCGTTGTATTGAAATACGTCACACCCGCAGTCGACACATGGAAAGCCCCACACTGCAGGGCGGCAATGCCTTCGGCCACTAATTGCGAACGGCAATCGACCAGACGCGCCTTGGTGGCACCGTATTCCAGCGCTCGCTTCGGAATGACATCGTAATCAGGCTCGTCGGGCTGGCCAAGGTTGGCGGTATAGGCATAGGGGATGGACCCCTTGTGTTTCATCCAGAGCAAGGCGGCGCTGGTATCCAGGCCACCCGAAAAAGCAATGCCGACCTTTTGGCCGATGGGAACGTTCTGAAGAATGGTTGTCATTGTTTGCGCACACTAGAAAAGCAGGAACTTTGAATATGCGATTCTACTACGTAAGCGATGCATCCATCCCACGCCGACGCGCCAGATCCTGCGGAGTGTCGATGTCCTGGACCACGCCGGCTGTATCGACAGGCACAAGGCACAGCGCATCGACGTGGCGCTGGATCAGTTGGCGCGCACCCTCGTCGCCCTCCATTTGCCGCAAATCGGCAACCCGTTCCGCTGCCCATAGGACGGGATTGCCGCGCTTGCCGGCATACACGGGCTGACAGACTTGCGGGCTGCCGCTGCGATATGCCTGGATCAACGCGTTCATGATGCCGGCGTCGACATCGGGCATGTCGCCCAGGCACACCAAGACGGCATGGCCGGCCTGGACCGCGTGCGCACCCGCGCGCACCGATGCGCCCAAGCCTTCCCGGTAATCGGAGTTAACGACAAAGTCCACCTTCAGCCCCGACAAAGCACGTTGAACCTGTTCCGCTTCGTGGCCCAGCACAACCACCACCCTGTCGCACAAAGACGCCAGCGCCTGGCGCGTTGTCGTGCGCACCATGACTTCGCTGTTGATGGAGGCCAGCAGCTTATTCAACGAACCCATGCGTCGACTTAAACCACCCGCAAGCACAAGAGCCGTAACCGGCTTGGCCGTGGAGGGAGCTTGATTAGCTGGAAGAATATCGGGCATGGCTTCGTTTCATTCGACACTGAATTTTGCTAGAATAACCCTCTTTTGGGGACGTAGCTCAGCTGGGAGAGCGTCGCGTTCGCAATGCGAAGGTCGGGAGTTCGATCCTCCTCGTCTCCACCATTCAGATTCGCCTGACCTCTTTCGGTCAGGCGTTTTTGTTTGCGGAACGCCATTGACGCGGGATACTCGTCAAGTTGGGACATGTGGTGGCCCCCTAATTCGATATTGCGGGGCCTGCCGCTCGGCCTCATAATACTGTCATCGGCGTTGTGTATCATGGCTTTACACAACGCATCAATTTTCCGACATAAGGATCGGGAGCACCGCTTGCACAGGGCACACTACAGGCTTTTGCTGACGATCGCACGAATGCCCAAGGCGTTCACCTATGGGGCGGGCGCTGTACTTGCCATCGTTTTGATGCTGGCAACCGCAAGCACCGTATTATGGGTGGATCAAAGCAAGCTATCCGCGCAGCATCAACGCACCATGGATACGGCACGGGCCATTACCGCCGAAAGCGACGCCCTGCTGGAGCACCTGAATTGGCATGGCGACCTGCTCTGCGACCGCACCAGCCTGATCCATCTGAATGAACACCTGCTACGCTCCCGGTTCTTTCGGGAGATCGGCCAACTGGACGCCGACCGGCGACTGATCTGCTCGACCGCATTGGGCCTTCTGCACGAACCGGTCAAGGGCGATTATCCCGTTATCACCTCGCACCTGGGGCGCCAGTTCCTGAATAACGTGCCGTTGCAAATGGCCAATAAAACCC
>JBIQKZ010000004.1:0-226625 GCA_044464765.1 Pusillimonas sp.
TCGCAAAAACAAGTCTAATGAATGTCGCTGTCCCCCGTTTATGATGAAGAGCCGGCGGCAATGCCCACCTGGGCGGGGTTGCCGCAGGACTGCGCTCCGCACGTGTTATCGATTGCGGCGGCGCGTGCCGAGACGCCGGACATGGGGTGCCCCGTCAACGGCTGGGAGCCGGTGGAGTTGCCGGATATCTGGGTGCAGCGCTGGCCGGCGTACGAGGGGACGGTATGGTATCGCATCGAATGGGAGCGCGGCTGCGCGCAGGATGTCGCCTCGGTGAGCTCGCCTCTGGGATTAAGCCTGGGAGGCATCAGCATGGCAGGCGAGGTCTACCTCAACGACGACCTGCTGTGGCGGGACGCGTCTTTGGTAGAGCCCTTGTCTCAGTCGTGGAACATGCCGCGCCGCTGGCTGCTGCCGGAATCCGCCCTGCGCGATGGCGTTAATACAATCTGGGTGCGCGTGGTCGGAATGGCTGCGTACACGCCCGGCCTCGGAACCTTATTCCTGGGCTCCGCTGCGCAGACCGAGACTATTCATGCCGCCAACCTATGGCGTCAGCGAAACATCCACTTCATTGCCCTGGGCCTGTCGGGCGCAATAGGCTGCATCTACTTGGTGGTCTGGTGCCTGCGACGTTCTGAGCAAGCGTTCGGCTGGTACGCGCTGATGTCACTATGCTGGGTGTTGTACATGGCCACGATTCTGGCGACAGATACCTGGCCGTTCGACAGCATCGAAGCGCATTCGCGCCTGAACAACGTTGCCTTCGTGCTGTACGTGATGGCTTTCTGCCTGTTCACCTGGCGTTTCGGCGCGCAACGCCTGCCACGTATCGAGAAAGCGCTGTGGCTGGCGACGGGAGTAGGACTGCTGGTGTCGCTCGTCGCGCCGCGGCCGACCATGGAACTGGTCTGGGTCAGTTTCGTGCTGATCTTCCTGGCCAACTGCCTCCAGTTCCAGTGGCATGCGTGGCGCACGCGCGAGCCGCAGCATCTGCTGCTGGCCCTGTGCTGGCTGGTCTTCCTGATAGTCGGTGTACACGATATGGTGGTGCTGCTCGATGGTTGGGGCTCGCACGAGATGTGGGGGGCGATCACCAGCCCGATCACCGTGCTGTTCATGGCGCTGCTGCTGGGCGGGCGATTGGCTTCCAGCATGCACCGCATCGAGCACTTCAACCAGGAGCTGCAAGCGCATGCCGCGCAGGCGCGCGCCGAACTGGCAAAGGTCTTGACGCACGAGTACGACCAGGCGCTGTCCCATGCCAAGCTACGGGAGCGGCTGGCCATTGTCCAAGACCTGCATGACGGCCTGGGCGGCAGCCTGGTGCGCAGCATGGCTTTGGTGGAGCAGGCAAGACAACCGCTATCCAACGAACGTATGCTGTCCTTGCTGAAAGTGCTAAGGGACGACCTGCGTCAGGTCATCGATTACGACTCCAGCGCCAGTACGATCGTGCCCGACACACCGACTCAGTGGATAGCACCATTGCGCCATCGGTTCACACGGCTGTTCGATGAACTAGACGTGGCGATCTCATGGCAGGTGGCGGAACAATGGCGCGTCAGGCCCAGCGCACTGCATTGCCTTGGTCTGGCGCGGCTGATCGAGGAAGCGCTGTCAAATGTCATCAAGCACAGCCGGGCGCGCCATGTTCGCGTAACGTGCGCGCAGCCGCAGGCAGACAAACTGCGCATTGTGATCGAGGACGATGGCGTGGGCTTCGACCTGCAGGCCGTGCGTAAAGCCGGACTGGGCGTGGGCATGCGTAGCATGGCGGCACGCGCCGAACGCCTGGGCGGTGGCTTTGACGTGTCGTCGGGGCCGGATGGGACCGTGGTGTGTGTCGTGGTGCCGTTGGGACTTGAACCTACTTCGCAGCCTTGAAGGCCTCGAGCACGGCCTTGCCATCGGGGCCGGCTTTCTCCAGCCATTCGTCCGCCACGGTCTTGCCGACCTTGGCAAGGTCAGCCTTCAACTGATCCGAGGGCGCTTGGACGCGCATGCCGCCTTCTTTCAATATGGCCAGCGAACGGGCATCAACCTTGCGCGATTCCTTCCAGCCGCGCTCTTCGGCCGCCGCCGCGGCCTTCAGCACCGCCTCCTGCCCTTCCTTGTTAAGCGCATTAAAGGCTTTCTTGCTGACGGTGACCGCATTCTTGGGCATCCAAGCCTGCACGTTGTAGTAGTACTTCAGGTGCTCGAACAGTTTGTTGTCGGCGCCTGTGGCGCTGGACGTGATCAGCCCTTCGATGGCTCCCGAAGCCAGGGCTTGCGAAAGCTGAGCTTCCTGGATGGTAACGGGCTGGGCGCCGACCAGTTGACCAATACGCACGGTGGTGGGCGAGTACACACGCAGCTTCATGCCCTTGAGGTCGGCGACGGAATTCACAGGCTTGCTGGTGTAAATACCCTGCGGCGGCCAAGCCACGGAATACAGCAGTATCTGGCCCTGCTTATCGAGAATACTCTGCAGGGCAGGCTTTTGCGCCTGATACAGCGTGTAGGCCTGATCGTAATCCTCTGCCAGGAACGGCAGACCATCGATGCCGAAGATCTGCGCTTCATCCTGAAAACTGACCAGGAGAAACTCCCCCATTTGCGCGTTGCCGGCCTGCACCGCGCGTTTGATCTCGGGCATCTTGAACAGCGATGCGCCGAAGTGCGGAGTGATCTTCAGCTTGCCCTGGGTAGCCGCCTGGACGTCCTTCACAAACTGTTCGTTATTTTTGGAATGGAAATTAACGGCGGGATATGCGGTAGCGAAATCCCACTGGGTCTGGGCAAATGCATTGCCGGCAAAGACAAGGCCGGCAACAAACAGGGCGATGACGCAATAAGCTCGACGCTTCATGATGACTCCGTATCGGTTTGAGCCCCCCGCGATTGGCCTGCATCTGGTTTCAGCCAACTGCTAATATATAGGGGTAACCCTTAAGTTTTCGCGCTGAATCAAGAATGTATATTACTATCGGTAAGTGCATGAATTGCGGAATATGTGCTCATATATATTCCACAGCCCAGGCCTGTTGCAACCAGGCTTCCGGTCGACTTCACCGCATCGCAACCCACCCAAAGAGGTCATCATGAGTGTGATAGATACCGTCCCCTCCCCCGTTCGCCTTTCCGTCGTGGCTGGTCCTGGTCAGCCCGATCCGTCGCCGGCACTGGAAAAGCTATACCAAGGCTTCGAACAGGAACTGTTGGTGCCGCTGTGGACCGAAATCGGCGACCTGATGCCGCTTGAGCCGCACAGCAAGGCCAGCCCCCATTTATGGCGCTGGGATCGGTTGCTGAAACTGGCCGACGAAGCCGGGCGTATCGTGCCTGTAGGTCGCGGCGGCGAGCGCCGCGCCATCGCGCTGGCCAACCCCTCGCTGGGCGGGCGCCCTTACGCCACGCCGACGCTGTGGGCCGCCATCCAGTACCTGATGCCCGGCGAAGACGCCCCTGAACACCGCCACACCCAGCACGCCTTCCGCTTCGTGGTTGAAGGCGAAGGTGTCTGGACAGTCGTCAACGGCGATTCGATCCGCATGTCGCGCGGCGACTTCCTGCCCCAGGGCGGATGGAACTGGCACGCCCACCATAATGCAGCCAGCAAGCCCATGGCCTGGATCGACGGCCTGGACGTCCCTTTTGCCTATTACACCGAAACCCAGTTCTTCGAGTTCGGCCGCGAGGCACTCGACCCGCACGAACGCGTTCAACCAGACCTCTCGCGTTCAGAGCGGCTGTGGGGGCATCCTGGCCTTCGGCCGGTCTCGCAGCCTGAATCAACGCCTGCCTCGCCATTATTGGCCTACCGCTGGGTCGACACCGATCGTGCACTCAACGAGCAATTGGCGCTCGAAGAAGAAGGCTTGGTCGCCACGCTAAGCCCGGGCCATGCAGCTGTACGCTACACCAACCCCACGAACGGACGCGACGTCCTGCCTACCATCCGTACCGAAATGCACCGCATCCGCGGTGGCGTCAGCACCCTGGCGCGGCGCGAAGTCGGCTCGTCGGTGTTCCAGGTCTTTGACGGCCAGGGCAGCGTTACCGTGGGCGAGCACACCTGGGAGGTAAGCCGCGGCGATATGTTCGTGGTGCCATCGTGGGCAAGCTTCCAGGCCAAAGCTAACGCCGGCCAACCTTCGCTCGACCTGTTCCGCTACAGCGACACGCCCATCTTCGAAGCCCTGCACCAGTATCGTTCCGAACTCGTGTAGTCACCCTGAATACAGAGTAAAGTAAACTCCCGCAAACCGCTTTGCAGCCCCCTCTCTTCGGACTGGGGGCGTTTGGCGTGTGCTCAACGTTACCCCGAAGGCTTTGCTCCGTTCACTGTCTGGACCTCGGCAACAAAAAGAACACAGAACATGACACCAACACGCACCATCGATGTCCAACAGTTCATCAATAGTCACCGCATCTCGCGAACGCAAATCGGCACGCTGCTGCTGTGCTTCCTGATTGTGGCCGTCGACGGTTTCGATACCGCCGCCATCGGTTTTATCGCGCCTGCCATCCACGAAGAATGGCATCTGAACGCCGCTCAACTCGCACCTCTGTTTGGCGCCGGCATGTTCGGGCTAATGATAGGCGCGCTGGCCTTCGGGCCCCTGGCCGATCGGATCGGTCGAAAAATGACACTGCTGATCTGCGTGGCTTTCTTCGGAACGGCCTCGCTGGTGTCGGCGTGGTCGCCGTCGATCCAGGTACTGGTCATCCTGCGCTTTGTCACGGGCTTGGGGCTGGGCGGCGCCATGCCCAATGCCATTACGCTAAGCTCCGAATATGCGCCTGACAAACACCGTAGCGTGCTGGTTACCACCATGTTCTGCGGCTTCACGCTGGGCTCTGCCCTGGGCGGCATCCTGGCGGCCTATCTGGTGGATCACCTGGGTTGGCGGTCGGTGCTGATCGTGGGCGGCATCGCGCCTTTAGCCCTACTGCCGCTGCTGGCCTGGCAGCTTCCCGAATCGGTGCGCTATATGGTTACGCGCGGCTACGCGGCCGAACGTGTTACACGCATACTGCGGCGCATCGCCCCCAATTTCGACTTTCGCGGCGTGAGCTACGATGCCGGCGAGGCGGCTCCCCCCGGCTCGCCCGTGCGCCAGCTTTTCGCCCCGCAACTGCGGCGCGGCACCCTGATCCTGTGGGTCATGTTCTTCATGTGCATGTTGATCATCTACATGCTTTCCAGCTGGCTGCCGACGCTGATCAAAAGCACTGGCCGCACGCTGCAAGACGCCTCGCTGGTCACGGCCATGTTCCAGGTCGGCGGCACGGTCGGCGCCATTGCCTTGGGCCGGCTGATGGACAGCTTCAGCCCGCAGCGCGTACTGGCGTTGGCCTATCTGGTTGGTGCGGTCTTCATCGCCCTTATTGGCCACACAGCAGCGTCTACCGCTCTGCTGGTAATTGCGGTAGCCGTCGCGGGCTTCTGCGCCTCGGGCGGCCAGGTTGGCGCCAACGCATTAGCCGCCGGCTTCTACCCCACCACCAACCGGGCCACAGGCGTGGCCTGGGCCCTGGGTATCGGGCGCATTGGTTCCATCCTGGGATCAATGGCGGGAGGCTGGATGCTGGCCCTGAACTGGAGCCTGACCACCGTGTTCGAAATCGTCGCCATCCCGGCCCTGATTGCAGCCGTGGCCGTCATGCTGTTACATAAACGCAAGGCGCCGGCCGAATCCGGCACGACACCAAGCGGGCAAACCAGCTAAGCCGCAGCTTAAGAGGGTGCGACTTAGCGGGCGCACCGAAAAAAAACTCGCGGGATTGCACGGCCAGGCGTTAAAATAGTTAGTAATAAATAACAATGCACTACGAGACACGCCATGGCCATCATCCAGATCAGTGCCGGCTCCCAGCGCTCGGTGGCTCTCGACAGCGACGGTGCGGCCTGGGGTTGGGGAGCTTTCAAAACCGCCTCCCGCAGTGTGCAAGACACGCTCCCCGGCGTGCTGTGTTCAACAGACAAAACTGAAATCGGGCACCGGCGCTATGCCCAGCCGTACGCGCAAATGCTCAATCCGGGCGCACCCTTTCATTTGATTGCCGATAGCAGCACGTACATACTGGGGGCATGCGACACCGGGGCCTTGCTGGCTTGCCGGCCCGTCATCGCCCCCGACCACGGAGCGGCCCATCATAAAGTCCAGGCCATCCCCGAAGGAATACGGCAACTGGCCACGATGCACACGGTCAGCCTGGCTGTACTGGACGACGGCAGTGTCTGGTCCTGGGGGTTCAATCACCAGGGGCAGCTTGGCCGACCAGCGCAACCGGCACATAACGACGCGGCAGCCCTGGATAACCTGCCCGCCATTGCCCGCCTGGCATGTGGCTCGGCGCACGCCCTGGCGCTTGATCAGTCCGGCAGCGTCTGGAGCTGGGGCGCCAATCAGGCCGGCCAGTTGGGCCACGGTACGCTGACATCCTCAAGCCAGCCCGCCAAGCTAGCATTTCCCGAGCCCATTACGGACATCGCCGCAGGCGATACGCATAGCCTGGCCCTGGATGCTACAGGGCAGTTATGGGCATGGGGCGCTAATAATCATGGCCAGACTGGCAGCGCCGATGGCGCGTATTTCACTCGACCTGTCAAGATTCAAACCGATTTTCCCGTGCTCCAGATGGATGGCGGCCAGTTTTACACGGCGGTATTGTCCAAACAGGGCGAGGTTTTCGCCTGGGGCTGGAATGGACTGGGGCAAATCGGCCTGCCGCAGTCGCATTCATCGCCACAGGCCGTGCAGGTGGCCGGCCTGCCGCCGGTCACACGTTTGGCCGCAGGGGCCGGCCATATGCTGGCCACCGACGGCCAGACAATTTTTGCCTGGGGCGACAACCGCAGCGCAGCTTGCGGGCGGGCCGTTCAGGACCTGGTGGTTCTGGCGCCTCATTCCATCCACCTGGCCTGAAGGGCACACGCATGAACACAAGCGATCACCACCACGCCGCCCAGCCGTCGGACGCCACCGGCCTTGTTGATCCCAAACGCCGCGATGCACTGCGCTGGACATTGGGTTTGTCCGCCGGCGTAGTATTGACGCCCTTGGCGGCGTGCAACAGCGGTGGCGACGACGGTGCGAAAGCAACGGCAGACACCCTGCCCGAGGCCAGTCGCATCTATGCCGAGAACGGCCTGATCGATATCGACCTGGTGGCCGCTTATACCGACGGCACAGTCCAGTTCGCAGCCGGCGCCCAAGACGTTTATCCGGGTGTGTCGAAAACGATCAGCACCCATCTACGCAGTTATAACGACGGACACCTGGCCCCCACACTTTGCCTGAGCGCCGGCGACACCTTGCGTCTCCTGCTCAAGAACAGGCTGCCCGACAATGGCGCCCCCTATTCCTCGTTAAGCTACCTGAATTACCAGAACAGCACCAACCTGCATTTTCATGGCATGCACGTGAACCCCAAGGAAATCCGCCCCGGCGTCTATGGTGATTACATGGTGGATGCGCCTGACGCCGGAGTGAAGCCCGGGGAAGATCGGCAACATGAAATTACCTTGCCGGCCCACCATGCCAACGGTATTTACTGGTATCACCCGCATCTGCACGGGTCGACCGCCACCCAGGTGGTCAATGGCATGTTCGGCGCCATTCTGGTCACGACCCCGCGCAACGATTTCGATCTGCCCGACGACATCCGCGAAAGAGTCATCTTCGTACATTGCCTGAATCTTTCCGACAAAGGCACCAGCGCCAACCTGTATGAATATGAAGCCAACAATAACAGCGGCTTCGTGCTTAATGGCGCGTATCAGCCCACCATTGTCATGCGCCCGGGAGAAATCCAGAACTGGCATTTCATTAATTCCGAAGTGTTCTATCCCTTCAGCCCCTTGCTGGACGGACACACCCTGTGGTACTACGCCCGCGACGGCAATGTTTTCCCCCGCCATTACCGCCCCATCAACACTGACACCGTTGGCCAGATAGACGGCCCGTTGTGGCCGGGCAGCGTCATGTATCCGGGCAATCGCGACTCGATACTGGTGCAGGCCAGCAAAACCCCGGGCACGTATTACCTGCGTTGCGCCAAGGCGCCGTCGGGCATGGACCAGGGGATCGTGGCCCGCGTCGTTGTGGAAGGCCTGCCGGTCGAGGCAAGCCTGCCCAGCCCGAGCCGTCTGCCTTTATACAATAACTACCAACCCATCACTGATGCCGAGCTCGCCCAGCATGGCGGCAAGACCCGGGCGGTCATCCTGGCTATTCTCGACACAGATAGCCCCCTGCTTCCGCAACCCATCCCAACAGATGAAAACTGGTTTGTTCCAGCCAAGGATGATTCGTTTCTGTCCGGCAGTGTGTTCACCACCGGCAACAAGGGGTCGGTGCTGGCTCCGTACCAGACCGCCTTGGCCACGACGCAAATCGTGGCGCTTAACGCCGTGGAAGAATGGACCCTATACAACCTGAACGACTATCCGCATCCCTTCCATATCCATATCAATGACATCTTTATCACCAAGGTCAATGGCCAGGACATCGAGCCTTACTGGGCCGACACCGTTCCGCTGCCTCCGCATGGCACGCCGGAAAAGCCCACATCCATCACATTCCGCAGCCGCTTCACTGACTTCACGGGTAAGTTTGTCTGGCATTGCCACGCCCTGGACCACGAAGACATGGGCATGATGGAATTGGTAGAAGTGGTCGCGTAATTACACGGGAACGCTTAAATCCATGTCAGCGTAACCCACACAACCAAGGGTATGGTCAGCGCCGCCATCAAGTTTCCCAACAGCACCACGCTGGCGACTGTCTGGGGTTCCACGTTGTATTGCTCGCACAATAAGTAATTGAGCACAGCGGGCGGCAGCATGGCCGACAGGACGATCAGGCGCGCCCATTCCGGTGTCAGCGGCAGCAGCCACAACACCGGCGCCAAGCTCACGGCCGCCACAAGCAGGTACAGCAGATTGATGCGCAGCGCCAGACCGATCCGCGCGATGCGGTCGCGCGACATGCGCACCCCCAGGCTGAACAGCATAAGAGGAATCGCTACCTGCCCGGCCAGTTCAGCCGTGGTGCGCACAAACGGCGGCAGATAGTCGCGATAAGGCGCGATCAACAAACCCAGCACGGCCGCCCAGACGTTGGGGTTGCGCAGCCACAGCCAACGGCTGCTGCGGCGCGACAGCAGAAATAACCCCAGCGAAAACTGCAACACGTTCGATAGCACGAACAAGACGATGATGGCGCCCAACTGGCTTTTGCCATACGCCAGCATCATCAGGGGGATGCCCACATTGCCGGTATTCCGGAACATGCCCGGCACGGTCAGGGCCGCACGCGGCAGTTTGGAAAACGGGCTGAGCAAACCCAGCAGCACGCCCGGAACCACAATGATCAATACGCCGGCGACGGCCAGAGGCCAGCTCTGGATCAAGTCGACGGGATATTCGATCATGACCGATAGCACCAGGGCCGGGCAAAACACCGTGACATTGGCATGGTTCATGAAACTCATGTCCGGCTCCCTGTCCTGCTTGCGGCCGAACAGAAACCCGATGCCCGCCATGGCAATGACAGGCAGGACAATATTCAGAAGCGTAAACAGGACAGCCACAATCGTTGTTCCAGGACAGTAGAGCGAAAAGTGTACAGTAGGATATTGAGACGCTGCCACCAAACGCGGCAACACTATGAATCTTGATCTTTTCCGCGATACGTTTTCAGAGACACCCGAACGCATCGGCCCCTCGGCCTTTGTGCTAAGGGGGTTCGCCTTGTCCTGCATGGATGATTTATTGTCCGCCATCGCCCGCATCGAAACAGCCGCCCCGTTTCGGCACATGGTGACGCCCGGCGGGTTTACGATGTCTGTGGCCTTGACCAATTGCGGCGCCTTGGGCTGGACGACAGACCGGCGCGGCTACCGCTATACGAACACCGATCCCGTCAGCCAACGACCTTGGCCGGCCATGCCCGCCGTCTTTGCCCGCTTGGCACGCGAAGCAGCAGCCGCCAGCGGATTTCCAGATTTCGCACCGGACGCTTGCCTGATCAATCGCTATACGCCGGGCGCGCGTATGTCGCTGCACCAGGATAAAAACGAACGGGACTTTTCGGCGCCCATCGTATCAGTGTCGCTGGGGATGTCGGCAACCTTTCTGTTTGGCGGGCGCCAGCGAACGGACAAAGCGGCCAAAGTGCCGCTTTACCACGGGGACATTGTGGTTTGGGGGGCTGAAGACCGCCTGAGGTATCACGGCATCATGCCGCTGAAACCCATCCCCCACCCAGTGCTTGGCGACACCCGCATTAATTTCACCTTCCGCAAGGCGGCCTAGTGTCCAAGGTTATAGCCCGCCTGATGCCCGACAGCAAAAACGCGTAGACGCGCCCGCCCATCAATAGCCGGCGCGTCGTTATCGGGTCGGATTAGCGATTCAAATGGAAGGCTCCACGCGTTACGGCACGACGACTCTTATCGGTGTTGCTGTCGCCAGGGCCAAGATCGGCCGTGAACGTCCCGGCAACTTCGGTGTCGGTCAGCTTGCCGACTGTAATGGAACAAGTGCCCTCGCCGTTTGCGCTCGTCCAGGCGTTCGTTTCGCCCAATGTGGTGTACTGAATGAGCACGCCGCCCGTATTGCACTCTTGCGCCCCTTCCTTAGGCTGAATGACCAAGCTCCAATTAGCTCCGCCTAGCATGGGGGCCTGACCGCTGATACTGATCAAACCGCCCACGCTGTCCCTGGCCATGGCGGTGGGGCCGGTAACCTTTTTCTGCTCGCCGTTGACATCGCCCGTCACCCCTTTGTCTCCGCCCAATTCAACCGGATTGCCGTCGCTGGAGGATTCTTCAGGCGGGTTGGTGGTCAGCATGACCAGGTCGCACGCGCTGTCGCCCGGGCAGTCCTGGAAGTGCGTTCCAATCAACATGGAAACGCCCGGCTCGGGTTGATCCGAGCCGTCCACCAGCTTCCACTGTCGGCGCAGATTCGCCTGCTTCTGGATGACATTGGCCTTTTCTTTAGGATTGAAGTTCACATAGGCATAGTGCGCTTTGTTGACATCGGCCAGATCGGTCTTGGCGTAATCGATGTCCTGGAAATAGCTGGCCTCGTCGAAAGCCTTAAGAAGATAGGTCTTGCCCTTTTTGTTGTCGATGGTGATTTCCCCCGTCGCCTTGTTGACGGACAACACATAGGCCAACTCGGTGCCGGAAACCGGGAAGGCGTCGTTCAATTCGCCTGAATGCGTTTCATCCAATGCGATGGCGGCCACATCAAACTCGACGACGTCGCCACTGACACGTGGGGTGGCGGCAATCGCCTTCTTGATTGCCGCCGTCGGCTCAGCCTTGCCGGCAAAGTCGTCAACCAATTGGGCGAGAAACTTCTTGCATTCTTCCAGGCAGCCTTTTTCCTCGATGCCGGTTTGCTCATCCGGCGGATCGACGGGTGCCAGTGGCGTCGCGCTATCCGAGCCGCCCCCGTTGCAGCCAGCCAACGCGGCTGCAAAGACTAAGGGCAGCCAGAGCTTCGCCCAGCGAGAGGATCTGTCATCAGGAATTTTTCTCATTTATATTTCCCCACAAAGGATAAGTTAGTGAACCAACAGCAGGAATGGCACAAGAAACTATATCGTTCGATCTGTGGGAGAAATACCCCTTGAAATGGGGGTACGCTCACCCGCCGGCAGGTGGAGAAAGAATTTCCATTCAGGCAAACCCGTATTTCTGCATCGCACTTGTTACTACGAGACCTGGCAAAACGTAAATAAATATGGCCTAATAATCGCTCGCGGTACTAATGCATACCAAAGCCGTAAAACCATTACAGAAAAAACTACGAAAAATGTAGAAGGAGACTGGCTTGCGCAAAAAACTGGATGGTTTTTCTCCCGGCGCAATGCTGCTGGCCGCAGGCTTGTGCGGCTTCGCCGGCGTACTCATCGCGCTGCAACTTGTCCTGACTCCACCGTGGTTGGGCCTGTCGCTTCAGGTTCCTTCCGAAGGCCCCGGTTTATTGATCGAAAAGGCAACCGGACCGGCTGCGGCGATACCCGTCGGCTCGCGCCTGATCGCGCTGAAAGCGGGCGCGCCCGGATCAGGATCAGGCAAAACAGCGGCTACACGCATCGACCTGCAGGCCATCGACCTTATCGAAGAGCCAGACATGTTGGCCAGTTACGCTCAGGTGCGCGAACTGATGGCCCGCCAGACCGCCGTGAACCATCTGCTCACGGACGCGTCTTCCCAGGCGCCGTTGCGGCTGATCATACAAACGCCGGGTAGCGGCGCAACCCAGGCATTCCAGATATCACCCCAGGGAAGGCCTATGGGCAGCCTGCCGAGCGTCTTCTGGATCATGCAATTTTATGGGCTGTGCGCAATACTGCTGGGCTGCTGGGTCTGGGTGCTGCGGCCGCACGATTGGGGCGCACGGGCATTTGGCATCACCGGTTTCATGCTGTTTGTGTCGGCCAGCGCTGCCGCGGTCTATGGCAGCCGCGAGCTCGCGCTCGACGGTGGGCTGTTCCGTCTACTGTCCATCGCCAACCATCTGGGCGCGACCCTGTTCGGCTGCGCCCTGATCATGCTCTTCATGGCCTACCCGCGCATGCTGCTGCCCGCCCGTTGGTTGGCGCTGCCCTTCGCTGTCTATATACCTTGGCTGATATTCGATACGCTGCATGCCCTGCCGACGCCTTTTTGGGGTTCAGGGTTGATCTATGCCTCCCAGACCTTGATCGCCATACTATTGGCGATTGTGCAATGGCGAAAGACCCAAGGGAATCCCGTTCAGCGCGCCGCCCTGCGCTGGATATCCTTATCCACCTTCACCGGTTGCGCCTTGTTTGTCATTAGCATGGCCCTGCCGCACCTGGTCGGTGAAACGCCCTTGAGCCAAAGCACGGCTTTCGGCTTCTTCATGCTGATGTATGCCGGGCTGGCTTTGGGTGTGCGGCAATTTCGGCTATTCACCCTGGACGAATGGGCCTTCCGCATTCTGCTCTATGTCGTAGGCGCCATTATCTTGCTGGTCCTGGATGCCGTGTTTCTTTACATCGTGCATCTGAATGCCGCCATTTCACTTAGTCTTGCCTTGGTCATCACTGGCTTTGCCTATTTGCCGCTGCGCAATCTGTTCTGGAGCCGTCTGGTGACTCGCCAGGCACTGGACCAGGGACAGCTTTTCCGCGCGGTGCTCGACGTCACACTGGCGCCCACCCCGGCGTTACAGATTGAGCGTTGGCGAGCCTTGTTGCAAACGATGTTCGAGCCTCTGGAAATCACGTCTTTATCGCCCGACCACGCGCCCAGCGAGGCCGAGATTCGCCGGCAGGGGCTAGAGCTTGCCCTGCCATCGGGCGATACCCAGCCCGCATTAAGCCTAAGCTATCCATGGCGCGGCCGGGGCCTGTTCAGCCCTGCCCATTTGCAGCAAGCGCGTGAACTGCTGGCCTTGCGTCAGGACACGCAGGCCAGCCGCGCTGATTTCGAGCGCGGCGTTGCTCACGAGCGGCAGCGTATCGCCCAGGACCTGCACGACGACGTGGGCGCCATGCTGCTGACCAGCCTGCATCAGCCCGACATGGGTCAGGTGCGTCAGACATTGCGCAGCACCATTGCCGAAATCCGCGCGATTGTCTCGGGCCTGACCGGCGATACGCCCAGCCTGGCCGAGGCATTGGCTGACATGCGCTACGAAGCCGGGCAACGGCTTGAAGCGGCGGGCATCGCACTGCAGTGGCACGAACACACGCTGTCTGAACTGGCCCTGGATTACCGCACCGCCAAGAACCTGTCGTCGGTCCTGCGCGAAACGCTTAGCAACATCGTGCGCCATGCCCAGGCTGCCCGCGTACGCATCGACGTGCGCATGGAAGGCGGCGCCCTGCACATGCAAATCGGAGACGACGGAAAAGGACTGGACGGCACCGCGCCAGATGGGGGCCACGGCCTGAAGAACATCCAGCGCCGCATGGTCGACATCGGCGGCCAGGCTGACGCCCATAGTTCGACGGCAGGCACCACCATCCAGATCAGCGTGCCGCTAGCAACAGCGACCGACGCCACCATGCGTCCTTCACGAACCCTTGCATGAACTACACCAACGCACCACAGGCCCAGCCACCCTTTGCCCCCACCCTCGGACTTGTCGTCGAGGATATGCAAGCCACCCGCGAATGGCTTGCCCAGGCATTGCGAGAAGCATTCCCGGAGATCACCGTACACGCAACCGCGACGGTCGCCCAGGCCCGCTCCTGGCTGGACCTATCCTCCGATGTGCTTCGTCGCGGCTCCACCGTGGCACTGATCGACCTACGCCTGCCCGACGGCTCTGGGATCGACATTATCCGCATCTGCTGCGAGCACGACATGCTGCCCATTGTCACCACCATCTACGATGACGACGATTCGCTATTCGACGCGCTGGAGGCGGGCGCCCAAGGCTACTTGCTGAAAGATCATCCCATGCCGCAACTAATACATTACCTGCATCGCATCGGCCAGGGCGAGCCCCCATTGTCGCCCTCCATAGCGCGACGCATTCTACGTTCGCTGCGCAAGCAGCCCGACAAGGCCGACCTCTATCTCGGCGACAGCCAGGGGCTCGCCCCGCGCGAAGTCGAAGTCCTGCGCCATATTGGCCATGGCTTGCGGGTGGCCGACGTTGCCCGGGAACTGGGGCTCACCGAACACACGGTGGCAGGCTACGTGAAGAGTATTTATCGCAAGCTGAACATCTCGTCGCGCGCCCAGGCCGCCCTGGAAGCCGCCAGGCGACAACTGCTATAGCCCGCGCCCCCCTAAACAGGGGGTATCCTCGTCCGCGCCTCCTGCATATGCTGGTGGTCCAACAAACATGACGGAAGAAAGGAGGTTTTTGGACTATGTGCGGAACGACTTACCCACGCTGGATCCACTTGGGCAGCGCGGTTGCTCTATCAGTGCTACTGGCAGCCTGCGACGGTGGAGGCGGGTCCTCGGCACCAACACAACTTGAGCCTGCCGAGCGCACTTTGCAAGGAACTGCTGCCATTGGAGCGGCCATCGCCAATGGTCAAGTGAACGTACTGTGCGCCACTGGCCCCGGTTTGCAAGCTACCACCAAAACCGACGGCAATTGGCAGGTTACCTTGGGGGATCACACCTTTCCCTGCTCCGTGCGAGTAAGCGGCGGAAACGCCATTGTCAGTCTGCACAGCCATGTGACGGATTTAGCGCAAACCAATATCACCCCGATTACCGACCTCATCCTCGCGTATGCAACCGGGTTGACTCCCACCGAATGGTTCAGCAACCGCAGCGCCGTTTCCCAGGAAGACTTGGACAAAGCAACTGACGATGTGCTGAAGGCATTCCGCACTGCCGGTTATAACGTACCCGATGGCAGCCCCTATACAACGCCATTCAAGATCGGCGACGAATGGGATACCTTGCTGGACACGCTAGGCGAAAGTATGGAAACCTCCGATGCTTACGAAGCCCTGCTGACCCAGTTTGCCGCAGGCAATCTCGACGCTTTACCCGGCCCCAACGACGACGAAGACCCGGAAGCACCCAGCGAAGTGAAAATCCTCATCGAGTACGCAGGCACGTATAACGTGGCCAACGGAGCGGAACACACTCGCGGCACTATTATCATCGGACAAGACGGCAGCGTAGACTTCGACGAAGGCGTTTCATTCAAACCTTCGCAAATCAATGCCATCTACGATCGACGCATGGTAGAGCATGATCGGCGCGTACAGGTCAATTATGACGCTAACGACAGTGGTGAAGTCATCAGCGTCTATCTCGACAGCTCGAACATTGTGACTGAGATCCTGTATCGCTACAGAACCGAGGGCATCAGCCGACAAGTACCGGTGACACGCGCCCACTAAACGCGTCCGGACGCACCGTCCGACCCGCCAGCACAGCAAACATGAAACTACTTGCAGCAAAAAGCAGGTAGTTTCATTGTCGTTATGTAACGATTTTTATTGACTTGTCCCTTTCGTCCTTTAGTATTGAGACTGACATCGCTTTCTGGACACAACAGATACACCGCTCGGGGCCACCCAGCACGCCCTCGAGCAGAAGCGCAGTCAAAGAATTATAAGGAGGATGATTCATGAGTCTAATGTTGATCATGTCGCAGTTGCTTAACGGCCTGCAGTACGGCGTCTTGCTGTTTTTGATGGCGGCGGGCCTGACCCTGGTGTTCGGCATCATGAGCTTTGTGAATCTGGCGCATGGCTCGTTGTACATGCTCGGCGCCTATTTCGCGGCGGCCATCTTCAATCACACCGACTCATTCGTACTAGCGGTGCTGGGCGCCCTGGCGGGCAGCTTGCTGGTGGGGATCATCCTGGAACGCACCACGGCTTCCTATTTGTACCGGCGCGATCACCTGGACCATGTGCTGGTCACCTTCGGCTTGGTGCTGTTCTTCAACGAAATGGTGCAGATCATCTGGGGCTCGCAGCCTCTGTATCTTCCGGTGCCCTCTTGGTTGGACAGCACCGTCAGCATCTTCGGCATGACCTACTCCTCGTATCGCATCGCCATCATCGTCGTCGGCCTGCTGGTTGCCGTAGGCGCGCACTGGCTGATCAATAAAACCCGGCTGGGCATGCTGATACGCGCGGGTTCGGTCAATCCGCAAATGATTGGCGCCCTGGGCGTGAACATTAAACTGCTGAATGCCTTGCTGTTCGGGCTGGGAGCCGTGCTGGCCGGCCTGGCCGGCGCAATTGTCGGACCCATTCTGTCGGTGCAGTCAGGCATGGGCGAACCGGTGCTCATCACGACGCTGGTGGTCATTGTCATCGGCGGCATCGGTTCGGTCAGCGGCGCCTTCTATGCCGCCCTTATCGTGGGGGTGGCCGATACGCTGGGGCGCGCCTTTCTTCCCACGCTATTGCGCGAATTCATGGCGCGCGACCTGGCCAATGCCGCCGGTCCGGCCATTGCCTCCATGCTGATCTACGTGTTGATGGCCGTCGTGCTGGCCGTTCGGCCGCAGGGCTTGTTCTCGGGGGCAAAATAATGGCATCAAGATCATTCAAGCTGGATGCCGGCCGCATTGTGCCCCTGGTGTTTTTTCTGCTACTGGCCCTGGTGCCCCTGTGGGGCTACTTGACGGATCACTCGTTTTACGTGGCGTTCTTTGCCCGGCTTATCATCTATGCGATTGCGGCATTGGCGCTTAACCTTGCGCTGGGCTATGGCGGGCTGATCAGCCTGGGGCACGCCCTGTTCTTCGGGCTGGGCGCCTACAGCGTGGCCTTGCCCAGCTTCTACGGAATCGACAATGGATGGGTGCACCTGGCCACAGCCATTGTTGCCTGCGGTGTGGTCGGCTATGTCACGGGCATCATCAGCCTGCGCACAACAGGCATAGGTTTCATCATGATTACCCTGGCGTTTGCGCAAATGGGGTATTTTCTTTTTGTCAGCCTGAAGCAATACGGAGGCGACGACGGCACCAGCATCCCCAACACCAGCCATTTCTTCGGTGTCGACCTTGGCGACACCTACGCCGTGTATATCGTGGCGTTTATTGTGCTGGCGTTAGCCACTTGGTGGATGGCCCGAGTGCGCATCTCGCCGTTCGGCATGGTGTTGCGCGGTTCCAGACAAAATGCCCGACGCATCAACGCGGTGGGATTCCCCGCCAGAAAATACCTGCTCACGTCGTATGTGCTGTCGGCCATTCTGTGCGGCATTGCCGGCGTGCTGCTGGCCAATCTTACGGCCTTCGCCTCGCCCAGCACGCTTTCCTGGATTATTTCGGGCGACCTGGTCGTCATGGTGGTGCTGGGCGGTATCGGCACGGTGTTCGGTCCTTTGCTGGGCGCCCTTGCCTTCATTGGCCTGGAAGAGCTCATGAAGACCATTACAGACCATTGGCTGGCGCTGTTCGGCCTGGCCATTGTGGTGATCGGCCTGGTGGGCAAGGCCGGCCTGGCGGGCCTGTTGCACTCGCTTGACGGAACAGCGCGCCGCAAGTCTGCCCCGGCTTCCACGGAGACCACGCCATGAGCGAATTGCTGCTGCAAACCACCGCCCTGACCAAACGCTTTGGCGGGCTGCTGGTCACCGACGATGTCTCCATCGATGTGCGTCCCGGCGAAGTGCATGCCATTATCGGGCCCAACGGCGCCGGCAAGACCACGCTGATCAACCAGTTGTCAGGCGAGCTTCACGCCGATTCCGGCAACGTCGTCTTCCTGGGCAAGCGCATTACCGCCCTGCCCATCTACGAGCGCGCACGAAGAGGCTTGCTAAGGTCCTATCAGATCACCTCCATCTTCGAAGACTTCACGGTCCTGGAAAATACAGTTCTGGCCGCCATGGGCGCCAAGGAACATGCATTCCGTTTCTGGCAACCGCTGCTGGGGCGCCAGGACCTTGTCGGCATAGCCCGCGAGGCGCTCGACATTACCGGCATGACGGCTCGCGCCGAAGCGCCGGCCTCGCAGTTGGCCTACGGCGAGCGGCGCCAACTGGAACTGGCCATGACGCTGGCCGCACAGCCCAAAGTATTGCTGCTCGACGAGCCCATGGCCGGCATGAGCGTGCAGGAATCCGCCGGCGTGGTCGAGCTCTTGAAGCGGCTGAAAGGCCAGTATTCCATCTTGCTGATCGAGCATGACATGAATGCGGTTTTCGCCCTGGCCGACCGGATTACCGTGCTGGTGTACGGCAAAGCCATGATGTCGGGCACGCCCGACGAGATCCGCAACGATCCCGAGGTACGGGCCGTGTACCTTGGCGAAGAAGCCAATGTGTAAGGAAGAACCATGACGGTACTGCTTGACGTCCGCAACATTCACGCATCGTACGGCCATGCGCAGGCCTTGTTCGGCGTGTCGTTCCAGGTCAGCGAAGGCCAGGTGGTCACTCTGCTGGGTCGCAACGGCATGGGTCGGTCCACCACCATCAAATGCCTGTTCGGGCTGCTTCCGGTCACCCAGGGCGATATTTCATTCGAGGGCAAGGCCATCCACACCTTGCCCTCGTACAGCATCGCGCGCCTGGGGCTGGGCTTGGTGCCCGAAGGGCGCCAGGTCTTTCCCAACCTCTCGGTCGAAGAAAACCTGGTGGCCACCGCGCGAACGGCGGCAGATCGCGGCAGCAAGGCCCAGCCCTGGACACTGGAACGCGTGTATCAGTTCTTTCCTCGGCTTAAGGAACGCAGCACACTGCTAGGCGGCCAGCTTTCAGGGGGCGAGCAGCAAATGCTGGCAATCGGCCGCGCGCTGATGACCAATCCTCGCCTGCTGGTGCTGGACGAAGCCACCGAAGGCCTGGCGCCCTTGATTCGTGCGGAAATATGGGCCTCGCTGACGGCGCTGAAGGCCGAGGGCTTGTCGCAAATCGTGATCGACAAGAATGTAGGCGCCCTGCTGGAGTTCACCGATCGCCATTATGTGCTGGAAAAAGGCAAAGTGGTGTGGGAAGGCAGTTCAGACGAATTGCGCAACGACACCACTATCGTACAGCAGTATTTGGGTGTTTAGCAGCCGGCCTATACCAAGGGGCCTACGAACAAGCCGCCCAATACCGCATGCATCTGCGGCATCGGGCGGCTTGCTGCGTTGCAAGTGCTGGCGCCAACTACGGCTATTCGGGCATGCCTACAGGCTTTGGAAAGCTAATATAGTTCTTGACCAGTTGCTGAGCCTTCTCGTCCCGTGACTGATTCGGATTGGCATTGGTGCACCAGTCGTGCGAACCGGGGTGTTTCACCCCCTGGCTATCTGTTACTTCGCACAGCGCCTTGTCCATGATGGTGGCCTTGTTAGGCGGGCAGTCTTTAAGGTCTTTTCCTACAGGACACTGCTCGAACTTTTCATTGACCTGGAAGGTATAGATGTTGTCGTTGACGTCGGTGAAGCGGACCTTGATGGGATACTTCGCAACCGTGCCCACCCGGAACCCTGAAATCTGGCTTTGAGTGGGCATGATCACTTCTTCTTTGATGGACAAGCATTCGGGATCCGTCGCGCCATGCAGTACGCAAACGCCGTATTTCTTGATCAGCGGCTTGTTGATGGCCTTTTCCTGAGACTTGGGCACACCGATGGCCACTGAAAAGCCGTCTGCATAGCTGAACTGCTTGTCATTTTCAAGGCCTTCGGTGCCGCCGACGGCAAAGATCAAGCCGCTGCCAAGTTCGCTCATGAAGCCAACCGCATCATCCACAGAAAACCCGTAGGCGTTCATTCTCAGTTCCTTGTGAATCAACTTCACGTACGGATTGAACAAGAGATTATGATTGGCGGCCACCTCGGGCTGCAGATAGTTATATTGCAGGTCGTGGATATACATGGACTGAATTGCCGCATGATCCCAACCGTCTATTTTTGTAAGGACCAAGGCATTAGCGCCCGCGCCGCAGCCTTCGTTGAAGGGCACCCAGCCGTAAATGTGCGTAATGGCCTGCCAGTAGGTGTAGTCGGGAATGTATGGAGGCGTCTTGGGCTTGCCCTCTGCATCTTTCTCGCATGCCGTCTTGTTCATCTCGACGTATAGCCGGTGGTTTTCTTCGAAGAAGTCCTTCACGGCCTGCATTTTTTGCGCCATTGCCGGCGGGCAATCGATGGGGTAGGGTGCGTTGGGAAGATCCTTCACGTAGGCGCTGATGTTTTCGGTGCCCCAATCTGCGCACGAACCCCATAGGTTTTGCATGCGTTGCACCGCTTCGCCAAAGCGTTGTTTCTTCTGTTCCTCGTTGCACCCCCCGCTAATGCATTCGTACACCGTCAACACAGGCGGCCCATCTGGGGCTGGGAGTTTGACCGGCACGTCGTCGTCGGCGGGCAGGACGCCATTGCGCTGGGCGAAAATATTGTAGCCACCGGGCAATTTCAACTTAAACAGGTTGTAAACAGGCCAGCCCTTGCCGATATCGGTGTTCATGAAAGCGTCAAGGCTATTGGCAAACTCGTTCAATGGCTGGGCGGAACCGCTGTAACCAATATACGGGTTGGCTGTCGGCCCGATGGCCACGGGCAAATACACATGATCCACATAGGAAATGTTGTAGCCCACGTTTTCCGGCTTCAGAATTCGCGGTAGATTGTCTTTGGGATCGCCGGGCACGATGGAATCGCCGAAGGTGTATTCAGAGAGCTGGGCGTAGATGTTTTCCGGGAATTGAACATCGCTTGAGTACGTTGTAAGGGTGCACGTGGTGTTCTGACCCGTGCACGTGACGTTCGTGGGCGTAGTCAACGGCTTGTCGACGTCGGCGTCGCCACGCAGGCGATCGCTGCGATCAGCCAGCACCACACGACCGCCGTTCCACCAGGTGATGTAGCGGTTTTCCCCAATTTGGCTGTACAGCGGCAGGGTAATGGTGACCGACGAGCCGGCCGGAATGCCTGTGCCGTCGTTCACGTACAGCTTGTAGACAAAATCGGTTGGGTGGGCATCGGTAACCCGCCAACACCCCTGAAGCCACTGATTGACCGCGTTCTTGCTGGTCGACAGGACAGGATAAAGCGTGTTCTGGGAGTTGTTGTGGATGGTGATCGTCTTTGCCTCGACAAACATTGTGCCGCCATCCAGGGTCTTGCACTCAACGCCCTGCGTCGGCGGAGGCACCGGCGGAGCGGGGGGAATCTCCACGGTCGTATCGTCGGTGCAAGCGGACAGACCCAACGCGAACACAAGCGCGCCGGCAATATACAGCGCGGAGGCCCCAACAGAAGGCTTCGTTGTGTGTTGAATCGGGAAATTCATTTGACTCATCCTCGCAATGGGGACTACACAAACTACTCTTCACTATGGGCGCCATAACGAAACGACGGCCAACCCAAATGAGCTCAACCACTTACTAACCCGCGAGCCAGCTTTTTGTAAAATTCTATAACAATCGCAATCCGATATGTAAAATTTTTTGTTACTTGTGAACAGCGCCGGACGATGTTGCGAGCAGGCCTTCCACTCGATGCGTTACGTTGTAGTGCCGGGTTCATGCATCGAACTCATTACCCCAGTTCGACTCGATTGCGGCCACGCGACTTGGCCAGATAAAGCGCCTGATCGGCACGCCGCAAGACATCCTCAAAACCGTGATCGCCATCCAGGCGGGCCGAGATGCCCGCCGAAACCGTGATAGGAATGACCTGCCCTTCGGCAAAAAATTCGGCCGTCTCGAGCGCTCGACGCATACGCTCAGCCGTCAGGCTCGCCCGCGTTGTGTCGACCCCTTGGAATAAAACCGTGAACTCCTCGCCCCCCGAGCGGCCCACCATGTCGTCCGCTCGGGTCTCCCGCCGTAACAGATTGGCCGTATGTATCAGCGCTTGGTCACCCACCTCGTGTCCGTACGCATCATTAATCGCCTTGAAGTGATCGATGTCGACGACCGCCACGGCAAAGCTATTGCCTGCCTCATCCGCCTGATCAAACATCGCAGTCCCTTTTTCGGTGACGGCGCGGCGATTGGGCAGATTGGTGAGGTAGTCGGTCGCCGCCGTGTATTCAAGGCGTTCCCGAAGCATGTCCGAACAGAACAGAAGGAAGGCGGTGGTGCCGACGATGGGCAACATGGTCAAGACAATGGCGGACACCAGGTTCCAGGCGTTGGCGCTTGCTTCAACCGCAAAATCGGCGGGAAGATCCAACGACAGGTAGATCACGAGACGGACACTTGTACATACGACGAACAAAATATACAGAGCGACCAACAACTTGCGACTCGATGAAAATGGGCGCGGCACGTTATTGGTCAGGCTTTGCATGGCGGCCGCAGCCAACCAGAGCCAAGCAATGGAAACCAGAATGACTCGAATTTTGAAATCAGGCAGAACCGTGGAAAACCAAAACACACTGGCAGTCGCCGCAGCAGCGGGTACATACAACCAAACACTACGGCGGATGCTGCCGGTCTCGCTCAGCGCCAGACTGTAGGCGGCCAGACCAAACACCATGCCGCCGTTTGCCAGCGTCAGCATCCACGGGCGCGGCAAGAATGCGCCATACGCGAACAGGGCGCAGCCGACGGCGATCAGCAATGTTCCCCACTGCCAATACCGGGCGGCGGAACGCAACATGGCAGGCAGGCTTCGATAGGCAATGGCCAGCACTGCGCCGTTGGCAAGTATCGTCAGAGAAACAATGATGAATACGGTTTTTGCATCCATGCCGAAGCATTCCTGAAAATCATTCCCGCACACAAGGTAGGCCTTTGGCCCATCCATTCGATCACGGCCGCCCCCCGACAGAGCGACGTCGTTGGCCAACAAATCCGCCTATTCTACTTTGGGGCGCGTGGATGACTCCAAACGGGACAGGAAAAACCAGAATCGCGGCGACCCGGCCAGATAAACCTTGGTAAACAATTTCTCCTGGGCAAACAATTCTGTCTACTTCTGTTTGATTTCGTTTGTATCACCTATAATTCGCCGCATAGCGCCTAACGCACACCCACACCGACGAGTCACGCCAATGAGAACACTGCGTTTTTTCCTGACCCCGCTATTTGCTGCAACCCTGGCCGCATGCGGAGGCGGCGACTCGGGTGGTACCCCCGTCGTCTGCTCCGAAACCGGCCAATACGCCTGCCAAACCGGGGAAACCGAACCGCTGTACACATTTCAATGGGCGCTGCAATACGCCAGCAGCTACTTCAAGGATTTCCCCGACGTGTTCGGCGGGGGGGTCGACCTGAACGTCGAACCCGTGCATCGGCAGGGGATCAAAGGCCAGGGCGTAAACGTGCTGGTGCTCGATTCGGGAACCGACCTGCACAACGAAGATCTGCTTCCCAATGCAGACTTCACCATGTCGTGGAATTTCCTGACGAACACCGACGATCCTTATCCCAGTCTGACAAAACCCGACGATGCGCCACATGGCACAGTCGTGAGCGGCATCATCGCCGCCGCCCAGAACGGCAAAGGAGTCATGGGCATAGCGCCACTGGCCAACCTGGGCGGCGCCAATTTCCTGGATGGCCAGGAACACGTTTTCGCCGCCTATGGCGGCGCGCCCTGGTCCAGCAAAGCGCACATCTTCAATGCGTCCTACGGGGCAGACAGACAGGTCGCCCCCTATGAGTCCATGATCAGCAATGCCGAGGTCCTCGCCCTCAGGGGCATGAAAAAGCTGCGGGACGGCAAAGGCGCCATGTTCATCAAAGCAGCCGGAAACTCGTACAACGCCGCCTTGTGCGGGTTAAGCGCCGCCTATTACGATTGCACCAACCCCGGCAACGACATAACCACGTTGGAATCCAACGTCGTCGTCGTCGCGGCCCTCGAGGCCCAAGGCACCGCCAGCAGCTACAGCAGCGCGGGCTCGGTGGTTTGGGTCACCGGCATGGGCGGCGAATATGGCGGCTTCGGCAACTATGGCGAGGATGCCGGCCCCCGCGGCAACGATGGCCCAACCGTCTTCAGCACCGATCTTCGCGGCTGCATTCATGGCTACAGCCGCATGGGCCAAAGAACGCCCTTCCTGCGCGGACAAACAGAACGTAATGGCAGGGCCGACAATCCCGACTGCGACTACACCTATATGAATGGCACCTCGGCGGCAGCTCCAACCATTTCGGGGGTCGCCGCGCTGATGCTCAGCGCCAACCCAGAACTGACGTGGCGCGACGTGCGCGATATCCTGCGGATGTCGGCCCGCAAGATCGACCCCGACTACATCCACCGCAAGCCACGGAACGGCGAAAACCGCTATGGCGCCCTGCTGGACCTGAACACCAACCAGCCCACCGACCAAATGGGAAGCGCAGCCGATATCCGGGATGGCGCAGAAGCATTTCCCATGGATCTTGGATGGCAAACGAATGCCGCCGGGCACGAGCATTCGAACTGGTATGGCTTCGGCGTGCCCGATGCCGAAAAGGCGGTCGAACTGGCGCTGGAATACAAGAAGAACCCCGGCTTGAGCCGATCGGCCGATGTCCAGGCGCCCGCGTTCACCAAGGTGGCCTACTGGCAACTGGCTGACGCCGAAGGCCCGAACACCCCTCATGAACGGATTGGGCCATTTCCCTACCAGAAAATCACCTCTATCGGCACCTTCGACCCCGGCGCCCATACGGTCGACCAAGTCCAGGTTCGCCTGACCGCGCAAAACGTGTGCCTGGGCACCTTGGGCATCGCAGTCAAATCCCCATCGGATACGATGTCCTTGTTGAAACTGCCTAACGACCATTTCAAAATGGGCGGCATACATCGCTTTAACCATTACGCGCTAAGCAGCTTTGCCTTCTACGGCGAACCCGCGCAGGGCAACTGGGAAATATTCGCGATCGCCGGAGACCCGACCACTGAAATCGAAATGACGGTTCTCGATGAAAACGAAAACGAAGTCATCATCAAGTCGAAAGTATGCCCATCCACCAACGATGACGGCTCCCCAATCGCCTTTACGCTGCTCGCCGAAGCGCGCGTCGTCGCCCAATAGCCGGTCACACGTTTACACCAGGACATCTGATATGACAAAGAGTTTTCAACGTATCATCGGGCTGCTTGGCGTGTCGCTGGCGCTAGCCAGTTTTTCCGCCTTCGGCTTTACTGCAGGGCAGCAACTATCCAGCGCACAAATTACACAATTGGGCGACCTACAGGTGTACGACATTGGCGGCGAACAGCTGCGTGTCATTCCATCACAGGCGTCGGACGACGCCGCCACGTTGTTACTTAATTCGCAGGGGGTGGTGGGAGTCAGCCAAAACGAAGTCGCTATCTCGGGGGCGTCTGCAGAACGCATCCAAACGCAGCTACGACAGTTGAATCCGCAACCCTTGTCCGTACAGGCCTACGAGTCAACCGGCATTACCGTCGCACGTTATGCCGACTTCCCGCAGGCCATCAAGGGATTGAAGGCCCTGATGGCCGCCCTGCCCGACGCGCACGTCAGCTTGTCGCTGCAGTTCGGCAAGCACGTTCCTTATTAGCCGTCGCGGGACGCATTGCCGCTACAACGAAGGGCTGGAATTCGTCCCTTACACCTTCCGCACACACAGAACCACGGCGGCGATGCGATCAGTCGTGGCATACGCCGGGCAATCCAGTTCTTCGCCAAACACATCCGGGTCCATCTCGGTGTATTCCCAATGGAAACCTGGTCGTCCCAGCATCTGTCGGACCGACTCAAGAAAGCCATCCACGCCGTCTACGATGGCTGACCCGGTATAAAGCACCAAGGCGCCTTCGCGGCTCAAACGCGTCATGGCGTTTTCTACAATGGCCAACGACAAAGCGGCGCCCAGCACCCCGCCCCCATGCCGGTAGGCTCGACGATCGGGATCAATAAGATAAGGCGGGTTGGCAACGATCAGATCGAAACGCCCTTCGACAGCATCAAGTAAATTACTGTGCTGCACCTGTATATTGCCCGCGCCGGCCAGGCGGGCATTGACGCCCGCAAGGCGCAAGGCATTCTGATTGATGTCGGTGGCAAACACCTGGGCCTGCGGATAAGCGCAAGCCAGGGCAATCGCCCCTGGGCCCGCCCCGCAACCCACATCGATGACACGTTGCTTGGCCTGGGTGGTGGACGCAACGTATTGCCGCAGGACTGAAACAAAGCGATAGGAATCGGGGCCAAAGAAAACAGCGTCCGCCTGGGCGGTGGGGTACGCCGAGTGAAACAACAAACTATCATTTATCGTGGACGCGCGCACCAAGCTTCGCCACCCCTCGCTACACACCTCGATGACCTGTGCCTCATGCATCAAAGTAAACATAGGCTTGGGGAGCAAGGAAGCCGGAAACGGGCGACTCCAGCCAAATACCCCTTCAAGGCTAACGGCCCTTTCGTTTCCTGGGCGACGATTGACCCGCGCATGAGTCGCAGGCGTCACTGCAGTGAAATGGTAGTCTTCATGCTTCAATTCCCGGCCTAGCTCGACAAGAGCGGTATCCCGGATCTGTTGCGCCTGGGCTTGCAGCGCGGCCGATTGTGTTGCAAAGCATGCTTCTACGTTGCCTGGTTGAGCCATGGGTGCGCCTATGTGTCGGGTAAACCTATACGACTTCTAGTGTTCATACAGCATGCGTGAAAAAAGACGCGTCGCCCACAAGCCTGCCCTGGTGTGATGCTGAACAGGAGACATGAAGCGCGCAAGCAAGGCCATCTGTGCGTCTTGCCCTTGCAGCCCGGCAAGCTTGCTTTTGAGCAACTGCAAGTCAGCATCGAAATCGCTGGATGAGCCTGGCGTTTCGCTGGTCTCGGCACCATCCGGAATCGCGTCATTATGCGTATCGACATGGACCCCAGGGTCGCCCGCAGCCGCCATCGCCGAACTGCCCAGCCGCTGGGCCGCACAAAAACCGCGTGGCTTCAGTTCAGGATCGTCCACGCAATCGCCTGCGATCCAATCGTGGATCACCTGCTTCTCGTAAGCATTGAACACACCAAACATTTGCGCCTGCTCACCCTGGATCAAGCCCCAGAAGCGGCTGTGCACAGGATTTTCGTGGCGCCTGATCCAGCCATTTTTCTGTAACGCCTGGACAAATAAAGGCAGGCGCGCCGGCTCGGACAGCCATTCGCTGACTAATTTCCCACCCACTCGGCAGTAGTCGGAATGTAGCTGCGCTCCCACCTTGGCCTTTGCCGTTAGAACCTCCAGGAATTCCGCATCCAGATCGAACTCTGAAATAACGGAATTGGTGCTTGCGCCCGGCATATTCAGCTTGTATCCGTTGATCACGCGACGATAAAAGACGTCTCTATCCGCACCCGAAGGCAGCGCATCCCGCAGGCCTTGAATCGCTTGGGTTGCATGGCCGGTGGCGGCGTTATCCACCGTAACGTGCAGCGTAAAGTAATACGGGTCGATACCCAGTTCGTTCAGCTCGTAGGCGGTGATGAGCAAATGCAGCGGCAATTGTTCGTAGCCCAGGTTGTAGCCGATCACCTCGGGTAGAAAATGGGCCGCATGCTCGGCCAGCGACAACTGAATGGCGCCCTGCACGAAATAATCGTCACCCAACACGGACCATTGCTGACAGCCATGCAACGCCAACAATTTCTTATAGAGAACAACATGGTTCTTATCTGGCAGCCCTTCGCCCAACTCTTCCAGATAGGTCTGGATAAGCGGCAAGAAGCGCGGTTCCTGCCATCGGCTTAACAAACCATACAGCCAGGACCCGTCCACCAGTTTCGTGGGCGCCACCCTTTTCAAGAAATAGAGGGCATGGGCCTTATTCATGAAATACAATCGATCGCCGCCGGCCTTTCGGGTATCGAGATAGTGGCGATACTGTGTGCCCACGCTTCGCGTGTTTGCATCGCTCCAGGCTTGAAGACCAGCCACCTGTTCGGGCAAGTCGGTCCGATACGACGCCACATTGCGTAGCTGCTTCGCCAAATAGTGACGGGAGCGGACGAGGGCCAGTTCATCCGGCCCCTCATCCTGCATAAGGCTGAAGTAAACCTGCTTAGCGTCAAACCCAGCATCCATAAGGCCCACTGGAGTCGTGAAATGGTTTGACTCCGGCGTGAACACGCCACCATATGCCGGCCCCCCGACATCGGTTTCTTGCGCGCACTCAATTAAATTCTCTTCGGAGTGTGCCATGGGTTTCCTTCCTGAATTCGAGTACTGAGATAGGAAAACAGATGGAGCAAGCATCGTGCCCAATGCTTGCCAACAGGAATCCGGCACTATCAATGTAACGGTGTTGCCGCTAGAATGACATTTAGACGCAACAATGTAACAATTACTTTCTTGCGCATGCGGCAGTATCGCGCACGGAGACAACACGATGCTTTCACGTTTACGTCACGTCTTATTTTTAGCCGCAGCGCTACTGGCGCTTTCCTCCTGCAGCAGCGACGACGTGTCTTCCAACGACACAACCATTCCTTCTTCTCGCGTCACACAAGCCGTCGCGCAACTCGATGACATTGTTGACGATGTCATGACGCGGTCGGGCATCCCCGGCTTGGCCGTCGCCGTCGTCCATCAAGGAAAGACCATCTATGCCAAGGGCTTTGGGGTGCGTCAGCTAGGGCAACCGGCCCCCATCGATGCCCATACGGTCTTCCAGCTTGCCTCAATCTCCAAGCCTGTGGGCGCGACGGTGGTTGCGGCCCAAGTAGGCAAGGAACTCGTTGCCTGGGATACGCCTATCGTGCAGCATCTGCCGTGGTTTTCCCTGCAGGATCCGACCGCAACCGCCCAGGTAACGGTAGGCGACCTTTATGCCCACCGCTCGGGCTTGCCGGATCATGCTGGTGATGAGCTGGAAGAACTAGGATACGACCGTAGGCAAATTCTTGAGCGCCTGCATCTTCTGCCCACGGAGCCTTTACGATCCACGTACGCCTATACCAATTTCGGTCTTACCGCCGCAGCGCAGGCGGTGGCAGTGGCCAACGACACCGACTGGGAAAGCCTGTCCGACCAGGCGCTTTATCGCCCGTTGGGCATGAACGACACCAGCTCCCGTTATGCAGACTTCATGGCCCGCACCAATCGTGCGTTTCCGCACATCCGCATTAACGGCGTGTTCCAGACCGGCTCCCAAAGACAGCCCGACGCACAGTCGCCCGCCGGCGGAGTAAGTTCCAGTGTTACCGACATGGCTGAGTGGATGAAGCTGATCCTGCACGAGGGCAAGTATAAAGGGCAGACATTCATCCCACGCACCGCACTTGTGCCGGCGCTTAGCCCGCAGATTCTGTCGTCGCCGGGCTCAGAAGGCCGGCCTGCCGGCTATTATGGCTATGGCTTCAATGTCTCAACGTCGGCTGCCGGCCACAAGACACTAAGCCATTCGGGCGCCTTCCTGATGGGGGCCGGCACCACCGTCAGCCTGCTACCGGCCGCCGACACGGGGATCATCGTCTTAACCAACGCCCTGCCGGTCGGCGCGGCGGAAGCAATAAGCATGACCTATATGGATCTTGTCCAGTCAGGGCATGCCACGCGCGACTGGCTCGAGACATTCGAAGCCGTTTTTGCGCCTATGCTTGCGCCTCGCGGGAAGCTTGCTGGCCGGCCCTTCCCCGAGCACCCCGTCCCCCCGCTTGCATTGCATGCGTACGTCGGCAACTATGCCAACGCCTTTTACGGCAACGCCAGGGTGGAAGACCGCGACGGGAAGCTTGTTCTTATCATGGGCCCGGCAGAACAAACCATGGTGCTGCAGCACTGGGACGGCAATGTCTTCGTCTTCGAACCCGAAGGCGAACTCGTCGCCCCGGGCTCGCGTTCCGCCATTACCTTCGCGATGGGCTCCGGCGGAACGGCGCAAAGCGTTACGATTGAAGTCTTCGACGACTACGGGTTGGGCACCCTGACACGCGGTTAACGGGTTTTACGCAATGCCAGCCCGGCAAACAACAGCGACCAGCCCTGAAAGAGCAAGTCGAAGCCCAGCAACAAGCCTAGAATCCACAGGCTGTTGTCGGGCCATCCGGCGGCGATCAACAGGCCGGTGGCTAGCGTGATCAGGCCGGAAAACCCCAACCAACCCCAGCCTTGCTGCCCGCGGTTATTGAACCAGACCCACAGACGGAAGGCGCCGGCGCCGATTAGCGTTGCACCCAATAAAAGTGTTAGCAGGGCGGCGCCCGCAACGGGGTTCACAATGGCCACCACGCCTGCCGCCGCATACAGCAACCCGCTTAGCGACCAAAAAAGAAAGCCGCTCCAGTTCTTGACCCGCCATGCCTGAATCAGTTGGCCCGCCGCCCCGATCAGCATCAGTGTGCCGATGAAGATCACACTGACCAAGGTGGCCGCCAACACATGGACCAAGGCGATGGCGCCCAGCACCACAAGTGCTATGCCAATTACCACGAACCACCCCCAGTGGGCATGCAAGGCGCTAAGCGAACCACTGATTTGATCGGTCGGACGCTGAAAATCGCTGCCAGGCTCTGTCATGTCTTTTTCTCCTTGAGGAAATGACGATGGTGCATCACAAACTGCCTGCCACTATACGCTACCCTAGTGTGCTGCCCACCTCGATAAACTTCGCGCGGCCGGCCATGACGCCCGACCACATCGCTCCGATCACAAGCACGACCATAAAGACTGTCACCGCATTCCAATCGCCCGTCAAGTCGTGCAAAATGCCGACAATCAATGGTGCAATGGCCGCCAGCGTGTATCCCACCCCTTGCGACATGCCCGACAAGCTGGCCGCAACCAGCGAGTTTGGCGAACGCCATACCAGCAACGCCATGGCCAGGCTGAACATGCCGCCAAACCCCAGCCCAAAAACGGCCGCCCACAGATAAATCCACTGATGAGGACCGTAGACCAACAACAAGAAACCCACCAGCACTAATACCATCAGGGCCATAATGGTGGCCCGCTGGTCGCGCCCTCGGGTCGCAATCCATGGGCCTGCCAGCGAAGATGACAACTGAACGAACATCGTGACTGAAAGAACCAGGCCGCCATCCATCGGTGTCATTCCGCGGTCAATAAGGATAAGCGGCAGCCAGCCGAAGACGCTGTAAGCGATGGCGCCCTGGAAACCCATGAACAAGGTAACTTGCCAAGCCAGCCAGCTGCGCCGCAATTTGGGCAAGGCCGGCCGTGCCTGGCTGGGATCATGACTGCCTGAAGGTGTTTGCGGCCACCACACCGCCACTGCCAGCACCGCAGGCGCCAGCCAAAAGCCCAGCGCCCACTGCCAGCCGCCCAGCCACTGTTCCAGCGGCACCGTCACACCCGCCGCAATCGCCGCCCCCAGCGCCAGCGCGGTTGAATACAGACCCATCATCATGCCGGCCTGGGTTGAGAAGTTCCGCTTGATGATACTGGGCAGCATCACCATGACCACGCTAATGCTCAAGCCCACGATAAAGGTGCCGGCGAACAGGCCGACCACCCCCAGCACGCTACGCAGCGCCAACCCCAGCACCAATAAGGCCAGATTCAGCAGTATCCAGCGCTCGGCCGGCTGATAGAGCAGCAGCCGCGGCGCAAACGGCGCAAATGCCCCGAAACACAATACCGGCAGCGTAATCAGGGCGCCTAGCGCCACTCCCGACAAGCCCAGGCTGTCCCTCAGGGAATCCACCATGGGACCCACGCTTAAAAGCGCGGGCCGCAAGTTCATGGCGACATAAACGATCGCGATGGTAAGGATAAGCTTGGAAGTAGCTGCCGCAGCCACGGGGGCCTCGGCGATTTCGGCGGTTTCGACGGCAGGCTCGAGTATTGCCTCGGCTTCGCCTTGATGATGGTTTGTTTGCATGGATAACGCACTAGCAGATCAAGAAGGATGAAACAGCAGCTTGCCATAGTACTCCTTAAGCGCCACTTAGCCTCCCCGCCACCCTATGCTCCCCCGCCAGCCCCGTCAACCCGGCCGTCCCATGGTGTTCGGCCCTGCCTTCGACCCATCAAACCGTTGACGGTTTATAAGCAATCGCCTTGATCTCAATCAGCAAATGCGGATGTGGCAGTTGGTGAACGGCCACCGTGGTGCGGGCGGGGCCATTGAAGTCGAAGAATTCCCCATAGACCTCGTTATAGCCCCCGAAATCGTTCATATTCACCAAGTAGCTGCTGATCTCGACCACATCGGCAAGCCCGGCCCCTTCACTGGCCAGGATATCGCGGATGTTTTCAATGACCGTGCGCGTCTGCTCGCGGATGTCCAACTGGGTGGTGCCCATGGCGTCGGCGTGCGCGCCCGCGATGGTATTGTCGGGCCGGCGCGAGCTGGTGCCCGACACAAACAGGAAATCGCCGGCCCGGCGTATATGCGGAAACTTCCCGCGCGGGGTGGCCTTGCCGGCCACCAGTCCGGATTCATTCGTTGCTTTATTCACGTAGGATTCTCCAAATCGATATAGAACACGCCAAGTTCAATGAGGCAAAATCTTGGACAGGAACAGCTTGGCCCGATCCGAGCGCTGATCCGCCTGATCGAAGAATTCGGCCTTGGTGCAGTCTTCCACAATACTGCCGGCATCCATGAAGATCACCCGATCGGCCACCTTGCGGGCAAAGCCCATTTCGTGGGTTACGACCATCATGGTCATGCCTTCTTTTGCCAGATCCACAATAACGTCCAGCACCTCATTCACCATTTCCGGGTCCAGCGCCGAAGTGGGCTCGTCGAACAGCATGGCCATGGGGTCCATGGCAAGGGCGCGCGCAATGGCCACGCGCTGCTGCTGTCCACCCGACAGCTGGCCGGGGAATTTATCAATATGGTCGCTAAGCCCCACGCGCTCAAGCAACGCTTTTGCACGTTCTTTGGCCTCGCCTTCCTTGCGGCCCAGCACCTTCACTTGCGCCAACGTCAGGTTGCGCAGGACCGACAAATGAGGGAACAGCTCGAAATGCTGAAACACCATGCCGATGCGAGAGCGCAGCTTGGGCAGATTGGTATCGGGCGCACCCACGGAAATGCCGTCGATCAGGATCTCGCCCTTCTGAAAGGGTTCAAGCGCATTGGCTGTTTTGATCAAGGTGGACTTGCCCGAACCGGAAGGCCCGCACACCACCACGACTTCGCCTGACGAAACCGAGGTGGTGCAATCGTTAAGGACCTGGAATTGCCCATACCATTTGCTGACATTCTTGAATTCAATCATGAAATTTCCCGCACGTTATTGCGCGACCGCCATACGGCGCTCAAGCACCTTGACCAGGCGCGATGCCGCGTAAGACATCACAAAGTAAACCATCGCCACGAAGACGAACATTTCGACCAGGCGGCCATCGCGCTGCGCCACATTGTTGGCCGCCCCCAGGAAATCGGTAAGCGACAATACATAGACCAGCGACGTGTCCTGAAAGACCACAATCATTTGGGTGAGCAACAGCGGCGTCATATTGCGAAACGCCTGGGGCAGCACGATATGGCGCATCAGTTGCCAATAATTCAAACCAAGCGCATAACCGGCGGCGGTCTGGCCCGATGGCACCGACTGAATGCCCGCCCGCATGATTTCGCAGAAATACGCGGCCTCGAAAAGAACGAAGGTGATCAACGCCGACGTAAAGCCGCCCACGGCAATAGGCCGCCCCGCCTGGGCAATCCACCCCACAATGTAGGGCACCAGAAAATAGAACCAGAAAATGATCAGAATCAGAGGCAAGGCCCGCATTAAATTGACATAGCCGCCCGCCACGCCCGACACCAGCCGGTTGGACGACAAGCGCATCATGGCCAGCAAGGTGCCCAGAATAATCGCGCCCAGGGTCGACAGCACCGTCAGCTTCAGCGTGAACGCCATCCCCTGCATGAAGAGGTAGGGAATACTGCTGATAATCGTGTCCAGGTCAAAACCATTCATGACGCGCGCCCTTACCTTTTAGCGCCCATGAAACCCGGCACGCTTAAGTAACGTTCGACCAGGCGCATCAGGACCACCACGACGGCATTGACCACCAGATACAACACCGTGGCCGCCGCAAAGGATTCAAAGATCTGGAAGGTGAATTCCTGCATGGAGCGCGCCGCGCCGGTCAGTTCGAGCAACCCGATGGTAAACGCGACAGACGAGTTCTTGACCAGGTTAAGGGCCTCGGAGGTCAGCGGCGGCATGACCATGCGGGCCGTCATGGGCAACAATACATAGCGGTAAACCTGCGGTCGCGTCAAGCCCAGTGCCGTCGCGGCCATGGATTGGCCACGAGGCAGTGCGGTGATCCCCGCGCGCACCTGTTCAGCAATGCGCGAAGAGGTAAACAAACCAAGGCAAACCACCGCCGTCCAGAAAATGGACCAGATGGGGTCGGCCTGCTTGATCATATCGCCCAGTGACTCGGGGATGACCTCGGGGAACACGAAATACCATAGGAACATCTGCACCAGCAGCGGGATATTGCGAAAGACCTCGACATACCAGCCGCAAATGAGCTCGATCCACCCGATACGGCTGGTGCGCAGGACGCCCACCACAACTCCCACCACCAACGCAATGATCCAGGCCAGCACCGAGACGCCAATGGTCCAGTACATGCCGGTGATCAGCGTGTGAAGGTAGGTGCCGCTGCCATCGGGCGCCAGATCAAAGAAGACCAGCCAGTTCCAGTTGTAGTTCATGCCTGCCCCCGGTCCTATCCCTTACTGCACGGTGTAATCGTCGGGATCAGGGGAGTCCGTAGGGTGCTTGATAGCATTGGCCAAGGCTTGGGGCATGGGCCAGTTCAGGTTGATGTCCTTGGGAGGAACCGGCTGGTTAAACCACTTTTCATACAGCTTGGCCACCGTGCCATCGGCCATCATCCCTTCCACGGCTTCATCCACCACCTTCTTGAATTCCGGATCGCCTTTCGGCAGGATCATCCCATAGGGTTCCACCGTGAAGCTTTTATCGTTGATAACCCAGCTTTCGGGATCCCGCGACGAGGCCACAAGCCCAACCAACAACACATCATCCATGAAGAACGCTTCGGCGCGCCCGCTGTCCACCGTCAGGAAGCCGGCCGAATGATCCTTGGCGGGAATAATACGCATGCCCAGCTTCTGTTCGGCATTGGTTTGCGTCAACCACCGCAGGCTCGATGTGCCAGAAGTCGACACCACGGTCTTGCCTTTCAGATCGTCCAGGGTGTTCAGATTGTCTTCTTTCTTGCTGACAAACCGCAGCGCGGTAACAAAGGTGGTTGGCGCAAAAGACACCTGTTTCTGGCGTTCGGCGTTATTGGTGGCCGACCCGCAAGAAATATCCACTGTGCCATTGGCCACCAGCGGGATACGGGTGGATGACGTCACGGAGACCAGCCTGGTATTCAGGTCGGGCAAGCCAAGATGCTTCTTGACGGCCTCGACCACGCCCGCGCATATGTCCATGGAATAGCCGACGGGTTGCTGCTTGCCGTCCAGATACGAGAAAGGAATGGAAGACTCGCGAAACCCCAAGGTAATTTCGCCGGTCGACTTGATTTTATCCAGGCGCCCCTGTGCCTGCGCCTGTACCGCGCCCGTCGCCATCACCGTCATGGCGGCCAGCAGATACATCCATCGTTTCAAACTCATGCTTCCTCCTGAATCAAATTAACCTTATTGTTGCCAGCGGTTCATCCGCCTTGGGCGCTGCCTTCGCGGCGCGGGTCAGCCCCGCCGCGCAACCAGCCATCCTTGATGACCACCCCTTGGATCCCGCTGGGATACTCGCTAAACCTGATGCTGTGGCCCATCGACCGCAAGGCATCCGCCGCACGCTCCAGGCCTCGTCCTTGTTCCAGTTCCGTCTGCCGGTTGCGACTGCCGAAATTAGGCAGGGAAATCGCTTCCTGGATATCCAACCCCCAGGCAAGTACGCCCATCAGGGTTTTGGCCACGTAATTAATGATCGCGCTGCCGCCCGGTGAACCCACGGCCAGGAAGGGTTCGCCGTCCTTGAACACCACCGTCGGCGCCATGGTGCTGCGCGGGCGTTTGCCGGGCTGGACCCGATTAGCGATAAGGTTATCATCCTCGTCCACCGACGTATGGGAAAAATCGGTGAGCTGATTATTCAGCAAAAAACCACGCACCAGAATCTTGCTGCCAAAGGCAGATTCGATCGACGAGGTCATGGACACCACATTGCCGTGCGCATCCACGGCCGAGATATGCGTGGTGGACGGAATTTCCAGCGCATTGTCCCGCCCAAAAACTGGGTATTCCGGCGCTGGGTTTCCGGGTTCCGCTCGCCCCATCGTACGTTCTGGTCGTATCTGTCTCGCGCGCGCTTCAAGATAGGATGGGGCAATCAGCGCCTGGGCCGGAAAATCAATGAAGGCGGGATCCGCCACGTAATAGTCACGATCCGCGTAGGCCAGACGACCGGCTTCCGAGAAATAATGGATGGCTTGCGCACTGGTAGGCGCCAAGTCTTTCATGGGGAAATGCTGGAGAATGCCCAGCATCTGGATCACCCCGATGCCGCCGGCGCTGGGCGGCCCCATTCCACAAACTCGGTACGCGTGGTAGTCGCCACAGACCGGCTCGCGTTGCTTGGCCTGATAATCGGCAAGGTCGCTTAGGGATAGGTCGCCCGGCACCGAGTGATTGCGCACCGCAGCCACGATGTCGCGGGCAATACTGCCTGTATAGAATGCGTGCGCACCTGACGCTGCGATTTCGCGCAAGGTCTGCGCGAAATTCGGGTTCTTCAGCACATGCCCTACCGGCCAGGGTTCACCCTGGCTATCCAGGAAAAACTCGGCTGCGGCCTTCTGGTCCCCCAGGCCATAGCCCTGCGTCAGCAAGTGGTGAAGCCGCGGCGACACCTTGAAACCTCGTTCGGCCAATTGGATGGCCGGCTGAAACAGATCGGCCCACGGCAGTATGCCCTGCTGCTGATGCGCCATTTCCAGCGCCGCCAACAAACCGGGCACGCCAACCGACAAACCGCTATTGACGGTCGCCCAGAACGGCATGCTGTCGCCATTGCGCATGAAACGATCCGGCGAGGCCCCGGCTGGAGCGGTTTCCCGGCCATCGTAGCTGGTCAGCGTATTCTGGGCCTTGTCGTAATACAGGATAAAAGCGCCGCCACCTATGCCCGAAGACTGCGGCTCGACAAGATTCAGCACCATCTGGGCGGCGATCGCCGCATCGATGGCGCTGCCGCCTTGCTCAAGAATCTGGTAGCCGGCCTTGGTGGCCAGTGGGTTGGCCGTAGACAGCATGAAGTTGCGGGCGCGTACTTCCTGTTTTTCGTGGTATCCGCTGCCCGCTTCGGGATTCAGATGATCGGCGGGCGTTCCAGGGTTGGACCGCCCGAGATGGTCAATGCGCACTGACGTACCCGCGTCGGCATGAGCAACGCCGCCCTTGTCGGGCCTTACCTGAGCTGCCGCGCCGTCCAGGCAGAACGAAACAGCAGTCAAAAGCAGGACGCACATCCACCTTGGCTTCAAGCCTAATTGCATACGTAATATTTTCTCATTCGTTAAGCGCTTCCCGGAACACGTCAAAGCTCCACGCCTCAAGGCCTCACAGTAACAAAAACATGCCCCGGCGCGGCAATTATTTCAACCAGCTGAATCCATGCGCCTTCCAGAACCCGCAAACGGATACTCACACCCATTGTACGTAGAGACCTCTGCAAAATCATGATTGACAAAATAGACAGGCTCCTTTACTGTTTAACCAAAAGTCAGGTAGCTTTACCAATATTCAATAGCAGAAAGCAAGCCTACTCGTTCCAGATAATAGCGCCTGCACTTTTACCCCAGGCGCCGTGTGGAGCGTCGCGGATCAACCCCTTGGGTGACGGCTTATTTACACACCTTGGGCACACAATCAACATGTGGTGATAATCAAAGGAAACTTATCGTGGAACTCGAATTTCAACAGAAACTGGAAATTGCCGAAGTGGTCAGCAACTGGGCGGTTTGGCGCGACGCGGGCTTTTGGGATCGCTTCCTGACCGTCTGGCACGATGATGGCTGGATGTCCGCCACCTGGTTCCAGGGCCCGGCCCCCAAATTCATCGACGTCAGCCGCACCGGCTTTGAAAAAGGCGTATCCATCCTGCATTTCCAGGGCGGCACCAGTGTCGACATCAAAGGCAAACGCGCTATTGCACAAACCAAGATGACCATCAGCCAGCGCGCCGAAGTCGATGGCGCCCTGGTCGATGTACTGTGCACCGGGCGCTTCTACGATTTCTTCGAACAGCGCGTGATCAACGGTAAAGATGAATGGCGCATCGTACGGCGTCAGCCCATCTACGAAAAAGACCGCATGGACCTTATGGATCCAGGCGCAACGCTCAAGCTTGACCAGGATCTGCTCGGCCAATTCCCCAAAGGCTACCAGCACCTGGCTTATTTGCAATCGCGTCTGGGTTTCAAAATCAAGCGCGATATGCCGGAACTTACCGGCCCGATTGTCCAGGCGCTGTATCAACGCGGCCAGAAGTGGCTGGATGGCGCAGAGTCCGCCTTCGACGAACCCCCGGTTGAAGTCGGTTTGTAATGCCTCCCGCCCACGCTGACCAGCAATGGCGCCGGCACAATATCGGCAGGCTCTTGCATAATGCCATTGATCACTTCGATGGGCGCATTCTGGAACAGATGGCCGCGGCAGGACATGGCGGGTTTTCCTTAAGCCATGTCACCATTACCCGCAATCTGGATCTTGAAGGCACACGCGCCACCGAGTTGGCGCGCCGCGCCGGTATTACCAAACAATCCATGGGCGAGCTGATCGCCCAGCTGGAAAAAGGCGGGATTATCGAACGCACGCCCGACCCCAGCGACCGGCGCGCCAAAATCGTGTCGTTCACGGCCAAGGGCCTGCGCTGGATGCAGGCTTTCCGCGAAGCCTTGCAGCAGGCCGAAAACGAAATGGCCGCCACGCTGGGGGAAGCGGCCATGGAAAGCCTGCGGCAGAACCTTGCGAAATACGGCCCCGACTCTCCCCTGGAATAAAGGCATCCATCATGCTTCCCGAACACACCCAAGTCATGATTGTCGGCGGCGGACCCTGCGGCCTGATGCTGGCCAACGAGCTGGGCCGTCGCGGCATCCAGGCGGTGCTGGTCGATGACAAGCCGAGCACCGCGTTCAACCCCCAGGCCAACGCCACGCAGGCGCGCACCATGGAGCACTATCGGCGTCTTGGTTTTGCCGATGAAATTCGCAGCCAGGGCCTGCCGGAAGACTTCCCGACCGACATCGCCTACTTTACACGCTACGCAACGTACGAGCTGGGACGTTTTCGCCTGCCGCCAGCCTCGGAAGCCCGCACCCGCATACACGGGCTTTCGGGGTCCTGGAGCGCCGCCGAACTGCCCCACCGGATTTCCCAGAAATTTGTCGAGCAGACCTTACGTCGTCATGCCGAGAGCCTGCCCGGCATTTCAGTGAACTATGGCTGGCGCATGACGGACTTCACCGATGACGGCGACCGCGTGCAGGTTCAGGTCGAATCCCTGGCCGATGGCCGCACCCAAACCATTACAGCCGACTATTTAGTGGGCGCGGACGGCCCGCGCAGCAAAGTGCGGGAAAAAATCGGATACCGCTATACGGGCGAAACCGGTGTCGTGCGTGATTTCATGGGCGGCCGCATGTATGCCATTTACGTGCGCTCGCCGCAGTTCTATCAGATCGTGCCTCACGCACCCGCCTGGATGAATGTCTGTTTCAATAGCGAGCGTCGCGCGTTCATGGCCGCCGTAGACGGCAAGGGCGAATTTGCTTTCCATACCCAGCTCAAGCCGCATGAATCGGCCGAGGACATCACCGAACGCGACGCATTGGAACTGTTCCGCATGGGAGTGGGCGCACCGGTGGAAGCGGAGGTCCTGTCGCATGGCTCGTGGACGGCGGGGCATTCGCTGGTCGCCGAGCACCTACGCAAAGGCCGGGTCTTTATCGGCGGCGACGCCGCCCATCTATTCACCCCCGCCGGCGGCCTGGGCTACAACACGGCCGTCGAAGACGCGGTGAACCTAGGCTGGAAGCTGGCCGCCGTCCTGAAAGGCACGGCCTCCGAGGCCTTGCTGGACAGCTACGAAGCCGAGCGCCGCCCGCTGGCGGTGCGTAATACCGCTTATGCCAAAGCGTTCGCCGATTCCCTGGGCCTATTCGCCCCCACCGACAACCTGGAAGAGGATTCGGCGACCGGCGCCGCCGCGCGGGCCGAAGCCGGCGCCTATTTCGAGGCCCATGGCCGCGCTGAATTCAATATTCCGGGCGTTACCTTTGGTGGTCGCTACGATGGCTCGCCCGCCATTGTTGCAGACGGCACCTTGCCGCCGCCCGATACCGCCAACGAGTATATTGCCACCGCCTGCCCGGGAGGCCGACCACCACATATGTGGATGGAAGACGACAGTTCACTCTATGATAGCTTCGGGTTTGAATGGACGCTTCTTTGCCTGGACGGCGATCAGCAAGGCGCCCAGCCCTTCGCGCAGCAAGCCCACGCCCGGAATATGGATCTGAAGATCATCGATGCAACGGCGGCGCATGCCCTTTACCAGGCGCGATACGCCCTTATACGGCCCGATCAAATCGTGGCCTGGCGAGGCGATTCGTGCAACGATGCATCCGGCATTCTGGATACATTGAACGGCAGGGCAACCCACTCGGCACAACAAGATCACGGCGGCAACGCGACCAAGACAAACCAAGGAGCAGACAATGCGTGACCTGAACGAACATACCCTGACCGATGAGGTCATTTCCCGATTCGAGAACAGCACCACTCCCCGCGCCAAGCAAATTAGCGAGGCGTTGGTGCGTCATCTGCATGCATTCGTGCGCGAGATCGAGCCCACGCAGACCGAGTGGGAGCAAGCCATCGACTTCCTGACCCGCACCGGCCATATGTGCAGCGACAAGCGCCAGGAGTTCATCCTGTTGTCCGATGCCCTGGGCGTATCCATGCTGGTCGACGCCATCAACCACCGCATGCCCGAAGGCGTTACCGAGTCCACCGTGTTCGGCCCCTTCTATGTCGACAGCGCCGCCGAGTTCGAGTCGGGCAGCGACATCACTGAAGGCATCGAAGGTATGCGCATGTTGATCACCGGGACCGTTTCCGATCAGCATGGGCAACCCATACCCAACGCCACCGTCGATCTCTGGCAGTCCGATACGGAAGGGTTCTACGATGTGCAGCGTCTGGATACCCTGGCCCTGCGCGGTCGCTTCCACAGCGACGCCGAGGGCAAGTTCAGCTGTTGGTCGGTAAGGCCCAGCGCCTACCCCATCCCGAACGATGGGCCGGTGGGCCAGATGCTGGAACTCCAAGGCCGCCACCCCTATCGGCCCGCGCACGTGCATTTCATGATTGGCGCCGATGGTTACGAAACACTGGTTACCCACGTATTTGCCGCCGGCGACAAGTATCTGGACAGCGATGTGGTTTTCGGCGTGAAAAACTCCCTGATACGCGACTTTGTCGTGCACGAGACCGGCACGGCGCCGGACGGAACCGAGATGGCGGAACCCTACGCCTATTTACACTACGATTTTCGGCTGAAAAAGGCGGGCGCATGAAGCACGATTTCATCTACGAAGCCTTGCCCAGCCGTGTGGTATTCGGGCAGGGAAAGCTCTCCACGTTGCCCGCTGAAGCCGAAAGACTGGGCGTCAAGCGCATTCTGGTGCTAAGTACGCCGGCACAGGTGAAATGGGCCGAGGAAGTCGCCCAGACACTTGGCAATGCGTCGGCGGGGGTCTTCAGCCAGGCCACGATGCATACGCCTGTCGACGTGTCCGAACAGGCGGTAGCTTATGCCAAGTCGGTGGATGCCGACTGTGTGCTCGGGCTGGGCGGAGGCTCCACCATTGGCTTAGGCAAGGCCATCGCCCTGCGCACCGGCTTGCCGCAGATTGCGGTGCCCACCACCTACGCGGGATCGGAAATGACGCCGATTCTCGGTGAAACAAAAGACGGCGTCAAAACCACGCAGCGCACGATGGCCGTATTGCCGAAAACGGTCATTTACGACGTTAACCTAAGTCTGTCGCTGCCCGTGGGCCTGTCGGCCACCAGCGGCTTGAACGCGATGGCGCACGCGGTGGAGGCGCTATATTCACAAGACCGTAATCCGATCACGTCGCTCTATGCGGAAGAAGGCATTGCCGCTCTGGGCCGCGCTTTGCCGATTCTTGTCAAGGACACCGCCAACGCCGCCGCCCGGGCCGATGCGTTGTACGGCGCCTGGCTATGCGGCATTTGTCTGGGCACATCGGGCATGGCGCTGCATCATAAGCTGTGCCATGTCTTGGGTGGGGCGTTCGACCTCCCTCATTCGGAAACGCATGCGGTCATGTTGCCTCACACGGTGGCGTACAACATGCATGCGGCGGCCGATGTGATCAGCCGGGCCGCGCGGGCGCTGCAAACGGATAATGCGGCGCTGGGGTTCTGGGAGCTTGGGCGCCGTATTGCTGCGCCGTCTTCGTTGCGGGAACTGGGGATGCCGGAGTCGGGGATTGATCATGCGGTTGCATTGGCGATGAAGAATCCGTATTGGAATCCAGAGCCGCTGCAAGAGGAGAAGCTGAAGGCGCTGATTACCCGGGCGTGGGGGGGCGAGACGCCGGTTTGATTTTTCTTTCTTAGCGGCGTATCTATTAAAATACGTTAACTTCTGACGGCGTCGCTATTCTGGGGATTGCCCTTCCATCTATTGACGTCGGTGTGGTGGGGTAGGCTGCCGCGTTTACTATTGAACGAATTGAGTTCTTAAATAGATGCTTTAGCTAGTTAGGCAATCCCGACAACGACCAACAAAGCCCGTTCAACCGCTCGCATTTTGTCCCATCAAGGCGGCCAAAAGCCGCCCGATCTTTGAACGCGAAAGCATGGCCACCTTATCCACCATGATCTGCGAAAGCACCTGTATTGCAGTACATTAGTTCAAAAAAACCCCACTCACTGGAGCCTTCCATGAAAATTCTACAAGTAGACTTCCCCACCCCTGGGCCGTTCGGCGCTGAAATGAGCGAGGCGCTCAAAGGGCTAGCGGAAAGCATTGCTAACGAGCCCGGCCTGCTCTGGAAGCTCTGGACGGAAAACGCGCAAACCGGCGAAGCGGGGGGCATTTACTGCTTCGAAAATCTCGAAACCCTAAATGCATACAAAGATATGCATGCGGCACGGCTAACAGACATGGGCGTTACAACTTTACGGTTCAAAATTTTCGACGCAAATATTCCACTATCGAAAATAGACCGATTTCCGGGTCTGTAAACAGATGCGCGCCGCCGGGCATGACTAGCCGCGCTGTGAACACCCTCTGTGTCATCCGCCCCTTGCCCAGCCAGGGTTTGCGTCTTTAATGGAACGCAACGGCAAAGGCCTGCGTTCCATGATGTGTTAGCGAACAGCTCGACTACGAGGCCGAACTTGGCGTGATCAACGCTTTCCAAAGGCACCACCCTGCTGCCCGGCGATATCATTGCCACCGGCACGCCGGTAGGTGTGGGTATCGGCTTTACACCACCCAAATTCCTGCAATCCGGCGATACGGTGGAAGTTGAAATCACCGGATTGGGGCGGCTTAGCAATACCATCCGTTAAACGTTAAGGCGATAGCTCCCTCTCGAAGCACAAAAAAGGCGTGCCGCCGGGAACCACCGGCAACACGCCTTTTTTGTTATACGAATCGTTGAAAAGCAAGCCTCACACCAACCGCAACACCTACTACTCAACGAATCAAGCACTTGAATGAGTACTTTAACAAATTGGCAAGCCCAATGAATCAAAACGCCGCAAACCAATCAATGCAGCGCTGGTGGGTGGGGGAGCGATTTTGCGGGCTTTGAGACCGAGCAAACCGTAGGCGAAGGGAGCGCGAAGGCGCGGACGAGCAAGGCAATGCGGTATTCGGCGCCGTAGGGCGCCGAACCGGTCGAGGGACCGAAAAATTGCTCCCCCACCCACCAGCGCGTCAATAGAACAAGCAACGCATCAATAGAACCAAACCGGGGGCATCAAAAAACTACGCCCCCAACTGCTCCCGCAACCTATCCTGCACAGCCGCCAGCTCCTTAGGCAGCCGCTTGCGCAAGCGCTCGAACAGCTCGGTATGCAACACGATTTCCTTCTGCCACGCCGAACGATCAAACACCGTAATCGCCTCGAACTTGTCCGGACCGAAATCCAGCCCATCCCAGCTGATATCCTGATAGCGCGGCGTAACGCCAAACGGGTTTTCCGTGCCCGACGCCGAACCTTCCACCCGTTCCAACATCCACTTCAGAACCCGCATGTTCTCGCCAAAGCCCGGCCACACAAACTTGCCGTTCTCATCCGTCTGGAACCAGTTCACGCAGAAGATACGCGGCAGCGTGGCGCCGCCGTCTTCAAGCTTCTTGCCCAAATCCAGCCAGTGCTGAAAATACGAGGCCATGCTGTAGCCGCAGAACGGCAGCATCGCGAACGGATCACGGCGCACCACGCCTTGCTTGCCCACCGCAGCGGCCGTGGTTTCCGAACCCAGCGTTGCAGCCATGTACACGCCTTCAACCCAATTACGCGCCTCGGTCACCAGCGGCACGGTATCCGAGCGACGGCCGCCGAAAATAAACGCATCGATGGGAACGCCGGCCGGATTGTCCCACTCAGGGTCGACCACCGGGTTCTGCTGGGCCGCTACGGTAAAGCGCGCGTTGGGATGGGCGGCCTTGCGGCCTGAATCGGGCGTCCAGTCGTTGCCCTGCCAGTCGATGCAATGCGCCGGCGCCGGCCCCATGCCTTCCCACCACACGTCGCCGTCGTCGGTCAGGGCCACATTGGTGAAAATGACATTTTCACGCAGCGAGGCCATGCAGTTGAAGTTGGTTTTCTCGTTCGTGCCCGGCGCAACACCAAAATAGCCGGCCTCGGGATTGATGGCATACAAGCGGCCATCGGATCCTGGCTTGATCCAGGCAATGTCATCGCCAATGGTTGTGACTTTCCAGCCCGGCAGCGACCCCGGCGGGATCAGCATGGCGAAATTGGTTTTGCCGCAAGCCGACGGGAAAGCCGCCGCCACGTGCATCTTCTTGCCTTCGGGCGACGTGACGCCCAAAATCAGCATGTGCTCGGCCATCCAGCCCTGATCACGCCCCATGCTGGAGGCAATTCGCAACGCCAGGCATTTCTTGCCCAGCAAAGCATTGCCGCCATAGCCCGACCCAAACGACCAGATCTCGCGTGTTTCCGGATAATGCACAATATATTTGGTGTCGTTGCACGGCCACGGCACATCATTTTGCCCCGGCTGCAAAGGCGCACCCACCGAATGTACGCACGGCACGAACTCGCCATCGGTTCCCAACACGTCGTAGACCTTGCGGCCCATGCGCGTCATGAGCCGCATATTCACCACAACGTAAGGCGAATCGGACAACTCCACCCCAATATGCGCAATCGGCGAACCCAATGGCCCCATGGAAAATGGAATCACATACAGCGTACGGCCCCGCATGCAGCCTTCGAACAGCCCTGCCAGCGTCTTGCGCATTTCGGCTGGGTCCGTCCAGTTATTGGTGGGGCCGGCATCCTCTTCAAGCTCTGAACAAATAAACGTACGATCCTCAACACGTGCCACATCCGATGGATCGGACCACGCCAGATAAGAATTCGGCCGCTTCTGGGGATCAAGACGGCGCAGCGTACCCCCCTGCACCATCAATTCGCACAGCCTGTCGTACTCTTCCTGAGAGCCATCGCACCACTCGATGCGATCCGGTTGAGTCAGGTCGGCCACCTGAGCCACCCACGCCTTTAACCCTTCGTGACGAACCCATTCAGGCGCGTTAAGTTCCAAAGCGGGCGAAGAAGAAGCCGCTGCAGTCATGAAAATGTCTCCACTAAATAATAATAAGCAAGCATCGGGCTATTTTATAGACATTTCCCAGTATCACAACCAGCCGCCATTTGGCCAATCAGAATAACCCGCCGTCGAACATACGCCTACCGAACAAACCGGCAATCCGCTCATCCCTCCAACACCAGCCACCCCCTCCAACCCCACAGGTCCCGCCCAAACACCCACGCCAGAAATCAAACAAGCCACTACCCCACAACGCAGCGGTTTCGGGAGGGGCACTGATTGTCCGGACTTTGAGGCCGAGCAAGCCGTAGGCGAAGGGAGCACGAACGTGCGGACGAGCAAGGCGACGCGAAGTTTGGCGCCGCAAAGCGCCAACCTCAGTCCACCAACAACCCCTGAGCCCAGCGCCCATAAACCACCCGTAACATATCCAGCATCCCCGCCGTACGCGCTTCCAGATCAGCCAGCAACTGATTGCGAGTGTTCACCGCCGGATTACCCGCCGCCACTTCGCGATCGAGCGTGTCGCCATTCGCTTCGAGGAACGAACGGATCAAGGCCGGCGTCATTTCCAGATGAAACTGCATCCCGATATGACGGTCATCCATCACAAAGGCCTGATTCGCACAGAACGGATTCGTCGCCACCCGGATCGCCCCATCCGGCAACGAAAACGTATCCCCATGCCACTGGAAAACACCCGCCTCCGGTGGCTTGCCACCCAACCACTCTGTCGCCAGACGCACGCGGTCGAACTCAATCGGCTGCCAGCCAATTTCCATCTGCGGGTTGCGCGCGACATCCGCCCCGAACGCGCCGGCCAGTATCTGGCCGCCCAGGCAATGCCCTGCCATCGGCAACCCCGCATCACGTGCGCGCCGGGCCAAACGAATTTCGTCGGCCACCCACGGTAGACCATCGTTGACGCCCATGCCCCCGCCCATGAAGATCAGGCCGCTGTATTTAGTGAAACCTTCGGGAACCGCCACGCCATCCATAATGGGCACCACCACCCAAGGAATCGACAACTCATCCAGGACGGTCAACACCGCGCCCGGATGCCCCACGACCGTGTGCTGAAAAATCGCGACAGGCTTCATGCCAGGTATGCTTCCTTAAAAAATGTCAAAGTACTCCTTGTGCTCCCACTCGGTAACAGCAAGGTTGAACCGATTGATTTCAGCCTGCTTGATATGGCAATAGTAGTTTACGAACCGCTGCGTGAACTGCTGGCACAGAAAGTCATCAGCCTGCAAGGCTTTCAGAGCATCGCCCAAAGACCTGGGCAGCGCTGCCGCCGGCGTGTCATAAGGCTCGTCCGCACCCGGGCCGGGCGTCAGTTCCCGGCGCACTCCGTCCACGCCCGAAAATACCTGCGAGGCGATGTACAGATAAGGATTGGCGGACGGTTCGCCCACGCGGTTTTCAATGCGCGTCGCCGCCTGCCCCACACCGCCCAGGACCCGCAGCATCGCGCCCCTGTTGTCACGCCCCCAACTGGCGCGGTCGGGCGCTAATGAAAACTGTCGATAACGCCGATAGCCATTGATGGTGGGCGTGGACAAGGCGGCCGCGCCCACAGCGTGCTCCAGCAAGCCGGCAAGATACTGCCGCCCCACCGGCGAAAGGTCCTGCCCATGCTGATCAGGGATAAAGGCATTCCGGCCCGTGGCTTTATCGCGCAGCGATTGGTGCAAGTGCCAGCCGCTGGACATGACATTTGGAATGCGCGGGCGGCACATGAAGGTGGCATGGTAGCCATGGCGATGGCACACCTGTTTGATCGCGCTGCGCAGCAGAACCATGGTGTCGGCCGACTGGGAGCCTGTCATTGGCCCGAACGTCAGTTCAAACTGACTGGGACCGAACTCGATTTCCAGGGAATGCAAAGGCAATTCCAGGCCCTGTATGGTTTTACGCAGCAGCTCCATGACGGCGTCCACGCTGTCGTAGCGTTGCTCGGTAAGGTACTGGTAGCCATGCGACAACAATGAAACCTCGGGTGGCTCGCCAGGCTGGTTCGGCTGGCTGGAATCGCCCAGGCCCATGCGCGGATCCTCGACCCGGAACACGTGGAATTCCACCTCCAGGCCGGCCACAAGTTCATACCCCAAATCGTCAAGCTGGCCGAGGGCGCGCTGCAGAATCGTACGGGTCGCCAGCGGCGAGGGCCGCCCGTCGGTCATGTACGCATCGCACAACACCCAGCCTGTTTTAGTGGCCCAGGGAAGAATCTTGAAGCTGGCCGGGTCGGCAACCAGCACAAAGTCGGCGGCGCCCTGCATGCCGTCGAAATCAAAACCGCCGCCTGCGGAAAACACCGGAAAAACAGTGGTGTGCGAGGTATCTTTCGCAAACAGCGTGCTGGTCATGTTGACGCCGCCGCGCAATGCCTGGATGGCTTCCGACGCCACCAGCGTCTTGCCCCGCAAAATACCGTGCTGATCGGGAAATGCAAAGCGCACCACCTCGATCTCGCCCGAAGCCAGACGCTTGGCCAGATCATCGCCCACCCGCGCCTGCTCGGCCGTCCATACGTCGAACCGCTCGACAAAACTTGCCATGAATGCCCCTTGTTACGCGCTTAGCCGCTGTGCCGCCCAATCGGACTGCTGACGACGCTTCTGATCCGCTTCATCCATATAGGCGGCGGCGTTTTCTTTCAGGCCAATGCCGTCGATGGTTTTGGGACCGGTCATCTGGGCGGCTTCTTGCTCGGTGAGCAGCATGGGTGCCTTGTTTTCGCCTGCCAGCACGCTTTCGATGGCCTTGACCAGCATGCGGCGATACGTGACGATGCAGCGGTCGCTGGCTGCCAGATGTTCGCGGGTACGGTCCTGGATCGGGCCTTGAGACTCGACGGCCCACTGGTCATGCACGTTGATATCCGTGCCCATGCCCGTATAGGTTTGGGTTTTCTGCTCGTGCGCATCGAAACCATAATTGTTGCGCTTGTTCTTGCGCGACACGTAATCGGGCAGTTCATAGAGTTCCAGCCGCTGTTCGCGCATCTGCTGCTTGTTCACCGGTTCGGTAAAACTGGTGAAAATGGCATACCAGTAGCAGTTGGTATCGTCCACCGGCACATGCCACTGAGAAATGGTCATCTCGGGGCTCATGGGGATCACAATCGCCTGCGGGAACACCAGATTGGTGACGCGAACATGAGTTTGGGTGTCGTTCAGTTCGCGCAGCGAGGTCATGCGCATGCCAAACTTGGTGAGATCGATATTGATGGTGGGCCGGCCATACTCGCGCAGCACTTTGGTAATGGGAATATCGCCCGAATCGGACGAGGCGCCGCGAAACTGCTTGCCATAGCTGGCCGCTGTGTCTTCATCTTCAAAGAAACGATGCAAGTACGACGCATGGGCCGGGTCGATGCCCACTTCCAGGGCTTGCAGCCAATTACATTCAAACAGGCCCTTGAACGCGAACGTATGCGTATCGGGCGCGATAAAACAGTCGAACTCGGGGAAAGCCGGCGGCTCGCCCTCGCCCATGTAGGCGAAAATAATACCGCTGCGCTCGACCACCGGATACGCGCCTTGTTGAATGCTGTCGCGAAAACGGCTTTGCGGCGGCTCCGCCGGAGTTTCCAGACATCGGCCCTTGACATCGAACAGCCAACCATGAAACGCGCAGCGCAAGCCGCCGTGCTCGAGCCGGCCAAAGGCCAGGTCGGCGCCACGGTGAGGGCAGTCGCGGTCCAACAAGCCCAATTGGCCATCGTCATCGCGGAACAAGACAAGGTCTTGGCCCAGTAGGCGTACCGCCTTGACAGGACGCTCGGCGGGCAGCTCTTCGGCCAAGGCCACGGGCTGCCAATACTGGCGTAAAAGTTTGCCGGCGGGCTGGTCGGCGCCAACCCGGGTCATGAAGTCGTTCTGTTCAGCTGTAATCATAGGGAAGCTCCTGGGAATCAACCTTGAATTCGATTGCATGCAGTGTTGATGCTTTTGACCAGTTTGTCAATAAGAAATGTTTTGAAACTGAACAAGTAATACCGACCGAAAAATCCGCTAATAATATATATTTTCTGTTATTTTTCATATAGATATAAATAGAATAAAACGGAAACCATAACGATGAAATTGATTATTTACCGCGATCAAGACTAGGGAAAATACTAGGCTTCCTAAAGTTGTTGTATGCAACTGCGTACAACTGCGATAAACTAACTTCCATTGCGTATTTTCGCGCCTTTCCGCCATGAAACCACTCCCCCCCGAATCCCAGCAGTCTCGTGTCCTGATTCAATTGCGCGACCTTATCCTTAAAGGCGCTTTCGCGCCGGGCGAGCGTCTGGCCGAAATCCCGCTGGCTGAACGCTTGCAGGCATCGCGTACGCCCGTCCGGCTGGCGCTGACCACGCTTGAATACGAAGGGCTGATCGAAGCCATGGCGGGCGGCGGCTATCAAATGCGCGGCTTCACGGCAAAAGAAGTGTCTGAAGCCATACAGACGCGTGGCGTGCTTGAAGGCTATGCCGCGCGGCTGCTTACTGAAAACGGCCTATCCCGCCAGTTATCGCGCCAATTGCACGACTGCCTGGACCAGGCCGACGCGGTCGTGAACAAGCCGCAAATGAGCCTGGACGACTACGCCGCCTATGTCGATATTAATACGCGTTTCCATGCATTGATACTGGATGGCAGCGGCAACCGCACTATAAAACGCATGATGGAACTGCTGAACGGCCAGCCTTTTGCGGCGCCTAGCGCCATGCTGCCCATGCAGTCGTCGTTAACGGAAGGCACCCGCTGGATGCAGCAGGCGCAGCACCAGCATCACGCCCTGGTGCAGGCGATCGAGCGCGGCCAGGGCGCACGCGCACAGGCGCTGGGCGAAGAGCATGTGGAAATCGCCCGTATGAATATTGAATACGCCACCCGAAACCCGGAACTGGCCGCTGAAGTCATGCCAGGCATTCGTTTGGTCACCCAGGCGGGCTAGCGCGGGTTACTTGACCGATTCGCGGGCCATGTCGACCAGCACCCGGCCGTCTTCCAGCTTCATGGGATACGTCCGAATGGCTATGGTTACCGGCTCGCACAACGGCTCGCCGGTACGGATATCGAAACGGCCCTGATGCAAGGGGCATTCGATTTCGTAGCCTTCCAGGAAGCCGTCGCACAACCGCGCGCGGCCGTGCGTACAGATATTGTCAGTGACATAGACTTCGCCGTCGACGCTATACACCGCCAATTGGCGGCCCTGAGCATTGACGCCGACTACATCGTCTTCGGGCAGTTCGTCTTGCGCCAGAATGTCAATCCATTGAGCCATGGGAATACCTTTGATTAAATTGGGTAGATGATGGAATTGGGGATCATTTCCGAATCGTAGATGCAGAAACGGGATTTGAACTTGAGCCCTTGCGGCCCCATCGTGATCCGGTCAATGTAGCGGCCCACATTGAACACGGTGGATTCGCCGTCGTACTTGGTGCGAAACACCGCGTAATTGGCTTCGGAATGGATCACGTCGTTTTCCACGCCAATCACGCGCGGCGCGCCCACTACGTGGCGCTGGTAGTACGGGTCGTGGAACAAGGTTTCCTGGATGCCGTAAGCACGGTCTTTCAACATATCCCGGCTAATAAACCACATGGTCGACAAAGGCAGGCCCCGTTCGTGGTTTTCACGCGGCTGCAGTTTGTATTCGCATTCTTCTTCGAAGAACGCCACCCAGGTTTCCCAATCCTTGGCATCCACCGCCGCAGCATAGTCTGAATACAGTCGAGTCAGATCCAAATAGGTTTCAACATTCAGCATATTAGATCTCCATCACCTTGCGCCAGTATTCATACATCCCGCGTATCAGGGTTTCAGTCACCATGTGCTCGGTGTTCTCCACGCCATAACCACCCAGTTCAGCCAGGGCGCGATGATACGGTTTTTGCTCGAAGCCGCTTTGCGAAAGCTCGATGACCTCGCCATCATCGGCCGACACAAAGCCCGCCGGGCCGAACAGATTGGCCTGAACCAGGCGCCGCTGGGTCATTTCCGGGGTGTCGTCTTCAAAACCGAAATGCGTCCAGACGAAATCGAACGCGCCCGTACCGCTGGGCTGGATATGGCGCGTGGACACGCTATTGACCTGCTGCTGAAAGATCACACTGGGGAAGATCGTCATCATCACGGCGGTAGGCTCGCCCCACCAGGGCTCGTGCACAATATCCAGCAGGCGCTTGTCGTTGATCTCCATGCCTTCCTTGAAGCTGGTCACCCCCGACGTCACTTCGTTTTTTGCGCCGCTGTTGCCACGCGTGGAAATCATGGCGGCATGGCGGTGGTGTTCGTCCATTTTCAGGGCCGACTTGTTATCGGCGCGCCAAAGACCGTAAGTAATGAACCACGTATGCAGCAAACCCGGATGATAAGGGTCCTTGATGTTTTCCTGCATGAGCTTCCAGTTGCCCGGAATGCGCTGGCGGTTATAGCCCAAAATAGTCAGCTTGCGGCCGTTGAACAGGCGGTCGAAATAGCCCAACATGTCGGCCCCCAGGAAGTCTTCAAAGCTTTCGATCTCGTGGTTGAACGATGCAAAGACCACGCCGCCCCGGGTGGCCACCCTTAGCTTGTTCAGGTTGTTTTCCTTGGTCTTGAACTCTTTGGGCATGCCGCCGTGGACCTTGCCGTCTTGCTTGACGCCCCGCAGGAACGGCACGCCCTGCAGGTCGCCCTTCAGGCTGTAATTCCACTGATGATACGGACAGACCAGTTCCGTCTTGTTGCCACTACGTTCGCGACAGAACTGCATGCCACGATGCGCACAGACGTTTTCGATCACATTGATGCCGCCTTCCATATCGCGAGTAAGGATCACCGACCGCTCGCCGATCACAGTGCGCTTGAAGTCGCCGGGGTTCGGAATTTCAGCCTCCAACCCCACATAACACCAATGGTTATCGTAGAACAGCCGCTCTAATTCGCGTTGATACAACGCCGGGTCGGTATAGGCCCAAAACGGAATACGGCTGGAACCATCGCCCTGCCATTCAGGGTTCCGGGGGAAAACCTCGGGCATCGCATTCATTCGAACTCTCCTTCGCTGTGCGGCTGCCGGCGCCGCCTTTCAAACACAGGCCGGCAACGGGGCCGCGTGCGATGCGGGTCCGCTGTCTCCTGTGGCATGGCTTTGCGCGCCATGGCATTTATTAGCAATCTGCTCGGAAAATTATAGACAGGACAAATAAATAGATAAATAGAATATGATGAATCCATGCTATAGACACTGTGAATATTAGGAAGCATTGCACGCATGGATCTCAAGGATATCGACTTAAACCTGCTGGTCGTCTTCAACCGACTGCACGCCGAAGGCAGCGTATCGGCCGCCGCACGCAGGCTGAATCTAACGCAGCCCACCGTCAGCAACGCACTTAGGCGCCTACGTGCTCTGTTCAACGACGAGCTGTTCGTACGCACATCCAGGGGCATGCAGCCCACCCCCTATGCCCAGCAGTTGGCCGCCCCCATCGCCAATGCCCTGGCCACCCTCGAGAACACACTGGCGCACAAAACAGCATTTGAACCGCAGTCCAGCAAGAAACGCTTCACGGTCGCCATGACCGACCTGGGTGAAATCGAACTGCTGCCCCGGCTTATGAACCTGCTGGCGGAGATCGCCCCGGGCGTCACCGTCAGCACGGTGCGCAACAATGCGGAAAACCTGCGCCAGGAAATGGAGGCTGGCCACGTGGACCTGGCCATCGGCCTGATTCCCCAGCTAAAGGCGGGGTTCTTTCAACAGCGCCTGTTCATGCAGCGCTATGTCTGCCTGTTTCGCCAGGGCCATGCGTTGGACAAAGATCACATCACGCGGCGCGAGTTCTTCGGCGCCAACCACGTCATGGTGGTGTCGGCCGGCACGGGGCACGCCCAGGCCGACGAGATCATCGATCGCGGCCCGCAGCGCAGGCGCGTGCGCCTGCTGGTGCCCCACTTTGTGGCCCTGGGCGACATCCTTAGCACGACGGATATGATCGCCACGGTTCCCGTTCTTTACGCCAAACGCTGCGCCCGGCCCTTCGGCCTGAAGTATCTGGCCCACCCCATTGCCCTGCCCGAGATCGGCATCCATCTATTCTGGCACGCCAAGTTCCATAAAGACCCCGACAACCAGTGGTTGCGGCAAGCGATCTTCGGCCTGTTCGGCGCACAGGAGCAAGGGCGCCTGCTTGGTTTTAGAACCGCCACCGCACGTTGATCTTCCCAACGTGTTCGCGGTTGCCGCCGCCCAGTTGCGCCCCGTACGAAGCGCCAACGGTAGCACTGGACGAAACAGCAAGATCCGCCGCCAGCTCCAGCAGCGCGGCGTCGCGTGCAATGGGAACCCCCGCCACGGTAAAGGACTGCCCGGCGTCAAAGGCCAGGGCGCGTTCCGGTGCAATCGTGCCAAACGCGTGACGCCATGCCACTGTACCCTGGATACGCCCTTGGGATTGCCCCAACTCGAAGCCTGTGCCGGCACGCAAACCCATAGTGCTGGTTGTCATATCGTGACTTTGACTGGAGGCGGACAGGGCTGTCATGCCGCCCGACTCGTTAAAGCCGCGTGTGCGCACGTCGGACCAGGCCAGGCCGGCAAACGGTTCGATGGTGGCCTTGCCCACCGGCAGGGCATACCCCAGTTCACCAAAAACCTGGCCGGTGTAGGCGTGGTAGTGGGCCTTTAGCGTTTCGGCCAGGCTGCCCACCGCAGTGTGGCGCCGCGACTTGATGTCGTGTCGGCTATACGCCCCGCCCAGCAAAAGGTTCAAGCTCCCTGTGCCAAGCTCGAAGCTCTTGCCGCCATACAGCGCCGCGCTATAGGTGCTGATGTCCGCCTTGCTGTCCCGGTCATCGATGCGCAGATCGCCATCGGTGTAGCCCAGGGCCGCGCCCATACGCCAGCCGCCGCCTATGCCGTAGTCGCCCCCCACGAACAGCCCGCCGGTGGATTGCTTCAGCCTGGCTGCATTGCCATCGCTATTCATTGTGCGCCAATTGCCCACCACTTCGGCCCATAAGGGTTTGGCGGTCGATTGCGGCAAACTGGAAGCGGGCAAGGTGCTTGTTCCGCTTTGGGCAATAAGGGCGCCCGGCGCCAGGCCCGCCGACAAATTGCGCCGCAGATGCGACAAAGGCAAGTTACGCACTGTAGTGCTGCCGGCCTGCAAGGCCGAGACAACGCTGGCATGCACTTCGCCCGACAGAGAATCGAAGACGGCCGGCGGTGCGCCTTCCGGCAGGTTCAAAATACGCTGGTACAAGGCACTGCCGTTCGGCAGGCTGGCCAGGCCGCTGGCTGTGGCCCGCTGGTTTGGCGTTTCCGCCAGCGACTCGAAACTGGTCTGGTTGCGCTGCAAGGTCAGGTCGACCGAATAGTTGGCGTAGTCGTAGGCCAGGCTGGGCGTCAGGAAAGCCAGGTTCGACGTTACCTGGCCAAACTCGCCGGTCAGCCCCGTGCCGGCTGACAGAATGCGGTAGCTGGTTTTCGTGCTGTATTCGCCATCCGGGCCAAGATGCACTACCGATCCACCCTGCAACGTGGCCGTGCCGCTTACCTGGATCAGATCGGATTCCACGCCGCTGGGGTTAACTTCAACCTCGTAGCGCGAGCCTGGGTTGAACGTCAGGTCGCCCGCTACCGTGAGCGTGCCGACGGAATGGCCCGGGGCGACCGCACCGCCCGACTCGACCGTGGTCCTACCCACCTGACCTATGCCGCTAAGCGTGCCGCCATTGGCCACGGTGAGCGTGCCGCCCAGGCGACCCGCGCCATTGGCGCCGCCCACCGACAGGGTGCCGCTCGACACCGTGGTCTGCCCCGTGAATTCGCTGCTGTCGCCCAACAAACGCAGGATTCCATCCCCAGTTTTATTGACTTTCCCCATGCCAAACACTGCGCTCATCAGACTGGCATCGCCGGCTTCGTGGAAGGTGACTGTGCCATCGGGACCTGTAGCGGCATACCCCAGGAAACGCTCAGCCGAGGTCACCAGTTCGCCCTGCTCGACAAACCAGTTCACCAACGAGGTGCCCGTCAGCGTCAGTGTGCCCGCGCCATCTTTCGCCGCCGCTGCTAGAGGAGAGGCCGCTCCGTTGATATTTCCCGCAAATTCGCCGCTTACCGCCTGGTCAAAGGTGATGGAGGCGGTGTCGTCATCGTGAATGTAGACATCCCCACTGATCGAACGGCTGTTGCCGATCAGCTCGCCCTCGCGAACAATGGTGTTGCCGTAGGCGTTATCGCCCGTCAGGCGCAAATCGCCTCGCCCCAGTTTGTTCAGATCGCCCGCGCCGGTAATGGCCCCGCTGAATGTCGCGGCTTCGCCATCCGAGCTGTTGAATTCCATATCAAAGCCGCCGCCGCCCGCACCCAGGGTCACGGCGCGACTGGAAACGGCGAAGTCCGAATCGGTGATCTTCAATGCGCCGCCATCCAGCGTCAGGCCGCCGCCCGCGTCGCCTAGGTTGGCATCCGACGCCACCGACAGCACGCCGCCCAGAATGCGGGTGCCGCCTTGGTGGGTATTGACGCCGGATAAGGTCAAGCGCCCTTCGCCCTGCTTGATTAATTCGCCTGCGCCTTGCAACGGCGCCGGGATGCCGATGTCGAAACCATTGGTGTCGATGTAAGCGCCGCCACCGGCAATCTGGATATCGCCGGGTTCAAAGTCACGAAAGAATAGGTGCTCGTGAGCCTTGGGTCGAAGTACGCCACCGTCGAACAGGACGCTTGCCTCGCCGTCCCGTCGCATGAGGTAGGCGGCCTCCAACACCCCTCTTTCGCCCCCGTTATTGGTCAGATTCAACACCCCTTTCATGTCCGGATTCTCACCAAGGGACACAAATGAAGCACTGACAACAGCGCCGTTCTCGACCGTCATTGTGCTGGTTGACGCGTTACCCGCCGCGCCAATCTGGACTGATTGCGTATTGAGCCTCGAGCCGGCGCCGCTAACCAGCATCCAGCTGTCGGGACCTTGAAGCACCGTTCCCTGGCTGTCGACAACACCGCCATCCGAAATGGAGACTCGTCCCGCCCCCCCAAGCCCCACAAACAGAAAACCATCGACCTTCCACGCTGAGCCATCGCCGTCGACAAGGGCAACGCCCTGGCTATCTGCCTGTTCACCAATTCGGGCAGCGTGACTATGCACATAGCCCCCGTTCCGAATGTTCAAGACGCCTTGACCTTGGCCACCGACAATAAGATTATCGTTGACATTATTCAGGACCGACCCGGGCCCATTAACCTCGAGCAAACCCTGTGAACCCACGCTGTGGCCAATGGAAGTTTTTTTCCCCGCGTTGACGACACCGCCGTCGGAGATCACCAACGAAGCCCCCATCCCCGATCCAATATCAAGGTCGTCGGCAACATTCCACGGACTGGGGATCGTTCCGGGATCGGCGCCTCCCTTGACAGTTTGGTGGTCGTTAATAATCGTTTGCGCCGATACCGACTGTATAGCGCAAACCGCCATTAACGCGGCAGCCAGGAGGGCCGTTTTCAGCACCGGTGCTTTAGCTGGCCGCTTGTCGTAGCCGGCCCTTGCCCCGCCCTTCCCTACGGCCCGGCTGTTTTCGGACACGGCCTGCATGACGCCCAAGGCGCGATTGAACACGATTCGATAGAAATGATTCATTGCGTTTGACTCTCTTTGGGGCCGCATCGGCGGTATTTTCCTGCGCGGTGCGGCGGTGTTTCAAGGCGCGGCGAGCGCGCCAAACACGGGGTTACAGCGCATACTGCACTGCAACATCAATCAACAGAAGAGAGTAGGCGGAACGCTGCGGATGGGGGTAATCAAACCGTCGCAGGACGGTCATTTTTTTGTCTCATCGAGTTTCGTCGCGCCGGAGGATAGCCATGGGAAGGCGCTCTCCACCGCGGGCGCAGCATCCATGCGTGACTACCGTTACAGACGTGCCGACTCGCGATGAGCGGCACGGTACTCTTGCGGGCTGACCCCAAAGCGCTGCCGAAACAGACGGCTAAGGTTGGGCGCGTCATGCAAGCCGCAAAGGTGAGCCAACTGGGCGATGGGCGCCATATTCGCCGGGCTTTGCAGCAGGCGCGCCAGCTTTTGCAGGCGCAATTCCCGGATCTGGCCGGCCAGGCTTGCATTTTGCTCGGCAAACGCACGATACAGCGTGGCGCGCGAGCAGCCCAAAGCCCCGGCAATGACGTCGCCGTTGAGGCAGGCCGACGACAAATGCAGGCGGATATGACGCTGAGCGGCAGTATACAAGCCCAGATAGCGGTTGCCGCCATCGTGCACTTGATGATCCAGACACGCGCTTTGAATGACACTGACCGCCAAGGCCTCGGTGGCTTCCAACAAGCCATGGCGTTCGTGCATGGACAGCCTGGCGCTCAAGTCGCGAAATTGCCCCAGATGACTGGAAAGCAAACCGGTCAACGACGAGCGCGACAAGGCCTTGTGGACTTGGCTGGGTGCTGTCCCATCGGGCAAAACCGCCTGCAGCGGCGCTCGCGGAAGGTTGATCTGCACAAAGCGAGGTTGATGGAAGCGGATGCGATTGGGGCGAGCGCCGTCAAAAAGAAAGAGCTGCCCCGCGCGTGCAACCGTATCGACATCGCCTTCGTATTCGCTGACCACCCGCCCCTGCATGACATAAATCAACGCCAGCTTAGAATCTTCGTGCCTGCGCATGTGCTGCCTTGAACACGTACCCTGGAAATCGTCGGACTGCATATCATGCAGTTCCCGCGAGCCCAGAACCAGCGAGGTCACGTGGCCCTGGAAGTTTTGCAGTTGCTGCGGGTTGGGGTCGGCGGCCTCGAAGTCGGACAGTAGCGGCTTCAACCAGTGCTCGTAGCGCTGGTTGGCCTGCAGCTCGGAAGATACCGTAACCTGATACGTAAGCGACGCTTGAGCCGTCACAGCTTGCTCCCTGAATTTCAACCCTTAAAAATTCAATCTTTAAAAGTTCAAACTTTAAAAATTCAACTCCTAAAACTTAACCCTTCAGCGAAACCCTCATAACGACCGTCACGACGTCGGACAATGCGTGCACGACTCGAATCCCCAATCCCCTACTTCTCCGATCCCTACTTCTCCGGCCCCAGCGAATCCAGCTTTTCTTTCAGTTGCGGCAAGGGCAGCGCGCCGTTGACGCGGCTGCCATCGGCAAAGAAAATCGCCGGCGTGCCGCGCACCATCAGGCTACGGCCCAGCGCCAGGTTGGCCTGGATGGGGGTATCGCACTCGGCCGCTGCCGGCACTTTGGCTTGCAGCATCCAGTCGCGCCATGCACTGACACGATCGCTCGCGCACCAAATATTGCGGGCCTTCTCGGTGGAGTCAGGCGAAAGAATGGGGAACAGCAGGGTATAGATGGTCACGTTGTCGATATGCTCCAGCGTTTGATGCAAGCGCTTGCAGTAGCCGCAATTGGGGTCTTCGAACACCACCATCTTGCGCTCGCCCTTGCCTTTCACCTGTTTGATGGCCGCATCCAGCGGCAGACTGTCAAATGGCACTTCCGACAGCTTGGCCAGGCGTTGAGCGGTCAGGTCGGTACGGGTGTGGATATCGATCAACGCGCCCTGCAACAGGAAATCGGCATTGGCGTTGGTGTACAGCAGGTCCATGCCAACCTGCACCTCGTACAGGCCGTCAAAAGGCGTGGGTGTGACCCCGGCGACCTCGATCCCCGGAAACTCGACTTCGATCACTTTCTTCACGTTGGCCGCAACGGCGGCCCGATCAACCACAACGGGCGCGACGGTAGCGGCAGGCGTTGCCTCGGCGCCCGCAGCGCCATCGTCGTTGGCTGGGGTTTGCCCCGCCACAGCGCCGACAGCCGGGTCGCCGGCCGCCTGCTCTTGCGCATGAACCGCTGTTCCAGCGCCTTCAACCGATTGCGCCCAGGCATGGCCCGCCAGACCCGACGCCCCAAGAACCACGGCCATCACATTCGCCAACAAACGCAAACCCATGAAGGAAACTCCTGAAAAACAGATAACGATCAAACGCGACCAGGCAACATCGTACCTTTTTGTCTCGTCGCCCGCATGATTCTTACCTGCTGGCCGCGGGAATTAAGACGCGCTTTGGATCAGCCTGCGTTTGATGAAAGGCAGGCGATCAACCATGTGCATGCCGGCGTTGCGCAGCATGACGGCCGGTGTGGAGCGCAACGCAAACAGGCGATGCAAGCCGTCGGTGGCCAGCCCCATTGCCGCGACATGCTCGGCTCGTCTGCGGCGATAGCTGCGCAACAAGGCAAGATCGCCCATACGGCGATAGTCGGGCCGGGTGCGCAAGATCTCGATCAATTGCTGCGCATCGCCCAGGCCCAGGTTAAGCCCCTGCCCCGCCAATGGGTGAACCCGATGCGCCGCATCGCCCACCAGTGCGACGCCGGGCGCCACCATATCGCTTTGCTCCAGAAACAGGGGAAAACCCAATACCGGGCTTCGCACCGTCAGGCTGCCCAGCACACCGCCGGTCACGCTTTGCAGCCGCACACGCAACGAGGCATCGCGCTCTTCGCCCGGCAGAGCCATCAATTCGTTGGCCAACGGGGCCGGCATAGACCATACCAGCGACACCTGGGGGCCGTCAGCCGTATCCGGCATGGGCAACAAAGCCACCACGCCGTCGTTGGTGAACCACTGCCGGGCGGTATGAAGATGGGGTTGTTCGCACGTTAGGTGGGTGACCACCCCGGTATCGCCATAGGCAGCCGATGTGAATGCAATATCCGCAGCGGCGCGGACCGCCGACGGCGCACCATCGGCGCCCACCACCAAGGCGGCAGGCAGTTCGCGCCCCGTATCAGTAAGCGCCCCCCCGGGCGCAAGCGCCTGAAAACGCTCGGTGTGCCATGCAATGCCAAGTACTTGCACTGCCTGTCGCAAAGCGCGTTCCAGCTCGGAAGACTCGACGATCCAGGCCATGGCCGGCTGCGCCGCCTGCCAGGCATTCAACGACACCTTGCCGCTGGCGTCGCCATAGACCTCCATGGCCTCGACCAGCGTGATCCGGGCTTCGTCCATCAGGCCCCACACCCCAAGCTCCGTCAAAAACCGGCGACTGGCCGGCGACAAGGCATACACCCTGGGGTGGAAGCGATCGGCCGCCGCAGGTTCCAGCGCTTTCTTGGGGCCCAGCAGCACGGCCTTCAAGCCGGCGCGCGCCAGGCCCAGCGCCGTTGCCAGACCCACAATGCTGCCGCCGCAGATCAGGATGGTTTCGGATTTCATCGCGCCGAGGGTGCCCCTGCCTGTTTGGGCCATAACACCCACATGTCCCCACGTTGTTTCATACGGCCGGCCATCGCGCCGGCCTGCTCGCCCGAACCCCAATAGAAGTCGGTACGGGCCGCCCCGCGAATCGCCGCGCCAGTGTCCTGTGCAAAAACCAGCTTTTGCAAACGCTTGTCGGAAGCCGGGTACTGGGTCGACAAATAGACCGGGGCGCCCAATGGAACAAACGTGGTGTCGACCGCCACCGACCGGCCGGCCATCAGGGGTATGCCGTAAGCGCCTTTGGGCCCCAGGGCGGGATCCGCAATGGCTTCTTCGTTAAAAAACACCATGGCCTGATTGGCGTTCAGCATTTCCTGCACCCGCTGCGGATTGCGCTTGGCCCAGGCCTTGATATTCTGCATCGACGCCTGGGCCAGAGAAAGCTCGCCCTGCTCGGCCAGCCACTTGCCAATGGATGCATAAGGCCGGCCATTGTGATCCGCATACGCCAGGCGGATGACTGAGCCGTCCGGCAACTGCACACGTCCCGACCCCTGGATTTGCAAAAAGAAGGCCTCGACTGGGTCGGCCGCCCAGACAATGACGGGCGGCTGCTCGGATGCCGCGGCAATCTGGGCGCGGGTATCGTAGGGCACCACCCGCTTGCCTTGCAGTTTGCCTCGAATGCGCTTTCCGGCCAGTTCGGGATAGACCTCGCCCAAGTCGATGGTAAGCAGATCAGGTGGCGCCGAGTACAACGGCCACTGATAGTCGCCCGTACGCTGGCGCGATGCAAGAATCAGGGGTTCGTAATAGCCCGTAACGGTGTTCTGCGCGGGGCGGCCGGACGCGTCGGCAACACGCCAGGGCTGCAAATGGGCTTGCATGAATTGGCGCACCTGAGCCGAATCCGCACCCTGCGCGGGCAGGCCGGACTGGGCGGCGGCGGCACACACTGGCTGCCATGCGCGGGGGGTGGCCCGCGCCTGCATGGCCAGCGAACCCGATATCGGCCGCATCAGGCCCTTGCAGTTATTCAGGAAGGTTTTCCATACGTCGGCCATATCGTCGCTGGTCCAGCCCGGCAGCGCCGCCCAGGTGACAGGCACGAATTTGCCGGCCAAGGCGCGCGGAGGCGTATCGCGCATGGCCGACAACTCAGGCACGACCAAAGGCTGGAGCGCGATGTCGGGCACGGCAGCGGCGGGCGCGCCGGCTTCATCCTGTTCCAGAGGCACGGTGCTGCAGGCCGCCACCAAGACCAGCAGGCCGCAAGAGAGCAGAATTCTTTTCATAAGGAAATTAACCGGTGTCGTATTGAATCAGTGCAACGTGCGTGGCATGGCCAGAACGAATTCCCCGATGGGAACCTCGAAGGGAATGCCATTATCGCCCACGCAATGGTAGCTGCCCCTCATGGTGCCAAAAGGCGTGGGCAATGGACAGCCGCTGGTGTATTCGAATGTTTCGCCCGGCTTGAGCAAAGGCTGTTGGCCCACCACGCCAAGCCCGCGCACCTCTTGTACTTTTTGTTGCGCATCGGTGATGATCCAGTGCCGGCTGATGATCTGCGCCGGATGCTGGCCGCTATTGGTGATGCGCACCGTGTATGCAAAGACGAACTGCTGTTCGTCAGGTTCGGACTGCTCGGGCAAATAGGTGGGCGTAACAACCACGCTAAGATCGTAGGGTTTCATTCAGAACTCCGCGAAACCCCGGCATACCAGCCGGGAAACATGAAAACGGGCATGGGTTTGCACACACTGTCAGGGACCTGTAAGGGGAAAGTCACCGATAACCTGCAATAATGGCACAGTATCCAGTGTCCCGTTTGCTTAGGTGCGCACGTATATTCGATTAGCCCAACAGGACACTCGCTCCATCCTTTAATTTCGAAACAGTTTACGCCCATGACCATCGATTCCGTCACCCGTATCGCACCCAGCCTGCTTGCCGCCGATTTTTCCCGCTTGGGCGAAGAAGTAAAAAACGTTGTTGCCGCCGGCGCAGACTGGATCCACCTTGACGTCATGGACAACCACTACGTGCCCAATCTTACTGTAGGCCCCATGGTGTGCGAAGCCTTGCGGCCCCATACCAAGGCGCCCATCGACGTCCACCTGATGGTCGAACCGGTCGACGCGTTAATCCCGGCATTCGCCAAGGCAGGAGCCGACATCATCACCTTCCATCCCGAGGCATCGCGCCACCCCGACCGCACCCTGGGCCTGATCCGCGAACTCGGCTGTAAAGCCGGCCTGGTATTCAACCCGGCCACTCCTTTGAATTGGATGGATCACGTCATGGATAAGCTCGATGTGGTCCTGCTTATGTCTGTCAACCCCGGCTATGGCGGGCAAGCGTTCATACCCGCCTCGCTGCACAAGCTGCGCCTGGCCCGGCAACGCATCGCCGACTGGCAGGGCCAGGGCGGCCAGCCAATCGCCCTGGAAATCGACGGCGGCGTCAAAATCGACAACATCGCACAGATTCGCGCGGCAGGCGCCGACACCTTTGTCGCGGGTTCGGCCATCTTCGGACAAAAAGACTACAAAGCCGTGATCGATGCCCTGCGCACCGAAATCATCAAGGGCGAGACCATTTCCGTATGACACAACGCGGGCGCAATTTCGCCACGCAATTTCGCCACGCAATAGCGCCCGCAAACGCCAAAACAGGACTTGACATGCCATTCGCCGCCACGCTGTTCGACCTGGATGGCACACTGGTCAACACTATCCCCGACCTGACCGACGCCACCAATGCCATGCGCCTGGAAATGGGTTTCGCCCCACTGTCCCAGGATGTCATTGCCACCTATGTGGGAAAAGGCCTGGAAAATCTCGTGGTCCGCGCATTGACCGGCGAGCTCTCCGATCCGCCCGAAGGCCCCGTCGTGCAGCATGGGCTGCGTGTGTTCCGCACGTGCTACCACGCACTGAACGGCGACAAATCCGTGTTGTATCCAGAAGCCCTGGAGGGACTCAAGGCCTTTCGCAAGCAGGGCATGCCCCTGGGCATTGTCACCAATAAAAGCGCCGAATTCACCCACCCGTTGCTGCAACGCATGGGCATCGCTTCATTCTTCGACCACGTGGTCAGCGGCGACACCTGCGCATACAAGAAACCCCATCCGCTACCTGTTCAACATGCCTGCGAACTGCTGGGAGCCGATCCGCGAAAGACCTTATTGATCGGCGACTCGATCAATGATGTGGCCGCCGCGCGCGCCGCCGGCTGCACCGTGGTCGTTGTGCCCTATGGCTACAACGAGGGCCACACTGTGCAGAACCTGGATGCCGATGCTATAGTGGCGGACGTTAATTCGGCGGCCCTGTGGGCGCTGCGCCTCTAAGGCCCGGAACCATATTCAGATAATGGCCGGGCTTTTTTGTTTGCACCGGCTAGTGTCGTGTTCGGTTAATTGTGCACGAATTAGCCAAACAGGACACTAACGAAGACAACATGACGAGTACACCATGACAGAAATCGAATTCAACGCACTGGCCGCGCAGGGCTACAACCGAATCCCATTGATTGCGGAAACGTATGCCGATCTGGATACACCGCTGGCCATCTATTTAAAGCTGGCTCACGCCGGCCCCGAGGGCGGGCGCAACAGTTGTCTGCTTGAGTCCGTCGTCGGCGGCGAGCGTTTCGGGCGGTACTCGTTCATTGGCCTGCCGTCCAAAACCGTAATCCGCGCCAGCGGCACGCTCACCGAGGTTTTGCATAAGGGTCAGGTGGTTGAAACCCACGAAGGAGACCCCCTGGCCTTTATCGAAACCTACCAGAAGCGCTTCAAGGTGGCCGTACGCCCCGGCATGCCGCGTTTTGCGGGCGGCCTGGCCGGCTATTTCGGCTACGACACCGTGCGCCACATCGAGCCACGCCTGGGGCCTGCGGTCAAACCGTTTCCCGCGGGGATGGAAGAAGGCACACCCGACATCATGCTGCTGCACGTCGACGAGCTGGTGGTGGTCGACAACCTGGCCGGGCGCACCTACCTGGTTGTCTACGCCGACCCGCTTCAGCCTGAAGCTTACGCGCTGGCTCGCCGCCGCCTGAAGGAATTGCGCACCAAGCTGCGCACGCCCGTCACCATTCCGTATGCCTATGCCAGCCTGCAAACCGACAGCCACCGCGACTTCAAAAAGGAAGATTACATCGCCGCTGTGCTCAAGGCCAAGGAATACATTGCCGCCGGCGACCTGATGCAAGTCCAGGTCGGCCAGGTTATTTCCAAACCTTACCGCGATTCGCCCCTGTCGCTGTACCGTTCACTGCGCTCGCTGAATCCATCCCCCTATATGTATTACTGGAATTTCGATCGCTTCCACGTCGTGGGGTCGTCGCCGGAAATCCTGGTGCGCCAGGAAATCGTCAGCGAAGGCGATACGCAGAAAACCGTCGCCACCATCCGCCCGCTGGCCGGCACCCGTAAACGCGGCTCCACCCCGATGGAAGACGCCGAGCTGGCCGACGAACTGCAAGCCGACCCCAAAGAGCGCGCCGAGCATGTCATGCTGATCGACCTGGCGCGCAACGATGTGGGACGCGTCTCCGAAATCGGTTCGGTGAAAGTAACCGACACCATGTCGATCGAACGCTACTCCCACGTCATGCACCTGGTATCCAACGTCAGCGGCACACTGAACGAAGGCATGAGCAATATGGACGTGCTGCGCGCCGCCTTCCCAGCCGGCACCTTGACCGGCGCGCCCAAAGTACGCGCCATGGAGCTGATCGACGAACTCGAACCCGTGCGGCGCGGCATCTACGGCGGCGCGGCCGGTTACCTGAGCTATAGCGGCGAAATGGATGTCGCCATCGCCATCCGCACCGGCATCATCAAAGACGGCATGCTGTACGTGCAAGCGGCAGCCGGCGTCGTGGCCGATTCCGACCCGGAAAAAGAATGGCAGGAAACCGAGGCCAAGGCGCGCGCCGTCCTGCGCGCGGCCGAAAAAGTCCAGTTCGGCCTGGACGAGCCTATATAGAAAATGGCAGCTGGGAGGTGTTCGTCATCGGGGCTTGCTCGTCGTGGGGCGGCAGCCTCTTGAAAGTGTCTGTGGTTTTGTGTTCTGGCCTATGATTGCCTTAAAGAAGACAGACCATAGGGCGAGAGCAAAAGAAGGAACCTCGAGGCTCCTAAAGAAGCGTTGCCAGCCACCGCTTCAGCCCAGCCTTGGCCAGCAAGTACAGCGCGGCAAGGCCATAGCCATACACATGGGCGACGGACGCAATAGGCCCGCCGATCAGCCGCTCTTCTGCACCCATGGGGCCGGCGCCCCATTGCCACAGCATCCAGATCGTAATTAGCCCCAACGCTGTCGTAGCATAAGGATCGCGCCGCCAGGCTTGGGGCGCAAGACCCAAAACGAATAAGCCGTAAAGCACGCCCGAAAACCCCACATAAGGCAGCATGCCAGGGGAAAACCCCCAGAGACACAGACTGATCCCCACCGCCAAAGCGCCCACCCGCCATGGCAGGCGATCATCGAACAAGGCCGGCGACAACGCGCAACACACCATGACGCCGGCGGCGTTCAGCGCGGCGTGCGTCCAGCCAAGGTGCACCAGATGCGCCGTTGGAAAACGCCACCACTGGCCGCGCGACAGGGCTGCCGCATCCAGGCGCAATGCCCACTGGACAGCCTCGCCGCCGATTTGCATCAACAGCAGCAACAGCGCCAAGCCGCCCGCCCACACCCAGGGCCTGTATTCGAACCGGGCGTTAGCCATTCAAACGGACGCTAAAAGGAGTGGTGCAGCGCATGCGGTAATCCCGGGCGATAAATGTGTAGTAAAGGCTATAAATAGCTAGTAAATATACTCACAAACAATTCCCTCTCCCAACGACAAAGTCCGTGTTAAACTGAGCGCGCCTAAGAACTCTATAACCCTCTTATCGTCTTTCATGGCCAATACAGTTTCGACCTATCTTGCTCAGTGGTGGCGCTTCCAATAGGAAGCGGCACGTCGTTGCGGCCTTGAACCGCACCCTGCCGTCGTACTGGCAGGGCGTATCAGCAAGAAAGACGGCTCATCGGCACGGCGGCTCCCAGAACCCAGGAGATTGCCCGATGCCTTTATTTTCCCCCCTACCTAGCTATAGCTTTCGCCTTGCCGCGCCATCGTGGGGCTTGCCTGTATCCGGCCTGTTTACTACCCGCCGGGCCCGCCCGCGCCACAAGACCCGAGGCAGCCATGTCTAGATTGTTGATGCTCGACAACTACGATTCGTTCACCTATAACCTCGTGCAATACTTTGGCGAGCTTGGCCAGGACGTCATCGTACTGCGCAACGACCAGACAACCGTCGGCGAGATCGAACAACTGAATCCTGACCGCCTATGCATTTCGCCCGGCCCCCGCGCGCCGGCGCAAGCAGGAATTTCCATCGAACTGATCAAAGCCTTTGCTGGCAAAGTGCCCATACTGGGTGTGTGCCTGGGACACCAGGCCATTGGCGCGGCGTACGGCGGGAATATCGTACGGGCGCGCGTGCAGATGCACGGTAAAACCTCCGACATCACCCATCGTGGCACCGACGTCTTCAAAGACCTGCCCTCGCCCTACACGGTAACTCGCTATCACTCCCTGGCCATCGAGCGCGCCACGCTGCCCGACTGCCTGGAAGTCACCGCCGAAACCGACGATGGGGAAATCATGGGGGTGAGGCACCGGAACCTGCCCATCTTCGGTGTGCAGTTTCATCCCGAATCCATCCTCAGCGAACACGGCCATGCCCTGCTGAAAAACTATCTGACCCTATAAGCACGTTAGAAAGGAACCATAAAATGACCATCTCTCCCACCGACGCCCTGGCCCGCTGCATCGAGCACCGAGAAATTTTCCATGAGGAAATGCTGCAACTGATGCGCCTGCTGATGCGCGGCGAACTGTCGCCTTCCATCGCCTCCGCCCTGGTCATGGGCTTGCGCGTCAAGAAAGAAACCATTGGCGAGATTACCGCCGCCGCCGAAGTCATGCGCGAGTTTGCGCTGAAGGTGGATGCGCCCGACCGTGAGAACCTGCTGGACATGTGCGGCACGGGCGGCGACGGCAGCAGCACCTTCAATATTTCCACCGCCTCCATGTTCGTGGCCGCCGCCGCCGGCGTAAAAGTCGCCAAGCACGGCGGACGCAGCGCCTCATCGTCGTCGGGCAGCGCCGACGTCATGGAAGCATTGGGCGCGAACATCGCCTTGACACCCGAACAGATTACCGAGTCCATCGAAACCACCGGCATCGGCTTCATGTTTGCGCAGGCCCACCATTCCGCCATGAAGAACGTGGCCGCCCTACGCAAGGAACTGGGTGTCAAGACCATTTTCAATATCCTGGGTCCTCTCACCAACCCTGCCAATGCCGCCAACCAACTGATGGGTGTCTTCCACGCCGACCTGGTCGGCATCCAGGTTCGGGTGCTGCAGCGCCTGGGCTCCCGCCACGTGCTGATCGTACACGGCAAAGACGGGATGGACGAAGCCTCGCTGGGCGCCACCACCCTGGTCGGTGAACTAAAAGACGGCAAAGTATCCGAATACGAAATCCACCCCGAAGACTACGGCATGTCCATGGTGTCGAACCGCTCGCTCAAGGTCAATAACCGGGAAGAATCCGCTGCCCTGGTCCTGGAAGCCTTGGAAAACGTGTCCGGCGCGCCTCGTGATATCGTAGGCTTTAACGCCGGCCTGGCAATCTATGCTGGCAACAAGGCCGGCTCGATTGCCGAGGGCCTGAAAATGGCCTTCGAAGTTATTTCCAACGGAGCAGCCCGGGCCAAGCTTGACGAATTCAGTACATTCACACGGAAATTTTCGGCATGAACGATATCCTGGAAAAGATTCTCGCGACCAAGAAAACCGAAGTCGCCACAGCGCGGCAAATGCGCAGCGAAGCCGATGTCCTGCGCGAAGCCAAAAGCCGCAAGGATGTACGCGGCTTTGGCCGCGCCATTGAAGAGAAGATCGCGCAAGGCAAGGCCGGTGTCATAGCTGAAATCAAAAAAGCCTCACCCTCCAAAGGCGTCATCCGCGAGAACTTCAACCCGGCCGAAATCGCCAGCTCGTATGCCGCCCACGGCGCTGCCTGCCTATCGGTGCTTACCGACGTGCAGTATTTCCAGGGCTCCTACGACTATCTGCGCCAGGCGCGCGCCGCCTGCTCGTTGCCCGTGCTGCGCAAAGACTTCATGATCGACCCCTACCAGGTCGCACACGCACGCGCATTAGGCGCCGACTGCATCTTGCTGATTGTCGCGGCCCTTGGGCTGGCACAGCTGCAAGAGCTGGAAAGCCTGGCCATGGAGCTCGATATGGATGTTCTGGTTGAAGTGCACGACCCCAGCGAACTGGACGCCGCGCTACAGCTGAAAACACCGCTTATCGGGGTGAACAACCGCAATCTGCGCACCTTCGAAACCTCGCTGCAAAACACCATCGACATGCTGCCACTGATCCCCAAAGACAAGCGCGTGATCACGGAAAGCGCCATTTTTACGCGTGAAGACGTCGATCTCATGCGCTCGCACGACGTTCACGCCTTCCTGGTCGGTGAACGTTTCATGCGGGCCGAGGAACCCGGCGAAGCCTTGCACGAGCTTTTCCATGCCCGCTAGCGACTGCCTGCTGTGTCGTCCCGGCAATCCGCTTAAAACCCTATGGAGCAACCGCAAGCTTAGGGTGGTGGACGCCGCCGAAGCCGGCTTTCCGGGTTTTACCCGGGTGATCTGGAACGAGCACATCGCCGAGATGTCGGACCTGGACGGCGCCGATCGCGACTACCTGATGAATGCGGTCTGGCTGGTGGAAGCCGCGCTACGCAACGAGCTGATGCCCCAAAAGGTGAACCTGGCCCAATTTGGCAACCAGGTTCCTCATTTGCATTGGCACGTTATACCCCGCTGGCCGCTGGACAGCCGCTTCCCCCAGGCTTTCTGGGCGCCGCCGGTGGAACGCAGCCCGGAACAGGTGTTGGCCTGGGATGTGTTCCAGGAACAGCTTGAAAACAGGCTGCCCGACTATTGGCATACCTTGCGCCACGCACTGGATACCTTGCCGCCTAGCGTGTAATACCCAAAAAGGTTATACGCACGGCGCAGTACGATGCAACCCGCCGCGCGGCGCAACCGGACCAACGTTAGCGGCAGAACCGCCGTGTTACAGCGGCGCAAAGGTCGGGGCGCTCTACCTGAAGAAAATGCGTTGTGTCTTCCACGAATTCGTAATCCAGCCCGAACTCCCGGGCCATTTCACGCCCGGTGAGCGCCGACGGCTGCACATCGGGCACGTCAGGGTCGGCGCAGACCAGTTTCAGCGGGGTTTTTAAAGACGACAGCGACGACCACACCGTGGTGTCGTTGTTGGACGCGAAAATCTTGGCCTCGTAGGCAGGCGGACACGACAGGCTCCAGCGCCCTGCTTCGGGGTGGGGACTCTGGCGCAGCGTGGCGGCCGCCATGTCGTCGATGGCGGCCGACTGCCAGCGCCCAAAGGCACGGGCGCGCCGGAACTGATCAGCCAGCTCTTTAGGAGAATCGAAGTGCGCCCGACGCGTGGCGACCCGGTTGGACAGCGCCATCATTTCGTCGACATGCGCCTGCTGCAAAGGATGGCCGTCGGGCGGAATAACGGGGGGATCAAAAAGCAGCAAGCCTTGCAGGCCCGACGTGAATCGGCGGGCATGGCGCAAGGCCACGATGGCGGATAAGGAATGAAATACCCCATACGTGGTACGCCGCCCCAGCGCCTCATCCACCGCACGCAACACCTGGTCGAAATCTTCTTCAAACTGGGCCCAATGGTGGTGATCGAGTTCGCCGCAATCGCTGGCCCCATGGCCTCGAACATCAACAAGCACCAACTGATAGTCGTTCGCCAGAAGCGACCAATAGGCGGCATAGCCACGTGTCGCCAATCCATTTCCGTGGCCCATGATCAGGCGTGGTCCGTCTGCCGCCCCCAGTACCTGGGCACGTAGACAAACGCCGTCCTGCGCGTTGATTTCAATCGTTCTATTCGACAATTCCGCTTCTCCTGCACACATGCTCGTTGCTGCTGTGCAACATAGTACTATCCCTAGATTCGGTTTGCGACTATAATTTTGGCACTGCATTTCCAATGCGTCGACATTTTCATACAGCATAACGCTGTGTTCTAGCAGTTGCCTGACATTTATCAGCACCCATGTCGAACGCCATCGCTCCCTGACCCCCGAGCCTTATCCGTTGCGTAACTCTTACGCTGCACCGTAGGTTGATTGGTCGGCACGATGCTCCAACCAACCAGCGTCCGGGTCTATCTATTCCACCCACGCCAGTGCATGCCGTTTTTACCCGGCAAAGGATCACTATGTCTTTCGAAACCCTGGGTCTCGTACCCTCGTTGTTGTCTGCCGTTACCAAAGCAGGCTTTTCCACGCCCACTCCCGTCCAGGAAGCCGCCATTCCCAAAGCGCTGGCAGGCCAGGATCTGATGGTGTCGGCCCAGACCGGCAGCGGCAAGACCGCCGCTTTCATGCTGCCCGCCCTGAACCGCATTTCGCACATGCCGCCCAACAAGGGCACCGGCGTGCAGGTGCTGGTCCTGACCCCCACCCGCGAACTGGCCATGCAAGTCGCCGACGCCACCAAGGTGTACGGTGCGCACATCAAAGACCTGCGCACTGCCGTCGTGGTGGGCGGCATGCCTTATGGCGCGCAGCTGAAAGCGCTTTCACGCCGCGTCGACGTATTGGTGGCGACACCGGGCCGCCTGATCGACCACCTTCAGGCTCGTCGCGTGAACCTGTCTACCGTGCACACCCTGGTGCTCGACGAAGCCGACCGCATGCTGGACATGGGTTTTATCGAGGATATCGAAACCATTGTCGGCAGCACGCCCGACGAGCGCCAGACGCTGTTGTTTTCCGCAACGCTGGACGGCTCTATTGCACGCCTGGCGGGCAAGATGATGCGCGCGCCCCTTCAGATCGAAGTGTCCGGACACAAGCAAAAACACACCAACATTACCCAAAGCCTGCTGTACGCCGATGACAACGGTCACAAGCTGCGTTTGCTGGACCACCTGCTGCGCGACACCAATCTGGACCAAGCCATTGTCTTCACCGCCACGAAGCGCGGCGCGGACGACCTGGCAGATCGATTGTCCGATCAGGGCTTCTCGGCGGCCGCATTGCATGGCGACATGAACCAACGCCAGCGTACGCGCACATTGGGCCTGTTGCAGAAGCGCCGTCTGCGCATCCTGGTAGCTACCGACGTTGCCGCACGCGGCATCGACGTGCAAGGCATCAGCCATGCCATCAACTACGATCTGCCCATGCAGCCCGAAGACTACACGCACCGCATCGGCCGCACAGGCCGCGCAGGCAATAGCGGCCTGGCCTATACGCTGGCAACGCATTCGGAACGCCATAAAATCCGCCGTATCGAACATTTCATCGGGCAACCCATTCCCGCTGAAGTCATCGAAGGCCTGGAGCCCAAGAAAACTGCGCGCCCCACCTACACCGACCGCAAGGGCAGTGGCAACGGCAAGCGTTTTGGCGGCAAACCGAACGGCGGCTATGGCAGCAAGCCTGGTGGCTACGGCGGAAAATCCGGTGGCTATTCTGGAAAATCCAGCAGCCGCTTCGGCGATCGGGATTCCTCGGGTGGTTTCGGCGACAAGCCATCGTTCTCGGACAAGCCTCGCTTTGGCGACAAGCCTTCATACGAAGGACGCCGCGCCTCGAGCGACGCACGCCCGGCCTATGAAGGCCGCCCAAGCCGCAGCGACGATCGCGCCGGCGGCTACAAAGGCCGCGATGAGCGTCGTAGCTTCAGCGACCGTCCGGCAGCTTCCGGGGATCGTCCGGCGTTTGGCGACAAACCAGCCCGTTCGTACAGCGATAAACCAACCCGCTCGTTTGGCGACAAGCCGGCACGCGCTGGTTTTGGCGACCGCACAGCCAGCGGCCCCCGGGCGGAGTATTCGCGCAAAGGCCCGGCCAAACCGGCTGACCGTCCCGCACGCGAGCGCACCGCACGCCCCAGCTTCGGCGCCAAGCCAAACAGCAACAAAGGCACGATTCGCAACGCAAACTTTGCTTGATGGCTGGCCGGCCAAAGCCGCTTATTCCTAGCCCGCGGCTCAGGCCGATTCCGCAGGCCGGGAATCGGCCGCCACAGCTTCCAGTATCCGGGCCAATTTGCGCGTGCCCGGGCCGGCCTGATCGGGGCAGGCAAACATCAGGAACAAAGGCAGGCGACGGACCCTCCCGGTCGTGATCGGCAAGGGCCATAAAGCGCCTTCCTGAAGCTGTTTCTGAACCACATGTTCCGGCAACCAGGCATAGCCAAGCCCAGCTTCAATCATGGCGACCGAGGTCGCTATGCCGGTAACTGTCCAGCGCTGATCGGCCCCGAGCCAGCCATCGTCGCGTGGTTGACTGGAGCCGGAATCGCGAATGACCACCTGTAAATGACGTTTTAAATCGTCAGGCGTGAGTTCGCGCCGCAAGGCATGCAGGGGGTGAGACGGACTTGCCACCGCGACCAGCCTGACATCCAACAGCAAATCACCCAGAAAGCCCGAAGGCACACGCGTCCCGATGACGATATCAGCCGTCTGCTCCAGCAGTGCATCATCGGCGCCCGACAAGACCACCTCGTTCAGTTGCAGCCGGGTTGGCCCCGCCCAGGCCGTGAACTGTCCCATGGCCTGCAGCAGCAAATGCGTTGGAAAGGCCACGTCGACGGTCAGGCGGACCTCGGCCTCCATCCCCTGTTGCAAGGTCTTGGCCCGTTGCTCGAGTCGTTTGGCCTCGTCGAGCAGATCGTCCGCCTCGGCCAACAGCGCCTTGCCATGTTCCGTCAATTGCGCCTTGCGGCCTTCAATCACCAAAAGATCCAGGCCTAGCTGTTCTTGCAAACGCGCAATCATGTAGCTGATGGACGATTGGCTGCGGTGCAGCGCCTTGGCCGCCTGAGCATAGCCGCCGTACTCAACAATGGCCTGCAAGACGCGCCATTGTTCCAAAGTGGTTCTGGGCACAGTCATAAATATCTAATTATTTGATCAAATTGATTAAATAATAGCGCTTTTTTATTTGATTTTCAGAACTTAAAATAACTCTATCGAAATTCAACTTATCGGAGGCATCCCATGATCGAACTACGCAAAGCTGCTGATCGCGGCCATGCCCACCACGGATGGCTGAACAGCCATCACACGTTTTCATTTGCAGAATACTTCGACGCCGACCAAATGGGCTGGAGCGCACTGCGCGTGATCAACGACGATACCGTGCAGCCCGGCGAAGGGTTTGGCGCCCACGGCCACCGCGACATGGAAATTATTTCTTATGTCTTGGCCGGTGAACTGGCCCACAAGGACTCCATGGGCTCGGGTTCAGTCATCCGGCCCGGCGACATCCAGATCATGAGCGCGGGAACCGGCGTGCGCCACAGCGAATTCAACGCCTCGCAAACCGACCTTGTCAACTTCCTGCAGATCTGGATTGTGCCTAAGTTCACGGGTGTCAAACCCAACTATCAGGAGAAGTTCTTCGATGAAGCCGGCAAGCGCGGCAAGTTGCGCCTGGTGGTATCACCCGACGGACGTGATGGCTCGCTGACCATTGTTCAAGACGCCTCGATGTACGCCGCATTACTGGATGGCGCTGAACAAATCGTCCACACGGTGGCCGCCGGCCGTCACGCCTACGTCCACGTAGCACGTGGCCAGTTGCAACTAAACGGCCAATCGATGCAAGCGGGCGACGGCGCCAAGATCGCCGGGGCGACCGATCTGAAGATTACTGACGGACAGGATGCCGAGTTCCTGCTGTTTGACCTTCCCTGATCCCGCTTGCACAGGCAATACGCAAACCCATCCCCGCAACGGGGTGGAAATCACCCACACGAAAAACTTTTTTTGAAAATCAACCTACAGGAAACCACATGTCTAAAGTACTTGTCCTTTATTACTCCACTTATGGCCATATCGAAACCATGGCCAACGCCGTCGCCGAAGGCGCCCGCTCGGTGCCCGGCGTGGAAGTCTCCGTCAAGCGTGTGCCCGAACTGGTGCCCGACGATGTCGCCAAGGCAGGCCATTACAAGCTGGACCAGGCCGCGCCGGTCGCGACCCCTGCCGAACTGGCCGACTATGATGCGATCATCTTCGGCACCCCCACGCGCTTTGGCAATATGGCCGCCCAAATGAGGAACTTCCTGGATCAAACCGGCGGCCTCTGGGCACAAGGCAAACTGATCGGCAAGGTCGGCAGCGTATTCGTTTCGTCCGCCACCCAGCACGGCGGCCAGGAAAGCACCCTCTTGTCCTTCCACACCACGCTCCTGCATCACGGCATGGCAGTGGTTGGCCTGCCCTACTCGTTTGCGGGCCAGACAGACAACAGCCAGGTGACCGGCGGCAGCCCTTACGGCGCCACAACCATCGCCAATGGCGACGGTTCCAGGCAGCCAAGCGAAAACGAACTGGACGGCGCCCGCTTCCAGGGTCGTCATGTGGCAGAAATCGCCTCGGCGCTGGTGGCCGGCAAACGCCAGGCGGTGGAAGAAGAAGCCGCTGTCAACTAAAGCCATTCCCGACGGCATCCGCCAACACCCCCGGGCGCCCGAGATCCCTCCGGCGCCCGGGGGTTTTTCACTATACTTGCGCCATGTCATCTCCATTCACACAGCGCGCATCGCGATACGCTGCAACGGCCTGGAAAAACTTACGGCAACTTGCGCGAAAACCCCTGTTTCTGGCCTGCGTCCTGACCATTCCCTTGTGGATTGCCTTGGGCAATATTGTTGTGGCGGCATGTGTCGCGTTGCTGGGCGCATTTTTACTGTCAATGATCGACGCGCTGTTCGTTCTACACAAAGCCCAGTCTAGCCAAGACGACGACGCGCGACGCCCGGATCAATAATGCATTTTCAGGAAATACACCCGTATGCTGTTCGATGAACCGCCACAGCTCCCCAAAGGCCTGCCCGCCCTGGATTCCGCCGGTGCGGCACACCTGTCCGCGGTGCAGGCGCACCTGGTTGACCAAGTACGTGCATACCCACACGCGCTCATGCCTTTCGACGAATGGATGGATCGGGCGCTTTACGCCCCCGGTCTGGGCTATTACACCGCCGGCAGCGCCAAGTTTGGCGGGGCCGCGCTACAGGGTGATTTCACCACTGCGCCCGAACTGACTCCTCTGTTCGGCCAAACCCTGGCGCAGCAGATCGCCCAGGTGTTGCAGGCCTGTGGAACCGTCAATGTGCTGGAGTTTGGCGCCGGCTCGGGAGCCTTGGCCGCCAGCGTGATTCCCGCCTTGCGCGCGCTGGGCCTGGAACCCGCCTACTTCATTCTGGAAGTTTCGCCCGACCTGCGCGAGCGCCAGCAGGCGCGCCTGGCGGCGCTGAGCGCCGAGGTCACCTGGCTGGAGACCTTGCCCACCGACTTTATGGGTTGCGTGGTGGCCAACGAAGTGCTGGATGCCATGCCGGCCAAACTGTTTCGATGGGGGGAACCTATTAGCGACAGCGCAGGCCGCGCCAAAGACGCCATAGCGCCCACCCCCACTAACATCCATACCGATCCGCATGATGGCAGCACGGCTCCCATACTGCACGAAATCCATGTCGGGCTGGACGCAGCGGCAACCAGCAACCCTGACCAAAGCAACAGCCTAACGGCCGAAGGCGAACCCGCACTTCCATTTCGCTTCGTCGGGCGTCCCGCCGATCCCGGACTGGTTGATGCCGTAGCGCCGCGCCTGCCCCCCTATCCAGGCTATCAGTCTGAAATCAATCTGCGCGCCGAAGCATGGGTACGCCAGATGGGCGCCTGGCTGACCAAAGGCGTTGCGCTCCTGATCGACTACGGCTTTCCACAGCGCGAGTACTATCATCCCCAGCGTGCCGAAGGCACCTTGATGTGCCATTTCCGCCACCACGCCCACAGCCAGCCCCTGATCTACCCCGGTTTGCAAGATATCACCACCCACGTCGACTTCACCGCCATGGCCGATGCGGCGCTGGACGGCGGTCTGGACGTGTTGGGCTATACATCGCAGGCCCGCTTCCTGACCAATGCAGGATTAATCCAGATACTTGCGCAACTGGATCAGGAGCAATCGCTGGCTCATGCCCAGGCGATGGCATCCGTGCAAAAGCTGGTCTCTGAAGCTGAAATGGGCGAGCTATTCAAGGTGCTGGCGGTAGGACGCGGCATCGACCACCCCCTGATCGGCTTTGCCACCGGCGATAGGCGCGGGCGGCTTTAGCACCCCGGACACCCTCAGGTTGCCGGGCGTCTTTCCACTATCATATGCACGACGCTTAAAACCAGGAGACACCATGTCCGTTCGCCAGGCGATCGACGTCAAGGCTTTCTTGATCATGGCCGGTTTGTGCATGATCTGGGCCTTTCAGCAAATCGCCATCAAGGCCGTCGCCTTCGATATCGCCCCCATTTTTCAAATTGCCTTGCGCTCCGGCATTGCGGCCGTTCTGGTCGGCATCTTGATGCTGTGGCGCCGTGAGCCCCTGAACCTTAAAGACGGCACGTGGCGGCCCGGCCTGCTGGTGGGGCTACTGTTCACTTTGGAGTTTTTATTCCTGGGCGAAAGCCTGCGCTACACCAACGCATCGCACGTTGCCGTGTTTCTGTACACCGCGCCTTTCTTTGCCGCGATCGGGCTGCATTGGAAGCTGCCGGAAGAACGTCTTTCCGCACTTCAATGGGGCGGCATTGCCGTCGCCTTCCTGGGCATTGTCATTGCGTTTTTCGGCCCCGAAAACCAGCATAGCGAACATTCTCCCAATGTTCTCCTGGGCGACTTCCTGGCCTTGGTCGCGGGGGCAGCCTGGGGCGCCACAACCGTCGTCGTACGCTGCACCGGGTTATCCAATACGTCGCCCTCCAAAACCTTGCTATACCAACTGATCGGCGCCTTTGTCCTGCTGATCGGCGCAACACTTGTTTCCGGGCAAACTCAGTTCAACCCCACGACACCGGCCATTGCCAGCGTGGTTTTCCAAGGGGTTGTTGTGTCCTTCGCCAGCTTCCTGGCCTGGTTCTGGCTGCTGCGCAACTACCTCGCATCCCGGCTTGGCGTGTTCTCGTTCATGACCCCACTGTTCGGCATTACCTTTGGCGTATGGTTACTCGATGAGCCGCTGAACCCCAGCTTCATCGCCGGCGCCCTCTGCGTGGTGATCGGCATTATCCTGGTCAGCGGCAATGTCTGGCTGAAGCAGTGGCTGCGAAGGACAAGATAGATGCGGCTTGCCTCACCGCATCAGCAACACTAAGCGGGCAGCCGCGCGCGCCGGCCAGCCCAAGCCAAAAAGAACACCCGCCTACCCGACCAGCGCGGCTAGCCTTGCCTGTCGCAACGCGGCCTTGATCTTTTCCGGCTCCCCGCCGACGGCCTTGGCCACGGCGCCGGCATCGATACCACGCACGGCCTGGAGCCATTGGTCCCAGGCCTGAATATCCACGGGAACGACACAGCCCGCTGCATGAATCAAATCCAGAAAGCGGTCTGGCTTGCGCAAGGCATCGCATTCTTCAATCAGGTTCAGCACCAGCGGCGGGGCAAAGGCAGGCGCCATTGCCGTCAACTGGCGACACACCACCGGCAGCAACCTGGCGCAGGCAATGCAATCGCTGGGCGCGCGCAGATGCTTGCCGATCTGTTCGGGCGACGGCGAAACATGGCACAGCAAGGCGAATCGGGAGGCCAGAGGCAATGACCGGCGAAACGCACATGCCAGCGCTTCACCAATCGCCGCATTGAACACCAGGCCGGGCGCCACACGCGCCAGCGCGCCTGTATCTTCCAACACCTGGAACATCCGGCCGGGCTGGCTACCCGCCAGACCCTTGGCCAGCTCACGCCAGACACGCTCAGGCACCAAGGCATCCACTTCGCCCTCGCTGACCAGGCGGCGCGCCAGCTCCATGGTTTCAGGCGCAATCGAAAAATCGGAGAACCGGGCGGCAAAACGCGCCAGCCTGAGCAGGCGCACAGGATCCTCGGTAAAGGCATCACCCACATGCCGCAATACTCGTGCGCGAATATCAGCCTGGCCATCCAAGGGGTCGATCAGGCGGCCATCCAGCGCCTGGGCAATGGCGTTGACGGTCAAGTCGCGACGCCCAAGGTCTTGCTCCAACGTAACGTCGGTGCCGGTATAGAACGTAAAACCCTTATAGCCGCGACCGGATTTTCGTTCGGTGCGAGCAAGGGCATATTCTTCTTTAGTAACGGGATGCAAAAAAACAGGGAAATCACCGCCCACGGGGATGAAACCGCGTTTGGCCATGGCTTCGGGCGTGGCGCCCACCACGACCCAGTCGCGATCGCCTGCCGGCAGCTCCAGCAGCTCGTCGCGCACCGCGCCGCCTACAATGTAGACGTCCAACCCACGAACAACGGGATCCGCCATCAGGGCAGCGCCACGCGCGTGGTGGGCTCGGGTGAAATCCGGCCAAGACGCGATTTGATGGACCGTGGGTTGCCCGTGAACATCATGTCGTAATACACCGCATTGGACAGCACATGCTTTACATAAAGACGCGTCTCGGTGAACGGTATGGTCTCGGCAAAGATCGCGCCTTCGACCGGCCCTTCCAGCCTGGAGCGCCATTGTACGGAGCGCCCCGGCCCGGCGTTATACCCTGCAGTCGCCAGGACTTCAGAGCCGTTCAGCCGTTGCAGCACCATGTCCAGATAGTTGGTGCCTAGAATGGTGTTGGTGTCGAAGTCGTTGACTGACGATGGCGTAAAGTTGCTCATGCCGATTTTCTTGGCCACCCAGCGGGCAGTGGCGGGCATCAGTTGCATCAACCCCGACGCGCCTACGCGCGACCTCGCATCGGTAATAAAGCGGGATTCCTGACGGATCAGGCCATACACCCAGGCGGGATCAAGATCGATCTCGCGCGCCTTGGCGGCAACACGGCCTTCAAAGGGCGCAATAAAGCGTTGCGAAAAGTCGATTTCGTTCTTGGTGCGCAACGACGTGTTCACCACCCGATCGTATATTTGTTCCTGGCGCGCCAGTTCGGCGGCAGCGCGCAGTTGGCGATCATTCATGCCACGCAAGGCAAAGTTCCATTCCGGTACAGCTTCGGGCCGCCAGCCCAGGTCGAACAACTTGATCGCGCGCAGAAGGTCGATATTCGATCGCGCCTGCGCGAGCTCTTCGGCCGTCACCGGGGTAGGCGTGGGCGGCAAGGCCATGGGCTCGCCCAGTTCCTCGACCGCCAACAAGCCGTAAAACCCGTAATCGTTGCGGATGGAGGCAAAGTGTATGCGCGCCGCCTCGTGCTGGCCCATGGCGGCCAGGGCACGGCCGCGCCAGTAAACCCAGACCGGCTCGGCCTGTTGTTCAGGCGACATCTTCAGCACGGTCTGTTCGACCAGTTTCCAGTCGATGGGCGCTTGCCGCAATTCGGAGCGGACCTCCCAGGCGTGGTTGTAGTCGGTTTTAGGATGATTCCCCGACCGTCGATACCATTGCACGGCTTCGGGCTCGACGTTCAGCGCCGACACTAGGCCGAACTGGCCCCAAACCCATTCCATGTCGGCCTTGGGCAATTTGCCCGCCCAGGTGGAATCGATATAAGCCGCAGCGGCAGGCCGGTCTTTCTCGCGCGCCATGCGCGACAGGGCCAAGGCCACCAATTCCCGTTGCGCTTGTGTGGACGGAGCGCCTTGAGTTTTCAGCCACTGACGCGGATTTTTCATTAACGCGGCATACGACCTCATTTCGCCGCCATTGAACATTAACGCAGCCAAGCGGCGCGCATTGCCCGTCTTGCTGGTTTCCAGCGTGGCGCGCAGTTCTGTTTGCAGCGCCTTCCAGTTCACAATGCCATGTTCTGCGAACTCATCGAGCATGCTCCAGCACATGCTGGCCGGTTCGAAGGCCTGCATGGCCTGTTCAGCCGTGACTTTTTGCCCCGTCATGTGCGCGGCCATCAGGCGCGAACAATCGACATTGGCATTACTGCTGACCACCGGCCCCAACTGATTGACCAAGGCATAGTCTTGCGCGCGCGCCGCCGCGACGATCCAGTCGGCCTTGACGCGATCGGCCAGATAATCGTCTTGATTCGTGGCCATGAACTGCTGAAGCTCGGCCGTGGGCACCGGAACGGTTGGGTCCTGGACACGTTGGCGCAGCAGCCAGTATTGCGCGTACGAACCCAGCAACGGATCTTGCTGGGCCACCGGCACCAACGTTGCCAGGCGCGACCATTGTTTCTTTTGCATGGCTTCGCGCGCATCGATCACGGCTTGCTCGACGGCGGGCGAAGCGATAAGCGATCGGTTCAATGTAAGCACAGGCACAGCGGGAACAGTTTCCCCCCGTGCAGTCGCCCCTTCCGGGGCATCGGCCGGCGTGACAGGACCCGACGCCGTTTCGCTGGCGGGAACGGGCGCCGACGACACGTCGTCGTCGGCCGACTGCGCCCCGGCGCACCCAGCCAGGGCCAGCGACAAGAGCATCCAGCACCCTAGGCCTTTCAGGCCGGCCACGCCGACGCAGGAAAGAAATCTGTTTTTCTGATACCGTTGGCTGTGCTTGACTAACATCTGATCCGGACCCCGCAAAATTTCGCCCATGACAAACAGTATAGAGAATAACGCAGTCCCATTACGGACGCGATTAAAAGAAATGCGCGCAGCGCAAAATCCGGTCGACACGCGGCGCGGCGCGTTGTTGATACGCGGCCGCCTGTTCACTTGGCTGGCCACGACCCGGGCCGCGCTGGCCGAAGCAGGCCGGCCCTTTCCCCGCCACATTGCCGCCTTCTGGTCCATTCAGTCAGAGCCCCAGCTTCAACCCCTGCTGGAGCAGTGGGTCGACGAAGAGAATCTTACGGTTTCCCTGCCTGTGGTGGTCGCCGACGACGCGCCCATGGAATTTCGCCTCTGGACGCCCGACACCCCCATGCAAACCAGCCGGCTGGGCATTGCAGAACCGCAATCGGCGTTGGCTCCGCCGCCCGATGTCATCCTAGTGCCGACCCTGGGCTTTACCCGCCGGGGCGACCGGGTGGGCTACGGCAAAGGCCATTACGACCGCACCCTTGCCTACTTAAGGGATCAGGGCCATACGTTCACCACCATTGGCATTGCATGGGCTTGCGGCGACCTGAGCCAGTTCGATCATGTGCCGGCGCCTCACGACGTCAGGCTGGATTCGGTGTTGACCGACAAGGGCTGGGCCGTGCCCGCCCCCGTGCTCCACACCTGATCAATCCACCAGGTTCCGTACGATTGCGGTCGTGAATTCGGCGTTGTTCAAGGTGTAGAAATGCAAGCCCGGCGCGCCGCCGTCCAGCAAGTCCTGGCACAAACGTGTGACCACCTCGGCGCCAAACGCGCGTATCGATGCCCGGTCGTCGCCGAACTCCTCCAGGCGCAGACGAATCCAGCGCGGCACCTCGGCGCCGCACATCTGCGAGAACCTTAGCAACTGACTGTGATTGGTAATGGGCATGATGCCGGGCACGATGGGCGCCGTAATGCCGCGCGCCTGCAAGCGATCGACAAAGTGAAAATAGCCGTCGGCATTGAAAAAATACTGTGTGATCGCACTATTGGCGCCGGCTTGCAGCTTGCCAATGAAGTGGTCCAGGTCGGCTCGCGCGTTTTCTGCCTGGGGATGCATTTCCGGATAGGCCGCGACCTCGATATGGAACCAGTCGCCGCTATGCTCGCGAATAAACCGCACAAGCTGTTCGGCATATTGCAATTCGCCGGTATTGCCGCCCATGCCCGAGGGCAGATCACCGCGCAAGGCGACCAGGCGGCGCACACCCAACAACTTGTACGAATCAAGGATCTCCGCCAGCTCGGCACGTGTGGCGCCAATGCACGACAGGTGCGGCGCCACCTGGAAACCCAGATTCTGCAAGGTGCGCACGGCCGCGATCGTGCCTTCACGAGTGGAACCGCCGGCGCCCGACGTGACGCTGACATACGCCGGGTTCAAGCCCTGCAACTGCTTGGCCGAGCGCACCAGTTTTTCTTGCGCCGCATTATCGCGCGGCGGAAAAAACTCGAGGCTAAGTGTGTCCAATGACGCCATTTATGCAATCAACCTCGACAACAAGCCGGACACGATGCTGTACAGGAAGGCGCCCAACAAAGCCCACCAAAAGCCATTAACGTGGAAACCTTTCAGTATCGACCCCGCAAACCAGAAGACCAGCGCGTTAAGCACCAGCAGAAACAAGCCCAGCGTGACAATGGTAATGGGCAAGGTCAGCAGGATCAGCACAGGCTTGACCAGCGTGTTCAACAAACCCAGCACCAGCGCGGCGATCAGCGCCGTCCAGAAGGAACCAACGGTGATCCCCGGCAGAATGTAGGCCACAATCAGCAGCGCCACGGCATTCAAGATCCAGATAAGCAGAATTTCCACGATTGAGCTCCTGTAGATTCACTATTCCTGCCCGCCCGAAAGAGCTCGGACTGGCAGGAACCGTATTGCACAAGAAAGCAGCTTAACAGCCAGCCGCCACGCGCAGCTTAGTAGCGATAGTGATCAGGCTTGAACGGACCATTGACCGGCACATTGATGTAGTCGGCTTGGTCCTGGCGCAATTCAGTCAGTTGCACGCCCAGCTTCTTCAAGTGCAGGCGGGCGACCTTTTCGTCGAGGTGCTTGGGCAGCACATAGACTTCGCCTTTCTTGTAGGCGTCGCCACGGGTGAAGAGCTCGATCTGGGCGATGGTCTGGTTGGTGAACGACGCGGACATCACGAACGAGGGATGGCCCGTGGCGCAACCCAGGTTGACCAAACGGCCCTTGGCCAGCAGGATAACCCGCTTGCCATCAGGGAAGATGATGTGATCGACCTGGGGTTTAATTTCTTCCCATTCAAGGTCTTCGACCGCCGCGACATCGATTTCATTATCGAAGTGGCCGATGTTGCACACGATGGCTTGGTCTTTCATGCGCTCCATGTGGTCGCGGGTAATCACATGGTAGTTGCCTGTGGCCGTAACAAAGATGTCGGCCTGGTCGACGACCTCGTCCAGGTTAACGACCTTGTAGCCTTCCATGGAGGCCTGCAGGGCGCAAATGGGATCCACTTCGGTCACCCAAACTTGAGCGCGCAGGGCGGCCAGCGCCTGGGCGCAGCCTTTGCCCACGTCGCCAAAACCGCATACCACGGCAACCTTGCCGGCAACCATGACGTCGGTGGCGCGCTTGATGCCGTCGACCAGGGATTCGCGGCAGCCGTACAGGTTGTCGAACTTGGATTTGGTGACTGAATCGTTGACGTTGATGGCGGGGAAAGCCAGTTCGCCCTTCTTGGCCATTTGGTACAGGCGATGCACACCCGTGGTGGTTTCTTCGGTAACGCCCTTGATCTGGGCCAGGCGGGTGGAATACCACTTGGGATCGCGCGCCAACTGGGCCTTGATCGCCGCAAACAGCACGCGCTCTTCTTCGCTGCCCGGTTTATCGAGCACCGAAGCATCGGCCTCGGCTTTGGCGCCCAGGTGCAGCAAGATGGTGGCGTCGCCGCCGTCGTCCAGGATCATGTTCGCCTGGTCGCCGGGCCATTCGAAAATCTTGTGTGTGTATTGCCAGTAGTCTTCAAGGGTTTCACCCTTGACGGCGAAAACCGGTGTGCCGCCGGCGGCGATCGCTGCTGCGGCGTGGTCTTGCGTGGAGAAGATATTGCACGATGCCCAACGAACCTCGGCGCCCAGCGCGACCAGGGTTTCGATCAAGACAGCGGTCTGGATGGTCATGTGCAGGCTGCCGGCAATGCGCGCGCCTTTCAGCGGCTGGGCGGCGGCATATTCTTCGCGCGTGGCCATCAGGCCGGGCATCTCGGTTTCGGCAATGGCGATTTCGCGACGGCCCCAGTCGGCCAGGCCGATATCGGCCACGATGTAGTCAGTCAGGGAGGTGTCGGCAACAGTGTTCATGTGGTGATCCCAATAAACCTGCACAGACTCGGTGAACAACGGATTTGCCCACCTTCGCCCGATATGCAGGAGATGATGAGCGCCGTTTAACAAAGACGCATCCTGAGCCTAGCGGGGTTGCGAACGCCATAAGCATGGCCCGCAATCAAACCCGTCGCAGCGCTCCTCAGGAAGCGGAAAATATTGTAGCGCACTTTGGTGTTGAAGCCACACGCCAGGCGCATTCGGCCCGGCCTTCAGCCCTTGCGGCGTGGATAGCCCTGCTCGGTGATGCGCACTCTGACAGCGCGTCGTTCGTCCTCCGACAAAAACACCCAGTTGGCGACCTCCATGGCGGTACGCCCACAACCTCGACAGATGTCGTCGTACAGGGTGGAGCACACGGCCACGCAAGGCGAATCGGTGGGTGCCAGGCTGCGGTTATCGTCGATAGCGTCGTCGATGGGATTGTGTTGTTGCGCGGAGTCGTCGGCCATAAGGCAATGCATCCTGTAAACCGCAGCCTCCGCAATGCCGCCCCGCAAGCAGGGCGGCTACAGCGATCAGACTGCTTTCTTGAGCACCTGCACCTTGTCGGTCGCTTCCCAAGAGAACTCGGGTTCGGACCGGCCAAAGTGCCCGTAAGCAGCGGTCTTGGTGTAGATGGGCCGCAGCAGGTCGAGCATATTGATAATGCCTTTGGGGCGCAGATCGAAATGTTCGCGCACCAGCAAAGCAATTTTATCGTCGGGAATCACGCCCGTGCCATCGGTATTGACCGTGATGTTGATCGGCTCGGCCACGCCAATGGCGTAACTGATCTGCACCTGGCAACGGCGTGCCAGGCCGGCGGCCACGATGTTCTTGGCCACATAGCGCGCGGCATAGGCAGCCGAACGGTCGACCTTGGACGGATCCTTGCCCGAGAACGCGCCACCACCGTGGGGGCACGCGCCGCCGTAGGTGTCCACAATGATCTTGCGCCCGGTCAGGCCGCAATCGCCTTGCGGGCCGCCAATGACGAAAATACCGGTGGGATTGATCATGAAACGCGTCTTGGCGGTCAACAAGCCTTCGGGAAAGCTGGGCTTGATGATTTCCTCGATCACGGCTTCGCGAATATCGGCCTGGGATATCTCGGGAGAGTGCTGGGTGGACAAGACCACGGTGTCCACTTCGGCGGGCTTGCCATCGACATAGCGAAAGGTAACCTGTGATTTGGCGTCGGGGCGCAGCCAGGGCAGGCGGCCGTCTTTGCGCAATTCGCTTTGACGCTGCACCAGACGGTGCGCATACCAGATCGGCGCCGGCATGAGGTCGGGGGTTTCGTCGCAGGCAAAACCGAACATCAGTCCCTGGTCGCCCGCGCCCTGGTCCATATTGGCTTCGGGGTTGCGGTCGACCCCCTGGGCGATATCCGGCGACTGTTTGTCGTAGGCCACCAGCACGGCGCAACCTTTATAGTCGATGCCGTAGTCGGTGTTGTCGTATCCGATGCGCTTGATGGTGTCGCGCGCCACCTGGATATAGTCAACGTTGGCGGTTGTGGTGATTTCGCCGGCCAGTACAACCAACCCGGTGTTGCAAAGCGTTTCCGCAGCAACGCGAGCGTATGGGTCTTGCGTAAGAATAGCGTCGAGGATGGCGTCGGAAACCTGGTCGGAAACCTTGTCGGGATGCCCTTCGGAGACAGATTCCGAAGTGAAGAGAAAATCGTTATTTACCACAGCGATACGTCCTTTTGTGCCCCTTCCTGGGCTTGAGGTTGAACGGAACGCGTTGCACCTCGAGCCTGAAAGCATAATAAGACGGGGCGCGACGCTTTAGCAGTTTTAGACGCGCCCCAGTAAGACCCAGGCCGCATCATCGCCCCGCAAGTTGTCGGTTAACTCAGCGATCAGCCGCATTTTAAGCGAAAATACCGCAACGGGTTTTTAATACACACACCATCGGGATGGTTGGACCAAGCCAGAGCCTTGCATAAAGCCGGTTCCAGCACCTTGTCCACACCCTCTGAAACACGGGCTCTTCATGCTGTTGCTGCTTTTTCGTTTGCTCGCCTGGCTGCCATTGCGGCTACTGCACGGCTTAGGCCGTGCGGCGGGCCGGGCAGCTTATGCCTGGCCAGGCAAATACCGCCAACGCTTGCGCGCCAACGCCGCCCAGGCGGGGTATTCCGATCCAGCCTTCGCACGCCGCGCGGCGGCCCAGGCGGGCGCCATGATCCTGGAGCTGCCCAAGGTTTGGTTGCGTACCCAGCAAAGCCTGCAGCAGGTCATCACAGACGACAACCCGGTGGTGGAAGCGGCGCTTGCCGAAGGACGGGGCATTCTGTACTTGACGCCTCATTTGGGCTGCTTTGAAATCACCGGCCGCTACCTCACGCGCCACGGCCCCATTACAGTCATGTATCGCCCCCCACGCAAGGAAATTCTGGCGCCGGTCATGGATAGCGCCCGCAATACATCCTCGTTGAAGGCGGTGCCCGCCACGATGCAAGGGGTGCGCGAGTTCGTGCGCGCCCTGAAGCGCGGCGAGGCCGTGGGCATGCTGCCCGACCAGGCGCCCGGCCAAGGCGATGGCGTCTGGGCGCCCTTCTTCGACCGGCCGGCCTACACCATGACGCTGGCGGGCAAGCTGGCCAACCAGACGGGCGTGGCGGTTATCCTGACAGCGGGGGAAAGGTTGCCCAAAGGCCGGGGCTGGCGCATTCACTACCTGCGCCTGCCCGAACCCCTGCCCACCGACGCCACGGCGCAAGCCACCCTGATCAACCAGCACATGGAAAGCCTGATCCGCCGCTTTCCCGAGCAATACCTGTGGAGCTACAACCGCTACAAGACACCGGCCGGCGCTCCTCCGCCGCCTGACGCATAATCCATCATGGCTTTCAAGTTCAATAAAACCCCACTGCTCAAACGCGTATTCTCGTATTTCGGACGCTGCTCCACCGCCACCCGGCTGCGCTGGGGCGCGGCGCTGGGCTGGCTGGCGGCCCGGCTGATGAAATCACGGACGCATATCGTACGCACCAACCTGGCCCTGTGCTTTCCCGAACACAACGCGGCCGAGCGCGAAGCCATGCTGCACCGGCATTTCCGCCTTTTGGCCCAGTCGGTGGTGGATCGCGGCCTGTTCTGGTTCGGTGAACCCGACCGCATCCTGGACACGATTTCCATTAGCGGCCTGAACCATCTGGGCGACCTGCTGGCCGCCAAGCGCAACATTATTCTGCTGGCCCCTCATTTCATCGCACTGGACGGCGCGGCCACACGCCTGACCCTCTACCTGAAGCGCTCCGCCACCCTATACACCCCGCAAAGCGACCCGGACGTCGACCGCCTGGTCCGGGAAGGCCGCGGCCGTTTCAACGAAGTCGTCCTGGTCAGCCGACGCGACGGCGTACGCGGCCTGATCCGCCAACTGCGGCAGGGCGTGCCGGTGTACTACCTGCCCGACATGGATTTCGGCATTGAAGGCGGCGCCTTTATACCTTTCTTCGGCGTGCCGGCGGCCACCCTGCTTACCACGGCGCAAATCGCCCGCTCCTGGAACGCCGCCGTCGTTCCCATCGTCAGCCGCCTGGATCCCGAAACAGGCCGCTACCAAGTCGACGTGTTGTCCCCGCTTGACAACTTCCCCGGCGAAGACAGCCTGGAAGACGCCACCGCCCGCCTGAACCGACTGATCGAAGACTGGGCGCGCACCGATCCCGCGCAGTATTATTGGGTACATCGCCGCTTCAAGACGCGCCCTCCAGGCCAGCCACGGCCGTACTGACCCCGCGTCCCTTGCAGCCGTTCAAGCCCACCATCCACGACACAAGACAACGCGTCATCCAAGAAGCCGTCAACGTAAAAGAGAATCATCATGCTGTGGAATTTCACCAAAATGCAGGGCGCCGGCAACGACTTTGTCGTGCTTGACGGCGTTAGCCAGGTGATCGACATGACGCCCGAGCGCGCACGCGCCCTGGCGGACCGCCATTTTGGGGTCGGCGCCGATCAGGTGCTGCTGGTCGAAAATCCATCCCACCCCGAGGCGGACTTTCGTTATCGCATCTTCAATGCCGACGGCAGCGAGGTCGAACACTGCGGCAACGGGGCGCGCTGCTTTGTGCGTTTTGTGCACGACCAGCGCCTGTCGCGACGCAACCCGTTGCGCGCCGAGATCCGCACCGGACTGATCACACTGACAGAGTCTGACTCAGGCGAGGTTTCGGTCGACATGGGCCAGACCCGCTTCGATCCCGCCGACGCTGGTTTTGATGCGACAGGCCTGCAGGCTCAAGCCTCCGGTCAAGACACGGTATGGCGCCTTCCGCTACCCGAGGGCGGCGCGGCCCGGCTATCCATCGTGGCCATTTCCAACCCCCATGCCGTACAGGTGGTCGACAATGTGGATGCCGCACCCGTTGCAAGCCTTGGCCCTTTCATCGAATCGCACCCCCGCTTTGCAAACCGCGTCAACGTCGGTTTCATGCAAGTGTTGAACCGCCATGCCATCCGCGTGCGTGTGTACGAGCGCGGCGCCGGCGAAACCCTGGCCTGCGGCACCGGAGCCTGCGCAGCCACGGTGGCGGGGATTCGCCAAGGCTTGCTTGACAGCCCCGTCGTGGTCCATACTCGGGGCGGACCGCTAACCATTGCCTGGGACGGTTCCAGCCTGACCATGAGCGGCCCCGCCGTTACGGTATTTTCCGGCCAGGTCGACATCAACGCATTAACCCGTTCATTCAATCTCAAGGACGCCAGCCCCACATGAGCACTGCCAGCCCTTCCGCTGATGACATCGCCATTTTCCTGCAAGAAAACCCCGAGTTCTTCCAGGAACACGCCAATGTATTCGCCAACCTGCGCGTACCCCACCCCAACGAAGCACGCGCAATTTCGCTGGGCGAACGCCAGATCATGGTGTTGCGCGCCAAGGCCAAGGACCTGGAATGGAAGCTGTCGGGCCTGGTGCACAACGCCGCCGGCAATGAAAAAATCAGCAAGACACTGATGGCATGGTGCTGCCGCATGCTGGCCGAACCCAACGCCGACCAATTGCCGGGCCACATCGTTCGCAGCCTGGGCGACCTGTTCGAACTGCCCGCCATTGCCTTGCGCTTGTGGAATCTACCCGCCCTTGGCGACAGCGAATTCACCCAAGACGTCACTCCCGCCATTCGGCAGTACGCCAACGACCTGGCCAAGCCCTACTGCGGGCCGCTGCGCGACCAGGAAGTCGCCCAATGGCTGGGTACACCGCCGGTTTCCCTGGCCATTGTGGCCCTTAAGCCTTTGAACAGCGCCACCCCTTGCGGTCTGCTGGTGCTGGGCTCGGACGATGCCGAACGCTTCACCGAAGATATGGGGACTGCCTTCCTGGACACCATCAGCGAACTGGCCGGCGCCAGCCTAACCCGGCTTTGCGGCGAACCGGCGCATCACGGCCCCGAAAGCGCCTAAATTCGCGATGCACGCACTTCCCGCCCCCATGGATCAATGGCTGGAGCACCTGGCGACCAACCGGCGCTACTCCCGCCACACCATCGAGGGCTATCGGCAAGACCTTTATCATTTGGTGCAACGTCATCCCGATACGCCACTGCAGGCGCTCACGGAAAACCATATCCGCCAGGCTGTTGCGCGCCTGCACGCCCAGGGCCTGAAACCGCGCAGCCTGGCCAGGGCCCTGGCCGCCTGGCGCGGTTTTTATCAATGGTGGGCTCCCACCATCGGCCTGGAGCGCAATCCGGTGGCCGGTATCCGCGCCCCCAAAGCCCCGCGCAACCTGCCCAAGGCCTTGTCGGTCGAGCAGGCTCAGGTCTTACTTGACAGGCCGGGCCTGCCAAAGCCAGACACAGCCATCCAGTGGCGCGACCAAGCCATGTTCGAAGTCCTTTACTCCAGCGGTTTGCGGCTTGCCGAACTGGTCAGCCTGGATTGGCGCTACACGCGCCAGGGCGGTTACGAATCCGCAAGCTGGATTCAACTGGATGAAGCCGAAGCCACCGTGCGTGGAAAAAACAACAAAACCCGCAGCGTCCCCTTGGGCGGCAAAGCCATTGAAGCGATCCGGCAGTGGCTGGAGCGACGCCCGCAACTACTCCAGCCCCGCGATTCCGCCACCGCACACCCTATCGACGTCGACACCAGCGCCGCCCTTTTCCTGGGCGCGCGCGGCAAACGCATATCGCCGCGCGTGGTTCAGATACAGTTGAATAAAATGGCCGGGGCCGCCGGCCTGCCGGTGGCCGTCCACCCCCATAGTCTGCGCCACAGTTTTGCCAGCCATGTCTTGCAGTCCGCGCAAGACTTGCGTGCCGTCCAGGACATGCTGGGCCATGCAAATATCTCGACCACCCAGATCTATACCCGGCTGGATTTCCAGCACCTCGCCAAAGCCTACGACCAGGCGCACCCCCGCGCCAATCGCAAGACCAGGGACTGACGTTCAGCCCTCGGGGTTGCTTCCTGGCTTGATGCGTCGGGGCGTTAGTTTCTCTCTGTCAGGCTCTTGTCCGAAAGCGCGTAAATCAGCTGCCCCGCATTCCACTTGAACATGCCTAGATACGTGCCCGCCGGCTCGTCAGGTTGGCCCAGCGCATCTGAAAACAGGGTATCGCCCACCTTGGCATTCGTTTCGCGCGCAACCTGCTGCACCAGCTTGGGGTTGGCGACATTTTCAACAAAAACGGCCACACCGTTTTGTTCGCGCACGGTCTTGATAATTGCAGCCAGATCGCGAGCCGAGGGTTCGGCTTCGCTGGACGGACCCATAATGGAAATAAAGCGCACTCCATAATCCTGTTCGAAATAGCCGAAGGAGTCATGCGATGTCACCACCGTGCGACGGTCTTCCGGAATCTGCTTCAATGCCTGCCGAATTTCGACATCCAGCTTTTTCATTTCCGTAATGTAAGCCTGGGTGCGCTCCATATACACAGAGGCGTTGGGCGGGTCTGCCTTGGCCAAGGCGATCCCGATGTTCTGCGCATAAATCATGCCATTACCCAGGCTTTGCCAGGCATGAGGATCCACATGGGCATGATCGTGCGCCGTTTTGGTATCGCCCTTCGCCGTATCTTCGTGATCATCCGCGTGGCCGTGATCATCACCATGCCCATGGCCGTCATCATGACCGTGATGATGGCCGCCCTCCGCGAGGCTTCTAGGCTCCACACCTTCCGACACAACCACCTGTACGCCATCGAAGCCCGACGATTTTAGCAACCTGGGCATCCAGCTTTCAAACCCCAGCCCATTCAGGAACAAAAGCTGCGCGCCGGCCAGCGCCTTGGCGTCCTCTGGGGTCGGCTCGTAGGAATGCGCATCGCCACCTGGCCCGATCAGGGTAGTCAGGGCAATGTGCTCGCCGCCAATCCGGTCGACCATCTCGCCCAGCACGGAAAAGCTTGCCACCACCGCAATGGGTTGCGCCTGTGCTGCGTTCTTCGCGTTGCGAACCTGCGCATGCACACCCACGGCCAAAAGGAGGAGAGCTGCCGCCAATCCGTATCGCCAGCCTGGAGCGGCGCCACGAAACACCCAATTTTTCAACATGACGAAATTCCAAAAAACAACGACGCGCAACCCACGTCCGGCCTGATTACTGATCTATACGTCTGTGAAAAGCCTACGCTTGTGCAAAACAATGCACAATCCGCCCAACAGTGGTCAGTGCGGCTACTCTTTTTAGCGTTAACAGGCTCTAGATCTCCGACAAATACCGGCGCCGGGCGCGCGCCTGACGCACAGCCTGTAACAAGCCCCCGTGCGGACCAAGTGCAATCGACAGCAGGTAAACGACTCCTGCCGACAGAATAATCGCCGGCGACGCCGGTACATTGAACCAATACGACACCAGCAGACCGGCATAGGAAGCCACCGTGCCAATGGCTGCCGCCAATACCATCTGCCGCCCCGCCGTGCTCACCCAGAATCGTGCCGACGTGGCCGGCAACATCATGATGCCCACCACCATCAGGGTGCCCAACACTTGAAAGCCCGCCACCAGCGTCAGCACCAGCAACAATAAGAACACCATGTGACTGAACGATCCCGCTCCGCGCTCGGCCCGCAGGAATCCGGGGTCCAGGCACTCGACAACCAGGGGCCGGAAGATCAGCGCCAGGCAGATCAAGGTGACAGAGGCCGCCGAGGTCACCAGCAGCAAAGCGGCATCGTCCAGTCCCAGCACCGTGCCGAACAGCACGTGGATCAAGTCCATATTCGATCCGCGCAGGGAAACCAGCAACACACCCAGACCCAGCGAAATCAGATAGAAGGAGGCAAAGCTGGCATCTTCGCGCAAGGGCGTCATGCGGGTCACCGCCCCCGCCAGAAGCGCCACCACCAGTCCCGTCGCCATGCCGCCAATGGTCATCGCGCCAAGCGACAGGCCCGCCGTAAGAAAGCCCACCGCCACGCCGGGCAAGATGGCGTGGGCCATCGCATCGCCCACCAGGCTCAGGCGCCGCAACACCAGAAAGACGCCCAAGGGGCCTGCGGCAAAAGCCAGTGCCGTCGCGCCTGCCAGCGCCCGGCGCATAAAGCCGAAATCGGCAAACGGTGAAAACAGGTAATCAACGAGCGACATTACAAATAGTCCCCCGCGCACAGGTGCCGCGCCATATGCAGGTTTTCAGGCGTCAACACCGATTCGGTCGTGCCCCACGCCACCGCCTGGCCCGCCATCAGCAACGATTGCGGGAAACAGGCGCGCACCATTTCCATATCGTGCAGCACCGCAATAACCGTACGCCCCTCATCGTGCCAGGTTTGTAGCAAGGCCATCAGGTCGTCTGTCGTGGCGCGATCCACCGCCGCAAACGGCTCGTCCAGCAGCAATGTCTGTGCATCGTGCAACAGCAAACGGGCAAAGAGCGCGCGCTGCAACTGCCCGCCCGACAACGTGCCAATGATGCGCGCGCCAAAATCAGCCAGCCCCACCGTCTGCAGCGCATGCAAGACCCGGTCGTGCTCTTCGGCGCTGAAGCGCCCCCAGGCGCCCACCCGGCGCCACGCCCCCATCGCAACCAAGTCGTAGGTGCTGATGGGAAAGCTGCGGTCCAATTCCCCTGCCTGGGGCAGACACGCCATATCGCGACGGGCATCCCCCGCCAGACGAATCTGTCCGCGCAGCGGGCTAAGCACCCCCATGATGCCCTTGACCAAGGTGGACTTTCCCGCGCCATTGGGGCCGACAATCGCCGTTAGCGATCCCCGCGTGAACACACCGGAAACATTTCGCACCGCCACGCGGTCGCGCCAACCCAGCGACACCTGATCCAGCTCGATGACTGAGGCCGTCATTACGTCACCACCATCCCATGCTCCAACCGGTCAGGGCCCACATAAACGCAATGGCGACCAGCACACGACCTGCGCGCGCGCCACAGCCTGCCAGCAAGGCAGTGCCACGGTACGCGCTTGTTCTTCTGCGAAATGCCAGGAAACGGGCCATGAGAAGCAAAGGACATAATGAAAACGAAAGGTCGTTATGTTATAACATACCTATCTCCTTTGCGTGGTGGGATCGCACTTGCACGTATAGTGTGAAGGCCCCCAGGAATAAGGTTATTCATATGCCCCACACCAAATCATCGTCGCCATCCCGGGTCAGCGAGCAATTGAATATCGCTGAAACGCTTTGTCGGCAACGCGGCAAGCGGCTAACCCCTATACGCCGCAAAGTGCTCGAAATTCTGTTGCAGCGCCAACGTAGCGTCAAGGCGTACGAATTGCTGGAAGATATTCGCAGCGTACAGCCGGGCGCGGCACCTCCAACCGTTTATCGGGCGCTGGATTTCCTGATCGAAGAAGGCCTAATCCATCGCCTTGACGCGGTCAACGCCTGGACGGCCTGCTTTGACGCCGCCGGCGACCCCCACGACCTGCTGGTGGTCTGCACCCAATGCGGCGCAGTGGCCGAACTGAGCGACCCCTCGCTTAGCCGGCTCCTGGCCAAGAAAGTCGCCGCGGCCGGCTTTGTCCTGACCGGCCACGAGACCGAATTGCGCGCCTTGTGCAACCGTTGCCACGGCGAAGCCCACCAAGGCCACGCTCACTAACGACACGATGAACACGTCAAGCGGCGGCTTGTTTATCGTTCGGGTTGTTTATCGCTCCCAGGGGAATATAGATTACCTATTGATCTTAAAGGGGTAATATTAGAATTTGCTCTTAAGCAACGCCTGTGCTGTAATCGGGCGTTAAAGTTTTTCCAAGCGGTACCAGACCAGGAGTCGCCCAGCTTAAAAACCGCGTAAGAATCGCGCTACAAGCACCGCCTCGTTCGTGCCGCATCGCGAGTCCACCATGAATGCCGTACCCAAACTTAGTCAAATGGTTCCCGTTACAGTGCTTACCGGCTTTTTAGGCGCCGGTAAAACCACACTGCTCAAGCGCATCCTTAGCGAAAATCACGGGCAAAAAATCGCCGTCATCGAGAACGAATTCGGGCCTGAAAGCATCGACAACGAGCTTCTCGTCCAAGACAGCGACGAACAAGTCATCGAACTAAGCAACGGCTGTGTATGCTGCACCATTCGCGGCGACCTGCAACGCGCCCTGGCCGAACTGCGCGCCAAGCGCGACTCCGGCGACATCTCGTTCGACCGCATCTTCCTGGAAACCACCGGTATGGCCAACCCCGGCCCGGTGTGCCAAACCTTTTTCATGGACGACGACATCGCCGGCTACTATCGGCTTGATTCCGTACTGACGGTGGTCGATGCCAAACATGGCATGGAAACCCTGGACAAGCAGGATGAAGCCCAGAAGCAGGTCGGCTTTGCCGATCGCATCCTGGTCTCCAAGAAAGACCTGGTCAACGAAGCCGATTACCAGGCCCTGCGCTCCCGCCTGCTGCACATCAACCCGCGCGCGCCGATTACACCCGTCAATTTTGGCGAAACCGACATCGCCACCCTGCTGGACGTCAGCGGCTTCAACCTGAACGCCATTCTGGATATCGACCCCGAATTCCTGGCCGAGCAGCACCCCGATGCCGCTCACAATCACAGCCACGACCACGATCACGAAGGCGAATGCAGCCCGGGCTGCGGCCATCATGATCATCACCACGCACACCACGACGACGAAATCGGGGCATTTGTATTCCGCTCCAACAAGGCGTTCGATCCGGAACGTCTGGAAGACTTTCTTGGCGGCATAGTTCAGGTCTACGGGCCCGACCTGCTGCGTTACAAAGGTATTTTGTATGTAAAAGGAAGCAACCGCCGCCTGCTGTTTCAAGGCGTGCACATGATGATGGGCGCCGAACCCGGTAAGCCATGGCTTGCCAACGAAAAACCGGGTACAAAAATGGTGTTCATCGGCCGTAAACTGCCCGAGGAAATTTTCACTCAGGGTCTCCAACAATGCCTGGCCTGACAACCGGCCTCGTTGCCAAAGCCATTTGAAGCAACGCGGCCCGAAAGCCGATTCGACATTATTAAAAGGGGTATACCATGGCCACCAAAACATCAGCCATAAAAGACCGGAACCAACTTCTTACCGAAGAGGAACTCCTTGCAATGCCGGAGTCCGACTACATGAACGAGGCTCAACTGGCCTTCTTTCGCGACCGGCTCAAACAGCTTGAACAGGAAATCCTGAACAACGCCGACACCACCACCGAGAACCTGCGCGAAACCCAATTCGTGCCAGATCCGGCCGATCGCGCCACGATTGAGGAAGAACACGCCCTGGAACTGCGCACGCGCGACCGGGAACGCAAGCTCCTGAAAAAAGTTCAGCAGTCCATTACCTTGATCGACTCGGGCGAGTACGGCTGGTGCGAAGAAACCGGCGAAGCCATCGGTCTGAAACGCCTGTTGGCGCGGCCAACGGCCACCCTGTCGCTCGAGGCGCAAGAGCGCCGCGAAATGCGCCAAAAACTGTACGGGGATTAAGCGCGCGCCCCGCCGGGCGGCGACAGCCCGGCCTCCTTGCCCCTAGGCTTTATGTTAAGGGCGTGCCTTCTTGCACGCCCTTTCTTTTGTCCATAGCGGCGCCAGCCATCAGTGCCATAATCTTCCCTTGAATCGCCGGGTTTTGCCCCCAAGTAAGGATTTCAAAGGAAGAATCCATGGAACAATTTCACGCTACCACCATTATTTGCGCACGTCGCGGCGACCAGGTCGCCATCGGCGGCGACGGCCAAGTCACGCTGGGCAATATTGTCTTTAAAGGCACCGCCCGCAAAATCCGCAAACTGTACAACAACAGGGTACTGGCCGGCTTTGCCGGCGCCACGGCCGATGCCTTCACTCTGCAAGAGCGCTTCGAAGCCAAGCTGGAAAAACACCAGGGCCACCTAATGCGCGCCGCAGTCGAGCTCACGCGCGACTGGCGCACCGATCGCGTTCTGCGTCGCCTGGAAGCCATGCTTATTGTGGCCGACAAAGAACATTCGCTGGTCCTGACCGGCAACGGCGACGTCCTTGAGCCCGAACACGGCCTGGCCGCCATTGGGTCCGGCGGCGCCTACGCGCAGTCGGCCGCCCTGGCCTTGCTGCACCATACCGATCTGCCGCCTGCCGAAATCGTTAAGAAATCATTGGAAATCGCCGGGGATCTGTGCATCTACACCAACCAGAACCACGTCGTCGAAACCTTATAAGCACCCACTATGTCAGCTACCAACATGACCCCGGGAGAGATCGTCTCCGAACTCGACAAAAACATTGTCGGTCAGAATCGCGCCAAGCGCTCTGTTGCCGTGGCCCTGCGCAACCGCTGGCGACGCCAGCAGGTTCCCGCTTCCTTGCGCAATGAAATCGTTCCCAAGAACATCCTGATGATCGGGCCCACCGGCGTGGGGAAAACTGAAATCGCCCGCCGCCTGGCCAAGCTGGCCAATGCCCCTTTCATCAAGATCGAAGCCACCAAGTTCACCGAAGTGGGCTACGTGGGCCGCGACGTCGATACCATCATCCGCGATCTGATCGAAATTTCCATCAAGCAAACACGCGAAGTAGAAATGCGCCGCGTGCGCACGCAAGCGCAAGACGCCGCCGAAGATCGCATTCTCGACGTACTGATCCCCCCGTCGCGCAACGCCCGCGGCGAACCCGAGCGCGACGAGAACACCGCACGCCAAACCTTCCGCAAACGCCTGCGTGAAGGGCAACTGGACGACACCATGATTGAAATCGACGTCGCCCAGCAGATGCCGCAAATGGAAATCATGGCCCCGCCGGGCATGGAAGAAATGACCGAGCAGCTAAAAGGCATGTTTGCCGGTCTGGGCCGTGAAAAGACCAAGACACGCAAAATGACGGTCAAGGAAGCCTTCAAGCTATTGACCGAAGAAGAAGCTTCGCGCCGCGTCAACGAAGAAGACCTGCGTACAGTCGCCATCAACAACGCGGAACAAAACGGTATTGTTTTTCTGGACGAAATCGACAAGATCGCCACTCGCCAGGAACACTCCGGCGGCGACGTCTCCCGTCAAGGCGTGCAACGCGACTTGCTGCCGCTGGTCGAAGGCACCTCGGTCAACACCAAATACGGCGTGGTCAAAACAGACCACATCTTGTTTATCGCATCCGGTGCATTCCATCTGTCACGGCCATCCGACCTGATCCCGGAACTGCAAGGGCGCTTTCCTATCCGTGTAGAGCTCGACTCGCTAAGCGCCGACGACTTCGTGCGCATACTCTGCGACACCGACGCCGCGCTGACCAAGCAATACCATGCGCTGATGGCCACCGAAGACGTCACCCTGGACTTCACCGACGAAGGCATACGCCGACTGGCCGAATTGGCATTCTCGGTCAACGAGCGCACCGAAAACATCGGCGCGCGCCGGCTGTACACTGTCATGGAAAAGTTGCTGGAAGACCTGTCCTTCGACGCCACCGCCAGCAGCGGCCAGACCGTCACCATCGACGCGGCCTACGTCAACGGCAAGCTGGAAGAAGCCGCCGGCAGCGAGGATCTGGCGAGGTATGTGCTGTAATTATCTTTACTTCACCACTTTCCACAGCCCATCTTCCACTTGCACCAGCACGCTGGCGCGTTGATCCAGGCCAGTGTGGTCCGTGGGCGTCATGTTGTAAACACCATGCGTGCCCACCACTTCCTTCACGTTTTCCAGTGCATCGCGTAAGGCGGCGCGGAACTCCGGCGTGCCCGGCTGGGCGTGCTTGACCGCTTCAGCCACCGCCTGGTCAGCGATCAGATAGGCGTCCCATGAATACGCGGCAAACGCATTACGGCTGCCTTCGCCATACTTGTCTTCATAAGCCTTGGTGAACTCAAGCGCGACTTTCTTGATCGGGTTGCTGTCGGGCAACTGCTCGGCCACCATGACCGGGCCGGTTGGCGCATACGCGCCTTCCAGACTTTTCCCGCCAACCCGCAAGAAGTCTTTATTGATCACGCCATGGTTATGGTAGATAGGGCCTTTATAACCGCGCTCGACCAAGGTCACCTGGGGCAAGGCGCCCGGCGTACCCGAACCGCCAAGCACGATGGCATCGGGCTTGGCCGCGATCAGTTTCAATGTCTGGCCCGATACGCTGGTGTCCAGACGGCCATAGCGTTCGTTGGCAACCAGTTTGATACCTTCACGCTCGATATTGTGCTTCAGGCCGGCCAACACCAACTCGCCCCATGCATCGGCAAAGCCCAAGTAACCAACCGTCTTGACACCATGTTCCTTCATGTTGTCGACCACAGCGCCCATCATGATGTTGATAGGCTGAGGCACGGAAAAGGACCAGGGATTCTGTTCCGGCTTAATGGGCGTAGGCGACAGCGAAATCTGGGGTGTTTTCAGTTCTTGGGCAATGCCGGCCACCGAGATCGCGGTGGGCACGCTACTGGACCCGATGATCAGATCGACCTTGTCCTGGTCGATCAGCTTGCGTGCATTGCGCACGGCCGTTGTCGTATCGGTGGCATCGTCGACAATAATGTATTCCACCTTTTCCCCACCCAATGTATCAGGCAGCACATCAAACGTGTTCTTGTAAGGAATGCCAAGCGATGCACCCGGGCCTGTGGCGCCGGTGATAACACCTACTTTAATATCGGCATTTGCGCCAAAAGGAAGCGCTGCGGCCAACGCCAGAACAATTAAATGCTTTTTCATGAAAGTCTCCGTTTCTAAGAATAATCTTGTGATCTGAACGCAATCCAGCGCTTGGCCAAACCCAAAGAACATCTTATATAGTTAATACAACCCGAACAATACTACTATAGTTAACCTGCTTTATAGTGCTTTTTTTGCCTGTTTTTCCCAGTGAAAACCCCAACTTATGCAGAATCTTGCCGATTATCAGCGTCATCTTGTCGACCGCGACTGGCCGCTTTTTCCTGTTGGGCGTCGGGCGAGAAAAGACTCAGGATCGTCCAGCCCGCTTTGGGCTCTGGTCCGCCTTCCACGGTAAAGGGCTCCGCATAACCGGCTGGATTAATCGCAAACAATGGAATTGCTTTTTCTTGGTTGCTTTGCCGATAGCATTCGAAGTCGAACGCATCGCTAAGCGCGGTACCGCGCACCGCGCCTCCGGCTGACAGTAAACCGGACAACTCCCAATATGTGGCGTCCGGCCCAAATAGCTTGCGTTTGTCCGATCCCGCACTGACCTGGTGTTTTTCAGACGCGTCGGCCCGACGCGCATCGGGCAAGGTAAACACCTTGCTCCTGCCCAACTCATCACGGTAGCGGGACGTGACAAGCTCGTTGTAATTGTCGCCGGCGGTCAGGGCCAGCACCCGCCCCAATCCGGCCAAATCCAGGTTGCCACGGGCGTGCTCGGAAACCGGGCTCCCGTAATAGGTGGGCAGCCCTGCCATGCGGGCTGCGGCAATGCTGTCCCAATCGCTATCGCTCAGGCGCACCGGAACCTCAAGATCGCGCAATGCGGAACCCACGGCCCGCGCCAGTGGATTGGCGCCGACAATCAGAAATCCCGTGGGCTCGGGCTCGGCAACGCCAAGCAACCTGGCGATCGGCCGCGCCGTCGCACTTTGCAGAACAACGGTGCCAATAATGACCAGGAACGTCAGCGGCAATAGTTGATCCACATGCGCCAAACCCGAGTCGCCCAACCGCAGGGCAAACAAGGCCGACACTGCAGCCGCCACAATGCCGCGCGGCGCCATCCACGCCAGCAGCGCGCGTTCTTGCCAGGTAAGCGACGAGCCCCAGGCGGAGAACATCACTTTGAGCGGACGCGCCACGAACAGCATCACCCCCAGCACCGCGAAACTTTTCCAGCCAAGCGCCATCAGGCTCTCGATATTCATACGCGCCGCCAGGAGAATAAACAGCACGGACAGCAGCATCAGGCTGAGCGTTTCCTTGAACTCCAGAATTTCCTTCACCGGCACACCCTTGCGGTTGGCCATCCAGATACCCATCACCGTCACCGTCAACAAGCCCGACTCGTGCTTGATCTCGTTTGAAACCGCAAATGCACCAAACACGGCCGCAAGCACTGACACATTCACCAAATAGTCGGCAAGCCAATCCCGCCGCAACACTTCACTAACCACTACCCCCGCCACAACGCCCAGAAAAACGCCTACCAATATGGTCTGGCCAAATATCAACCACGCGTGGCCCCACCCTGTGCTGGTGTTGAACGAGACAATGAACTCGTAGGAAAGCACGGCCAGCAAAGCGCCAATCGGATCGATGACGATGCCTTCCCAGCGCAGCGTATGGGCGACCGGCGCCACGGGACGGACGGTGCGCAGCAAAGGCGCAATAACGGTCGGGCCGGTGACCACGGTAATGGCGCCAAACAACAAGGCCAGCTCCCATGGGAAGTCCATGATCCAATGGCACGCCGCCGTGGTGATGCCCCACGTGATCAGCATTCCGCTGCTGACCATGCGGCGCACCACCTTTTCCAGGCCACGTATTTGCTTGAACTCGAGGGTCAGGCTGCCTTCGAACAGAATAATCGCCACCGATAAAGAGATGAAGGGGAACAACAATTCGCCAAACACGGCATCCGGATCCAGCCACCCCAGCACTGGACCAACCACCAGACCTGACAACAACAAGAACAGAATGGCAGGCAGCTTCAAGCGCCAGGCCACCCATTGGCATGCCATGCCCAGCACGCCGATACCCGCCAGAATCGTCACATTGTGTTCGCCCATCCCACCCCCGTATAGTGTGTTTACAAACCCAACTGTCGCGCCACCAGCATCCTCATGATGTCGCTCGTGCCTCCGCCCACCAAGGGGAAGTAAGAGTCCCTTAAATAACGTTGTACGGGAAATTCATTCATCAATCCATAGCCACCGAAGATGGACATCGCCATTTGGCAGACCTCATGGCAGTTCTCGCCGGCGGCAATCTTGGCCAGGGCGGCTTCCGTGGTGATCGAGGCGTTCTGATCAGCCAGCGCCGCGGCATGATAGGTATACAACCTGGACTGCTCCAGCTTCAGCAGCATGTCGACCAGCTTGAACTGAACCGCCTGGAACTTGCCGATGGGCTGCCCGAACTGCTCGCGCTCTTTGGCATAGTTAAGCGCGGCATCGTAGGCTGCCCGGCCGCCGCCCAGCGCCAGCGCCGCCGTGAATATCCGGTCAACCGTCAGCGATTTATAAGCGTTCAGGAAACCGCTGGCGGCGCCATCGTTCAGGCAATGATCGTCGGGAACAAAGACATCTTCGAAAACCAGCTCTCCAGTGTCCGAGCTGTGTACACAGAACTTGTCCAGCCGGCGACCCACGGAAAATCCCGGCGTGCTGGTGTCGACCAGAAACAACTCCAGCCCTTTCAGCCCTTTGGACGAGTCAGTCGTGGCAACCACGGTAATGAAGTCGGCCACGGTTCCGTTGGTGGTGAAAATCTTGGTGCCTGTAAGCCGATAGCCGCCATCTACCTTGACGGCGCGCGTGCGCAGCGCGGCGGCATCGGAACCGGCCCCAGGCTCGGTAATGGCAAATGCGCCGATCTTCTCTCCCCGCAACGCCGGTTTCAGGTACTTTTCGTGCAGCGCGGCATTGCCCCACTGATAGATCGTATGAGTGGCCGTCGAGCCTTGCATGCACACGCCTGCCGCGAACCCCATGGAACCCCGGGCCAGTTCTTCGCACAACACCGTAAAGCAGGTATAGGGGTACTGCAGACCACTGCCGCCCGCGCTTTCAGGATACATGGCGCCGTAATAACCCAGTTCTCCGAGCTCACGGAAGAGATCGTGCGGAAACTGCCCCCCCTCGTCCAGCAGCTCGGCCTGTGGTATCAGCCGTTCGTCAACCCAACGCGCAATATATCCCCGGAACTCCTCGGCTTCGGCCCGCATGGCATCAGTGCGGAATGACGACACGGATCCTGATTCACTCATGATTTGCCTCGCAAAATGCTGTTCATTTTTAATGGCCGGGTGCAATAGCTCCGGGCTTAACCGTCCACCCCATACTGCCTGCGCAGCACCTTGCGCAACACTTTGCCCGCGCCGCTCTTGGGCAGTTCGGTACGAAATAGAATCGACTTGGGACATTTGTACGATGCCAGCTTTTCCCGCATGTAGCGCAGCAGCGCCTGCTCGTCGACCTCGACGCCCGGGCGCGGCACCACGACGGCCACGACCTTCTCGACCCATTGCGGATCCGGCACGCCAAACACCGCAGCTTCCAGCACGGCGGGATGGCCATAGAATTGCGCTTCCACCTCGGTGGGATACACATTCTCGCCGCCGGTCACAATCATGTCGTTCTTGCGATCCACCAGATACAGGTAGCCTTCGCCATCCAGGTATCCCAGGTCCCCCGTCTTGAGCCAACCGTCGGTGTCCAGCGCACGGGCCGTCGCATTCGGGTCATGCCAGTAACCCGCCATCATTCCCGCACTACGCGTCTCGATTTCCCCTATCCCGCCATCGGCCACGACCACGCCGTCATCGACGATCCGCAACTGCCGTCCGGGCATGGCTTTGCCGCACGACAACAGCAGTTGTTCCCTGCCAGGCCGGCTGGCGCGCAGATGGTCGCTCGTGGACAGCAAGGTCACCATGCCCGCCTCGGTTGATCCATAGCTTTGCATAAAGCCGCTCTGCCCGAAACAGAGCATGGCCTGACGCAGCAACTCTGCAGGGATCGACGAGGCCGCATAAAAGATCATCCTCAAACGGCTTAGATCGACCGACTTGGCCAATGGATGATTCAGCATGGCATTGATCATCGTCGGCACCACATGCACATTGCTGACGCGCTTGGCTTCCATTTCGCCCAGCAGCGCCCCCGGCTCGAATTCCGGCATCATCAACGTGGTGCAGCCCGACGCAAAGCTGGGGAAAAGGTGATACCACATGCCGCCCACGTGGAACAAAGGCAGTACAGCCAACGAGTAATCGTTCTCGGTCAGGACCATGGCCTGGCGAGCGCTCGTGCGGCAGTTGTCCATCAGTGCGCCATGCGTCAAGGTAACACCCTTGGGCGCGCCCGTGGTGCCACTGGTATAGACAATGCATAGTGCTTCCTCCGGCCCGGCAAGATCCTGAGGCTCGGTGTCTGCCCCGCCGCCAAGCAGTGCTTCATAATTCGTCCAGCCGTCGGGCGCAGGCCCGAAGCACACCAGATGCCGCACGCTGGGCAAGCGGCCATGCAGCGTCTGGATCAAAGGCAGGTAATGCTCGTCCACAATCAACACGGTGGGCGCGCTGTGCACCAGCAAGGCTTCCAGCTCGGCCGCCACCAGCCGCCAATTCAGCGGGACAACGACAAACCCCATCTTGGACGCGCCAAACGTCTCCACGTACTCGGGCCGATTGCGCGACAAGATCGCCACCCTGTCGCCTTTGCGCACGCCCCATCCGCTTAAGGCAGCGCACAAGCGGTTCACCCGGCGGTTGAATTCACCAAAAGAAACCGAACCGCCATCGGGCGTTTCGAACGCCGGCTTATCCGGCCGATGCGCTGCGTGAAAACGCAACACGTCGCCCAGCGTCTGGCTATCCAACGTGTTCACGACCGCTTCACCTTGTCGGCCTTGCGTTCCAGAAAATTACGCAAACGCGCTTTGGCGTCTTCGTCCCCCTGAGCCACACCCACCATCAGCATTTCGGTAAATAGCCCAGCCTGTGGATCCTGCTCGACAATTCGGGGAATCGACTGGATGATCGCAAAGTTCGCCAGAGGCGCGTTGCGGGCGATTTTCTTGGCCAAGGCCACGCCTTTTTCAAGACCCTGACCGGACTCAACCAGATACTGCGTAAGGCGCAACAAGGTATGTGCCTCTTCTGCCTCGTAGACCCGGCCCGACAACATCATGTCTATAACCGTTGCGGCGCCAATCAGCCGGGGCAAGCGAACCGACCCGCCCGACCCCAGGAAAATCCCGCGCGTGCCTTCCGGCAAGGCGTAGTACGCGGTTTTGTCGGCAATGCGGATGTGCGCCGAGGCCGCAAGCTCCAGCCCCCCGCCAATCACCGCGCCATGCAAAACGGCAATCACCGGCACCTTGCAGAACTGCACCGTGTCGTTCAATCGCTGCCCAATCATCGACGTTTCAAAGCTTTCCGCAGTGGTGGTTTCCTTAAGCTCGTTCAAATCCAGTCCAGCGCAAAAATTTTCGCCTGCACCATGGATCACAACGCCCTTCACGTAAGAAGGAATCGTGGCAAAGAACGCTTGCATGCCCATCACCAGTTCATCATTCAGCGCATTGTGCTTGGCCGCGCGATTCATGGTCAGAACAGCAATGTCTTCATCCATCGCCACCGTCAGGCAAGCCGGCAAGGGAACAGGCCAGCCCATCGTATTAGTTTGTGTCACCGCGTGTCTCCGCATGGTTTATGTCGTTCCTGGGCTGGGGGCCCTTGTCAGGCGATTGCGTCCCAACCGCCCCCGGCGCGGCCGTCTCCATTTCCCGCTGTAATGCCAACAAGGCCACCAGTGCCTCATCACGCCAGTGAACCCACTGCTCCACCGGCTGCTCTCGAGACACCTGTGCCGCCGCCGCAATCAATTGCGCCGTAACGTCGGCATCCAGCGTGGGCTGAGCCTTTGGCGTCCACCATTCTTGCATGGCATCGCCGGCGTGCGCCAGAATGCCCTGCATGCCGCCGGAGCCGCCGGCCAGATGCAAGGTCAGCAAGCTGCCCATCAGTGTCCAGCGCGGCCCCAGACCATAACGCACGGCGGCATCGATGTCCTGGGCGCTGGCAATGCCTTCGGTCAGGCAGGCCACCGCTTCACGCACCAAGGCAAATTGCAGCCGATTCGTCATGTGGCCGCTGGCCTCGACGTGAAGCCGTATGGGCTGCTTGCCCATGCGCCGGGCAAACGCCATGGCCCAGTCAATCACCGACGGCGCCGTGAGCTTGCCGCCAATCACTTCGACCAGGGGGATCAAATGCGTGGGGTTGAAAGGATGCAGCACCACCAGGCGCTCGGGGTGAACGCAGGCCTGCTGCATGTTCGAAGGCGGAATCCCGCCGGTACTGGAAAGTATTATTTTTTCGGGCGATGCGGCGGCGTCCAGCTCGGCCAGCATCCGTGCTTTCAACTCGGGCTTTTCGGGAATATTTTCCTGGACGACATCGGCCAAGGCGGCCGCCTGGCTAGCGGTATCGACAAAGCTCAACCTGTCAATGGCAGGCTTCCCCTGGGTCGCCTGCCCCAACGCCACCAAAGCGGGCCAAGCATCGACAATAAACCGCTCAGCGTTTTCACGCGCTCCCGGCGCGGGATCATAAGCCACCACCGTCAGGCCATGCGCCAGGAACAATGCGGCCCAACTGGCTCCCACCGAACCCGTGCCGATCACAGCGACCGTCTGGACGCTGGCCGGGTCTGGATAAACCACCATCTCGCTGGACACCGAATTTGCGGCCGAACCTGCGGCCGCATTTTCGTTCTGGCGCGCACGCTGGTTAAGGCTCTGGCCCGCGGTCATGACGGCCGTCCGTGCAAGGCTTCATACTGTGCCGCCAATTGCGGATCGCGCCTGCGCACGTCGTCGTGGCTGACCCGCCCGCTGCGCGTTAGATAATCGTAGGCAAAAGACACAGGGTCAAGCCCCAGCTTGGGCCCAAGGTCTTCATACCATTCTGTGCTCTTGATCGCCGCCTGCTGCAACGCATCGGCCCCAGGCTTGCGACGTTCAACGAAGTCTTGAAAAATAGCCGGCACGTCGCCCGCGTGCTCTTTGCAGGCCTGGAACAAGGCAATTGAGTCCTGCATGGCCATGCGGGTGCCCGACCCCACCGACGGGTGGCCGGTACGCAGGGCGTCTCCCAACAACACAATGTTCCGGTAATGCCAATTTTTGTTCTTGACGATGGTGTAGCGAAACCAGCGTGAACTGTTGGACAGCAACGTGTGGCCTTGAAGATCCGCCTCGAACACCTTCTCGCAATAAGCCAGGCTTTCGTCTTCCGTCATCGTGCCCAGGCCCGCGCGCGTGAAAGTCGCCGGATCGCACTCCACCAGAAACGTGCTTAGCTCGGGACTGTAGCGGTATGTATGAGCAATGATCAGGCCATCTTCATTCTGGCGGAAGATCAGCGACAAGGCATCGAATAGCCGCGTCGTGCCATACCAAGCCAGCAAATTGGGCCGCTCGTCCAGCTCGGGCCCGAAGTGCTCTGCATACCGGGTACGGATCGCGCTATTGGCGCCGTCCGCAGCCACAATCAGATCCGCCTCGCCCAGGCTGTCGACGTCATCCATGCGCTGCTCGAACAAAATGTCGACACCCACCGAACGACAATGCGCATGCAAGGCTTTCAGCAAATCAATACGGCTCATGCGATGGAAGGTATTGTGCGCCAGGGGCACACGGTGGTTCTGGTGCACCACCGCCATTTCGTCGAATACTTCCTGATTCCGGGTCATCGAATCGTACAGCTCCGGTGCGATGTCCTTGACAAAAGCCAAGGCCACGTCCGAGAACACCACGCCCCAGCCATACGTTGCGTCTTCGGGATCACGCTCGTACACGCGGACATCATGCGACGCATCGTCGCGTTTCATTAGATAGGCATAGAACAAGCCCGCCGGGCCACCACCAATGATTCGGATTTTCAAGCCGTGCTCCGTAAGGTAATGATTGGATTCCATTTCTTTGCATTGTGAGGTAGATATGGCTATTTTCATAATGCTATTCATCTATAATTGTCAACCATTAATTGGATAACGCCGCACGGCCCGATCCCTATGGACTCACGACTCCTTGAATGCTTTCTGCGCGTTTCCGAACTGGGCAGCATTAACAAGGCCGCGGCCGACCTGCACATGTCCCAACCGGCTCTATCGCGGCATATCGCGCTGCTGGAACACGACATCAATACTCAGTTGTTCACCCGGTCCCAAGGCGGCGTGCGCCTGACCGAGGCCGGTAAGCTTCTGGCTGATCGTGCCCGACCCTTGCTGCGCCAGTTCGCCATCATCAAGGAACAGGTCGGCCAGCGTGCAGCAGGTCAATTGTCGATCGGCATTCCCTCCTCGTGGCATGGTGTGTTCACGGCCGACTACGCCGCCACTCTGCTCGATGAAAGCCCCGAGGTCGCCTTGCGTATTTACGAAGGTGTCAGCCACACACTGCGCGAACACCTGCTATCGGGTCTGCTGGATCTGTGCATTGCCCCTTTAGGCAAAATGCCGGGTGGCGGCTACACGCAAACGCCGCTGGCGCGTGAGCCGCTTGTCGTCGTCGGTGACGCGAACTGCGGCCTGCATCCGGGGAAGCCGGTATCGGTGAGTTTTTTACACGCAAAGAAACTGATATTGCCTGGCCGCCCCAATGTGCTTAGCAAACAAGTGGAAAACGCGCTTGCCGATAAGAAGCTTCAGTTTCGGTTGGCCGTCGAAAGCGACACCCTGCCGCTCTGCCTGGAGCTTGCGGCACGCGGAGCCGGACTTACTGTCGTGCCCGCCTGCGCCTTGCACCATCGGGGCCAAAACCTCGGCATGAGCTGGGCGCCTTTGCGCGCGATGCATCTGGATTGGGCCCTGCTGGAAAACGACGCCCGCTCACACTCAAGCGCAGTCCGTGAGGGACGCCGGTTTCTCGTGCAGACATTGGATCAAGCCATCCAATCCAACACCTGGTTCGGCGCCAGCCGTTTGCCCGGCAACTGAATAAAAGAAGAAACAAGGGTCTACGCCTGACACCATGACAGCCCAACTTGTGTCCGGCCCGGCCACGCCTTATTATGGAAGCATCAATACACAGGAGCACCATGCATGGCGTTGTCGCATTCCAAGATGCAGTGGGCGTTGGCCGCCGGCTTGGCCATTACCACCGCTTATTCCACCGCCGCCATCGCCCAGGAAGCCCAGGCCTCGGGCGAGGTTCGGCGGGTCGACGCGGCTGCGGGCAAGATCACCATCAAGCATGGCGCGATTCCCGAACTGCAGCTGCCGGCCATGGCGCTGGTCTATCACGCCGACTCAGAACTGCTTACAAACATCGCGCCGGGCGACAAGATCACCTTCACCGCCAGGCGTGAAGGCAACAAATACATCGTGACGGAAATTAAAAAGTAATTCCATTCGGTCGGGCGCGCAGGAAGCGCTTCGGCAACCTGCCACGTGAAGCAGAAACCTTCCAGCACGCCGACCATACGACAACGGGCGCCCTCATGGCGCCCGCGCAAGATACTTCAACACAAAAGACTATACGGTTTGCACACCTGCGGCATGCGCCTGTTCGTCGGCATGATAGGAAGACCGCACCATGGCGCCGACCGCCGCATGGGTAAAGCCCATGTCGTACGCGGCCTCTTCGAACATCTTGAAGGTGTCGGGGTGCACATAGCGCAGAACCGGCAAATGGTGCTCGGAAGGCTGCAAATATTGGCCGATGGTCAGCATGTCCACATTATGCGCACGCAGGTCGCGCATCACGTCCAGGATTTCCTCGTCGGTTTCGCCCAGCCCAAGCATCAGGCCCGACTTGGTGGGAACGTTGGGATGCAGCACCTTGAATTCAGACAACAGCTTCAATGAATGGTTGTAGTCGGAACCGGGGCGCGCCTGCTTGTACAAACGAGGCACGGTTTCCAGATTGTGGTTCATGACATCGGGGGGCCCGGCATTCAAAATGCCCAGCGCCCGGTCGAGGCGGCCACGGAAATCAGGCACCAGAACCTCGATGCGCGTAGAAGGCGATAATTCACGCACCTTCTGGATGCATTCGACAAAATGGCCCGCCCCGCCGTCGCGCAAGTCGTCGCGATCGACCGAGGTGATCACCACATACGACAATTTCAGCGCGGCAATGGTGCGCGCCAGGTTCATGGGCTCGTCGACATCCAGGGGATCGGGGCGGCCATGGCCCACGTCACAGAAGGGGCAACGACGCGTGCACTTGTCGCCCATGATCATGAAGGTGGCGGTGCCCTTGCCAAAGCATTCGCCGATATTCGGACACGATGCCTCTTCGCAGACGGTGTACAGATTATGTTCCCGCAAGATTCGCTTGATGTCGTAGAAGCGCGAACCCGGTGTGGCGGCTTTAACGCGAATCCATTCAGGCTTTTTTAAACGCTCCGCCGGCACGACCTTGATGGGGATACGAGACGTTTTCTCTTCGGCCTTTTGCTTCTTGGTGGGATCGTACACAGCGGCGGCAGGCGTCGCTTCGCGAACCGTGGGCCGATTGGTGGGAGTAGTCATACAAGTTCCTGCATTTTTCGTCACGCAAGACCAGTGCGTTGGGCGGTGGTCAAATAGGTATAAACCCCATTTTAACGCGATTTGCCAGACTCCGACCCTGGACCCATAATAGTTGGATTGCGTAGCTATGCACGGTTACCCATTCAACCGTGATCATCCGGCACGGGGCACCACACGAACGGGAAAGAGGACGACGGGCCATGGAACAGCTTTCCAACGCGACGCTGCACAAGCTACCCAGCCATATACCAGGGCCAGGCTACGACCGCAGCGCGGTACCCACGCGCATCGTGCATCTGGGCGCCGGCTCGTTTCATCGCAGCCACCAGGCGGCGTACACCGACACCCTGATGAACCTTGGCGATGCGCAATGGGGCATCGCCGCCGTCAGCCTGCGCAATGCGGCCATCGTCAGGGCGCTGCAACCCCAAGACGGCCTGTACACCCTGGCCACCACCGATAACGAAACCACCGGGCTGCGTGTCGTGGGCAGCCTGAACCAGGTTCTTTGCCTGGCCGATGCGCGCGCCCAAGTACTGGCCCTGCTCTCGGCGCCGCAAACAGCCATTGTTTCTCTTACCATCACCGAAAAAGGCTATTGCTACAACGCCGAACAAAACGCCCTTAACCTGGCGCATCCCGATGTGCAGCTTGACATCAACTCGCCCCAGAACGCCCGCTCGACCATCGGTCTTCTGGCCTGGGCCATCTACCAGCGCAAGCTTCACAAGCTCAAACCCTTCACCTTATTAAGCTGCGATCACATCCCAGCCAACGGCAAGGTTCTGCAAAGCGTGCTCGAACACTATATCCAGCACGTACAAGACGACCTTCAAGACCCGGATCTGCTGCAGTACTTCCTGGATCAGTACGCCTGCCCCTGCACGCTGGTCGACCGTATCGCGCCCACCCGGCCTCCCGGTGGGCCGCCCCCGATCGACGCCATGCTGGGCCTGTACGACGCCTCGCCCATCATTACCGAACCCTATTCGCAGTGGATCATCCAGGACTGGTTCAGCGCCGACCGACCGCGCTGGGACGAGGCCGGCGCCGTTTTCAGCGCACACGTCGCACCGTACGAACAGGCGCGCGACCGCCTGCTGGACGCCACCTATCTGGCTTTGGCCTATCTTGGTTTGCAGGCGGGGTTCAAGACCGCCGCCGCAGCCCTGCAGACGCCAGAGCTGTCGGCCTTTGCCGACGCACTGATGGACGACGCCATCGCCACGCTGGACAAACATACGGGCGTCGATGCGCGCCGCTATAAGCACGACATACTGCAACGCCTGGCCAATCCGGCGCTGGGCCTGACAACCAGTCAACTGGGCATGGACGGGTCGCAGGCACTGCCCGCCGCCATTCTCGAGCCGTGCCGCCTGCGTCTGGCGCGCGGCCTGCCCATCGAACGCCACGCGCTGGTGCTTGCCGCCTGGCTGCGCTGCCTTACCGGCCGGAACGAAAGGGGCGAAGCCATCGACATCAGCGATCCGCTGGCCGACACTCTAAGAGCCGCCATCGATCAGGCTGGCGGCCGATCCGCCAGCGCTCACGACCTGGTCGATGCCGTCCTGCCCATCGATAAAGTCTTCGGCCACACGCTGCCCCGCGACATCGAGTTCGACCGCGCCTTCACCGCCGCCTTGCAGAGCCTGGAATCCAGCCGCGTGCTGGGCAGCCTGACGGCCGGCCAGCCGTCCACCTGATCAGCGTCGCTGACAGCATAATTATCTATAATCCGTCGATGACACAGAAAATCCTGATCGTTCGCACGTCTTCCCTGGGCGACCTGGTTCACATGCTTCCGGCAATTTCCGACATCGCCGCCCATGTGCCCGGCGCGCAAATCGACTGGGTGGTCGAGGAAAATTTCGCCGAAATCCCCTTGTGGCACCCGGCGATCAACGAAGTCATTCCTGTGGCCCATCGGCGCTGGCGCAAAAACTGGTGGTCGCGGCAAAGCCGGGCCGAACGGGCTGCCTTACGGCAAGAACTGCGCGGGCGCCGCTACGACATCGTGCTGGACATGCAGGCACTTATGAAGTCGGTCTGGATTGTGCGCCAGACCCATGGTGTTCGCCACGGCCTGGACCGCAAATCGGCGCGCGAACCCCTGGCCTCGCTGTTCTACGATGTGAAGCACACCGTGAAGTTCTGGCAGCCGGCGGTTATCCGCCAGCGCGAGCTGGCCGCCGCAACATTTGGCTATACCTATTCGGGCGAACCTAACTTTGGCCTGGATGCCATTACCCACGACCAACCCATCGAACCGTACGCCGTCATCATGCCCTCGGCCAGCCGCGACGACAAGCTTTGGCCCGCACAAGACTGGCATGCGGTGTTTGAGCGCTTGCGCGAAAAAGGCCTGGCGCTCAAGCTTCTGGCCGGCAACCCGGCCGAAACCGAACGGGCGCGGCAGTTGATCGACGGCATCCCGCAAGCACAGGTCCTGCCCCGCATGAACCTGACGGACATCGCGCACGTGCTGGCCCGCGCCCGCATCATGGTGGGCCTGGACAGCGGCCTTACCCACCTTTGCGCCGGCCTGGGCCGCCCAACCATCGGCATCTATAAAGCCTCTACCCCTGTGCGCACCCCTTTACAAGGCCCAGCCTATACCGCCAGCCTTGGCGAACGCGGCAATGCCCCGTCGGCGCAAACCGTGTTAAGCGCGGTTGATCAGGCGCTTAGCTATTCCCAGGCCCAACCTGTAGGCGCAACCTAAGCATCGCTTAGGGCCTGTTGGGCGCAATTACGTTTAGAATAGCCCAACGCTTTCCGTTTTAACCGACAGGTCGGCTAGTTGAACCGTTTTCTATATACCGTAAGCATCACCTTGTTATCTCCCGTCCTACTCATCTGGATGGGGTTGCGTGCGCGCCGGGCGGGTGGTCGCTGGGGTGTGCTCTCGGGGCCGCGCTTTGGCCATTATCGAACCGCCGCGCCCTTGCGCCGGCCCGTGTGGGTGCATGCCGTCAGCCTCGGCGAAACCCGGGCCGCCCAACCTCTGGTGCAGGCGCTGCTCGACCAAGGCGATTCCGTCTTGCTTACCCACATGACCGCCACCGGGCGCGCCGAAGCCGCCCGCCAGTTCGGTGAAGCCATCGCGCGCGGCCGGATGCTGCAAGAATGGCTGCCTTACGATTTTCCCTTCAGCGTCACGCGATTTCTGACCCATTATCGGCCGCTTGCGGGCATTCTGATCGAACGCGAAGTCTGGCCCAATATCATCGCTGCCGCTCATAAAAAAGGCACGCCCATGATGTTGGCCAGCGCACGATTTTCCGACAATGCGCTGGCGCAATCCCTACGCGCCGGGCGCGTCATGCGCCAGGCCTACGAAAGCCTGGAAGCGGTGTATGCCCAAACCCTGAACGATGCCCAGCGACTGGAACAAGCGGGCGCCATCGCCGTGCGGGTCTCGGGCAACTTCAAGTTTGACGTTTCCATACCCATGGACGAAGTGGCGCGCGGCAAGGAATTTGCCGCCACGCTGTCCCGAAAAATCATCACCATCGCCAGTACACGCGAGGGTGAAGACGAGCTTTTCATTCACGCCATCCAACAGCAACTGAAGCGTGCCCACGCACAAGGCAGTGAACTGATGGGCGAGGTTCTTTTCTGTCTGATTCCACGCCACCCACAACGCTTCGACGAGGCAGCCGCCCTGCTCACCAAGGCCCAACTGCCATTTATGCGCCGCTCGGAGTTGCGGGGCACCAGCTACACGGCGGCCTCGGCCCTTAAGGCCTGCAGCGGCATTGCCGTGCTGCTGGGCGACAGCCTGGGCGAAATGTCCCGCTATTACGCCGCCAGCCAGATCGCCATCGTGGCCGGCAGCTTCGCGCCACTGGGCGGGCAAAATCTGATCGAAGCCTGCGCCATTGGCACCCCGGTATTGGTTGGCCCCCATACCCGCAACTTCGAGCAGGCGGTCGCCGACGCGATTCACGAAGGGGCCGCTCTGCGGGCGGCCAACCCCGAAGCCGCCATCCAAATGGCCCTGCAGCTACTGCAAGACCCCCAACAGTTGCGGCAAATGGGCGAAGCCGGGGAACACTGGGTCAAGAAACACACCGGCGCCGTGGCGCGGGTTGTGGCGGGATTAAACGACCTGAAAGCCGGCACGCTCGGCGAACACCGGACCTAGGCACCGCTTAAGCCCCGCACCGCCGGCACCTTAAAGCTGATGATATTTCCGGCCCAGCTCGAGGGTTGCCTGAAAAAACCCCGCCTTGCTGCCGCAGTCGTAGCGCACGCCTTCATATTCGAAGCCATACACCTTGCGCGCTTTCAACAAGCTGGCAATGCCATCGGTTAACTGGATTTCGCCGCCCACCCCAGCCTGGGTCCGGCGCAAGTGCTCGAAAATCTCGGGCTCAAGCACATAGCGGCCGACCACGGCCAGCGTGCTGGGCGCATCGGCAGGCGCGGGTTTTTCGACAATGCCGGTGACCTGGCTGGTGTTGCCGTTGATACGCGGCCCCGAAATTACCCCGTATTTGTCCGTCTGGCTGCGATCCACATTATTAATACCCAGCACGCTGCCATTGTGCTGGTGGGCGGCTTCGACCAATTGGCCCGTAACGGACTGATCCGCATCGATCAAGTCGTCGGCCAGCACGACGACAAACGGCTCATTGCCCACGATGGGCGCCGCGCACAGCACCGCATGCCCCAGACCCAGCGGAGCAGGCTGCCGTGTGTAAATGCAATTCACGTACGACGGAATCACATTGCGCACTTTCTCCAGAAGCTGAAGCTTGCCTTTGGCCTCCAGATCGGCCTCCAGTTCGGGCGCGCTATCGAAATGATCCTCAATGGCGCGTTTGTTGCGCCCCGTCACGAAAATCAGATCCGTAATGCCGGCCGCGATGGCCTCTTCCACCGCATACTGGATCAGCGGTTTGTCGACAATGGGCAGCATCTCCTTGGGCATCGCCTTCGTGGCGGGAAGAAAACGTGTTCCCATCCCGGCAACTGGAAATACAGCTTTACGGATTGGCTTCATCAAGATTCCTAAGACTAAGAAGGCAGTGGTTCTTCGAGCACGATGGCGTCCGCCTGCAACGGCGGAGGCAATAGAACGCTGCGACCCCGTTCGGCGGGCGTGGGCCCAAAATAACCCTGGCCATAAGCAAACAGGCCGACATTGAGCAAGGCGAACAGGACGAAAATAAAACGCATGGCGAAGATTATAAAAGAAGCGGGCGGGCAAAGCAGGCCAGGCCGTCCAGCACAGGGGCGGCCAGCCAATGCACCGGCGCGGGCTCCAACCCCATATGTTGCCGCGTGGCCGCATACAGCCGCTCCAGTTCATCCTTCACGGCCGGCCATCCGCCCCCCCCCACATACAAGGTCGGCGGTCGGCGATCGGTATCCAGGCCCGCCTGCCACTGGCGCATGACAGCGCCCGCCTGCGCCGCTGCAATGCCGGTAACGATAGCCTGATGCGTATGCGTGGGATACAACGCCGCTTCTCCCTGGGCTTGCGGCAAATTGGCGGTGCCCTGGGCCAATGACACCCGCATCAGTTCGGGCCCCGGGAAGATCAAGCCCCCCAGGAAGGTGAATGTCGCCCTTGGCCCCTCGGATTCTTGCCGCAAGGTATCGACGGTGGTGGCCGTACCGAAGGTCGCCAGCACCGCACAACCACGATTACCCGCCAACGCGGCCCCGGCCAGGCGCTCCCGGTGGGCCAGGCCCACCATGGCCATCCAGCGATCTGTTCCCAACTGGCCGACCGGGCGATACGCATTGTGCACACCCAGGGCCTGCTCGGTGCTGGCCAGCCACTGAACCGTGCCTACCGTCCCAAACACGCTGTCCAGCGCCTGAGTAAGCGCCTGCACGACACGCTCGCCCGCCACGTTCACTCCCAACACCTTCGACGGCTTCGCCGGCAGGCGGCCCAGGAACTCGGCCAGGCCCTTGCCGTCATCCAATGCAAGCGCAACAGGAGCAGCTTCGCGCTCGCCCGTCTCGGGGCGAACCCAGCCCAGCTTGATTCGCGTGTTGCCGGCATCGATCAGTAAAAACATGAAACGCCCCTGGATCAGGACAAGACCAGAGGGCGCACAGAGACTTCCCCCACGGATACTGGTACCGGGCCATCCGGCGTATGCACAAGCAGTTGACCCATTGAATTAATGCCCCTCGCCACCCCCGCCTGCACGATCCGGCCCTCGTGCAGCACATTGATATGCTGACCGGCCAAGGCGTCGATGTCGGCATAGGCTTGTGGCAGGTCATCCAGGCCATGGCGCACCGCCTGACCCAGAATGTCGTACCAGGCGGTGGCGATGGCCGCCACCATGTCCGCCGCCGAGGCCTGTGCCGCCCCGGCGTCGGTCGCCGCCACTTCCGACCAATCGGCCACTTGCCGGTTCAACGACTGGCTCAGGGCGCGGGCATCATCCAGGTTCACGCCAATGCCAATAATCGCCACATAATGATCGGCCGCCATCCGCGTCGTACCGGCCCGCGTCACTTCGACCAGGATGCCGGCCAGCTTGGCCCACTTCCACTGAATATCGTTTGGCCACTTCATACGCAAGTGCTCTGCACCGTCCGGCGTCATCAAGCTACGCAGGGCCCTGCACACGGCAACCCCGGCCAGCAGCGACAAGGCAGGCAACTGGGCGGGCGGCAGGAACACATCGAAGGCGCAGGAAAACATCAGGTTGGCCCCCGCCCGGTTCTGCCACGTGCGTCCGGCCCGCCCTCGACCGCTATCCTGCAAATGGGCGCCCAATAGCCAAGGCCGAGCCAATCGGGTCGAGCCGGCATCCCGGGCCATGGCCAGCAGGTCTGCATTGGTCGAGCCCGTGCGTTCCACCCACTCGACACGGCGAAACCCCGGCAAGGCGCTGCTTAACGCCTGCGCCATTTGAGCGGGCTCAGGCAGCGTACAACACAGTCGTTCAAGCATCAGATAGTTCCAGGATCAAACATCGGGAAGACCGGGTGGCGCAGGCCGCAGCGACATCGCCTCGCGATATCGCGCCATACTATTCCTCGGCAACACGGAACATTGTAATGAAGGTCTACAATTGGCGGATGCCATCCACCACTGACTTCTTTCAAACTGACCATGGACACACCTAAACAAATGCAGTTCGAAGGCGCGGCAGGCGTGATCGATTGCGCGCTGGACTGGCCCGAGCACGAACCCATTGGCTGGGCACTGGTGCTGCACCCCCACCCCCTGCATGGCGGCGCACGCGACAACAAAGTCGTCACCACCATTTCGCGCGCCTGTGTGCAGCACGGCCTTCTTGCCATCCGCCCCAATTTTCGCGGGGTGGGCGCGTCGCAAGGCGAATTCGACAACGCGGTGGGTGAAACCGCCGACATGACTGCCCTTATTGAGCAATTCAGCCGGAAGTATCCAAAGGTCGCGCAGCTTCCCTGGATACTGGCGGGGTTTTCCTTCGGCACCGCCGTGGCAGCCCAGTTGCAGACCGCGCCGGGGCCCAGCGCCCTGATCCTGGTAGGCACGGCCGCCCAGCGCTTCACTTTTCGCGACATCGCTCTGCCCGACAACGCCTTGCTGATCCACGGCGAAGCCGACGAGGTCGTTCCCCTGGCCGACGCCATGGGCTTTGCGCGCAGCCACGATCTGCCGGTTACCGTCATCCCGGGCGCCTCGCACTTCTTCCATGGCCAATTAATTGCCCTGCGTACTTTGGTCGAACAACGGCTACGAGAAACTTTTCCTTAGGCTTGGCTACTAATCCTTATGGATTGCACACGCAGATCCAGGCGTTTGCGCTTCAACCCCGCAAGCGCACTCCCTATAATGTTGAACATTCCCTACGCTCAAACCAACTGGTGATCCTCCTACCCATGTCCACACGCCCTACTGCTTCAAACTTTTCCCTGAAAACCGCTTACGTGCTGCTTAGCCTGGCGCTGGCTTCCACACCAGCGCTGCTCAAGGCGCAAACAGCAGTCGAATCAAGCCAGGGGTCAGTAACCAGCGTCACCTCGACGGAACCCGGCCAGACCGGCATGGTGGAAACAGTAGGCCAGTTATCGACCATCCCCATTCCTTCGCTGTCGGCCAAAGCATGGTTGACCCTGGACGTGAACAGCGGCCAGGTCATTGCCGGCCAGAACATCACCGACCCGGTGGAACCCGCCTCGTTGACCAAGATCATGGCGGCCTACATCGTGTTCCAGGCCATCAAGAACAACCGCCTGTCCCTGGATCAAACCATCACTATTTCCGAAAAGGCCTGGAAAACCGAAGGTTCGCGCATGTTCGTCGAAGTGAACAGCCAGGTGTCGGTAGACGACCTTCTTAAAGGCGTCATCATCCAATCGGGCAACGACGCCACCGTGGCGCTGGCCGAAGGCGTGGCCGGCAGCGAATCGGCGTTCGTCGCCATGATGAACCAGGAAGCCGACAAAATGGGCCTGACCAACACCCATTTCACCAATTCATCGGGCCTGCCCCACCCCGACCACATGACGACGGTGCAAGACCTGGGCATCCTGGCCATGCGACTGGTCCAAGACTTCCCTGAATTCCTGCACTACTACAGCCAGAAAGAATATACCTACAACAAGATCAAGCAGCTCAACCGCAACCGCCTGCTGTGGTCCGACCCCACGGTCGACGGCCTGAAAACGGGCCATACCTCGTCGGCGGGCTACTGCCTGGTCACCACCGCGCTGCGCGACGGACGCCGTGTGGTATCGGTATTGGTAGGTGCGGCCAGCGACAGCGCCCGCGCTGAAAGCAGCCTTAAACTGCTGAACTGGAGCTTCCAGAACTTCGACACCATCAAGCTGTACGACGAAGCCAAACCCGCCGTCCAGGCCCGGGTCTGGGAAGGCACGGCCCAAACCGTCGACCTGGGGCAGCCCGCGCCGCTGTGGGTGACCGTTCCACGCGGCAAGGCGGCCGAGCTCAAACCCGTCGCCCAATATACCCAGCCGCTGGTCGCGCCGCTGACCAAAGGCACACAAGTAGGCACGCTAACCCTTACGCTAGACGGCAAAGAGTTGCAGCGCGAACCCCTGATCATTTTGAACGACGTGTCCCAAGCCAGCTTCATCGCCCGCATGATCGACAAAGTCAAACTCTTGCTTCAGTAAAGTAGGCGCAGCAATGATTCCCAATGTCGATAACGACAGCATCGTCTACCTGAACGGCGACCTCATCCGCCTGGGTGATGCCAAAGTGTCTGTGCTGGACCGCGGCTTTATCTTCGGCGACGGCATCTACGACGTGGTTCCGGTGTACAAGGGCAAGGCGTTTCGCATGGAGGCGCATCTTGCGCGCCTGGAACGCAGCCTGGCCGCCATTGGCCTGGACACCGGCTGGACGCGCCCCCAATGGGAAGGCCTGGTGGCCGACATGATCAAGCGGTCCCCACACGAATACACCATGGTCTACATCCAGGTGACACGTGGCGCGGCCAAGCGCGACCACGCGTTCCCCGCCACCGTCACGCCCACCATCTTTTGCATGGTTTCGCCCTTTTCCCGCCCTGGGCCGGAACAGCGCGAGCAAGGCCTTAGCGCCATTGCCGTGCCCGATGTGCGCTGGATGCGCTGCGAGATCAAATCGGTTTCGCTGCTGGGCAACGTGCTGGCAAAACAGCAGGCTGTCGACGCAGGCGTCGATGAAGTCCTGCAGTTTCGCGATGGTTACCTGACGGAAGGCGCATCGTGCAATATCTGGATCGCCAAGAACGGAACACTGCTGGCGCCGCCCCTGGACAACCTGATCCTGGAAGGCATACGGTACCGCTTCCTGGAAGAATTGGCGCATAACGCGGGTATTCCTTTCGAATCGCGCCGCATCGCACGGCACGAGGTCGACCAGTGCGACGAAATCATGATGTCGTCGGCCACCAAGGAAATCCTGCCCATCGTGCAATTCAACGGCCAACCCGTGGGCGCCGGCACGCCGGGGCCGGTCTATGCCCGACTGCGGGCCGCCTACGACGACATCCTGGAGGCCTTGCATGGCTGACCTGCCCCCCGACATTCCGCCCGAAGAATCCCTGATCGAATACCCCAGCCAGTTTCCGATCAAGGTCATGGGCAAGAACCATCCCGATTTCGCCCAAACGCTTACCGACGTCGTTCTGCAATTCGATCCGGGCTTCGACGCCGCCACGGTTGAAATGCGGCCCAGCACCAATGGCAATTACCTTGGCCTGACCTTCACCGTTACGGCCACCTCGCGCGAGCAGCTGGACGCCCTGTATCGCGCGCTGCACGCCCACCCGATGGTCTCCATCGTTCTGTAATGATCAACACCCAATGGCAGGCCCGGCCTGCGCCTTATCTGCCGATATGGCAGGCCATGCAAGAATTTACCGAGCAGCGCACACCCGACACGCCCGACGAAATCTGGCTGGTCGAGCACGAACCGGTGTACACCCTGGGCCAGGCGGGCAAACCGGAGCATATCCTGAACAGCGGCGCCATCCCGGTGGTCAACAGCGATCGTGGCGGGCAGGTTACCTACCATGGCCCCGGACAAGTCATTGCTTATTGCCTAGTCGACCTGCGGCGGGTCGGGTTGTATGTGCGCGAGTACGTCACCTTGCTGGAAGACGTGGTCATCGATCTACTGGGCGAGCTGGGCCTTGCCGGCGCCGACCGTAAACCCGGTGCCCCGGGCGTCTATGTGCCGGTGCCCGGGGCGCCGACCGGGACCAATCCGGCCAAGATTGCCGCACTGGGCATTAAAGTGCGCCATGGCTGCGCCTACCATGGCATTGCGTTGAATGTGGCGATGGACCTGACGCCTTTCCAGGGGATCAACCCGTGCGGCTACGAAGGGCTTCAAACCGTTGACCTGGCCTCGTGCGGGGTGGCAATCCCGCTGGAACAGGCCGGCAAGCTGCTAGCCGAACGCATCGGCCGGCGGCTGGAGCAGGCCGCCATGCAAAGCCGGCCGCCCAAGGCGAAAGCCAACTAGATCTTGAACTGCTCGGTCGCCGAAGGCGCGAACATGTTCTGCAGGGTAACGCTGCCGTCGCTAAGCCCTTGATCGCGGTGATAGCGCAAGAAGGTTTCCAGGGTTTTCTCGTTGCCATCCACCCCATAGGACCAGAAATCGTCGCCCATCAGCGCCACGGTCTCTTCGTACTCGGCGGCGATCCAGGGCAGGGTCAGCTTCAGCGCAGCCACTTCGGCGAATTCGCGCACCGCGATGTCCTTGGCCTGCACAAAAGCCTTCAGCACACTGGCAGGCAGCCAAGGATTGGCCTCGGCCAGTTCCTTGCGGATGCCGACCACGTGCATGATGGGAAACACGCCTGTTTTCTGAAAATAGGCCTTTTCCACCGATCGGAAATCGGAAAATAAGCGGCGAACGGCGCCGTTCTGGCCCGTATAGCTGCTGGGCGCACGGGGCGCCACCAAGGCGTCGATCTTGCCCTGCAGCAGCCAGTCGTTCAATGTTTCTTCAACCGGTATCGGCTGGATCTCGACCCCGCCCCCCACTTTCAGCGGCACTTTCTCGTGACGGCCGGGTTGCTCGACACCGCCCGTGCGCCACGTAAGGTCCGAAGGCTTCACGCCGTACTCGTCTTCAAGCATGCCGCGCACCCATACCGGCGCGGTCAACTGGTATTCGGGCAGCCCCACCGCCTTGCCGATCAGGTCCTGCGGCTTTTCGATGCCGCTGTCGGCGCGGACATAAATAGCCGAATGCCGAAAACTGCGCGACAGGAACACAGGAATGGCGATATAGGGAGACTGGCCACGCGAACGAAGCAAGGTGTAGCTGCTCATGGACAGCTCGGCCACATCGAATTCCGCCGAGCGCAAGGCGCGGAAGAAGGTTTCTTCCACCGGCAGCGAAAACAGATTGGCGTCACACCCTTCAATCGTGACCCGACCATCCAGCAACGCCTGGGTTCGATCGTAATTCCAGACGGCTACACTAAGTGGCAACTTCATTGCTTGCTCCATAATTGCAGCAGGGCCCACGCGGGCTCGCCGCCGCGACAACAACGACGAGCCATCCGGGGCGCAGGCGCCTGCCAGGTTATCTTTCATCTCCGGCTTGCATTATGGCATAAGCCTCTACAGCACCCAGCGAAGCTGCAACGTGGCGCCGTGATCCCTTAACCCGCGCCCCAAGTTGCCCAAATAGCCCATACCAAGCTCGGCCCGGCGGCCAATGGCCATCGTCGCGGCCAAATCAAGCGACCACGCCTGGCGGGCCAGGCCCTGGCCCTGTGCGCTGAATTCGCGGCCCCCTGGGTTGCCCGCAAAGCGCTGTCGGCTGAAAACGCGCGTGCTGCCCGCCACGTGGTTCCAGGCGATCCGTGCAGCCACCGCTAACTGATAGGCGCCGGAAGCCGGCGAAAGCTCATGCGATGCACGCACGCCAAGGGTGGAAATGACGGCCTCTTGACGTGCGGCAGCCACGGCTAGCGCAGCCGGGCCACCCCGCTCGGTAAAAGCGCCGGCACGTCCCTTCACCCAGGCCAGGCGGGCAAAAGGGCTTAAAACTGCATGCGCCGCGTTCCACGCCGCCTCGCCAAACACCTGGGTCGTGGCGGCCGAATAGTCGCCACGCAGGGCGTCGCGCAACCGCCCCGCAGTAATCTGGCGATGGCCGTCAACACGATGCCATGCGTGGCCCGCGCCGATTGCCAACTGCCACCGAGGGGTCTGGCGCGTTATGGTCAACCCAAGATGCAAGCCGTCGGCACGCGCACGGTTCCAGCCTTGCCATGCGTCATCACTACGCAAGCGGCTTTGCTGGGCGCCAAAGAAGACGCCCGCTGCCCAGCCCTCGCCCACGCGTCTCGAACCGCCGGTGACAAAACCGCTTACCGTACGGCGGTCGGCCGCCGCACTATCGTGTTGCCCCCGATGCCGCGCGGAATAATACGCCCGCCCCCAGGCGCCCTGCGTGGACGACGCATGATCCAGCACGGCTTCCCGCACCAGGCGGCTGTCATCCATCAAGCCGGTCAGAGTCGATATATGCCAGCCGCTTCCCAGTTGACGCAACGCCTGTCGCGCGGCATCGCGATCCATAGCAACGATGTGCTCTTCCAAGCCGGTCGACACCGATCCAGGCGGGGTATCCGCACCGTCTTCATAAGCCGGCTCCAGCACGGGATCGACGGGCGGCTTGCCCACAGCGTCGCTGGGGCCAGCGTCCCTGTCATCAATGGCATCGGCCACCTCTTTTTCGCCGGGGGTTTGCGCCACATCGTCCAGCGGCGTGTCGTTGCGCACCAAGCGTAGCCGTACCGAGCCGCCGTCGTACACCAAGTGCGGCGTCAAGAACGCCAGATTGGTTTCCACCCCTGAAAAGCGGCTGCCATCCAAGCCGCCCGCAGCCTGCAAAATCGTGTAGTCGGTAGACGAGCGCCAGTCTCCCGCGCCGGCCAGGGCCACCACATCGCCATCAAGCAGCGCCTTGCCATTAACCACCAGCCGATCCGCTTCGCCCGATGGCAAGGCCCCCACCTGAAAACGACTGCCCGGCTCGAACACCACATCGTTATTAACCGTAAGTTGAGTAGTTCCAGTGCCATTGCCCGGCGCCAAGGTGCCGCCCGAGCCAATATGGGCCGAGGCCACCGTACCCACGCCTTGCAGTCGGGCGCCCTGATCCACACGCACTGCGCCGCCCAGGAAATCGTTGACGGCCAATACGCCTTCAGCCACCGTCACATTGCCCCGGTAGGCTACGGCATCGCCATCGATGGCCAGCATGCCCGCCCCCCACTTCACAAAACCGGTGGTTCCCGACAACGACCCCAGTTGCCGGGCCTTGCCGTCATCGACTATCCATTGCAGCACGTCGCGATACGCCGGGTCGGGCTCCACCGATCCGTACGTGCCTGGCATCAGGACATCGGCCAGCTCCATCGCGTTGATTTGCAGGTGGTTCTCTATCGCCAGGCCGACGCCATAGCGCAGCACGGTGCCGCGATTCGCGTACAGGGTGGATCGGCCCAGCGCCGCCGGACCGGCGACTTCGAGCCCACCCTGAAGCAACAGGGTACCGCCTCGGTAGGTATTGGCGCCCGACAGTTGCAACAGCCCGCCACCCAACTTGACCAGACCATTCGGCGAACCCGGCATATTGCTGAAAACACCCCCGAAACGCGCCATAACGCCGGGCGCCACGTCGATCAGCGCCCGCTCGCCGATACGGTAATCGTCTTGCGAATCCAGCGCCTGTTCAATCGACAGCACATCGCCCATAAAAACAAACGGGGCAGCGAACGCTGCCCCGAAAAAACCCAAACCAATCGCTTGTAACGCCACGGCAAAAAACACCGCAGCTGTTCGGCGCGGTAATCCACGCCCCCACTTTGCTACCAACACAACACCTGCCACAACCCAAGACAACGACAATCGAATAACCATCCGTATTCCCCTTGTAGGACATATGCGTCATAGAGTAGATGTACGCATTATGGGGAGTCCTACCCAATTAGGAACTGTCAGATCTGACAGCGGGTTATCCCTTAACCAGAGTTGCGCAGCCCAGCGGCAATCCCGTTAATCGTCATGTGGATCGCGCGCTGTATCCCGCTTTCCGCGCCATCGTCGGAGGCCGGCGCGTCGGCCTGGCGATGCCGGCGCAGCAGTTCAACTTGCAGATGGTTCAAGGGATCGATGTAGGCAAAGCGTTCGCTTAATGCATCGTGCAGCACCTCGTCGCGTTCCAATAAATCGTGCTGGACCACTTGCCTGAACATGTCGCAGGTTAAAGTAAATTCGGTCTGAATACGGCCGAATACCGTGTCGCGCAATTGCGCATCGGGCACCAGCTCGGCGTACTTCCTGGCGATCCCAAGGTCGGTTTTTGCCAGCACCTGCTCCATATTCGACAACAGCGTTCTGAAGAACGGCCAGATCACGGCCATTTCCCGCAAGACGTCCAGCCGCGCCGACGCACTTTGCGGCTCACCGCCTGAAGCCGAAGCATTGCCCACGCCGTTCTCTACATACATCCGCATCGCCGTGCCCATGCCATACCAGCCGGTCAGCATGGCGCGGCACTGCGCCCACGAAAACCCCCAGGGAATAGCCCGCAAGCTTTCAATCGTCTGGTCGGATTTGCGAGCGGCCGGGCGCGAACCAATGTTCAGCCCCGCAATTTCCAGAATAGGCGTAGAGGCAAAGAAATAGGCGCTAAAGCCGGGCGTGCCATACACCAGATCCCGATAGGCCTGTTGGGCAACGCCCGACATGTAATCCAGCGCCGCGCCAAAGCGGGCCATGTTCTCGTCTTCGGCCTGGGCCTGCGTGTCGCCCGACACCACACTGGCTTCCAGCGTGGCCGCAACAATATTTTCCAGGTGCCAGCGGCCCACCTCGGCATCCTTGTACTTGCCTTGGATCACCTCGCCCTGCTCGGTCAGGCGAATCTGCCCGTTCACCGTGCCCGGGGGCTGCGCAATAATAGCTTCAAAACTGGAACCACCGCCGCGCGCCACCGACCCACCCCGGCCGTGGAACAGGCGCAGCCTGACGCCGCGCTCGCTGAACACCTGCACCAGCTGGCGTTCGGCACAATACAGCGACCAGTTCGACGTCAGGTAGCCGCCGTCCTTGTTGCTGTCCGAATAGCCCAGCATCACTTCTTGAATACCGTCCTGCGCATGCGCTACGCGCTCACGGATTTCCGGCAAGTCCAGCCACTCGCTCATGATTTGCGGCGCACTTTCCAGGTCGGGAATGGTTTCGAACAGGGGTACGACCATCAGGCCGTCGCCACCGGCGGGGGCGCCCTGCGCCAGGCTCGGTTGGATCAGGCCGGTTTCCTGTTGCAAGACCACCAACTCCAGCAAATCGCTGAGCGTTTCCGTGTGCGAAATAATCGCCTGGCGCACCGCCGCCCGGCCGAACTTGGCACGGCACGCAGCCGCCATGCGCCAAATGGCCAATTCCTTTTCCGTCTCGGGCGAATACCTTACCCAAGGCGACACCAAGGGGCGCACCTGGCGCAGCTCGTCGCGCAGCAAGGCAACGCGGTCTATCTCGGACAGGGCCTGGTAGTCTACCCGTTGGCCATCGACCTGCACATTCGCGGCGTGGAGCAATTCGGCAATCACCCGCTCGTGCACGTCGGAACTTTGCCGCAAATCCAGGGTTGCCAGATGAAAGCCGAAGATCCCCACCGCCTGGATCAAACCGGCCAGTCGCAAGCCTGCAATCGCACCACCCTTGTTGGCGGCCAGCGAAGCTTCGGCGATTTCCAGATCGCGCAGGAAGTCGTCGGCGCGCTCGTAAGGCGCGGCGGCATACGTGGGCCGCGCGGCAAGCTGCTTGCCCGTCAGCGCCACCGACGTGGCCGCCAACCGGGCATACACGTGGATCAAAGCACGGCGGTAGGGTTCATCGTCGCGATGAATCGATGCGTCTTCGCTGACGGCGGCAATGGCCAGCAATTCATCGCTGGCGTGATTCAGGGAACTCGACACGGAAAGTTCCGCACCCAAGGCATGCACCTCGGTCAGATAATGGCGCAACACCACCGTCGCCTGACGAATCAAAGCCTGTTCCATGGTGGCGGCATCGACATTGGGATTGCCATCGCGATCCCCGCCAATCCAGCTGCCCATTTGCAAGAACGGTGGAAGCGCCCGCGCCGGCGCATCGACAATGGATTCCACCCGAGGAAACAATCGACCGGACAGGCTCTGGTACAAGCGCGGCAAGGCCGTTAAAAAAGTACTGGTGTAATACGAAAGCGCATTGTCGATCTCGTCGAATACCGTCAGCTTCTGCCAGCGCAGCATGCGGGTTTGCCATAACGTGGCCACCAACCCGGTCAGCCGCCCCTGGGCATATTGGCGCTCTGACGGCGTAAGCGTCTCGTCCATGGCGGCAAGCTGCGCCGCTATGGCGCGCTGCAAGTCCAGTGTGCTTTTGCGCTGCACCTCGGTCGGGTGGGCCGTCAGCACCGGAACAATGCAGGCCTGGCGCAAGTGCTTCAGCACATCATCATTGTCCAGGCCTTTGCCTTGCAGCATCTGCAAGGCATGCTCGATGCTGCCACGCATCCATTCGCCCCCATCCAGCTCGTGGCGGCGCTGACGCCGATTCTGATCACGATCCTCGGCAATATTGGACAGCAGCAGGAAATACCCAAAGGCGCGAGCCACCGAACTGGCCTGCTCGCCACTTAAATGGGTAATGCGCTCTTCCATGACCTGGCTATCGTGCAGGCTGCCTTCGCGCCGAAAAGCGACCGCCGCCCGGCGCAGCGCCTCGATCACGTCGTACACCGCCTGCCCGTCGCATTCCCGAATGACTTCACCCAGCGTTTTACCCAAATGCCGAATATCGCGGCGCATGGCAGTGGAAGGCAAAGTAGGCGGTAGCGGCTGATTCACAAAGTCTCCTGGAATGTTGGGTTTTAGGGGTATTTTTTGTGGAAATACTATAACCTGTGGCAAAAGAGGCCCAGCCATGCAGTGCCGGTCGACCACTCTGAAGCACTCTTCTTTCCTGTTAAAGCCAAGCTGTCAAACATGCCGCCACCTAACAGAAACGCCAGATATAAAGCGGTGCAAAGTCTTAGCCGAGGCCTATCCATTTTGGCTACCCTGAACCTTTCATTCCAAGGCCAGGCCAGCAGTGCCGATCTTGGAAGGCTGACCGGCTTGCACAGAACAACGGCACGCCGGCTATTAAAGACGCTGTGCGAAGAAGGTTACGTAACGCATAATGCTACCGACGATAGCTTTCAGCTAACGCGCAGGGTCCGGCAACTTAGCGATGGCTTCACCAACTACGACCGCCTTTCAAGCATTGCGATGCCCATCATGGGGGCGCTCATGCAGCAGGTCGTCTGGCCGTCGTCGCTATGTTTGCCCGACATCGACGCCATGCATATTTGCGAATCCACTCACCGTTTCAGCCCCCTGTCGTTCCATCGCGAAACGACGCAGATGCGGATTCCTTATCTATCATCCGCCGCTGGGAGGGCCTATTTCTCGTTCTGCGATAAGGGAGAACAAGACCAGATTTTGGATATCTTGCGACGGAGCAACAGTTCGCAAGCCCAGCTCGCCAGCGATCCGATCTTCATCGAGAACCTAGTGCGTACAGTACTAACTCGTGGCTACGCTACGAACTTCAGTGAATGGGAGGCAGAAAAGAAAGTAGGGGCTGTAGCCATGCCGATTTTTCGTCGAGAACGCGCCCTAGGCAGTCTCACGATCATTTTTCTTACGCATGCGCTCAGCCCCGAGCGTGCCACCCGCACCTTTCTCGATCCGCTCAGAACCGCCGTCACAACCATCTCGGCTCTCTTGGATCAAGAGCAAGATTAGGAATACTGACTATTGCAGTATCTTCCACTCACCATTTTGAACCTGCACCAACGCTCGAGAACGCGGATCCACGCTGTTGTGCTCAGTAGGGCTATAACTATATATGCCGTGCGTACCAACGATTTCTGGGGTTTGTTCCAAAGCGTCTCGTAGTGCGCTGCGAAATTCAGCCGGGCCGGGCTTTCCTGCCTTCAAGGCTTTCGGCACTGCCTCATCCAACAGCAGATACGCGTCGTATGCATAACCTGCGAACGGGCTGCGCGAACCTTTGCCAAACTTCTCCTCATAGTTTTTTATAAACGCTAGGCCAACCTCTTTCGAAGGATTGGTCTCAGGTAGCTGTTCGGCAACGGATATGAGCCCCGTCGGGGCGATCGTACCTTCCACGACCTGTCCGCCGACCCGAAGGAAATCGACCCCAACCGCCCCAGTGGTGGTATAGACGGGTATGGAATAATTTCGCTCCGCCATGCTCAATTGCGGCAATGCGGCAGGTGTGCCCGAAGCGCCTACGAATACCGCGTCCGGTTTTGCCGCCATCAATTTGGTGACCTGGGCCAGAACCGAACGATCGCCCCGGGCATAGCGTTCTGTCGCGACAATCTCGATATCGGCGGCCTTAGCCAACGGAACCAAGGCATTGTAGAAGCTCTCACCCAAGGAGTCAGCAAACCCTATGTAGCCAATGGTTTTTATCCCCGCTTGTTTCATGTGATCCACGACTGCGGCAGTTACAGTTGCTGCCGTTTGTGGTACAGAGAAAGACCATGGGTTCTGTTCAGCGGGCGGCAAGTCCGGCGCCAAGGCAAGCTGTGGAACCTTATACTGCGACGCTACGCCGGCAACCGCGCGAGCACCAGGGAAGGTAGTAGACCCAATGATCACATCGGCTTTGTCTTCGGTAATTAGCCGCTGCGTGTTTTTTGCCGCGCTGGTTGGATCCGAGGCATCGTCCAGCACGACATATCGTACGGGCTCACCGCCCAACGTAGGCCCAAGCAAACTGATGGCGTTTCGCTCGGGTACGCCCAACGAGGCCGCCGGACCTGTCGTACTCAATGTAACGCCCACGACAATTTCAGCCAACGCTATTGCCGGGAAAAGCGCGACCAACGTAACTGCAGCTTTGAGACTCTTCATTTTTTCCTCCAGTCTTCTGATGGTTATAAAGTCTCTGAAGTCCGTCATACTCATAAATATGCCGCGAAATCGTTCTTCAGAAAATGGCTACGGAACTGCGAGATCTTTGGCTTGATACGAGTGCCCGCGTTATGCATCTCGGCCCACTCCTCGTCCCTAATCCAATCAATCACTTCAGCTTTATAAGAAGGCCGCGCCTGGATGCGCTTAATCCAGCTGACTACCGCCGGACTATCCGCTGTCCATACGTCAAGTAAGTTCAGGTATTCAAGGCGGGCGAAATAGGGAACCAAGTTAATTTCGGCCAACGTGAATTGACTGCCGAACAACCACTCCCGCCCGTCCGACAACACCTTTTCAAGCTTTTGAAACACCTTCTCGAACGCAACCGTCCCGCGATAAACATGGGGCGCATCGACGCCATGCTCGCGTACTGCTGTCTGTCTATCTCGACGCTCAAGATCCACGATTCTGGCCAAGTGCGCATCAAACTCTTCAGAAGACAACTTACGCAGCCTGTCCATGAACATCGCCGAATAGCTAAGTACGGCCACGCCCTGATGCAAGCCCTCGTCGCATGCCTTGGAATACAGTCGCATTTGGGCGCGCTCAAAGGCCGACCCGGGTTTCAAGGCCGGCTCGGGGTACTTGTCGTCGACATATTCCGCGATGAGCGTGGATTCCACGAGCACGGCCCCATCGTCAACCAACGTAGGCACCACGGCCTTCGGATTAAGCTTTAGATAGGCAGGGTCGAATTGCTCACTTTTAAACAGGTCAACCTCTTTGCTGACCCAATTATGGATTCCTTTCTCATTAAGCACCAAGCGGATTTTCTCCGAACATACCGAGTTGTTGAAGTGGTACAGCACTAAACTCATTTCCCGTCTCCCATAAATGCGTGTTCATTCTGCACAAGCTGTTCCAACTTGCGCCGCACGCGTACCGCAGCGGCATCGCCCGCCAGCAATACCGGCCTCAATTCCCAAAAGTCAGCTCCTTGCATCATCTCTTGTTGAGATTCCAGCACTGGCTTGTCCTCGGTGGTGAATGCGTGGGCAAATCCGCGCCCTATCTGTTCGGTCAGGTTCTCGTCATCCACTCGATAACTTCTGGCGCTACTCCAGAAATAGTGATTGGTCGTCATGGTTTCAGGAGTGATCAAGTGCAGGCTGCGTGCCACCTTCCCTGCAGAACGCGGGCCTCCCGGCTCCACCATTCCCATGACGAGTTCCAAGTTGGATGCCGGATACCAGCGCGTATCAATCCAACTGTCGGCCAACTTCCCAGTGAATCCCCTGGAGGCGGCGCTTAGCGGCGCCTGATAATCATTCGGCATCCACCGCAGCACGTCGACATACTCTTCTTGCTCCACGATTTCCGTTCTTGCCCTGGCCAGCGCCTCGGAACCCAACGTATCCGCATGCAAATAATTGGTGTGCGTAAGATCGAGAATATTGTCGATCACCAGCATATAGTTCGACTTATTGTGTATGTAGCCATGGACGGTTGCGTAGTTACTATCAAGCATGTAATCAAAACAGGGTATGGCCGACGCATCAGCCATATCTGGTTCACCCATCCAGATCCATAAAATGGTGTCACGCTCCACCAGTGGGTATTTCTTCAATCGGGCAGCCTTGGGTATGGTGCCGCTGTTGGGGCTCAATACACATGCGCCGGAGGCATCGAAGCGCAAGCCGTGGTACAGACACTCGACAACATCGCCGTGGCGCTTGCCCATGCTTAAGGCAACAAAGCGATGAGGACAGCGATTGGAGAGCGCTACGGCAACGCCATCCTCCTTTCTGTACAACAATACAGACTCCCCCAGGATGGTCCGATCCAGCAACTGATCTTGCAGCACTTCGTCCGACCACGCTGCAACGTACCACGCATTCTTCAGGTAACTCATAACGTTCCCCCTTCGACCCCCCCACCCAGCGATTCCTAATCTATCAAGCCAAGAGCGTCGGCCTGCCTGCCGGGTGATAAGCAGGCCAGCGCTAGGCTATAATTTTTTTCAGATATGGCTGCATTCAATACAGATGCTTGTACACCTCATCTTATGAAGCGGTTTTCACTATCTCAAAAAAATTTCACTAATGTGCACCTAGTGCCCGTGGATGTGGCAGAACAGGGAGCCCAACGCGGATGGAGTCAAGAAAGTACAAATCAGTACGTGGTCTGGCTCGGGGCTTGGCGGTGCTGGAAGCACTGAATACCTCGGCCCGCGACTATGCGACTAGCGGCGAATTAAGCAAACTGACCGGCTTGCACCGCACTACAGTTCGGCGGCTGCTTGAAACCCTGATTGAAGACGGCTATATAGTACGCAGCAACTCTGATGACAGTTTTCGCCTGACGCGTAAAGTGCGCCAGCTCAGTGAGGGCTTCACCGCCCGCGACCCCCTTTCAAGCCTAGCAATGCCGATCATGGGAGAGTTGATGCAGAAGGTCGTATGGCCGTCCTGCTTATGTGTCCCCGACGGCGATGCAATGAGGATCTGCGAATCCAATCATCGATTCAGCCCCCTCTCGTTCCATAGAGGGAAAACGGCTATGCGCATTCCTTTTCTCGCAACGTCTGCGGGCCGTTCTTATTTTGCCTTTAGTGATTCCCAAGAGCAGGCGCGGATCCTGCATTCCGCCCAGAATGCCGACGGTCAGGAAGCTCATCTTGCAAACGATCCTGTTTTTGTGGCTACCATGCTGCGTACCGTTCGCTCCAATGGCTACAGCACTAATTTCAGCGAATGGGAAGAAGAAAAGAAGGTAGGCGCCATTGCAATGCCTATCTTCGATAAGTACCGCGTCATAGGGAGCTTAAATATTATCTTCCTAGCTCCCGCGATCGAACCGGCAAAAGCTATAACATCGTTCGTGGATCCTTTGCAGCACGCTGTCGACAAGATCTCCAACCTGCTCCAGCAATCTGGCGACCCCTAATCATTACCCTAACTAGCAAACACTTCTTCCAAAGCCTGTGCATCAAGGATATTCAACGACCAAGCTTCCAATTGGGCGGGAGTAGCTGTTTGAACACGTTGCCGCACGGCGTCCGGCAAAGGGCCGAACTTACGAAGCAACTGGCTTTGCAATAAAGCCGCCTGGCCCTCCGTTCTTCCGCGCTGCGCAGCCATGCGCTCGATGCTGGTGACAAATGCCATTTTGTTCTCCTGTTCCATTGCGATCATGGCTTGGGCAAAGGCCGGCTCAAGCTCGACCGGCAACGCCATCATCCAATCAATAATCCGAAATAGCTGCACAATATCGCGCTTGCTGTATCCATAGTGGTGAAGCAGTCCTACGATATGCGTTTTTGACGCCAGCCGTTGTTGGCTCTGTTTGCGGGTGGCCTGCGCCTGCAACTGCGCCATGATCACCACTGCAAAAGGGTTCACTTTCGCTTCGCGCTCAAGTTCCTCGCCGCGTTCCAGCCATGCAGCTAAGTGTACGACACGAAAGCGAAACCACCCACTATTAGCTTGGGGCCTTCCCCAGGAATATGTCAGATGCGTGTCACCTCCCGCACTGTCCGTCAACACCCCCAGACTGATCAAATCTTCGGGCTTTGGCACGCCGCTCGAACCTACTGCAGCTCCACTAGGGTGGGTATCCGCAGCACCACCAAGGTAACGAGTTCTTGCTGCCCCACGAAAGTAACGTTCCTCGATACGCCAAGCGTAGCGGAGTATGCGCCGGCCAAACGCCGCTTGCCGCAGCGGGGTCATCCGCCCGCCCTGCACTTCCACGTGAACCAGAATACATAAGGGCTGCTGATGCTTGCCCACCACTTGCACCAACTTATCAGCATATAGCCGACCACGCTGCCCACGCCACGCAAGCGCCTGCAGCTCCTTATCCAGAAAAACGGGCACATGCGTCCAGTCAATCTGCGCATGAACCCAAGGATCCACAAGGCGTAGAAAATCCTGAAAGTAAACATCCAACGCTTCCTTCCAGGGACTGTCGTAATCGGACGTGGACTTGGTCATCGGCGCGACTCATAAGTAAGAATTAGAATACTTACTCTAAAGAACCTTCCGTCGAATCAACAGTCGTAGTTCACGCAATTATCCATGTGGAATGTACGTACAATCGCGCGATCAACTCATCAAAAAAAGCCCAGCATTAAGCTGGGCTACGCGCCAAGGGGCGCAATTTCCTGCCACGGAAAAAAAGTACGGGCACAGACCGCCGCCTCGGTCTATACGCGTAACGGGAGCCCCAATTTTTATTGCAGTGTCCCGATCATTATTGCGGCGTCCCGATCACATTACGCAAGGCGCCGATTCCGGCGACGTCCACCTCGATCACGTCGCCATCCTTCATGAAGACAGGCGGCTTGTGGCCCACGCCGACCCCTGCCGGCGTTCCTGTCAGCAAGACATCGCCAGGCCTGAACACATACCATTTCGAAAAATAGGCAATGGTCTCGGGAATGCTGAAGATCAGGTCGCTGACCGGCGCCGACTGCATGACCTTGCCGTTCAAGCGGGTGGTGAGCTGCAACGCCTTGACATCGGGCACTTCGTCAATGGTCAGCAAGGCGGGGCCCAACGGCGTGAAGCCTGGAAACTGCTTGCCCATGATATTCACTTCCCAGGTAAGCCGTGCCTCCCACGAACCCTCGGCCCGCCACACATCCGTTACCCAATCGCGCGCAGACACATCGTTGGCCACGGTATAGCCCGCGACGTAGTCCAGCGCTTCGCCGGCCTCGACACAGTGGCATTCGCGGCCAAACACGACAGCCAGCTCGCCTTCGTAGTCGATATGCTCCGCGGCATGCGGGGGAACAGGTATCGCCGCGCCGGTTCCAATAATCGAATTGATACTCTTCATGAAGGCCGTGGGGTGTGGCGGCGTGGGTGTTCCCGCCATTTCCGCCAAATGCGACTTATAGGCAAGGCCCGCGGCCACGACCAGACGCGCATCGGTAATCGGCGCAAGCAACGGTGTGGACGCGGACGTAACGACACCGCGCTCACGCAGCGCAGTCATTTCCTTCGCCGAGCAATCCTGTACCCGCTGGATGATTTGCCCAACGACCTTTCGCCCTTCTTCACCGGCTTCTAGAATGCCCCGCACACTGCCCGGCAGCCAGGCTTGCAGCGTCCCTTCCAGGGCGGCGCGGCGCAAATGCAGCACATCACCCGACGTCAGCAAAGCGCCCGGCTCGCCGTCCCTGCCGCTATCAATCGTTACCAGCCTCATGACGCCTCGGCATCTTTCGAGGTTGTGAAACGATCGCCGAAATCGAAATAATCTTCGTGCTGGAAACCATTCTCGTAGTACTGGATTTCCCACCAGTTGTGATCCAGGTCTTCCATGTAGAACGAGTAAACGCCATGCATTTCCATGACATCCATCACCTGCCGGATTCCGTATTTATCCTTGTATTCCAGCGCTTTTGCATGCGCCTGCTCAACCTCTTCGCGGCTGGTCACGTCCAGCCCCCAGTGATTAAGCATGTGGCAGGGGTGGATCTGATCGCCGACCTCGACACAGACAATATGAAACGCCATCCCCAGCCGAACCGCCAGCGCGCTGATGGCATGGTGCACGCACTCCAGGCCAAGAAACTCTTCATAGAATTTGCGCGACGCTTTCAGGTCGTAGCATTCCAGGGTGCCATGCCCAAGAACATAGGGCCTTAGTATCGACGTGCGTTCGCCCGGATCGACACGGCAAGATTCGGGCATGGGATTAGGTGAAATCGACATAATTCAGTCCTTAGTATTTACAGATGGAGTTGCTTTATCCGCTTCGCTGACAAACGCATCGGCACGGAATTCTTGTTCGGGCAAACCACATGCACCCGTAAAGTCGCGTCGTGCGGACTCAACCATCACGGGCGCGCCACAGGCGTAAACCTGGTGCTCCGCCAGACTGGGATAATCCTGCATGACGGCTTGGTGAACAAAGCCTGCCCGACCCTGCCAGTTGCATTCGGGCGTGGCGTCGCTAAGCACGGGCGTGTAGTGGATATGCGCATGGTCACGCGCCCACTGCTCGGCCAGATCATGCATATAGAGATCGACCCATGTACGCGCACCCCAATACACATGCATGGGCCGGGTGAGCCCTTGCTCCAGCGCGTGCTCCACAATGGCCTTGATCGGTGCAAAACCCGTGCCCGACGCCAACAGGATCACCGGCTTATCAGAGGTTTCATCCAGGAAAAACTGCCCCAGCGGCGCTTCGATGCGCAGCAACTCACGCACCTTCATCGTCGTAAACACCTTGTCGGTAAATACGCCGCCCGGCATATGCCGAACATGCAACTTCACCTGGCGCACGCCATCCGGCGACGGCGCATTGGCAATGGAATACGAACGACGCGTTTCCGGCCCCACCGTAATATCCAGGTACTGCCCGGCATGAAAACGCAGAGGTTCGTTCGGTGGCAGGCCCAGGGTAAGGATCGCCACGTCGGGCGCGGCCCGATCAATCGCCATGACACGAACCGGCAGCTGCTGCACCGGATGGCTTAACGACGTGTCGTATTCGTCGATTTCTATCGTACAGTCGCCAAGCGCCTTGGCCTGGCACAAATGAACGTAGCCCTGGGCACGTTCGGCCTCGTTCAGATAGGCGGGATGAACCTCGCCGAGATCTACTTGGCCGCTGACCACTCGCCCCCGACAGGTGCGGCACACCCCCGAGCGGCAGCTGAAGGGTAAACCCGCGCCCGCCTTCAGCCCCGCGCCCAGAATATTTTGCTGCGGCGCACAATCAAACTGCCGTCCGCTGGGCTGCAACGTGACCGTGTAACTCATTTCCCACTGTCTCCTGAAATGAACATGATCAGGAAAGCATAGGATTACACAGCGATTAGGGCCAACAAATTGTTGTGATAGCTACTATCACTGCGGTGAATAGGGCTAATGATGCTCGCGAAAAGCTTCGTAATCGCGAAACGCGCCGAATATCAATTCCCGAAGCCAACGATTGGCCTCGTCCAGGTCGTAACGCTCGTGCCATTGCTGCCAAACGCAAAACGGACCCACATGAAAGGGCAAGCCCACGATGCGCAAATCGGAGCGCGAGGACATAATGGTGATGGCCAACCGGTGCGGCACCGACAACACCAAGTCAGACGATGCCACAACGTCGGCGGCGCCCAAGGCGTGGGCCATGGTCAGCACCACATTGCGGTCACCCAGAATCCCCTTCTGGTACAAGGTGTTTTGCAAGGCGGCGTCGCTGGCGCCGCTGGGCCGATACGTCACATGCTGTGAGTCCAGGTACTGCTTGTACGTAAACGTGTCAGACTGGATGCCGTGCTGCTTGCCCACCAAAGCCACAAAGGTTTCACGACACAACACCTCGTGTAAAAAACCCGGCCCCATGGGAAGCCAGCTTCCCAAAGCAATATCCACCTTGCCTTCCAACAGCAAGCTTCGGGCTTCCTCGGCATTCGATGGTCCCACTGTCTCGAAGCGTGCCAGCGGAGCCGCTTCACGCGCGGCATTCAAAAACCCAGGCAACAAAACCATTTGGCCAATATCGTTGATGGCAATGCGAAACAGCCGGGTCGAGGTGGCGGCATCGAAGCGTTCTGCCTTATCGACAGCCTGAGCCAGCTTTTCCAGGCCTTCTTCCACCAGGGCAATCAACTCGTCGGCCAGCGGCGTGGGTTCCATGCCGTCGGCGGTACGAACAAACAGCGGATCGTCGAACCGTTCTCGCAGCCGCTTGAGCGCGTTGCTAACGGCCGACTGCGTCAAATTGACGTAATCGCCCGCCTTGGTCACATTGCGCGTCATGTAGACAGCGCGAAACACCAGGAATAAGTTCAGGTCAACGGTGCGTATATTCATCGTTCATGGGCGCGGTGTCTTGGTCGAACCATCATAACTCGACGGGAGCACAATAACCGATGCAGGCGGTGCGGAGGCACCGATCAACACATTGGTCAAGCCTCTGGCCTGCAACGCTAAATTAGTTAGATCACGCCCGTTGCCCCTCGCGATAGCGCACCAGGCGCTCTTTTAGGCCCGGGCGAGAGGCCGAGCGGACCAGCGACGCCAGGTCCGCGTCACGGTGGTCCACGCGGGTGGCTTGATGCAATTGCTCCAACGTCGGGCGATCCACGGACGGCGCCGTGCTCCAGAAAGCTGACCCAACCGTCGCCCCGTCCTTTATTTCAGCTGCCGGTGCACCTGCCTGTACACGCAAACCCACTGTTTTGCCGGCCTCTGCTTCACCGGTCCCTGCCATCAGACTCTCGACAAGGTCGGTCACCAAGCCCAGTTCCCTGGCCTGCGCGGCATCGAGCCTTAGCCCGGACACGGCGCATTGCCGGGCGTGATCCACACCGATGCGTTCGGCCAGACGACGCGTGCCCAGGACCAGGCCAAACGCGGCCCCAGGGAAGCGGAAACTTGCGCCCTGGCCCGCCACTCGGATGTCGCAGGTTGCGAACAGGTCGGCGCCGGCGCCCCAGACCCGGCCATCGGCTATGGCAACGGTACGAATCGGCGCATGCCAGATCGTGGCGAGCAAGGTTTCGATACGCACGAGTCGCTGAAGCAAATCACCATCGCTTTGCGTCTCAAGGCCTGACACGTCAAAGCCGGTGCAGAAGTGCTTGCCTTCGGCGCGCATGACCAGCGTGTGAATCTGCGGATTTGAGTAGGCGTTCAGGACGGCATCAAGCAAGGCTTCGACCAAGTCGGCTGACAAAGCGTTGCCGCGTTCCGGGCGCGACAGAGCCAGCGTGTGCACCCCCTGGTGCGTCGTGACAAGCAATCTCCTATCGCTCATTGCACGGCCCCCGAGCGATCCCACAGATTGGGCGTGGTCGCCGACGAGTAACCCGACACAAAGCGCTTGCTCGCACCGGTTGCCGGGTCCCAAACGTTTCTGGCGACGGCGCCGATGTTCGCGCCATACACATGGATGCTGATCGAAACCTGGTCGTTGAAAGCGTTGGCAACCTGGTGAATATCGCCAAGCTGCGGGGAAACCACGTCGATGTCGCCCGGCAAAAGCGCTACCTCGCCACCCACCTGAACCAGCCGGCCATCCGACGCATGTTCGTAGCGCCAGCCGGTTTCTGAACCTCGCAGCATGCCGATCATGCCCCACACCGTATGATTGTGCACGGGCGTCTTTTGCCCCGGCCCCCACACGAAACTGACCACGGAAAAACGCTCCAGCGGGTCGCAATGCAGCAGGTATTGCTGGTAGTGTTGGGAATGGGGGCGGGCGCAATCGTCGGGCAACCACTGATCCGTGGCAATCAACGCGGCCAGATGCCCCCGGCCCTCATCCAGCAAAGCAGCCTCGTCCGATGTACGATCCACCAGTTTTGTCATGGCCACCACGAAATCGCGCAGCGGCTCCAGTAAATTAGCACCGACGGTCACAACCGGTTCCCTGCAATGTGTGCGTGTTCATTCTTTCTCATCTGCCTTATAGGCTCCAAAAGCGCGGGTTTTATCATCGGTTCTCTCCTGCCACACCCGCTTCTTTAAAGGTTTCCGTAGCCCAATCATTGTGTTCACCATGTAGCGGTGCGCCAACCTGGACCGCGACCGGTGCGCCATCCAGCCAGACCGGGCAACCGACGGTTTGTGTCTGATGCCCGCCAGGCAGTGTCATGGGCTGCACCAAACCCAGATGCTCAGTTTGCGGATCGGCCAGCGCCTGGGAATAATCATTAATGGGCGCGCACGGCACCCCCGCCTGCTGGAAGCGCTGCAGCCAGGCCTCGGCCGAGTCCCGCTTGAATCGCGCTTCCAGCAACTCTTTTAATTCAAGTTGGTTCGCTGCACGTAAAGCCGATGTCTGGAAGCGCGGATCATCCACCAGCGACATCGTGTCGGCCACCTGGCACACCGCCTGCCATAAACGATTGTTGCCGGCGGCAATAACGAACCAGCCATCACGGGCTTGAAACCCCTGGTACGGCGCATTGCGCGGATGCGCCGACCCCAGCTTCCTGGGATTGGCGCCGGTGCCGAAGTATTCACTGGTCTGCAACGCACCGATCGCCAGGGTTGTGCCAAACATGGGGACATCGATATGCCCGCCCATGCCGCCATCGCGCACGCGCGCCAGCATGGCCGAAATCGAGAAAGCCGCATACAGACCCGCCGTGAAGTCGGCCACGGGCACACCGCACTTCACGGGCGCGCTATCGGGCTCGCCGGTTACGCTCATCACCCCCGACGCCGCCTGAATCGTAACGTCGAAACCGCCTTCAGCCGCACGCGGGCCGCTTTGCCCGAACGCCGAAATCGAGCAATAAACCAAAGTGGGCTTGCGCTCGCGGAACCAATCCCAGCCCAAACCCAGACGCTGCATCACACCCGGACGATTATTCTCGACCAGGACATCCGCGTCCAACACCATAGCGCGCGCAATCTCGCGCTGCGCCGGGTCCTTCAGATCGAGCGCCACGGAACGCTTGCCCCGGTTCAACGAAGCGAAGTTCTCGCTATAGCCGCCGTTGATCGGCGGCCAAGCGCGCAGGGTATCGCCGTCGGGCGGCTCAACCTTGACCACCTGCGCCCCATAGTCGGCCAACAACATGCCGCAGAACGGCCCCGCCGCAACCTGGCACAATTCGACAACCTTCACGTTCTTAAGTAATGGATTCATGTGCGCAAAATCAAGTAATTCATTCACCAAACCGGGTGAAAAGATTCAAAAAACAATGGATTAATTTATGGAAAGATCATATGGTTTCATCGTAGGCCAAGCAACACGGCTTAACCCATAACCCCCATGCTAAAGTAGTCAAAACCTACTCCTTTGAACATAATGGCCACTCCATTGCAACGCCCGAAAAAGACCGCGGCGCCCGCCAAGAGCCCAAGCAGAAAAGCTCCCGGCACAAAGGCTCCAGTTTCAAAAGCCGCAAAGGCCCCCAGCAAGCAGGCCGCCAAGGCAGCAAACACCAAAACCCAAAGCGCGACACCCCCGGCGGTGCGAACCACGCGCGCCTACCTGCGCGGTCCTGAAAGACAGCAGCAAATCGTTCAAGGGGCCATCCAGTTTTTTGCCGAGAAAGGGTTTGCGGGTTCAACACGGGATCTGGCCAAGAGCCTGGGCATTGCCCATGGCCTTCTTTTTAAATATTTCCCAACCAAAGAAGACCTGATCGAACAGGTGTATATCGAACTGTTCGAGAACCGTTGGCGCCAAGGCTGGAAAACCAGCGTGCAAAACCGGGCTCTTGACCTGGAAGAACGCCTGATGGCTTTGTATATCGACTACGCACAGGTGATTCATCGCTACGAATGGGTAAGGAATTATCTTTTTGGCGGCCTGAACGGCACGCAAATCGGCAACAAATATTGGGCATTCATACGTGAAAACCTGTTCCAGTATGTGATTGACGAACTACGGCTTGAACATGGCAAGCCGCCTATTTCCGAACTGCCTCCGCTAGAGGCGGAATATGAACTGATGTGGAGCCTGCACGCCTCGCTTTTCTACATTGGCGTACGCCAGTGGGTGCACATGCTGGACGTTCCCACGGACCGCGAAGGCAACATTCGCCAGATCGTGCAAGGCTTTCTGGATGCCGCCCCACGCGTTCTTGCCCAGGTGAATGCACCCAAACAGGCTCGCCCTGCCAAGCCTACAAACCCAGATAAAAGCTTTTCACCAGATCATTTTCGCGCAGTTCGTCCAGGTTACGCCCTTCAAAAGCGATCTCGCCGTGCACGATGATGTAGCCGCTATCGGCAATGCGGCTGGCCTGCTCGAAGTTTTGCTCGGCCATCAGCACACTTAGGTTCAGGGTTTCTTTCAGTTCGGCAAGCTTGCTGATGGTTTGCTGCACCAACAGGGGCGACAAACCCACCGAAGGCTCGTCGACCAGCAGCAGGCGCGGCATACCCATCATGGCGCGGGCGATCGCCACCATTTGTTGCTGACCGCCGCTCATGCTGCCTGCCACCTGCCGGCGCCGCTCTTTTAGAACAGGAAACGTTGAATACACGAACTCAAGGCTGTTGGCGATGCCCTGGCGCGCCAGCGGCCGGAACGCGCCCAGAAGCAGATTCTCTTCAACGCTAAGCAAGGGAAACAGCCGCCGCCCTTCAGGCACAATGGCCACGCCCAGATTCACGATTTCCTGCGTGGGCATTTTGGTTAAGTCGTAGGTGTGACCGTCAAGCTCCAGGGTGATCTCGCCGCTGCTTGGCTGAAGCAAATTCAGTATGCACTTGATCAGCGTGCTTTTCCCGTTGCCGTTGGTGCCCAGCAAGGCAACAGTTTCACCCTGCCTTAACTCCATGGACACGCCATGCAGCGCACGCACCGCGCCATAGCCGGCGTGCAGATTCCGGATAGAAAGTCTAAGTTCCAAGATAAGCCCTTTGAACGTGAGGATCCGCCACGACTTCCGCCGGGGTGCCCTGGCACACTAATTCCCCGGCATCAAGACAATAGACCCGCTGCGAGAAGCTCATCACGGCCTGCATGATGTGCTCGATCATGATGATGGCAATACCCTTCTGGTTCAGCCGCCCAAGAATTTCCAAAACTTCGGCGACCTCGACGCCGGACAGGCCCGCCATCGACTCATCGCAAATCAGCAACTGGGGCCGCGCGGCCAGTGCGCGAGCCAGTTCGAGCTTGCGCAATTCAACTTGCGTCATGGCGCCCGACAGAACATTAGCCTTGTCGGCCAGCCCCATGTCATCAAGAATGGCCAACGCATCGGACCGCGCCCGATGGGTATTGACCGAGCCGCGATACGCCACGTATTCCAGGGGAACCATCAGGTTATCCAGGACCGTCATGCTGCGAAACGGACGGGGTATCTGAAATGTGCGTGAAATACCCAGGCGTGTGCGCTGATGTGCCGACAGCCTGGAGATCTCTTGCGAGTTGAACGATAGCGAACCCTCGGACACAAACAGCGAACCGCTGATGCAGTTCATGAGCGTGGTCTTACCCGATCCGTTCGGACCGATCAGGCCGATTCGTTCGCCGGGATAGATGTCCAGGCTGACCTCGGACACAGCGGTGTAGCCGCCAAACCGTTTGGTCAGCTTGCGAATGCTAAGCAATGGTTGGCTCATGGCTGCCTCCGTGCGCGGCTGCCGTACCAACGCTTGAACAGCCCCACAATACCGCTAGGCGCGCCAATAACAAAGACCATAAGAATAACGCCCGTGACCAGCACATTCCATTCGCCCGACAACTGAACCGAAATCACCTGTTGCGCCGACGCCAACAGGATGGCTCCGATGATCGGGCCGCTCCAGTGCGACATGCCGCCAATAATCGGCATGGCAATTGCGGCAAGCGCATAGTTCAGGCTGAACGCTGAGTGTGGCTCGATAAACGACATATAGAAGACAAAAGGCGCGCCGGCCAAGGCCATGATCGCCCCCGAAACCGCCGCCGCCAATAGCTTGAGCTTCAGGGTGGGCACCCCGGCGCACTCAGCCGCCGTTTCGTCGTCGCGCAAGGCTTGCAAGCCGCGCCCGACCAGCGATCTTTCGATATAGCGGGCAACAGCTGTGGACAAGACCACCAGCAACGCCATGATGAAGAACAGCAATTGGTTCGTGGTTTCAAAGGGCCACGGCGGGTTGGGCGCCACCAGCGAGACCCCGCGGGCACCGCCCACGTAATCCCAGTTGGTGGCCACGGTTTGCAAGATGATCGCAATAGCCAGGGTGGCAATCGAAAAATAAATTCCCCGCAGCCGCATGGACATCGCGCCAATCGCCAGCCCCAGCAACGCGCCCATGATCCCGCTAAGAAGCAGCAACACAGGCAGCGGCAGGCCCAGCCATTTGAACAACGCCACGGTGGTGTAGGCGCCCACCGCAAAATAGCCCGCCGTGCCAAAGTTCACGTAACCCGCATAACCGCCCAGGATGTTCCACCCGGTGGACAATACGATGAACTGCAAGATGACATAGCCGACAAAGAACACGTACTGGCTTTCCGCGCTTAAGACAATAAGCATGGCGATCGCCAGAAAAACCACCGACCCCGTCCAGAAGCGCACGCCCTGCCGGACCAGGCGCCTTGATTGCTCTGCCGCGCTGTTACCCGCCGAAGCGGCGCTCTTTGCCATTGAATGTTGAGAATCAGTCATCGTGCCTGCCTCCCGAACAGACCAGAAGGACGGAACGCCAGAATAAGCAGCAACATGCCAAAGGACACGGCCGTCGCCCAAGAGGCCCCAGCGGAACTTAACACAAGGGATTCGGCCACACCCACGATCAGGGCGGCCACCAAGGTGCCCCACATGCTGCCCAGCCCGCCAAGCACCACCACGCAGAAGGTTCGCCCGATATAAAGGCGTCCAAGGTCAGGTTCGATGGGGCCGGTGACGACCAGCAAGGCGCCGGCAACGGCGGCCAAGGCGGTTGCGATGGCAAACCCGATGCGCTTGATCTTGACGGGATTCGCACCCACCAGCAAAAGCGCGCCCTCGTCTTGAGCCACGGCCTTCAAGGCCCGGCCGGTAAACGTGCGCGACAAATACACGGTAACCAGCAAGGTCAGCAGCAGACCCAGGCCGCAGGCAACCAGCATCCGCAAAGGAATGCGCATTTCCCCCAAGGAAATGCTATTACCGATGTAGGGCGCCCTGACCGCGTATTGATCCACCCCGAAGCCGATGATCAATCCGGCTTCAAGCACGAAGGACAAGCCAAAGAAAAAGGCCAGGCCACGCACTGCCGTATCGCTGCCATGCCGCTCAAAGCTGACGTAGTAGAACCGATACACGAATAAGCCAAGGACATAGAACACCGGCATCAGGATGATTCCGGCCAGCACCGGATCCATGCCCTGGGTATTCAGGATATAGGTTGCATAGCCGCCCAGTATCAGGAAAGCGGGATGCGCAATGTGGGGGATATCCACCAGGCCGAACGCCACGGACAAGCCAATGCTGACGGCGGCATAAAAACACCCTAGCAAGATACCCGCAATCAATGCTTCGAACAGTAGGTCGGGAGACAAGTTTCTTCCTTCAGTCTACGTGGAGGGAAAGCGCGAAAGCCAGGAAAGGCCAGTGCAGGCAAGCGGCACACCACCCAGCCCGCCCGAACCAGCACTTCCTTCTTACTTACTTCCTTGCCTGCTCAAATGGAACACGCAGTTCGCCCGATTTGTAGGCTTCCGGATAAATGATGACCTGCTTTCCGGGTTGGGTGAACTGTTCGACATTGTGCCCCACCACCCCCTGATATTGCGTTTCGAACACACGCGGGGTGACCCATTCGCCAATCTCGGTGAACGAGATATCGCCCACGACAGTTTTGATGGGATGGCTGTGGATGTACTCGGCCAATACCTTGTCGTCAAGGCTTTTTGTTTCTTCGACGGCCTGGGCCAGCACCTGCCCCATCGCGTAGCCGAACGGCGCCAGGTAATAACCCAGGGGATCAATTTTCTGCTCAGTCGCCAACGTGGTGTACCGTTCCAGGAAGGACTTCATGCCAGGGAAATCAGCGGTCTTTTCAGGCACATAGTGCGCGTAATTCACAAAACCATTCAACAACGGCCCCAACGATTCAAGCATAGCCGCATACTGCAGGCCCACCATGCCGCCCCCGATCATCTTCACCGAACTGCCAACACCGATCTCGTTGACCGAACGGACAATGGCGGCCGAATCTGCCGGATAAGACGCCACGAACACCAGATCGGGCTTCTTGGACTTCAACGATCGCAACAACGACGAGAAATCGACGGTGGTGGCTGGATAGCTTTGATCGAAGACAATTTCCAGACCTTCCTTCTTGGCCAGCTCGCGCGCGCCATCGACCAAGGTTTGCGAGAATTCGGTATCGGCGCCAAGAATAGCCAAGGTTTTCGCCCCCAGCTTGACGCCCGGATAAATAAACGCCCCTACCCAGCCTTCCGTGCCGTTGCCCCACGGAGCAATCTGGAAGTATTTGTCGTGCTTGATGTCTGTATTATTGGAGAATGCAAAATTACCGATCATCAACCGGTCGCGCTGCTTGATCAGCTGCAGAATCGCGGCCGTGGGGTTAGTGCCATAAGGCGAAATCAGCAGGTCGACATCATCGACATCCATCAGGCGCGTATAAATGCCCGGTTCGTTGGCCGGTACGCCCTGATCGTCGTAAACAACCAGCTCGACCTTCCGGCCATCAAGCAGACCGCCATTGGCGTTAACGTCGTCGCGCCACAGCTGCAACGCCAGCAGCGACGACTTGCCGCCACCCGCCAACGGCCCGGTCTGCGCCATGGCCAGACCCACCTTAATGGGCGGCTTATCTTGCGCCTGCACCGCCCCCCCCATCGTATACAACCCGGCAATCGCCAACGCGCAAGCGCCGATCCAAGCCCTTCTTGTTAAAGCCTTCATGTTTGTCTCCTGGTATTAATCTGGTGCGGCAGCTGCAAGCAAGCTACCCATAGTACAAAGCAAACTACAAGAACGAAACAACTATTTTCCGACACTCCCCACCATCTGCCTGGCGCGATCGGCGATCGACTGGGCATTGGGATACAGTGCGGCTTGCAATCCCGGCGCGGAAGGAATACTGGTGTCGGGCAGCCCCATGCGAACCACCGGCCCGCGTAGTTTTCCGAACAGTTCCTCGTTAACCCTTGCCGAAACCTCAGCGCCGAAACCACCCGTGATGTTGGCTTCATGCACGATCAATAGGGAACCGGTCTTTGCCACACTTGAATAGACACAATCCCAGTCGAACGGGTTCAGCCAGCGCGCGTCAATCACTTCAGCCTGGATGCCGTCGGCGGCCAGGGCATCGGCGGCCTCGAGCACGTGCTTTTGAATGGCCCCCCAAGTGAGCATGGTGACGTCCGACCCTTCCCGACGGACGCTTGCCGACCCCACGGCTTGAACCGGCCCATCGATTTCGATCGGTTGCGCGCCAGTATGATACAAACCACGATTCTCGATGATCAGTACAGGGTCTTCAGAATGCGCCGCAGCCAACAGCATGGAATACGCATCTTGCGGGGTTGCCGGAATGCCAACCCGCAAACCGGGAATGTGGGCATACAAGGCTTCCAGGTTCTGCGCGTGCTGGGCGCATGCGCCCGGCAACACCCCTTGCTGCGTGCGGATCACCAGTGGCGCGGTCAGGCGACCCGCCGAGATATAACGCATCTTGGCGATCTGGTTGATGATCTGATCGGCGGCCACCAGTGTGAAGTCGATCCACATGATCTCGACAATGGGACGCAAGCCTGTCATGGCGCTGCCCAGCGCCGCCCCAAGCATGGCAGTTTCACTGATAGGCGTGTCGAACACACGCTCGCCGAATTCCGCGGTAAGCCCCTTGGTCACGCCAAACACGCCGCCGGGCTTGCCGACATCTTCGCCGAACAGAATAGCCCGGCTATCTTCCTGCAAGATCCGGCGCAACGCAGCGTTCACCCCTGCGGCATACGATAAATCGGCCATGACGGCATCCGTCGATTTCACGGCCTGGGCATTATTCGGCATAGTTGTGCTCCAGAACAGTGGTTGTCGAAGTGCGTGGCGCTTGCAAAGCCCTTTCCGCAGCCTGGGCAATTTCAGCTTGCACCTGGTTCTGCAACGCATCGAGCTCGTCGAGCGAGACCCCGCCCGCCTGCAGTTTTTCGCGCATGCGCACGATGGGTTCAACTTTCCTGGCTTCGGTCAGCTCGCCTTTGGGCCGGTAACCCTGCATATCGCCATAGTAATGGCCCACCAAACGCTGGGTCATGGCCTCGATAAGGGCCGGACCCTTGCCTGCACGCGCCGCCTGCACGTAGTTGGCCACGGTATCGCGCATGACTTCCGGATCGTTGCCGTCCACCCGCTGGCCGGGAAAACCATACGCCGCCGCACGCTTATACAACTCGTCCATTCCGACCATGTCGGTCGTGGGCGTGAGCTCGGCATAGGTATTGTTTTCACAAATGAAAATAACCGGCAGCTTCAGGTAGGCGGCGAAGTTCATGGCTTCGTGGACGCCGCCCTGATTCATTGCGCCGTCGCCCAAGGCCGTGAGGACGACACGGTCGCTTCCTTGAAGCTTGGCCGAAAGCGCCGCGCCGCAGGCGATCGGCGCGCCCGCGCCGATAATGGAGTTTTCCCCCATGAAGCCCCAGTCGGCGCCGCTGAACAGGGCGGAACCCGCCCTGCCCTTGCACACGCCGGTTTCCCGCCCCATAAGCTCGGCGAACATCTGCTCGGGCGGCACGCCACAGGCCAACGCCCAACCATGGCCCCGGTAGGTTCCGAACACCTGATCCTGCTTGGTCAGCGCGCTTAACGCACCGGTGTAGATGGCCTCTTGGCCAATGCACAAATGAATCGAACCAACGACATCGACATTTATCTTGCGCAGCTCGGTGAGCTTTTCCTCGAATAGCCGAATGCGGTACATCGTACGCAGCAACTCGAGCTGAAGCTCGCGCGTTGCCTGTTGACTGGAACCCGTCAAGGTTACCTCCTTATCGAAAAAAGCTTAGGTCTTCTTAATCAAGGCGCCGGTTTCGTCGCGCTCAAAGCCCAGCTTGGCGCTTTCTTCCAGCAATTTCTTCGGCCACATCACCTTGCCGCCGTCGTTCTTGCCCGGCTCCAGGCCAAAGATCACCTGCAACAATTGCTCGCCGGTGCCCACATTCTTGAAACAGCGCATGACGCCCGGCGGGACCGAAATAACATCGCCAGGCCCAAGAATGACTTCATTGTCTTCGTTGCCGAATTCGGCGTCGTCGCCCCAGATGAAAGCCCATTGACCCGTGATGGGAGTAAAGACCTCGACCGTGGGATGCGCATGCAGGCCGCTGCGGGCGCCAGGCTTGCTGCGAATGTATGTAATGTTAAAGCCCCCCATCGTGGGAATCGCCGGCTTGACTTCCGAATTTTCGGTAACGCCCATGCCAATGACGTTGAACGTTTCCCGGGCATGCCCCGGCAGCACGGTATCGACATACGCTGCCGTCGAGGGTTGCATTTCATCGAGCCGTGCCACGTACTTCAGCATTTCGGCTTTGGTCATCTGGATGGTTGGCATTTCAAAGTTCGACATAGTTGCCTCCTAGCCCTATAAGAATTGAGCGTTTGCTCACAATTAAATATAAAAGAAGACGTTCTTTGCTGTCAATAGAGCAAAACACCAGTCGCCCATCGACACGTAAACCGCCGCTATACCGCTGCTGCACACGCTTTGCGTGATGTTCAAGCCCACTGCGCCAGACGCGCCGTAGGAAATATTTACAAAATAAAATGGTGAACGTTGTCGGCCAAGGGCCGTGGTTTTTGTCGCCTGAATACTTGTTTTGTTTATTTTAATTATTAAGACATGGATTCATGCCAACGACAATTCATCTGACCGATAGTGAGTATTGATGACTCGTTGGTGCAGTGCGGGAAAGATCGGCTACCACATCAGCGCATCGTCAATAGGCACTTCTTGAGCCAGCAAGCCTTGCTCGTTGCAATAGCCAAGAAATACGCTCAGCGCTCGTCTGGCACTACCGCTTGGTTGCGGAGCGGGCGGTGCGGGGGAGCTCGGTGATGCGAGGCACAGCCAGCTATTGAAGGCATTGATCAAATACGACGATAACTCTGGGTAACGCGCAATAGCCTCTTTCTTCGCAACAATTAAATGCATGATGGGCCAGATGCCGTCGTCGGCATAGGCCTGTTGTTCTTCCGCCTGAACGTCGGAGAACATTGAACATAGTTCGGGATGCTCAAACAACGGGTGGTCGCGCCTAGGCACCATCGCTGCATCCACTTCTCTTTGCAAGAGCAGATCCACGATGGACACACCAGGAACATACGTAATATCGACTCCCGGTGGATAGGGGTTATCAATGCGTTCCAGTGTATTGGTAACCCAGTGGATCTGTTCCGGGTGAATGCCATAGCGATGAAGCAGAAGACCACGGTGCCAGATGGACGACGTCAGCCAATATTGCGGCACCGCCACCCTACGACCGAGCAACAGCTTCGGAAACTGAATTTCGCGGGTCACCCCCCGGATGACACCCCCGTGAATAAACCTGCGACCCGTAAAGATCGGCAAACCCACAAAGGGGCTATCAGGCCCACTAACCGCCACGTAAGTGGCCAAAGACATTTCCGCTAGATCGAAGTGTCCTGCCATCATGCGGCGGGACACTTCATCAACTGTTTTCACCTGCACAGGTTGAATCTGCACGTCGGGGAGGTTCAATCGTCCTTCCAGCACTGGCGTGGTAGCAGCGGACGGCACCACGCCAAAACTCAAGGTCGGAGGCAATGAAAATGTCATCGGCTTAACAGCTACTTCATCACCATTGAAGCAGGATCAAGGTCGCTTGTAAGCAGATTGTTCTCACGCATCAATTCCGCCATTTTCTCCAGAGAGGCAAGATCCACGTCGGCCGCAGGCACCGCAGGCGGCAACGACGCGATCAGCTCAACAGGCAGCTTGGTGTAGCTGTTCACCAACTCGAAGTATTCGTCTTTATCCGCATTGTCGATCACCCATTGCGTACCACGAGCCATGCCTCGCTTGAACTTGGCCGCCAACTCGGGATTCTTGCGCACGGCCTCGGTGGTCATGGCATACAGCGCCATTTGTATACCAGGCGACGTCGTGTGGAACGGCCAGCCTATCACTTCGACTTCGCCACCCCTTCGCCCGAAGGTAAGGAACGGCTCGATGGCAAATGCAGCATCCACCTGCTTGTTGGTCACCGCATCCACCATTTGGGGAAAAGGCACCTCGCGATAATTGACCTTGTCTGGGTCGCCTCCCGTCGCCTTAATCCAGGCACGCACAAATAGCCATTGGATATTGTTGCGCGCATTGATCGCGACCGACTTGCCTTCAAGATCCTTGCCCGAAGCCAGCTTGCTGTCACTCAAGGCAATCAAGCCCACTTGGTCGGGCGGTTGCTGCGGATTTCGTCCGCTGCCCGCGATCAGAGTCAAATCGATCCCCTGTTGCTGCGCAAGGATCACGCTTGGGCTATTGGTGTAGACGACATCGTACGCGCCGGCAACCATGCCGGGTATGCCGACAGCGCCGCCCCTTTGAGTAACCTGCAGCACAACATCCAACCCTTCATCTTTGAAATACCCTTTTTCCACAGCCGCATAGAATGGCGCTGTGTCGACAATCGGAAGCACACTGACGCGCACGGGTGTCAGGTCAGCAGCCGAAGCGGCACCACAGAGCGCAAGAAACATACAGGCGAATACGCCTTGCAAAAAATCCACTAACTGCTTATTGAACTGTCTAGTCATGACTGTCTCCTTTTGTTGATTGGTTTACCCTTGCACTTCCCGCCAACGGATCACCCTTCGTTCGCACACGTTGAACAGCACCGTTGCGGCAAAACCCGCCACTGTCAGAATCACCAGCCACGCATACGATTCCGTGACCCGGAACGAACGCTGCGAGGTGACAATGACATCGCCTAGCCCGCCGTTTCCTGCAAGCATCTCGGCGATAATCGTCAGAATGAACCCTATGCCCAGCGCGACCCGCAATCCTGTAAATATGTAGGGCAGGCTCGCGGGAAAAAGAATGCGAAACCAGACCGTGAAACGGCCATGCCCAAAGGTCTTGGCCGTGTCCACCATGACGGGGTCCACCGAACGCACCCCCTGCACAGTGTTGATCAATACGGGGAAAAACACACCCAACGATACAATCGTGATTTCCAGCGAAGGACCAATCCCTAGAAACAAAATCAGCGGCGGCAACAGCGCCGGCTTCGGGATGGGTCTTAAGAGCTCCACCAACGGTTCAAGCAGGTTATGGATCCGCACGGACCACCCCATGAGCAAGCCAACCGCTATCGCCAGGAAACACCCAATGCCCAGCCCGCACAGAAGCAACCAAAGCGTATGAAACAAGGGTGCTAGAAAACGGCCCGATACCAGCAAAACCAGGACCTCACGAAAAATCATGCTGGGCGGCGGCAGAAACACGGGGTTGAACTTTCCCAGCCTGGCCCCCACCTCGAGGACGGCAAAGAACAGGATAGGAACCACCAGGCCCAGGGCAATGCCGCCCACCTGTTTACTTATCGGCATTGGCTGCCTCGTCTCGTTGCAGCAACTGCTGCAATAGCCGATGTCGCAACGACAAATACGCCGGATCCTCTTCCGTGGCAATGGGATCTCTGGGGCGCGCCAAATTGGTCGTCACAATCTCGCCTATCGTGCTTGGCCTTTTGGTCAGTACAGCAATGCGATCAGCAAGATAAATGGCTTCAGCCACATCATGCGTCACCATCACCGCAGTGAAACGACGTTCACTCCAGAGCTTGAGAATCAACGAATGCAGCTCCATCCGGGTCAACGCGTCGACCGACGAGAACGGTTCGTCCATCAGCAGAACGCTGGGCTCGGCGGCCAACGCCCTTGCGATCGCAACCCGCTGCTGCATTCCTCCAGACAGCTGCCATGGATAATGACCGCCAAAATCAGATAGGCCAACCATCGCCAGATACTCCGCGCAGCGCTCGCGGCGCTCGTCGGCGGACAGGCGGATGCGATGTGTAAACGAGAATGCCACGTTCTCGGAAACGGTCATCCAGGGAAGGAGCGACTTGGCATACTGCTGGAACAGATACACCATGTGCGCCGGCTGCCCGGTGACATCCACACCTTCCAGCAAGATGCGGCCCGACGAAGCAGGCAATAATCCCGCCACGATTTGAAGCAGCGTAGATTTGCCCGACCCGCTCGGCCCCACAATGGTCAAGAACTCCCCGGCCTTTACCTGCAGGTTGATAGAACGGATAGCCGTAGTGCCGCCATTCGCGCCGTTATAGACTTTGCCGATATCTTCGATGGAAAGGGATTTTCCGCAACATGATGGCTGCGCCCCCTTGGCTAGACTCATTGAATCAATTTGCGTCATAGACTCTCCCGGGTCATTTTGAAGCTTGGGAATCACCCAGGCGGTCCCATCTAAGCACCCTTGCTTCCCATCGGACGAACAGCCAGTTCAGGCCATACGCGATCACGGCAAGCAGAATTACAGCGGCGTACATGTCCGACGCTCGCATGGCGAACTGCGCGTTGATCAAGAAGAACCCAACACCTTGCTGGCCGGCAATCATCTCGGCCACGACAGTGACGATCAAGGCGTAGCCAATACTGATACGCAGCCCCGCCAGAATGAAAGGAAGGGCCGCGGGAAGCGTAATGCGGAAGAACATCATGCGGGGCGGCGTGCCGAATGTCTGTCCCACCTGCTTGTATAGTTTGTCAATTGAAGTCACCCCGGCAATGGTGTTGATGGCAATCGGGAAAACGGTTGCAAAAGCAATGGCGAACAGCTTTAGCGCGTCGTCCACACCCAGTAGGAAAATCAGGGGTGGAATAATGGCAGGGACCGGAATCGTCCGCAGGACATCGACTGACGGAAGCAGCAGCAGGCGAGCGAAACGCGACAGGGCAATCAGGAAACCGAGAGGCACGCCGATGGCAATGCCAAGCGCCAGGCCCTGTATCATTCGTCCCAACGTCGACAAAATCACACTCAGCAGCTCACCATCGAGCACACCGTCGAACAGGGCTTGCAACACGACACTAAACGCCGGCCAGTTGCTGCTCTGGACGAACCCCGTTCTAACGCTGGCTTCCCAGGCGACAAGAAGCGCGACCACCAACAAGAACCCTGCCACTTTGCTGGCGCCATGCGCGTGCGCTGCAGCGCCAAACGCAGAGCCGACACCTTGCTTACCGCTCATGCACGGGCCTCCGCCGCCTTTTCGTCCTTCTGCGACACATTGCCGTTGAAGGTGGCGAAGCATTTCGAGGAATTGAAGATCATCGTCTCGACCAAATCGGCCTCGCCAACCTGCATCCCCAATTCGGTCATGGCGCCCGCCAGACATATCCAGTTCAATAGCTCATGTTGGCCCGCGTCCTCGATTTCATTGGCAGTAAGCGAGCCCCACTCGGTAAACCTTCCCTCGGTCAACTCCTTGAAACGTAAACGATCCGCCTCGAGGTCTGGATACAACCCCCCATGTTTTCGCGTCAATGAAGCATGCGACCAGCTGGATGAGCTAATCAGGGCAACACGCCATGGTGAATTCGCGAAAAAGCGGGCGGTCGCGCGGCCAATCTCGAAGCACCTGGCGGGGCTCGGTGCCGGCGGGGTAATCTCTGTCCCACCCGCGCCCACAGCATGAGCGCCGGTTCGTATCAACGCATTGCCGTAACAATTCACATGAAACGGAATCACCGGGTATGGAAAGCCCTTGCGCTCATAATCCAGATACAGAATCGAGTTATTAAACGAATGCGCCAAGCCATTGGCGTGTTTGACGGTTCGCGCGTAAGCAACATCGAAATGCTGCTCAAGCAAGGTCTTGCATAGCTCGAACGCCCCTTCGTAATGACAATGCACCAGCATGTCAGTATCGGAAGGCAGCCCCCAGGCGTTTTCGTCGGTGCCGTATACAACCGCTCCACCGCTATATGGCTTACTGACCACCGTATGATGTATTCCAACGGCAAAAGCAGGGATGCAATCCCGCGTGTAGTTCTCATACTGATCGTCCCCCCAGATGAGCACGATATCCGGCGCAAACGCGTCCAGCTGTTCACGCAAACGCCGATTGCCGGCCATCAGGCGCTGATGATGCTCGATGGCTGCCGACTGTCCCTCATCGGCGCCCCATTCCTCGAGCATGCGTTCGGGCCATTTGGTCTTGTCATCGTAAAACCCAGGCTGGATCCTTCCAAGCTCAACCCATCGGCGAAGCATGCCCGGCCAGTATTTGGTCGGCACGAGCGGCCCCGGAAAATGGCTCATGCCGATCCCCATGATGTCAGCCATTTCTATCCTTTACGTTGTCTGGGCGGAGGGCGTCTGAGTGACGTCGTACGTGGGCTTTGTTGCTTCCTCGAAAACAATCATCTGTTTGTCCTTGGCAGCGCGAACCACAGCCACGGTGGGCTCTTTACCCTGCTCGACCAAATCAATTTGCTCGGCCAGCATGCGGCGGAACATGACGATGCCGCGATCCGACGCCCCCAATGTCTCCTGGCTACGGTCGTAAATGGCGCCCTGGGTTTCCCATACTGCGCGGTCCTGGCCATAGAACGTTGAAAAGTCGGGCTTATTGATATCGAACGGTTCGTCGGGCTCGTAACGGAACGAAACCTCGGCTTGGTTCTTGCCGCGTTGCTCGCCTGTGTACTCGCGCAGCCCTACCCATATGACACGGGTATGCGTATCGTCCACTGGAACCCTGAAATGCAGCGCCTCGACAGGCCCCTCGGGAATCCGCAGGATATTTGGAAAGATCAGCGGAGGGCGGACCTCGGTTTCGGGATTGTCTCCGCCATATTCCACCGACTTGCTGATCCCCCAGTCGCACACCCCCCAGTCGTAATCCACGATGGGCCGATAGAAATACTTTCCAATGGCCAGCACCTGGTCGATCTGGTGCACCATCGACAAGTGGCCATGCAAGTAATAGGTGTGAACGGTATCAACCGTATTTTCCTGAATCTGCAGCCAATTGCAGCCATGGGTGGGCAAGACCACGATATCGCGCTTGCCATCTTCGCGCGCCATCACGTCCCAGCGCGGCAGCAACGGCGGATTATCTGCATGCGGCCCCATATATACAAACAACAAGCCGCCCAGCTCTTGAACCGGGTATGCACGCACGCTAATGCCTGTCCCCAGGCTAGTCTCGAAGGGCCGTTCTATACACGCGCCTTTAACGTCGAACTTCCAGCCGTGATAGCAGCAACGGATGCCATCGTCTTCAATAAAACCAAAATACAGAGAGGCCTTACGATGCGCACAGTGCTCTTCAATACAAATGATTTCGCCGCTTGGACTGCGATAGACCAGGAGATCCTCGCCGAGAATGCGGATTCTTTTCTTGGGGTTGTCTGCGGTAATTTCGTCGGCCGGACAGACAGCCATCCAGTATCGTCGTAGAAGCTCCCCGGCGGGAGTGCCCGGACCCACCTGAGTCAAGCGCATGTTCTGTTCATGACTAAGCATTACTGTTGCTCCTTGGCATTCTTGGCCAGTTGCTGCATAAATTGAGTAATAAGTTGAGCCATCTGCTCGGGCTGATCATTTTGAACCTGATGTCCAGCGTTCTTTATGTAATGGAACGCCGCCGACGGCAGCAACGGTTCGAGCTTGCGGCCAATGGATGCCGGTGCAAAGTCGTCGTCCTCGCCCCAGGCGACCAGCGTCTGAATGTGCCGGGTGAGGATCGGTAACGTATCTTCCATTGAGAACTGGGTCTTGAGCACCGGGTCATTCTGGAGAAACCGCGTACCTTGCGCCGCCCGGTTGAATGCTTCCATGGCCCCGGGGCGCGATGACGACCGGTAACGCAAATCAACAAGCTCGTCGGTCACACGGTCTTTGTTATAGACAAGCGTTTTCAGTAGTTTGCGCATGCCCTCGCGCGTACCGTCGTAGCCAAACAGCGCCTGCATGGCTGGTGTAGGCTCATCGGGCAGACCCATGGCCATGCCCAACGTTGCACTGCCGATCAACACCAACCCCTCGACGCGGTCCGGGTGGGTGAGCGCATAGCGTGCCGCCACCCACGCCCCTTGCGAGTTCCCCAAAAGAATGAATTTCTTCAGCCCTAATGCATCGACAAACCCAGCCAGATGATCAGCGCGGCTAAGCAAACCGTACGGCGCCGGCGCATCAACATCCGTTTGTCCAAATCCGCCCACGGAATCAGGCGCGATAACCCGATACTCGGGCGGGACATGTTTCATTAGGGACGCCATGCCGGCCTCGCCGGATGAGCCCGCCCCGCCACCGTGCAAAGCGACAATCACGGGCCCATCGCCACCCGACTCTGTATAGTGAGTTTTATATGAATTAAACGTGACAAAGCGGGAGCCGAAAGACATGCAACTTCCTTGAGACAAAAATTGATAATGTTTACTCAATGAGTAAAAACTAATATATAATAAGAAATTAATTTCTCTTAATTCTAGAGTCCATGAACGATCTTGTTAATAGGGATAACCCTAGTCCCTCCCCTGCCGAGTCCACATCGAAGGGAATTCAATCCGTTGAAGTAGGGGTAGGGTTGCTGCGCGCCCTCGCCCAGTCACAGTCCGCGTTATCGTTGTCCGCCTTGGCCTCTGCAGCCCAAATGGCGCCGGCAAAAGCTCACAAGTACCTGGCCAGCTACTTGCGAAGCGGGTTGATCAGCCAGGATCGCGCGGGCGGCCATTACGACCTGGGGCCTTTTGCACTCGAATTGGGGTTTGCCGCCATGCGTCGGCTTGACGTGGTGGAGCTCAGTCGGCCCACACTCGAGAACCTGCGCGATCAGCTATCTACATCAGCCGCCTTGGCAGTCTGGGCCAACCAAGGGCCCACCATCATCCGTAGCGCAGAGCCTCTTAATCTAATGACATCCCACATCCGAATCGGCACAGTCATGCCGATCCTGACCTCGTCTTTTGGAAGGTGTTTTGCCGCTTATCTGGACCGCCGGATTACCCAAGACATGATGCGCGCTGAACTGGCCCAGCCCGACGGGCTCGCAGCACGGTCAGGCATACAAACAATTGAACAAGTTGAATCAATGTTGGCCGAAATCAGAACACATGGCGTTTCGTCGGCGACCACGCTGGTGGACCCAGGACGCGTGGCGTTATCGGCGCCCGTGTTCAATCACGACGGCCAGATGGTGGCAGCTGTCGTGACGGTCGGGGCTGCCGGCCAGTTCGACACTACATGGAGCGGCAGCCCCGCCAAAACACTGACAGCCGCCACACGCGCCTTGTCACGACAACTGGGCTATCAGGGGTAGGAATCAATTCATCAGGTCAGGCAGCCACATCGAGATCCATGGCACGTAGGTCACCACCATCAAGACCAGTACGTACGTAGATAACGTAACGATTGCTAAGCTTCCCAGGGATTAAAGATCGCTACGCCAGACGATTCAAAATCAGCGACATTTCGCGTGACCAAGGTCATGCCATGCACAAGAGCAGTGGCTGCGATCAGACTATCCATAGCTGGCGCCGGATCAGGCACATGAAGCGCGGCACAACGCTGCGCAACAGCGACATCAACCGGCAGGATGCGACCCGCAAAGGCAGGTAAAACATGGCTCTCCAGCCATGTCCGAAAAATCGCACCTTGCGTCGGGTCGCGGCGCTCGATCAAGCGCACGCCAAGCTCCAGTTCTTGCACACTGATCGCCGATAAATACAGATCGGCGGCATCCACGCTATCGGCCCAACGCGCCACCTTTTTATCAGCCCGTCCAGCCCGAACTTTGCGAAGCACGGAAACCACATTGGTGTCGAGGATGAACATCAGGAGAAGTCTGCAGACCGTGCGAGATCACCTAAGCGTGGCGCCTCAAAATCCGCATCGGCAACACCCGGCATGGCCAACAAGTCGGCAATCTTCTTATTACTGCCGGTAAGACGCTGGTAAAGCTCGATGCTCATAAGGACATGAGCCGGCCGGCCCCGGTCGGTGATGAATACCGGCTTGGTTGTTGCAAGCCGTTTTGCCTCGCTTGCCCCTTGATTGAACTCGCGACTGGATATGGTGATGATGGTCATGGGTGCACCTCGGCAATGCTCAAATGTAGTTATGTTTCTACATTTTACGCCAGGTGCAACCCGGAATCAATCGGCCCGTCAAGCACCATCGTTATTCAACAAACACTTCGTCCAAGGTTTGCGCATCAAGCACGTTCAACGACCAGGTTTCCAACTGAGTGGGCGTAGCGGCTTGCACACGTTGGCGGCACGCGTCGGGCAACGGGCCGAATTTACGAACTAACAGGCTTTGCAATAAAGCCGCCTGACCACGCTGCTCGCCTAGGCGCTCAAAACTGGTGACGAATGCCATCTTCTTCTCCTTCTCCATTGCGATCATGGCCTGACCGAAGGCCGGTTCTACCCCAGCCATCGTTTCCCATCGCCAGGCATCAGCACACATTTCATCAATGCCTTTAAGTGCTTTCCAGCCTAGCAGTTGTTCAGCTAAAGCCGTATCGGCCCAGCACGCGGCGATGTCGCCGGGGCGGCGATCCGCCATGGCGTAGGCCACCGGGCGCCCGCTGGCTTTCTCGAATGCCCGCACCAGTTCCAACACCGAATAGCCCTTGCCCGTGCCCAGGTTGACGGTAAGCAGCTCCTGGTCGGCGGCCTCGCAGCGGCGCAGGGCTGCAATATGCCCCTCGACCAAGTCAGTGACATGGATATAGTCGCGCACGCCCGTGCCGTCCGGCGTGTTGTAATCGTTGCCGAATATATGAAGCGTATCGCGCTTGCCGGTGGCCACCTGGGCGACGTAGGGCATCAGGTTATTGGGCACACCCTGCGGGGCTTCGCCAATCAAGCCGCTGGGGTGCGCCCCCACTGGGTTGAAATACCGCAAACGCGCAATGCGCCAGCCAGGTTCCGAGCGATACAGGTCGTGAAGCATGTCTTCAATAACCAGTTTAGTGTAGCCATAGGGGTTGGTGGCCGAACGTGCATGGCTTTCCGTCAACGGCAGCTCGACAGGATCCCCATAAACGGTGGCGGACGACGAAAAAATGAACGTGCGCACGCCGGCGCGCTGCATCGCACTTAGCAGTTGCGTGCTGCCATTGATATTGTTGTCGTAATACGCCAAAGGGAGCTGGGTGGATTCGCCCACTGCCTTCAAGCCGGCAAAATGCATGACGGCATGAATCGGGAACTGTGCAAAGACCTCGTCCAGCGTGCGCGCGTCGCGCACATCGCCTTGAACAAAGGCAGGGGCAATGCCGGTAATTTGCTGAATACGACCAATAACCGACGGCGCGCTATTACACAGATTGTCCAGCACCACCGTACCGTACCCAGCCTGCTGCAACGCGACAACCGCATGGCTACCGATAAAACCGGCGCCACCCGTCACCAAAACCAATTTCGTCATGACAAGCAATTACTCTATAAAGGCATAAGCGCCATAAAAACGGCGGGCGTCGATGCTTTCCCGAAGCATGGATCCGCGTTACCGGGGATTCTAGCAGGCCCATATCCCCACAACAGAAACGCACCACACAACCCAGCAAAAGCGCGCTTGGGTTAAACTCGCGCCTGACCCTATTCTGGGCAACCCACGTACAGCCGTTCCAGCCCCATCGTGCCAAACTTAATTGCCTTTCTTCTAGCCGTGCTTTGCGCCAGCCTCCCGCTGGCGAACTTGAACAGCGTGAAAGCGCCCAGCGCCCTGTTCTACGCGGTGCTGGTCTTCGCCCTGGTGCTGCTGGCACAGCGGCGTTTCGCGGGCTTCGGCGAGGTAACGACCAGGTACCGCCCCCTGCTCATCTGCTTCGCCGTGCCGCTGCTGGCCGCCTGCGTGTCGTCGGTGTATTACAGCCATTGGGCGGGCGCCAACGGCGAAGGGGCCATACGGTTCTTCCTGGGCGTGTTGCTGCTGCTACCCGCGTTCGCCATGATTCCCGCCCAATGGCTGCGCCAATCGGCCTGGGGCTTTGCCCTGGCGGGAGTGGTGTCCAGCATTATTGTGCTGCAGCTGTCTTGGCCCCATTTCATACGCCCCCACACACCCGTACACAATGCCGTGACCTATGGCAATTTAATGCTGCTGGCGGCCGTGGTCACCTGCTTTTCCCTGGGGTGGCGGCTAACCCCCTGGGACCGCACCGAGGCTGTCGTCAAGATCGTAGCCACCGTAGCCACCCTGGGCGGATTCATTTTGACCCAAACCCGTTCCGGCTGGGTGGCCATGCCGATATTCATCGTAATCGGCGTCGTACTGTTTGCGGGCCTGAAACACCGCTGGCGCGCCTTGGCGGCCCTGGTGGCGGTGGGCGCCATTATGGCAGGCGTGTTTCTAAGCAACGACCACCTGCGCAGCCGTGCCGTAATGGCGTATGACGAGACACAAAGCTGCTTGTACGAGAACAAGACCCAAGACACTTCCATTTGCGTTCGCCTGCAACTTTGGCGGGCCGCCGTCGACATGGCCGCGCAGAAACCCTGGGTAGGCATTGGCGACGGCGGCGACTTTGCCGACCATTTGAAAGCCGATTCCTACCCCAAGGGCATTGTTTCAGATTTTGTGATTACCGAATACTTCGGCGAGCCGCACAACGACGTGCTGTTCCTGCTGGCCACCTTCGGCATCCCCGGCGCTCTTGGCCTGTTGCTGGTGTACCTGGCCCCCTGCTGGTATTTTGTGCGACGGCTGGCGTCGCACAACCCCCAACACGCTCGTGCCGCAGCGGCCATGGGCCTGGCCTTCTGCCTGGGCTTCGCGATATTCGGCATTACCGAACTGATGTTCCGGCGTATGCACACCATTGGCTTCTATAGCCTGTTTGTGGCGCTTTTCCTAACGCTTTCCGATCCCGGCGGCACCCCAGCCGGTAAAACAACAAAAACCTGATCCCCATGAGCTCCACCGTAGTTTTTATCCGCAGCATGCGCTTCTTTGGCGGGCACCTGGTCGCCTACCCCTTGCTATACCAGTTGAAACAATCGCGCCCCAATGATGCCATCTGTGTGGTGGCCAACGACCCCGTACAGGCCCACTACACCCACCTACCCTGGGTAGACCGCTTCGTCCAGGCCAACGGCTTCCGTACCAGCTACCGCAGCATCCCCGCCCGCGCGGGCTTGGTCATGGCCCTGCATTACACCAGCGAGCGCTACAGCCTGCTGTCGACCGCACGACGCGCCCGCATGCGCCTGGGCTTTCGCAATAAACGCGCCTTCGACTTCCTGTGGACCCATAGCCGGAAGAAAGACTACAACGAATATCTGGGCCTGGCCAACCTGAACCTGCTGCGCACCGTGCACGACTTCGACCCCATTGACGCGGCACGCGGCTGCATACAATGGATCGCCTCGGGCAGGACCGAACCCGTGCAAACGTCGGACGTGGTCTTCATGGTGGGCGGCGGTGCCGGGGCGTTCAAACGTTGGGGTGTGCACAATTACATGGCTCTGGCGGATCGGCTGAAGGGCCTGATGGGCCGCGACACCACATTCACCTTCGTGCTGGGCCCGGACGAGAAGCAGGAAACTGCCCTACTGCAGCAACACCCCCGGCCCGACTTTCGCCTGCTGGTGTCCCGCCCCCTGGCGGAAATAGCCCAAGTGTCGCTAAAAGCGCGTTTAACCGTGGCCAATGATTGCGGGCCATCGCACATTGCTCAGAACGCCTGCGGCCCCTACGTAGGCTTATTCAACGAGCCCAACCCGCAATGGTTCTGGCAACGCAAGAACTCCGCCTCGGTAACCCCCACAGACGGCACGGATAATATTCAGGCCATTACCGTCGATCAAGCCTACGCTGCTTGCCAACGGGTTATGGCACAGCCGGTATAACGACGTTTGATGGCGACGCGTTGCCTATCGCCAGATCACCTATAATCAAACACTATTAAAATTAAACTTGGCCTAGCCGCATTGCTTTGGAGCACCGCTTGGACCCCCGCACAAACCCTTCGACCCAGTCTGATGAAATCGACCTGCGCGAGCTGTTCTGCACGCTTTGGAATGCAAAGTGGACGATTGTTCTTATTACGCTGGCCTGTACAATAATCGCCGCCGCCTATGCGTTCTTAGCCACGCCCATTTACCAGGCTAGCGCCCGAACCCTGCCGCCTATCAGCAGCGGTTTAGCAGCTTATAACTTGGGAAGCCAGTTAACGGGCATCAATATTGTCAGAACAATTACTGGATACCCTACCCCTGGGATAGAAAGGTTGACGGCAGATGCAGCTTATAAAGCATTTTTGCAGCGACTGGACTCCGATACGGTGAGACTCCAGTTTTTTAACGAGCTGTATCTTCCCGCTCATCGTGACACTACCAACACAAATCAGATAGAGGCGCTGTGGAAGCGATTAGCCAAAAACCTAAACGTAAAGTTACCCAAGCCGGGCGAATATGCCGCCACAGTTTCTATTGATGGCACCGACCCCGAAGTTATTGCCGTCTGGGCCAACGCCTACGTCGATTTAGCTGTTAACGCCACCCGTCAAGACCTGTTAAGTGATCTAGCGGGCGAGGTTGCACTGCGTAAGCAGGCAGTCTCAGACCAAATCGCTACTTTGCGAAAAGTAGCACGCCAAACACGCGACGATCGCATACAACGTGTACAAAACGCCCTAACTGTCGCAGAATCTATCGACCTACAAGTGCCGCCTGCCGGGAGCCCACTAATTTCAGTCAATAGCGGGGCAATCGGCGACACAGGTACGTTGTTAGACGGCAGCATGATGTACTTGCGGGGCGCGAAAGCATTACGCGCCGAGCTGGAATTGCTTAACAGCCGTGAAAATGACGACGCTTATATCGCAGAGTTGCCCGATTTGCTAAAAACACAAGCGTTGCTGGCAAGCATAGACCTGAACCCCGAGAAGCTTTCCGTTATCACGTGGGACCGAGCCGCCACAGTTCCCGAAGACCCAGTCAAACCCAAGAAAGCCGCCTCCGTAGTCTTAGGAATTATCGTGGGGCTGATACTGGGCGTACTGTTCTCGCTGACTCGTAGAATGTTCAGGGTTTAGGCTGATATTCAGGTATCCAACGTTTAAGCTCAGCGCGGACCTCCTCGTCACTGACAGCGACTTCAGCTGCTTGCCATGCTTGTACATAAGTATGGAAGCCCTCTGGCACAGCCCGTGAACGAGCTATCCGTAGCTTCTCATGTGGCGTTTCAAGTGTTTCCTCGGCATCCGCCAAGAGCTCTTCATATAGCTTTTCACCAGGGCGTAAGCCGGTAAACTTAACTTGAATTTCATCCTCGGTATACCCTGACAATCGAATCATATTGCGAGCCAAATCCACTATCATTACTGGTTCGCCCATGTCCAGAACAAAGATCTCGCCCCCCTTACCCATGGCTGCCGCCTGCAACACCAACTGAGCGGCTTCAGGTATAGACATAAAATAGCGATTAATTTCGGGGTGAGTTACAGTTACAGGCCCCCCCCGGGCAATCTGTGCCTGAAATTTGGGAATAACACTGCCGGTGCTGCCCAGCACGTTACCAAAACGCACCATTTGGAACCGAGTGCCTCTACCCTCGCAATGCAGCACCTCGCACACCATTTCGGCCATACGCTTGGTAGCCCCCATCACATTAGTGGGGTTTACTGCCTTGTCCGTCGAAATCAGCACAAACCGCTCCACACCATACCGTTGGGCGCAGCGCCCAACCACTAGGGTGCCAAACACATTGTTGCGAACCGCTTGCCAGGCATTGCCCACCTCCATCAATGGTACGTGCTTGTAAGCTGCCGCGTGAAATACAACGGCGGGGCGCCACCGGGCAAAAATCTCGTCCATGCGCGCCTTATCTCGCACGTCACCAGCCAATGTCACAATTTCAACGCCAGACGCTTCCTCGCGAAACCACTGCTCAATCATGTAAAGGGCAAATTCGTTTGCCTCAACCAAAACCACAGTGCGCGGCGAAAATCGAGATAATTGGCGACACAACTCACTGCCAATCGAGCCCCCAGCTCCAGTCACCAATATCGTTTTATCAGACAGCATAGCCTTTACGTGATCGCTGTCGATACGGACTGGCTGACGTCCCAATAAGTCTTCGATCTTGACCGGTCGCATCACGTTAACTGCAACTCGACCGTTCATTAGCTCGTCTAGCGCTGGGACGGTAAACAGCAACGCGCCTGCTTTGGTGGCCATTTCACTAATGCTGCGCAGAACAGACGAACGTACGGACGGCATGGCAAAAATGACGTGCTTGGCCTGATGTCGCGCCAATACCTTCGCGATATCAGAGGTGCGCCCCTCTACTCGACAGCCAGATAATTCCAGCCCCTGCTTAGCGGGATCGTCGTCTACCAGGGCCACTACGTTCCATTCAGGCGTGCGCTCCAATTCGCGCACCAGCATTGCACCAGCTGTACCTGCGCCCACAATCACCACAGGCTTTCCTTGGCCTGTAATCCCGCTATATAGCGTATGCTCCTTCCACATGCGCCAGGCAACGCGGCCCCCACTCATCAACAACAACAGCAATATGGGATACAGCACAACCATCGAACGCGGAATTGCTATATGTGGCCTAGAAAACAACGTAAACAACACCAGGGCAAGCGTGGACACCACGACCGCTTTCAACACCCGCCTTAAATCGGGCAGGCTGGCAAACTGCCACATGCCTCGGTATAAACCCGCCCAACGACAGGCAACCAATTGAACGAGCAACAGAAACGATAAACCAACAAAAACTTCGTAATCGTAGAATGCTGGCCAAGTAAAATTAAAACGGATAAGAAAACTACCCATCCAAGCTACGACCACCATGAGCAGGTCGAATGCGAAAACTAAAAAAATTCGCATATTAATATTGAGCACCATAAAATCCTTGGCCTTAATAACACAACGCCAGTGTGTTTCAACTGCCATTTCCGACAGGCGACGTCTGCATCAACTTCAATTAATCAGTACTTTTAGTGTGTCGAGGATAATTTTTATATCCCCGAAAAATGTACGTGTACGCACGTACTCTGTGTAATAACGCAACTTGATGGGTAGAACTTCGTGCACATAAGCTTGATGTGGGTCTTGTGCTTGCCCTAAAATCTGATTCTCATCACGATACTCTATCGAAGCCCTGTCCGTAATACCAGGCCGAACCGAAAGCACAACCTCACGAATATCGGCCGGATAACAAGCTACATAACGCGGTACCTCGGGCCTTGGCCCCACTAAGCTCATAGAGCCTAGCCAAACATTCAACAACTGGGGCAACTCATCGAGCTTGTATTTTCGTAACCACTGACCAACTCGAGTTACACGGTTATCAGCACCCACAGTAATTTGCAACCCTTTACGTTCAGCCTCCGTCACCATGGTGCGAAATTTGTAGATTCGAAATGTTCTTCCAGACAGTCCAACCCTTTCTTGTCGAAAGAACACAGGGCCAGGCGAATCGATTTTTATTAAAACCGCAAACAACAAAAAAACAGGGGATAGGAATATCAACCCTATCCCGCTAAGCAAAAAATCAAACAGTCGTTTAGCCATTTAGTTTAATGCATTATGTACTGCACTAATCACGCGCCGTACATCGTCATCAGCCATCCTTGTGTACAGGGGAATGGACAACGTACGCTCAAAAATTTGCTGACTGACTGGAAACATTTCGGGCGTAAGTTTGTATTTATCCCGCCAATAGGGTTGCAGGTGCAAAGGGACATAATGCACACTACACCCAATGTCCTGCTGGTGCATACGTTCGATAAAGCTATCGCGCCCAATTTTAACGGATGAATCCAGTTGAATAACGTATAAATGCCAGGCATGAACATCCCCCTTTGCTGCGTGAGGAGGGAGAATAATTGGCAGCCCTTTAAAGGCTTCATCATACATAGCAGCGATGTGGGCTCGCTTGGCCCTGAACACATCTGCTTTCTTTAGTTGATGAATTCCAATTGCCGCAGAAATATCGGGCATATTGTATTTATATCCCGGTGCAATAATTTCATAATACCAACTAGGCGCTTTTGAGGTAAATCTATCGAAAGCATCGCGACTAATTCCATGAAGCCGCATGACGCGGGCTCGCTTTGCAAGCTCAGGGTTTCGCGTGACAAGCATCCCCCCTTCCCCAGTTGTAATTGTTTTATTCGCATAAAAGCTAAATACCGTTACGTCGCTGTCAAGAGTACCGATTAGCTTGCCATTACAGGTCGTCGGCAAGGCGTGCGCAGCGTCCTCCATGACTCGCAGGCCATGCTTTTGCGCGACCTTCAGCAAACTTTCCATGTCAGCCGCACGCCCGGCAAAATGCACAGGAATAATAGCCTTGGTGCGCGGAGTTATCGCATTTTCAAGCGCCTTGACATCAATACAAAGCGTTGTAGGATCCACGTCAACGAAGACGGGATCCGCCCCCAAGTAACGAACCACTTCGGCCGTCGCAGTAAATGTATGTGTCGTTGTGATGACTTCGTCACCAGGCCCTATGCCTAATGCTTCCAAGCCAAGGTGCAATCCCGCCGTGGCAGAATTGACAGCAACGGCCTCAACGCCGTCTCCCAAGTACTCTGCAAAATCCATTTCAAACTGTTTTGCTTTCGGTCCCGTTGTTACCCATCCTGAACGGAGGGATTCAACCACCTCTGCAATTTCCTCTTCGCCAATCTCTGGCGCAGCAAAGGGAAGAAACTTTTTCTCTGGCATTCCTTTCACCTACTATTTATATGGTCAACGGTGGGATTCTTCGTGTTTTGATTTCAACATTAACAACATCAACCTCTTTTTGTCCTGCCGAAACTCTTGTTCAACTTTATAGCCATTTTTCTGATAAAAGCTAATCGCCCGCTGATTATCAACAGCGTCTGTAGTCAAAGCAATCTGTTTCGCTCCTCGCGTAAAAGCCTGGCGCTCAAACTCTTCCAGCAAACTATCGGATACCCCGGTCCCTCTTGCGCTAGGCAGAACACCAATACTGCGCAAAATAGCGGCATCGGAAGAAATATCCGGTTGACCTCCCGTCGTAAAAAAACGAGTAACCAACCGCCCTCCGATTTTAATTGGATGGCGAATAATCCCTAAAATACTTGAGGTGATGAATTTTGGCAGAAAACGCAATGCCAGAGACCGATCCTTAGTGGCTCCATGAAGTTGGCCGACTGCAAAACCCACTACCTGGTGTTTATCGTTCGCGACAATAAAAATACCATTCTGATTCACCAAAAACGCGTGATACATGGTTTGCAAAAACCGCGAGCCAAGGATAGTAAGAAAAAAACCCGGAAAAGCCTCTTGATGAACTTTCACGACCGACACAATGTCTTCACGCCGAGCGCTCGCGATAGTACGAGTTCGGCTAGGCATTAGCACATCCCCCTGCAACTTTATTGATCATTGCGTTAATTGCATTTATCCCTATTTCCATGCTCATATGCTGCCGATAAAAGGATAGCCCCTTATCTGCCATTTCTCTTAACGCTTCCGGCGTCATCTGGCTCATTTCTAAAGCCACTTTTGCTAGCTCCTCAGGACGACACGGTTCCACCGTTATTCCTGCGCCTGAACTGCGTACAATTTCACTAGCTTCACCGCGAACAGCCATGATAATGGGACGGGCAGCCATCATATAAGCTTGTGTTTTTTGTGGAATGGTAATTTCAAATACAGGATCATCCGCAAGATGAACCAAGAGCGCATCTGCCGCCGAGAGATAATCAGAAACCTCGTCTGCCGAAACCCGCGGAAGAAACTGAACATTCTGCAGCCCATAATTTTCGACCTGATTTTTCAGCCTTTCCTCGGAAACGCCTGTGCCCAGGAATACAAAACGTACATTTCCACCACCCCTCGCTTGCAATATTCTTGCAGCCTCAACAACATGCTCTAATGCCTGTGCAGCACCAAGGTTTCCCGCATACAGAATATTAAAATACGCTTTATCTATCGTAGGCGGAGCGCCCCTTTCAGATATCTTTAACCGGCTTTCGTCACACCAATTAAAAACCCGCACAATCTTGTCGGACTGTACCCCCTTTTTGATAAGGGTCGTACGATAGCCTTCCGATAAAACTACTATTCTGGCAGCCCGTCGATAAATTAGGTTGCAAACTTTATTAATACAATGCTCAATCTTGCCGCCATGCCGAATATTGCCAGTAGCAACTAGTGCCTCAGGCCATAGATCCTGTACGTCGTAGATGTATGGAATCTTACGTATGGCTCCCAGCACCATCGCAAGTAGCCCAACAACCACAGGGGGGTAATAAGCGTAGAGCACGTCTGCTTTCCTATTAGAGGAAAGCGCATATAGCCCGCCCATTACCCCAAAAGATAAATAGCTTAATAATCTTTTTGTAGTTGAGGCGCCGTGACTGATATAGGTTGGGATACGTACGACCCTTACGCCGTCCACCCATTCAGCTTGTCTAAAGCGCTGACGATACCCAGGATACACCTTGCCCCCCGGGTAACTGGGGAAAGTGGTAATTATTTCAATTTCGTGCCCGAGCTTCTGGAGGCGGCGGGCAAAATCCAACCCTTTAATAGAGTTTTCCGGATCGAACAATTGGGAAATAAATAGTATACGCAACGTCGTTGCCTTATCAGCCCGATATAGATCAATATTGCTTCCACACTACTCGTTTAACGTAGTCGGTATAGCTATGCATGATTCGCACGACTTTCTCTGCCACGTTCGGCATGCTGTAGTCGGCCACCAGGCGTAGGCTTCTATCGTCGTCCCGGCCCTGGCTCGCCAAAATACTCAACCCTTGTAGCACCCGGTCTTTTTCCAACCCCACCATCATCACCGCCGCTTCTTCCATCCCTTCCGGGCGCTCATGCGCCTCGCGGATATTCAGGGCAGGGAAATTGAGGATGGAAGATTCTTCAGAAATGGTGCCACTATCAGACAGCACCGCCTTGGCGCTGATTTGCAGCTTGTTATAGTCTTTGAACCCCAAGGGTTTCAATAGCCGCACTTGCTCGTGGAAGGTTACCCCCATGGCATCAACCCGCTTTTGCGTACGGGGGTGTGTAGAAACAATCACCGGGTAGCCGTACTGGCTGGCTACAGCGTTCAGCACGTCCACCAGTTTGGAGAAATTCTTGTCCGAATCAATATTTTCTTCACGGTGGGCGCTAACAACAAAGAACTTACCCGTCTGCAAATCAAGACGATCCAACACGTCCGACGCCTCGATGCCGTCGCGGTAATAGTTCAACACTTCGAACATGGGGCTGCCTGTCTTGATGACCATATCGGGCGGCAAGCCTTCACGCAGCAGGTAGTCACGAGCGATTGTGCTGTAGGTAAGGTTGATGTCGGCGGTATGGTCAACAATGCGGCGATTGATCTCTTCGGGCACGCGCATGTCGAAACAGCGGTTGCCCGCTTCCATGTGGAAGGTGGGGATTTTGCGCCGCTTGGCGGGAAGCACCGCCATGCAGCTATTGGTATCGCCTAAGATCAAGACCGCTTCGGGTTGTACTTCCGCCAGTACTTGGTCCACCGCAATAATGACTTTACCGATGGTCTCCGCGCCTGACGCCCCAGCCGCATTCAGGAAATGGTCAGGCTTGCGTATGCCCAAGTCCTGAAAGAATATCTCGTTCAATTCGTAGTCATAGTTCTGGCCGGTATGCACCAGAACATGGTCACAATACTGATCCAGGGCAGCCATTACCCGCGACAAGCGGATGATTTCGGGGCGCGTACCCACAACGGTTACTACTTTCAATTTCTTCATTTCACACCGGGCATGCATAAGTATCAGGGCGCTGTCGGTCGAAAATCTCGTTCGCCCACAGCATAACGACCATTTCTTCGTCGCCAATATTGGTAATGTCGTGTGTCCAGCCAGGCACGGTTTCCACGATCGTTGGGGTGTCGCCCGAGGTTATCAACTCGTGGTAGGCGCCATCCACAATCTGACGAAAACGGAAGCGCGCTTGGCCCTTTATTACCAAGAACTTTTCCGTTTTACTGTGGTGGTAGTGGCCCCCCCGTGTGATGCCCGGATGCGCGGTAAAGAACGAAAACTGCCCCGAATCACGGGTTTTAAGCATTTCCACAAACACACCACGCTGGTCGCCATGCTTGGGCACTTCGTAGGCAAAGCTTTCGGGCGGCAGATAGCTTACGTAGGTTGCATATAAGGCACGTGTCAGCCCCGTACCCACGGCATCCGTCGTGAGGGTAGAGCGACTGTCGCGAAACGCCTGCAATTGCTCGGCCAACGCGCCCACAGTGATACTGTAAACCGGCTCGACCTCTAAAAACGGCGTACCCGCCGCCTGACCGTCCATGACCTGGACAAACCTAGCCACCACGTCGTCGATATAGACCAACCGAATTTTTGCGGCGGGATCATTGATTTGAATGGGAAGGCCGCGTGCAATGTTGTGGCAAAAGGTGGCTACGGCGGAATTGTAATTTGGCCGAGCCCACTTACCGAATACATTCGGCAGGCGGAACAGGTGTACTGGCGCCCCATGCTGAGCCGCAAAATCCTGCAACACCTCTTCAGCACCGCGCTTGCTGGCCCCGTAGGGGTTGTCGGCTTCGGCCTGTGTGGACGAGGTGTAAAGCACGGGGGTTGTTTTACCCAAATCTGCCAGCGTGTCGCAGAGCAATTTTGTCAGGTCCGTATTGCCCGTCTTGAATTCTTCCACGGATGTGGGTCGATTTACCCCTGCCAAATGAAAGATAAAGTCTGCCCGGGCCGCTTGCTGACGCAAGAGCTCGGGGCCATCATTTCGGGTAAATGACAAAATGTCGATGTCTTTACGCTCGGCCAAGACGGCAATAAGATTGCGCGCGACAAAGCCGCCCGCACCTGTCACCAGCACTTTCATGGCTTATTCCTCCGGCGTGGCATGCTCGCCGCGTTTGATCGCCTGCATGAACTCCAGCTTCAACAGCAAGCGCTCCATGCCTTCCTGGTCCAGCCGTTCCGTGTTATGCGAATTGTAATCCTCGCTGCGCGAAATCTTTTCCTCGCCCTCGTCGAAATACTTGTCGTAGTTCAGGTCGCGCAAATCAGGTGGAACACGGAAATACTGGCCCATGTCTTCGGCACAGGCCATTTCCTCGCGGCTAAGCAAGGCTTCGTAGAGCTTTTCGCCATGGCGTGTGCCGATGACCTGAATAGGGTGATCGGGCTTACCGAGCATGGCCGTTAAGGTCTTGGCTAAGGTATGCACAGTAGCCGCCGGCGCTTTCTGCACAAACAAATCCCCATTATTACCGTGCTGAAAGGCGTACATAACCAGATCCACCGCGTCCGCCAGCGTCATCATGAACCGGGTCATGTTGGGATCGGTGATCGTTAACGGCTTGCCGGCCCGGATCTGTTCGATAAACAAAGGGATGACCGAACCGCGAGAAGCCATTACGTTACCGTAACGCGTGCCGCAAATGACAGTTTCCGAATCGTCCACATTGCGACTAGCGGCAACCATGACTTTCTCCATCATTGCCTTCGAAATTCCCATAGCATTGATGGGATACACGGCCTTATCCGTACTCAAACAAACTACTCGTTTCACCTTGGCTGCAACTGCTGCTTCAAGTACATTCTCCGTACCCAATATATTGGTACGAACTGCCTGCATCGGATAAAACTCGCATGAGGGAACTTGCTTCAAGGCTGCTGCATGAAAAACAAAATCCACACCGCGCATTGCTTGCTCTACGCTGCGCTGATCACGTACATCGCCGATATAGAACTTCAATTTTTCATTGACGAAGCGCTTCCGCATGTCATCTTGCTTCTTTTCATCCCGACTGAAGATGCGAATTTCGCCAATATCAGAACCTAAGAAACGCTTAAGAACAGCGTTACCGAAAGAGCCTGTTCCACCTGTAATGAGAAGAGTCGATCCCTTGAACATCCTAGTTCTCTTATATCAGTAATAATTAAAAGCATTGCAACATTACTCTAGCCCCGGTAGGGGTAAGCAACCGGAAGCTGCACCCCAAACAGTGGAAAACGAATCTCGACACCGAGAAGCATCTGTTGCATCAAACAATCAAGTGATGACAGGCCCCATCATTTTCCATACAGAATGGACTCATGTTCGACTATTTGCTCAGGCGTAAACCGCATTTTCACAACGCGAGCAGGCACCCCTGCAACCATCGAGTATGCTGGAACATCTTCCGTAACCAGCGCTCCAGCCGCTATTATCGCGCCGCGGTGGATCCTAACACCCGACAGAACAATAGCCCCAAAACCGATCCATACATCGTCGTTAATGACAATGCTATGTTTATCCCCTCTAGGCGCCTTGAACATAGGCGTTCCAATCACGTCAATAGTATGGGCGTCACGGGCAATTAAACCCACATGGGACGCGAGCATAACATGGTTACCAATAACTACATCGGTATTAATCACGCAATAATGCCCAATGCCAACGTCATCACCTAAAACTATTCGCTTATTTGGTGAAAAGAAAGTGGTAGAAAATTGCACGTGAACATTCTTTCCATACTCTATCCACCTATACAGAACATGGAATAAGATTATATTTCTAACCCAATTTAAAAACTGCCTCACCAATAACCTCACACTAATAGTGTTAATCGTAAACTTCCCGACGCCAGAAATCCTTAAGGAATAAAAACAACAAAAACACAACGATCAAGCCATGCGTCAAAAATGCGTTAGGCAGATCTGAAGAAAGCAGGGGACTCAACAAGGCCCCAGAAGCGACCGCTAACACTAACGCACCGCCAAAACGATGGGCAAAACCATTCAACACTGCAAGAATCAGACCCATTGCCAAGCCATAAAAAACCACGCCTCCGATACCTGCGTTAGCATAGCCCGCGCCAAGCCAGCCGGTATTGGCGCCGGCCAACGGATTATTAAAGTACTCCTTCCCAATCAGGAACGGTACGGAAAGATCGTACGGATAATCAAGGAGTCCTAACGAAATTTTGCTGTCGGACCAGAATACAAACATGTTATTTGTTTGCGAAAACCAGTCAGCGAACATAAAGTTAATCGCAGCAGGAATAAAAAGAAGCCGATCCACAAACAAAATGAACAAGAAATCCGGCAGTATTCCGGTTTCATACCCCAGTACTACGGCAATGATAAAAGCTGCTATCCCCCACACCAATTTCACCCCACCCTTTTGAAAGCCTAGATACAACAGCACTGCAAATATAGGATAAAAAAGAACAGCTTTATGCGCCATCAACCCGAACATCAGGAGTCCACACAAAAATGCGAATAACGTATAAATATACTTTCGTTCCACTATCCCGCATACGGCTATTACGGGCAACAACACTTTAGTCGTTACAGAGAGCACATATCCCAATATCGGAGGTAAATTATCTGCAGCGGCCTGACGATATTCATAGACGTCCCAAAAATTAAGATTAAAATAGGTGCCGCCACCCATAGCAACAATATAAATCAACAACAGAATAACTAGAAGGGAGCACGCCCTAAGGACTGATACGAATGCAACGCCCTTATCGCCAAATCGCAAAGCGGGAAAGTAAATTTTCACTATCAATAAAACCAAAGCAAATGCGAAAATTACAGAATAAAAATAGGCTGCAGATAAATCGTATTTCGTGTAGAGCACGAACATGGGCAAGATAGGAAAAACAAATTGAATATGTACTATCAGATCTGATGGCTTTTCAAATTTAATCGGCAAAGAAGACGCCAACAAAAAAACCAATAGTCCAGCGATAATAATATCAACTTGAAAAACAGCATCTCTTGCGCTAAAAAAAGTTGGTGTTAAAGCGAATAATGGGCCGTCAATCTCAAGAGACAGCCTCATCGCCAAAAATAGCGCAATGTATCCCAACACCACAAGAAAACGACCAAAACCAATTGAAATATGCATACGAAGCTATGAGACGTACAAGCGTTTCGCCAAGTTTCTGTAATCCAGCAGTCTTTCAGCCAAACGAGCAGAATTATTTTGCATCATCTGCAAATCGTCCCTAGAAACTTGCATTATTGCCGCAAAAGCTTGCCTCAATGACATCCGGCCACCAACAAGCCACCCATTGTGTTCAATATATGGATGGTGACTAACTACGTCATCTAAGATTACTACGCAATGAGCACACAGACTCATCTGCATCGTCGCGGATTGGGTTCCTGGCTGAACGTAAACATCCGCAGCGCAGAGCAAGTCGAAAAGTTCGCTGGGGTGCAACCAACCGATATAGCTAATTCGCGGGTCTCCCTCTATTATTTCGTTGACCGATATGGACACATCCTCTTGTACGTGTCCCGCCAAAAGAAACCGGGCATTCGATTCTCTTTCGCAACTAAAAGCCTCCAATGAATCGACAATTTTTTTTCTGCTATTCATCTTTCCGCTTTGCACAAATAACAACTCGTCGCTCTGGATATTGTACTGCTGCCTTACTGAACTCCTGATCGCTTCATACTCTTCTGAAGTGATAATACGTCCACCTAAGGGGTAAAACTCCAACAGGCTCCTCGGGATCCCATACGTTTCTTGAGCAAAGTCCATAGCATCGATATTCACACATAATATTCGTTCGATATTCCTCAAGCTACGTTTCAATATAGATCGATAGAAAATTTTGTGTAGAAATAAATCAGACACCCATCCTTTTGCGCTGTTATTAGCATCTGTGTGGCTATCCACAAAAAGACGTACGCTTGGGTTTCTCTCTTTATATTTAGAAACTGTTACCAACTCCCACCCGCCGGTTCCGTGAAATAAGATTACATCGGGCGCTAACTCCTCTAAGAGTTTATATACACCGGGATGCATTCTTACTTTTCGCATCAGTTTGTGTGGAAGCCACTTTCTATAGGGCAAACGAATAACAGTTGCTCCGTCAGTGCCTAAATACTTACCTGGCGGCACATAAACGACTTTCCCGTCCTCGCCGAACGATTCGGTGGATGCAATGACCGTTACATCATGGCCATCAGCAACGTTCTGAGCCACTAATTCATTTTCTTGATAAGAAAAATTATCAATGTAGAAGCAAGATAAACAAAGATGGACAATTTTCATTTGTGAGCGTCGAATATAGAAGCAAATATTATTCTGTATGCAAGAAGCAACGGAATACTGCTCGCAAAGGTTACTTAATACGCACAGAAAACACCGCTAAAGCGAGGTAGAGTGAGTAAAGGACGAATTCCGAGCATGCCAATAACACTAGATAGCCATCTAGTTCTACACGTCCTCGCGCAAATACGATCACTGAAACTGTAACTATGAAATATAAACCTTGCCACATCCCCCCAATGCCTATGCGATTCGTGATCAGAAAAACACAACTAATTGGCGACACGCTCATTCTCATCAATACTGGCGCAATTGCAAGCAACAAGAATTCGCGATCCGTTCGCCATCCATCGCCGAGCAAAATGTCCATTAAGGGTTCCCCTGCTATATAAACAACCAGGATCAAGAACAGTGCCAAACCGAACAAAGAGTACACCATGCGCCACATTAGTGGCTCTATAGCATTTCCTTGGCGGTATACATCACCCGCGTGTTTATAGAAAACCTGCGCAGATGCCATTCCAAACAGCGTCAACGGAGCAGCCAGCAGTCGTTGCACCTGGGAGTAGTTACCGGCGCTTTCATCGCCGAAATAAGAAGCAATGAAGAGCAACGGGAGCGCCAACGACGCTGTGTCAAGAAGGGCCATAGGAGCAGATATAACCGGGTATTTATATGCCCTTCGCACTGCCGCCCACAACTGTTGGAAATTAACCCGTGAGAAAAGGTGTCTGGCACCAAATATTCCAAACAGCAAGCCAAACATCCAACTCAATAGCAAGGCCCCATTCAAGCCAATAAAGGCCATCAACGCAAAAGCGACAAAAGCGGTTGGTTGTAACAGCCGAAGTAACGCCGCAGATTTAAAGTCGCCGGCCCGGGTGAACTGAGCCTGACAAACGTTCGTCCCAGCTAGAACGATAGCAACCCCACCTATCCACAATAGCGAATCGCTAAGATTCTCAGGTACAAAATCCCAATAATTAGACAAGAGAAAAATTACTGTTGCCGTTAAGCAGCTAATAATGAAGGAGAGCGTCAGTGCCAACTGCAAGAGTGGCTTGACGTCCTTCTCTGGAACAGCAGGTAACGCCACATCAAAGCGTAACGCAGCAACCGTTGCTATTACGCCAGCGACAGCTAACACGAAAGCATATTCCCCAAATTGCGATGGCGTGTATATTCGCGCCAAGATAGGGGTAGCCATCAGTGCGACGGCTTGCCCCCCTGCAATACCGGCTAAATTGATAAAAATATTCTTTTTCATTCTGCTCCGAAATTGCTCTGCGGCACGGCCATCCTCTAAACCCCCAAGCCCTGCTAAAATGACTTTTCAAGCCCTACACATGGTCCGCATAACGTAGGTATGGCAGAACTTTTGTCATTGCTTTGCTCGGGATTATGTCTACATCAGGGAGCGTGTCGCCCTTAACTTTTTTCGGTGGGTGCGTACAACAATTGAACAACTCAACTCACAGCACCGGTAAGCTGTTGCCAACGCACAAAATTAACCCAGCGCCAGAGCTGCCAACTGAACTGCGCTCGTCCTTGTACGATCGCCTCAAAACTCTCTAATAGTGCTTTTCGGTCAAGGAAGCTGATTTCATCACTTTGAGACAACCATTCGCGCAAGGTGTCTCCCATTCCCAGTAGCCAGTGCTGCTCTGGCGTAGCAAATCCTATCTTATCCCGCCTGTCCAATATGTAATCGGGCACAATTTCCCGCATAGCCGCCCTAAAGACACTTTTAGTTTCGCCTGAACTCGAGATTAAGTAATCTTCGGGCAAAGATAGTAGAAGATCTGCCATTGGCAAGGTCAAAAACGGCACTCTGCTTTCCACCGAAAAAGCCATGGAGTTTCTGTCTCCATGTCTAAGTAGACCCGGCAACCCACGATACTGTAGGCTCCGACTAAGAGCTTCGGTAACTCGCCGTGTTCTATATTCACTATCTAAAGGGGGCCTCTGCTCGGAGAAGTTGATGCCAGCCTCTTGCATAAGATCGGTACGTAGCCAGCGAGGCGCAAAATCACGTCCCAACCTTCTCCTGGCTGCAGCGTATAAGCCATTGGGCAATTTTATTTTCCCCAACTCCATCCATGCCAGCTTATAAGACCGGCCTGGCCATTTCGACCACTGAGCTGCAAACTTCTGAGCTGCCCAGGGGCGGCCTTCCTCTAACAGGCTTAACAATCTATGCCCGGGATATCCACTATAGCCAGCTAACAATTCGTCAGCACCTTGCCCATCGAGAGTAACCGTTACGCCCGATTGACGAGCCAGCTGAAAAACACGATATTGTGCGTAGATACTAGTGCTACCAAAAGGCTCCCCTTGGGCAAGGATCATGCTATCCAGATCCCTTAAAAGCTCTTCCCCTGTAGCCGTTACTTTGTGGACCTTGCAACTCATATCGAGCACCACTTTATCTACCCACTGCTCCTCTGATATCCGCTTATCCGGTGCTATATAGCTAAAGGCGTTTATATCCATAGTAGGTTCGACGTAGCGCATCGCACAAACTGTTGCCGATGAGTCGATACCCCCCGAAAGAGCAACACCAAGCGCTACATCACTTCTTAAATGCAAACGTATATTCTTTAAAAATTGATCACGCACAGCCTCTACTGCTTGATCAAAAGTTAAAGGCGCTAATGGGGAACGCCGCTGCGGCCACCAACATTCCGGCTGCCCTACTTTTCCCGTCGCTAGGTCGACCTCTAGCCAATGGCCTGGCATTAGATGGTTTACACCATAAATAAAAGTGTCCTCATTACTATCGTAATCGCCGTGCACGAGGTAGTCGTAACTGCGTTGCCAATTTATTCTTGGGGTTTCGCCACGCAACGTAAGTAAGGCCGACTGCTCGGACGCAAATAAAAAACTGAGAGGACCCTGAGTGTAGAAAAATGGCTTGATGCCAAAGGCGTCCCTGGCACACGTTAGGGTACCAGCCGACTTATCCAAGACGACAAACGCAAACATCCCCTCGAACTTGGACAGACACTCTTCACGCCAATGCATCCAGGCGGTTAAAAGAACTTCTGTATCGGAATCCGAACGGAAAGTGTGCCCTAAGGCACGCAGCTCCGACCGAAGTTCCCGGTAGTTATATATCTCGCCATTGAACACAACAACATAGCGACCACAGGCGGAGAGCATCGGCTGATGTCCAGCAGACGTTAAATCAATAATGGACAGTCGCGTCTGACCAAGCAGAACCACACCATTCTTTTCAGATGAAATCTCATAGCCATCGTCATCTGGCCCCCGGTGCTTCAACTGAAGCAAAGCTCTTTTCGCTTTACCTTCAAGATCAGCCGGTGCAGTGCCCCACCAACCCCCAACTATCCCGCACATAAGCAATCCAAATGTATACCGCACCACTTCCGGGTACTAAAAAACACGAACAGCTCCTGTTTGCTCCACCACACGAGTGGTCTGAGATTTGAAAGCATCTGCGATTATTTGTATTTGCTGATCTGATAAGTATGGATGCATAGGCAGGCTTAACACTCGCTCCGCCACGGCGTCCCCGATCAATAGAGTCGCTTCTGGATCAGCGACGGCCGGCTGCTTATTAAGCGGGATAGGGTAGTGAACGGCCGTGGGAATACCGATATTCTGTAGTATTGCCTGCAAAGCCCCACGCTCATGAGTTTGAATGGTGAATTGAGCATATGCACTTATATTATGCTCTTCAATGTAGGGGATACTTACAATCCCAGCTTGCGCTAAAAAAAGGCCATACTTAGCCGCCACTTGCTGGCGCAGCATGATCTCCTCAGAAAGAATTTCAAGCTTAGGTAATAAAATAGCCGCTTGCAAGGTATCCAACCTGCTGTTTACCCCCACCCGTATATGGTGATACCGCCGGTCTTGCCCGTGCCGCGCAATCTGGCGTAGCACAACCGCCAACTCATCGTCATTGGTAAAGATTGCACCGCCGTCCCCATAGCATCCCAAGGGTTTACTCGGAAAAAAGCTGGTACACGCCACGGTGCTTAAGTTACCCGAATGCCGGCCTTTATAGGTGGCGCCAAAACTTTGGGCCGCATCTTCAATTACCGGGATTCCATGCTTAGCTGCAATCGCGTTAATGGCATCAAAGTCCGCGCATTGCCCGTACAGTGATACTGGAATAATTGCCTTGGTACGCGGCGTAATGGCCGCTTCCAGCAGCGCAGGATCCAGGTTATAAGTTCGCGGATCAATATCCACATACACGGGTTTGGCGCCAAGCACAGCAACTGTTTCCGCCGTGGCAATATAGGTAAACCCCGGGGTAATCACTTCGTCGCCAGGCCCAATACCAAAGGCCATTTGTGCAATTTGCAATGCATCGGTGCCGTTGGCACAGGTTATGCAATGCTTCACGCCAATAAATGCGGCCAGCTTTTCTTCTAGCTCGGCCACTTCGGGCCCGAGTATATATTTTCCATGGGCCAATACCCGCTGAATGCCCGCGTCGATCTTGTCTTTGATACGTGCTTGTTGGGCTTTGAGGTCGACAAATTCGATCATGTTTACGCCGTATGTTTCGTTAAAGTAGTGCCGTCAAGCTGGTAAACGGCGCCGGTATGCTGGCACACAGCTTTTCCTTGACCGTGCAACGGTATTTGCAGCTGCTCGCCAAATTCGCTCATCCAACCGATTTGCTTGGCGGGCACACCCACCATCAAGGCGTAAGCAGGAACATCTTTATTGATGACAGCCCCCGCGCCCACAAACGCAAACTCGCCTACCGTCACCCCGCACACAATGGTGCAATTAGCGCCCAAAGTGGCTCCTTTTTTTATCAAGGTGTCACGATATTCATTCTTGCGTTCGACTAAAGAGCGGGGATTATAGACGTTGGTAAACACCATGCTGGGGCCACAGAACACGCCCTCTTCCAGGGTCACGTTATCGTATATCGATACGTTGTTCTGTATTTTGCAATGGTCACCGATAACCACCTTGTTACCCACGAACACGTTCTGTCCCATGGACACACCCCGCCCAATTACTGCGCCGCCGCAAATGTGCACAAAATGCCACACACGTGAGCCTTCGCCGATTTGCGCGCCCTCATCCACAATCGCGCTAGGATGCTGGTAGTGCGTCATTATTTCAGGAAGGGGTGGTAGTCGCCTGTCAATGGCGCCAACTCTGCGTTTCGGATCGCCGCCACGGTCGTAATGGCCGTACGATTCTCTTCCAGGCCAAAACCACGGCCCGCCAGAATTTCTTCGTAACTGCGATTGTGCAAGTCCGTAAAGCCACCCGAGAACTCAATCTCTTCGCCATCAACCGTAATCGAGCGGTAGGTCCGCTGCCCAGCGGCGCGTTGCGCTTCAGGGACATTTTCCACGTCAACGGACAGGAACCAACGCACACGAGCATTCTCATACTCAAGGTAGCCGGCAGCCTTGGTGTCTGACGAGTGATGAACAATATTGTTCTGCAAATCGCCAAATATGAAATGCAACATATCGAAAAAGTGAACACCGATATTGGTCGCAATGCCGCCAGATTTCTTCAGGTCGCCCTTCCAGGACTGCAAATACCAGTGCCCGCGGGATGTAATGTACGTCAAATCAACTTCGTGCTTGGTGTCTTTCTTTTGGCTTTGCACTTTCTCGCGCAACGCCACGATGGACGGGTGAACACGCAGTTGCAAAATTGTATTGACCTTACGGCCCGTATCACGCTCGATATCCTGCAAACCATCGATATTCCATGGGTTCAAAACCAAGGGCTTTTCACAGATGGCATCGGCGTCGGAGCGCAAGGCAAAACGCATGTGGGAATCATGTAGGTAGTTGGGAGAGCAAATCGAAACGTAGTCGATTTGACTTCCGTTATCCGCCCTGCGTGCCTTATCGATATGCCGATCAAATCGCTCAAACTCGGTGAAGAACTCCGCCTCTGGGAAATGACTATCGATAATGCCGACCGAATCGTTCGGATCCAGTGCCGCGACCAGATTATTCCCGGTAGCCTTAATGGCCTGCATATGACGCGGAGCAATGTAGCCAGCGGCTCCGATAAGGGCGAAGTTTTTCATGTTGGTTGAGGGATTCTTAAAGTGGTTATTGAATAGTTTTGTCGACTGTAGGCGGCGAACCGACTTCTTCTCGCAATATCTCGATTTCGGCTTTCAGGTTCTCGTACTCTTGGATTTTATACTTCAAGAATCGGAAAGTAAGGTCCACTTTGGCTGCGATACCACTGGGCGTCAGTAAGTACGCGTACGCCAATTTATTATGGCTGTTGTGGAAATTCTGCATTTTGATCAGCCCTTTATCCAATAACTGCTTTATGCAGTAGTTGGTTTTGCCCAGGCTAATATCCAGTTCGCGTGCAAGCTCACGCTGACTCATACCGGGGTTAGATTCCAGTACTCGCAATAGCTTTAGATGATGCTCGTTAGGCGACAATTTGTGCTTCACAACTAGATGAAGGGGGGTGCGTTCAGCAATTGAACGCACAATGTATCATGAAAGCTAGTTTTCTATCACCGAATTAACCCTTCACACCGCTTTTCTAGCCAGGGTGCCGGCTGCATAGGCTTGTAGGCATTCTGGGTGCGCACTTGCTGGAACCCCCCAGCCCCCGGGGAGGTTTGCCACGAACCAACTAGTGTGTAATCTTGAATATCAGCACCAAATGCCTGCAATACCTCGGTCGAAATACTTATTGGCCCGTCAGGCTCAACAAGCAACCAAGCCTCCGCGAGCACCGAGCAATCCACTCGGCGTAAAGACTCTGTCACAAATTGATCACTTCCAGGATACCCCCCCAGCATCCAGGGTTGCCCAACACTTTTCGCCCCAAAGAGATGCAACAACCCTGGCGACTGTCCTGTTAAGTCGATCATGGGAGTGCCCCGAATAAAACCCGCACTCTTAACCGCTTCCTGCGCCGCTTGTAGATACTTTCCGTAAGCCTCCTCAACGATAACGCTTGAGCCGCCATTTCCTATAGAAAGCGAATAGTCGTTCAGAAATAATGGCTGAGGCTGTCGATACGGTTTCTCCAAGCTAGTGTGTAGACTGAGCGTGACAAATACTTGGGTAGCTATCGCCATTACTAACAAAGCTGCAACGTTTTGCCGCCGCCGTATCGTTATAGACATCGCAGCCAACCCTGTCATTACCCAAAAAACAGATGCGGCCTCCATAGCCTGCCAATACATATTGCCTGTTCCAAAAACATAAGCAAATGGCAAAACAGCAAGAAAAACAGCTAATAAACAAGCCCGCCAAAGTTCCAAACCTCTTCCCCAACAAGGCAAAAGAACTATGGCGTATAGGACACCGGCCAAGGGAATAGCCAGAATCAGCAGATGCTGAAATTGACCGATGTTTATATGTAACGACGGGCTATAGAAAATAACTGCAAAAATCAATGCCATTGCAGCAACCACTACGACAAGCGACACAAGTGTAGGCACCTTATAGCGCGTACTGGCACAAAAACACCACAACCAAAGAAACATAGTCAGCCCGAACCACCACTGCCTCTCAGCATTATTTAGTGGCCACGCCTCTAGTCGCCAAATTCCGGCCGCTGTATGACCTCCGCCCAACAACTGAGACATAAACATCCCCCGCCGTATGCGCTCTACCGATTCAAACGTTCCTCCATCAACAACATAGCTGCTGGCTAAAAGTAAAATCGCAGTCAACGCAAGCAATCCAAGCACCAATCGCACCCGCATCACTCCACCAAGTAACAAGTAGGCGGTCACACAAACAGCAAGGACAGCAGCAGTAGTTGGCTTAGCCATAAAAGCTAACCACGCTCCCACGCCAATTAGTATCCAGCCAAGTACGCTTAAACGAGTAAAATCGGCTTTCGCTAAGCATAGCCCGATGGCAGCTAGCAGCAACGACTGAGTCGCCAAGGTGTTATAGCTAGGAGTCGGCAGCCAACTGCCTGCGATCACTAGAGCTAATAAGGCAGCGCTTCCATACCCAGCGGCTACGACCAACCGCCCCCACCCTGGGCGTGGGAATAAAGGGGTAAGTCGCTCCATCAAGGCATACGCCAACCCTACTCCTAGACCATAAGTCAATAGGACATTAATTTGCCGGAGGCGGACTAAATCTTCGCCAGCAAGCAAGTACAGCGGACGATAAATAAAGCCGAATTGACTTATAAATGAACTGAAGCCGAAAGTCTGAGTCAGCCAAGTTAGATAAAAGCCTTCGTCGGTGATGTCCAGGCCGTAGTGACTAAAATACAATGCCCACCCTACCAAGCCGACCGATGCAAGACCAGATAACACCAACAGAGTTCGATCAACTACACAACAAAAGCAAGGCACCGCACGTTCTTCGTCTCTAAACGAAACCATAGCTAATCCACCACATAAAAATAACGCACCCGCCTATCTTCTCGGAGATGCCATCTATTTACCTCTTGCTCCCTGCCGGGAGACACGCAAGAATAGGAACAAAAATTCCTATTAATCCTCTCGTGCTTTAATAACATTCATAGTCGTAATTATTGCGGTCTAGAGAAAACCAATGGAAAAACACCATCCCAACATCTCGGTTGTTGTGCCCGTTTTTAATAGTGAAAAATCATTAGCGAAATTCTACGCCCGTACATCTGAAACACTTGAGTCAGTTTCCACAGACTGGGAAATTATATTCGTAGACGACGGCAGTACAGATAGCTCCTGGAATGAGCTATTAACACTCCGTAAGAACGACCAATCAGTAAAAATCATCCGTTTGGCACGTAATCACGGCCAACAGCATGCCACGCTTTGCGGAATTGGCTATGCGCAAAAGGACTACATCATAACGATTGACGATGACTTGCAATGCTTCCCTGAAGACATACCATTATTTATCGCTGAGCTGACCGAGGGAAAGGATGTGGTCATCGGCCACATCCTTGCAAAGCAGCATTCACTGTGGAGAAATATTTGTTCAAATATAAATGGAGCTCTCGCTGGCAAGGTAATTGGCAAGCCGCAGCATTTATCTTTATCCAGCTACAGGGGCTTTTCCAAGAAAATAGCTCAAAAACTCATCAAATATAAGGGTGCTCATCCGCATATCGCTGCACTATTATTAAAACTTACTCCTCCGAGCGGCATTTGCAACGTTAGGGTACGTCATGCCCCACGTAGTGATGGAAAAGCAAGTACCTATTCATTAGTCAAGTTAACCAGAGCTTTCTCGTATTTGTTGATTAACCACTCTCTTCTCCCATTGCGGTTTATGATTGGTTGGGGCGTAACGATCAGCATCTTAAGCGTTGCATTCGCCATATGGGTACTGGTCCGTGCCCTAATGCTTGACGCTGCGGCGTCTGGATGGGCTTCTCTTGCCGTCCTGATTTCTTTTTTAGCTGGCAATATTCTTTTATCACTAGGAATCGTTGGCGAGTATCTGGGCCGCCTAGTAGAGGAGTCCAGTAATATCTCTCAGTTCTCCATCTACGAAGAACACGTCTCATGAATCACGACTCTGACCCGGCCCTACCCACGCTTCATGTCTCCGATTACTTTGAGCGGAAACTCATCATACGCGACGGAACCTTTTGCCGTCTTGATGAAGCTGAAGCCATCCAGCAAGGAGCGATGGCGTATTGTCAGAACCTGTATTACTTGCAGAAAGCCATAACAAATCTTAATGTCTCAGCGGTGCTGACAACACCCGAACTGGCGCAAGACCTAACCACTACGGATAAAGCCGTTGTTGCTTGCGTTGATCCAAGATTTGCATTCTTTGAGCTATACAATGCGCTCTACGGTGCCAGCGTGAACGCCTCGAGCCCTAATCCGAGCATTGGCAGAGACTGTCGCATACACAGCAGTGCCCATCTAGGCTCCAATGTCACTCTCGGAGATCGTGTAGAGCTTGCCGCGAATGTCGTAGTGGAAAATTTTTCGATTATTGCAAACGATGTTTATATTGGGCCAAACGCAGTAATAGGCGCAGAAGGCTTAATTACCCTGCGCCACCACGACGGTCGTCTTTTAACCGTGAAGCATGCTGGCGGCGTCCAAATTGACGAAGGAACCCAAGTCCTTGCGGGCGCGGTTATCGCCAAGTCTCTTTTTAGCAAACCTACCCACATAGGCAAAAATTGCCAAGTGGGCATTCTGGCAAACATAGGCCATGGCGCCTCCGTGGGTAACAATTCCGTGATTTCTGGCAATACAGTAATAGCTGGCCGAACGAGAATTGGGCAAAACGTCTGGATTGGCGCGTCTGTTTCTATCGCTCAGGGCTTATCAGTCGGACACCATGCACAAATCAAAATGGGGTCAGTTGTGGTAGGTAACGTTGATGACGCTAGTATTGTTTCTGGTAACTTTGCTTTATCCCATAAGGCCAATATGAAAGACTTTTTACGAAAGCAGCGAACATGACAAGCTATCCGTTGGACTTTACTCTCAAGGGTTCAAGATCGTACATTCATGGACCGGATATTTTTAATGCCTGTATAGCCGTACTTGGCAAACAGGGCATTCATGAAACTACAACTATCGACTTTACGCTTCAGAAAACCACCGGATCAAATCTCATCGCCGTAGTTAGCGATGAAGCTCCGGACGCAAGCAATCCATTGTCCATCGGTAACCTGAAATGCCAAACACCTGGGGGTAAGAGCTATGGGATTACTCTGATACAAGGCACCACACTGCCGCAAGCACGTATGCTGTACGACGAATCATGGATTGCAGGGCAGTGCAACATTAACTTGGAGCACCGTCACATAACCCTCCCCAAAGCGGACACGGACTATAGCCACATAGAAGTGATCATATCCATGACCAAGGCTTTACACTTAAATCTTTTCCCTGATTTAAAGCGCAGATGGGTGTTCTGTCGCTGGAGTGGGCCATATTGGCCGCTGAGTGATCGGTTGGACGGCTTAAGCCTGCAACTAAAGCAAGCGGTGGGAACACGACTAACTCGAACAGAAGCAACCCTTCAAAACGAAGTAGTGGGTAATATCTATTTCAGTGCCAGGTAAGCAAGATGATCGGAATTGAAAGTATCGGCACCTATTTGCCGCCAGATCGCCTAGACAATGTAAAACGTGCGTCCGATCTAGGCGCTACCCCTCAACAGGTAGAAGACAGGATAGGCTTTCGCAAAGCTGCCCAAATGGCAAAAGGTGACAGCGCTCTTTCGTTGGCCACAGGCGCCATTAATAAGCTATCGGAACAGCAAGCCCTGGATCTATCTTCTATTCAAGTTTTGGTCGCCGTTACCCAAAACCCTGACCGCAATATCCCCCATCTATCCGCAGAGATTCACGGTGCAATGGAGCTTCCCGAAAGTTGTGCCTGCTTTGATATCGGACTCGGCTGCTCAGGTTACGTTTACGCGCTGTCTATCATCAAAGCGTTCATGGAAACGAATGGGTTCAGCAGAGGGCTACTGATCACTGCTGACCCATATTCTAAAATAGTTAACCAAAGCGACAAAAACACAGCACTTATTTTTGGCGATGGGGCAACAGCAACCTTGATCTCCGACAACCCTATTTTCGAACCAGGTAGCTTCCTCTTTGGAACACGGGGAGCAGACGCTGACAAGCTGGTGTGTAATGATGCCACCCTATTTATGAACGGTCGTGCCGTATTCAATTTCGCCGTCAAACAGATTCCAAACGAAATCAACATGCTCGTCCAAAAGAATGGCTTATCTTTGGATAAAGTAGATAGCTTTATATTACATCAAGGCAGTCGATATATTGTTGAAACAATCGCCGACCGTTTGCATGTGAGCAGGGATAAAGTGCCCTTCCTATCTGCAGAGTATGGCAACACGGTCTCGTCGTCCATTCCCATGGTATTGGCTGACGTCATGCAAGACTCAGCAAAAAGAACCATAGTTCTTTCAGGATTTGGTGTTGGGCTGTCATGGGCAAGTACGATCATTAAAAGAAGGATATAGTCAATGCATGTAAAACGAGAAGACGTCATTCAGGCGATACACGAGGCCAAAGTTGTAGCCAATCCTGATAATTTAAGGGACGATGTGAAGTTAGTGGATCAGGGTCTCGACTCGCTGGGATTTTTGAATGTTATTTTGATACTGGATGAAAAATACGGCCTAGAAACTCCCGATAACGACATTGATGAACTCACCACTATTAACGCCATAGTTCTATACCTTAATGACCGTCTCAAGTAGAGCATTTAGAAGTATGCGCCATCTTGAACAATAAACCCACTGACCTCTTCGAAGCATCTTCCCGTTGCCGATATCTTCTAAAAATCGTGATCGCAATAGCTGCGTTCACCGGGCTTTATTTGATCTCCGACACCCGGATGCTTGCGACAACTTTACATGAGGCAGACTACCTCATCGTAGGTTTGGGAGCAGGAGTATTTTTGTACGGCCAATATCTAGCTGCCCAACGCTGGCGCCTAGTTCTTGCAGTAGGCTCTATGCCTGTCTCCCGCCTTACCGCATTACGCTTGAACTTGGTAGGTACATTTGTAGGCAATTTCTTACCTGGACAAGGCGGCGGCGATATTGTGAAGGCCACCTTTTTATTTTCTACTTTCCCTGAACACAAGCCCGCCCTAATGGCTTCCGTAGTATATGACCGGATTTTGGGGCTGTTAGCCATATTAGCCCTCGCCGGCATAGGCGCATTGTCCGTAGGCAATGAGACGGGAGACTGGCACTTGGCGGCACTGGTGGGCTGGGGAATACTATGCTTGACTTGTCTCTTTTTCGTCCTTTGGTTAACACGCAACCTGCTATCTTTCGGTGGATTACTTAAAACGTGGTTCGGAAGAAAACTCGGCAGCTTCACAGACGCCTTCCTTTGTTTTTCCATGTCGCATGCCCTACTTATCCGCTGTTTAGCACTTAGCTTGGCATTCCAACTACTATGGGCCGTTTCTGTTTGGTTAATGATGCGCGCTGTATCAGATGCGGTGCCATTCGTATTCGTTTTGCTAGCTGCCCCAATATCAGTCCTGGTGGCTGCTGTACCTATTTCCTTAGGTGGGTTAGGAGTGCGCGAAGGCGTGATCGCTCTAGTCCTTAGCCAGTTCGGAGTCGAAACTGCTGTTGCCACTGCCGGCGCGATATTATCGTTAGCGCCAATACTACTGGCATCGCTGCTAGGCGCCATTCTAATGCTGTTGAAAACAAATAAAATTTACCCTTGACTCAGGACTCTGCGAGAGATTTTCTATGAAACGATGTCTGTCGTGCGCTACGCCCTTTTCATCGCAAGACTGGCAATGTCCTTCTTGCCGCTTTATACCAGCTGTCCATAACGGTATTTATAGCTTCGCACCTGACCTTTCTGGGCACGATGACGACTACGATCCTAGCCGTTACGACACGATTAAGCTGTTTCAGCAGCAACACTTCTGGTTCCGTGGCCGGAACGAACTGATCTGTGCCCAACTGAAGAAGCACTTCTCCAGCAGCGTCTCTATCCTTGAGATAGGATGCGGGACGGGCCAGGTATTAAACGCCATCAACTCGGCATTTCCGGCAATGCACCTATGTGGAACGGAAATTCATACTCAAGGTCTAGAGCTTGCACGGCATGACCTTCCAAATGCTGAATTTCTTCAAATTGACGCACGCGCCATCCCATTCGAGGAGGAGTTTGATGTGGTATGTGCCTTTGATGTTATTGAGCATATTGAAGAGGACTGCACCGCTTTGACACAATTGCATCAAGCTTGTCGCCCTGGAGGAGGCGTCATACTGACAGTTCCCCAACATGACTGGCTATGGAGCAAACGAGACGAACTAGCTCACCACAAAAGGCGCTACTCCAGGCACGACCTGCTTAAAAAGCTAAGGGACGTTGGTTTCGTTACTCAGGAGGCCACCTCCTTTATCACATTTCTATTACCGTTAATGTTTCTCTCACGCCTGCGACAGCGCAATGACGCATCGACCGAAGAAAATAGCGAGTTTCAATTGTCGCCCACGGCCAATCGCGTATTTCTTACGCTTTCCCGCTGCGAAAACTGGCTTATTTCAAGGGGGATTCGTTTACCCATCGGTGGATCCCTGCTGGTTATCGCGAAGAAGCCGCTATAAGACTAACCAATGAATATCAAACAAGTTCTAGAGCTACCGTCCATTTACAAATTCTTCAGAAGCTTCGTGGGTAATAATGGCAATCGACAACGTTATGCCGATACATTCATCCGCGCCAAGAATGGCATGCGAGTTCTCGACATAGGCTGCGGAACGGGCGATATACTTCAATTCTTGCCTTCTGTAGATTACCTAGGCTTCGACATCAGCGCCGACTACATTAAGTCCGCGAAAGAAAAGTTCGGCGATCGTGGCAATTTCTTTTGCTCTCCTGTTAGCGAGAGCATTGAGGTATTAGAGGCATCCTTTGATATCGTGCTAGCTCACGGCGTCCTGCACCATCTCAATGACCAGGAAGTCTCTGAGCTATTTTCTGTGGCCTTTCGTGCCCTGAAGCCTGGAGGCCGCCTTATCACATTTGATGGCTGCTTCACCGAAAATCAGTCATGGCTCGCAAGGTTTTTTGTTTCGAAAGATCGAGGCCAGCACGTAAGGTACCGCTCTGCTTATGAAGCCTTAGCAAGAACTGCATTCGCTAATACTCACGTCACTATCCGGCATGATTTGATTCGCTTGCCCTATACACACATTATTATGGAATGCACTCGATAACGCATTCGCTTGACACATTTTTCTTTATGTGTGACGGACGCATGAACCTAACGGATGCATCATGAAAGCAATCATCCTCGCCGGCGGCAGTGGATCCCGCCTCTACCCGCTAACCCAGGTCTCCAGCAAGCAGCTTCAAGCCGTTTTTGACAAACCCATGATCTATTACCCGATCACAGTGCTTATCGCGGCCGGCATACGGGATATTTGCTTGATTTCAACCCCTCATGATCTACCGAAGTTCCAACAGTTACTCGGTGACGGCTCCCGTTGGGGGGTTAGTCTGCACTATCTCGAACAACCCCGCCCGGAGGGTATCGCACAGGCTTTTTTAATTGCCGAAGACTTTATCGGCGATGATAACGTGGTGCTAATGCTAGGGGATAACATCTTCTCAGGTAGTGATGATTTCCCCCGCGCGATTTCTCAGTTCCAGGGGGGCGCCACCATCTTCGCCTATCACGTGCGTGACCCAGAGCGTTACGGTGTCGTGGAATTTGATCGAAACAGCCGTGCCCTATCATTGGAAGAAAAGCCAGCCAACCCCAAAAGCGGCTTTGCCGTACCGGGCATCTACATTTACGACAATCAAGTTGTCAAAATCGCCCGCGCCCTGAAACCCTCGCAACGAGGCGAACTGGAAATTACGGACGTTAATATTCAATATATGCGGCAAGAGCAATTACGGGTACACCGCTTAAGCCGTGGCTTTGCTTGGTTGGACGCTGGCACCAGCACGTCGTTGCAAGAAGCGTCAGCTTATATCGAGGCCATCGAACGCCGTCAAGGTATCAAGATCGGCTGTCCAGAAGAAGCGGCCTTGGTTCGTGGTTTCTTAAGCCTTGAACAGTTCGAAGCCTTGTTGACGGATATGCCTAACTGCGAATACCGCAGCTACCTTCAGGATGTGGCAGCGGAAACCCGCCGACTTGGGAGCATGAAGTGAGCTCTTCGGACAAGATTCGGTTCAATCAACCCTACGTAACAGGCAGGGAACAGGACTACATTGCCCAGGCCAGACTAAACAATGTGTTGGCGGGCGACGGCCCCTTTACCCGGCGCTGCCATGGCTGGATCGAAGAAGCCACGGGATGCCATAAGGCGCTGCTGACCCATTCATGCACGGCCGCACTGGAAATGGCCGCCCTGCTGCTGGATATTCAGCCGGGCGATGAAGTCATCATGCCCTCGTACACTTTTGTTTCCACCGCCAATGCCTTTGTGTTGCGGGGTGGAGTTCCGGTGTTTGTGGATATCCGGGAAGACACGCTGAACCTGGATGAGCGCCTGATCGAAGCGGCTATTACCCCGCGCACCCGGGCCATTGTCCCCGTGCATTACGCCGGGGTCACGTGCGACATGGATGCCATCATGGGCATTGCTCGTAAGCATGGCCTGAAGGTTGTAGAAGACGCCGCGCAAGGCGTGATGTCATCCTACAAAGGCCGGGCGCTTGGCAGTATCGGCGACTTGGGCGCCTTCAGCTTCCATGAAACCAAGAATGTGATTTCCGGCGAAGGCGGCGCATTATTGGTTAACGATCCTGCCCTGGCTCTGCGGGCGGAAATTATTCGGGAAAAAGGTACGGATCGCAGCCGCTTCTTTCGGGGAGAGGTGGATAAATACACATGGCAAGAAGTTGGCTCGTCTTTCTTGCCCAGCGATCTGATTGCTGCATTTTTGTGGGCGCAGCTGGAAGAAGCCCAAAGCATTACCGCCGCACGGCTGACTAGCTGGGATTACTACCATGGTCGCCTGGCCTCGCTAGAGTCCGCTGGCTTGTTGCGCCGTCCAATTATTCCGGCCAACTGTCAACACAACGCCCATATGTACTATGTGTTGCTGAACCCACGCATCGACCGGCAAATGGTTTTAGACTCCTTAAAGCAGAATGGAGTTCATGCAGTATTCCATTATGTCCCCCTGCATTCCTCGCCGGCGGGCAAGCGCTACGGCCGTGTGCACGGAGCAATGGACGTAACCGATCAGCAATCAGAACAACTGATTCGCTTACCTTTGTGGGTGGGATTGACCACTGAACAGCAGGATAAGATTGTAGACGTGTTGGATAAGGCTGGTTCGGGGCACTTGTAACAGAATAGAAAGTACAATACCCAATTTTCTGCAGCTCCCCCCACGCGGGATCCCAAAAGAACAAGATGAACGATCTATCGTTGAATACTATCCGCCTATGCGTCGTTGGTTTAGGTTATGTTGGCTTGCCCCTTGCCGTAGAGTTCGGTAAAACGCGCAGCGTTATTGGCTTCGATATTAATCAAGCGCGCATCAATGCTCTTTCGAGGGGCGTCGACAGTACGCTCGAACTTACTCCAGAAGAACTGAAACAGGCCAAAGAGCTGTCCTTCACCAGCGACCAAGCGCAGCTGGCCCAGGCCAATGTATTTATCGTAACGGTGCCCACGCCTATCGACGAATACAAGCAACCCGATTTGTCGCCTTTGATCAAGGCCAGCCAGATGCTGGGGCCGGTGTTAAAACACGGCGACATCGTTATTTACGAATCCACCGTTTACCCGGGCGCCACGGAAGATATTTGCGTGCCGCAGTTAGAGGCTACGTCGGGCCTGGTGTTTAACCAGGATTTCTTTGTGGGCTACAGCCCGGAGCGGATTAATCCGGGCGATAAAACTCACCGGGTGCATTCCATAAAGAAGGTCACTTCAGGCTCTACGCCTGCGGCGGCCGAGCTCGTGGATCAGCTGTATCAACAGATTATTACTGCTGGAACGCACAAGGCAGCCAGCATCAAGGTGGCGGAAGCCGCCAAAGTTATTGAAAATACACAGCGCGACGTGAATATCGCGCTGATCAATGAGCTAGCGTTGATCTTTGGCAAGCTGGGGATCGATACCCAGGACGTGCTGGAGGCGGCCGGCACCAAGTGGAATTTTCTGCCTTTCAGGCCTGGTCTGGTCGGCGGGCACTGTATTGGCGTTGACCCTTATTACCTGACGCATAAGGCGCAGTCTATTGGCTACCACCCGGAAATCATCCTGGCGGGCCGACGCCTGAATGACTCGATGGGTGCGCATGTGGCCGGCGAGCTCGTGAAAGCCATGACGAAGCGCGCCATCCATGTGCAAGGCTCCAAGGTCTTGATCATGGGCCTGACGTTCAAAGAGAATTGCCCCGACATCCGCAATACTCGGGTGGTAGACATTATCAAGGAACTGGGTTCATACGGCGCCGCCGTGGATATCTACGACCCGTGGGTCGATGCGGATTCCGCTGGGGAAGAATATGGGGTGTCGTTACTGAAGCAACCCGCGCCGGATCAGTACGATGCCATCGTGCTGGCCGTGAAGCACGATCAGTTCCTTGAAATGGGTGCGGACGCCATCCGTAAGCTGGGCAAGGCGCGGCATGTGCTGTACGACTTGAAGTATTTGTTTGGAAAGGAACAAACAGATTTACGGCTGTAGGTTTCGTGCTCTACGTGTCAGCCCTATCGAAACGGTAGCTATGCGCAAACAGTCGATGTTGGAACGCGCCGCCCGGCTCGCCTATAGTCAGAGCGATCTGCCTGTGGTTTAGGACCACCGTACTTTCCACACTTACGGAACAACAGGCACGAGGCATAATGCAGCTATGCACAAGCAGCCGATTTCTCGGCGCTAAAGGCAGTATTTAACACGGTAGACTGGGTGAGTGGCTATGTCGTTTTCAACGTAGGCGGCAACAAGTACCGCATCGTTGCCGATGTGGTGTTCCGATCGCAAACTGTCTTTATCAAGCACATTTTTACGCATAAGGAGTACGACTCATGGAAGCCGTGATCCCCGATCTAGCCAAGGTGGCGCGCAGCTATGGCGAATTCCGTGCCGTCGCCGGCGTGGGCGCCATCCACAACGAGGCGGACTACGATCGCGCCCTAGCGCTGATCGAGGCGATCCTGGACGAAACCCGTAATACACCTTCGCGTGAGGATGCTACGCACCCGCTGGCAGACCTGTTAGATCTGCTGACGGCAGCAGTGCACCAGTACGAAGCCACGCACCATGCGATCCGGGCCTCATCCAAGGCCACTGAGCCCTAAGGAAAACAAGTCGAATGCGTATAGTGCTTTACATGATTTGGGTACTGGTGCTGGCGGCAAGTGGTGGCGCGTTGGCGCAAACGGCGCCGCTGGAACCGGTTCCTATTCAGCGAAGTTCGCCGTTCGCGGTCTACCAAAGCTTCGTGGGCGCCACCGAGCGCCTTGAAAGCGACTATGCGCACTATGTGGCCGATAAAAGCGCTGCCAAGCTAAAGATCCTGCTAAGCGACCTGCGCCGCATACGCCAGTTGCTGGACCTAAGCGAGACCCCACCTGCCACGCGGCTTCGCATGGGCGATAGCGCAATTGCTTATCTGTACGATATTTTGGCCCGCTTGCCGCCGATTGATCCTGAAACGATTCCCGGCTATGTGGATCCGGGCGCGCCTCCGGGTACAACGGCCGGCAAAGAACTCCCCGTACGCTGGACGATTCCTGGCACCGAAATTCAGATCGCTCGCATCGACGATGGCCCTTACAGCGGCGAATATCAGTTCACGGCGGCCAGTGTGGCGCATCTGGCCCATTATCACGACGCCATCATCGACCGGCCGCTTCTTCATCCACGCACCTACCCGTTTTTTCATCTGGAGCAATCGAACGCGACGGGGCCTTGGATCCCGGCATCGTTTGCTGAAAGCTTTCCCGACTGGCTGCAAGGGCATTACTTCAATAGCCCCGCGTGGAAAATCCTGCTTATCGGCCTGATCAATGCGGCCGTGCTGATCATTGCCCTGCTATGGGTGCGTTTTGCCGGGAAGCGTTCGGTCGCCAGAACGGGGTTGGCCCGATGGGGTGGGTTTTTATCCATTCCTATTGTGTTGCTGGTGTTGCTGTATGGCAGCGACACATTTATTACCACCCAAGTGCATCCGGTGGGCGGTTTTGCCAACATCCTGGGCTTGATTGCATCCATTCTGTATTACGGCCTGTTCGCCTGGCTGGCCTGGCTCGTTGTCTACTTTCTGATGGAAGTGCTGGCGAGCTTCTTGCACTCGGCCTCCAGGCAGTACGATGAATCGTTGCTGCGGCTTTCGGCCAAGCTCGTGGCCGTCGTTGCGGTGGCCACCATTTTGTTCCAAGGGGCGGATCAGCTTGGCATACCGGCCCTGGGCTTGTTGGCGGGTTTTGGCATCGGTGGGATCGCGGTAGCGCTGGCTTCGCAATCGACAATCGAAAATATCTTTGGCGGCTTATCCCTATTTGCCGACCGCCCCTTCAGGGCGGGGGACCGGATTCTCTTTGATAAACAATCGGCCAAGGTGTTGCGCATCGGGCCACGTTCTACACGTTTGCGCACCCGAGACGGCGCGTTGTGCACGGTTCCGAACTCCGATCTGGCAAAAATGCACATCGTGAATTTTACCTTGCGCAGTTCCTGCTATATGGATCAAACCCTTGCCTTACGCAGCGAAAGCGCGCCGGAAGCGATTCAACAATTGCTGACACGAATACGTGAACGGATGCTGGCCGAAGACATCGTCGAGCAAGGCGATGGCTGGCCCCGAGTCCAGCTCGTGGGCGTGGAGCCGGGGCGCATTAACATCCGCCTACGCGCCACGCTGCTAACGACGGATTACAGCCATTTCCTTGCTACGCAAGAGCGCATTATGCTGGATGTATTAAGGTTCCTGGAGCAACTAAACTTGAAACTGGCGCAGCCGTTGGGGGTGCTGCAGCCAGCGCATTAGCCTACGGGGTCCGATGCCGAGTGTGGGCTTCAGTTGCCGATAGTGCAGCCCAGATTGTAGTTGCGCCGCCAAGCTACGCGCAACGCCGTAAATGTTGCGCTGGGGCGAGCGATCCCTTGATTTCGATTCGCTGGACCCCTGCGAAGGCGTGCGGCACATGATTTCATTTATCTGGCGCTACTTCCACGATCACCCCGGGGTGATTCAATTCACAGCCGCCGGCCGATGAGACAACGGCGTAGCCGCCAACGCCACCACTGCAATAGCGAGCGGAACAAAGGAAGCCCATAGCACGGCGTCCCAATCGTAAAAGGCCAGTATTCCGCCCGATGCAAAGGAACCGACAGCCATTGTGCCGAAGATAAGGAAGTCATTCAGCGACTGCACACGGGTTTTCTCTTCGGGGCGATGGCATTCCAGCACCAGCGAGGAAGCGCCGATAAAGCCGAAGTTCCAGCCCGCGCCAAGGAAAATGAGCGTCAACCAGAAGTTAGCCACTTCAATGCCCGTCAAACCCACAGCCGTCGATACGCCGATAAGCAGCAATCCGACCATTACGATGCGGTGGGCGCCAAAGCGGGTGATCAGCCGGCCCGTCACGAAACTGGGCGCATACATGGCGATGACATGCCATTGCAGCCCAAGGTTGGCGCTCTCTTGAGAATGGCCGCACAGCCGCATCGCCAGCGGAGCCGCAGTCATCAGGAAATTCATGAGCATGTATGAAACCGCGCCGCAGAGCACCGCGATCAGGAAAAGGGGCTGACGCGCAATGACACGTAACGGCCGCCCCCCGGAGATCTCGGCTGCCGTAGGCATCGGCAGCTTCACCCCGAACAGCACCAAGGCCGAGAGCGCAGCCGCGACAGCCTGGGCAATAAAGGTTGCGGCAAACATGTACGCCGGCCACAAGTACATGGTGTAGGTGACCAACTGCGGCCCCACCACCCCGGCCACCACACCGCCGCCCATGACAAACGACAGGGCGCGCGGCCGTAGAGCGGGACTGACGCCATCGGCGGCTGCGAAGCGAAACGACAGGACCACGGCGGCGTAGGCTCCGCCAAGAAAGGTGGCCAGACAAAACAGCCAGAATGAGCCTAGCAGCACAGCCAGGGATCCCACCAACCCCGCCAGCACGCCGCAGCCTGTTCCGGCAAAGAAAGCCGCTCGCCGCCCATGCCGGCGAGCGATGGCGCCGGCTGGCAATATGCAGGCGGCCATTCCTACCACGAAGATGGAAATCGGGAGGGTTGCCAAGGCTTCGCTGGGCGCGAGCATATGGCCGACAATGGCGCCGGTGGCAAATATGACGACCGTGTTGGCCCCCGCCAATGCCTGTGCAACCCCCAAGCGCATGATGTTTCCGCGCTGCTCGCGGGTGGTCAACGCCGGAGGCGCCGCCTGTGCAGAGAGTGATTCAGTATCTGACAATGTCTTTCTCGGTAAAAAAAGCTTTCGATCCGCCGCCAAGACAGCCCGTTAGCCAAGTGGGCAAGATCGCCGTAGAGTGAAAGCTTACCCCAACGGCACGCGCATTACCTGCGCACAAAGGCGCGACGCCCCGCGCCCAATCCTGAAAGCATCAAGATGACGGCAACGATCATCAGCATGATCAGCGGCAGCGTCCAGGAACCCGATAGATCAAACAGGAACCCGGTGAACATCGGCCCAATGGCAGCAAAGCAATACCCGAACGATTGCGCCATCCCGGACAAGCTCGCGACATCTTCCACGGTATCCGCACGAAGCACCAGGAAGGTAAGGGCCAGGCTGAAACCCGCCCCCAAGGAAATTGCAATGACAACGATGCTGGCCACCAAAACCCAGGTGCTGTCCGCCGCCAGCGTCAACCCAAGCAGTCCGCACAGCACGAAGACGCAGATACCGGCAACCAACCCTCGTTGGTTATCAAGCTTACCCGCCAAAATCGGCGTGACAAATGAGGCGGGAATCCCTAGAAACGGGAGAATGGATGCCATCCATCCGGCGGTACTCGCACTAAAGCCATAGCCTTGGATAATGACCGGCAACCAGGTCACCAGACAATAGAAAATGAAGGCGCTGCAACCGCTGTACACGGTTACTTGCCACGCCAGCCAAGACCCCAGCAGATGGCCGCCGGGCGGCTTGGCACTGCCATCGCCTGCAGCAGCGCGGCTTCTGCGCACCTGCGGCCACCAGAACAGTGCGCCCAGCACAGCCAATATCGCCCAACTGGCCAACGATTTTTGCCATCCCCAGTGCAGCCCCTCGGACAAAGGCACACTGATGCCGGACGCAATCCCGGCCGAAACACCCAATCCCGCGGTATATACCCCCATCATCAGAGGTATTCGAGAGGGGAAATTCTTCTTGATCAGCCCAGGCACCAGGACATTGCCCACCGCGATGCCCATCCCAGCCAACACCGTTCCGATGAACAGACCCGATAGCAGCCCCGAAGACCGAACAAGAAGCCCTGCAGCCAATACCCACATGCCCAGGAAAATCGCCTTCTCGTTGCCCACCTTCCGGCCAAACGCGGGAGCAAAGATCGACAGCACCGCAAACGCAAGCACCGGCAAGGTAATCAACAGCCCCGCCATGCCGGCGGACATGACCAGATCTTGCTTGATGGCATCAATTAACGGTCCAACGGAAGTTAGCGCAGGGCGAAGATTGAAGGTAACAGTAATGAAGCCAATGAAAAGGACGATGCTTTTCGTTGTGTCGCGGTCTGTCATGCACCGAGCCTTAAATCTGCCGGGGACGACATTTGGACAGTCAGCGCCGCAGCGCCACAAACATCTTGCTTACTTTGTTTGGTTTGAAGCTGAACCCCATCGGCCACTATATCGAGCCATTGAAAGCCTGGAGTGAACATTCCCGCTTGTGCCATGAGTTTCCTGCTGTGTTGAAGGTACGACGAAATGTCGACCATCATACTGCGAATAAGCAACGATCAACGTAGGATTGAAGGCTCATCCTACTATTGGGTTTCCGGTATCGCCGTCGCCGGAACCACCAGAACATCACAATTCGAACTGGCAAGTACTTTTCGCGCCACACTGCCCAGCAGATGCTGGGCGGCTGCGTGCGCGCCTTGCGTGCCCAACGCCACGAGGTCTGTTCCCCTCCGGCGGGAGGCGCCAAGCAACACGCTGGCTGGGTCTCCATGGACGACTTTGATACGGGCCGATTTCGGCAAGCGACCGTCATTCGCGAATAGTTGCTTGATTTGCATGCGTGCAGCCTTGACCCTCGCGCTTCGATAGTGATCGATCTCGATTTGCGTCGCGCCGGCCTTGAGCATCGCTTGCTCGAACGACAGGGGGATCTCGACCGTATGGATGAATTCGCGCAATGCCGCCGGCGATATGCGCTCGGCGCTCCATGCGGCGGCCTGCGCATGCTCGGAGAAATCCACCCCGATGACGATATGAGCATACGGTGAAAGAGGTTCCGTGCGCACGACCAGCACCGGGCATGGCGACGTTCTGACCATGCGATCAGCGGTGGAGCCAAACACTTTTTCCCGCAGGCTCTTGGCAACCCCCGGCCCCATCACCAGCAAATCGGCGTTATGGAACGTGGCCAAGACTTGAATGGCTTCATAGGGTTTCCCAAACTCAACATGGATGACGGCGGGCGTGTCTGACGCGGCAAGCAGGGCTTTTAGCTGTTGAGTGCATTGAGTTTCGATAAGGGCCGCCAAGGAGTCGGCGTCGACCGACGGCGGCAAAGCGGCATCGTCCAAAGATAGATTTTCGATCACATGCAGCCCGACCAGCCGCGCCCCATGTTGATTGGCAAGCTGCACGGCGCGGTCAGCGATCTGCTTGCTGTCGTCTGCAAGCGTTAACGCAACCAGTATGGTTTTAATAGGCATAGCTTCTCATTCCCAAATACGCCACAGCGCACGCGGCGGGCGGCAACCCTACAGCATGCCGCACATTCAGGGTTTGATCAACGCAGCCATCCATTGCAATGCCTTATATGCAGGCACTCGTAGACAAAGTAGGTTTCACCTGCGTAGCGTTCGAGCAATTACCCAATGGTGAATTCGTCATCGTCAACAAGGTGAAGAACCGAAATGACATCAAGGTAACCGATAGACATCGGTCAGCGGTTCCCGCCCTCAGCTCCGGTTTTCGCACGTATCGCGCTCGCCTGGGCAAACGCCAGGCGACGATGAACACAGTACGTTGTGTTGCTGCACCGACTGATGCAAGCATTACACGAGGCAAGCTCCGCGTAACCGGCAGCCTATATCAAAACCGTGCGTGAAGGGATACCCGGCGCGGTGGTCAAGCAAGCCATTGAAGCAATGGGTGGTAACCGCGAATTGTTCATCCGCTTGCTTAACACGACATCGGCAAATCTGAACCGTTACTACCACAAGAAGGTGCTTAGCCCGAGCGACAGCGAAGAGGTCCTGGACACATTACGGGTCTACCGAGCCGCCGTGCGCATTTTCGGAAACGAAACAATGGCGCGTGAATGGCTGGCCACGAATTGCCTGATAACTGGCCAACGTATCCTTATCCAGACTCCACACAGACCATTGGCAGCGAATGGCTAACAAAGTGCGAAAGCTTGGTGTTGCGAGTGCCTAGCGCTGCCGTTCCAGCCGGGCTGGAACACATAGCTGTCATCAATCCTCGCCATCAGGCCTGCCAACACCTAAAGCTTGTCGATATGAAAACTGATCTGTACAACAAACGGCTCTTCCCCGGAGCTTGATTCCATCGCCCACACGACGCAGGTACGCCTCGGCAATCAAGTACGCCGGCACGGCGACGGCCAGCGGAATCACGCAGTAGATCATGCGATACATCAACACGCCCGCCAGTACCTCGTGCGCTGGCATTGTGCCCGACAAGGCGCCGACGAATATGGCTTCCGTCACGCCAAGGCCGCCGGGAATATGGGCAATAAGCGCGGCAATGCTGCAAAACAATAAGATGCCCAGCACAGCGAAGTAATCAATTTCCCGCCCAAGCAAGATATACACAATACCCGCCATCAGCGACCAGGAAATCGCCGCCAGCACGCATTGCATCAGGGCGAGTTTGATGGGCGGCAGCTCGATGTGGTAGTGACGCATCGTCCAGGAGCGGCGCTGCGAGAAGGCGCAAAACCCAAGATACCCTGCGATCCCGCCAAACATCAGCAGCCCAATCAATTGAAGCAGAGTCTGCCCGATGTCCCACCCGCTAGGCAAGGGAATGACGCCCACCATGAAAACCACGCCGGCCAGCCAGCCATAGCCTATCCAGTTGGTCAGCGTGCTGAAGGCCACGACCCGGCCCGCTGTGGCAACCGGCACCCCCAGACGGTGGTATAGACGCAGGCGGATGGCGACCCCGCCGACCAGGACGCCAAGGTTCAGGTTCATGGCGTAGCTTAAGAAGGCGATGCCCATGACCCGCCAAACGGACAAAGGCGTGCCGGCATACCAACGGGCCAGCACATCGAACGAGGTATAAACAAGGTGGCCCGCCATGGCCAGGCCCAACGCAATGGCCAGGGTCGGTGCGCCCATTTCTCTGGTCGACTCAAGTACGGCCGACCAATCCAGTGTACGCGCCAGATTGAATAACAGGACCACGACGGCTGCGACCATCAGCCCGGTCAAGACCCGCGCTACGATCGGCCAGGGAATTTGCTTAAGCCGTTGTTTCAGGTGCGGGGCATTCATGTGGACTCCTGGCCGCCTGGCTCGCCGATCAGATCGGCTCCTAGCGATTCCAGCCGGGGCTTGTGCGCAGGCAAGCTGCCCGCCCATGCCGGGAAGCGGCGCAAGAAATGGAATACAAGCACACTGTGCCACGGACGCCGACCTAGCCACCCCCGCTTCCTTTTAGGCCGCTCTATGCGGCGACAGTGCTGCTCGATGAGGTGTTCCAGGTTGTCGCGAAGCACGTGATTGAATTCGCAGTCGTGGATGACGACGTTGGCTTCGAGGTTCAAGGCCAGGCTGAATGGATCGAGATTGCTGGACCCCACGGTCGCCCAGCGCTGGTCGATGCAGGCCACCTTGCCATGCAGGGGTCTATCGCAGTACTCGTAGATAATGATGCCCGCCCCCGCCATATAGTCGTACAGCATCTCGGCCGCCTTTTGCGCAACGCGCATATCCGGCTGGCCCTGTAGAACCAGGCGCACCCTCACGCCCCTGCGGGCGGCATTGACCAGATCCCGCAGTAAACGGTAGCCGGGAAAGAAGTAGGCGTTGGCGATCAGGATGTCTTCGTGAGCGCCGCGTATGGCGACGCGGTAAGCGCTTTCAATGGCAGTGGGGTTGGCCTCGTTGTCCCGCACCACCAGGCGCCCGCTCGCCTCGCCCACGGGTGGCGCCAATCGGGCGGACCGCAAGCGCCAGCGCCGTTTCACGCGTGCCGCCTGAAGCGTTTCACGCACGTAGTTGGCTAGGTCGGTCGACAAGGGGCCGGTGACCTGCACAGCGTAATCCTGCTTGGCCATGGGGCCGAAATCAGGCAGGTGGTCCGCCGAGAAGTTGATGCCGCCGATAAACGCCAGGCGCCCATCAATGGCCACGATCTTGCGATGCATGCGGCGAAAGAGATTGGTGCGCACCCCCATCAGACGGGGTCGCGGATCAAAGACATGCAGCCGCACCCCCGCATCGGTGAGCCCCTGGATGAATTCGTTGGGTAGGGTATCCGATCCATATCCATCCACTGTCACGTCGATCTGCACCCCACGCCCTGCGGCTTCTATCAGCGCCTGCCGCAACGCCCGCCCTACTTTATCGTCGAACAGGATGAAGGTTTCGATCAGAATCTCGCTACGCGCCTGAGCGATCGCCTGATTCACGCGCGGGAAGTAGACTTCGCCGTTTTCCAGCAACTCGAATTCGTTGCCGTCTCGCCATGGGCTGCTCATACGTCGATCTCCGCAACCAGCGGCAAGTGGTCCGACAGCCTGTTCCACGGCCTTCGAGCCATTTTCACGGGCCGGTGGCGCGCCACATTGCGCACATAGATCCGGTCCAGCTGCAATACCGGGCAACGGGCGGGAAAGGTCCGTATCGGCCGACCATGCGCCGCCGCAAACACGTCCACCAAGCCGCACGCCTGCAACTGGCCACTGGCCTTGAGTCGCCAGTCGTTGAAGTCGCCCGCCACAACAATGGCTTCTCCGTCCGGCACCTGGGTGTGAACCAGATCGCACAGACGATGCAGCTGCGCGCGCCTGTGTCGTTCGCGCAAGCCCAGATGCACGCACAGCGCATGCAGGCGCATGCGACGATCCGGCGTTTCGATCACGCAGTGCAATATGCCGCGCGCCTCGTGGCGGCTGACGCTGACGTCATGGTTTTCGTAAGTGGAAATCGGATACTTGGACAGCACGGCGTTGCCATGGTGGCCGAAGGGATAGACCGCGTTTCGTCCATAGGCAAAATCCGACCACAGGGTGTCGGCCAGAAACTCGTAATGCGACGTGGTGGGCCAACCGTGCAGCCGCGCCGCATGCCGGTGGTGCTCGCCCAATACTTCCTGCAGGAAAATAACGTCCGGCGCCGTTGTACGTATGGCTTCGCGCAGTTCGTGAAGAATAAAACGCCTGTTGAACAGGTTAAAGCCTTTGTGTACGTTCACGGTCAGCACTTTGACCGTTTGTCGGGACTCGGACTCGTCCAGCATGTGCTGCTCCCCAAATTGACATCAGCAGCAACCATGCAAGTTTCATGCCCGACCCCTGCCTCAGAGCTGCGCTCATCAGGCATGAAAATTGCTGCGGTAAGAATAAGAATTTTCCGGGAGGAAACGGAGGATGTATGGCTTTTCAGACACTATTCGGGGAAAAAGCCACCACCAAAGTCGCTGCGATCTTCGATAGCGAGGAGCAAATGGCATCTGTGGCGGCGAGCCTGCAGGCCGGCACACAGTTACGGGCCGCCCAGATCAAAACCGTGGGGCCTACGGAACATGACGTCGGTCGCAAGTTGGAGCCCGAGGGGCGCGGCATCGTGCGAACCGCTGTCAAGGCCCATATGATTCTTGGTTTGGCGGGCTTGGCCGTGGGTTTCCTGGTGTGGCTGGTGTTGTATGTTGCGAGTGTGATCGCGGTCGTGTCATCGCCTGCGTTCAGCGCAGGCGTGCTGTTATTCTTTTTCGCGATCGCTGGACTGCTTCTGGGCGGCCTGATCACGGCGCGCCCCGATCATCAACAGGTCATCCAGCGCGTGCTGACCGCCTCGGAAGAAGGACGCTGGTCGCTGGTGATTCACCCTGCCAGCGCCGCCCAGCTTGAGGCCACGCTGCGCATTCTGGATGCAGCCGGCGTGGAGCCTGTTCGTACTGTTTAGGACCGCACGGAAACAATCACTCCGCAGCCTGAGCAAGCCCCGCTATTACGGCGCCCATCAGGAGCTCGGGCCCGTGGCTGTGTCCCTCGTGCCCGGATGCTTCTTCGTGGTGCTGCCATTCATTCAACAGGCGCGAAACGACCTCGCCAACCGCCGCCTGTTTCGCATGACTATCGGCGCTATCTTCCTCGGATGTATAGATTATCTTGCCATTCTTGATGGTTTGCTCGACTTTCAGTTCGCTTAAATCTTCGGGGTCGATGGATGTGGGATCTTTGGACAGCACCACGAAGTCGGCCAGCTTGCCGGGCTCAATGGAACCTTTGCTGTCTTCTTCAAAGTGCTGGTAGGCCGACCAGAGCGTCATGGCCTTCAGGGCGGTCATGACGTCGACGCGCTGGTGCGGCCCCAGGATGTCGCCGGAACGGGAGCGCCGCGTAACCGTGGCGGACAAGACCCGCATGGAATCCGGAAACGCCACGGGCGCATCGTGGTGCGACGAGAACTTCATGCCGCGCTCGCGCACCCAGCCGGTGGGCGAGATGTTTTCGGCATTGACCGGGCCAACCGTGCGATCGCGATGCCAGTCGCCCCAATAAAACGTATGCATGGGAAACAGCGACGGAAAGATATCCAGCTCATCCAGGGTGGCAACCTGATCCTTGCGCAGGAACTGGCCATGGATCAGCACGGCGCGACGATCCTTTACACCGTATTTTTCCCGGGCGGTTTTTACAGCGGCCAGCAACATATCGGAAGCCGCCTCGCCGTTGGCATGGGTAATGATCTGGATATTGTTCTTGAACGCCCAGTCGACCGAGTCGAACACCTGCTCTGGGGTGGCCGCCGAATAGCCGTGATAATCGGCCCGATATCCTTTGGGCGGATTGTAGTAAGGACGGTCGCGATACGCCGTGAAACCCTGCGGCGAGCCATCGATGGTCAGCTTGGCTCCGCCGATCCGAAAGCCATTGATATAGGACTGATCGGCATTTTTGGCGATGAAGTCCCGGTCTTGCAATACATCGACATAGGCCACGACGTCGATGGGAATCTTGCCGGCGGCCGACGCCTGCTGCATGAAGGGCACAATGGTGGACGTGGCGCGCCCCTCTTGGCCCGTGGTATAGCCGTATTTGGCAAGCAGCTTTGTCCCCGCCACAAACAGAGCCTGGGCCTGATCCTCGCTCATCTTGCCGAACGGCTTGATCAGCGAGCCAAAGAACGCCGCTTCTTCCAGGACGCCATTCGGGGTATTGGAGCCGTCTTCGCGACGGATGACGCCCCCTTCGGGATTCGCGGTTTGCGCCGTAATTCCCATGAGTTCCAACGCCTTGCTGTTCACCACCCCGATATGACCTGATTGATGAATGACCAATACCGGAACCTCTGTGGAGACTTCGTCCAGGTCGTTGCGCGTCGGGTGCCGCTGTTCGGCCAACTGCGCATCGTCGTAGCCGAAACCCAGAATCATGCCAATGCTTTTCTCAGTATCGGCATGTTCGCTGGCCCATTGCTTTAACGTGTCTTGCAAGCCTTTGATATTTTTGACCAGGCCATCCGGCGGCGACAGCAAGTTGGCGGAAATGGCTTGCAGTCCGATCATGAAGGCGTGTCCGTGCGCATCCACGAACCCTGGCAATAAGGCGCGCCCGTCCAGGTCTTGCATGACGGTCTGCTCGCCGCGATAACGTTCGATCTCGCTGCGGGAGCCCACGGCCAGGATCTTGCCATCCTTGACCGCAACCGCTTCAGCGCGGGGCTGACTGTCGACGATCGTCAGGATGGGGCCGCCCGACCAGATCTGTTCGGCCACTTCCACCCCCAGAACGGGTTGCGCCAGCAGCACACTGCTGCACAAAGAGACCCATCGAATTCTGTTTGCCAATTTCATCGGAACCACCTCTGGAATGAAGGAGGATCTGAACATGCTGCCGCGCCGGGTCGCGGGCCACTGCGAAATGATTCAGGCCTTCCGTAACACGATGGCGGCGCCGAACCGAAAAGCCCAGCCAGCCGCCAACAAAGATAGTAAGAATGTGCCACAGCCGCAACGACGATTGCCAGTCTCAACCGTCTCAATTATCTCAGTGAAAACCCGATGACGGGATGGTCAGTTCGAAGCGGCTGCCTTCGGGCCCGCTGCGGGCAAGCGTCAGCTCGCCACCATGGGCGCGGACGATTTGCCTGGCGACGTACAGCCCAAGCCCCGTCCCACCTGGATCGTGGCCCACCATCGACGAGGCGCGACGCCGGCGGTGACGCTCAAAGATCAGCGCCGCATCTTCCAGAGGAATTCCGGGGCCCGAGTCCATAATGCTGACCACCACCTGGGCTCCCCGCAAACCCACATCAATGTCCACCGTGCCTTTCTCGCTGTATTTCACTGCGTTATCAAGCACGTTCGACACCGCAATGCGCAGCATGGCGGCGTCAGCCTGCACCGACAATTCCTGCTCGTCCACCTGTCCTGCATCGTGCGCCGAAATCGTCAACCGCCACTGGTGATCCTCCGAGCCATCCACAATTTCAGCAGCGGATCGAACGACATCAAGCAGGTTGACCGGGGCCATTTGCAGCTGTAATCCATCGCCATCCAGACGCGAGTCGGCCAGGCAATTGTCGGTAAGCTGCACCAGGCGATCGGTGGCCCGCCGGATGCTTTCATAGCGGCGCCTGCGCTGCGCGTCGGAAACAGCTGGGAGTTGCAGGTTCTCCAGGGCATTGGAAATCACGGCCAGGGGATTGCGAAACTCGTGGGACACCATGCCGATGAACTGGCGCTGGTGAAAACTGGCTTCACGTTCCAGCCTAAGCTCACGCGCCAATTGCCGCTTTTCCTGAGCTTCCAGCGCCTCTTGCCGAATGCGCCAGGCCACCCACCCCAGGACGGTCAGCATGTTGATCATCACCACATACTGCCAAAGACCATAGATGTGCTTGCTATAGGGTATGAGACCAAACAGCGAAATCAACGCCACGAGGCCGGCCGCCACGTAAAGCGCGGGCATCAGGCCCAGCACCAGGGTCATCACTTCGCGCTCTTCATCTCGCCATAGCGTCCACGCGCCAATTGCAAGAATCAAGGCGGTGGAAATACACATGACGCTTTGGACCTTGATGGCCATGGCATACAGGTCTAAAGGCATGCTCAGCGGCAGCAACAGGCTCAGGACAATGGTGATCATCATCAAGCGATGCAAGACCGGCTGGCGCTCCCGCAAATTCAGCGCCTCGATCGCCACCCAAAGCAGGCTGGTATACGCCAGCAGGGTCAGGACGCCGGTAAGGTAGTGCTGCCAATGCAGCCCGCTGTCGTCAAACAGCCAATCAACGTACCCTTGAATACAAGCAACCAGCCAATAGGTAAGCGAAAATGCACAAAGCGCCCAGGCAAGCGGGCGGCGCAGGAAAAATGCCGCGATGACAGCCAGAACGGTCGACAGTGCCGCCAAGCCAAAATAGAAGCTCCAGAATGCCGTATCGCGCGCGGCAGCGGCCACGAACGACTGAGGCGCCCAAAGCGAGGCATCCAGCAAAATGGCGCTGGAGCTTTGCACGCGTACGGCCACGTCGTAGCCTGCTGCGCCCGACGGCGCGGGAAGCCGAAAGACCGGGAAGCGGTAACCCATATCGTGGCTGTCGCGTGGCCAGGTGTCGCCGGCTTGGCGGCTGATCCAGTCCGCCTCGCTTCCAGCCGGCCGGTAATAAAGCCGGATATCATCCAGGAAATTAGGTCCAAGTTGCAGCCAGCGGCTCTGCCCATCGAAAAGATCCGCCGGAAGAAAGAACTTCACCCAAACGGCCGATCGGGTGTAGCCCCGGGACAATACAGAGCTTTGTGCCGTAAGCGCTTCGGAGGGCAAGGCCATGAACTGTTCAACGTCGAGCGCAGCGGACGCATCGTCATACCACTGAAACGGAATGTCCTTGCCCAATTGGCTTTGCGCAACCGCCACAGCGCTGATGCTAAAAAATAGCAACGCGTAAATGATGCGCACAAGCCGACGTGCCATCGTCTTTAGCTCGCTTGAGGGCCGCGGCTTGCGCGCCGACCTATGGAAAACATACGACACCCTGGTCCGTCGACCGAAACGCCTCTAGCGTGAAGCAGGAGCCCCTTTGGCATTCAATGCCCGTCGGCCAGGAAAACAACGCCTTTGCCAAATACAACCCGGATCGGCAGGGCGATATGCTGCTTTTGCGCCTTGGCGCGTAGGCGGCTAAGGACCACATCCACCCGATGCGTGTCGGGTTCGTCATGAAAGCCAAACAGGTGTTCGTGAATAACTTCCTTATTGCACACTTCGCTTGGATAGCGCATTAAGACGCTGATCAAACGGGCTTCTTGCGACGTCAAAGGTAAATTGCGGCCTTGCGGATCTGACAAGGATTTATCGTCCAGCACCCATCCCGCCGCTGGTTCGGCCAGAGGCTTGGCATTCGCTGCCTGCAGTTGCAACCGCTGCCACAACTGATCAATGGCGGGAAGCAAATCGGCAAAATTCACCGGTTTCACAAGATACGCGTCCGCCCCCAGGTCCATGCCTCGCAATCTGTCTTGCCGGCTACCGCGCGCGCTCATGACGATCACACCATAGCGGCCAAGCTCGCGCAAATAACCCAAGACGCTGAAGCCGTCTTCCCCCGGCAGGCCGATATCAAGCAATACGATGTCCACGGGAGACGCGTGCAAGTGTTTCCAGAAGGCTTCTGCGCTGCGCTCGCCCCACACTCGGTAACCCTTAGCTTCGAGAAAGAACCGCAGTTCCTCCTGGAGATCCAGGTTATCTTCCAGAACGGCAATTCGTATTTCACTTTTTCGTATCATGGCGAGCCCTTGGCTAGGATGGAACAGGCACTTCGAAACCACTGCTTTCTGGTCCGCTCCGGACGGGCTTCAGTTCACTACAAGGCGTATGAACGCCGCGCCTTGCACCATGAAGCAGAGAATCGAGACATTTGAGACATTTGATACTGACATCGCGACAATACATTTTGCATACTGTTGCACATATGAATAGTAGCGGATGTTGGCGTGATGCATAGACCCCGTAGGGCCGGTATCTTCTCTTTGGGTAGTGCGTTCCTGGCGCTTCTTGTGTTTGTCATGGCGTGCCTGGCCGCCCCGGCGCACGCCCAGAAGCCCGACTGGACGGGCGACTGGGACAGCACCTGGCGTAATCGCGGCGCACGCATCACACTAACCCAAACCGGAGACGATGTTCGTGGCGGATATCGCTTATACAACGGTGTTGTGGAAGCCAAAGCGGTGGGTCGGGAACTGTCGGGGCTATGGTGGGAACGGGGGCGTGAAGGCAAGTTTGTCGCGATTATGTCGGCCGATGGAAAAACCTTCACCGCACGGTTTGGCACGGGGGAATGGATTACCGGAATCCGGGTCGAAGCCGACGACGCGTTTCTGGGCAAGGCGTTCGAACGCTTAAGCCCCGCGTCGGTCATGCACGAGTTCCTTTCCGTGATGAATGCCGTGGGGCCCGGCCGCATGGAACTCTTAAGCGAGGCGTCCCACTTTATCGATTTCTCACAGAATACATCCCAGGGAATCAGCGAGCTTGACTTCACCCAACTGCTTTTTTCGGTGCTAGACAAGCTCACCTTCCGGGTCTGGGGCATCCAGCCTGAATCGGCGGCATCCGACATCGTTACGACCAACCTGGGCCAGGCGGGAACCGACATCACCTTTGCGCTGAGCTTTGCCAAGGTCGGCAGGCAATGGCTTATTGTTCCCCCACCCGTCGATATCCTGCAAGAAACTTTACAACGCCTGCAGGCGACACGCCCCGGCAGTGCCGACAGAACGAAGGGTGAACTAGGGTCAGCCAGGGCGGCTGTGCGCACCCTGGTGCATTCCTTTGCCTCGAGCGAGGGCGACATGGAAGCGGCGTTGTCCACCATGAATATGTCGGGGCTGTCGGCGCTGGCCCAGGAATACGAAGGCCCCAAACTGGCCCGCTACCTTAATCGTTCGCTGCAACGACTGGGAACGCTTACTTGGCAGGAAATTCCGGATGACCCCACCCGCAGCCGGCCCTATGTGCACTTCGAGCACCCCTACGGGGCGATCACCCTTGCGCCGATTGACACCGAGCAAGGAACGATCTGGCAGTTTACGCCCGAGACCCTGCAGAACATTCGGGCAGTCTACGCGGCGCTGGATAACATTCCGCCAAGCCAACTGCTGCAGTTACAGCCACAGCAGGAAAGCCTTTATTTTCGGGCGCGCGACACCTTGCGCGCCCTTCACCCCGACTTGGCCAACCGGTTGGGGCCCATGGAGTTATGGCAGTGGCTGGGCTTGGCACTGACCTTCGTGTTTGCGTTTGTGCTGGGCAAGTTGCTTGACCTGTCGTTCTATTTGTTCGTGCTCAAACGTTCACACACGCAGCGATCGCCCTTGATCCGCTGGTTGTTCCTGTGGTCTTTCCTTTTGCTGGCGCTTGGAATTAGTCTGCGCCTTTCGGACAAGGTGTTGAGCTACCCCGACCTGGTACAGGTTGTGTTGGTGGCGGTCGGTTTGTCTTGCCTTATCTTGTCGTCCATGATGTTGATTCTTCTGGCGACGGGCCTGGTGGTTGACTACCTGAAAAGCAGTAAGAAAGCCGTTAGAAACCACATCACCCTTGTGTCGTTTGTGGCGGGCATCTTTCGCATTGTCGTGGTTATTCTGGGCATTCTCTTGCTGGCCCATGTGCTGCAAGTGCCCTACCAGAGCGTGTTGGCCGGGTTAGGACTTGGGGGCCTGGCGGTGGCGCTGGCCGCCCAGCCCACGCTGCAAAATTTCATTTCGGGTATTACGCTTTATTTCGACAAGCCAATCGCTGCGGGCGACTACTGTCGGTTTGGCGACAAGACCGGAACGGTCGAATTCATTGGCTTGCGATCAACTCGGATCCGAACACCCGACCGCACCGTGTTAACAATCCCCAATAGCGAGTTTTCAAATATGCAGATTGAAAACTACGCACGGCGTGACCGCATGCTTTTGAAGACAACACTGCGGCTACATTACGAAACGACACCCGATCAGCTTCGGCATCTTCTGGCGGAACTGCGAAAGCTGCTGCCCAACCACCCAAAAGTCGCCGCCGAACCCCTACGTATCCGCTTCGAAGGTTTTGGCGAGCACTCGCTGGACATCAGCATTGTTGCCTATATCTTGTCCGGCAATGATGCGGAATTCATCGAGATCCGCGAAGAAATCTACCTACGCATCATGCAATTGATCGAACAGTCGGACAGCAAACTGGCGGTGCCCTGGAAGGTGGCGCTGGCTTGAGCGCGGCCTGCGCTCTTTGCGTACAATTCCGGCATGCTACGAATCGACAACCTCAGCAAACGCTATGGCGACCATTGGGTTTTTCAGGGCCTGAACCATACCTTCGCGCCCGGATGCGTGGCGCTTTGTGAAGAAGAAAGCACGGGCAAGTCCAGCTTGCTGGCCATGATCGTGGGCGTGCTCGCGCCCGACAAAGGGGACGTCTGGATCGACGGACACTCGATGGTCCGAACCCCGCAACAAGCCAAAGCCCGCGTGGCCTACGTGCCCGACAACAGCCTTGAGTTTCCCATGCAGACAGGGCGTGGTTTACTGGAACACGTCGCCCAGGAAAAGAACACGGTGCTCGACGACAGCGTGCTCGACCTGGCGTATAAGTTGGGGCTGGAGCCGCACCTGCACAAACGTTTCGAACAGATGTCGACAGGGACACGCCGTAAAGTGTTCCTGACGGCCGCCGCCTTGGGCGAACCTGCCGTCGTCGTGGCAGATGGCGCCAGCAACGGACTCGACGCGCCGGCCTGCGCCGTATTAGCCGAGCAGTTCAAGATCTGGTCGCGCGACCGCGTGGTGCTATTCGCCAGCCACGACGAAGAACTGGTGCACGCCTGCGGGGCCAGTAAGGTCAAGGTAGCGCAACTGGCCGGCGTTCATTAGAACGCGCTGGCTGATTACACCGCCGTAGCTGCAATGTAAATCCAAGAACGCCGTAGCCGAACTTTAAGTCGCGGCAGCCGCCAATTTAGCCGCCACAACCGCCGCAGCACGCACCATCTTCGCCGTGAACAGGTTTGGGTACTTGGTAGCCGGCTTCCTCCACGGCGACTTTCAGGCGCGGAAGCGACGCCAGGCTTTCATCAAACGAAATGGTGGCTCGACTGCCGCTGAATGAAACATCGGCATTGCTCACCCCTTTCACATCCTTCAGCGCCTGCGCAATGATTGTTGCGCATTGTTCGGTTTTCATTCCGGCCAGTTTTAGTGTTCCTACCTGCATGGTCGTTTCCTTTCTTTTCCACAAAGGTGAATTGAATTCGGTGCTGTTCGCCCGACGTTACGTCTTAAAGATATATATTATATACATCTTTTAAGACGGCAGGTTCCGTCCACGTGAAGCCCCCGCGCGTGCACCATATTCCGCCAGGCCGATTCCGGCCAGGATCAACACCAGGGCAACGGCATGATAAAGGTGAAATGCTTCCCCGAGCAGCGTGACCGCCAGCACGGCCCCCCAAATAGGCAGCAGGTTGACGAACAGGCCGGCCCGATTGGAGCCGATCAACTCCACTGCGCGAATGTAGAAAACCTGCCCCAACAAACTAGGAAAGATAACGATGTAGGTAATGGCTGCCCAGCCTTGCAAGTCAGGAATAATCGTCGCCCCCTGAGCCATTTCAAGTGCCAGCAACGGCAAGGACGACAACGTGGCCCCGAGACACAAGGCAAACATCAAACTCGCCCAATGCAACGTGGGCTTGCTGCGTAATGCAGCCGTATAAACACCGTAGGAAATAATCGCGACCAGCATAAGCGCATCGCCAAAATTAATGTCCAGCGCCGCCAGGTTGTCGATGTCTCCCCGGACGGCAATGGCAACGACGCCAATAAAAGAAATGACGAACCCCACAGCCTGCTTCGGGCTGATACGACTGCCAAACAAGACGAAGCTGGCGCAGAACACGAAGAATGGCATGCCGCCTTGCAAGATGGCGCTATTGATCGCGGTGGTGAACACCAAGGCGTAATAGAGCGCAACACTGAAACCGGTAAAGCCAAGCACGCCAAGAAGCAGCAAATACTTCCATCGGGAACGGATCACCGGCCAATCCGCAGCGATATGTTTCCTAGTGAAAACGTACAACACCACCATGACCACCAGCCAGCGAACCGCCACCACCACCATGGGCGACGCATGACCAACCGCCAGCTTGCCCGCGATGGAATTGCCTGCCCAAAACAATGTTGCCCAAGCCAACAGGGCGTACGCTTTATACATTACGGCTCATTAAAGACCTGGAACGCGGACGGCGCCGCGCTAGTCTGTTCGACTGCGCGACGCCTGGTGGCGCTACCATACCACGACAAGTTTGCGTTTAACTCATCGGGCACGCTTCATGATAAGCGTCCTGGTGGTCCTTGAAAGGAGTCGACTTGATCTTAAGCATGGCCTGGCCGTCATCCCCCTTGACGACCTGCAAGGCGTACATGTCGAAGATGGGGAAGTTGTTGTTGCCGAAGCGGAAGTTGCCGCGTGTCGATTCGAAATCGGCCGCCTTCAACGCCTTCATGAACGCTTGCTTGTCATCAAGGTCGCCATCCACTTTGGCGATGGCCGAATCAAGCAGCAATGCCGCATCGTAGCTTTGTGCGGCGTAATCCGATGGCGTCCGACCGTACTTCTGTTTGAAGGCCTCGACGAACGCTTTGCTTTGGGGGTTATCCACATCGGTGCTCCAGTGCGTTCCGGCCATGACGCCCAATGCGGCTTCTTTCATGGCGGGCAATGTCGTTCCATCGACGGTTGCGGCGGTAAGCAGGGGAATCTTGTCGCTCAACCCAACCAGGCTGTACTGTCGAACAAAATTTATCCCCAGGCCGCCGGGATAGAAGACGAAAACGGCGTCCGGCTGGTATGAAACAATTTGAGTCAGTTCGGCGGAGAAATCAAGCTGGTTCAAGGGCGTGTATATTTCGTCGACGATTTCCCCGTCGTAATAGCGTTTGAACCCCGCAATATAGTCTTTGCCCGCCTGGTAGTTGGGCGCAAGGGCAACGACTTTCTTATAGCCTTGTTCAGTGGCGTACTGCCCCATCACTTCCGCCAACATATCGTTCTGCCACGACGTAAAGTAGATGTAAGGCGAACACTGCTCGCCGGCGATGGGCCCTGGGCCCGACATGGTGCCGATGATAAAGACTTCTTTTTCCGTCACCGGCCGCGCAATCGCCATCAGGATGTTTGTAAAGGTGACTCCGGTAATGATCTGGACATCGTTCTGCTCGATCAGCTTGCGGGCGGCCTGCACCCCAAGCTCTGGCCTTAACTGGCTGTCTTCTTTGAAGATCTCGACCTCTTTGCCCCCCAGTTTTCCACCTTTTTGTTCAACAGCCAACATAAACCCATCGTACTGATCGGCGCCCAACGCCGCCGGCGGGCCGGAAAGTTCCGCGATAAAGCCAATCTTGATGGGTTCCTCGGCATAGGCAACAGACGCCAATAGCCCGGATAGCAATGCAGCAACGGCAAATTTCATTTTCATACTTGTCTCCCTGTTATTGGTAAACCTGCGTTGCGGGCGCCGCTTAAGAGTGCGCGGTTTTTGCCCGCCAAGCTTCGTACTGCGCTGAAAACTCTGGAGAGTTGGCGCGTAAGCGCTCTGGGTCGATACGGCCTGACCGACTGATGTAGCTTCGGGCGAACTCCCATGCCGGCAACTGCATATGCCGCGCAAAGTCGTCGTACCATGCCGCGCTTCGGTTGGCTGCCGCCACGATTTTTTCGCCGATGGGGCGGCGCTGAGCCTCGAAACTTGCCAACGCGGCAGGAATATCTTGGGGATGCTCTGCAATCGCCTTCGTCAGCGCCTGAACATCTTCAAGCGCGAGCCGGGTGCCCGAACCTATCGAGAAATGGGCGGTGCGCAATGCGTCGCCAATAATCACGTACTTGCCAACAGACCACCTGGCATTGCTGATTCTCGGAAAGCGCCGCCAATGGGACTTGTTCATGACCAAAGAAGCCCCCTCCAGTTCTTCGGCGAATACGTTTTCGCAATACTGCCGGGACTCCTCTTCACTCATGTGCTCAAAGCCAATGCTTTGGAACGTCGCGGAATCCACCTCGACCAGGAACGTGCTCATGTCCGGGGAGTAACGGTAATGGTGTGCGTTGAAGAAACCTTGCGGCACCTTCTTGAAGGTCTGGGTCAAACGAGAAAAAGTGCAGGTGGCGCCAAACCAGGCAAAATGATTCTGAAAATTCTCGACAGAGGCGCCAAACCCTTCTTCAAATGTTTGGCGCACAAGGGAATTGACCCCATCCGCGCCGATCACAAGATCGGCGTCGTCGATGTCTTTCAGGTTTTTGACCACACACTGATGATGCAGGATTGCGCCAACGCCCAAGGCTCTTTCCCGCAGGATCTCAAGCAGTTTCAGACGGGCAATGGCGGTAAACCCCACTCCGTCGATGACGATGCGTTCGCCATGGATGCGCAGTTCGATGTCGCGCCATGTCTCCAGCCCCTGCGTTATGGCTTCCAATGTTTCTTCATCGTTTGCTCGCAGGAATTCCAAAGCCTGGTCCGAGAAAACCACGCCAAAGCCAAACGTGGAGTGGGCATCGTTCTGCTCGTACACATTGATTGCCGCGTCGGGATTCGAGCGTTTCAACAGGTAGGCGGCATACAGGCCGGCCGGGCCGCCGCCGAGAATATTAACTTTCACCTTCACGCCTCCGGCTGTGTCTGGTCTGTGTTGGGGATTGCGTTCGCATGTCAGCGCTACGTCAAGGGGTGGCTGAGTCTTGCGATTGCTCGTCGCTGAGTTTCCTGGCGATCGTCGCACGCAGGGCCGCACGATCAAGTTTTCCGACACGGGTAACGGGGAAGGCGTCGCATGCTTCGATTCGTTCAGGCAGCTTGTATTTGGCCAACCCTTGGTCAAGCAGGTAGGCGCCCAATTCAGCCACCGTCGGAAGCGTAGCGCCTTCGCGGGCAATTAAGAAGGCGCACGCCTTTTCACCGTAAATCTCGTCCGGCATCGCCACGACCTTGCCGTCGGCAATGGCCGGATGACGTGCGATCAAATGCTCGATATCCTCGGTGCCGAACTTTTCCCCGCCTCGATTGATGTTGTCGCGCATCCGGCCTTCAAAACGGTACGCGAGCTCGTCGCCAACGCGCTGCGCGCGCATCATGTCGCCGGATCGGAAGAAGCCATCGGGTGTAAAACTGACCGCATTGATGTCCGGCGCGTGGTAATAGCCGCGCAGTGACGACGGCCCTCTGAAGCATAATTCGCCAAGCTCGCCCACCGGCGCCTCTTGCGTGCTTCCCGGAAGAAGAAGCCGCACTTCGTCGTAGGTTGAGCACCGCATTCCCACGCTGCCGTGGCGAACCTCTGGCGGGGAGCTCGGCCTGGCGGTCAGTATGAGCCCTTCGGTGATGCCGAACATATTCGTCGAGCAAATCCCCGTGGCCTTTTCTATCGGCTCGGCGCCCATGAGCGTGAATAATGCTTTCACGGTGGACAGATCATGCCTTGCAACATGAGGGTATGACGCAATGGCCGGCGCGTGCGGGCCGATGGTAAACGCGAACTGCACTTCTTCGCGCTCGATCATGTCGAAATAGCGTGCGACGTCCCAACGCGGCAACAGCACTGTTGTGGCTCGGTAAAGCACCGAACGCGCGATGGCGAACAACATGCCTGCGTTATGCAGGATCGGCAAAGCCCAGATCCCAATATTGCCTTCACCCATTCCGTACTGATCGCACCACGCTTTGGCATGCCCCTGATATTCCCCATGAAAGCGCGGAATAATTTTTGGCACACCGGTCGATCCACCGGATAACTGAAACGCAAAGACATCCGCATTGTTGAATTCGCTGGAGGTATCCAGCACCGCCGTGGACGAGGACTGCTCACATAGCGCGTGCAGGGAATGGACGCCGCCAGCCACATCATTCGCCGTGCTTATAACGTGTGGGATGCCCTGGCGCTTGGCCATTGCCGTTGCGAAAGCGGCTAAATCGAAGCTGCCACCCGCATCAGCCTGCACGAAATAGCCTTTGGGCTGGGTCAATTCAGCCAGCTTGCCGATTTCAATTTCGCGAAATTGCGGAATGCTGCACACGGGAATGACGCCCGCCTTGAAGCAGCCGAATAAAGCAATGACGGTGTCAATATTGGTGCCCATCTGGAACATGGCCCGATCATGCAACTTCAGGCCTAAAGCGCGCAACGCGACCGCCAGGCGATCAGACACCGTATCCAGTTGCGCGAAACTGATTCGGCGATCGTCACACACATAAGCATCGCGATCCGGCGCCAGCTTGGCGGCATTGCGCAAGGCCTGGCCGAAAGTTTGGCGCTCCCAAGCTCCGCACTGCGCGTACCGGGCGGCTTCTTCAGCGCCGGGATAGACAACGCCCTCGATACGGCTAAGCGGCATGCTCATGACTTCATCGCTCCGATTCCAGTTGCCGGCCTGCTTTTGCGGGTGGCCATATACCTGCGGCACATCTAACGTGATCTTTGTGACCGTGCCTTAAAGGAATGGTAAGGAGGGCAGAATATAAATACAATGACGTAAACGTTATTTTAAATATTTACAATCCAAATAATATGTCTACGCCGCCAAGAATGGACTTGAACCTGCTGCGCTTGGTCGTCGAACTACATGCCAGCGGCAAGGTGTCCAAAGCAGCCGAAGCCCTTCAGCTTAGCCAGCCGGCAACCAGCTTGGCTCTGGGCAGGCTGCGCCGCATGCTGGGCGATCCGTTGTTTGTGCGGGGCGCCGGCGGCATGCTACCCACACCGCGCTGCGAAGAAGTGGTCGCGGCAGCCAAGCAAGCGCTTGCCCTGATCGATAATGCCATCGATACACCTGCCGTTTTCGACCCCCAGACGGCTCAACGCACCTTTCTTGTCACGCTGTCGGACATCGGCGAAATGGTCTTTCTGCCCAGGCTGATGGCGCACCTTGCTTGCGTTGCACCTAAATGCAACGTGAAAAGCAAGGCGTTGACAGCCCACGAATTACCCGAGGAACTGGCAAGCGGATCCACCGAACTGGCGATCGGGTTCTTTCCCGACCTGGAGCGCCCGGGCTTCTATATGCAAAGGCTCTTCGAGCACGGCTTTGTATGTCTCGTGCGCAAAGACCACCCAAGAGTCACAGGATCGAAGGTTTCGTTGCCGGTGTTTCTCGATCTGCCTCATGCCGTTGTCGAGCCCGAGGGCCGCAGCCACGAGCTTTTCGAACAACTGCTTAAAAGCAAGGGTCTGTCGCGTCGGGTGCAATTGAATATCCCCCACTTCATGAGCGTGCCGGCCATTATTGCCGCCACCGATATGATCGTCACGGTGCCCCATGCCATTGCCAGCTACTTTCTTAGCCGCGAGGAACTGCGCATGGTTCAGCCGCCCATCAATACAGAAAGCTATGCGCTGAAGCAGCATTGGCACGCCCGGCTGAACACCGACCCCGCCCTTAAATGGCTACGCGGCGAAGTGGCCGGGATTCTCTCTGAGTGATACGGATTCATTCCTTATAAAGCGCGCTTTTGTGCCAGGACCATTGGAGTACCGCCCTAGATCGGCAACTATCGTCTCTTGACCAAAGAATCACCACGATCAAGGACACTGACATGCGCGTCTCCCCCGTCTCACGCAGGGACTTCATCAAACTGGCCGGCGCCTCGAGCGTGCTGGCCGGCCTTCCAACCTCCGCGTTCGCCGAGCAGCAGACTTTCCCAAACGATTTCTTATGGGGCGTGGCTTCAGCGGCTTCTCAGGTGGAAAGCCGCCAGGGCCGCAGCCGCAGCAACTGGGATGTCTTTGCCGACCAGAAAGGGCACATTCTCGACGGCTCGACAAATGCCATCAATACGGAGTTCGAAAGCCGTTACGCCGATGATTTCGCCATGCTGGCCACCGCCGGCGTGAACGCATTCCGGTTCTCGTTTGCCTGGCCGCGCATCCAGCCCGATGGTCCAGGCAAACCCAACGAAGCGGGGCTTGCCTTGTACGACCGCATCATAGACGAGATGCTAAGCCGCGGCATGACGCCGGCCGCCACGATGTGCCACTGGGACATGCCCATCTGGGCGGGCGACTTGCGCGACCGGGACATGACCCACCGCCTGGCGGATTACGCAGACATCATCACACGCCGCTTCGGAGACCGCGTGGGGCTGTGGTTGGCGCTGAACGAACCAAACACCGTGGCCGCCGCCGGCTACGCCTTGGGCATTCACGCACCAGGCTTGGCATCCACAAAAGCAACGGGCGCTGCGATACACCACCAGAACCTGGCCCAGGGCCTGATGATAGCGGCGGCCCGCGCCAACCTGCCCAAGAAAGCCCGAATTTCCACGACCCTCAATTGCCAATCGGCACGCCCAGCCACCGACTCGGCCGAGGATGCCCAGGCGGCCAAAGCGGCGGAAGCGTTCTGGAATGGCGCGTGGCTGGACCCTCTGTTCGGGCGCGACTATCCCGTTGCGGTACAACCACTGACCGAACCCTTCGTCAAATCGGGAGACATGGCGATTATCGCGGCGCGCCCGCCCTGCCTTGGCGTCAATTACTACGCTCGCGTCTACGCTAAGGCGGCAGCCGACTCGCCTCTGGGCTTTATGCCGCTACTCGACCATTTCCCCAATAAGCTCATCCCCACTCAGATGTTGCCGGTCGAACCCGACGGCCTCACCGAGATACTCATGCGCATTCACACGGAATACGGCGCTCCTGACATCTACATCACTGAAACCGGCTTCCCGCTGGACGATCCTCAGCCGGTCGACGGCGTCGTGCACGACCCCAAGCGCAGCGCCTATCTTCGATCCTATCTGCAGGCAGCGCACCAAGCCGTCGAGCAAGGCGCCAAGTTGCGCGGTATTTTCTACTGGGCCGCCACCGACAATTGGGAGTGGGCCATGGGCTTCAGCAAAACCTTCGGACTGATACAGGTCGACCGATCCACCCAGAAACGCACGCCCAAGGCCAGCCTGGCCTATTACGCAAAATGCATCAAGAAGAACGGTGTGGCATGACGCAGCGTATAAAGCACAGCCCATGGGTGGGTGCGCTGGCCATCAGCATGGCCCTGTTGTTCATGAGTCCCCAGGCCGGCGCCTCGGAAAACGGCACCAGCTTCTACCTGCTGGGATCCAAAGGACCGATGGCCGGTGTCGTACCCGCACCCGGCCTGTATCTTCAGAATGACGTCTACTATTACACGGCGCGGGCGGATGAATCTCAATCCTTACCCACTGGTGGTCAAGTAGCCGTCGGTATCAAGGCTCAGGCCCTGATCAACCTGCCCACCTTGATCTGGTCGACCCCCTACACCCTGCTGGACGGCCGACTGGCGCTAGGGCTTACCCTGCCCTATGGTCATCAACGTATCAATGCAGACCTTGTACTGGGCCCCTATGCCGATGAAACCAGCAGCAACATCACAACCCTGGGGGACCCGGTTCTTACAAGCACATTAGGTTGGCAACACGGCTCTTTCCATTGGAGCCTGATCGGCATGCTCAACGTCCCCATCGGCCATTATCGAGAGAAGTCGATGGCGAATATCGCCTTTCATCGCTGGGGCGCCGACGTCTCCCTGGCGGGCACTTGGTATGACCCCGCCGTAGGATGGGATGTGTCTGGCGTGGCCGGCCTGACATTCAACGGCAACAATCCCAAGACAAACTACCGCACCGGTACCGAATGGCACCTTGAGACTGCTATTTCGCGCGATATCGGCGGCCCAGGCACCACACTGGGCGCAATCGGCTATTATCATCAGCAGATCAGCAATGACAGCGGAGACGGCGCCGTACTGGGCGGGTTTCGAGGGCGCACAGCCGCGCTCGGGCTCACAGCAAGTCATATATTCAAGTGGGGTAACACGCCCCTCCAAACCCGCCTGAAAGTTCTGCGTGAATTCAACACCCGGAATCGCGTCCAAGGCACAGCTGTATATCTAACGCTCTCGCTGAGTTTGCATAATTAAAGAACGGGTTGACTCGTTAGCGGAGAAAACGTCATGAAGGAGGGGTTCTACATCTCGACCGATATGGTCGAAGAATCGATACGTGATGATTTTTGGCGGGCAACTTCGTCGTTGCTGTACGAGATTTCACCCACGAACCGCGAAGACAACAACGGCATATCGGGGTCAGTGCGCTCACGCCTATTCGGCAGCCTGGTGCTGGGCAACACGACATTCAATCGTCAATACTGCGCACGATCACCCAGCCTGATCGCCCAGACGGATCTGGATTTCTATCTGCTTCAATTGATTCTCGCCGGAGAATACCGGGGCGATTTCGCCGGCAAGGATCTACACGCCCAGCCCGGCGACATGTTCCTTCTGGACCTGACACGCCCACTGAACAGCCAGAAGGAAGCCGGCGCCCGAATCACCCTCGTTATCCCGCGCGCCGACCTGGGCCCACATTGGACGGCACGGAGCTTGCACGGCGTGGTGCTGCGAGGCGCCGTGCCCACCAACCGGCTGCTATTCGAATTCATCATCTCGCTCAATAACGTGCTCGACACCATGCACGCACACACCATGCCGGGCGTGCAAGAATCGCTGATGATGCTTGTTAACGCCGCCCTTAGCGGCGCCACTTTAACGCATGAACAGCATATGTCCATCAACCTGTCCATGCGTCAACGCATCGTGGAATACATCGAACGCCACCTTGCGGATACCTCGCTCGGACCGAAGGCCATCATGCAGCATTTCAGGCTGTCTCACTCGCACCTGTACCGGGCATTCGCGCCCGACAAAGGCGTGGCACGGCTGATCAGAGACAAGCGACTCGACCTGGCATACCGCTTGATTCTGAACCAGGATGGCCAGAAGCTCTCCCAGAAAGAGCTCGCTTATAGATGCGGTTTCTCAAATCGATCGCAGTTCTCGCGGTTCTTTCAGGACAAGTTCGGCATCGCCCCCAAAGAGCTGCACGACCTGCAAACGGCTAAGCGGGAGGGGCCGCCAGAAGCCTTATCGCAGGGCATGGGCTCGTCCATCCTGTTTCATCGCTATGTCTCTGCGCGCGTTCCGCCCGCCAACGACTAGCGCGCTGTTTGGACGGAAAGAAAAGCGCGCCACATTTGGAACATATTCGTCGCAAGGCGCCTGACACCGAGCCAAGGCATTCGTTATAACTAGGAAGACGCACACTTAGTGCATCCAGCCCATGGAGCAGTGTCTCCCTCTTCTTCCTACGATAAGCGACATCATGCCTATACTTCCGACCTCCCGCCGTTCCTTTCTTAAGGGAATGGGCGCCACGACTGCGGCCACGCTTTTGCCGCGCTTTTCCTGGGCCGCCGAACCAACCTTCGGCCAAGACTTTCTTTGGGGTGTGGCAACGTCCGCACCTGAGTCTGAAAGCCGCGCGGGTCGCGGCCGCAGCAACTGGGACGTTTTCATCGACAATATCGGCGGCTCTAAAGATGGAACGAATAACGTACGCAATACGGAGTTCGAAACCCGCTACCTGGATGAGTTCAAACTACTTCAAGCAGCGGGCGTGAAGGCGTTCCGCTTTTCTTTCGCCTGGCCACGCATCCAGCCGGAAACGGCCGGCGCGCCCAATGTCCGGGGCCTGGATCACTACGATCGCATGATCGACGCCATGCTTGAACACGGTCTGGAACCCGTTCCGACCCTGTTCCATTGGGATATTCCACTTTGGGCCGGCGACTTCCTGGATCGTGACATCAGCCGCAAGATGGCAGACTACGGTGAAATCATGGCGCGCCTGGTAGGCGACCGGGCCAAGACCTGGCTGCTCTTCAATGAACCTGGCGTCATCCCCATCTTCGGCTATGGACAAGGCCTCTTCGCTCCTGGTTACCGCTCTCGGCGCTACATGGGTGCGGCCCTTCATCACGTCAACCTTGCCCACGGCAGGGCACTGACAGCCATCCGCGCGAATACGTCCTCTGACACGCGGATTTCATCCGCGTTCAATCTTATGCCGTTCGAGGCGCCCTCTGGCACGACACAGGACAAAGAGGCCGCACGCTTTGTCGACGTGCTGTGGAACGACGCCGTTCCCAGGCCCGCCTACGGCCACGACTACCCATCGCTGGTTCTGCCGCTGGTCGAGCCCTACATCCAAAATGGCGACATGCAGGAAATCGCTGTCCAGCCTGATTTCTTCGGCTTGAACTTCTACTCCCGTAGCTTCGTCAAGGCCGACCCAAGTAATCCCGTGGGCATCGCTTTGGTCGAGCCTCCCGCCCAGCTCGAACGAACTGACGAGCTGCCCTACGACCCCGACACCTATACCAAAGTGCTGCTGAAAACTCATAAGGACTACAACGCACCCGACATCATCGCCACAGAGTTCGGCTTCCCCGTATCCGAAGAAGCCCCCAAAGACGGCTGGGTCAACGACCCACTACGCATCAAATATATGCAGGGATATATCCAGGCCGCCCAGGACGCCTATCAGCAAGGCGTCAAATTGAAGGGAATGTTTTACTGGTCCTCGACGGACAACTGGGAGTGGGTGTTGGGCTCAAGCAAGCATTTCGGCCTGATACACATCGACCATCCGTCCCTGAAGCGCATCCCAAAACGCAGTCTGGAATATTACGCCAAGTGCATCCAGCGCAACGGCCCTGTCTGATCGACCACCTGGCATGCCGCCTGGTGCGCGATACCCAATAACGCAAATGGTTCGGGCGTTTATTTGCTGACGCCTGGCCAGAACCTCCTAGTCCAAAATTCTGCACCATTGTTCGTTGCGCGAATGATGGCCCCACCCGGGCAGGGCCTCTGAATCTGAAAATATTGCATCCGACTTCTTCTTGCCCATCAGTAAGATAAAAAGTACTATTCCTCTTACTTTCGATGAAAATGCCGACGTGAAAGCGCAGATGCGTCGAGAGAGGCCCGAACAATAACGGAGACTGTCTTGCAGTACCTTACGCACCTACGCCTAGCCATTCTGGTCGCCTGCGCCCCCCTGCCTTTCGTCAGCGCCCACGCCGACAACACCACAAATAGCACACCCATTCAGTTGGCCAAGGCTTCGCCCGCCCAATTGCACCCAGTCGTCGTCAAGGGCCAGCACTTTGCTCCCGAAGCCTCCGGCTTCACTGCCAATGTCATCGAGCAGGACACCATACGCGAACGTCACGTCGGTCACATCCAGGAGCTTTTTCGCGACGTGCCGGGCATGTCGGTGAATGGCCTGGGCCTGGGCGGCGTGACGGACAACCTTGTCATGCGCGGCTTCGCCAACGGCGGCCACGGTGGCGACATCGGCATGGTGATCGACGGCATTCCTTTGAACGAAGCCATGTCGCACGCAGACGGCTATGCCGACCAGAACGTCATCATTCCGCTGGAACTGGAGAAGATGACCGTCTTCAAAGGCCCTTCGTCGGCCCTGTATGGCAACTACAACCGCGGCGGCACCATTGCGTTTGAATCACGCAAAGGCGGCGATTACCGCGAGCTGGATTTCAAGGCCGGTTCGTTCGGCACGGTCGACCTGCAGGGGGCCCTGGGCGTTCCGCTGGGCGACGGCCATGAAGGCAACTTCGCCGCACAGTTGTATCGCACGGACGGTTTTCGCGAACAATCGAAAACAGAACTAGGCACCGTGGCCGGCCGACTTGGCTTCAGGCTGGGCGGCGAAACCACCCTGGCCATTTCGGGCCGAGCCCACCAGGGGCGGTGGGATTCGGCCGGCTACATCACTGCAGAACAGAACAACAGTTCGGGCCGGCGCTTCGACAAAAACCCGCACGTGCAGAACGACGGCGGCAAGAAGGATTTCTACACCGGCCGGCTCGACCTGAGCACGCCGATAACCCGCAACATCGACCTGCTTGTCTATGGCTATGCCACGCGCCAGACCTTCACCCGCTCATTCACCCGTCCCGTTTCAGCAACAACATGGCGCCAGCGCGAGGAAGACTATGACCGCGACGTCTTGGGCGCCGGCGCCAGCCTGAATGGCTTGAACAACGTCGCCGGCCACGACCTGAACTGGATACTGGGCACTGAATACGTCGACGAATCGACCCGCTACCATTTTCGCGACGGTCTGGACAATCGGCACAATACACCGCTTACCACCGGCGGCACCCTACCTTACCTGGACCGCGACTACGGCAGCAAGACGTTTTCACTCTACGGGCAGGCCGAGTGGAACCTCTCGCCCATGTTCCGTCCCATTCTTGGGCTGCGCTACGACAGCATGACAGGCGACTGCCGCGCCAGGCCCGACGAAATACTGGGCGGCACGACCTGTGGCGACATGCCCCGCTATACGCACACCAGCCCCAAGATCGGTATTCGATCCACCTGGTCGCCGATGGTCGACACGCGAGTCAGCTATTCAGAAGGCTTCCAACTGCCGCCTTCGGATGCCCGCTACGGCCCCAACGGCCAATCGCTGGATCCTACCGTGCTGCACCAGGTCGAGGCCGGCCTCACACTGAAGCCGCTACGCGGACTGTACGTCGACGCGGCGCTGTTCCGCATCGACACCACGAACGAAGTACGCAACCTTGGTGCCGGCATGTATGAAAACTTCGGCAAGACCCGCCGCCAAGGCATCGAGCTGGATCTAAGCTATGCCGTGACCCGCAATTTCGACCTTTCGGCGGCGCTGACCTGGATGGACACCAAAGTGCTGCGAAACGCCGACCCCTCCATCGACGGCCAGGCGATACCCGGCGTCGCACGGCGCACGTCTTTACTGCGCGGCACATATCGGTTCGACAACGGCTGGGCAGCCGACCTGGCCCTTCAGCATAACTCGGGCTACCCCGTGTCGGCCGACGGATCGAGAACGCTTGACGGTTATACAATTGCCGACCTGACCATCTCGTACGAGCGCAAGCTTTGGGGTCAGAAACAGCGCTTCTACCTGGCCGTCAACAACCTGACCAACCGCGACTACAGCACCAACTCGTTCATTATGGGCGGTCAGCAGATGTACGCCCCCGCCGCGCCCCGCAGCTTCATGGTGGGCGTCAACCTTTGAACCGATACAGCGCCATGAAAGTAAGCATCCGGCGAACACCGTCTTGACTCCGGCGTAAATACTGCCCTATGAGTA
>JBIQKZ010000005.1:0-210875 GCA_044464765.1 Pusillimonas sp.
ATTCATTCATCCATCCATCCATCCATCCATCTTTCCTTCCAGCTCTGCGATTTTACGGAGGGAATATCATACTTCTGCAGATGGCTTCTGATACAAATTTGGTAAAAAATTACGTCAGAAATCCCAAACGGCTACATCGGTTCCATGCCATATCCGCTATCCATTTCCAAACAGGTCGCGGCTGTATATTTTTTCGGCAATATCACTAATATCTTCTGTAATGCGGTTCGCGATAATTACGTCCGACCGTTGTTTAAACTCATCCAGGCTGGTCACAACCTCCGAACGAAAGAACTCAGCTTCTTTAAGCATGGGCTCATAAACAATCGTTTCAATTCCCTTGGCCTTGATCCGCTTCATTACACCTTGTATGGATGATGTCCGATAATTGTCGGAGCCGGCTTTCATGACAAGTCTATAGATACCCACGGTCTTTGGGTGCTTCTTGATTACGCTGTCGGCAATAAAGTCTTTGCGCGTGCTGTTGGATTTCACAATCGCTTCAACAAGGTTTTGTGGAATTTCCTGATAATTCGCTAGTAGCTGCTTGCTGTCTTTGGGTAGGCAGTAGCCGCCGTAACCGAACGAGGGGTTGTTGTAATGATTACCGATACGTGGATCAAGGCAAACACCGTCGATAATCTGCCGGGTGTCTAGATCGTGTGTCGACGCATAGGTGTCAAGCTCGTTAAAGTAAGCGACACGCATGGCAAGATACGTATTGGCGAACAGTTTGATTGCCTCGGCCTCGGTGCTACCGGTAAACAGGACAGGTACGTCGGTCTTGACGGCTCCTTGAAGCAATAGGTTGGCAAATATCTTTGCATCTTCCGATTGGTCGCCCACGACGATGCGCGACGGGTACAGGTTGTCGTGAAGCGCCTGGCCTTCTCGCAGGAACTCTGGCGAGAAGATAATATTTTTGCAATTGAATCGCTGTCGGGCTTTTGCGGTATAGCCAACAGGTACGGTGGATTTTATGATGATCACCGCGTTGGGGTTCAGGGCGATAACGTCCTGGATAACAGCGTCAATGGATGACGTATTGAAGTAATTGGTTTGTGGGTCGTAGTCGGTAGGTGTTGCAATCACGACAAAGCTTGCGCCGCTGTATGCCTCTTGCTTGTTAAGCGTGGCGGAAAAGCTCAGGGACTTGTTTTGCAAAAAGTCTTCTATCTCGGCATCGTCAATCGGCGATTCTTTTCGATTTAGCTTGTTGACTTTATCGGACGCGATATCCAGCGCGACCACTTCATTATGCTGGGCCAGCAAAATGGCGTTCGACAATCCCACATATCCTGTTCCAGCAATTGCTATTTTCATTTTTGAATCTGTAAAGAATTAGTGGGCCGTTTGCCTGGTGCTGTCCAAAGGCGCTGCTTCGCGTAGGAATTGCTGAAGAATACGATCTTTATCAAGACGTTCTTGCGCGTAGCGGGTTGCGACTGGGTTGGGCACCTGCATTCCCATCACGCTGTTTATTCCCTCGACCAGCTTATCCATTGACTCCGGCTCGACCCGCACGGCAATCCCGGGGTATTCTTCGCACAACTGCCCCAGGCTGGTGTCGGCGTCTGCCGTAATCACTGCGTTTCCGCCTACGGCCAGTATATTCGTTAGTTTAGACGGCAAGACGGCATCTGCCGCGCCGCGTTTCTGGATGACTAAATGGCAGTCTGCCGAGGCCAGCAGCGAGGGCAAGTCGTCGTAGGCTTGCAGTGGTCCAAACTTAACATTGTTCAGGTTTTTGCGCTTGGCCAGTTCGGTTAGTTTGGCTTTGCCCGCCCCTTCGCCCACGATAAGAAATACATAGTCTGTGTTGGCCTGTAGGCGCTCGGCGACTTCGATGGCGATTTCCAGCCCTTGCTTTTCACCGATATTTCCCGCGTAAAGAATCACTTTCTTTGCGGGGTCTATGCCTAGCTTCTGTAGCAGCGCGGGTGATCTTTGTGCGCCTTGAAAGCGCTCTACTTCGGACCAGTTTGGAAAGAAGCACAGGCGGGCGTTGGGCACGCCTTTTTGGCGCGCTCGCTCAAGCATGCCGGACGATATCGTGGAAACGGTGTCGAACCAGCGCAGCACGCGGCGTTCTGTTGCCTGAATAATGCGCTTTAGGAAGCCGCCGCGTGCCATGCCCAGGCCGAACAGGGCGTCGACTTCGTAGTCTTGGATATGCAGGACAGAGTGGGCGCCGGTAAGCATGGCCAGCAGCTTGGCCTGGGGGGCGCAAAATAGCGTGGGTGCCACACATATAATCAGGTCGGACTTCCAGCGCCATTGCGCTAGCATGGGCAACGTTGATGTCAGTGAAAAACTGATCAGGTGCAGCAAGCGCGTTGCGACGCGGGGGCGGGGGGGTACGTAAAGCGGGCAGCGGGTTACCCGCACGCCGTCTTCCCGGCGTGTGTCGTATCGCCACGCGGAATACCCTGGCTTTATTTTCCATTCGGGGTAGTAGGGCGGCGCGGTGATGGCGCGCACTTCATGCCCCTGGGCGGCAAACCATGCGCCCATTTCGCCGGTGTATTTGCCGGTTCCGGTCAGTTCGGGGCTGTAATTAATGCCGTAAAGCAGTATCTTCATTAGCTGCGCGCTTCGGCCTTGTTGTGAAGATACCAGTGGTAGGTGTCGCGCAGGCCGTCTTCCAGGGCTAGGGTGGCGGCCCAGCCCAGTTCCTTCAGGCGCGATACGTCTAGCAGTTTGCGCGGGGTGCCGTCGGGCTTGCTGGTGTCAAACACCAGTTGGCCCTTGAACCCGGTAACCTTGGCCATGGTTTCGGCCAGTTCGCGTATGGTGCAATCCACGCCGGTTCCCACGTTGATATGCGACAGCATGGGTTGGGTGTGTTCTCGGTACAGGGGCTCGGCTAGTTCCATAACGTGTACGCTGGCGGCGGCCATGTCGTCTACATGCAGGAATTCGCGCATGGGCGTGCCGCTACCCCAAATGGTGATCTGGCTGTCGCCGTTTTCCACGGCTTCATGAAAGCGGCGCATAAGCGCGGGAATAACATGGCTGTTCTCCGGGTGGAAGTTGTCGTTCGGCCCGTACAGGTTGGTGGGCATCACGCTGCGGTAGTCCCGTCCGTGCTGGCGGTTATAGCTTTCGCATAGCTTGATGCCGGCGATCTTGGCAATGGCGTAGGGCTCGTTGGTGGGTTCCAGCACGCCGGTTAGCAGGGATGTTTCCGCCATGGGTTGCTGCGCATTGCGCGGGTAGATGCACGAGGAACCCAGGAATAGCAGTTTTTGTACGTTCGACGCGTGCGCTGCCTGGATGACGTTGGCCTGGATCATCAGGTTGTCGTACAGGAAGTCGGCCGGGTAGGTGTTGTTGGCATGAATACCGCCCACTCGCGCGGCGGCCAGATACACTTGGTGAATGCTGTTCTGCCGGAAGTAGGCGCGAACCGCCTGCTGATCGATCAGGTCAAGCTCGCTGTGGCCGGCGGTAAGGATGCGGGTGTAGCCCAGGCTTTGCAGGCGGCGCACAATGGCCGAACCCACCATGCCTCGGTGGCCGGCCACGAAAATAGTCTGGCTGTGGTCGGTGGCCATGGGTTAGAGCTCTTGCGGCAGGGGTATGTGGTAGCCGTTCTGCTTTAGCAGCGCATGGCGCTGGGCGTCGTGAAGGTCTTCGCGCACCATTTCGGCGCACATTTCCTGCACGGTAATCTGGGGTTCCCAGCCCAGTTTTTCCCGAGCCTTGGAGGGGTCGCCCAGCAGGGTTTCCACTTCGGCGGGCCGGAAGTAACGGGGGTCAACGCGCACAATGGTGTCGCCCACCTGTACGGCGGGCGCCAGGTCGCCTTCCACGGCTTCCACTACGGCGTGTTCGTTAACGCCTTGGCCGATGAATTTCAGGGTGATGCCTAGTTCGGCAGCGGTCCAGTGAATGAACTGCCGCACCGAATATTGCTTGCCGGTGGCGATAACGAAGTCTTCGGCCTGGTCTTGCTGCAGCATCAGCCATTGCATGCGCACATAGTCTTTGGCGTGGCCCCAGTCGCGCAGGGCGTCCAGGTTACCCATGTACAAGCAGGGCTCCAGGCCCAGGGCAATGTTCGACAGGCCGCGCGTAATCTTGCGGGTGACAAAGGTTTCGCCGCGCCGGGGGGATTCGTGATTGAACAGGATGCCGTTGCAGGCGTACATGCCGTAGGCTTCGCGGTAATTGACGGTGATCCAGTAGGCGTACAGCTTGGCCACGGCATAGGGCGAGCGCGGGTAGAAGGGGGTGGTTTCCTTTTGCGGCACTTCCTGCACCAGGCCGTACAGTTCCGAACTGGAGGCCTGGTAGAAGCGGGTGCGCTTTTCCAGGCCCAGCAGGCGAATGGCTTCCAGCAGGCGCAGCGAGCCCATGGCATCGACATCGGCCGTGTATTCCGGGGATTCGAAGCTGACCGCCACGTGGGACTGCGCGCCCAGGTTGTACACCTCGTCGGGCTGAACCTGCTGGATAATACGGGTAAGGTTCGACGAGTCGGTCAGGTCGCCGTAATGCAGAATGAACTTCTGATTATCGACGTGGGGATCCTGGTAAATATGGTCGATGCGCTGGGTGTTCAACGACGAGGCCCGGCGCTTGATGCCGTGCACTTCGTAGCCTTTTTCCAGAAGGAATTCCGCAAGGTAAGAACCGTCCTGGCCTGTAACGCCCGTGATCAAGGCCTTTTTCATAAGTCATGAAACCTTAACGTGAGTGGAGCAGGCGCACGTTGGCCGCCCGACGACAAGTGCATTGCTTCTACTACGGCTGTTTGTAATGAATTTGGGTAATTGTATTCAAAATGAAACAGGCGCGTGTTGTATTGCGGCATTGTACCATCTGGGTGGTGCTAAGGCGTAGATGCGCGGGGCGGGGCCTGGGGGCTGGCACGGCGTGCTTGATTCCGCGTCTACGTCGTCAGGACGGGCGGCCTGATAACTCGTCCTCGCCGCCGTTGGCGGCTTGAACTCAGACAGATCAGGCCGACAGCCCCCGTCCTGCCTAGCAGCCACGGCGCACGCCTTACGCCCGCCGCCCAGGCCCCGCCCCGCGCAACTGCGGCAGTGGCAGCTATGGCAACGCTTAAGCGAACACGTCTTCGATGCGTTGTGCATCGAGTATTTGTAAGGCCCAGCGGTTTAAGGTGGGTTTGTCGGCTTCTTGCAAGCGTGCTTGCGCCCAATCGGGTAAGGCACCGAATTTGCGGCTTAGTTGCGCGGTAAGCACTTCGACTGCTTCTTCTTGGCGGCCTTCTTGGTGGCCGCGCCGCAGTGCAACGCGCTCGATGGTGTTGACGTAGGTCATGTGGTGTTCCTCTGCGATCTGGCTGACGGCTTCAACAAAGTCCTGTTCCATGGATTCCGGCAGTATTAGCATAGCATCCAGAATGTTGAATAGGCGCATGATCTGGTTGTGGTCAAAGCCCCAGTTGTACAGGTGGCGGATCAGTTCTTTTTTACGTAGGAATTGTTTCTGGCTGGAGTGTTTGGCGTTGGCTTCCAACTGCGCCAGCATGATGACGGCAAAGGGGTTGCTGGGCGCCAATAACAGCAATTCCGACATGCGTGGCCGCCAGCTTTCCAGGTTGATCACGGGAAAGCGAAAGGTCAGGGTGCAGCCCCAGTGCTCGTAGGTATAAGTTTGCGTTGACGGCCCTTTGCGACGGTGGGTGAGGACGGCCAGGCTGACCACGGGCTGATCGGGATGTTTTTCCCGCAGGCGGATGTGGTAGTTGAACATGCGGGCCGGTAGCAAGGTGTCGTTGGGGCCTTGAATTTCGGTGTGAATCAGCGTCAGCAAATCTTGCCCATCGCGCAGGCGCACCTGGGCCAGCTTATCGACGTGCAAACCTATGGCCGGCTACGTCGCTTCGCGGATAGGCCGACTGAATGCTAATGTCGCAGCGTACAACTACGAGCTAAACCGGACAATTCATGAACTCCTAACAGTGTTCTGCGGATACATTGCACTTGCCGTTGGTCCCGTCTACAATACAGGCATATGTCTAACCTATGAAAGGAGCCGTTATGCGAACCGTATCCCTTTTCATGAATGGCAAGAACCAGGCCATACGCCTGCCGGTGGACATGGCTTACGAGAACGTGTGCGAACTGGAAATATCCCGCGAGGGCGATGTCATCACTTTGCGTCCAGTCCGGCCAAGTTGGGAATCCTTGGCTTCTGGTAAGAAAGCCGATGCTGACTTCTTGCAGGAGCGTCAATCGGTAGTCGATGATGAAGGCAGGTGTGTGTTGTGAGCACCTACATGCTCGACACAAACATTTGTTCGTTCATCATGCGTGAGATGCCCGCATCGGTCTTGCATCGACTGACACTTGTCAGCGGTCAGAAGCATCGCATCGTTATCTCTGCGATCACGTATGCGGAAATGCGCTACGGCCAAATCGGCAAAAAAGCCTCTGCCCACCATAAGACGTTGGTTAATGAGTTTGTGCTGCGGCTCGATGCCGTTTTACCATGGGACAGACATGCCGTGGATGCGGCCACGGAAGTTAAAAAAGCACTCTCCGAAACAGGCACACCGATTGGCCCGAACGATACTGCTATTGCAGGCCATGCCATTGCTGCAAGCTGCATACTTGTGACGAACAACACGCGCGAGTTCTGCAGGGTTGCAAATCTCGTTTATGAAGATTGGGTTTGATACGCTTGAGTCGCGAATCGACTCGAAGCAGCCAGTCGCTCAGACGGTCAGAGTCGCTACTCGTAATGCGTCCACATTCTCAAAACACGGACGATTCGTTCCTGGACGAACACCTCATACACCAATCGATGCTGGATATTGATTCTGCGGGAATAGGCGCCAGAGAGGTCACCGACCAGCTTTTCGTAAGGCGGAGGGTTCTGCAACGGGTCAGCCTCCAGTATTCCAATCAGTGCTTGCACTTTGGTTTTGAGCCCAGCCGCAGCAACCTTTTTCGCATCCTTGAGCGCTGCATTTGCGTAGACAACCTGCCAAGTCACCAATCAAGCTCCTTGGCACTGCTCTCCAGGGGCTCCGCCATCCCTTTCTTGATGGAGTCGCGCATGCTTGGTATGGAGGCCAAATACAGGGTTTCCTGGATGGCATCCCAATCTGCCTCGGAGATAAGCACTGCGCTCGAACGCTTGCCGGCAATACGAATTGGCTGGTGAGACTCGGCTGTTTGGTCGATGAGGCGATAGAGGTTGGCACGCGCCTCGGTCGCAGTCATTGTTGTGGACATGGGACATCTCCTAAATACACTTGTATCGTACGTCTTTGCGTACGCTTAGTCAAGCCCCATGTTACTTGCCAGAAGCCGACTCAAAGAGGTCGCCAAGAATAAACCGAGCGAATGTGGAACAATAGCAAGCTTAACCAAACTAGAGAGATTTCCATGGGCACAAAAATCGTTACTGAAGCCGACCGCAAGCGCACTCCCCGTCCCGCTGCTCCCAAGGGCGTGACCTTTACCACACAAGGCCGCGGTCAACGAGTAAGCAAGGAGCGTGGCGCGCATACCAACCACAAGAAAAATCCCGGCAAGCGCCCGCACTCGGGTTAATTTCTGGGGGCAGGTCACCACCCGGTTTTTACTTAGGGTAGTTCCTTCAATTTTCAGCTGGAGCCGCAGAATGAATCGTGTAATGAAGGGCTTGGCGTCGTTGGCTTGTTCGGTTTTTGTAGGGTTGGCGGTGGCTGGGCTGGGTATGCCTTCAGCCTTTGCCAAGGGTGTCGAGCCGTCGGGCGGGCAGGCGACGGCGTCGGCGGAAGCGTCGGCGTCTTCTGGGGCCGCGTCTGACGTTCATGCGTCGGTCGTGGTGGAAACCTTGCTGAAGACCAGCAAGTCGTGGGACGGTACGCCGTACGGGCCGTATCCGTCGGGCACGCCCGAGGTCACGATTCTAAAAATAGTGATTCCGCCGCACGCCACCTTGCCCTGGCACACCCACCCCATGCTGAACGCGGCCTATGTGCTGTCGGGCGAGCTGACGGTTGAAACCCAGGACGGCAAGAAGCGGCCGTTGAAGGCGGGAGACGTGCTGCCCGAAAGCGTGGGCGTGGTGCACCGTGGCTATACGGGGGATCATCCTGTAACGCTGATCGTGTTCTATGCCGGCGCGCAGGGAATGAAGCTGAATGAGGCGGTGAAGTAGGGGTTGGGTTTTTGGGGCTTTCACCGTACCGTACTTTTCACAATTGCTCCGTAACGAAGAGCGGGCATAATATAACTGTTGTTTTTCGTGGTGTTGATTAACAAGGTGTCTTTTTCAAAGGTAAGCTTCATGAACAACCAGCCGATCCAGTCTGCCAAGCGCTCAGGCAATAAGAATAAGGTTGTATCCAACATTACCGTTGACAAAGATGGCGGGGTTCAGCTAGACCTGAACAATCCTGAAACCACCAGAAAGCTTTTCGATATTGTTGAAGCGTTTCGTAAAGCTCGTCCTGTGCTTGTACCTCGGAAATGAACATAGCAGTTCTGCTGGTGATCTTCGTTTCGGGGTTTGTGTTTACTAATAGCTATCCGCCAGCGAGATTTAAACAGCTTAGATCCACAGGTTGGGACTCTTACTCTCACATTGCTGCGTGGGGTTTGGTTTTTTGTGCTATCAGCGGCATCTGTGTAATTGCGATAGATATGTGGGGCTCGCTTTCGCCAGTTTTCCATTGGCTGAATATTGATCCTCAGGATTTCGCCAGAGCTTCGGCGTTTACCCGTCGTGAAGGTTTGCTGGTTATTTGGGGCGTGGTGAGCATTGGTTTTGCGTGGATAGTGGGCCGAGCGTTTACAACGGCCTCCGCTAAAAAAAAGGCCATTTCAAGGTTGGCTACCGAGAATGCATTTGAATTAATGCTCTATGACTCTGCTGAACAAGTAAAGCCAGTGCTTGTATCTCTGGACTCCCGAAAGGTTTATATCGGTGTGGTTTACAGGATCAGTAATGATGAGGCTCTAGGAAAAACGGAGTATTTCTCCATTCTGCCGCTTTGGAGTGGTTATCGCCACAAAGACACACTGGCGCTGAAAATCACCACTTTCTATGAAGATCATTACGCTATAGTGCTCGCCCAGGGACCTATGACAAACGAGCGTCTTTTTGATCAATTTAAAATAGCGATTTGCAGCACCGAAGTGTCCACCCTGTCATATTTTGATATTGGTGTCTATCACAACCTACAACCAGAAGAAAGCGAAATCCCATCTGGTTGATTGGATGATGGCATTGCCGGCCGAGCTGAAGGCCGACAAGAAGGCCAAGCGGCTTTGCTGCAAAGCTTATTGGTTCGTAAATTCGGCCCGTTGCCCGACGCTTTCCGTCAACGCGTTCAAACCGCTACACCCACTCAGCTGGAAGCCTGGTCGTTAAACATACTTGACGCGCAAACCGTGGAAGAGGTGTTTATTGCTTGATGGCTTCCAGGCCGATATCCAGCGTTACTTCATCGCCAACTGCCGGGGCGAATTTGCCGGCTCCGAAATCGCTGCGCTTGATGACGCCGGTTGCGTTGGCGCCGATGGAATCTTTCTTCAGCATGGGGTGGGGCTTGTTACCTGATTCTTTTCTCGCACATTATCGATACCGGCAGCTTTTCGCAGGCGGCCGAGCGCTTGGGTCTGCCCAAGTCCACGGTGTCGCGCCGGCTTTCAAGTCTGGAAAAGCAGTTGGGGGAACGGTTATTGATCCGCAGCACCCGCAAGCTGGCGATCACCGAATTCGGGCAGCGCATTCTGGAGCATGCCCGGCGCATGGCCGACGAGACCGAGGCGGCCACTGCCTTGGCGTTGCATCGCCAGGTGACGCCGCAAGGCACGCTTAGGGTGTCGCTTCCGCCCGAGTTCCGCGAGCTTTCCTTGGTGCGCTTTCTAAGCCAGTTCCGCCGTGAGTATCCCCAGGTTCGCCTGGAACTGGACTTGTCGTCGCGGCGGGTCGACCTTATTGCTGAACGGTTTGATATTGCGGTGCGGGTGGCCGGTACGCTGCCCGACGACAGCACCTTGGTCGCGCGTCGCGTTGCCACCTTGCGCAATCAGTTGTATGCCAGCCCGCGCTATGTGGCCGAACACGGTGCGCCCGCTTCGCCCGACGCCTTGCTTCAGCATGCCGGTCTGGTGTTGATCACCAGCAGCGGCGAGCCGCAGGCCTGGCGGCTGTCGCGCGGCGCCGAGCGCTGGGAAGGCATGCCGGCCAACCAGCTTTTGTCGAACTCCGTGGGTTTGCAGCAGGCGCTGGCTATCGAAGGAATGGGGATCGTGGGTTTGTCGGATCGCTATGCGCACCCGCTGGTGGCCGAAGGCCTGTTGGTGCCGGTATTGGAAGATTGGGAGCTTCCGGCCATGACAGTATGGTGCACCACACCCGGACGCCGCCTGTTGCCCGAGCGCAGCAGGGTATTCATAGAACTGTTCCGCGACTGCCTGGAAAATCGCTAGCGCGTACTCACTACGCGCGCCCGCTGATTTCCCCTCGGCATCTACGTATAGCTAACACCGTCAACCAACGGCATGATGATGGAATGTTGGTGACGGTGGGCACCCTTCCCGGGGTTAGCGCGGCCACGTGGCCAGCGGCTCGTTGTATTAACTTTTACTCGAATCTGTTTTTTCTTTGGTATATCATTAATATGCATCGCCGTGAATGGTAAGCAGATCATCAAAATACTGAAAACGCACGGCTGGCAGATCCTTAGACAGGAAGACAGTGATGTGCGAATGGGCAAAGGGAATGCCCGTACCACGGTGCCCGTACACGGGGGGCGCGATGTCAAGGCTGGTACGCTGGCAAGCATCGAGCGCCAGACCGGCGTACAACTGAAGTGAAGGGCTCTATTCTATGGACGTTCATTATCCCGCGCTGTTTACAGAAGCCCCGGATGGCGGTTTCTGTGTGCAATTTGTCGATCTGGAAGAAGCATTCACCGAAGGCGAGACATTGTCCGAGGCGTTTTTCAATGCGGCTGAGGTCTTGACGTTGACGCTCGAAGGACGGCTGGCTGAGGGTTTGGCCGTTCCCGAGCCTAGCCAAGGCGTGGAAGGCGCGCACTACATCACGCCCGATGCGAAAACGCAAGGGACGTTGCAGCAAGTCTAGGCGCGCATTACGCCAAACGGTTACCACTTATTCGTTTTGTTTGGTTGGTTGCGTTTTGGCCTGGTCGGTGGATTCGGCCAGTGCGTTGGGCATGATGTGGCCGCACTTGTTGCAAGTGCGGTGCGCTTCGGTGTCGTAGAACCGTTTGTAGGCTTTGCCGACCGGGTCGACCGCGTAGTCGCTGACGATGAATTCTTCTTCGTGCAGGAAGTTGTCGCATTCGGGGCAGAACCACTGGAAGCGGTCGACTTCGCCTTCTTTGCGCTTGCGCTCGACGATCATGGCGTAGGCGTCGGGCGGGAAGCGCGGCGAGTGCGGAATGCCTGCCGGCGTGTGAATGACCGAGCCTTCGGGCAGGATCGCGATTTCTTCCTTGCCTTCAGGCGTGCGGTAGTGCAGCTTCATTTCACCCTTGATCTGATACATCAGTTCGTCGGTGGGGTTGATGTGGAATTCGCTGCGGTATTCACGGCCGCGCGCGACGAACACCAGGGATTCGGGTTGTTGCCACAATACACTGACGTGGCGCCGGGTTTCGTCGAGCATATCAACTTCGCCGGCCAGGCTGACAATGGGCATCTTGTACATACAGGGCTCCTTGCTTTGTTCGGGCAGCGCGGGGGTTTTCGCTAGCCGATCGTATAGTTAACCAAGATACGCCACACAGTCGATTTCCACCAGTACCCCGGTGCGATGCGGCGTGCCCCCCGTGCAGGTGCGGGTGGTTTTTTCGCCTTGCATGAATTCTCGGAACACTTCGTTGAAGGCGGGGAAGTCGGCCACGTTGCGAAGGCATACCCGCATATTCACCACATGCGCCATGGTGGCGCCGCCGGCATCCAGCACCGATCTCAGGTTGGTCAGAACCTGGAGCGCCTGTTCGCGGATGTCGTCGGACACCACTTCGCGGGTTTGCGGATTCAGCGGCCCTTGGCCCGACACGTATAGGAAGTCGCCCGCGCGGATGGCTTGAGCCAGGGGAGAAGGCGTGCTTTTGTCGGTGAAGCCGGTGGTGGGGGCGGCATCGCTGTGCACAATAATCTTTGGCATAGTGGTGTCCTTGGTGATGTGGGGGTCTGAGGTCAGGAGGCGGATTTTTCGGCGGCTTCGCGCTGGGCGATGCGGGCCAATTGCTCGGCGCCCCGGTTGGCTGCGGACAAGCCACGGAAGAGGAAGCACAGATTGACCACGGCCTGCATTTCTTCCCAGGTGGCTCCGGCGCGGCGTGCGGCAATGCCATGCAAGACCGAGGCATCGCTGCCATCCATAAGCAGCATGCCGAACAGCATCATCTGGGCGGTTTTTACGTCGAAGCATTTCGGGTACATGGCATGTTCGCGCAGGCGTTCTTGCATGTCCATGATGGTGGGGTCCAGCGCGCCGGTTACGGCAAAGCGGGCTTCGATCCGCGGCGGCAGGAAGCCCAGCAGTTCTTCATAGATTTTCCCGCGCTCGTCGGCGCTGCGGGTGGTGTCGGCGTATTCGCCAATGGATTCGCGGACAATGTCTTTGTCGATACGGGCGGGTAGCATAATGATCCTTAAGTCGCAGTTGTCTTGGTCAGTCGGGATTTACAGTTAATATCGATTTTATTTGTAAAATCGATATTAACTGTACCGTAAGTTTTGGGGAAAGTCCAAGGGTGGCGGGTGCGGCTAGGCCCATGTCGTCGAGGTCTTATGCAATCGCGCTGCGCGCACTTCTTCCGCTACGTATAACAGTGCAGCATGGGTGCATAACGAAGTGTTCCTTTTGTGGATCGCCTGGCAACATTAACATCGTTGCATCAGATAGATAGCCGTTCGTCCGTACGCAGCCTAAGAATTCCGGTGGCGCGGACGCGGCTTAGATAGGAGAGCATTCTGATGTCGACACAGATGATGGGCGCGCCTGTTCATTGGCCGCGCGAATTCAGCAAAATCCCAAAGGAAGTGTTCCATCGGGACGATATCTATCAGTTGGAACTCAAGCGGGTATTCAATGGACCGGAATGGTTTCCCCTGGCTCATGTGTGCGAGCTGCCGAAGCGGGGCGACCTGAAAACAATGTTTCTGGGCGAAGTGCCGGTCATGGTGATCCATGGCGACGATGGCGAGGTTCGGGTTTTTCTTAATAGTTGCCCGCATCGGGGAACGCAGTTGGCCACCTGCACGCGGGGCCATGCCAAGACGATTGAGTGTCCGTACCATCGCTGGGGTTTTGATACCAAGGGACTGCTGCTGGGCGCGCCCGGCTTACGCGAGTTTCCGCCCGATTTTCGCAAAGAGGACTACGGGCTGACGCAGGTGCGATCGAGCATCGTCCACGGTGTTGTGTTTGCCACTATGGATGCCGCCGCGCCCTCGCTGGAGGACTATCTGGGCGACACGATCCCCTATATTGGCCAGATTCTGGGCGAGGGCCGCGAGCTGAAGCTCTTGGGCTACCAAAAGGTCAAGTACGACAGCAACTGGAAGGAATATGCCGACAACGAAGGCTATCACGCGCCTTTGTTGCACAGTGCGTTCCGCCTGTTGAAATGGCAGGGCGGCAAGGGGCGGCAATTCATGACGGACAACGCGCATAAGGTGATCAGCGCCGATTTGCAACACGCGCCGGACACCGGCTTCCTGGGCGACCATTCACTGATCGAGGCGCGGGATCGTTCCTCCGAGCCCAAGTCGGTGATCGTGACACTCTTTCCCCTGACGGCGTTTGTGCGGCATCTGGATGTGTGGAGCCTGCGCTACGCCATGCCAATCTCCGCCGACCAAACCGAGGTGCATTACACGTATTTTGCGCCCGTGGACGATAACGAAGAAATGTGTCTTCATCGTATCCGCCAGGCCTCCAACTTATTGGGGCCCAGCGGTTTGATCTCGCTGGAGGACGGTGCTGTTTTCAACCGGCTGCACGTGGGTTCGTACAGCGGGGGCTACGCCGAGTTCCAGAAGGGAGTGGTGGATCGAATGGCCATACCAGACGACTTGAAGCAAAACGATGAAGCGGGGAATCTGGTTCGATGGGAGCGTTATCGCAGCATAATGGAGTTTGACCGTGGATAATACTGTAGTGGGTGAAGCAATAACTGAGCAACGTGTCCATGAGTTGCAGCTTCGGTATATTCGAGCGCTGGACAGCCAGGACATGAAAGGCTGGCTGTCCTGCTTTTCCCAGACGGGAAGCTATATTTGCACGACGCGCGAAAATGTCGAGCAGGGTTTGCCGGTGGCCACCATGATGGACGACACGCGCGCCCGTCTGGAAGATCGGGTGAAGACCATCGAGCAAGTGTGGGCCGGAACCTACGAAGACTACCAGACTCGGCATTTCATACAAAGCCTGGACTGTAGCCAGGATTCAGACGGCACGTGGCGGGTGGAAAGCAATTTCGTGGTTACCTACACCACGGCGTCGGGCGACATGGCGGTCTTGACGGCAGGTGTCTACTACGACGAAGTGGTCATGGAAGCCGACGAGCTGAAGCTGGCCAGCCGCAAAGCGGTTCTGGACAGTGTTCTGACCCCTCGGTATCTGGTGTATCCGATTTAAGGCGGGTGGGGCGGCGCGCGCCGCCCACGTGTATGGCTCCTCCACTGGGATCCATGGGAAAACAACGGCTAAGGAAAATGTAGCGTCCGGATTGAGGTTCCGGACGCTACATTGTTATTTGCTGCTAAAGGCCTAACTAGGCTGTTGCCATTCGTTGGTGTTCATCGGAGCGGAGGTTTTGGCCAGGTAATCCAGGAAGAGCCCATCGGGGTCGCGCGCGGCGCGAATCTTGCCCAGGCGCTCCCACTGCGCATCGCCCAGGAATTTCACTTGTCGTGCGCCCATGTCGGCGTCCCCCAGGAATTGGCCGGCGGTATACGGCTGCATTTCCTGCATGCGGCCCTGAAGCCAATCGGCCATCTTGGCGTCGTCGGATGCGTCCTCGTACACGACAAAGGTGGCGACATACACTTCGGTTTGCAACGACAAGGCCATGTCGGGCAGCGTGCGCAATGGCGCCATGCTGAAGAACATCGAAAATGATTTTCTGTTGGGCGGGGCCGCAAAGGCGCTGCGCATGGCGGGCACGATTTCCTTGGGCGAGCCGTCGAGCCAGGCGCAGTCGACCGCCCAGCGATGGCCTTGCGGGTTGGCCAGGTCGGCAAACTCGTACCGTTTGGCGAAGTCGGTTGGAACGCAATCGAGCCGGCCGATGGCTTGATCCAGCACCGGGCAGGTAGAGAACGGTTCAAGCGCCGCTGCGGCGTCCTTCATGGTGTCCGAGAGCGTCAACCCCACCACCACGATCTCCCGTTCGGACGGCGAGGCTGCGTGTGGCGGGCACAAGGTGTAGGCCTTGACCTCGACATCCGGCGAGATATCGCCATGTATGCTCAGCAACCAGGTCATCACGTCGTCAAAGAGTGCAATAGGATAGCGGTGCGTCGTTTGGCAAAGCGCTTTGGGCGCGGGTAATGTTTGAAGGTGGAAGCGCGTGACAATGCCCATGAAACCGGGGCCTGCGCCGCGCGCCGCCCAGAACAGATCGGTATTCTGTTCAGCGTCGGCGCGCACCAGTTCTCCGTCGGCGGTCACGACATCGATGGCAACGAGTTTCTCGGCAGCCCAGCCCCAGCCGCGGGCGTTCCACCCCATGCCGCCTTGAAGCATGTAGCCGCCCAGCCCCACATCGGTGCAATGCCCGCCCGGAAAGAAGCGGTCGAACTTGCCTAGGTAGGGCGATAGTTCGCTGCCGCCCTGGATCGCCGGCGTGGCCTGGACGATGCCCGTGGCGGCGTCGTAGGCCATTTCCTTGAAGTTTCCGGTGTCAATCAGAAGCGCGTCGTCGCGCACGCTCCAGGCGGGAAAGCTATGCCCGCCGGACCGGACCGAAATGCGCAAGCCCAGGCGTTTTGCCAACAGTACCCCGTCGACAACGTCCTGCTCTGTTTCCGCCGCCAGGATGGCCGCGGGATAGCGCGTCGGATGGCGCATATTGAACAGTCGATTCAACCTGGCCTGCTCATAGCCGTTGTCATTGCGCATGAAGAAGCGGCTGCGGATGCTGTTGGGAATATCCGCTTCGGAAATGTTGGGGGACGTCATCTTTGTTCCTTATCAATGGGTAATGCGGCGACCCCGCGCCTATACGCCAACATACTCCTTCAGGATCTGCGGGTCTTCACGTAGTTGTTGCGAAGGGCCGCTCCACATGATGCGGCCCTTCTCCATGACATGATGTCGGTCGGCCAGACGCAGCAGCGGGCCAATATTCTTGTCGATCACGATTAGCGCTAGGCCGACGGCCTTGAGCTGTTCCAGGCAGCTCCAGATCTCGGCGCGCGCCAGCGGCGCCAGCCCTTCGGTGGCCTCGTCCAGAATGAGCAGTCGTGGGTTGGTCAGCAGCGCCCGCCCAATGGCTAGCATTTGCTGTTCGCCGCCCGATAGAGTGGTGCCGAGGTTGCGTTCCCGTTCTTTTAGACGCGGGAACAACTGATAGACGCGCTCCAGAGTCCAGGGTTGGGCGGCGTCGTTGCGATTGCCGGCCGTGGCCACAAGGTTCTCGCGCACCGACAGGTTCGGAAAGATCTGGCGTCCTTCGGGTACGACGGCAATGCCGGCGCGCGCCACCCGGTAGGCTGGGCCGCCTTGTAGAGACTGGTCTTTAAACAATACGGTGCCCTGGCGGGGCGCCAATACTCCCATGATGGTCTTGACCGTTGTGGTCTTGCCCATCCCGTTGCGTCCGATCAGCGTAACCAGCTCACCCTCATGGACGTGGAACGATACGCCAAACAGCACCTGGCTGGCGCCATACAGCGTTTCCAGCGCATTCACTTGCAAGAGTGGTTTCAAACGACATCCTCCGGATCACCTAGATACGCGTCCCGAACGAGCGCGTTGTTACGGATCTGCTCTGGGGTGCCTGTGGCCACAGCATGTCCGTACACCAGGACGCTGATGCGGTCGGCTAGAGCGAACACGGCATCCATGTCATGTTCGACCAGCAAGATGGCGTAGCGTCCCTTGAGCGAGGCCAGGATGTCGATGACGCGTTCAGATTCGAGCTGGCTCATGCCTGCCATGGGCTCGTCCAGCAAAAGCAGCTTGGGCTGGGCGACCAGCACCATGGCTAGCTCGAGTTGGCGGCGTTGGCCATGAGCCATGTCGGCGACAGGTTGATGAGCCTGGGCGAGCAGACCCACCTGGCGCAAGGCGTCCATCGCTGGCTCGATCAGGACAGCATCATTCAGTACCGGACGCCAGAAGTGAAAGCTGTGTCCCGCGTGGGCCAGCCGTGCCAGCATGACGTTTTGTAGGGCGCTGAATTCGATGAAGACGGATGAAATCTGGTACGAGCGCCCCAGGCCGGATAGGGCGCGTTCGTGCGCTTTCTTCCAGGTGATGTCCACGCCGTTGAATATGATCTGCCCGTTATCGGGAAAGTACTGGCCCGAAAGCTGGTGGATCAGCGTGGTCTTGCCAGCCCCGTTGGGGCCGATCAGTGCATGGAGCTCGCCGGGCTGCACCTGCAGCGACAGGTTGTCGGTGGCCTTCAAGCCACCAAAATGCTTCACCAAACCCTCAACTTTCAGCATGATCCAGCCTTTTCTCGCGTATCGTCAGATAACCATAGAGTCCTTGTTGCACGCACAAAGAGATCACCACCACGATCACCCCGATAAGCAGCATGAAATGCGAGTTGATGAACGCGTCCAGCCCCCAGGGCAGGCCAAGCTCCATCGACCCAAGGAGTTCTTCCAGGGCCAGCAAGGCTGTGGCGCCGATGACCGGCCCCAGCAGCGATCCCATGCCCCCCAGCACCGCCATCACCACCAATTCGGCCGAGACATGCCAGGCCATGTACGAGGGGGCGATATAGCGGGCCACGTTGGCCAGGAAAAAGCCCGCCACGACGCACACCAGGGCCGACAGCACATAGGCGGTCAGCCGATAACGCAGCATGGGAAAACCCAGGGCGCTCATGCGGTTCAGGTTGGAGCGGCTAGCGCGCAGCACAAAGCCAAAGCGCGAGTGCACCATGCGCCAGGACAGATACAACACCAGCAACAACACGATGAAGATAGCGTAGTACAGCACAGTGCTGTTGGTCAGCGAGAACAGCCCGAAGTCGCTGCGCACGGGTATGGCCATGCCGTCTTCGCCGCCGTAATTGCGCAGGCCAACCGCCAGGTAGTAAGCCATTTGGGCAAAGGCCAGGGTGATCATAATGAAGGCCATGCCTCGGGTGCGCAAACATACCAGGCCGACCAAGGCGGCCACCAGAGCCCCGGTTGCCAGCGCGGCCAGCAGTTGCAGCCAGCCGCTGGTGATGCCGTGCGCAGACAGTATGCCCACAGCATAGGCGCCGATGCCGATGTACAGTGCATGGCCCAGGCTGACCAATCCGCCGTAGCCCAGGATCAGGTTCAAGCCCAGTGTGGCCAAGCCATAGATCATGATCCGGGAGAACAGGGTGATATAGAACGAGTCGCCGCCCGACATGGCGAACACCGGCAGCACGGCCAGCGCAAGCAAGAAGGCTGCGCCCACAATGAAACGCAAGTTGATCTTAGCCATGCTTCACCCGGAATAGGCCTTCTGGTTTAATAGCCAGCACCACGGCCATGAACAGGTAGATGGCGATGGACGCGATGGCCGGGCCCAGCGCCTGGGCCAGCGTGCGGTCTAGCAGTTCGCGCAGGATCAAGGGCAGGAAGGCTCGGCCGATCGTGTCGACAAAGCCCACAATAAGGGCGCCGTAGAAGGCGCCTCGAATCGACCCGATGCCGCCGGTAACGATCACCACCAGTGTCAGGATCAGGATGGGTTCGCCCATGCCCGGTTGTACCGACATGATGGGAGCGGACATCAACCCGGCCACGCCGGCCAGTGCGGCGCCAAACCCCAATACCAGCATGTTGATCCGCTTGATGTTGACCCCCAGCATGCCGATCATGGTGGCGTTGGACGCGCCTGCCCGGATCAACATGCCGATGCGGGTTCGATGGATGATCCAATACAGCGCAAGGGCTACCACCAGGCCGACGCAGATCACGGCGAACCGGTACTTCGGGTAGGGCAGGCCCAGCAACTTGATGGAGCCGGCCAGCCATTGCGGGGTGCCCATGTAGATGGATGACGTGCCCCAGAAAATGCGCACCAGTTCGTTAAAGAACAGGATCAGCCCGAAGGTGGCCAGCACTTGGTACAGGTGATCCCGATCGTATAGTCGGCACAAGACGATGCGCTCGACAATCAGACCCAGCAGCAGGGTGCCGGCAATGGCCAGCGCCGCGGCAGCCAGGAAGGACCCGGTCATTCCGTAGATGGCCGCCGCAAAGTATGCGCCCATCATGTAGAACGAGCCGTGGGCCAGGTTCAGGAAGCTCATGATGCCCAGCACCAGCGTCAGGCCGGCCGACAACAGGAACAGCAGCAGGCCCAGTTGAACCCCATTCAGGGCCTGCATCAAAAACACTTGCCAACTCACAGTATGCGACCTTTTAAACTTGACTTACTTCATCGCGCATTGGGTATGGTAGGCGTCCTGGTGGCCCTTGAGCGGTGTGGCCACATGTTCCAAATTCACGCGTCCGGCCGAGTCTTTAGCCACTTTGAAAACATGCAGGTCGTGGATGGGAAAGTTGTTGTTGTTGAACTTCAGGTTGCCGCGCAAGGAGTCGAAGTCGGCTGCTTTCAGGGCGGCGCCAAATGCGGCTTTGTCGTGTACGTTCCCTTTTACTTCTGCGATGGCGTGGTCCAGAAGCAGGGCGGCATCGTAGGCCTGGGCGGCATAATTGGACGGGATGCGGTCGTACTTCTCTTCAAACGCTTTCACGAAGTGCTGGCTCACCGGGTTTTTGCTGTCGGGCCCCCAGAACGATCCGCTGTACGAACCCAGGGCAGCGTCCTTCAAGGCAGGGAGCGTGATGCCGTCGATCATGCCGGCCGACAACAGAGGGGTGGTTTCCATTAACCCCATTTGCTGATACTGGCGCACGAAGTTTATGCCCAGTCCGCCTGGATAGAAGGCGAATACCGCATCCGGCTTCTCGGCGGCCAGACGGCTTAGCTCGGCGGAAAAGTCAGGTTGATTCAAGGGTGTATAGATTTCATCAAGCACCTCGCCTTTGAAGTAGCGCTTGAAACCGCCCAGAACGTCCTTCCCCGCTTGGTAGTTGGGCCCCAGTAGCACGACTTTCTTGTAGTTCTGGTCGCTGGCGTATTTGCCCATGGCTTCGGAAAAATTGTCTGCCTGCCAGGACAGGACGAACAAGTTGGGCGTGCAGCCCGCGCCGGCTAGGGTAGACGGGCCGGCGTTCGTGCTGATCATGAAGATGCCTTTGTCGGCGATGGGCTTATTGATCGCCATCAGTACGTTAGAGCCGATCACGCCTGCAATAATGGGAACCTGCTCGCGCTCGATCAGCTTCTGAACGGCTTGCGTGGCGATCTCGGGGCGGAACTGGTCGTCTTCGACGATCACTTCGACAGGCACGTTGCCCAGTTTGCCATTACGTTCCGCAAGGGCCAGGTTGAACGCGTCGAGCTGGTCTTGCCCCAGGGCGCCGACTGGGCCGGACAGCGTGGTCAGGAAGCCGATTTTCAGAGGGTCTTGGGCGACTGCGGCGGAGCTTAGGGTAAGCAGGCTTGCAGCGGCTAAAGCAGCGATACGAAGTTTCATGAGTGAGTCAACCTTATAAGTATTGGTGGTCCGTCATGGTCCGATGAGCATGGACGTTACGACGGGTTTGGTATGGAGGCTTCTGAAATGAACTTGGTGGTGAGGTAGCCGTCGAAGGTTTCGATACCGCCTTCAAGGCCGATGCCGCTTTCCTTGACGCCGCCGAAAGGCGTTTCCGCCAGGCCGATGCCGAAATGATTGACATTGACCAGGCCCGCTTCGAGCTTTTGCGAGACGTACTGCGACACGTGCAATGAGTTGGTGAACACATACGAGGCCAGCCCGTAGGGCAGGCTGTTGGCCTGATGCAGCGCGTCGTCGGCATCGTCGAAGATCACGATGGGGGCAATGGGGCCGAAGGGTTCTTCTTGCATCAGCCGGGCGTTGTCGGTCAGATTCGTGATGACGGTTGGCGCAAAGAAGTTGCCCGGTCCCTCCAGGCGTGCGCCGCCCAGCAGGACTTCGCCGCCCTTTTGCCGGGCGTCGGCAACGAACTCTTCCATGGCAGTGACACGGCGCGAATGCGCCAGGGGACCCATCGTCGTTTCCGGCAGCAAGCCGTCGTTTGGCTTCAACGCACCGTAGGCCTTGATGAACCGTTCGGTGAAGCGCTCGAACGCTTTGCGCTGAATGAAGAAGCGGCTGGGCGCAATGCAAACCTGGCCGGCATTGCGCGATTTGTACTGCACGAGCAGGTCGGCGGCGCGATCAACATCCGCGTCATCAAATACCAAGACGGGCGAGTGTCCGCCAAGCTCCATCGTCACGCGCTTCATGTGGGCGCCGGCCAAGGCGGACAGATGTTTTCCTACCGCGATCGAACCCGTAAATGAAAGCTTGCGAACGATGGGGGAGCGAATCAGGTAGTCGGATATGGTGGCCGGTTCGCCCCAAACAATATTCAGACACCCTGCGGGGAGCCCGGCGTCATGGAAGAGCTGGGCCAGAGCAACCGTCGCGCTGGGAGAATCTTCCGGGCCTTTCAGGATGAGGGTGCATCCGGCGCCCAATGCGGCAACCACTTTTCGCAATGCTTGCAGGAATGGGAAGTTCCAGGGGCTGAACGCAATGCACACCCCAATGGGTTGGCGCACGACCATCTGGCGCACATTGGGCAAGCGGGCAGGAATGATCCGGCCATACGTTCGCCGGCATTCCTCGGCATGCCATTCAATGTGGTCGATGCAGCTAAGAACCTCGGCCCGCGCTTCGACCAGGGGCTTGCCTTCATCCAGGGTGATGTTGCGTGCGATGCCGTCCGCGCGCTCGCGGGTCAAGCTGGCGACTTTGTGCAAGATGCGGGAGCGCTCCAGGGCAGAGCTGGCGCCCCAGGCGGCAAAGGCTTTCTCGGCCGACGCCAGGGCGAAGTCCAGGTCGTCTTGAGAGGCGCTGGTGAAGTGCCCGATCACACCGTTGTCGGCGGGATTCACGACAGGCTGTTGTGTTCTATTGCCGCCTTCGATGAATTGGCCGTTGATGTATAGGGGTGCATTTGGGTACATGAAGGCCGCCTTACAGAAACACGGAGCCGCCATCGATGGCGATGGTTTGGCCGGTAATGAAGTCGGAGCCCGAGCTGGCCAGGAAGAGCAAGGCGCTAAGGAGGTCGTCGGGTACTTGGTCGCGCACGATGGAGCGGCCGGCGCGTCGGGCGGCCTCGCCCAACAGATCGTGCAGGCCCGATTTGACCACGCCGCTGGAAATCGTGAACCCAGGCGCGATTGCATTGACCGTAATCTTCTTGGGCCCCAGCTCGCGCGACAACGACCGGGTGAATGCGACGACAGCGCCTTTGCTGGCCACGTAGTGGAGCATCATGGGCGTGCCTTTCAGCGGCGCCACCGAGGCCACATTGATGATCCGGCCCTGTCCGCGTGCTTCCATGGCGGGAAGCGCAGCCTTGGCGCAGTGGAAGGGCCCCAGGGTGTTGACCTCCATGACTTTCATCCATTCCTGCGTGCTGATCTGTTCGAAGGGTTTGGGCTGAAGGGTGGTGAACAGCCCTGCGTTGTTGACAAGCACGTCCACACCGCCAAACGTGTCGATGGAGGCCTGGACCATGGCTTGCGTATCGGCTTCGCTGGTGACATCGGTAGATACCCCAGCCGCCCGATATCCCTGGGCAGTCAGCGCGTCGGCCGCGTCGTCGGCGCCGCGCAGGTCGGCGATCATGACCTGGAAGCCGGCCTTGGCCAGGCCTTGGGCAAAGGTGAACCCGATGCCGCTGGCGCCGCCCGTGACGACGGCTACTTTGTTTTCCTGCATTTACGAAGCCTCTGTTTCTGTTGCGTTCATCTCGCGCGGCCAAGGGCCGAGCTTCAGGTCCGGCCGGGCCACCATGGCGCGCTTGCCTTGTTGTTGTTCTTCAAGCAGGCGGTCGAGGATGCGCATGGCATGTACGGCCCCGGCGTCTGCCTGCACATAGATCTCGGGTTTGGATGGGTCGTGGTCGATCAGGACTTGCTGGTCTTCAAAGACGGCCTGGTCTTGCCGGAAGGCCACCATGACGTCGTCGAACAGCGAGTTGGTGATGTCGGGTCGGTCGAGCAGGCCCTTGTGACATTGGCCCCAGAAATAATGAGAGGTTTTATCCGTTTCCGGTGTAATGAAATTCAGGTTGGCCAGTTCAAGCCCGCCTTCGCGATGCCCTTCAGTCGCTCCGGTTCCCGCGTCTTTGGCGCCGGTGTAAAGGCGCACGCTGCTGGGTGGCGTGTAGTGGATGACATGCCACCGATCAACGTGACCGGCGAAATTGGCCAGTTTCTTCAAGGTGGGTGGAGGCGGAACGTTGGGCATCCAGCGTGTTACACGAACCTCGTTGTCGCCGCGGTCAAAGAATACGCTGGCGCCGTCCACCGTGGCGCGGTTGCCGATGGTGGTGCCGTGTACGAAGGCCAGGTGGGACAGGTCGAGCAGGTTCTGGATGATCAGCTTGTAGTTCGCCTTCACCGAGAGCCGCACCGACTTGCCGCGCCACTCGGGGTTGCTGAACCAGTGGTAGTCGGGAATGTTGTCCGGGTTTGCGAGTTCGGGGTCGCCCATCCAGATCCAGACCCATGTGTTGCGCTCGACGACAGGGTAAGACTGCACACGGGCTTTCTGGGGAATGGAGTCTTGGCCCGGGATCTCGACACAGGTCCCCGCGTCGTTGAATACGAAGCCATGGTAGCTGCATCGAATATTGTCGCCCTCGATCAGGCCTTTGCTTAATGGATAGCGCCGATGACAGCAACGGTCTTCAAGGGCGGCGGCTTCGCCGTTGGCTTTGCGGTAGATGACGACCGGCTCGTTGCAAATGTATCGGCCTAGCGTTTTCCCATAGCCAAGCTCTTCGCTGGTGGCGCAGACGTACCAGGCGTTCATCAGGAAGTTTGACGACGTTGCTTCGCTCAAGGTGAGCCTCCATGTGGTGATGTGTAAGTTCGCGATTTGTCTTTTTTTTAGTCTATGGATCGGGTTCGACCGAGGCAAGGGTGTAGACCCTAGAAAGCAAGAACATTTCGTTATGGAGGAATGTTCTGCTGCTATGGCGCATGGCTGTAGTAGGCGAGAAGCGGCGCCGCCAGCGGCTGCCCCGGGACGGCGCGACCCATAACATGATGATCTGGTCCGATAACCAAACATTCCTTCATTTTGCGAATCGCGGAACCTATGATGACTGCAACCCGAAACGCAAATACTTGAGGCGAATGACGTGTCCGTGAAGCCGGCAATTGAGTTTTATTTCGACTTTCTAAGCCCTTATGCCTACTTGGCCCACCACCGGCTGGCTGAGCTGGCTCAACGCTATGGCTGTGTCCTGGATTACCGGCCCATTGACCTAGCGCAGGCGAAGGAACTGGTTGGCAACACGGGGCCTACAAGCCGGGAGATACCGATCAAGCTCAAGTACCTGCGCCAGGATCTTGCGCGATGGGCGCAGCGCTATGGCGTGCCGTTCGCGCCGCCGTCGGGCTACGGTTCCCAGCGCCTGAACGTGGGGGCGTTCTATGCCCTGGATCGTGGGCTTGCGGCATCCTACGTTCAGGCGGCCTGGCCCCGGGTGTGGAGTGAAGGCGGCGCCATGAATGATGACGCCTTGCTGGCCGACGTGGCAGGACGCATGGGTTGGAATGCGAATGATTTCCTGGCGTATGTCTCCGGCGTCGAGGGCGCGGCGCGGCTTACGCAAGCGACGGAAACCGCCACGCAATCGGGGGTGTTCGGCGTGCCGATGATGCGTATCGATGACCAAATGTGGTGGGGCAATGACCGGCTCCACTTTCTGGAAGATTACTTGAAAGGAAACACACCATGAGAGACAAAAAGCGGCGCCTGACTTCGGCGGATATCCAGGGCGCCTGGGCGATTATGCCAACGCCCGCCAAGGAGAACGCGACCGACTGGCGGGCCGGCTCGACTGTGGACATTGACGAGGCGGTGCGTGCGGCCGAAGGCCTGATCGATGCGGGTATCGATGGTATTCTTACGCTGGGCACCTTTGGCGAGGGTGCTACCCTGACCTGGGAGGAAAAGCGCGAGTTCATGGGGGCGATGGTGGAAACCGTCCGGGGCAGGGTGCCGTTCTTCGGCGGCACGACCAGCCTGAATACACGGGACACGATTCGCCAGACCCAGGAAGCTCATGATCTTGGCGTGGATGGAACCATGCTTGGATTGCCGATGTGGTGCAAGGCGGATACGGCGACCGCCGTGCAGTTCTATCGCGATGTGGCCGATGCGGTGCCCGAAATGGCGATCTGCGTCTATGCGAATATCGAAGCCTTCAAGTTCGACTTCCCCCGTCCTTTCTGGGCGGCGGTTGCGGATATTCCGCAGGTGGTTTGCGCCAAGTACCTGACGATCGCGCCTTTATTTGCCGACTTGAAGCTGACGCAGGGCCGTATCCGTTTTCTTACCACCGATGGCGATCACTATGCCGCGGCGCGCATCGATCCCGAGCAATGCACCGCCTTCTGGAGCAGTGGAGCGTCTTGCGGCCCGTCGGTGTCGATACGCTTGCGTGACGAGGTGCGCAAGGCCAAGGTTACTGGCGACTGGAGCGTTGCCAAGCGGGTCGAGGAAGAGGTAAGGGCAGCCATCGCCCCGATGTTTCCCCAAGGCAGCATGGCCGAGTTCTACAAGTACAACATCGCCATCGAGAAAGCGCGCATCGATGCCGCCGGCTGGATGACTGCCGGACCTTGCCGGCCTCCACACCATAAAACCCCGCCCGACTACTTGGAAGGCGCTTACCGCGCCGGCTTGGCCTGGGCAAAGCTGGACGAAAAGTACGAGGGCGAGGTCAATGAGCGTGCATATGGTTGAAAAAGCGCTTCTGGATATCGCCGCGTCGCGCGCAAGCGCCGAGGCGTATTTGAAGTCGCCCGACGATTATCTGGATGCCTACAGGCTGGACGCCGGCGAGATTGTCATGATCAAGCAGCTGGATGTCCTGGAGATGCAGAAGCGTGGCCTGAATCCCATGCTGACGATGCGTGCGTTTTCTGCGATAGAGGGTCGGGAAAAAATGCCGGAGTACATGCGGCAGTTAAGGGAGAACTAAAACATGGCCCGTATTGTGGGAGGTTTCTGCATACCGCACGACCCTTTAATTGCGGGTGCGCCCGCCGCCGCGCCTAAAGAGCAGTCTGACCGGGTACACGCTGCATTTGGTGCGGTATGCGAACGAATCAAGCAACTGCAGGCGGATGCCGTTATCGTCATCGGCGACGATCATTGCGCGATGTTCGATACGGGATGCCAGCCGCAGTTGCTGATTGGGATTGGGGACCTGGATGGTCCCATCGAGCCTTGGCTGAATATCCCAAGGGGGCCCATTCCCAACCATCCCGACTTGGCCGAGCACATCATGCGCTTCGGGCTGAACGAGGGGTTTGATTGGTGCGTGGCAAAAACCCTGTCGCTGGATCATTCAACGGTAGTGCCGCTGCATTTCGCGGTGCCCGATGGCATGCCGGCGATTCCCATTTACATATCAAGTGGCATGGAGCCTTTGATACAAGGGAAACGCTGCCGGCAGTTGGGCGAAATGCTGGCACGGGCGGTGGCAGCATGGCCGGGCGACGATCGTGTGGTGATCCTGGGTACGGGTGGCATCAGCCACTGGGTTGGCATGGCGGACATGGGCAGGGTCAACGAAGAGTTCGATCAGCGGATCCTGCAATTGGTTCAGGACGGGGATATTCAGGCCTTGGCCGATTTGACGGATGACGAGGTGATTGAACAAGCAGGCAACGGCGCGTTGGAGGTGCGCAACTGGGTTGTGGCGATGGCGGCGTTGGCGGATAGCCAGGCCAGGCTGATTGCATATGAGCCGGTTCCTGAATGGATCACTGGGCTGGGGTTTGTCGAGCTGGAGGTGGCTGAGTGAGCGATTTCTCGGGTAAAAGCGCTTTGATTACTGGGGCTGGTTCGGGCATTGGCGAAGCGATTGCGCTTGGCTTTGCCCGGCGCGGCGGCATTCCCTTGGTGACTGATCGCGACCTGGGGCTGGCGCAGGCGGTTGTCGCCCGGATTCAGGCGGCGGGCGGCGAGGCCCGCGCCATGCAAGTGGATGTTCGCGATGGCGACGCGATTCGTTCCGCGGTGGATGAAGCTGCCTCCCTGGCGGATGGGCTGGATACGTTGTTTAATGTGGCGGGAATTAATATCCCAAAAGATGTGGAAGCCATTTCCGAAGACGAGTGGCAATCGGTGTTGGACATCAACGCGACGGCTGTTTTTCTGGCCAGCAAGTACGCAATTCCTCATATGAGAAAACGTGGCGGGGGAGCCATCGTAAACATTGCGTCCATTGCCGGGATCATGGCCGAGAATCGGTGCGGCGCGTATAGCGCATCAAAAGGCGCGGTGGTTCTGCTAAGCCGCAACATGGCGATGGATTTCGCGCGGGACGGCATTCGGGTGAATGCGTTGTGCCCGGGGTCGACGCGTACCCCGCGAACGGAGCGTTATTGGAAGAATTCCCCCACGGGAAAAAGCGAGATGGCAGAAATGTGTCCGATGAAGCGCTCGGCTGAGCCCGAAGAGATTGCCCGGCCGGCACTGTTTTTGGCGTCGGATGACGCTTCTTACATTACGGGGGCGGTTCTTGCCGTTGACGGCGGCATGACAGCCGGCTTTGTGATACCGACGTTCGAGCGTATGGATATGGCCGGATAAGTGCGCCCTACGGCGCCTTGGTGAGGTCAGGTGGTTTTCTTTAAAAGATTGGAAGGAGACAGAAAATGTTCTTGAGAAATGACTGGTACATGGCCGCGTGGGCGGCCGAGGTGGGCAACGAACCGTTAAGCCGCCGGATCTGTAACGAGCCGATGGTTCTGTATCGCGCCCAGGATGGCAAGGCGGCGGTCTTGCAGGATCGCTGCTGTCATCGCGGCGTGGCGCTTTCCTTGGGCAAGGTCGTCGACGAAGGCATTCAATGCGGCTATCACGGCATGGTTTTCGACGGCTCGGGGCAGTGCGTGCATATCCCCGGCCAGGACAAGATCCCGGCCAAGGCCGTCGTGCGGCATTACGCGGCGGTGGAAAAGGATTCGATCATCTGGGTGTGGATGGGCGACCCCGCCGAGGCCGACGAGTCGCTGATCATCGACTATCCTTACCATGGCGATCCAAGCTGGCCGCATAAAGAAGGTCTGATCCCGGTCAAATGCAATTACGAGATGTTGATCGACAACATCATGGACCTGAGCCATTTGCCTTACGTCCACGTCAAAACCATTGGCGGCGGCGCTGCAAAAACCGCGCATTCGAAGGCTGTCATGAAAACTGAACGCACGCCGCGCGGGGTGAAGTTCTCGCGCTGGCTGCCTGATAGCGCGCCGCCGCCCACCTATACCAAAGCGATCAATTTTCCCGGCAATATTGATCGCTGGCAGGAAGAAGAACTGATCACGCCATCGGCGATCATCCAATTCACAGGCGGCGTTGACGTGGCGCAAAAAGCGTTCGAAGGCGGCAGCCGCGAAGGAGGCTTCGGCATGCGGGTCTTGCATTGCATCGTGCCCGAGACGCCGACCAGCTGCCATTATTTCTTCTCGGTGTCGAATGGTTTTGGTCAGGATAATCCGGCCAATACCGACCTGGTTTACGATCAGGTGTACCCAACCTTGATGGAAGACGTCGTCATCTGTGAGAACCAGCAAGACATCGCGACGGAGTTTCCTGACGAGCCTTTTGTGGACCTCCGATCCGACGAGGCGCGAATTCTTTACCATCGCCATTTGGATGATCGCTTGGCCGCTGAAAGGCAGCGCGAAGAAAAAGGCTTGGTGGCCGCCAAATGACGCCGGCCATGCAACGTAGTGTTACGCCGGCTCCCGTGGAGCTTCTGCCCAAGGCCAGCATGCTGATCGGGGACAGTTGGCGCCACGAGTCCAGCGGCGGCTGCTATCAACATATTTATCCCGCCACGGGGGCGCCGACATCCAGTATTGCGATGGCCGGCGCCGACGAGATGGATCAGGCGGTTCGCAGCGCCAGGGCGGCGTTGCCCGCGTGGAGCCGGATGTCCCCTGGCATGCGGCGCGACTTGCTGTTCCGTTTTGCGCAATTGCTGGAAAAGAATGCCGATGCCCTGGCCCAGGTTGGCGTGATCGAGAACGGCGCCGCGCTCAGCAAGGCCCGGCTGCATTTTGGTGCGGCGGTGGACCAGTTCAAATATATGGCGGGGTGGGCGGACAAACTATCCGGCGAGGTGCAGCCCTCGTGGCCCATGCCTGGCTTTGACTATGTGCAGCGCGAGCCTTATGGCGTCGTGGCGTTGATCATTCCATGGAATGCCCCCATGCACATCCTGGGCTCGACCTTGGCGCCGGCATTGGCTGTGGGCAATACCGTCGTGATCAAGCCGTCCGAGCTGGCTCCTTACTCCACCGCAAAATTCGGCGAGCTTCTTCTGGAAGCCGGCATTCCCCCCGGCGTGGTGAATATCGTGCCCGCCGGGCCGCAGGCCGGCAGCAGGCTGGTTGCTCATTCGGGCATCGACAAGATCCACTTTACCGGAAGCAGTGGCGTTGCGCGCAAGGTTCTGGCCGGGGCCATCGAGAATCTAACGCCGGTGGGGCTGGAGCTGGGCGGGAAGTCGGCTCGCCTGGTGTTTGCCGATTGCGATCTCGACGCCGCGGTGCGCGATGCAATGTCGGCGGCGATGTCGATCTCGGGCCAGGGTTGCTTGTTGGCCACCCGCGTCATGGTCGAGGCGGCGATCTACGATGAGTTCATCGAGCGCTGCACCCGTGTCCTGTCGGCAACCATTGTCGGCGACCCAATGGCTGCCGAGACCCACATGGGGCCTGTTGTCAACGAAGCGGCGTGCGAGCGGATTCTTGGCGTGATCGAGACGGCCCGCACACAAAATGGGGGGCGGCTGGTCCATGGGGGCGGTCGGCTGGGAGGCGGTCTTTCCGATGGGTACTTTATTGAACCCACCTTGTTCATCGATGTCGATAATCGCAGCGCTCTGGCGCAAACCGAGATCTTTGGTCCCGTGATTTCAATGATGCCGTTCAAGACGCCGGAGGAAGCGGTTCAGCTTGCGAATGATTCCCCATTCGGCCTGGCGGCCTATGTGCACACCAATGATTTGAAGCGTGCGCATCGGGTGGCCTCGGCGCTTGAGGTAGGCAACGTCTGGATCAATGGGTTCTGCTTTGGGTCCACCATTCCCTTCGGGGGAGTAAAGCAGAGCGGCTACGGGCGTACGGGGGGTTCTGCGGGGCTGGATGAGTTCTCGCGCACGAAGAACGTGTGGATCGCCATGTAGGGCGCTTGCTCGCGGTCGTGCCTGGCCGGCGTCCAGCCCCCTTGCAGCGGCGCGCTGGTCGATTTTTGGGATCGGGATAAAAGGTTTGCGTTGAATAATTACGATTACATTATTGTGGGCGCCGGGTCGGCCGGCTGTGTGCTGGCGAATCGCCTGACCGAAGATGCGGGATGTCGGGTTCTGTTGCTCGAGGCCGGTCAACGCCCGACGGGCATGTTTAAGGATATGCCGATCGCCCTGTTCAAGATGATGATGGGTCGGCCCGACTTGAACTGGAACTTCATGAGCGAGCCCGAGGAAACTCTGGGGCAGCGGCGCCTTCCCGTGCCGCGCGGCAAAACGCTGGGCGGTTCATCCCAGATCAACGGCCTGATCTATGCACGCGGTCATCGGCTTGACTACGACGATTGGGCGGCGGGCAGTGGCGGGGCATGGAGCTATCTGGACGTGCTCCCATACTTTCGGCGCATGGAGTCCAGCTGGGCCGGCGCTGGGGTTTACCACGGCGATACAGGCCCGGTGGGCGTCAGTTCACCTGACGATGCCTGCCTCATGTACGACATCTACCGCAACGCTGCGATCCAGGCTGGCCATCCCGTGACTGACGACTATCATGGCCAGGATTCGGAAGGCTATACCCGTGTCGAGTTGACGGCGCGTGGCGGGCGCCGGGCCAGTACATATCGCGCCTATCTTTTGCCCGTGATGGGCAGGCCCAACTTGCATGTGGCCCAGGGTGCGCATATTTGCCGTGTATTACTGGATGGACAGCGCGCGATAGGGGTGGAGTTCCGTCAGGACGGCCAGATTCGCCAGGCGCATGCCTCGGCGGAAGTGATTCTTAGCGCGGGCGCCTATGGTTCGCCGCAACTCCTGATGCTGTCGGGGATTGGTCCGGCGGACGAACTGCGGCGCGTTGGGATTGATCCGCTGATCGATCTTCCGGGAGTGGGCGCGAACTTGATCGAGCATCCTTCGCTGTGGCTGCATTTCACCACCCAGACACCTACCTTTTTAAAGCAACTTCGCTTCGATCGGGCGGCGCTGGCCGTTGCCCGCTGGGCTTTGCGGGGCGATGGCGCATTTGCAACCAATGGCTGCGCGGGCCATCTGTTTTGCCGTTCAGAGCCTGAGCTGGATCGCCCGGATCTTCAATTGTCCTGTTTCGCCCTGGATAAGCACGCCCAGCTATGGTTTCCTGGGATCAAGCAGCGGCCGGCCTACGGGCTGGGCCTGATGTTGCAGATGATCCGTTCGGATAGCCGGGGCAAGGTCGGCTTGCATTCGGCCGACCCGTTTGCCGCCCCGCGCATCAATTTGAATATTTTTTCAGAGCCGTCGGACATGAGGCGCATGATACAGGGCATACGCATCGGGCGGCGGCTGTTCGCCCAGAAGGCGCTGCAAGACCTCGGCGCTGCGGAAGACATTCCCGGCCCCAGCCAGGATTCGGATGCCGAGCTGGAGGCCTTCATACGCCGGATCGTCACGCTTACGCATCATGCGGTGGGCACGTGCCGGATGGGCAGCGACCCGGCGTCGGTCGTGGATGCTCAGCTCAGTGTGCACGGCGCCAAGGGGTTGCGGGTGGTCGATGCGTCCATCATGCCGACGATCCCGGGCGGCAATACGAACGCAGCGGCCATCATGGTGGGCGAGCGGGGCGCGGATCTGATCCGGATGGCTGCTTAGGGCGTTGTTTTACGTCTTGGCCGCGCGCCCGGTGGCAGGCGCCGGCCCCGGGCATTGGTATGCGAGTTATTCGCCTTGATCACCGCCCAAGTAGGTGGCCCGCATGCGCGGATCAACAGCGAGTTTCTCGGCGCTATCGGCCACCGCCACTTCGCCGGTTTCAAGCACATAGCCGTAGTCGGAAATTTTAAGCGCCGCCAGGGCGTTTTGTTCGATCAGCAGTATCGATACCCCGTCGTCGCGCAGGGCGCATATCATGGAAAGAATATTACTGACGATTTGCGGGGCAAGACCCAGGCTAGGCTCATCCAGCATCAGCAAGCGCGGCGACGACATCAATGCACGGCCCAGTGCCAGCATCTGGCGTTCACCGCCGGACAGGGTTTCAGCCCGTTGCGAGCGCCGCTCGCCCAGCCTGGGGAAGCGTTCATAGACCCACTCCAGCCGGTCTTTTCTTGCCTTGGCGTTTAGCCGCCGGGGATACGCGCCAAGAATCAGGTTGTCGAGCACAGAGAGGGCGCCGAACAGCTCACGGCTTTCAGGAACCAGGCAAAGACCAAGTTCCACGCGCTCTTCGACATCCAGATTCTGCAGGTTCTCGCCCTCGAAGCGCACGACGCCCGTATAGGGTAGAAGCCCCATGACAGCGGACAGCAGAGTTGTCTTGCCCGCGCCGTTCGGCCCAATGACAGAGACGATCTGACCTCGATCGACCGCCAAGGAAACGCCATGCACGGCTTCCACGCGACCGTGTGCAATATGCAGCTGTTCAAGTTCCAGTTGTATGCTCATGACGGCTCGCCCAGGTAAGCTGCTTGCACCGAGGGGTTCTTGCGGACGTCGGCCGGCAGGCCTTCAGTGAGTTTGGTGCCAAAGTTCATGACGACCAAGCGATCGACCAGCTTCATTACAAAGTCCATGTCATGTTCAACGATCAGAATGGTGACGCCGTCCTGGCGAAGGGCGTGCAGCAATTCCCGCAGCGACGCCTTTTCGGTATGCCTTAGCCCGGCGGCGGGTTCGTCCAGTATCAGCAGTATGGGGTCGGCGGCAAGCGCGCGGGCGATCTCCAGGATCCGCTGAGTTCCCAGAGGCAGGTTGCCGGCTAGTTGCATGGCGTGCGGGGCCAGCCCGGTGCGCTCCAGTTGGCGCCAGGCCTCGGCCAGCAGCCTGGCTTCTTCCCTGCGGTCCAGACGAAGGGCGGCCTGCACCAGACCGGTGCTCGATCGCGTGTTCAGGCCAAGCGCCACATTGTCCAGGACGGTCATGTTGGGCCGCAGCTTTACATGCTGGAAGGTGCGCGCAATGCCGAGCCCGGCGGTCTTTCGCAGGCCTAGCCGGGTGATGTCTCGGTCCATGAACTGAATGGAACCCGAACTTAGGGGCAGGGTGCCGGTAAGAAGATTGAATAATGTGGATTTGCCCGCGCCATTTGGACCGATCAACCCCAGGATTTCACCGGCGTTGACGTTGAAGCTGATGTCATTGACGGCCGTCAGCGATCCGAACCGTTTGGTTGCGTTCTTGCAGGCCAGTATTGGCGAGCCGGGCTCGGGGAGACGGCGTTTCTGCAGCGGCTCTATGGAGTGTGCGGTCTCGCGCTGGACGATGGGCTCGGCTTTGGGGAGCCAGCGCGACAGGCGATGCATGATTCCGCCACGAGCGCGATGAATCAGCAGGATGAACAGAATGCTGAACACGATGTTCTGCAACTGGCCCGCGTTGCTGGGCAGGAGCTGCAATAGATCCTGTATATAGTTCTTCAGCCCAAACACCAGCGTTGAACCCACCACGGAGCCAAACAGGTGGCCTATGCCGCCGCTGACCGCCATGATGACGTATTCGATGCTGCTGTTCAGGTCGAATGGCGTAGGGCTGACGAAGCGGTTCTTGTGTGCATAAAGCCAGCCTGCAACGGCGGCGAACAGGGAGGCGAGCACGAAAAGGGCCAAGCGCAGCCGGTAGGCGTCGGCGCCGACGCTTGCCAGTAGAACCGGCCCGCCGCGCAGGCTCCGGATGGCGCGCCCGGGCCGGGAGTCGAGCAGGTTGTAGCTTAGCCAGATCGCCAGCGCCAGCGACAGCCAGATCAGGTAGTAAATGGCTGCGGGGTCGATGAGCGAGAGCGCGCCCAGATGCAATGGCGGTATGCCCGAGATCCCGGTGTGTTTGCCCAAGGCTTCAATGCTGCCGAATATCAGCGGTATGGAAATTCCCCAGGCGATTGTGCTGATCGGCAAGAAGTGTCCGCCCAGGCGCAGGGTGAGAGCGCCAATAATTAGCGCCGTACCGGCGCAAAGGGCAAGTGCAAGCAACAGGCCCAGCCAGGGCGAGGCGCTGTAGGCCGTGGTTATCCAGGCGCTGGTATAAGCCGCGATGCCAACGAAAGCGGCCTGGCCGAATGACATGGCGCCACCCAGGCCGGTCAAGAGCACAAGGCCCAGCGCGACAAGGGCGCCGATGCCGATGTCATTCAATAAGGATACGGAGAAGCGGCCCAGCACCGCAGGCGCCAGAAGAACGACGAGGGCGACGATCGCCAGGCTGGATCGCCGTGCGTGATGCTTATTCATTAATCCAGCTCCTCGGTTTCTTCGCTGGTTGTCTTGGAAAAGGCGGATCGCACGATCAGGACGGGGATCAGCAGCGAGAAGACGATGACGTCTTTCATTGAGCCCGCCCAGAACGATGAGAAGCTTTCCATCAAGCCGACGGCAACGGCGCCGACGGCCGTGAGCGGATAACTGACCAGGCCGCCGATCGTGGCTGCGACAAATGCCTTCAGGCCAAGAATGAGGCCGGAGTCAAAATAGACGGTGATGACGGGGGCGATGAGTACCCCGATGACGCCTGCGAGGAGGGATGCCGCGCTATAGGCAACCAGTGATGCTGTTCCGGGCCGGATGGCAACCAGCCTGGCGCCGGTGCGGTTGATGGCCGTGGCGCGCAGCGCCTTGCCGGTGAGCGTGCGCTCGAAAAGCAGATAGAACAGTGCGCAAAGCACGATGGACGTGCCCATCATCAGCAGTGTCTGTGCGCTGATGACGAAGCCATTGATGTCGACCGATCCCGCGATCAGCGGCTCGGTGCGGGAGCCTTCCGGTCCGAAGAACAATAGGCCAAGCCCTGACAACAGGAAATGCAGGGCCAGGGCAACCATGAAAAGCGCCAGCACCGACGCGTCGGCGATAGGCTGCAGGGCAACGCGGGCGACAAGGGGCGCGATCGGCATGACCAGCGCGATGGACAACAGGGCGGCTACCGCCGTGGGCAGCGCTTGGCCGGCAAGAAACCATGCCGCAGCACAGGGTATGGCGGGAAGGACAATCCATAAACCCAGCACGCGGGGTATTCGCGAAGTCTTCTGCTTCTTGACCAGGTGCGTGCCTTCGACGACCACGGCCACAACGGTCAACACCGCCACGAGCCAGACGGTTGGCGGCATTTGCCCTGCCTCCAGCGCGGCCATGGTAAGGGCGGCAAACGCCGCGACATCGCCAAACGGGATGAACACGACCCGTGTTACACAGAAGATCATGACCAGCCCGAGCCCGGCCAGCAGATAAACGGCACTGTTGGCTAGCCCGTCAATGACCAGGATGCTTGCGATATCCCAACTCATGGTTGCCCTTTGCTACGTGGAAGAGGTATGTGAGGATTAGGGAGCCAGCTTCCAGTCGCCGTTTTCCATCTCGACGATGACGCGCGAGCGTTCGTCCACACCGTAAATCTGGCCGGGTTTGAAGTTATAGACTCCATGGGCGCCCACTAGCTCGGTTGTGGAGGCCAGGGCGTCGCGTAACGCCGACTTGAACTCAGGGGAGCCGGGCTCGGCTTTCTTGGCCGCGCGGGCCGCAGCGTCGGCAAACAATAGCCATGCATCGTAGGCATAGGCCGAATAGGCGTCCGTGGCCGGTGCATTATTGGCTTTTTGGTAGGCTGCCTGGAACGCCAGGGCTTGTTCACGCACGGGGTTGTCCGCCGGGAGTTGGTCCGCCACGATGACGGGACCAGTCGGGGCCAACATGCCTTCGATGGAGTCGCCGGCCACGCGTACAAACTCGGTGTTGATCAGGGCGTGTGTGCCGTATATGCCGCCTGTGTAGCCGCGCTCTTTCAGGGCGCGATAGGGCAACGCGCCGGCAGAGCCGGCGGTGCCGGTTACGACGGCATCTGGCTTGGCTGCAATGACCTTCAGGATCTGGCCCGTCACCGAGGAATCGGCGCGCGCATAACGTTCATTCGTAACGACTTCCAGGCCTTCTTCTTTCGCGCGGCGATTAAGCACCGAGTACATCAGGTCGCCCCAGGCGTCGGAGAACCCGACATACCCAATGGTTTTGACGCCATTGCGTTTCATGCGCTCCAGGATGGCATCCGCCATCAGCTCTGTGGGCTGGATGACGGAAAACGTCCAGGCCGCTTGTTCCGGCTTGAGGAAGATGGGATTCATGGCGATGTGCGGGGTGTTCGTTTCCAGGGCGACAGCCGCGATCGCCATGGAGGTGGGGACGCCGGCGCCGCCGATCAAGACGTCAACCTTGTCTTCTTCGATCAGCTTGCGCGCGTTCCGGGCGGCTGTCGATGGGTTGGAGGTGTCGTCGAGCACAATCAATTCAATGGCATGGTCGCCGGCGGTGGGTTTGGCGGCGGCAACGGCCTTCATGCCCAGGGAGTACGGCACGCCTTGCGCAGCGGTATGACCTGAAAGCGAAGTAATAAAGCCCACCTTCAAGTCGGCGGCACTGGTGTTGGCGGCCATGCCGAAGCATAGTGCCAACGCGCTTAGAAAATGCATTTTCCTCATGGTTATCTCCAGGTGGTTGTGTCTTGGATCACGCATGACCCTGTTGTTCTGTTCATTTATGCGACGGCCACCGCAAGTTAGGCGGCGTAGCAAATGTTAGGAGTCGCGGCGGCGTACCGTCAAAGGACGATCTGTTATCCGTCCATAACGTCTTGTTATGCGGATGCAAGCGCCGGCCTGGGGAGGGTCGGCGCATATAATCGACGGGGTGCATAGGAGGCCGAGATGACGTTGACGCAGTTAAAGTATTTGGTGGCGATTGTTGAGCAGGGATTCAATATCACGCGGGCGGCGGCCGTCTTGCACACGTCGCAGCCCGGCATCAGCCGTCAGATCAGGTTGATGGAGGAAGAGCTGGGGATCACCATGCTCTCGCGCAATAGCGGCCGCATTGTGGGGCTGACTGAAGAAGGTATTCGCGTTGCGATGTCGGCCAAGCGGATTGTCAACGAGATGACGAGCCTGAAGCTGATGGGTGAAGAATTCCTCCAGCAAGAAACCGGCAGGCTGAGCATTGTGACTTTGCATTCCTTCGCTTTGTCGACGCTGACTGAAGCCATTGTCATGGTCCGCACGCGCTATCCCGAGGTGACCATCGATGTGCAGCATGCATCCGCCAGCCAATGCTTTGAAATGATGCGCGCCGGCGGTATCGACTTGGGGATTACCATCGAGGAACCGCCGGCCAACCACGGCTTGGCGTCGCTGCCTTTAGGGTCGGTGCCGCGCGTCTTGATTGTGCCCAAAGGCCATCCGCTGATCGGGCGCGATTCCATTGGCCTGGATGATATTGCGTCGTATCCACTGATCTTTCATCGCTCGTTGGCCAGTAGCGGCTGGGCGGTAGCCCGGACATTCAAGAAGCAGGGAATTGAATTGAAGCCCACGATCGAAGCGATGGATGCAAGCGTGATCAAGGCGTACGTGGAGCATGGCGCCGGTATCGCCATCATTTCAGGCGCCGCATACGACCCCAAGAGGGATCCGGGCTTATGTGCTTTGGATCTTAGCCATATTATCGAACCCAGCCATATTTCCGCCGTGCTCGACCCATTTCGCTATATGCGAGGCTATGTCTATGAGTTTATTGAAATGCTCGCGCCCGAATGGACCAAACGGAATGTGGATGAGGCGATTCGGGATATTGTTTCAGCCACCAGCTATCCAAAAGCATAGTTGGACGTGATCGCCCAGAGATTCCATCCACCGTACCCATTGCCTTGAACACCACCACGACCTCCGCTGCGCAAACGCCGATGGCGTTGGCCAAACACTTGAAACGATACCGCTCGGTGCTGGCCGTTCGCAACGAGGGCAGCACGGCGGGCGCGGCGCGGGTTCTGCCCTTGTCGCAATCCGCCATTGCCCGCGCCATCCGCGAGCTCGAGACCGATCTTGGCGTGGCGCTTTTCGAGCGTGGCGCCCGTGGCATGTTGCCCACAGCCGTGTGCGACCTGTTGGCCTACCGCGCGCGGCGCGCCCTGGATCAACTGGCGCGGGCCGAAGCCGAGGTGCAGGCCATAGCGGGCGATGAAGCGGCCTTGCCGCCGGGCCGGTTCGCGGGTCGTTGCGCCTACCGGCATCTTGCCGTTTATATTGCGTTTTGCGAGACGCGTGCCGAGGCGCCGGCGGCTGCGCGCCTGGGGGTGAGCCAGCCGGCCGTCAATCAAACCTTGCGTCAGTTGGAAGATATGGTGGGCGCCAGGCTGTTCTTGCGTTCGGCCCGGGGTTTGCGGCTGACGGAGGCCGGTGAAATGGTGCTGTTGCGCGCCAAGCTGGCGCTTAGCGAGTTTCGTCATGCCGAAGAGGATCTTGCGGCGTTTCAAGGGCGCATGCGGGGCCGGATCGTGATTGGGTCGTTGCCGTTGTCGGCCGGGGTGCTGGTGCCACGTGCGGTGGACCGGGTGCTGGCCCGGCACAAAGACGTGCAGGTAACGATTGTGGATGGTACGTATGAATCGCTGATGAGCCAGCTTGTTCACGCGGATATCGATGTCATTGTCGGCGCTCTTCGGCCAGGGCCTACACCGCCGGACGTGGTGCGCGAGCCTTTATTCGAGGACACGCTGTCGGTGGTCGTACGCCATGGCCATCCTTTGGTGGGGGCCAAGCGGGGCGGCTTGGGGGAATTGGTCGATGAAACATGGATCGCCCCTTTGCGCGGCACCCCGGCCCGCGAGGCTTTCGAGCGGGCATTTCTGGCGGCCGGCGTCAGCCCGCCCCGGGTGTCGCTGGAGGTCAATAGCGCGGTGGTCCTGCAAGCCTTGCTTTTGGATAGCGATCGCCTGGCTTTGCTGTCGCGCAGGCAGATTATCCGGGGGATATCGGCCGGGCTGCTTAGCGTACTGCCGGTGGATGTTCAGGAAACCCGTCGGGAAATCGGCCTGACTCTGCGCGCTGACGGCGACCTTGGCGCCAGCATGAAAAGCTTCATCGAGGAAATCCATCGGCTGGCGGATGCGCAGGATTAGCGATATAAGCAAAACGACTAGCTAAGCAGCGAAGGTCACTGGATATGCCTAGGTGTTTTTGTCACACTGACAGGCATCCATTTCAATTTCCAGTAAAGGGTTAGGGTCATGAATGCATCCACCGAATCCAATTCGCTTGCGGGCCTGGTTGTCAGCGCTCATTCGGCCGACTTTGTATGGCGCGCGGGCGGCGCGATTGCCAGTCACGTCAAGCAGGGCTATCGCATGAAAATTGTGTGCCTGTCATTTGGCGAGCGCGGGGAGTCGGCCAAGTTGTGGCGCAAAGGCGAAATGACGCTGGAGAAGGTCAAGGAAGCGCGCCGTGAAGAGGCCCAACAAGCGGCCGACGTCTTGGGCGCCGAAATTGAATTCTTCGATTTGGGCGATTACCCCATGCGGGTCAGCGACGAGGCCTTGTTCCGTTTGGTGGACGTGTATCGCGATGTGCAGCCGGCTTTTGTGCTTAGCCATTCCGACAAGGACCCCTACAATTTCGACCACCCCTTGGCCATGCACGTGGCGCAGGAAGCCCGCATTATTGCGCAGGCGGAAGGCCACAATCCCGGGCAAAAGGTGGTGGGGGCGCCGCCCGTGTATGCGTTCGAGCCGCATCAAACCGAGCAGTGCGGCTGGATCCCCAACACCTTCCTGGATATTACCGATGTCTGGGATGTCAAACGCAAAGCCATCGAATGCATGGCGGGCCAGGAACACCTGTGGGACTACTACACGCGGGTGGCGTTGCAGCGCGGGGTGCAGGCCAAGCGCAATATCGGCATTACCGCCAAGCGCTCGATCGAGTACGCCGAGGGCTATATGCGTCTTACGCCGTCCGTGGTGGGAGACCTGTCATGATCCGGGGCGTGGTGGTTCGCAATGTGAATCGCGCCGACGCGGCGGATATCGCTGTTTTGCAGAAGGCCGGCTCGGCCACGGTGCACGAGGCGCAAAGCCGCCTGGGCCTGATGGCGACTTATATGCGGCCCATCTGGAGCGGCGCGTCTATCGCGGGTTCGGCCATTACGGTGTTGGCGCCGCCGGCCGACAACTGGATGCTGCATGTGGCCATCGAGCAATGTCGTGAAGGCGATGTGCTGGTGGTGGCGCCCACGTCGCCCTGCACGGATGGTTATTTTGGCGATTTGCTGGCTACGTCGCTGATGAAGCGGGGTGTGCGCGGGCTGGTCATCGATGCGGGCTGCCGCGATGTGCTTACCTTGAAGGAGATGGGTTTCCCGGTGTGGTCGCGTGCGATTTCGGCGCAAGGCACAGTGAAGGAAACCCTGGGTTCGGTGAATGTGCCGGTGGTCTGCGCACAGCAAATGGTGAACCCGGGCGATGTGGTGGTGGCGGACGACGACGGCGTTGTGGTGGTGCCGGTGGCCACGGTTGCCCGCGTGGCGGTGGCCGCCCAGGCTCGTCTGGACAAGGAAGCAGTTACCCGCTCGGCCCTGGCCGATGGTGTCCTGGGGCTGGACTACTACAAGATGCGTGAACGCCTTCAGGAAAAAGGCCTGCGCTACGTGGATACGCTGGACGATATCTAAAAAGGGGTTTTGCCATGCAAACAGCCATACCCTGCGTTTTGATGCGCGGCGGCACGTCCAAGGGGGCGTTTTTCCACGCCAAGGATCTCCCCGCCGATTCTGCCTTGCGTGATCAGGTGCTGCTGGCGGTGATGGGGTCGCCCGATGTTCGGCAGATTGATGGCATTGGCGGGGCCGACCCCTTGACCAGCAAGGTGGCCATTGTGTCGCCATCGACGCGGCCGGACGCCGCCGTCGATTATCTGTTCGCTCAGGTGATGGTGGACGAGGCGCGCGTGGATTACGGCCAGAATTGCGGCAACATGTTGGCTGGGGTGGGGCCGTTTGCGATACAGGCCGGGCTGGTTCCAAATGCCGGCGACATCACACGCGTTGCCATCCACATGGTCAATACCGGCCAGATTGCCATTGCGTCGGTGTCGACGGAGGGCGGCCAGGTCAATTACGAAGGCGGGCAGCGTATCGACGGCGTGCCGGGCACGGCAGCCGCCATCCCCATCGAATTCAAGGACACGGCGGGCTCAAGTTGCGGCGCCTTGCTGCCTACCGGCAATCTGCGCGACGTGTTCAATGGCGTCGAGGCCACCTGCATCGACAATGGCATGCCTTTGGTGGTGATGCGTGCTGACGACCTGGGCTGCACGGGGAAGGAAACGCGGGCCGAGCTTGACGCCGACACTGAGCTGAAGGCCCGGATCGAGGCCATACGGCTGCAGGCCGGGCCGCGCATGAATCTGGGCGACGTCGCCGCCCGCACCGTGCCCAAGATGTGCCTGGTGTCCGCCTCGCACAACGGCTATGCCATCAACACGCGCACCTTCATTCCTCACCGCTGTCATGCCAGCATCGGTGTTCTGGGGGCGGTCAGCGTGGCCACGGCGGTGGCCTTGCCCGGAACGGTGTGCGACGGCCTTGGGGTGATGCCGGCCGGAAATCAACCTGCATTGGCCATCGGCCATCCAAGCGGTGAAATGACGGTGCAAATGAATCTGGCTCGGGATGAGCAGGGCGTTTCGGTGGCAAGCGCCGCGCTGGTGCGTACCGCGCGCCGGTTGTTCGATGGTAATGTCTATATTCCCGCCCGAATCTGGGCACATAAATAACGGAGACAGACAATGACGACGGAACGCATACTCCTTTTGCCAGGCTTGCTATGTGATGCGGCGGTGTGGACGGCACAGCGGGACGCGCTGGCGGCGCGGGCGCAAACCTTTGTGGCTGAATACCACGATCTTGATTCGCTGGAAGACATGGCGGCCAAGGTGCTGCGCGACTCGCCGTTCGAGCGGTTTTCCGTGGCCGGGCACAGCATGGGGGGGCGGATCGCCATGGAAATGATGCGCCTGGCGCCGCATCGGGTCGAGCGGCTGGCCTTGATGGACACGAGCTACGAGGCTCTGGCCGAAGGGGATACCGGCCTGGAGGAAAAGGCCCGGCGCTATCAATTGCTTGACCATGCACGCAAGCACGGCATGCGGGAAATGGGCAAGTTATGGGCCCCTGGCATGGTGCATCCCGACCGGCATGCGTCGCCGGTATATCAGGAAGTCCTGGACATGATCGAGCGGCGCACGGTCGAACAGTTCCAGGGGCAGATCACGGCCTTGTTGAACCGGCCCGACGCCAGCCCGGTGCTGAAGTCCTTGGCGTGCCCCACCTGGTTCATTTGCGGCCGCCAAGACACCTGGAGTCCGGTTGAGCGGCATGAAGTCATGGCCGACATGGTTCCAGAACCGTATGTGCAGTTAAAGGTCGTTGAAGATTCCGGCCACATGATCACCATGGAGCAGCCCGCAGCGGTTTCGGCGTTGCTGGAAGCCTGGCTGGACACACCTTCTGCGCTGCCGGCTTAAGGTATTGATAGCCGGATTCTGCGCCGGCAAAATTGGCAAGCCGGCACACCGAAAAGTGGCCGGCATAGATGAAAGTGGGCGGCACGGCTGGTAGGGGCTGCGATACGCAAGTGCAAGGCCGCGGTTTTGGTAAGTGCGGGATTGTCGTTTCGGCAAGCGCAGGGTTGCAGTTTCATGGTGACACGAAGGAATGAACATGGCGTCAACAATTGAGCCACCCGTTTTAAAAACGATTGCCCTGGTGGGTTTGGGCGAAGCCGGCACCCTGCTGGCGCAGGGTTTGGTGCAGGCCGGCGTGCAGGTGGCCGCCTACGATATTTTGGTGGACGACGCAGAGCAGCAAGCGGCGCTGGCGAGTCGGGCCAAGACGGCGGGGGCGGTGTTGCATGCGCAACTGGCCACCGCCGTCAAAGAGGCCGACCTGATCATCTCGGCGGTCACGGCAAGCGCCGCCACCCAGGCGGCGCGGGATGTCGCGGCGTGCCTGCGGCCGGGCCAGTATTTTCTTGACATCAATTCCGTATCTCCGGCCACGAAGGGTGTGGACCGCGACGTGATCGAAAACGCGGGCGGCCACTACGTGGAGTCGGCTGTCATGGCGCCGGTGCCCCCGTATGGGCTGCGTGTGCCCATGTTGCTGGGCGGTTTGAATGCCGCCGCCTTGTCGCCATCGCTGAATGCCCTGGGTTTGAAAACCCGCGCGGTCGACACCAAGGTGGGCGTGGCGTCGGCCATCAAGATGTGTCGCAGCGTCATGATCAAGGGGCTGGAGGCCCTGACGGTGGAAAGCATGACGGCCGCCCGCCGCTATGGGGCCGAACAGGCCGTGCTGGAGTCCCTGGCCGAGACTTTTCCCAGCATGGGCTGGACAGAGTCCCTGCCGCATTACCTGATCAGCCGGGTGGCCGAGCATGGCCGCCGGCGCGCCGCCGAAATGCGCGAGGTCGTCGATACCTTGAATGATGTGGGCGTGACGCCCGTGATGTCCGAAGCAACCGCCCGCGCACAAGACGCGCTGATCGATGTCATGGAAGCGAAGGACGTGGTGTACCCGTCAGGCGACTTCGAATGGACGGGGTTCGTGGACGCGCTGGGGCGTTAGTTTCTGATTTCCTACCAATACCCTAACGCCGTTTAACCCGCAGGCGGACTAGGCCTTGCCTGTTTGCTTGGCCGGCGCTTTCTTGGCGCGGCTTCTGGGCTGGAAATGGTTGTTCGTTTCGCCCATCATTTTGCTGAGCAGATACAGAAGCTGCTTTCGCTCATCGGGCGCAAGCGCCTTCATGACATTCTTTTGCACGGTCGCGACATGCGGTTCGGTGCGGGCGAAAAACTCTTTGCCAGCTTCAGACAAATAGATTTCCTGCCCCCTGGGCGAGCGGGAACTGCTGCGCCGTTCGAGCAGGCCTTGTCCTTCAAGCCGCCTGATCATCCCCCCGACGGTGGCCGCATCCCAATTCAACGCGTCGGCAAGTTCGCGCTGTTGCATACCGGGCCTGACATGTGCCGCCAGAACGACCGCCAGCTGGCTTGACGTGATGCCCATATGCCCCATTTCTGCATTGAATGTGGCCGTAACGAATTGGCCGGCGCGCCTCATTAGATAGCCAGGAAAGCTGTGCAGATCGGTGAAGGAGTTCAGTTTCATTTTTTAATTTCCTCTGCGCAACAGTCTAAACCATGTATGCTTATTTTGGATAACTAATCATTGATTAATTTTCTTGACAGCCAAAATAAGTGTCGATATTATCTTAAACAATGCATGCTTAGTTTGAAGTTGGGCAAGCACTGGAATAGGCGGTTCATACGGTTAAGAAGTTGCCTATTCCAGTGCGCTGTCCAGTGTGTTCAGCTTCCAGCCAGGCATCGAACAAGAATAAGATACGGAGACAAGTTCTCGCGCCGGCGCTGCCGGTCCCGATCGATTTCTCCGTGTCTTTTTAACGGTGCGGCCCTGTTGGCCGGACAGGTACATCGAATGCCGATCAGGCCAATTCGCTTTTTTCGGGCGGTTGGCGTTGGCGTTGTATGAAAAGGATCTAGTCATGGATAAAGAAACGCCGCTTATTGTTGGAATTGGCGGAACCATGCGGTCGGGCTCGACGTCCGAAATGGCTCTGGTCGCGGCGCTGGCGATGGCCCGTGAAATGGGCGCGCGAACCCGGTTGCTTTCGGGCACGGCGCTGCTTATGGATGCGTACGAACCCGGTGTGGCCGTCCGCTCCGAGAACGCCAGCCAGTTGGTCGAGGCGCTGCGCGAAGCCGATGGGGTGCTGATCTCTTCGCCCAGCTATCACGGGTCGATATCCGGCCTGCTGAAGAACGCCATCGACTACACCGAAGACATGCGCGCCGACGAGCGTCCCTATCTGGACGGTCGTGCGGTGGGGTGCATTGTGTGCGCGGACGGCGCCCAGGCGATGGGCTCCACGCTGTTCACCATGCGTTCCATTATTCATGCGCTGCGGGGCTGGCCCACGCCTTACGCCGCTGCGCTTAACTCGGTCGCCAAGCCGTTCGGGCCAGGCGGGCAGATCAAGGGCGAAGGCGTTGAAAAGCAATTGCAAATGGTGGTCAGCCAGGTCGTTGGCTTTGCCCAGCGCGAACGCGCCGCGTGCAGCCTTAGTCTGCAACATTAAAACCAAGGGGATTGTGTGATGCAATTTGAAGAGTCGTATATTCAGCTCAATGGGTGCCGCATTCGCATGCGGCGCGGTGGAAAGGGTCAGGCCGTTCTTTATTTGCATGGCGCGAATGGTGCGATGCAAGTACAGCCTTTCATGAATGAACTGGCCAAAGATTTCGATCTGCTGGTGCCCGAGCATCCAGGGTTTGGCTATTCCGACGAGCCCGACTGGCTCGAAAACATTCAGGATCTGGCCTACTTTTACCTGGACTTCCTGAAAGAGCAAAAGCTTGATACGGTCCACGTTATCGGCAGTTCGCTAGGCGGCTGGCTGGCCATGGAAATGGCGATACGCGAGCCCTCGCGGTTCAAGTCCCTGGTGCTGGTCGGCGCGGCCGGCGTGCGTGCGCCCAATGTGCTGCCGGGCGACATCTTCTTGTGGGGCCCCGAGCAGATGGTGCGCAATACCTTCTTTGACCAGGCCATTGCAGATAAGGTGTTGGCCATGGCGCCCACGACCGAAGAAGAGCAAGACGCGCAACTGAAGAACCGCCACACGACGGCCAAGCTGGCCTGGCAGCCGCGTTTGTTCGACCCCTTCCTGGCGAAGTGGCTGCATCGCATCGATATGCCGGTCAAACTGGTTTGGGGCGAAGACGACAAGATCATGCCGTTGGCAGTGGGGCAGGTTCTGCAAGAGCGGCTCCCAAACGCCACTTTGGAAACCTACAAGAACTGCGGGCATTTGCCTCAGGTCGAACGCGCAACGGAATTCAGCGCGGCGGTCAAGAAATTCATTGAAGAGGTCTGATAGTCATGAATGTCATTCTGTTTCACCTAATGGGGTACGCCGACCTGGATTTCGAGGCGACCAAACAATACGAGACGGTATGGGTCAACCTGCCGAACAGTTTCTACGACCCGAAGAAAGGGCACCAGCTGTATAACCGCTACCTTGACGAACTTGAATACGCGGAAGAGCTGGGTTTTGACGGCGTGGCGGTGAACGAGCACCACCAGACCGCCTATGGCCTTATGCCTTCGCCCATCGTTATGGCATCGGCGCTTGCGCGACGCACGAAGCGGGTGAAGATCGCCATTCTGGGCAGTGCCTTGCCTCTGCGCGAACACCCCATGACGGTGGCCGAAGAGCACGCCATGGTCGACGTCATTTCAGGCGGGCGCCTGATCAGCGGCTTTGTGCGCGGCATCGGGGCCGAATATCACACCTTCGGTGTGAACCCAACCATCTCGCACGAGCGTTTCCACGAAGCGCACGATCTTATTGTGCAGGCCTGGACCAAGCCGGGGCCGTTTTCCTTCAGCGGCCGCCATTACAACGTCGATTACGTGAACCTGTGGCCCCGCCCCTATCAAACACCGCATCCGCCCATTTGGGTGCCCTCGCAGGGCAGCAAGGAAACCATCGATTGGGCCTCTCATCCTGATCGCCGCTATACTTATTTGCAGACGTTCAGCCCGGCAAAGACGGTGGAAAAATACCTGCAGTCCTATCGCGATACGGCGGCCGATTTTGGCTACGAGGCGGCCGACAGCCAATTGGGCTGGGCCGTACCCATTTACGTGTCCGACACCGACGAGCAGGCCGTTCGCGAAGCCAAGAAGCATTTCGAGCTGTTCCGCAACCGTCTGCTGAAGATGCCGTTTGAAATGCTGCTGCCGCCGGGGTATACGTCGCGCGATTCCCTGAAGAGGGTCATGGCCGCCAAGGCCATGATCTCGCAAGACCTCACCATCGAAACGGCCATCGACATGGGAATGATCATCTGCGGCAGTGCCGAATCGGTGCGTCAACGCCTGGAAGAACACTGGAAGGCCATGCGTTTCGACAATCTTCTTACCATGCTGCATTTCGGGTCGTTGCCGGAAGACCTGACACGGCGCAATATGGAGCTCTTCGCCAAGGACGTACTGCCGGCCTTGCAGGCGATGAAGGCGGGTTCGGGCGCAACGGCAACCTAAGGAGACACCTATATGTTGGCAGGCCAGATACTGAATGGGCTTGTAAGCGGGGCGATGTATGCCCTGGTTGCCATCGGGTTCACACTTGTTGTGGGTGTGTTGGACAAGCTCAATTTCACCCATCCGGAAGTCTTCATGCTGGGTGGGTTTATCGGGCTGGTTTCGCTGACATACTTGCCATTGCCCTGGGCGTTTGTGCTCGCGCTGGTCGTGGGCGGCCTGCTTGGCCTGTTTACCGAGCTGGTCGCTTTCCGGCGGTTTCAAAGCTCCGATGCGCGCATCACCGCCGCGCTTAGTTCCATGGCGTTGGGCTTGGTCTTCACCGACCTTACTCATAAGGTATGGGGAACCGAACAGGTTCCCCTGCCGCCGCAACAAGGCTGGCTGACCGGCACATTTGGGATTGCCGGCGTGCAGTTCCTGAACTTGCAGCTTATGGTGCTGGGCGTTACGTTGGTGCTTATGGTGGGCCTGCACTATTTGATCAACCGGGCGAAGATCGGCCGGCAGATTCGGGCGCTCGCCGAGGCTCCCGTCTCGGCCTCCCTGCTGGGAATCAATGTGCTGCGTGTCAAGCAGTCGGTGTTCTTTATTTCGTCGGCGCTGGCTGCCGTGGCGGGTCTGTTGCTGGCCCTGCGCGGCGATGCCGCCAGCTCTGAAATCGGCCTGACGTTTGGGCTGAAGGCCATGGCCATCATGGCGATCGGGGGAATGGGCGATTTGCGCGGAGCGGTGCTGGCGGGTTTTCTGATCGGAGTGATCGAGGCGTTGATGTTCTATTTTGGCTTGGGCCGTCTGGGTGAAATGACGGTTTGGCTGGCAATGATCCTGATTCTGCTATTACGTCCTGCCGGCTTGTTCTCGGGTGGGCTTCATTCCAGGGAGCAACGGGTTTGATCAGCGATTATTTGGTTATCACAGGCATCAATATTCTGATGGCCTGGAGCGTGTACTTGGTTTTGCTTACGGGCAGCCTGTCGTTTGCGCAAGGCGCCTTCATGGCCGTGGGCTGCTACGCGGCGGGATACCTGACCACCGAGTTTGGCATGCCGTTGCTGCCTGCCACGCTTATCGGGGCAGCCGTGTCTGCGGCTTTTGCCATTGTGGTGGGTTATCCGGCCCTGCGGTTGAAAGGCATCTACCTGATACTGGCCACACTGGGTATCACGTTCTGCGTGCGTGTATTGCTTGAAAACCTGGAATTCCTTGGCGGCATCGGCGGGTTTGGCGGGATGCTGGGGGCCGACCTTACCGCCGTGGCGATTGCCGTGGGGTGTGTGGCGGTTTTGCTCTTCCTGATCACCATCAGTCCTTTGCAGCGGATTTTCGATGCGGTTCGCGAAGATGAACGCGTTGCAGCTTCGCTGGGCATCAATGTCACTGCCATCCGTATCCTGGGCTTTGCCCTGGGGGCGGCGGTCGCCGCTGTGGCCGGTTCGTTGTACGGCCATTACATGAGCTTTGTGCGGCCCGAGAGCTTCGATGTCATGTTGTCGATCTACGTGGTGCTGTATGTGGTTCTGGGGGGCGTCAACAATATGCTGGGGCCGGTCGTGGGCGCAGTCATCATGACACTGCTGCCCGAGTACATCCGCGAACTGGCCGACTGGCGTCCAACGGTATTCGGCCTGGCGGTCTTGATCATGCTGTTGTTCAGGCCCGATGGCTTGCTGTCCTTCCGGATGATTACGGAACGCTATCGCCGCCGGTCCACGACGGCTTCGTCCGAGTCTCTTGAACAACAATCCACGTCGGGGACCACGCCATGACGACTAGCCAACCCATCTTAAGCGTTACCGAGCTGCGCAAGGTGTTTGGCGGGGTGACGGCCCTGGATGGCATCGACCTCGATGTCCGTGAAGGGGAAGTCCTGGGCTTGATCGGGCCCAATGGGGCCGGAAAAACAGCCTTGCTCAATACCATCACCGGGTTCTATCGGGCCACCAGCGGCGCGATCCGTTTCATGGGCCAGGACATTACCCATATGCCCTTGCACGGAATCGGCCGCCTGGGCATTGGCCGCACTTTTCAAAACATCCGCCTTTTCAAGCGTCTGACGGTTCTAGAGAACGTCATGGCGGCCAACAAGCGGTATGTCCGCTCTTCGTTCGCCGCGTTCCTGGGGGCGGGCAATCGTCGCGCGGCGCTTGACGAAGCCGCGCACTGGATGGAGTTCATGCAGTTGGGCGATAAAGCCGACATGTCCGCTTCGGCCTTGTCGTATGGCGATGCCCGGCGGCTTGAGATCGCCCGTGCCCTGGCGGGTAATCCCGCGTTGTTGCTGCTCGACGAGCCGGCGGCCGGCATGAACGAGGCCGAGACCGATCAGTTGGTTGCCGATATCCAGAAGGTGCGAACCAGCGTCAAGGCCATTGTGCTGATCGAGCACGACATGAGCCTGATCCGTAGCCTGTCGGATCGCATCGTGGCCATGGATTATGGCAAAAAGCTTGCCGAGGGCGACCCCGATACCGTCCTTGAGCATCCGGATGTCCGGCGGGCCTATCTTGGGAGCGACACATGAGCGTTGTATTGGAAACCTCCGACCTTCACGTGTCGTATGGGCCGATTCGCGCGCTGCGTGGTATTAACCTTAGCGTCTCGCAGGGCGAGACGGTAGCGATTGTCGGCGCCAATGGCGCGGGGAAAACCACGCTGATGCGAGCGTTGTCCGGCGTGTTGCCCATTGCGTCGGGCAGCGCCCGGTTTCTGGACCGGGACATCCGCACGGCGGCGGCCCATACGCTGGCGCGCTCGGGTATGCTGCATGTTCCCGAAGGCCGAGGCACCCTGCAGAATATGCGGGTCGAAGAGAACTTGCGGCTGGCCTGGGAAATCCGCCCGACGCAGACGGCGTTTGAAGACGCCATCGAGGTCGTGTTCCAGCGGTTTCCCCGTCTGGCGGAACGCCGCGAACAACTGGCCGGCAACCTGTCGGGCGGCGAGCAGCAAATGCTGGCGATCGGGCGTGCGCTGATCAATCGGCCTACCTTGCTGCTGGTCGACGAACCCTCCATGGGCTTGTCGCCGCTGTTCGCTCAGGAAGTGTTCCGGGTGCTGGCCGAACTGCGCGACTCGGGCATGACCATCTTGCTGGTCGAGCAGAACGTGCGCAGCGCATTAAGCCTGGCTCACCGGGCGTATGTATTAAGTCATGGGGTGTTTACAGCCTCGGGAGACGCGGCGTCCATGGCGGAAGATCCCGCTGTGGTGGCGGGTTACCTGGGACACAGGAAGGCTGTCACTGTTTGAAGGGCGCCATGGGCATTACGTGTTATACGTAGCCCGTTGCGTTTACTAGCTGGCGGCTTTGATATGGCCGCTATGAAAATTGGAGACGTGTTCAATGAAAAAACTTCTATTTGCCCTTTCACTGGCAACCGCGTTTGCGCTGCCTGCCGTTGCAACGGCGCAAGCCAAGCCACCGATAAAACTAGGCTATATCACCGCGACCACCGGGCCTTTGGGTGCGTACGGCAAGGCGCAAAGCCTGATGGTCAAACTGGCCGTCGAAGACGTCAATGCCGCCGGCGGCGTCAATGGCAGCCTGATCGAAGTGGAAGAAGCCGACGCGCAAATGGATCCCGGTCAGGCGGTCCTGATGTTCCGCAAGTTTGCCGGTGAAGATATTTTTGGCGTCATTGGCCCCATGACAGGCACCCAATGGGAAACGGTCAGCTCGCTGGCCAACCGCCTGGGGCTGCCGGCCTTGACGGCCACGGCCAGCAAGCCCGGAATCACGGTGCGCCCCTGGACAATCCGCCTGCAACCGCCCGATGACTTGTTCATCGCCGACGGCTTCAAGGACTTCCACCGCATCTACCCCGACATCAAGCGGGTTGTGATTGTGGCCGACGTTCGCGAAGCCTCGGGTAAAGCGGGTGCCGAGGCCTACGAGAAGCTGGCCAAAGAGGCAGGCCTGGAAGTGGTCGAGATCGTGGAATTTTCCACCCGGGCCACCGACTTGTCGCCGGTGGCGATCAAGGTCAAAGGCTTGAATCCGGATGCCGTGCTGGTGTCGGCCCTGGGGCACAACGCACTGGCGCTTGCAAAAGAGTTCAATGTCCAGAAAGTGAACGTGCCGGTTCTGGGTAATTCGTTGATCTGGCCGGGGCCGTTCGTATACACCGTTGGCGCCAACGGTAAGAACTGGCACACCATCGGCTTTACCACCATGGACAGCTCCACCGGGGATAACGCCCTGAACGCATCGGTCGTCAAGCGTTTCCTGGAGCAGGCCGACGATACCATGGGCCAGCCCGCCAATACGGCGAACTGGTCAATGAGCTATGACGCCGTCCTGCTGTATGCCGACATCATGCGCAAGAACAACATCGACGGCAACACGCCGACCAAGGAAGCGCGCGAGCTTATCAAGGACGCGTTCGTGAAGCTTGATACCTTCAGCGGGATTCAAACCTACACGTTCCGCGACACGGGCGACGCGCATATTCCCGGCCGAGTCCTGACCGTCGACACCGACAAGCACGTGTGGAAATTCGCGGGAGATAAGTAAGAAGCGGTTTTACATGCTTTGAAGTAAGAAAGGCCCATGTCTTACGACATGGGCCTTCTTTATGGGTGTTGTTTGTAGTGGTGGGGCGGCGACACTGCCTCGATCAGCAAGGAAACCGTGTCGTTAGGACTGGCGCTGCTTAGGCCGCCTTGCGCAGATGCTTCAGTTGGTCGTGCGGGTCAATGACAAACTTCTTGGGCGCTCCGGCGTCGAATTCGGAATAGCCGCGCGGCGCATCGTCGAGCGTAATGACTTGCACGCCGACGATTTCGGCGATGTTGATGCGGTTCCATAAAATGGCTTGCATGAGCGCACGGTTGTATTTCATGACCGGTGTCTGGCCGGTGAAGAAACTGTGCGATTTCGCCCATCCGAGGCCGAAGCGCACGCTAAGCGAGCCATGCTGGGCGGCCTTGTCGACGCCACCGGGATCTTCGGTGACGTACAGGCCCGGAATGCCGATCCTGCCGGCGGGGCGGGTGATGTTCATGAGCGAATTGAGTACCGTTGCAGGCGCTTCGGTTTGGGAGCCGCTGTGGCCGTGGCCGCGTGCTTCGAAGCCTACCGCGTCGATGGCGCAATCAACTTCGGGGGTGCCCAGAATGGCGGCGATCTGGTCGCCTAATGGAGCATCGAGCGATACGTCCACCACTTCGAAGCCGACTTTCTTGGCATGGGCAAGACGGTCAGCGTTTAAATCGCCGACGATGACCACCGCCGCGCCCAGCAAACGGGCGGAGGCGGCCGCCGCCAGGCCCACAGGGCCGGCGCCGGCGACATACACCGTGCTACCCGGGCCGACGCCTGCCGTGACCGCGCCATGAAAGCCGGTGGGCAGGATGTCGGACAGGCAGGTGAGATCCTGGATCTTTTCAATGGCCTGATCTTTGTCGGGGAATTTCAGCAAGTTGAAATCGGCGTAGGGCACCATGACGTATTCCGCCTGGCCGCCGATCCAGCCGCCCATATCGACGTAGCCGTAGGCGCCGCCGGCCCGGGATGGGTTGACGCTTAGGCAGACGCCGGTGTCTTGTTCCTTGCAGGTGCGGCAGCGGCCGCAGGCGACGTTGAAGGGCACGGAAACGATGTCGCCCTTCGCCATGTTTTCGACGTCGCGGCCAACTTCCAGGACTTCGCCGGTGATTTCGTGGCCCAGGATCAGCCCGGCGGGCGCGGTGGTGCGGCCGCGCACCATATGCTGGTCGGAGCCGCATATATTCGTGGACAGGACTTTAAGAATAACCCCATGGCCGGCCGTTTTGCCGCCTGGCGTGACCAGTTCGGGAAAAGCGATGGATTGGACTTCGACTTTGCCGGGTTCGACGTATGCTACGCCTCGGTTTGATGCCATGTGTGTCTCCTGGGTCGATGGGGTTGCGCCGCGTTCTGCGGTTGGAATTATTTGATAGTCAGCTCACTGAATCTTACTGGAACGCGCCGGAAAATCAATGCCTGCCTTGACCGACCGGTTACACGGACGGAGCCGTGGTTAGTGTCCTGTTTGGCTAATATGTACACAATTAACCAGCAGGACACTAGTGTTCTGCCGCGCTGTTTAGCGTGATTCGGGCACGCGGCGGGTTTGCATGAATTCTTCGAAGGTTTCACCGCGCATCATGGCGTAGACCTCGAGATTGGTTTTGCGCGCCACGCGGGCGAACTTTTCGATGACGAAAAAGTTCGCGCCGTATTGCACCAGCCCCAGCCAGTCTTGCTGGCGAACCAGTTCTTTTTCAATGTCGTTAAGCCCCGCTTCTTGCATAAGGCCTTCGGGATCGGCGAGGAAACGTTCGCGCCATTCGGCGCCGATCATTTTCCAGAAGAAGCGGTTCAGGTTCAGCGCCTTGTTGCTGACCCGGATGTCGAAGACGTAGGTGCCCTCGAGGTCTTCCAGACCCTTAAGCTGGGGATTCATAAAATGCCTTTATTGCCTTGAATGATGCTTGCACGAACTATGCCGGTGCGTTGGCCGCGGCCGCAGCCTGCGCACGAGCAAGATCGGGCTCTTTGCCTTCTTCGAACAGAACGACCGTCATGGCCGTGGTGGTCGCCAGGTAGTAGTTCTGATGGATTTTGCGGATGTCGGCGGGCATGGCGCCACGCATGGCCAGCCACATGATCTGCTCGACGCTTTCCGCCCCGCCGCGGCGAACAAAGTCGGCGTGGGTCAGTTCGGTAAGCTTTTCAGGTTCGAATTGCAGCAGCCGCAGGAATTCAAGATCCCATTCCTCGTTGTTGAAGCCGGTGCGCTCGCCATGGATTTGGTGCGACAGGCCGCCCGTGCCTACGATGACCACCTTCAGGTCTTCGGGATAGGACTCAACGGCGCGGCGCACGGCCTGGCCTAGCCGATAGCAGCGGCGGGGCGTGGGCAGGGGGTACTGAAGAACATTGACCGTAATGGGCACGATGGCGCCCGGCCAGTCGGGTTCGTGCGGCCACAACAGCGGCAACGGCGAGGCGCAGCCATGGTCGATGGGCTTTTCCTGGAAGATGGTGAGGTCGAATTCGTCGTTGACCAGGGATTCGGCAATGTGGCATTGCAGGTCGACATTGCCTTTAATGGCGGGCAGGTTACGCAGCCCCGCGCCTTCGTCGGCTACAGGAAAGCGTTCGCCCACACCCAGCGCGAAGGTGGGGTAGACGTCGAAGAAGAACGTGGTGGCGTGGTCGTTATAGATGAACACCAGCGCATCGGGTTTCTTCTCGGCCAGCCAGGCGGCGACCGGCTTATAGCCATCGAATAGCGGCGCCCAGGCAGGATCATTTTGGCGCCCCTTGTCATATGCCACGCCTATCGTTGGAACATGCGAGGTTCCGATGCAGCCTATGATTTCTGCCATGATGATTCCTTGTCTACAAATGACCGATGGGTGATCCTTTAAGTATCGCATTTTCGGCGCTAAATCAAAACTGGCTGATGCTTGCCCGTTGGTGCAATATGGGAATGCTTGCCCCCCCCAAACCGGTCATTATTTAGTCCTGTCATGATCGATGGCTGCCTGCCCACCTGCGTTTGTGGGTTGGTGCGGCTAAACATAGCGACGGGCTAGGTGGATTCCATCATATTTGACGCCAATCGCATCCGATGTTTTTATCGGAGCGGCGGAACTCTCCGACCTCGATATTCTTTCGTTCCCTTTCTGGATGTTATGTTATAACATAACATATCTAATGAAGCTTGCGGCGTGCCCAAGCCACGTAACCGACGGTGGGAAACAAACAAAAAGGGAGAAAAAATGCCTTTCAATTCGCGCGCACTTGCGGTGTGTTTTGCCGCCGCGTTTGGTTCGACCGTTCATGCGCAAACCGCTACAGGGTCTGAAGTGGGGAGCGATCAACCGGCGAGCGGCTCGATGGCGACCACGCTGGATGCGATTACGGTATCCGCCGTCCCGCTAAGCCAGCCGTCAGCCGCCATGGCGAGCCCTGCGGATGTCCTTGATGGAAATCAGCTGATGCTGCGCGACGACGGCACGCTTGGCGCCACGCTGGATGGCTTGCCCGGCGTGCGGGCCGATACGTTTGGTGCCGGCGCCAGCCGGCCGGTGATTCGCGGGCAAACGGCGCCGCGAGTGACCGTGCTGTCCGACGGGTCGCAAATCATGGATGCATCGGGGGTGTCGCCTGATCATGCCGTGGTGGCGGAATCCATGTTGGCCGAACGCATCGAGGTGCTGCGTGGGCCCGCTACGTTGCTGTACGGAGGCGGTGCAATCGGTGGGGTGGTCAACGTGATCGACAACAAGATTCCCGAAGCCGTGCCGGAGAAGGGCGTGGAAGGGTTCGCTCAAGTGCGGGGCTCCACCGGTTCGAAGGAAAGGGCGGCCGCGTTTGGCCTGACTGCCGGCGAAGGAAACTTCGCGGTGCATGTCGAGGGCATGAAGCGACGCGCCAGCGAGTATCGTGTTCCCGACTGGACGACCAGCCGACTGGCAGGATCGCAAGAAGAGAGCGCCAGCGGCAGTGTGGGCTTTTCCTTGATCGGCGAGCTCGGCTTTTTGGGCATGGCCTATACCAGAACAGACAGCACCTATGGGCTGGTGGGGCACAGCCATCAGTATGAAGCATGCCATCCGCATGGAGCGCATCTGCATTGTGGCGGGCACGAGCATGATGCGCACGTCGATCATGGCCACAATGATGCCGACCACGACCACGACCACGACCACGACCACGACCACGATCATCATGATCATTCCGCAGACGGGCATGACCACGCGGCGCCATACGTCAAGCTAAGAAGCGATCGAGTCGATTTGCGAGGCGAGTACCGCCGGCCGTTCACCGGCATCAGTCGGCTACGTGTACGTGCGGGGTTGACGGATTACATTCACCGGGAAATTGACGATGGCGTGGTCGCCACCACGTTCAAGAATCGTGGCTTCGATGCCCGCGTCGAGGCCGAGCACGAACCAATTGCCGGTTGGCGCGGCGTTATCGGGTTGCAGACATCCCGCAGTGATTTCAGCGCCTTGGGTGTGGAAAGTTTTATGCCCAAGACGAGAACCAACGCCACCGGCCTATTCCTGCTTGAGGAGTACCGCCTGGATGACTGGCGGTTCGAGCTTGGCGCCCGCCAGGATTGGCAGTCGGTGCGTCCCGACGGTATTTCGTCCAGCAGACGGTTCACCGGCACGTCGGTATCGGGGGCGGCAATCTGGAATTTCCGGCCGGGCTATTCCGCCGCGCTGTCGCTGTCGCGCTCCCAGCGCCTGCCAGGCGCGCAGGAACTGTATGCGAATGGCATTCACATGGCGACCAATACGTATGAGCTGGGGGACGACGGCCTGGATAAAGAAACCTCGCAGAACGTGGATTTGACGTTTCGCAAGCATGAGGGCGATCTGCGATTCAGCCTGGGCGTCTTTCACAATCGGATCAATAACTACATCTATGCCAGGACGCTGGATCGCCACGATGACTTCCGGCTGATCCAGTACTCCCAGGCGGATGCGCGCTTTACCGGGATGGAGGGCAGCGTGGATTATCGCTTCAATCGCTACGTCACCGCCGGTGTGTTCGGCGACATGGTGCGTGGCAAGTTGGCCGGAGGCGGCGGCAACCTGCCGCGTATTCCCGCCGGAAGGCTGGGCGTGCGCGCATCCACCATGCTGAATAACTGGGGTGGAAGTGTGGAGCTGTATCGCGTATTCCGGCAGGATCGCGTGGCTGAGTACGAAAGCGACACTGCAGGCTACAACATGCTGAACGCCGCCATCACCTACGACGGCAAGGCGGCGGGCATGGATTACACCGTCTACCTGCGCGGCGCCAATCTCTTTAACCAACTGGCCTATAACCACGCGTCGTTTGTTTCCGCTACCGCTCCCTTGCCGGGTCGCCGCATTACCTTGGGGGTGCGCATCGCGTATTAGCGGCTGCAGGCCCAAACACCTGTAGAAAGCGTAAACTTGCACAGGCCTGGGCCACGTTTGTTGTGGTCGAGCGCCTGCTTATGACGGTTGACTTAGCCCTTGCTTCGACGAATGCATCCGCACCGCGCCGGATCGCACACCTGGACATGGATGCGTTTTTCGCCTCCGTCGAGCTGTTGCGTTATCCCGAGCTGCGTGGCCAGCCGGTGGTTATTGCCGGCCGCGCCGATCCGCCGCCCATGCAGGCCGACGGCACACGCCGGTTTGCCCGCCTGCGCGACTATGTGGGCCGGGGCGTCATCACCACATCCACCTACGAAGCCCGCAAGTTTGGTGTGTTCTCGGCCATGGGGGCGATGAAAGCCGCGCAACTTGCGCCCGACGCCGTTTTGCTGCCGGTGGACTTCACGGCGTACCGCCATCACTCCCGATTGTTCAAGGCCGCTGTCGCACGCATTGCGCCGTACATCGAGGATCGAGGCATTGACGAAATCTACATCGACCTGACCGCTCATCCCGAACCCGACCGGGTCATTGGGCAACGCATCAAAGACGCGGTGGCCGAGGCGACCGGGCTGTCGTGTTCCATTGCCATTTCGCCCAACAAACTGTTGTCGAAAATCGGTTCCGACCTGGACAAGCCCGACGGACTGACGCTATTGAGCTTGGACGACATTCCTTCGCGCATCTGGCCCTTATCGGTCCGCAAGGTCAACGGCATCGGGCCAAAGGCCGGCGTCAAGCTGGCCGAACTGAACATCGAAACCATTGGGCAACTCGCCAAAGCCGATCCGGCCGTGCTGCAAGAGCGATTCGGCCTGACCTATGCCCGTTGGTTGCTGCGAGTGGCCAATGGGCTGGACGACCGGCCCGTGGTGATGAGCTCTGAACGTAAATCGCTTAGCCGCGAGACGACCTTCGAACGGGACCTGCATGTCGTGCGCGATAAGTCCGAACTGTCGGAAGTATTTATTCGCCTGTGCCAACAGGTGGCTCAGGACCTTGAATACAAAGGCTATGTCGGCCGCACCATTGGTATCAAGTTGCGATTCGAGGATTTTTCCACCGTGACCCGTGACTTCACCCTGCCCCACGAAACCCGGGACCCCCAGGATATTCATCGCGCGGCAGGCCAATGCCTTAAGCGAGTGCTGCTGAACAAGCGCATACGTTTGCTGGGAGTGCGCGTCAGTGCATTGTCGAGCGCGGTCGCCGAGGACGTTGCCGACCCCATGCTGCGTGCGCGGCAATTGACGCTTTATTAAGTCCTGTTAATCTGACGGTAAGTGTGCAGGAGCGTGTGCCGGGCCGCACCTGGCGAACGCAAAGTATCCACGGCGCAAAGGCGCTGAACGGCGACCGGGTTCATGCCGCTATGGCGACCTAACTTGATAACAGGAGGATGAGATGGCTGATCTGTTTGATAACCCCATGGGTCTGATGGGCTTCGAGTTTGTCGAATTTGCATCCCCCGAGCCCAATGTGCTGGAGGCCGTTTTCCAGCGCCTTGGCTTTACCAAGGTGGCCCATCACCGCTCGAAAGACGTCGCGTTGTACCGTCAGGGTGAAATCAACTTCATCATCAACAACGAACCCCGCAGCATTGCCTGGCATTTCGCCGCCGAGCACGGGCCCTCGGCCTGCGGCATGGCCTTTCGGGTGAAGGACTCGCACAAGGCCTACGCCCGCGCGCTGGAACTGGGCGCGCAACCGGTCGACTTGCCCACCGGGCCCATGGAGCTGCGCCTGCCGGCGATCAAGGGCATAGGCGGCGCACCGCTGTACCTGATCGACCGCTTTGCCGAGGGCAAATCCATTTACGACATCGACTTCGAATTTATGGAAGGTGTCGACCGCCATCCGGTCGGACACGGCCTGAAGCTGATCGACCACCTGACCCATAACGTGTATCGAGGGCGCATGAGCTATTGGGCGGGCTTTTACGAGAAGATCTTCAACTTCAGGGAGATCCGCTACTTCGACATCAAGGGTGAATACACCGGCCTGACCTCCAAAGCCATGACCGCGCCCGACGGGAAAATCCGTATTCCCCTGAATGAAGAGGCGGGCGGGGGCGGCCAGATCGAAGAGTTTCTGATGAAGTTCAACGGTGAAGGCATCCAGCATATTGCCCTGTTGACTGACAACCTGCTTGCCACCGTCGACAGCCTTCGCAAGGCCGGCGTGGCGCTGATGAAAGCGCCGCCCGCCACTTATTATGAAATGCTCGACGAGCGTTTGCCCGGCCACGGCGAACCGGTGGGTGAGTTACAGGCGCGCGGCATTCTGCTGGACGGAAGCAGCGATAACGGCCAGAAGCGCTTGCTGCTGCAGATTTTTTCCGACACGCTCCTGGGGCCGGTCTTCTTCGAATTTATCCAGCGCAAGGGCGACGAAGGATTCGGCGAAGGCAATTTCAAGGCGCTGTTCGAGTCCATTGAGCGCGACCAGGTGCAGCGCGGGGTGGTGGGGGGCGGGTAGGTCCGTGTGCTTCCAGGCTGCCGAATGCGCCGCGCTCAGGCGCTGGATACCGCGCGGGCGCTGCGCCATCGGTGATTCAGGTGCTTAATCAAGCAACCGATTTCGCCTTCGCCACCACCGCCTTGGCGAAGGCACGTACCGTCGTGGCGGTATGGGTGAATTCATCAGGGTTGATGGGTAGCGTGCGCTCGAGGATGGGTCGCATGGCGCGCAGATCGCCTCCGGCGTTGACGGCCAGGGCGTGATGGGGTTTGCCGTCCCGCAGCCCCAGCATCATGAAGTTGGGCGCCTCGCTTTGCGGATCGTTGTCGCCGCGCACGATGTAGTGCAGGCCGGCTTGGGGTAAGCCCAACATTTGTATATTGCAACCGAATTGATCCGTCCAGAACCAGGGAAGAGCGGCGGGAGCGACGGGCTGGCCCAGTAACGCCGCAGCGGCGATACGTGCTTGCTCGTTGGCGTTTTGCCAGGACTCCAGGCGGATTGTCGTTGCTTGGCCGTCGCGCTTCTGGCTGGTGCAGTCGCCGGCGGCGTAGATCCCTGCCGCGCTGGTGCGGCACTGCTCATCGACGACGATGCCCGCGTTGTTAGGATCCAGTTCCAAGCCTGCGGCCTGCGCGACTGCTGTATTGGGCGTGAGCCCGATGGCTATGACAATAGTGTCGGCGTGCAAGGCAACACCATTGGCCAATGTAATGGTTGCCAGGCTGACGTCGTTGTCGGGTAGTTGGATGTCTTGTATGGGCTGGCCTAGATGCAGCGCCACGCCCAAGCGGGTTACCCGTTCTTGCAGCCAGTTGGAAAAGGCTTCCGGAACGGCGCGTGCCAGCACGCGGTCGGCCGTTTCGATGACGGTGGTTTGCACGCCCATGGCGCGTGCGGTGGAAGCGATTTCAAGGCCCAGAAATCCCCCTCCGATAATAACGGTGCGCTCGCTGCGAGCCAGGCTGCTGCGCAACCGCTTTGCGTCGTCCAGCGTACGCAAGTAGTGCACGAAGGGTGAAGAGGGGGGCAATTGCGGCAGAAGGCGCGCGGCGCCGCCCGTGGCCAGCAGGCAGCGGTCGAATGACAAGCTGGAACCATCAGACAACACGGCCTGGCGGGCCGCGACGTTTAGTTCAACGACCTGAACGCCTAGCCGCAGATCGATGTTGTTGTGGGCGAAGAAGTCGGCGTCTTTGATGTGGATTGCCGGTTCGTCGCTTGCCACGGCGGCCAGGATCTTTTTGGATAGCGGCGGTCGCTCGTAGGGAGCGTGTAGTTCGTCGCCTACGATGCAGATCGCGCCGGTATAACCGTGATCGCGTAATGCCGCGGCAGCAACGGCGGCGGCTTGGCCCGCGCCGACAATAAGTACTGAAGAAATGGCTGACATGTATGTTTAGTTGTTCATTTCCAGCAGCCATCAATAAGGTAGGCGTTGCCGTCGAGCAGTCGCCGCGCAGTGCGCGAGAAATACACTGCCTGGACTTCCCATTGGTTGGAGTCTTTCGAAACGTCGCCGTAAATGGAAATGGTGCCGCTTGGATGCCCGACGCGCACGTGTCGTGGGGAAACCGCCGTGGAACTGGTCTGATGGACAATCGTGCCCTCGATTTGGGCCGCGATCGATATGCATATGGAACCGCCGCCAGGGAATGCCTTATGCATGCCTGTGTTGGGCACCACCATTCGCGCGACGAAGTCCATTTCGTCGGGGTTTACGATTCGGTCGCCCGCGAACGTGTGGTACCTGGTGGATGGGGCTACGACGATGGGAAAGGGCGTAAGGGTATTGCTGGCCGGCAGCTTGCAAAGATCGGCCGCAGCTTTGCGAACGTCTTCAAGGGCCTTGGTGTGTTGGTCTGTGAGGTCGGCCGGCATTTCAAGCCCCGTCATGCCCAGATCGGACGCACGCATAAAGACGCTTAACGTGCCTACATCGACGATGGATATTTCGATGTCCTTGCCTAGCGAAGCCACATGAACGGTGTCTCGGACAGCACCAGTGGGTAACAGCTGGCCGGTGGCGCCGCCGCTTGTATCGGAGTAATCGAGCTTGACTTCGGCACCGGTTCCCGGCACGCCGTCAATGAGGAAATCGCCTGTCACGCGCGGTTGGCCGTCGACGGTTTGCACAATGATCTGAAGCACTTTGCCGGTGTTGGTATTGTGAACCTTTACGGTGGTTTCTGGGTCGTTTGCGTGCACCAAGCCTTCTTCGATGGCAAATACGCCGACGGCGGACGAAATGTTTCCGCAGACAATCTCATAGCTTACCGAGGGCTCGTCGATGCCGATTTGTGCAAAGGTGTAGTTGATGTCCGCGCCGTCTCGGGTGGTAGGGCCAATAATTGCGCACTTGCTGGTCAGGAGATCGGCGCCGCCGAGCCCATTGATCTGGCGCTTATCCGGGCTGCCGAAAATCGCCAAAAGAAATCGGTCGCGTTCGTTTGGGTCGCTTGGTATGTCCTTTTCCATGAGGAATACCGCTTTGCTGGTGCCGCCTCTCATGATGGTGCAAGGCACTTTTACTTGTTCCGCCATCTTTGTCTCCGATAAGGTGTAGTTGCGCAGTGCTAGTTACTTTTCCAGGCAAGCTCAAGAATCGCGCGCAGGTCGCGCTCATTTTCGATCGGGCGAAGATTGTTCTTCGTGACCATGGGGTGCTGCAAGGCCGGCTCGATCATTTCTTCGACCTTGGGCCGCGTCAGGTTCAGGTCGTCGAGATAACGAGGCATGCCAAGACGGGTAAGCAGGTCGTGGAGAATGTCGTAAAAAGAGGCATGCTCTCGATCAAGCATGCGGCGTATCCTGCCGTGTGTTTCGGCCGCGGCATCCTCAAGCCATTTGGCTTGGGCTAGCATTAACACGCAGCCTGCGTCACTGTGAGGAACGCCGCCATAGGGGCCTACGATGTGAGTCATCCAATGGCTGAACCCATGCGCGACCGACATCTGCCCCATGCCGGTATACCAGGCAGCCAGTTGGCAATTCGTGAATGCTTGCCTGTTTTGCCTGTCGCCAAGCAAGGGCAGGTTTTCTATGTAAAGCTTGATCGCGCGCTCGGCAAGCAAGCTTGCAAATGGATGGGGCGCGACCGCGCACGCGGTGTTGATGGCGTGATCCAGTCCGCGTACGGCGGTGGAGCACAGCAAGCGAGAAGGGGTTTGAGCCAGAATGACGGGGTCGTAAACAATAGCGACCGGCGACCCTGCGGGCACGACAAAGCGCGCTTTTAGCGAGGTTTCTTCATCGATCGGTGTGCTGACCGGTGTCCACTCGGCCGTTGAAAGCGTGGTTGGAATGGCGATCTGCCGGATGGCGGGGGCAGCGGTCGATGTTGACAGCATCTCGCGCCCGTCTTTTGAAAGAACGAATTGGTACTTGAGCAGATCGCTGCGTTCGTACGCCCCTTCGGAAATGCACAGTTGGATGGCTTTGCACATATCCATGACGGATCCGCCGCCGATCGACACAATGACGTCGGCCTTCGATTCTTTTACGGCGCGCGCTGCCGCCAGGACATTGCGTAGCGGCGAATGCTCGCCGACCGCATCCGTAAGGCCCACCACGCGCGAACCCAGGCCTTTTTGTATGTCGCTAACGATGGAGGTGTTGGTGTTTAACGTTCGCGAGCACACGATGAAAACGGTTTCGTAGCCAAGCTCTGCAAGCAGCCCTGGCAAGGCGTGTGGGGCGCTGACGTCGTGGAGTACTAATTCGTGGCCGGTGAATCGGTAACGATGATTCTGAATGTTGAGAGGTGTCATTTTGTTCTTGCTAAAGGTAGGTGGTTGCCGATGTAAATGCGTGTCGCCCCGGGCCAGGACGCTGTCGTTCAGTCGGCCTCTTTTGCGCTTACAGGCGCTTCGACTTATGGCTTAATTATCAAGCGCCGGAAGCGGTTACACAAATGATTTGTTTTAAATTTAGTTTAGATAAATTAAATATAAACGATAGGATTTCTTATGGATTCAGAGCTTATTTTCCTTTGTTGCGAATAAATACACAGTATACTGATAAATGAGCAATGTTTAAATGTGCTTTTCAGTCACTTGCCGCCACGACCCATGAAACACATCGTTGACAAATCTGTATTGCTCGGCCTGCGGGTTTTTGCGGTGATCGCGCGATCGCTCAGCGTGACCAAGGCGGCTCAAGAACTGCATGTGACGCCGGGCGCGGTCAGCCAGCAACTGAGCCAGCTTGAAGACCTGCTTCAGGTGGATCTGTTTGTGCGCGAGCATCGGCGCTTGTCCCTTACGGCCGAAGGCCAGGCGTTGGCCCTTCAGTTGCATGCGTGCTTTCATCAGATAGATCGAGCCCTGAAGGAAATTGCGCCTCGTCCGTCGACCAACACCTTGCGGCTGAAGTTGATGCCCACGCTCGCCATCCGTTGGTTATTGCCTAGACTGACGTCCTTCTATTCTTCCCATCCGGATATCCAGCTTGAGCTGGCCACTATTCTCAGCGTGGAGGATGCCACCCTCGAGAACGCTGACTTCTCGGTGCGACTGGGCATGGGGCACTGGAGCGACCTTGAGGCTGACCTGCTATTTAGCGATACGCTAATTCCCGTATGTGCTCCGTCGGTGGCGAAGCGCCTGAAGCAGCCGGCCGATTTGGAGAATGAAGCCACCTTGCATTCAATGATGCGGCCAGAGGGCTGGGATATCTGGCTGGCCGATCAGCACCTGCAGGAGATCTCTACCGCCAAAGGCCTGCGCTTCGCCAACGCCACCCTGGCCTATCAAGCGGCTTTGGAAGGGCTGGGCATTGCCATTGCGCAGTACGCCTACGTTAAAGGCGAGCTTGCGGAAGGGCGCTTGGTGGCGCCGTTTCCTCATTCCGTATCCACCGGGCAAGGATACTACCTTGTGTGCGCCAAACGTAGAGCCAATCAGCCACTGATCAAGATGTTCCGTCAATGGATCCGCGATCTGCCCTGACCACTGCGTATGGTCTATGGCCCCACGCACGTCCTGAACGCGCCGGGAGGGCAACGGTCAGCGCCGTTAGCGGCCTTTGAACTGGGGTGGGCGCTTCTCGGCGAACGCCGTTCGACCTTCGATGCGGTCGGCCGTGTCGCGCAGCAGGCCCCAGTACAGGTTGGCTTGTTGCACGAATTCGCGTGGCGACAGGTGGGCGGTTTCCACTGCGAGTTTCTTGATGATCTGAACGGCCAGCGGCCCGTTGGCGGCGATACGCTGTGCAATTTGTCTTGCCGTGGTGTAAAGATCGGGCAGGGCCACGACGTCGCTGACCAGGCCGATTCTCAAGGCCTCATCCGCCTTGATGCGATCCCCGGTCAGTGCGAGTTTCATGGCGTGGGCTGCCGGAATGGCGCGCAGCAGATACTGGATTCCCCCGATGGCCGGCACGGTGGCGATCTTCGCTTCGGGTAAGGCAAACGATGCATTCTCGCTGGCGATGCGCAGGTCGCATTGCAAGGCCAGTTCCAGGCCGCCGCCCACACAATACCCATTGATCGCTGCGATCATGGGTTTCCATAGTTCCAGATCGTTCAGGTCCAGCAGGCGGGTGTAGCCCCCAAGGCTGGCTGCGTGCTCGCGATTCTTTAGGAGGCTTTCGGCAAAGCCGTGGGTGGACGGCATGGTGGCCTTCAGATTGGCGCCGGTGCAAAAAGACCGTTCGCCCTGCCCCGTCAGGATCATGACGCGTACGTCGTCGTTGGATTGGCATTCGACCAGCATACGCCGCAAGGCTTCCAGGTCGTCGGGCGTCAGCCCGTTTAACGATTCTGGAGCATTGAGGGTGATGGTGGCGATCTGGTCTTGGATTTCGAGTTCAACAGCCATAATTTTCTAACGTGGTTAAGTGTAAGGACGAGTGGTTCAACGGGTGCCGGGCCTCGTGCGGCTATTGCACCAGCTCACCAGCATTGTCTTATCAGGTGGACAGAATGGTAACAACGGCAACCGCCGAATCGCCCCCCAGCTGTCCGCCGTTGTTCTCCGCCAGGGCAACCTTGGCGTCGGGACGCTGGCGCGCGCCGGCCTGGCCGCGCAATTGCGTGGTGAGTTCCACGATCTGAGCGGCGCCCGTTGCTCCCACCGGATGACCGCGGCTTAGCAGGCCGCCGCTGGGGTTCACGGAAATCCGACCGCCCAGGTCGGTGGCGCCCGAGCGTATCAGGCTGGGCGCGTCGCCGGGAGCGCAGAAACCAAGGTTTTCGTAGTGAATAAGTTCCGCCGGCGCCGATGCATCGTGCAGTTCCGCGACATGGATGTCTTGCGGGCCGATGCCGGATTGCTCGTACGCTTTTCGGGCGGCGCGGGCGGCCACCAGTTCGGGCTTGCCGTGCGGATTGGTGGACACCACCGCGCTCGCACGGATGAATACGGGCTGCACGGAAAGCTTGCGGGCGTAAGCTTCAGAGCACAGAAACACGGCTGCGGCCCCGTCGCCGATCGAAGAGCACATGAAGAGCGTCAGGGGCGAGCTGATCATGCGGCTGTTCAGCACTTCGTCGACCGTGGTTTCCTTGCGGAACTGAGCCAAGGGGTTCAGCGAGCCGGCACGGCGACTCTTAACCACGACTTTGGCGAAATCGCTGTTGTCTGCGCCGCTGGCTTCCATCCACTTGCGCGTTTTCGCGGCGTAGATATCCATGAAGATTGAGCCGCTGCCCGAGCCGATTTCGTCGCCCAGCGGCTCGTCCAGATCGACCCCTTTGGCGAACGCGCCAAACGATACGGACTTGTCTTCGTGGGATAGCTTTTCGGCGCCGACCACCAGGGCGGTTTCGCTTTGCCCCGATGCGATGGCCAGCCAGGCTAGATGAAGCGCCGAGCTGCCGGAGGCGCAGGCGTTTTCGATGTTGAACATAGGCTTGCCCATGAGGCCGGTATTTCGCAGCGAAGATTGCGCACGAATCATTTCCTGCCCCGTTACGACGCCTGCCGCGGCGTTGCCAAAATAGATTTGTTCCACGTCGTCTGCGGCGACTCCGGCGTCAGCCAGGGCGATACGCACGGCTTCTTCGGAGAGCGACTTCAGGTTCCTGTCCAGGAACTTGCCAAAAGGCGTCATGCCGATACCGGCGATTACTACATTTCTCATGGTCGTTTCCTTCATCTGAACGAATAGGGCCAAGCGCGCACGCTGTGCCGCTTTTTAGTTGTGTCCGCTGTTGCGCTGAACGAACTGTTTAAGCGCCGTTTGGAACTCTTCGGATATGAAGCAGGCCTCTTGCCGTCTTACTTCGTCTTTCAAGGCATCTTCCAGCGATGAGGCTTTGTGATTGAGCATGGCCTTGGTATGTCCCCAGGCGGTTGATGAAAAGCGTGTGAACTCGTCGATAAGCGTGATGGCCGCCTGCAAGGCTTCACGGTCGTTGACCTTGTCATCGGCCAAGCCCAAGCGGATCGCTTCGCTGCTGTTCACCAAAGAAGGTCGCAGCAGCAAACGGCGAGTGGCGCTTTCGCCAATCTTTTCGCGGAGCAGGTGGAGCGAGCCCCAGTCGGGCGCCAGCCCCAGTTTCAAGAAGGGAAAACCGATGCGGGCTCCCTCGGCGACGATCATGGCGTCGCAGGCAAGCGCAAGACCGGCGGCGCCCCCGACGGCATAGCCTTCGACGGCCGCCACGACCGGCTTGGCGGTGTTGCGGATCGCCACGATGCTGCGATGCGCGGCGGCCAGCAGGGTCCGTAGGTCACTGACGGGCGCATCGACAAAGGCGTCAATGTCGCCCCCCACGCTGAAATGCTTGCCCGCGCCTGTAATGACTATTCCGCGCACCGAGGCATCGTTGCCCAGGGCTTCCAAGCAGTGTGCGAGCTTTTCCCGCAGAGGCTGGTTAAAGGCATTGCGTCGGTCTGGGCGCGATAAACAAATGATCGCGATGCCGTTGTCAATGCGCTGGATGATTTCGCTCACGTGAGTCTTCAAGCTGAAACGCTTGCGCCGACCGTGGCGCAGAACGAATTGTTCACCGTATTCAAAGCGGCCACGGCGTCGTCGATGATTTCATCGAAGATGGCTTCGACCGGCTTGATCTCGCGCGCGAAAACGCCCGCCGGTCCCATGTCGATCATTCCGCTGGAGTAGTCGCCGCTGGTATAGGCTTCCTTGACGCGCAACCCCGTGACGAGTGGGCGGTAGGCTTCGAAATCATCGATGCCTTGCGCCTCCATGACGGCGACCTGTCTGGCCGCCTCGTTATCCAAAACGTGATGCTGCTTGCCGAAGCTGGACATGACGATGCGGCTGCCCATTTCGTCGAGTGTTGTGACATGCTTCTTGTAGGCCTGATGCGCCCAGATCTCTTCCGCGACCACCATTCGGGAGCCCAGCATCATGGCGCCCGCCCCCATGGCCAGCGAGGTAATAAGATGGCGGCCATCGCCCATGCCGCCGCCAAGCGCCAGAGGTTTGTGGATGGCGTCGGCAGCCAGTGGCCCCTGGACGATTTGACCGACCATGAACTGGCCGGTATGGCCGCCCGCTTCGCCGCTGATAACGGTGAGTGCATCGACACCTTCGCGCTGTGCGCTGAGCGCGTAGCGAATAGCCGGCGCCTTGTGAATTACGATGCAGCCGGCATCTTTCAGCTGCGGCAACAGCCACGTTGGATTATTGCCGGAGGTTTCGATAAAAGGCACGCGCTCCTCAAGAGTGATCTTGATGAAGGGGGTCAACAGTTCGACGACATCAGGTCTTCGAGCAATGGAAATGCTGACGCCGAATGGCTTGCCTTCGGTGAGCTCGCGGCAGCGTTGGATTTCTGCACGGAACCGTTCGGGCTCGTTGATATAGGACAGGCAGGTGATGAATCCCATGCCGCCGGCATTCACGACGGCGGCGACGTAGCGCGCGTCGGCAAGCCACTGCAGGCCGCCGCAAAGTATGGGGTGCCGAATGCCGAACAGATCGGTGATCGACGTTTTGAAAACTTGTTCCCTCATGCCGGTGAGTTCCTTTTAATGATTACTGCCTGAACCCTCGCTGCAAGCCTTTCTGGAGGCGGACAACTCCGCCAGAATTTCGCTGGTGTGCTCGCCCAGGCGCGGCGGCGGCTTAGCCCCGGTTGTTTGCTGCTTATGTGAGGCCGACGTGCGCAAGGGCCCAACCACCTGAACCGGGCCGGCCTCGGGATGGTCGATCTGCACCAGCGGCTTGGACGACTTGAACTGCTCGGATGTCGTGACATCGCGATAGTTGGCCACGGGACCGCAAATGATGTCCTCGGCCTCGAACAGCTTAATCCATTCGTGGGTGGTTTTTTTCCGCATGGCGGCCGATACATGCTCGAACAGCGCGTCGCGGTTCAGCACGCGGTCGGTTGACGACTTGAAGCGCGCATCGTCCACCAAGGAATCCAGCTCGAGGAGCCGGCAGAACTTGCCCCATCGCTGCTCATGGTAGGCCGCCACCATCAGCCATCCATCTTTGGTTGGATAGGCTTCATTGGGCGCGGAATACGGCGCGCCGCTGCCGCATGGCTGGGGAATTTCGCTGGATGACAGATACGACGCCAGCCCAGTTTGTTGCAGTTGTAGCGCGCACGCGTACATGCTTATGTCTAACCATTGGCCTTCACCGGTGCGTTCACGGGCGTATAAGGCATCCATGATGGCAAGGGTGCCCAGGAAACCCGTGACCATATCAATGATGGGCGCTTGCACTTTGCTTGGATCGCTATTGGCGGCCCCCGTCACGCTCATGAGGCCGGAGACTGCCTGGATAATGCCGTCTACGCCTGGCTTGTCGCGGCTGGCGCCTTCTTGTCCGTACGCGGAGATGCTGCAGTAAATTAGGTCGGGCTTGAGTTTTTGCACGGATTGGTAATCCAGACCCAGGCGCTCCATCACGCCGGGGCGAAAGCTTTCCACAAGAATGTCCGCGCGACTGATGAGCTGCTGGGCGATTTCCCTATCGTTCGCGTCTTTCAGGTCGAGCACAATGCTGCGCTTGTTGCGGTTCAAAGATAGATAGATGACCCCTTGCCCGTTTTGCCAGGGCGGCCCAAGTTGGCGGCCGAGATCGCCCGACGGTGTTTCGACCTTGATGACGTCTGCGCCCCGATCGGCGAGCATCATGGTGCAAACCGGCCCCGCTGCGACTTGGGTGAAGTCGACAACGGTTAGCCCGTTAAGAATGTTGTTCATGCCCGTTCTGTTTTTGATGGTGCTAGTGAAGTGTTGGCGCGTGTGCCATGGCGTGCTTTATGCCCTTTTATACGCTGTATCCCGCCAGGCTGCGCCCGCCGCACACATAAAGGGTTTGCCCCGTAACGTAGGACGACGCGGGATTCGCAAAAAAACACACCGCATTGGCGATATCTTTGGGTTGCCCGATGCGAAGCATGGGCACCGATTGGCGCAGCTTGTCTTGCACATCGGGCCGGATGGTTTCGAACAAGGGCGTTTCGACAATGCCGGGGGCGATGGCGTTGACGGTTATGCCGTCGCGTGCGAATTCCAAGGCCAGGCTTCGCGTCAGGCTGACGACCGCGCCCTTTGAGGCTGAATAGCTAGCTTGCCCGCGATTGCCCAGCCAGGCGCGTGAGGAAATGTTGATGATGCGGCCAAACTTTTGCTCGAGCATGATGGGCGCCACGGCTTTGCTGCAGAGAAACTGTGACTTCAGGTTCACGTTGATTACGTTGTCCCAGAATTCTTCGTCCATCTTGATCAACAGCTTGTCGCCGCCAATGCCGGCGTTATTGACCAGGATATCGATGCGGCCCGCGAGGGCATGCAGGGCCTCAACCGCCGAACCCACGCTTTGCGCGGATGTAACGTCGACCTGGGCAAAATGAACGTTCTTGCTGTCGGCCAGTTCGTTCTGGCACTCTTCCAGCGCTTTCGGATCCCGATCCCAGATAGCCACGGTAGCGCCTTGTTCCAGGAGCCCCACTGCAATGCCTTTCCCGACCCCGCGGGCCCCGCCGGTGACGATTGCCACCCTCTTGGTAATACTCACGTTTTCCTCCATGGAGGCCTGCGTAACGGTGCTTGGCCACCCAACGTTTTTTCTTTAGAAAGCCTTACAAAAAACTTTCCTGCCTTTACCGGATGATGGGGTAATTATCCCGATATACTGCTTTCCGGACAAATCATTTCTTTTAATCTATTTTTAGAGAGTCTAAATCCAAAGGAGCTGCACCTGAGGTGCCGGCGATGCGTGAATCGGTGCGTGGCCAGCCTATTCATGGTTTCCTGCGGCATGTGGTGGAGTATTATCCAGAGCAGCTTGAAGGCGTTTTTAGTCATTTGGCAGGTATAATGGTTCGCATACTGAGTATTTTCTAGCTCCTAGGAAGGAATATGGTGGATACAACAAAGCCCGACGATCAAATTTCGACGGATGCAAAAGAAGGCATAGAAGATTTCTTCAGCCGAGGGCTTTGGTCGCGACCGGGTTTCCTTGTGCGCAGGCTGAATCAGATCCATTACGCGATCTTCTATGAAGAGAGCAAAGGCGAGAACGTCACACCCGTTCAGTACGGTATTCTTTCTGTGCTGATCGCGAACCCCTGGATGGATCAGACGGCGGTGGGCTACGAAATGGGGCTGGACCGAACGACCGTCGCCGATGTCATTCGGCGCCTGGAAGAAAAAGGCTGGGTCAAGCGGCGCGTCAATGCCCTGGATCGCCGTTCGCGCCAGGCTTGCGTCACCGACGAAGGTTTGCGCACCATGGAGCAACTGCGAGAACCCATGGTGCGCTCGCAGCGCCGTCTTTTGCGGCCCCTGTCAGCGTCCGATCAGCAGCTTTTCATGGAGCTGCTTGAAACGCTGGTGGTGGCAAATAATCAATACGGTCGCGCCGCCCTAAAAAGCTTGTAATCATCGGCTAACGGGGCAACGCTAATATTGTTCTTTGCTATTTGTCAGTATACTGACATAATACATTTATTCAGTATGCTGATAAATAGAATAGCCTTCCTCTGATAAGGCGGGCGACCATTCCATAGACTAAAGACCGAGGAGAAAACACAGTGGGCCGCATTCGGAAAATTGCGTTTGAAGAACACTTTACCGCCGTTGGATTTGACGCGTACACCCAGGGCGTCATTAATCAAATCGACCCAGAGGTGGGCAGGGATTTGAACCGGCGCCTGAACGATTTCGATGATCTGCGAATCAAGGAAATGGATGCCGCAGGAATCGACTACGTCATCCTGTCGCAAACAGGGCCGGGCGTGCAGGTTGAGAAAGATGTGGCGGTCGCGATCGCGCGATCACGCGAGAACAACGATTTCCTGGCGGCTCAGGTTGCGCGCAACCCGACTCGGTTTGGCGCGTTCGCCACCTTGCCCATGCAGGATCCCAAGGCCGCCGTCCAGGAGTTGGAGCGCACTGTCAAGACCTTGGGCTTCAAAGGCGCGTTGGTCAACGGCCACACCCATGGCGTGTACTACGACGCGCCGGCCTACGATGTGTTCTGGGAAAGCTTGCAGGCGCTGGATGTGCCGCTTTACTTGCATCCGTTCGACGCCTATGGCCCGATTCACGTCTATACGGGGCACCCCGAGATTAAAGGAGCAACGTGGGGCTGGGGCGCGGAAACCGCCGCTCATGCCTTACGCTTGTTGTTTGGCGGCGTGTTTGATCGCTTTCCCGGTGTCAAGGTTATCTTGGGCCACATGGGCGAGGGCCTGCCGTTCCAGCGCTGGCGCTTCGATAGCCGGTTCGCCGTCTATCCGCATGGCGTAACGTTGAAGCGGGCGCCTTCCGAGTACATCGGCACGAATATCGTGATCACGACGTCGGGAGTGTGTTCCGCTCCAGCACTGATGGGCGCGATCGGCGAAATGGGCGCGGAAGCGGTGATGTTCTCCGTCGACTATCCCTTCGAATCCACATCTGTCGCGGCGGATTTCATTGAGCAGGCACCCATGGATGATAAAACCCGGGCGCTGGTCTGTCATGGAAACGCCGAGCGTCTATTCAAACTTTAAGCGCATTGGGCAAAACATGACGACCTATCTTTATGGCGCCAATGTCCACGCCAATGGCATTCGACAGCATTATCTGCGTTACGGGGGCGCCGGCGGCGTGCGTACGGGTCGCGATGCAGTCATCCTGATTCCAGGCATTACCAGCCCCGCGATCACCTGGGGTTTTGTGGGCGACCGGCTCGGCGAACAATTTGATACCTATGTATTGGATGTTCGCGGCCGAGGTCTGTCTGAAGCGTCCGACACGCTGGACTACAGCCTGGATGCGCAAGCCGCCGACGTCGCGGCGTTCGCCAAGGCGTTGGGTTTGGCGCGCTATGCGTTGCTGGGCCATTCGATGGGCGCGCGTATTGCCATTCGCGCGGCGCGTGCCAAGCCTGAGGGTTTGACGCGGATGGTGCTGGTCGACCCCCCCGTGTCGGGGCCGGGCCGCCGTCCCTATCCGTCCAGACTGCCCTGGTATTTGGAGTCGATCGAACTGGCGCGCAAAGGCTGCGACGACAACGTTATGCGCGAATACTGCCCCACCTGGACGCAAGAGCATCTGCGCCTGCGCGCCGAGTGGCTGCACACGTGTGATCCGCGCGCCATCGCCGACAGTCTGGAAGGCTTTCAGACGGATGACGTCCATGCCGATCTACCCCGCCTGGATGTGCCGGTTCTGCTGATGACGGCCCAGCATGGCGACGTCGTGCGTGACGAAGACATCGACGAGATTAAAACGCTGCTGCCTTCGGTGCAGTCCGTGCGCGTGTCAGATGCCGGCCACATGATTCCGTGGGACAACGAAGAGGGCTTTTACAACGCGCTGGGGGATTTCCTGGGCGCTTATAACCGCAACATCTCGACTGCCGAGAAATCCTGACTAGGAGACGACAATGGCTGTAAGTGACTATCAGTTGATTCAGGCCTGGCAAAAGGTCTTGAAACTATCCAATCTTGAAGCGGGCCAAACGGTTACCATTCTGACTTGCCCGACATCACACCCACAAACCGTGGCCATGGCCTTGATTGCCGTGCAATCGATGGGGGCGATCGTGAATCGCCTGGATCTGCCGCCGATGAACGCCGAGAAATCGCTTAGCCGCGACCCTGTGGCCTACCTTGGCGCCACACCGCTTACCGGAAACAAGGCGGCGATCGCCATGCTTAAAGAAAGCGATCTGGTCCTGGACTTGATGACTTTGCTGTTCTCGCCGGAGCAGCTGGATATTCTTAAAGGCGGCACCAAGATCCTGCTGGCGGTTGAACCGCCCGAGGTGCTGGTTCGCACCGTGCCTACCGTCGCCGATCGCACGCGTGTGAAGAGACACAGCGAGCGGCTGGCTAAAGCCAAGGAAATGTCCGTGGTGTCCGACGCGGGAACCGATGTCCGCTTTCCGCTGGGCGAATTTCCTGTGATCAGCGAGTATGGTTTCGTCGACGAGCCCGGGCGCTGGGATCATTGGCCTAGCGGCTTCCTGTTTAGTTTCCCCAACGAAGGGGGGGCGACTGGGCGCATTGTCATCGACCAGGGCGATATTCTGTTGCCCCAGAAGTGTTATGTCGGCAGCCCGATCACCTTGACCGTTGAAAATGGTTTTGCCACCAAGATAGAAGGCGGCATTGACGCGGAAATGCTGCGCGAGTACATTAGTTCCTTTAACGACCCGGAAGGCTACGCCATTTCGCACATCGGATGGGGCTTGCAGCCGCGGTGCTACTGGTCCACGATGGGGCTGTACGACCGCGAACAGACCATTGCCATGGACGCCCGGGCCTATGAAGGCAACTTCCTGTTTTCGCTAGGTCCCAACAACGAAGCCGGTGGCAATCGCGCCACGGCTTGCCATATTGACATTCCCTTGCGCAACTGCACCGTTAGCCTGGATGGCGAGGTGGTGGTGCGAAAAGGCAAGGTACTGGAAGGCGATACACAATGAGCGACACTGACGACCTGCAAACCTACGCGCGCCAGGGCTTCGGCACCACACTGCCGCTTAAGGCGCCGATCGGTTTGTTGATTATTGATTTCGTCAATGGTTTTGCGAATCCCGCTGAATTTGGGGGCGGCAATATCCCGCAGGCCATCGCCAATACGGTTCCGTTGTTGGCCCATGCTCGCAAGCAGGGCTGGGCGGTGGCCCATTCACGTATCGTGTTCGCCGATAACAACGCCGACAGCAATGTGTTCGCGTTGAAGGTGCCCAGCATTTTGACGCTGAAAGAAGATAGCCACAATAGCCAGATTGTTCCCGAGCTTGCGCCGGCTGACAACGAACTGGTTGTGCGCAAAACGGTTCCTTCCGCGTTCTTCGGCACGTCGTTGGCCGCCTGGCTGACGCAGCGCGGTGTCCAGACACTGGTGGTTGCCGGCGCCACCACGAGTGGCTGTGTGCGCGCCAGCGTGGTCGACGCCATGCAATTTGGCTTCCGCCCCGTCGTGGCGTCCGACTGCGTCGGCGACCGCGCCTCGGCGCCGCACGACGCCAATCTGTTCGACATGGCGCAGAAGTACGCCGCCGTCATGACGCGCGACCAGACGATCGACGCCCTGGACGCGTTAACGACGGCCTGACTTGGCGCGGCGCGCGCTCGGAACGCGCGCGCTCGTTGCGTTCGCTAATAATAAGCGTGCGTTATTCAGGTTGGTTATTTACCAACGTTTGTTTGCCCCGGCGTGCGGAGTGAAGGCTCCAGCCTCAGGCTGAACCCGACGTGGGGCAGCCTGGGGGAGCCAATCGGCTTTATTATTAAACCGGATAGACCAGATCGTTCGCCAGAATTTCGGTGTCGTAAATGGCCTGACGTTCCTTGATCAGCAGGCGCTCGCCAGAGCGCACGAAGGTATCGTAGTAGCGGCCCGCCAGATGGACCGTGGACGGCCCTTCGATTAAGGTCTGGAGCAGCAGGAAATTGGCTTCCGCTTCGATTTCGCCATTGGCGTCCTCGTCGATGATGCGCGTGTTCGTGATGATGTGCAGCACGTGACGTGGCGCGAACATCATTGAACGCTCGATGGTTAGGGCGCGATCATGCAGCATGTCGCGCCCTTCGGCGTACACCAGGCCCACGGGCAGACCCAGGTTGGCATTTTCGCGCGAGGTAATTCGATACAGCGCGTCGTCGCAGAAAAACTCAGGCCATAGTTCAATTCGTTTGTTATCCAGGACGGCACAGTATTCAGTGTTGAAGGCCTCGACTTCCCTAAGCAGTTTTTGCGCGGTGGCATAGTCGACGCGGGAAGGCGTGTAAGCGTAGTTTTTTTTCATCGTCATCAGCATGATCAGAACCCCATAACACCGCGATAATATTGATACATGGAACGAATCGCCGCCTCGGAGATCAACGACGTCGAGGCGCCGACTTTGCCCGATTCCAACTTAATGACATTCAGACCGGTGGTTGAACGGCGTAGGCCTTCTTGAACAAACTTCATGGCTTCGTTGTCTTCGATTCCCAGGAAACCCCCGGGGCCCATCAGATTCCCCTGCCTTAGACGGTGGCGCGTCATTTCTTCGGTATCGTCTTCGTACCCGAACATGGTCCATTGCATGATCATGCTGTTCGGGCCGTTCGGAATAATGTGCCGCACGCCCAGCGTGTTCATTTCGCGTTGCACGATCAGGTTGGGCCAGATGGTTTGCATCGTGACCGACCAGGGCGAATCGAATTCCTTGATGAAATTCAGAAAGCCTTCGTCACGCAGGCGAAGCCCGTCATGGAAGGAGCGCATTTCTTTCTTGGTGTCAGCGCTGACTTCGGCGTATAAGTCGTCTGTCTTGGCCGAACCAAGATAACTGTGGCGACCGTGTTTGGAGTCTAGGGTAATAGTGGTTTTATTGCCGGCGACGAACAGGCCAAAAACCACCAGGAAAGAATGCAGCAAGGTAGCGTGGTAAGAGTCCTTGAGATTCTCGTGATACATCTTCCAGTTGCACGGCAACTCGTTGCGATAGTATCCGAGGATCTTAAGGGGCTTGCCAGGAAAGGCCGCGCGGAAATCCTCGAGTATTTCCGGTGTTAGGTATTCTTCGAGCGGCTCGACGGTGTCGGAGTAAGAAGCGAACACGACGCCATTAAGGGTGGCGACGTTCAGTTTGCGCAATCCGTGATCCTCGTTGCGAAAATCTTTGGGCATTCCGCCTTCCTTGTTCACCCCTCGCTTGAAGGGCACGCCTTGAAGGTCGCCTTTCAGGTTATAGGACCACTGATGATAGGGGCAGACGAATTCTTTGGTGTTTCCTTGCCCTTCACGGCAGAATTCCACGCCACGGTGTGCGCAGCGATTCTCGAAAACGTGGATCGATTGATCTTCGGCACGCGACACAACGACGGGGATGGAGCCCACGTACGAGCGCTTGTAGTCGCCGGCGTTGGGAATCTCGGCTTCCAGGGCGACGAAGTTCCAGGTGTCTCCTCGGAAAATCTGATCCATTTCCTTGTCGTAGACAGCCTGGCTGGTGTAGGCCCAATCGGGGATGTAATGCAGGGCGTCTTCCGGCCATACGCATTCCGACAACGGGGCATCTTTGAACCCCTGTGTTTGTCCGATGACGGCTTGAGATTGATACATGGAGAAACTCCTCTGAAAGACTGCGGGTTCTTGTTGACGGTGCGGGTATCTGACTAGAGAGCCGCGTAGATGGATTCGCCATCGACCTTCACGGGATACGTTTGGATGTCGATGGTTGCGGGGGCGCACAGGGCTTTGCCGGTGCGCAGGTCGAACTTGGCTTGATGCAGCGGGCACTCGATACAGCCGTCTTCCAGGTAGCCGTCGGACAGCAAGGCATATTGATGCGTGCAAATATTGTCTGTCAGGAAGTACTCGCCGTCGGCACAATGCAGCGCCAGCTTCTTGCCCTGTGCGTCGAGGGCAAGCGATTCATCCTCGGAAATCTGGCTGGTTTCGGCAATTTTTATCCACATCATAGGTTCTCAGTATGGCTACATAAATAATTGCTCAGTATACTGCGTATATTCTGAAGTCATTACTAGGGTTTTCGCTTATTACATACTCGGTTTGCGGTTCTGCTTCAGCTTGTCAACCTCGCTTTTTGGCACAAGAAACAAGGACTAGAAGCCTCCTGGTTGGTTTTTTATTGCTCCTAGTATTTACCCTCGTTGACGGCTTTTTTATTATTCAGCATACTAACAAATATACCTGCTCAGTGTGCTGACAGTTTATTTGCGCCCAGTAAGCTTATGATTTTTCAGCAATATTCCTAACCAGAATTAGGGTGGGTCGAAAGCCGGCAGCAAGATCGGCGGCAAACTTGTCCCCACAATAAACCATCAAAAAGGAGCTCTGCATGCAACGACGACGTTTTCTCACCCACGCGGCAATGGCAACAGGAGCCGGCCTGACGCTCGCTGCTAAACCGGCCCTTGCGCAAGACCTGCCCACCGTACGGTGGCGTATGTCCACAGGCTGGCCCAAGAGCCTGGATAATGTCTGGGGTTCGGTGGAAGGCCTGTGCAATCGTGTCAAGGAGCTCACCGGCGGGAAGTTCGAAATCCGTCCGTTTCCGGGGAACGAACTGGTGCCGTATGCGCAGAACATGGAAGCCGTCGGCAACGGAACCGTCGAGTGCAACCACGTACTCGCAACGGCTTACATTGGCACCAACACGGCGCTGGCTTTCGATAGCGGGCTGTCCTTTGGCATGAATGCTCGTCAGCATAATGCCTGGATGCATTTTGGGGGCGGGCTCGAGATGTTGCGCGACATGTACGCCAAGTACAACATTGTCAATTTCACATGCGGCAACGTCAGTGTGCAAATGGGTGGTTGGTTCCGTAAGGAAATCAAGTCCGTGGACGACTTGCAAGGCCTGAAGATGCGTATTGGCGGTATCGGCGGCATGGTGCTCGCCAAGCTGGGCGCTGTTCCGCAACAGATTCCCCCGGGCGATATCTATCCGGCGCTCGAAAAAGGCACGATTGATGCCGCCGAATGGATCGGCCCATACGACGATGAAAACCTGGGGCTGAATAAAGTTGCGCCTTACTACTATGCGCCCGGCTGGTTCGAAGGCAGCGCTTCGGTTACCTGCCACGTAAATAAAGATGCCTGGGAAGCCTTGCCCAGGGAGTACCAGGCTGCGTTTGAGTCCGCCAATATCGAACAAAACCTGATGATGCTGGCAAGCTACGATGCCCGAAACCCAGCCGCGCTGCGCAAGCTGGTGGCGGGTGGCGCCAAGTTAAGGTACTTTCCCCGGGACGTCATGGAAGCGGCGTATGAGTCGTCGCAGGAATTATGGAAGGAGCTCGGGGAAAAGAACCCGGATTTCGCCAAAATCTTTCCGAGCTGGCAAAAGTTCCAGGAAGACCAAGCCAGTTGGTTCCGCGTCGCGGAAAGCGCACTGGATAACTTTACTTTTGCGCAGCTCGCCAAACGAGGTTGACGTCGTTAATCGCAAATGATGGATAGACAGAGCAGTTATGGAAATCGTTGAGGAAAAGGTCATCAAGACGGCCAGGGCCGCGCAAGGGGTAGGGGCCAGCGTGCTTCGCAAGGAGGACGAACGGCATTTGCAAGGCAAGGGAAACTTTATCGGCAATTTGCAAATGCACGATCTGAACGAGGTTGCCTTCTTGCGCAGCCCCGTGGCTCATGCGCGTATCACCGACATCCGCATTCCAAAGGAACTGGACGGTTGCGCGTTCGTGCGCGAGTCTATGGCCGATGCCCAGGATATGGTTGCCGAAGCCACCATACCCAGCTACCAGGTCGCTCCGATGCCGCCCCTGGCGTACAGAAAAGTACGCCATACCGGCGAGGCCGTGGCCATGACAATAGCGCGCACGCGGGCGGAGGCCGAGGATCTGGCCGAGATGATCGAAGTCGACTACAAGGAACTGCCTGTCTATGTGAATAATGAGTCCGCCTTGGCCGCCACGTCGGATCTCATCCACGAACACTGGAAAGACAATACGATCATCACCCTGAAGGCAGACATCAATTTCGCCGAGCTGGCCAATGAAGCAGACGTAGTCGTCCATAAGACGGTCGACTTGTCGCGCCAATGTATTTTGCCCATGGAAGGCATGGCGGTGCTGGCTTATTGGGATTTTCAGGCAGATCAACTGGTGGTGTATGCGGGAACGCAGGTGCCGCATCTGGTTCAGGTAGGCCTTGCCCTGTATCTGGGCATGGATCAGGCGCAGGTGCGGGTCATCTCGCCCGACGTGGGCGGGGGGTTCGGATACAAGTGCGTCATGCAGCGTGAAGAGCTGTGTGTGGCCTGGCTCGCCAAGACCTATAAACGCCCATTCCGCTATATGGAAGACCGCCGCGAGCACCTGGTCGTGGGCGCGAATGCGCGAGAGCATCACTACGAGATGACGGCTTACGCCAACCGCCGCGGGAAGGTTCTAGCATTGGATGCCAAGATCGTCATCAATGGTGGGGCTTATTCCAACTGGCCTTTCGCGCCGGCGGTCGTGGAAGCGGGACAGGCCATCGGCAATTTGCCCGGCCCGTATAGCTTCAGGGGTTACCGTTGCGAAACAGTGTGCGTGGCCACCAACAAGCCCGGGCTTATGGCCTATCGCGGCGTGGCTCGCACAGGGGTGTGCTTTGCCATCGAGCAACTTATGGACGCCGTGGCTGCCGAAGTATCGCGCGAGCCTTGGGAGGTCCGGCTCGAAAATCTTGTTCAGCCGGAACAAATGCCCTATACGAACGTCACCAACAAGCATTTTGACGGTGGCGACTATCCCAGAAGCCTGCGGCGTGCCCTGGAAATGATCGACGTTGACGCAGTGCGGGCGCGTCAGAAGCGGGGCGAGCCCGATGGCCGGCTGATTGGCCTGGGCGTGGCCACCTATAACGAACAGTCAGCGCACGGCACCTCGGTATTCGCCAACTGGGGCACCCCCCTTGTGCCAGGGGCTGATCAGGCTTTTGTTCGCCTTACGCCGGACGGCGGGGCCGAGATTCGGGTTGGCGTGCACTCGCATGGCCAGGGGATGGAAACCACCTTCGCCCAGATTGTCAACGAAATCCTGGGAATCGACATTTCGCGAGTCAAGATGGTGCATGGCGATACCGGCCGCACCCCTTACTCGACCGGTACCTATGCTTCCCGTTCCATGGTCATGTCGGGCGGCGCAGTGGCCCGGGCCTCCAAAGCACTGCTGCCCAAGCTGTTGCACATCGGTGCGCACTTGTTGAAAGCAGACAAGGACGACGTGGTCTTCGAAGACGGACGGGTGCGCGCGGGCGACGCCAGCGTATCCATCGCCGAGATTGCCAACGCCTGGTATCTGCATCCCCAGAAGCTGCCGCAGGATGTCGATCCGGCTGGGCTGGAAATCAGCCTAGCCTATAAACCGAAAGTGGATACGGGCAGCTTCTCGTATGCAAGCCAAGCCGTTGTGGTGGCCGTTGACCCCAAGACCGGCCTGGTGGAAATCCTGGACTATGTGATGGTCGAGGACTGCGGCAGGATGATCAACCCCATGGTCGTCGAGGGCCAGGCTATCGGCGGTGTCGCGCAGGGCATAGGCACGGCGCTTTACGAAGAAGCCCCGTACGACGACCAGGGACAGCCCATGGCCTCCACCTTGGCCGACTATGTCATGCCGGGCGCCATGGAAGTACCCAATATTCGCTTCGACCACTTCGAAACGCTTTCCCCGAATACAGAGTTTGGCGCCAAAGGGGTCGGCGAAGGCGGTGCGATTGCCCCGCCGGCCACGATTACCAGCGCTATCAACGATGCGTTGCGGGGCTATGACGTACTAATGGCGCAGACGCCGGTGACCCCTGACCGCATTCTGGATGCGCTGGCACAGGCCGGGCAGCCGGTCGACAGTCGAGGTGAATAAGTAATGAAAGCAGCAAAATTCGATTATGTCCAAGCCGACAGCGTAGCGGCTGCCTTGGCGATGCTGCCTGACGAAGGCGCCGGCGTGAAACTGATGGCTGGCAGCCAGTCCTTGGGCCCCATGCTGAATCTGCGCTTGGCGCGTCCCGCCAAGGTGGTTGATGTATCGGCGATTGCTGATCTTCGAACGGTCACAGAGCAGGGCACGCGCGTGCGCATTGGTTCGGCGGTGACACACGCAGAGATAGAAGACGGAGTATTCCCGTTGCTGGCCGGACACATGCTGCGGGCCGTGGCAGGCAGAATTGCCTATCGTGCGGTTCGCAACCGTGGAACCATAGGCGGCAGCATGGCCCATGCGGATCCAGCAGCCGATTGGGTGTTGGCGGTTACGGCCTTGGGCGGCCAAGTCGAGATTACTTCCGGCGCCGGCCGTCGGGAAATTGCCATGCCCGAATTTATGTTGGGGGCCTATACCACCCAATGCGAACCCGATGAAATGATCACCGCCGTTTATGTGCCCAAGTTGCTCCAAGGTTCACGTTGGGGCTATCACAAGTTCGCGCGCAAGACGGGCGAGTTTGCTGAAGCAAGCTGTGCCGCGTACTTCGACCCCGTATCGCAGACCGCACGCATTGCCGTCGGAGCGCTGGACGGCGCGCCGCAGCTCCTGCCGGAGCTTGCCGAGCAGGTCGCGGCCCAGGGGCGCTCGGCGGTCAGCGCGCAAGCCATCCGCGTGGCGGTGGCCGCTATTACGCAGCAGAAATCCGCGTGGGAACAGGAGCGGATCGAAACGGTGGTCAGCCGTTGCCTGGCGCAGGCCATGGGTGAGTAGAGGGTGAGATATGTCTGAGTTATCAATGGAAGTCAATGGCCGCAAGGTCACGGAAGATGTCGTCCCTCGCACGCACTTGGGCGATTTCTTGCGCGAACAGGTTCGGCTGACCGGCGCCAACCTAAGCTGTGAGCATGGCGTCTGTGGCGCGTGCACGGTACTGGTTGAAGGCAAGCCGGTTCGCTCATGCATCACGTTTGCCGTCGCTTGCCAGGGCAAGCGCATCACCACGATTGAAGGGTATGGCAATGATCCCATCATGCGCCGTTTGCGCGAGTCCTTTCACGCCAAGCACGCCCTGCAGTGCGGGTTTTGCACGCCCGGGATGCTGACGACATCGCGAGACATTGTCTTGCGTTTGCCCGAGGCCGACGAGGGTCGTGTGCGCATCGAGCTGGCGGGCAATATCTGTCGGTGTACGGGTTACCAGGGCATTACGGCTGCCGTGATGTCCGTGCTGGCCGATTTGCGCGCCAACCCCGATCCAGATGTCGAGGCGCTGCGTGCACAGGCCGCTGCTCAGAAGGCTGTCGTACCGCAACAAGCGTCTCCAGAGGCCTTCTCGGGATTCACGGCTGTACGGCGCGAGCCCGCGCCGGCGTCAAGCAGCGCCGTGTCCGATGCCACGCGAGCGCCCGCCGCTGGGAACAAACCGGCAAAAGGCACGATTATCCAGGGCGGGTTTGAAACGCCGTTTCCGGCCGAGCGGGTATGGAAATTCATGGCTGACCTTCCCGCCGTGGCGGGTTGCCTGCCAGGCGCCGTCATCGAAGAGCAGGTCGGCGACGAGGTGGTGGGCAAGATCGCCGTCAAGTTTGGCCCGATGGCGGCGGCGTTCAAGGGCGCCGCAACACTCGAGCGTGATGAAGCATCCATGTCGGCGGTGCTGCGCGGCGCCGGCCAGGACACCTTAAGCCAGTCGCGAGCCAAAGGCGATGTCAGCTATCGGGTGATCGCGCTAACTGCAACGAGTTCACGCGTGGACGTCGAGCTAGTGTATTCCTTGCAAGGCCCGTTGGCGCAGTTCTCACGCTCCGGTCTGGTTAAGGATTTCGTACGTCGCATGATTGTCGACTTCGGCCGAAACGTGGCCTTGTCTCTGGGGCGCCCCGAGGGTTCCAACGAACCCACGCCTCACGTCGAGTTCAGTCCTTTCCGAATGTTCCTGGGTGTTGTGTGGGAGCGGGTCAAGCGGCTGCTTGGCGGCAGTCGATAGAAGGCTGATTTTGCTGTTGGTTAACCAATCACATAGAGGTGGTGCGATGAAAAAACGAGTGTGGTCTGCAATACGTGGCCTGGCGGGATTGGCGGCGGGGTGCCTGATGGCATCGTCCGTCTTGGCGCAGGCGCTTGAGCCGTTTGCTGTTCGTCTGGACTGGGTGCCTAATGGATACCACGGGGCCTTTCACTTGGCCAATGAAAAAGGCTGGTACAAAGAAGCAGGCCTGGATGTAAGTTTTGAAGATGGCAACGGATCCGCCACAACAGTGCAGATTGTCGGCTCCAGCGATCGCTTTGATGCGGGCCATGCCAGCCTGCCGGCCATGATGATTGCGCGCGACAAGGGTTTGCCCGTCAAGGCGGTGGCGGTCTTCGTGCGAAAGAACGATTTCGGCTTGCTGGTTCCAGCCGACTCAGGCATCCGGGGACCTGCCGATTTAAAAGGCAAAAAAGTCGTCTATACCGCAGGCTCGGTCGAGGCCCCTTTCATTGACGACTTCCTGGCCGCCGGCGACTTGAAGCGCAGCGACGTCGAGCTGTTGAGTGTCGAATCCGCGAGCAAGGTCATGACCTATGCTGTGGGCAGGGCCGATGCGGTGGTGTCGGGCATTCCTTTTGTCATCCCGCTGGTGGCCGATAAGCGCCCGTCGGTTGGTATTTCATTTGGCGACTACGGCCTGAATATGCCCAGCTTCGGCATTTTCACCAGCGAGGAAAAGCTTAAGAGCAAGCGGGATGCGATTTCGAAGTTTGCCAGCGTGACCGCGCGAGCTTGGCAATACATTTATGACGGTCATCAGGACGAAGCCGTCAACGCCGTTATTGCCCAACGCCCCCAGGCGCGACTGGACCCCAAGGTTCTGCGAGGCCACATCGACGCCTTGTACGAATACTTCGGTGAACCGGGCAAAGACGAGCGCATTGGCGCACCGGTTCCGGCGGACTGGGACGAGGCCGTCAAGACCTTGACCTCGGTTGATTTGATCAGCGATAACATTCCTGCGACCGATTTCTACGTGACCGATATGGTCAACCCCGGGCAGTACGACGCGCTGGTGACTAAATGAGCAATGCGGCCGTCCATGCCCAGGATGTTTCCAAGCTGTATCCGGGTGCGCGCGGCGTACAGGCCTTGTCGGGGGTGAGTGCGGATATTCCGGCCGGGCAGTTCGTGAGCATTCTGGGGCCCAGCGGTTGTGGAAAAAGCACTTTTCTGCGTTGCGTGGCCGGTCTGGAAAGTATCACAGGCGGAGAGCTGACCGTCGACGGCACAACCGTTGACGGCCCGCCTGACGGGATTGGCATGGTTTTCCAACGCGATGCCTTGCTTGAATGGCGCAGTATTCGCAAGAACATTCTGCTGCCCATCGAGTTCGCCAGGAAATCTCCCGCCGAGTACGCCGGCAAGGTCGATCGTCTGCTGGAGCTTACCGGCTTGCGCGATTTTGCATCCAGCTATCCGCGTGAGTTGTCGGGGGGCATGCGTCAGCGGGCGGCGATTTGCCGCGCGCTGATTGATGATCCAGGCTTGCTTCTGATGGATGAGCCTTTCGGCGCCCTGGATGCGTTCACGCGCGACCAGATGAATTATGAGCTGCAACGTATTTGGATGGAAACACGCAACACGATTCTGTTCGTGACCCATGGTATTTCCGAAGCCGTGTATCTGGCGGATGTCGTGATGGTGTTTTCCCCTCGGCCCGGTCGTCTGATCGAGACGATTCCTATTGATCTGCCTCGCCCCAGGCCGTTGGCCGTCCGCGAAACGCCCGAGTTCGGCCGTTACACCACCCATATCCGTGGCTTGTTCGAAGAAATGGGCTTGATCGGTGAAAAGGGGACGGCATGAACACAGGAATGAACAATCTGAAGATGGCGCTGGGGGGCACGGTTTCCCTGGGTGTCGCCTTGGTGATCTGGGAAATTTTGTGCCGGGTGCTTGACGTCCGCGACATTATGCTGCCTTTGCCGTCGCAGATCTTCGTCGAACTGTGGGCGGCCCTGCCTTGGTACGGCGAGCACGCGCTGTATACGCTGTGGACGACATTGGCCGGGTTTGCCCTGTCGGTCGTGATTGGTATCTTGATTGCGGTCTGCCTGGTGGAGTCGCGGGTGTTCGAACGGTTTCTGTATCCGCTGATCATCGGGTTCAACAGCGTGCCCAAGGTGGCTTTGGCGCCTTTATTCGTCGTATGGCTGGGTACGGGCGCCGAGCCGAAGATCGCGATTGCTTTCATGGTCGCGGTGTTCGCCATTATTGTGGATTCGGTGCACGGCCTGCGATCCGTGCCATCGGACGTCATTGATCTTGGCAAAGTGCTCAAGGGCTCGGCCTGGGCCTTTTTCTTCAAGGTCAAGTTTCCTTGCGCCTTGCCATCCATGGTGGCCGGCATGAAGGTGGCCATGTCGCTGGCCTTGGTCGGCGCCATTGTGGGGGAGTTCGTGTCGTCCCAACGAGGCTTGGGCTACGTCATCATGAGCGCCCAGGGCAACTTCGATACCGTCCGGGTGTTTGCCGCATTATTCATCTTGGCTTTCATGGGGCTGGCGCTGTATGGGGCGCTTGTGTGGCTTGAGCGCCGTGCGATGCCGTGGCGGCCGGCACCTGAAGATTGACGCGCGACAAGCGAGCTGGTGCTTCCACGCGCCTCGCCCACTACGAATACAGTCACTTATATAAAAGGATGAGGAGAAGACATTGCGCGGCTTATTAGCGTTATCCAGTTTTATCGATGGGCTTAACCGTCGAATCGGCCTTGCGGTGTCCTGGCTGATTCTGATCGCTTGCATCATCAGTGTATTCAACGCGATTTCACGCAAGGCGTTTGATCTTAGCTCGAACGCCTGGCTGGAAATCCAGTGGTATCTGTTCGGAGCCATATTCTTGCTGGCCGCCGGCTATACCTTGTTAAACAATGAGCACGTCCGAGTCGATATCCTGTCCGGCAAGTTGTCGGAGCGTGGTCAGATCATGATCGATACTTTTGGCGTGCTGGTGTTCTTGCTGCCCGTATGCGCCGTGGTGCTTTGGCTGTCGTGGCCCATGGTGGTCGAATCCTACCGAGTCCACGAGACCTCGTCGAACGCGGGCGGATTGGTGCGCTGGCCGGTAAAGCTGCTGGTGCCGGCCGGGTTCGCGCTGCTGATTGCCGCGGGAATTTCCCATTTGATTAAATGCATTGGTTTTCTGCAGGGGCGGTGCCCCAACCCCACGCGTAAGGCCGGGGAGAAAACCGCAGAAGAAGCACTGGTTGAAGAAATCGTTCAGACCGCCCGCCTAGCCGAAGATAAAGAAGGTCGTTGAACATGGATTTCCTCATTGCAAATATGGCGCCTGTGATGTTCGGCACCTTGGTGATTTTCTTGTTGCTGGGGTTTCCTGTCGCTTTTACGCTGGCCGCGCATGGCTTGTTGTTTGGCCTGCTGAGCATCGAGCTGGGCTTCTTTACGCCCGCTTTGTTTCAGGCGTTGCCGCAGCGGATCTTCGGCATTATTGCCAACGACACATTGTTGGCCATCCCTTTCTTCACGTTCATGGGGCTGATACTCGAACGCTCGGGCATGGCCGAAGATCTTCTGGAAACCATTGGCCAATTGTTTGGCCCCATGCGCGGAGGGTTGGCCATCGCCGTGATCGTGGTGGGTGCGTTGCTTGGCGCCACCACCGGGGTGGTGTCGGCCTCTGTAATCTCCATGGGCTTGATTTCCCTGCCCATCATGCTGCGCTACGGGTACGATCGGCGGCTTGCCACTGGCGTGATCGCCGCCTCGGGAACACTATCGCAGATCATCCCGCCTTCCATTGTCCTGATTGTGCTGGCCGACCAGCTGGGACGCTCTATCGGTGACATGTACCGTGGCGCGATTGTGCCAGGCGGTATTCTCATCGGCCTATACATTCTGTATGTCGCGGGCCTTGCTTTGTTGCGTCCCAAAGTGGCTCCGGCCATCCCGGAGAATGATCGCGTGTTCCTGGAGCCCAGCGGCAGTCACGGCATCCGCTCGCTGCTGGTGCTGATGGTGGTGGCTGCGGGTATCGCCATTGGTGTGCGGGAGGGCCTGATGCAGGAGCAGACTCCCGTGGATGAAATGATAGTGATCAGCGTGTTGATCTGGGGGGGGAGCGCATTCTTGCTAGCGCTTGCCAACAAGATGCTGAGACTGGGGTTGCTCTCGCAAATCGCGGAGCGCGTCACTTTCGTTATGATCCCGCCCTTGATTCTGATTTTTCTCGTGCTTGGCACCATATTCCTGGGTATCGCGACGCCTACGGAAGGCGGCGCCATGGGTGCGATCGGAGCTATTGTCATGGCGCTATCGCGCCGGCGCCTTTCGTTCGCCCTGCTCAAGCAGGCCATGAATACGACGACCAAACTCACGTCGTTTGTCATTTTCATTCTTGTCGGCTCCACCATTTTCACGCTGACTTTCCGTGGTGTGGACGGCGACCTGTGGGTGGAGAATCTATTGGTCGGCCTACCTGGAGGCGAGCTGGGCTTTCTGATAATTGTCAGCGTGTTCGTCTTTGTGCTTGCATTCTTCCTGGATTTCTTCGAACTGGCGTTTATCGTTGTGCCGCTGCTTGGGCCGGTGGCCGACAAGATGGGTATCGACCTGATCTGGTTCGGTGTGCTGCTGGCGGTGAACATGCAAACCTCGTTCATGCATCCGCCCTTTGGTTTTGCCCTGTTCTACTTGCGTTCTGTGGCCCCCAAAGAGGATTACAAGGACAAGCACACCAAGCAGTTCGTCAAGAAGGTTACGACAGGGCAGATCTACTGGGGGTCAGTACCGTTTATTTGCATCCAGCTCTTGATGGTGGCGATCGTGCTTTTGCTTCCCGGTACGGTCATGCACTACAAGGGGAGTGGAGAGCAGGTGGATCCAAGCACCGTAAATATCAGTATCACCAGCGATTACGGTTCGGGCGGTGTCTACGGGTCGGAGGACGCCGCCGTGCCTATATTCAAATAAAAGGAGATGCCCACCCATGGGCAACCCCGCTTTGCGCTAACCTTGCTCGCCTGCTAAAGCGAAACGCATTATCAATCCGCGTACTTTCGCTGGACAGTTTAAAATCCGCCTAAGCGCTGCTGTAGGGTCCGTTCACACACCAGCCCAACAGCAGCGCGCTTGGCAGCGTGCGCTGCGTTTCCCCTCCTCTTTTTCCGGAAGCGACATGAAATTTGATCAGGCTGGCGTCAACGCCCTTATGGACATAACCTTGCGGCCCGAGTTGGTGTTCGTGCGAGGGCAGGGGTCGTGGCTTGAGGACCACAACGGCAAGCGGTACCTGGACTTTATGCAAGGCTGGGCCGTCAATAGCCTGGGCCACTGTCCTCCGGCGGTTGTCGAGGCCATCAAGCGACAGGCCGATCTGCTGATCAACCCCTCGCCGGCGTTCTACAACCAGCCTTCCATGGATTTGGCCAAGCGTATTACGGGCGCCTCCTGCTTTGACCGGGTTTTCTTCGCCAATAGCGGCGCCGAAGCCAACGAAGGTGCAATCAAGCTGGCTCGCAAATGGGGTCGGCTGCATCGCAACGGCGCCTACAAGATCATTACCTTCGACCACAGCTTCCATGGGCGCACCATCGCCACCATGTCGGCTTCCGGCAAGGCGGGCTGGGACGTCATGTATGCGCCCCAGGTGCCAGGTTTTGTGAAGGCCGACCTGAACGACCTGGATTCGGTCAAGGCCCTGATCGACGACGAAACCGTGGCCGTGATGCTCGAACCGGTGCAGGGCGAGGGCGGCGTGTTGCCGGCTACACGCGAGTTCATGCAGGCGCTGCGCGAACTAACCCGCCAGCGCGGCTTGCTGCTGATCGTTGACGAAGTACAGACCGGGGTAGGGCGCACCGGCACCATGTTCGCCTACCAGCAGTCGGGCGTGGAACCCGACATCATGACACTGGCCAAGGGCGTGGGCGGCGGCGTGCCGCTGGCGGCCCTGTGCGCGCGCGAAGAGGTTTCAGTCTTCCAGCACGGCGACCAGGGCGGCACTTTCAACGGCAACCCGCTGATGGCGGCGGTGGGCCTGGCGGTTTTTGACACCGTGGCTGCTCCGGGTTTTCTGGAGTCAGTCAACGCACGCGCCCAGCAACTGTCCGAAGGCTTGATGGCCCTGTCCGCCAAATGGGGCATGCAGGGCGAGCGCGGCGTAGGCCTTCTACGCGCCTTGAAGCTGGGCCGGGACGATGGCCCGCGCATCGTGGAAGCCGCGCGCGACTGGTCGCCCGAAGGCATGTTACTGAACTCGCCCCGCCCCGACCTGCTGCGCTTCATGCCGGCCCTGAACGTAAGCGCCGACGAAATCGACCTGATGCTAACCCGCCTGGACGAAGTCATCGCCCACGTACGAAGCTGATACTTTTAGCGGCAACGCATAAAAACCACGGCCAGCCAAGTCGTGGTTGCCGTAATTCCATGCCAGTCACTGCACGACTACGCCCCGCAAGAACCCATCCTTAGAGCATCAAGCCACCGTAGCAGCCACAGGCTCGCCACGGAACTTGCCCAGCAACGACGGGCGCAGCTTATCGAGCGCATTCAAGACAGCCTCCGGCGTAGCCGGAGCATTCAGCTGCGGCTCCTGGCGATAGTCGTCAACACTGGCCACCGCATCACGAATGGCGTTGAACACACTGAAAGGCAACAACAGCGGAGGCTCGCCAACCGCCTTCGAACGGTAGACCGTCTCCTTCACATTCTCGGTATCGAAAAGCGCCACATTGAACTGCGTGGGGCAATCGCTGACCGCCGGAATCTTATACGTTGACGGAGCGTGCGTGGTGAGCCTGCCGTCCTTGTTCCAGCATAGTTCTTCGGTAGTCAGCCACCCCATGCCTTGAATATAAGCGCCTTCCACCTGCCCGATGTCCAGCGCCGGATTGATCGAACGGCCCACATCGTGCAGGATGTCGGCGCGCAGCAGCTTGAACTCGCCGGTAAGGGTGTCGATCATGACCTCAGAGACCGCCGCGCCGTAAGCAAAGTAATAGAACGGACTGCCCGTCATGGTTTCCTTGTCCCAACTGATGTCAGGCGTGGCATAAAACCCTTCGGACCATAGCTGAACCTGCGCCCAATAGGCCGTTTCCACCACTTCCGCAAAAGGCAGCTGATGCCCGTTGACGCTGACCATGGCATTGGCGAAGACCACATCTTCGGGCTTGCCGCCCCACTTGTCGGCGGCCACGACCGCAAGCCGATTCCGTATGCTTTGCGCGGCATTCTGAGCAGCCATGCCGTTTAGATCGGTGCCGGTGGACGCCGCCGTCGGCGAGGTATTGGCGATCTTGCTGGTGTCGGTGGCGGTGGCGCGCACATGCTCAAGGCCCAGGCCCAGCACCGAGGCCGTCATTTGGGCCACCTTGGTGTTCAGGCCTTGCCCCATCTCGGTGCCGCCATGATTCACCAGCACAGAGCCGTCGCGATACACATGCACCAGCGCACCGCCCTGGTTGAATGCGGGAATATTGAACGAAATACCGAACTTTACCGGCGTAAGGGCCAGCCCCTTTTTCAGGATGGTGCTGGACCGGTTGAAGTCGATGACCGCCTGGCGGCGCGCGCGGTAATCGCTGTCGGCCTCTAGCTGACTGACCAGGGGATCAAGAATATTGTCGACCACCTTCTGGCCGTATGGCGTGGTGTTGCGTTCGTTGATGCCGTAGAAGTTTGTCCGGCGAACATCCAGCGGGTCGATCTTAAGTTTGCGGCCGATCTCGTCGATCAGGACTTCCATCATCAAGGCGCCCTGCGGCCCGCCGAAGCCGCGAAACGCCGTGTTCGACTGGCTATTGGTTCGGCCGCACATGGCGCCGATGTCGATGTCGGCCACATAGTAGGCATTGTCGAAATGGCAGACCGCCCGCGTGGCTACGGCTGCCGACAAATCGGCCGAGTGGCCGCAATTGAGCGTCATGTCCAGGGCTGCGCCCAGGATGCGGCCTTCGTCGTCGAAACCGATGTCGTATTCGTAGTAGAAGCCGTGGCGCTTGCCGGTGATCATGAAGTCGTCGTCGCGATCAAGGCGAAGCTTGACGGGCTTGCGCAGGCGCGTGGCGCAGATGGCGGCCATGCACGCGAACAGCGACGATTGGGATTCCTTGCCGCCAAAACCGCCGCCCATGCGCCGGCATTCGACCAGCACCTGGTGCGACCGCCAACCCAACGAATGCGCCACCAGCATCTGCATTTCGGTGGGGTGCTGGGTGGAGCACCACACATGCACCCCATTGGCTTCCTTGGGTACGGCGTAGGAAATCTGGCCTTCCAGGTAGAACTGTTCCTGCCCATTGCATTCGAAGGTGCCCGTAAGGCGGTGCGGCGCCTTGGCGATTGCGGCGGCGGCATCGCCGCGCTGCAGGCGCATGGATGGGGACACCGACGCATTGGCGGCCTTTGCCGCTTGAGGCGTATGGATGGCGGGCAGCTCTTCGTACTGGATAACGGCGCGGCGCGCCGCGTGACGGGCGGCCTCTCGGTTCTCGGCGACCACGGCGAAAATGGGCTGTCCAATGTAATTGACGACGCCGTCGGCCAGCAACGGGTCGTCGTGCAGGACCGAACCCCAGTTGTTCTCGCCCGGTATGTCGGCGGCGACCAGGACGTCGACCACGCCGGGTGCATTACGCACGGGGTCGAGGTCGATGGAGACTAGCTTGGCATGGGCCTTTTCCGACAGCCCCAGAACGCAGTGCAACGTTCCTTGCAGTTCGGGAATGTCGTCGGTGTATATAGCTTCGCCGTTTACATGTAATTCCGCCGACTCGTGAGTAAGTGACCGGCCTGCGATGCCGGAGGCGGACGTTGATGTGGATTCGGCAATGAAGCCTTCTGCTTGGGTGTTCACGGGGGTGTCCTCCTTGGGCCGCAGCTGCCAGTGTGTGCAGCGCGCAATTCGACCCGGGTTTTGTCTGTGGGTTTTGTCTGTATATATAGTACGAATAGGGTGTGGCCTAACATGGTATGGCCTAACAAAGTCAAGATAGCACCAAGAGGCCTGTGCTGCAAATTTTTCTGGATGCAAACACTGGGGGCCGCCGGGCCGAGGCCGGCGCCGCAACTGGCTAAGAGGTGTCCGGATCCTGCCCCTCCCAGTAGAGCGGCCGGTTGTAGATATCGCGCAGATAATCAATGAAATGGCGCACCTTGGCCGGGAGATAGCGTTGTTGCTGGTACACCGCCTGAATGTCGTAGCGGGCCAGGGCGAAGTCGTCCAGCACCGTGATTAGTTCGCCGCGCTTCAGTTCGGTCTGTATTTCCCAGGTTGAACGCCAGCCGATGCCCAGGCCTTGCTTGACCCAGGTGTACAGCAGTTCGCCGTCGTTGCAGGCCAGGTCGCCATTGACGCGTACGGTAAACGGCTTGCCGTCGCGTGCGAAGGTCCAGCCGCGCTGCTGCCCGCCTTGCAGGTTGAAGGCCAGGCAGTTATGGCGCGCCAGGTCTTCGGGATCGCGTGGAATCCCATAGTGTGCGAAGTAGGCTGGTGTGCCGCACACCACGCGTCGGTTCGGGAAGAGCCGTACGGCCACGTAGTTGGGGTCGGTGACTTCGCCGATGCGTATCGCAACGTCGTAGCCTTCGCGCACCAGGTCGACGACGCTGTCCGTAAAGTTGAACGAGAGGCGCAAGTCGGGATAGCGGGCCTGGAAAGCGGCTGCGTGGGGCGCGACATGGCGGCGCCCGAAGGCGGCGGGCGCCGATACCACCAGATGTCCGCGTATGGACTTGCTGCGCTGGCTGATGCTGCCTTCCGCCGCATCGAAGTCCTGGATCAGTTGTTGGCAGTTTTCAAGAAAACGCTCGCCCAGTTCCGTCAGGTTCAGGCCCCGGGTAGAGCGATGCATAAGTTGAACACCCAGCCGGCGCTCAAGCGCGGACAGCCGCCGCCCCATGACAACGGGCGTGACGCCTTCGGCCAGGGCGGCTGCGGCAAAGCTGCCTTTCTCTGCAATCAGCACAAACGTGCGTATTGCCGTATATCGATCCATTCCGTACCTTTTGTAGGTGATTCCCTGGACTGCAGGTGCAGCCCGGGGCCCGGGGTGCTTGTCCTTATTGCCTTTTAATTCATCTGGTTATGAGTGGCTTGGTGTATTCCGCCAAAGAATACTATTGTTTGCGCGTGTTCACTACATACTTATAGTATCGACAGAAACTATATCGGCTTCTATTTATCGACCCCTTCTTTTTGTCTATTCTGATTTCCATCGAGGGTTTCAGGCCCTATATCACAAGGAGTGATCATGGCTCGGATGAGAGCAGTCGACGCCGCTGCGGCGGTCTTGCAAAAAGAAGGTGTAACCACATTGTTTGGCGTGCCCGGCGCCGCCATCAATCCGTTTTATTCCGCCGTGCGCGCCAACGGTAAGTTCAAGCACATCCTCGCGCGCCACGTGGAAGGGGCCTCGCATATGGCGGAAGGCTATACGCGGACTCGTCCAGGCAACATTGGTGTATGCGTGGGCACGTCGGGGCCGGCAGGCACGGACATGATTACCGGTTTGTACTCCGCATCGGGCGATTCCATTCCGATCCTGTGCATTACGGGCCAGGCGCCGCGCAGCCAGTTGTACAAGGAAAGCTTCCAGGCGGTGGATATCGAATCGATTGCCAAGCCGGTGACCAAATGGGCCGTCACGGTGCGTGAGGCGGCACAGGTGCCCCGCATCTTTCAGCAGGCTTTCCACATCATGCGTTCGGGCCGTCCGGGGCCGGTGCTGATCGACCTTCCCATCGACGTGCAATTGACGGAAATCGAGTTCGATCCGGATACTTATGCCCCCTTGCCGGTCTACAAGCCCCTGGCTACTCGGGTGCAGGCCGCCAAGGCCGTGGAAATGCTCAATGCCGCCGAACGGCCTGTTATTGTGTCCGGTGGCGGGGTGTTCAATGCCGATGCGGCCTCCCGGCTGCAGGAGTTTGCCGAGCTTGTGGGCGTGCCGGTGATCCCAACGCTGATGGGCTGGGGGGTGATCCCCGACGACCATCCGTTGATGGCCGGCATGGTGGGTTTGCAAACGGCCCACCGCTACGGCAATGCGAACCTGCTTGCTTCGGACTTTGTCCTGGGTATTGGAAACCGCTGGGCCAATCGCCATACCGGGTCGGTGGATATCTATACCAAGGGCCGCACGTTTGTGCACATTGATATCGAGCCTACGCAGATCGGCAAGGTATTCGGCCCCGACTACGGCATTGTGTCCGATGCCGGGGCCGCCCTGGACTTGATGATCGAGGTTGCCCGCGAACTAAAGACGGGCGGCAAACTGCGCGACCGCGGCGAGTGGGCTGCACAGTGCCAGGCCCGCAAGCGCGAGAAATCCATGCAGCGCAAGACGAATTTCGATGTGTCTCCGCTCAAGCCTCAGCGCGTCTACCAGGAAATGAACGAGGCGTTTGGGCGCAATACCCGCTATGTCACCACGATTGGCCTGTCACAGATCGCGGCGGCGCAGTTCCTGCACGTTTACCATCCCCGGCACTGGATCAATTGCGGGCAGGCCGGGCCGTTGGGGTGGACCATTCCCGCTGCCCTGGGTGTGCGGGCCGCCGCCAGCCCTTCCGAGGAGATCGTGGCGATTTCGGGGGACTACGACTTCCAGTTCATGCTCGAAGAGCTGGCCGTGGGTGCGCAGTTCAAGCTTCCCTATCTGCATATACTGGTGAATAACGCTTACCTGGGTCTGATCCGGCAGGCGCAGATGGGGCTGGACATGGATTACTGCGTGCAATTGGCGTTCGACAACATCAATTGCAGCGATACCAAAGGCTATGGCGTCGATCATGTCGCGGTGGCCGAGGGCTTGGGCTGCAAGGCGATTCGCGTCCACGCCGTCGACGAAATCAAGCCCGCCATCGAGCAGGCAAGAAAATGGATGCGCCAGCACTGCGTGCCCGTTGTCGTGGAGTTTATGCTGGAGCGCGTGACCAATGTTTCCATGGGCACCGAGATCGACAACATCAACGAGTTCGAAGAACTGGCTGAAGGCGGTGTTGATGCGCCCACGGCGATCGCCTTGCTGGACTGATTCATGCTGGAACGATTATTCAAGGACACTCTGAAAAATGCCGAAATTTGCTGCAAACCTCACCATGCTGTTCAACGAAGTCGATTTTCTCGACCGCTTCAAGGCCGCCGCCGATGCGGGCTTCAAGGGCGTGGAATATCTTTTTCCTTATGCCTTCGACAAGAAGGCGCTGGCCGATCAACTGGAGTCGAACGGCCTGGTGCAGGTGCTGCACAACCTGCCGGCGGGGAACTGGGAGAAAGGCGAGCGGGGTATTGCCTGCCTGCCGGACCGCGTGGCGGAATTCAAGGAGGGCGTCGACCAGGCGATCGAGTATGCCCAGGCGCTTGGCTGCAAGCAATTGAATTGCCTGGCGGGCATTGCGCCGGCCGAGGCCGATGCTGAAGTCGTTCACGAGACCCTGGTGGGCAACCTGGTATTTGCGGCGGTGCGGCTCAAGCAGGCGGGAATCCGCTTGGTGGTTGAGCCGATCAACACTTTCGATATCCCGGGCTTCTACATTAGCCGCACGGACCAGGCGCTGGCGATCTTCGACGAGGTGAAGTCCGACAATATCTTCTTGCAGTACGACATCTATCATGCCCAGCGCATGGAAGGCGAGCTGGGCAATACGCTGGCGCGGCACATGGATCGCATCGCTCATATCCAGTTGGCCGACAATCCGGGCAGAAACGAGCCCGGCACCGGTGAAATCAACTACCCCTGGCTGTTCGGCCATATCGACCGGCTGGGCTACACGGGCTGGATAGGCTGCGAGTACAAGCCGGCGGCCAAAACTCAGGATGGCTTGGGCTGGTTTACGACGCTGGCCGCCTGACGCATGAATTTTCAATCTGTTTACGGAGCAAGTTATGGCTAACATTGCCTTTATCGGCCTGGGCATCATGGGGGCGCCCATGGCGGCCAATCTTATCAAGGGTGGGCATACGCTTTATACGCATAGCCGCAGCGGCACGCCCAAGAGCCTGGTCGAGGCCGGCGCCCACGAATGCGGCAGCGGCGCCGAGGCGGCTCGCCAAAGCGAAATCATCATCGTCATGGTGCCCGATACGCCCCATGTACACGACGTGCTGTTCGGTGAAGACGGGGTGGCTGCTGGGCTGGAAAAGGGCAAGATTGTCGTCGACATGAGTTCGATTTCCCCGGTGGCCACCAAGGAATTCGCCCAGAAAATCAATGCCTTGGGTTGCGACTATCTGGATGCGCCGGTATCTGGCGGCGAGGTCGGCGCCAAGGCGGCCAGCCTGACCATCATGGTGGGCGGCCCCGACTCGGCCTTCACTACAGTCAAGCCGGTGTTCGACCTGATGGGCAAGAATGTGACGCTGGTGGGCGGCAATGGCGATGGACAAATTACCAAAGTGGCGAACCAGATCATCGTCGGCCTGACCATCGAGGCGGTCGGCGAGGCCTTGGTGCTTGCCGCCAAGGCGGGCGCTGATCCGGCCAAGGTGCGCGAGGCGTTGATGGGCGGTTTTGCCAATTCGCGCATTCTGGAGGTCCACGGTGAGCGCATGGTCAAGCGCACCTTCGATCCGGGCTTCCGCATCGAGCTGCACCAAAAGGATTTGAACCTGGCGCTGACCACGGCGCGCGAGATCGGCGTGTCGTTGCCCAGCACGGCGGTGGCGCAAGAGCTGTTCAATTCCTGCGCGGCGCACGGCGGTTCGGGCTGGGATCATTCAGGCATGGTGCGCGCGTTGGAAAAAATGGCCAACTTTGAAATTGGCCAAAAGCCAAAATAGATTCGAGGCACACCCTAGTGTGCTGCCTGGCTAGTTCGTGCACTCAAATTCGGATGCCTGAATCTGCCAGACACAAGGCAGTTCCTGCGGACTAGCCAAACAGCACGCCAGCCAGTAAACAGACCCAAGACAAAGGAAGCGGCCATGAAAACTCAAGCGCGCGACGTGCTGTCCCGCATGTTCGAGGCGGCGGTGCAGGCGGCCCAGCCCAGTCGGGTCATTGGAAAGCATTTGCCCGAGGCGGTGGCCGGGCGTGTCATCGTGATCGGCGCCGGCAAGGCCTCGGCCGCCATGGCGCAGGCGTTCGAGCAATGCTGGGATGGCCCGCTCGAGGGCCTGGTCGTGACGGCGTATGGGCATGCCGTGCCGTGCGAGCGTATCCGGGTCGTCGAGGCGGCGCATCCAACGCCGGACCAGGCCGGGCGCGAGGCGGCGCAGCAGACGCTTGGGCTGGTCAAGGGCCTGTCTCCCGACGACCTCGTGGTCTGTCTTTTTTCCGGCGGGGCTTCATCGCTTTTGCCGTTGCCGGGCGAGGGCGTGACGCTTGAAGACAAGCAGGCAATCAATCGCGCGCTGCTCACGTCGGGCGCATCGATTTCGGAAATGAACTGCGTACGACGGCATTTGTCGGGTATCAAGGGGGGGCGCCTGGCAGCGGCCTGCCATCCCGCCAAGGTCGTGAACCTGCTGATTTCCGATGTGCCGGGTGACCAGCCCATGGACATCGGTTCGGGCCCCACGGTTGCCGATCCAACCACCTGCGACGATGCGCTTGCCATTGTGCAGCGTTATGCCATCGACCTTCCCCCGGGTGCGCTCGATCTATTGCAAAGTGGTCGGGGTGAAACCATCAAGCCGGACGACGCGCGACTGGCTTCGGTGCGCACGACGCTGGTCGCCACCCCGCACATCGCCCTGACAGCGGCCGCCGATGTCGCCGCCCAGGCCGGTCTGGGGGTGTGCATTCTGGGCGATAGCATTGAAGGAGAGTCGCGCGAGGTGGCCAAGGTCATGGCGGGCATTGCGCTGCAGGTGCGTCGGCATGGGCAGCCGCTGGCGCCGCCCTGCGTGTTGCTGTCGGGCGGCGAAACGACGGTGACGGTTCGAGGCAAGGGGCGAGGCGGCCGCAATGTCGAGTTCCTGCTTTCCCTGGCCCTGGCATTGAAAGGGGCAAAGGATGTTTATGCGGTGGCGGGCGATACCGATGGGGTAGACGGGCTGGAGCCGAACGCCGGCGGCTATCTGGCTCCCGACAGCCTGGCCAGGGCGCGGGCGCTGGGCCTGCGGCCGGGCGACTTTCTGGACAACAACGATGGGCACGGTTTTTTCGAGGCATTGGATGACGCGTTGGTCACCGGACCCACGCTGACTAATGTCAATGATTTTCGCGCCATTCTGATTCTTTGATGGAGTCTTCCATGATGACTGCTCGCCGTGCCCGGATCCTGGCTACGCTTGGACCGGCAAGCTCCCGCCCTGAAGACATTCGTGCGCTGGTGAAGGCTGGAGCCAATGTATTTCGGTTCAATTTCAGCCATGGCAGCCATGCTGACCACGCCGAACGATTTCGCATCGTGCGCGAGCTTGAGCGCGAAACAGGCAAACCCATTGGCATCCTGATGGATTTGCAAGGCCCGAAGCTGCGGGTGGGTAGCATGGCCGGCGGCAGTTGCCAGCTTCAGGAAGGCGGGCGTTTCCGACTTGACCTGGATCCCGCCGACGGCACTGAGGCGCGCGCCAACCTGCCCCATCCCGAGATATTCGCGGCGTTGGAGGCGGGAACGGACCTGTTGCTGGATGACGGCCGATTGCGCTTGCGGGTGGAGGCCTGCGGCGCCGATTATGCCGACACCACGGTGATCGTCGGTGGAACGCTGTCTGATCGCAAAGGGGTGAATGTGCCGGGCGTGGTGCTGCCGATTTCACCCTTGACCGCCAAAGATCGGGCCGATCTTGATTTCGGCCTGTCGCTGGGCGTCGATTGGGTTGCCCTGTCGTTTGTGCAGCGGCCGCAGGACATCGAAGAGGCCAGGGCCATCATAGGCACGCGCGCCTGGATCATGGCCAAGCTGGAAAAACCCGCGGCGATCGAGCAACTGGACGCGATTATCGAGCTGTCCGACGGTGTCATGGTGGCGCGCGGCGACCTGGGCGTCGAGATGCCGCCTCAGCAAGTGCCCGTTCTACAGCAGCGCATCGTGCGCGCCGCGCGGGCGGCGGGGCGCCCGGTGGTGGTGGCTACGCAGATGCTGGAATCCATGGTCACCGCGCCGGTGCCCACACGGGCGGAGGCGTCTGACGTGGCCACCGCCATATACAGCGGGGCTGATGCCGTGATGCTTTCGGCGGAGTCGGCTTCGGGAAAGCACCCCGTCGAGGCGGTGGCGATCATGGCGGACATTATCCACGAGGTCGAACAGGACCCCGCCTGGCGCGCCGGCCTGGATGCCAGCCATAGCCCGGCCGATGCAAACACCCCCGATGCCATCTGCTGCGCGTTGCGCCGTGTGGCGTCGTTGCTGGAACCGGCCGCCACCGTTGCCTACACGGCGTCGGGCTTCAGCGCCCTGCGTGCCAGCCGGGAGCGCCCCCTGACTCCGATCCTGGCGCTGACGCCCAATGCCGTTACGGCCCGGCAACTGGCGCTGGTCTGGGGAGTTCATCCGGTGCCTTTCGGCGCCCAGCTCGACAATGTAAGCGACATGATCAGCCATGCCATTGCCGTGGCGGTGGAGAAAAAGATTGCCCGGGAAAACGACAAGGTGGTGGTGATTGCGGGCCTGCCTTTTGGGCGCAGCGGCAGCACCAACTTGCTGCATGTGGCCACTGTGCCAGGCACGGCCCACGCCGCTTAGCTTGCCCGGCTCGTGCGCCCCTGCGGCGCCTGGTGTTGCTGTATTCCCCCCTGTGTCCGTAACGCCCGTTTTTCACATCCGTGAAGGCGGGCGTTCTTCATAGCTCTTATATAAGTCCTATAATGGTTTAAGAAATTGAAGGTGGGCTGTCTGCACCTTGCGATAATCAACGATGTAGTCGTCATTGAACATAATTATGGGGGAACGCATGTCCGAGACAATAGTTTGCAAGCGCTTAAAGGTTTCCAACGACCTTTACCAGTTTGTCGAGCGAGAAGCCTTGCCGGGCACCGGGGTGGATTCAGATGCCTTCTGGACTGGGTTCGATCAACTGGTGCACGACTTGGCGCCCAAGAACCGCCAGCTGTTGGCCGAGCGCGATCGCTTGCAGGCCGAAATGGATAAGTGGTATCAAAGCCATCCGGGTCCCATCCAGGACATGGCCGCCTACCAGAAGTTCCTGCGGGAAATCGGCTACCTGCAAGACGCTCCCGCCAATGTATCCATCGATACCAGCAAGGTCGACGTCGAGTTCACGCATCAGGCCGGCCCCCAGTTGGTGGTGCCGATTACGAATGCGCGCTATGCGCTGAATGCGGCCAATGCGCGCTGGGGCAGCTTGTACGATGCACTGTACGGCACCGACGCTATTTCGGAAGCCGATGGCGCCGAGCGGGCGGGCGGCTACAACCCCGTGCGTGGCGACAAGGTCATTGCATTTGCGCGCCGCTTCCTCGACGAGGCCATCCCGTTGGCGCAAGGGTCGCACGCCGATGCGGTTGGCTACGCTATCGAGGGCGGCAAACTGAAGGTCAGCCTGAAATCCGGCCAGGACACCACGCTGGCGGATGCATCCGCCCTTCTGGGCTACCGTGGCGAAGTCTCGGCGCCGCAAGCCCTGGTGTTCCAGCACAATGGCTTGCATTTCGAGATTCAAATCGACAAGGCCAGCCCCATTGGCAAGCAAGATTCTGCCGGCGTCAAAGACATCGTTATGGAATCCGCCGTCACCACCATCATGGACTGCGAAGACTCCATTGCCGCCGTCGATGCCCAGGACAAGGTTCTGGCCTATCGCAACTGGCTGGGCCTGATGACGGGCACGCTCACAGAAGAAGTGTCCAAGGGCGGAAAAAGCTTTACCCGCGCGTTGAACCCCGACCGCGAATACACGACGCTCGACGGAAAGACCGCCTCGCTGCATGGCCGTTCGCTCATGCTGGTGCGCAACGTCGGCCACCTGATGACCAATCCGTCCGTGCTCGACGAACAGGGCAACGAAGTGCCTGAAGGTATTCTCGATGCCGTGCTCACGTCGCTGGTGGCCATGCACGACTTGAAGCGTGGCGGAAATTCGCGCGCAGGCTCCATCTACATCGTCAAGCCCAAGATGCACGGGCCGGCCGAAGTCGCCTTTGCCGACGAGCTTTTTGCCCGCACCGAAAGCCTGCTTGGCCTGGCGCCCAATACCCTGAAAATGGGCATTATGGACGAAGAACGCCGCACCAGCGCCAACCTGAAGGCGTGCATTGCCGCCGCCCGCAATCGCGTGGTCTTCATCAATACCGGCTTCCTGGATCGCACCGGCGACGAAATGCACACGTCCATGGAAGCGGGCCCCATGGTGCGCAAGGGCGACATGAAGCGCAGCGCCTGGATCGATGCCTACGAGCGCAACAACGTTCAAACCGGGCTTGAATGCGGCCTGCGCGGCAAGGCGCAGATCGGCAAGGGCATGTGGGCCATGCCCGACCTGATGGCCGACATGCTGGAACAAAAGATCAGCCAACTGAAGGCCGGCGGCAATACCGCCTGGGTGCCATCGCCCACGGCGGCCACGCTGCATGCGCTGCACTACCACCAGGTCGATGTGCAGAAGGTTCAGGAAGGCATGGAAGGCAAGTCGGAGCCCTTGCTCGACAAATTGCTGACCATTCCGGTGGCTACCGACACCAACTGGTCGGCCGAAGACATTCAGCAAGAGCTCGACAACAATGCCCAGGGCATCTTGGGTTATGTCGTGCGCTGGATCGACCAGGGCGTGGGCTGCTCCAAGGTCCCCGATATTCACGACATCGGCCTGATGGAAGATCGTGCCACCCTGCGTATTTCCAGCCAGCACATGGCCAATTGGCTGCGCCACAAGGTCGTCACCCGCGAGCAGATTGAAGAAACCCTGCAGCGTATGGCGGCGGTGGTCGATGCCCAGAACGCAGGCGATCCGCTGTATCGGCCCATGGCGGGCAATTTCGACACGTCTTCCGCGTTCAAGGCGGCTTCCGACCTGGTCTTCAAGGGTCTTGAGCAGCCCAATGGCTATACCGAGCCTCTGCTGCACCACTGGCGGCAAGTGGTCAAGGCGGGCGGTCGCTAAGGCTCGCGGGCGGTAAACACTTTTTCTATGCGCTCTTCGTTCACCGGTTCGCTGGTGCCCGAAGGGCCATAGTCGTGCGTAACCAAGCCGCGCAGCGTTTCAAGAAACAAGGGCACCACCGGCGAGATGTCGTTGGCGCGATAAACCACGTATAAAGGCACCTCGGGCAGCGGGGGCGCCAGGCGCTTGAACACCACGCCGGCAGGCACCAGTTGTTGGGTCGATGCCGGCAACAGCGCAACGCCCAGCTTCGCGGCCACCAGGCTCAGTACGGTTTGGACCTCGAAAACCTGCTGCTGGATCGTGGGGCTGAACCCGGCCTGCAAACAGCATTGATATAAAAAATCAGCCAGGCGCGATTGGCCCAGGCGGAAAAGAATAAATGGATCGCCGGCCAGGTCCTTCAGATTCAAGTCGGGCTTGCGGCATAGGGGATGGGTGGCCGGCAGGGCGGCCACGATGGGCTCGTACAGCAACACCTCGGACGCCAGATCGGTGTCGTTGTGCTTCATCCGGAACAGACATACGTCGATACGCTGTTCGCGCAGCGCTTGCAGCTGCGCGGGCGGCGGCATTTCGTGCAGCGTCCAGGACACCTGGGGATAGCGCCCTGAAAACACGCGCAAACCTTCGGGGATCAGCTGGACCATGGCCGAGCTGACCGTGCCGATCTCTAGCTTGCCATGCTGGCCCCGCGCGGTTTTTCGGGTCAGGTCGATGGCATGCGCCAATTGGGTAAAAACAAAGGGCACCTGCTCTTTAAGCGTCTGCCCGGCCGGCGTCAGCGCTACGCCGTGACGGTTCCGATCGAATAGCGGTGCACCTATTTTTTCTTCAAGCACACGTATTTGCTGGCTAAGCGGCGGCTGCGACATACTGAGCCGCGCCGCGGCCCGGCCAAAATGCAGCTCGTCGGCCAACACAGAGAAATAGCGCAGCAAACGCAATTCGAAGTGACGCAGATTATGCGGGTCCATATCTAATAAGTATCACCAATCCAGTAAAAGAGTATTGTACAGATCACCATGTTCTGTCCGATAGTACAGAGACCAGACAGAGCGAGCAATAAGCAAGTACTTGGGCTTAGGTGCGGTGTGAGGGGGAAGGTGCCGGCAGGCGCCTAGCAAATGGCACAGTCCATCGGGTTGAGTACTCGCAAAACAAGGTTTGATCGCTCGGTTTTGCCAACCAGACGATTCTAAACACTTCCCGGCAACAGGAGAACCTTCACATGATTATCGACACCAGTTGTTATCCAACCAACGTGGTCGACCTCGCCTGGCAGCATGATGGAGAGCCCTTCACGGGTGAGCGCATGCTGCAGATGATGGACGGCCCGTACTTGGTCAACGGTAAGCCGCGCCGCATCGACAAGGCGTTTATCCAGCCGCCGCAGGGCAACACTATCTACACATGGACCGACGGCGAGCAGACCGGTCGTGAAGCCATCGACGGCTACATGGCTTACACGCTGGAAATGGTGCAGAAGTACCCCGACCGTTTCCTGGGATGCTTTGTGTACAACCCGCGTTGCGGCGTACAGAACGGTGTCGAGGCGATCGAGCGATATGTGAAGGAACACGGCTTCAAGATGGTTCAGATGCAGGCCAATATGCATGCCTACCGTCCGGATCGCGCGCTTGACTGGGTGCGCCCCGCTTTTGAAAAATGCGCGGAACTCGGGGTCCCCGTCAAGCTGCACACGGGCGACGGCCCCTACAGCATTCCGACGGAATGGATACCCATGATCAAGGCGTTCCCCACCGTCAACTTCATCATGGCGCACTTCGGCGTCCAGACCGGCGGCGTCTATTGCTTCGAGCCCTTCCAGTGGGCCATGGAGTTCCCGAATGTCTACTGCGAGTCAAGCTGGTGCCTGCAGTCGCGCATCGTCGAGTTCGCCAAAGAGCTGCCCACGCACAAGATTCTCTATGGCTCGGATTCCCCGCCGAACGAACCCGGCATGTGGCTGCGCTTGCTGGAGGTTCTATGCACCGAACCTCCACAGGGCATGAACCTGGATGAAGACACGCTTGAGGACTACTTGGGCAACAACCTGGCCCGGATGCTCGGGCTGGAGCCAAGCCCGCCGCCGCGCAGCTTGAAGGAAGCGGAGGAGCAGCTTGCCGCCCACGGCATCGAAAACAAACATTATCTGGCAACCAAGATTGCTTAAGCGGAGTCATCGACAATGATTATTGATACACATTTGCACCCCACCAATCTCGTTGACGAGGCCTGGAGGCATACGGGAGAACCCTTCACGGGCGAGCGCCTGATCAAGATGATGGACGGTCCATACATCATCAATGGCAAGCCGCGCCGTATCGACATGGGCTTTATCCAGCCGCCGCCCGGAAACACCGGCTATCGCGATGGCAACCGCCGAGGCCGCGAAGGCATTCGCGACTACATGAAATACGTTGCGGAACTGACCCAGAAGTATCCCGACCGTTTCATCGGCAACTTCAACTTCAACCCACGCTGGGGCCCGGAAAACGGCGCTGCCGAGCTGGAATTCCACGTGAAGGAGTACGGCTTCAAGATGCTGAAGCTGCATTCCAATATGCACGGCTATCGCCCCGATCGGGCTCTGGAGTGGCTGCGTCCCGCCATGAAGAAGTGCGCTGAACTGGGGGTCGTGGTGTTGATCCATACGGGTGATGGCCCGTACTCCATCCCCACTCAGTTCTATCCCATCATTCGCGAGTTTCCGATGGTGAACTTCATTATCGGCCACTTTGGCATCCAGACGGGAGGCAACTATTCGTTCGAGGCTTTCTGGATGGCCATGGACACGCCCAATGTGTATTGCGAATCGGGCTGGTGCTTCCAGTCGCGGATTGTCGAGTTCGCCAAGCAGCTGCCGCGCGACAAGATTGTGTTCGGCACCGACTCGCCGCCGAACGAGCCCGGCATGTGGCTGCGCGAGCTCGAGGTTCTATGCTCGCCGCCGCCGCAGGGCATGTCGCTGGATGAGGAGGGCCTCGAGGACTACATGGGCAACAACATTGCCCGACTGGTGGGTATCGAGCCCACCAAGCCGCCCAAGGATCTGGCCGAAGCCGAGAAACGGCTGAAAGCCACTTACGTGTAATTGTTGTGTTCTGCGGGAGCGTCGGCAGGCGCCCCCGCCTTTTACAGAGAAGACCATGACCTTGAAATCGTTAGGCCAGTCTCAGGACTTTCACGAGTTCGCCCGGAACTACCGCGAGCAGTTTCCGGATGACGTGCTGACCATCCCGGACGCTTTGTCGAGCGACCAGGACGTTACCGGGTTGGTGGTCGAACTTGCCGCGCAAGAGCGGCACCCCATGTTGGTGTGCGAGAACGTAAGCGGCCTTGGCGTTCCGTTGGCAACCAATGTCTTTGCCTCGCGTACTCGGTTGGGCAGGTTGTTTGGCGTGGGGCCGGAGCAGTTGCAAGAGGCCTACCAGCAACGCGCCAATGCGCCCATCGCGCCGCGCATCGTTGCTTCAGGCCCGATCCTGGATCACGTCGTGCAGGGGGATGCTGTCGATCTGGCGCTGCTGCCCATGATCAGGCATTTCGAAAGCGATCGGGGCCCCTATGTCACCAACGCCGTCATTGTGGCCGAAGACCCGGTGAGCGGCGTGGCCAACCTTAGCTATCACCGTTCGATGCGGCATGCGCGCGACGCACTGGCAACCAGTTTGCACTCGCGGGGCCATCTGTGGCGCATGCTGAATGCGGCGCGTGACCGCGGCGAGGCCTTGCGTGTGGCGATGGTCGTTGGGGCGCACCCGCTGTTCATGCTGGCAGCGTCGGCGCGCGTGCCGTATGGCATGGACGAGCGTGCCATTGCCGGTGGTTTGTTCGGCGCGCCGCTGGATATGGTGAAGACGCCCCGCCATGGTATTGGCGTGCCCGCCAGCGCCGAGTTCGTGCTTGAAGGCACGATCGATCCCGAGGCGCGTGCGGAAGAGGGGCCGTTCGGCGAGTTCACCGGCTATTCGTCGGATCGGTCCACCAACAATGTATTGAAGATCGATACGATCATGCGCCGCAAAGACGCCTGGCTGGTCGACGTGGTGGGTGGCTCCAGTGCCGAACATTTAACGCTCGCGCGTTTGCCGCGTGAGGCGGAAATGAGCGAGAAACTGAAAGAGCGTTTCCCGGCGGTAACCGCAGTGCATTATCCGAATTCGGGCACGCATTTCCATTGCTACGTGGCCCTTAAGCAATCCCGCGACGGCGAAGCCCGGCAGATCATGCTGGCGCTGCTGGGGTGGGATCCGTACTTGAAAACCGTCGTGGCGGTCGATAGCGACATCGACATCACCAACGACAGCAAGGTGCTGTGGGCCCTGGCGGCGCACTTCCAGCCGCATCGCGACATGTTCATGGTCGATGGATTACCAGGCAGCCCGCTTGACCCGTCGTCGTCGGTTAATGGAACGACCTCGCGGCTTGGCCTGGATGCCACGCGTAGCTCGACATTCGACGGCAAGCCTGCTGTTCTTGGCGACCAGGCGCTTCAGCAAGCCCGGGACATTTTGCGGCGGCTTTCGCGAGGTGCGGCATGATGCAGCAGCAAACAGCCTATGCCGGCCCGCCGCCGCAGCGCATGATCGTGGGCATTAGCGGCGCCTCGGGGTTTGTCTATGGCGCCCGCCTGCTGGCCCTGTTAAGAGCGTTGGATGTTGAAACGCATTTGGTCGTGAGCCGCGCGGCGATCTTGACGATGGCGCATGAAACGGACTACAAGCTGTCCGACATCATCGCGTTGGCCAGCGTCTATCACAAACCCGACGACATCGCCGCCGGCATTTCCAGCGGTTCGTTCAAGACGCTGGGTATGATTGTCGCGCCCTGTTCGATGAAAACACTGGCGGAAATTGCGTCGGGCGTTTCGTCGGGGCTGCTGGCCCGTGCGGCCGATGTCACGCTGAAAGAACGCCGCCCCCTGGTATTGATGGCGCGAGAGACGCCGCTTACCGCCACGCATTTGAAAAACATGTTGGCTGTCACGGAAATGGGCGGCATTATCGCGCCGCCTGTGCCCGCTTTTTACTCGCGGCCCGCCACGCTGGACCAGATGGTCGATCATACGCTGGGCCGCGTACTGGATTTGTTCGGGCTGGACGCCGGCACCGTGCAGCGCTGGGGCGAGCCCCAGAGCAACCCGGTGGCTTCCTCCCATTCCCATTTGTATAACGTTGGAGAGTTCGCATGAGCAGTCTACCCATTACCCAAGGTCAGGTTCACAAGATTCCCGTCACGGTTCTCTCGGGCTTTCTGGGCGCCGGAAAAACTACCCTGCTGAACTATATCCTGCGAGAAAACCATGGCCGGAAGATTGCCGTCATCGAGAACGAGTTTGGCGAAATCGGCATCGATGGCGGGCTGGTGTTCGAGAGCACCGAGGAAATCTACGAGTTGAGCAATGGCTGCGTCTGCTGCGTGGGCGAGGCCAGGGAAGACCTGCTGCGCATTGTCAAGCAGTTGCTCCAGCGTCCTGATCGGCTCGATCACATTATTATCGAAACCAGTGGATTTGCCGATCCCTATCCCGTGGCCCAGACCTTCTTCCTGGACGATCCCATCTCGCAGGAGGTGTACCTGGATGCGGTGGTGACCATGGTCGATGTGAAGCACATCGGCATGCATCTGGATGATGTCAAGCCCGATGGCATCGACAACCAGGCGGTTGACCAGATTGTTTGCGCGGATCGCATTGTCCTGAATAAAGTCGATCTGGCCGGCAAAGACGAAATCGATGCAATTACAAAGCGGATCCGTTCCTTGAACGAAACGGCCCAGATCGTAACGTCGAGCTATGCGCAGATCGACCTGGGCAATATCCTGGGCATCGGCGCGTTCGAGCAGACCCAGCGCCTGATGGAGATGGGTGAAGACGATTCCCATGGCGTCGACCATGATCATTCTCATCATGACCACGCCCACGATGAACTGCACATGCAAATACACGAGCATGAGCACGATCCGGCCGTCACTTCCGTGGGCATTGAGTCTGACGATGAAATCGATATTCAGGCCATGAATCGCTGGGTCGAAGAATTCAGGACCGCCGAGACCGATGACTTGTTCCGCATGAAGGGAATCTTCGCGGTCAAGGGCGAGAACCATCGTTATGTGCTGCAGGGCGTGCATCGGCTGGTTGAGTTCCGGCCTGCCCAGCCGTGGGGGACTGAACCGCGCTCAAGCCGCATGGTGTTCATTGGGCGCAACCTTGACCGCGCGGCGTTAAACGAGCAGTTCAAGAAGTGCGTCGCCGCCTGAAGTGCGCTTGACCGCTCTGGTGGTTTGTTTTATTTGATTCGATGCAGGAATACGAGGCAGTAACGGAGATGTCAGTGATGGATTAGCGGGTTGAAGACACCGCACGGGGAGAGGAGACAAACTCATGACCGAAGAAACAAAAACAGCACAGCTGGTATTGCGCGGAATTACAAAAAACTATGCGTCGGTGGTCGCAAACGACAACATCGACCTGTCCGTCGCAAAAGGCGAGATCCACGCCGTTCTGGGGGAGAACGGCGCCGGCAAGTCAACCCTGATGAAGATCATCTATGGGGTAACGCAGGCCACCCACGGCGATATGTACTGGTGCGGCGAGAAAGTCGTTGTCAGCAGCCCCGCCCATGCCCGCAGCCTGGGCATTGGCATGGTGTTTCAACACTTCGCGCTGTTCGAGACGCTTAGCGTGGTCGAAAACGTGGCGCTGGCGCTGCCCGGCAAGCCCGATCTTGGCGACCTGGCAACACGCATCAAGGCGGTGTCCGAGCGCTACAACCTGCCCGTGGACCCACACTGTATGGTGTATGAGCTTTCCGTCGGAGAGCGCCAGCGGGTGGAAATCATTCGGTGCCTGCTGCAGAACCCAAGTTTGCTGATCATGGATGAACCCACGTCGGTCCTTTCCCCCCAGGCGGTGCGCAAGCTGTTTGAAACCTTGCGCCATTTGGCCGACGAGGGCTGCAGCATCCTGTATATCAGCCACAAGCTGGATGAAATCCAGGAGCTCTGCCATAAGGCAACCGTTTTGCGGGGCGGCCGCGTAACGGGTACGTGCATACCTTCGCAAGAAACCCCCGCCTCAATGGCCAAGCTCATGATCGGTCGGGAACTGCCCGTTTGCGTCCGGGGCGAGCACGACGCGGACGGCGATGTCTGCTTGCGGGTCGAGGGGCTTACCCTGGCCGCGCCCAGCCCCTTTGGTACCGACTTGAAGAACATCGATCTGCAGGTCAAGGCGGGGGAGATCTTCGGCATTGCGGGCGTGTCCGGCAACGGCCAGCAAGAGCTCATGTATGCCTTGTCAGGCGAACTGCCGCTGGCAACCCGGGAAGGGGTCTGGATCGAGGGCACGCCGGTCGGTCATATGTCGCCGGCGCAGCGTCGTTTGCTGGGTCTGTGTTTTGTGCCAGAAGAGCGGCTGGGCCGTGGCGCGGTGCCCGAGATGACACTGGCCGAAAATGCGCTGTTGACCGCCTATGGCGCCAATATGCTGGGATATGGCTTTATCCGCTCGGATGCGATGTACGCCTTCACCAGTGAATGCATCGACCGCTTCAGCGTCAAGTGCAGCGGGCCGGATGCTCCGGCACGCTCGTTGTCGGGCGGGAACCTGCAGAAGTTCATCGTTGGCCGCGAAATCATGCAGGCGCCCAAGCTGCTGATTGTCTCGCAGCCCACGTGGGGCGTCGACGTGGGCGCCGCCAGCTTCATCCGGCAGGCGCTGATCGACTTGCGCAACGGGGGTGTTGCGGTATTGATCGTTTCCGAAGAGCTGGACGAGCTGTTTGAAGTGTGCGACAAGGTGGCCGTGATCGCCAACGGTCGCCTGTCGCCCGCACGCAGCCCCAACGATACCACCATCGAGGAAATCGGTCTGTGGATGAGCGGCATGTGGCCCGGAGCCGGTGACGATGCAGTGCCGGTGGGGCCGCCCGGTCCGGTGAACGTATCGGAGGGGCTTCATGTTTCTTAGGCTTGAGCCGCGTGCCGAGCTGTCGAAGACCATGCTCGTGCTGTCTCCCCTTATCGCCGTGGCGCTGACCCTGGTGGGGGGGCTGATCCTGTTCGCCACGCTGGGAAAGAATCCGATCGAAGGCTTTAGGGTCTATTTCTTTTACCCGCTGCGCGACCTTTACGGCTGGACCGAGCTGCTTCTTAAGGCCACGCCGCTGATGCTGATCGGCGTTGGCCTGTCGATTGGGTTTCGCGCCAGTGTGTGGAATATTGGCGCGGAAGGTCAGTACATACTGGGCGCCATCTTCGCCACCGGTGTGGCCTTGCACTTTCACGATTCCGAGACAGCTTCCCGCTACGTGGTCCTGCCCTTGATGTTGCTGGCCGGAGCGTTGGGCGGCGCCTTGTGGGCGGCGATACCCGCCTGGTTGCGCACCCGCTTCAGGACCAATGAAATCCTGGTCACCCTGATGCTGGTGTACGTGGCCCAGTTCCTGGCCTCGTGGCTGGTGCACGGGCCATGGAAGGATCCCGCCGGCTTTAACTTTCCCCAATCCGCCACGTTCAGCGACGCGGCCCTTCTGGGGATTCTGGTCGAAGGCACGCGCTTGAACACGGCCTTTCTCCTGGCGCTATCAACGCTGGTGGCCGGCTATTTTTTCCTGCAACGCAGTTTTCATGGCTTTCAGATGCGGGTGGGCGGGCAGGCCCAGGCAGCGGCGCGCTATGCGGGTTATTCCGCCAAGGGGGCGATCTGGCTGGGTTTATTGGCGGGTGGCGCATTGGCCGGCGTGGCGGGCATGGCGGAAGTGGCGGGGCCCGTCGGTCAGTTGACCGAGTTTGTCTCCAATAACTATGGCTTTGCCGGAATCATCGTCGCGTTCGTCGGGCGGCTGAATTCCATTGGGGTTTTCTTCGCGAGCCTGTTGATGGCCTTGCTTTACCTGGGCGGGGAACAAGCGCAACAGTTCCTGAACCTTCCGTCGTCGATTTCGAACGTGTTCCAGGGGATGCTGTTGTTCTTCCTGCTGGGCACAGATCTTTTCAGCACTTACCGGCTTCGGTTTGGCCGACTGTCCAACTAAGGACGAATCATGGATACCTATATTCTTGCGTCCATTCTGTCGACCACCATTGTGGCGGGCACGCCATTGATACTTGCCGCGTTGGGTGAGTTGGTCGCCGAAAAATCCGGAGTGCTTAACCTGGGCGTCGAAGGCATGATGGCGGTCGGCGCGATCAGTGCGTTTGCCACCGCGTATGCAACTGGTAGTGCTACCTTGGCCATCCTGGCCGGGATGGCGGCGGCGTGTTTGCTATCGCTGATATTCGGTTTCCTGACCCTGACGATGTTGGCCAATCAGGTTGCGTCGGGGCTGGCGCTGTCGATCTTCGGGGTGGGTTTGTCGGCCTTTGTCGGCAAGTCGTACGAGTCGGCTCCGTTGAATGCGATTGCGCCCACGCCCATCCCCTTGCTGGCCGATATTCCCATCCTCGGTCCCGCACTCTTCCAGCAGCAATCCATGGTTTATGTGTCGTGGGTGATTGTGGCGGCGGTGGTCTGGTTTTTGTATCGCAGTCGCGCGGGGCTGGTGCTGCGCGCGATCGGCGAGTCGCCCGAAGTGGGGCACGCCGTGGGGCATCCCGTCATTTTCATTCGCTATCTGGCGGTTGCTTTCGGCGGCGCCATGGCGGGCATGGCGGGGGCGTTCCTCTCGGTGTATTACACGCCTCTCTGGGCGGAAGGAATGGTGGCAGGGCGCGGCTGGATTGCAGTAGCGCTTGTGGTGTTTGCGACCTGGCGGCCTTTGCGGGTCGTCCTGGGAGCGTATTTGTTTGGCGGGGTAATGGTGTTGATGCTGTTCCTGCAGGGCTCCGGCTTGAAGATGAACATACCGGCGCAGCTTCTTTCATCCTTGCCTTACCTGGCCACTATTTTCGTGTTGGTATTGATTTCCCGTAACGTAAAAACCATTCGGCTCAACTCGCCGGTATCCCTTGGCTTGCCCTTCCGGGCTGGCAGCTAGGGCCCCATCCTGGGCGGAGCCGCGGCTTCATATTACAAGGAAGAGACATCATGATCAGAAGAAACGTACGTGGGCGAGTATTGATTGCGGGTTTGATGGCGAGCTTGGGCATGGCCTTTTCGGCGCACGCCGAGCCGCTTAAAACGTGTTTCGTGTATTCCAACCCGATTGGTGAAAGCGGTTGGACCTATCAGCAGGAACTGGCTCGTAAAGAGCTGGTCGCCGCCATGGGGGACAAGATCACCACCAAGTATGTGGAAAATGTGCCCGAAGGCCCTGATGCAGAGCGGGTCATTCGTAACTTCGTACGAGAAGATTGCAAGCTGATCTTCACGCCGTCGTTTGGCTTCATGGAACCCACGATCAAGGTGGCGCGCCAGTTTCCCGACACCATTTTCATGAACGGCACCGGCTACAAGACCGCGGACAACGTGGGCGTGTACAACGCCCGCTATTACGAAGGGCGCTATCTGGAAGGCGTGCTGGCCGGCCGCATGAGCAAGAATGGATCGATCGGTTATGTGGGTGCTTTCCCGATCCCCGAAGTCTTGCAAGGCGTGAACGCGTTCACGCAGGGGCTTCGCAGCGTGAATCCCGAAGCCCAGGTCAAGCTGGTTTGGCTGAACACCTGGTACGACCCGGGCCGTGAGCGCGATGCGGCCAATACGCTGATCGATCTAGGAGTGGATGTTCTGGCGTACGCAACGTCGGGCGTGGCCATTGTGACGACGGCGGAAGAAAAAGGCGTGTACACGGTGGGCTATTACTCGGATGTTTCCAAGTTCGGGCCCAAAACCAACCTGACCTCTATCCAGCACACGTTTGGCGATTACTACATCAGCGTCGTCGAGGATGTCCTGGCGGGCAAGTGGAAATCCGGCCATGCCATGGGTGGCCTGAAGGAAGGCATGATCAAGATGGCGCCGGTAAACGACGTGGTGCCCGAGGATGTCAAGAAGGAGCTTGCGCAGCTAGAGCAAGCGATTGTCGACGGAACGCTTCACCCGTTCCAGGGGCCTGTGGTTGACCAGGATGGCAAGGAAAGGGTCGCCAAGGGACAGGTCATGAGCGACGAGGATATGTCGAAGATGAACTACCTGGTTGAAGGGATCGAGGGATAGACGTGCAACACACAGAACGCTTATTGATCAAGAACGCTCATACGATAATGACGGGCGAGCGTGTGGAGCAGGCGCGCAGCCAGGCCAGCGATATCCGTATCGCTGACGGGGTGATTACGGAAATGGGGCGCGACCTGGCCGCCGGCGACCAGGAACGCGTGTTGAATGCGCAGGATTGCGTCGTCTACCCAGGCTGGGTCAACACCCACCATCATCTCTTCCAGTCCCTTTTGAAGGGCGTGCCCGAGGGGCTAAATAAAACGCTTAGCCCCTGGCTGCAGGCGGTTCCGTTTACGTATCGGCGCACCTTGAACGAACAGCGTATGCGCCTGGCGGCGCGTATCGGCCTGGTTGAGTTGATGCTGTCGGGCTGCACCACGATTGCGGATCATCATTACGTGTATGCCCCGGGCATGGACTACGATCCGTCCGCCGTGTTGTTCGAAGAAGCCCAGGCCCTGGGCGTGCGCTTCATGCTTCATCGTGGCTGCGGAACTGTGGTGCGCACGTTGGAGGCAAACGACCGGAATTACCTGGCCCCCGAAACCCTGGACAGCTACTTCGCCTCGATGGAGCAAACGGCGGCGCGCTATCACCAGAAGGACCCGAGGGCCCGGTCGCGGTTAAGCTTTGCCCCTACGACAGCCCATGTCTCGGTCCTGCCCGGCGAGCTCAAGGCCATTGCGGCAATGGCGCGCTCCATGGGGCTGACCATGCATACGCATATGTCGGAATCGGTCGTTGCGCTGGAGCATTGCCGCGAGCAGTACGGCATGTCGCCGATCGAATACCTTGCGGAGCACGATTGGGTTGGCCCAGATGTCCTGCTGGCCCACATCGTTCATCTGTCCGACGCTGAAATGCGCATCCTGGGCGAAACCGGCACTGCCATGTCCCATTGCCCCCAAAGCAATGCCCGCCTGGCGGATGGTATTGCCGCGGCTCCGCGCCTGGATGAAATGGGCATGGCCGTCACTATTGGCGTGGACGGGGCGTCGTCGAATGAAGCCGCCGATATGTTCAGCGAGGTCCATTTCTGCTGGCTGGTGCACCGCGCGTATGCCGGAACCGCCACTCGGCCTGCGCCGGAAGGGGTGGGTGAAGCGGGGGCGGATGTCGTGACGGCTGAACAAGTGATTCATTGGGCAACCCAAAGCGGTGCACAAACCTTGGGCTTCCAGGGGGTGGGCACGTTGGCCGTGGGCCAGGCGGCCGATCTGGCCGTGTATGGTCTTGATGATCCGCGTTATTTCGGCCTGCACGATCTGGCGCTTGGCCCGGTCATCAGCGGCGGGAAGCCCAATCTGAAATGGCTGCTTGTCGACGGTGAGGTCGCGGTTGAGAATAACGCGATTCCCGGCTTCGACATGGCGGCCTTGCGGGCGCAGTCCCAGGTTGAAATTTCACGCATGCTGCAGGAGATTTAATTTCAGGCACTCATACTCCTAGCCGTCAAAAAAACACTTCATACAGCGCGGCATTGTTCTTTTTCACCATTCTAGAAGCTTAGTTCTTCGTTTTAAGAGGGGTCATTATGGAGACAACCATGACACAAGCTAAATCGACGCATCCGGTCGATGAGGTGTTACCGGCACCACAGATGTTCGTGCTGGGACTGCAGCACGTACTAGTGATGTATGCGGGAGCAATCGCTGTTCCACTGATTATCGGCGGCGCGCTGGGCTTGTCCAAGGCGGACATTGCGTTCCTGGTCAGCGCCGATCTTTTCTGCTGCGGCCTGGCCACGATGGTTCAATGTATTGGCGTAGGCAAAGTCGGCATTCGGTTGCCGGTGGTCATGGGGGTAGGCTTTACCGGCATCGCCCCGATTATCGCCATTGGCACCAACCCCGAACTGGGGATTCAATGGGTTTATGGCGCAGTGCTAGGGTCGGGGCTGTTTACTGTGCTGGCCGCACCCTACATGAGCCGGCTGGTCCGCTGGTTTCCGTCGGTGGTCACCGGAACCGTCGTTCTGATCATCGGCATATCCTTGATGCGGGTGGGGATCAACTGGGCCGCCGGCGGCCAGCCGATGATCTCCTCGCCCACCGGCCCCATACCGAATCCCGACTATGGCTTGCCCAGCCATCTGATCATTGCGGGGCTGGTGTTGGGGGTGGTGCTGCTGGTGGCCGCGTTTGCCAAAGGCTTTATTTCACATCTTTCGGTGCTGGTCGGCCTGATCGTGGGCTTTCTCGTGGCTCTGGCCTTGGGCAATGTCAGCTTCAGCGGGGTTGGCGACGCCTCGTGGTTCGCCGTAATCACGCCATTCCATTTCGGCCTGCCGCGGTTCGATGCGTTTGCCATCGCCACGTTGTGCATCGTCATGATTGTGATGATGGTCGAATCCACGGGCGTGTTCCTGGCGATCGGCGAAATCACCAACCGCAAGATCGCCAGCGATGACATCGCTCGTGGTTTGCGCGCTGACGGCGTGGGCAACCTGATCAGCGGAACCTTCAACTCGTTCACCTTCATTACCTATACGCAGAACGTGGGCCTGGTGCAGATCACCGGCGTCTACAGCCGCTGGGTGGTCGCAACGGCTGGGTTGATCCTGGTGGTTCTGGGTTGCCTGCCCAAGGTCGCCCACGTGGCGGCGGCTATCCCCGCCTATGTATTGGGGGGTGCGGCCGTCGTGATGTTTGGCATGGTGGCCGCTGCGGGCATCAAGATCCTGGCCCGCGTGGACTTTGTGTCGAACAGTCGCAATCTGTACATCGTGGCGGTCAGTGTTGCCGTGTCCATGATTCCCATTGTTGCGGGCCGCTTCTATTCGCAGTTGCCCGACGTGGTGGAGCGCTTCATGAACAACGGCATTCTGGTGGGCGCGTTCACGGCGATTCTGTTGAACATGCTGTTCAACCACAACACCCGCGAGGAAGAGGAAGTGTTCACCTACGCGGACGAACCCAAATCAGTGCGCAAGGAAGAGCTGCTCAAGCAAGGGGGCTGATTCTTCGGTGCGGAAGCAGTCAACGGCGTCAACCGATAAATAGAGGCAACGCGAACAAGCCCCTGGCGGGGCTTGTGCAACATAGGAAAGTCAAGAGTGGCATTTACGTAGTGAGTTTTTTCTTGGACAACACGCTATAGGAGGCGGGGATGACAATTAAATTAAAGAAACTGGTAAGTGTGGCGGCCATGTTGCCGTTGTTGGGCGGCATGGGGTTGGCGGGCGCGCAAGACGCTCAGGAACCCATGAAGGTGGGCTTTATCTATTCCAGTCCCATTGGCGACGCGGGCTGGAATACACAGCAGGACCTTGGCCGGCAAGAGGTCGAGAAAACCTTCGGCGACAAGGTGGTCACCAAGTATATTGAAAGCGTGCCCGAAAACGCCGACGGGGAACGTGTGATTCGCGGCCTGGCGCGCGAGGGCCACAAGCTGATCTTCACGACGTCGTTTGGCTATATGAACCCCACCCTGAAGGTGGCGCGCGAGTTCCCGGATGTGAAATTCGTGCATTCCACCGGCTACCAGACGGCGCCCAACGTGGCGATCACCAGTGCCCGGTTGTACGAGGGCTCGTATCTGGCGGGGGTGTTGGCCGGGAAGATGACGGACAGCAACGTGGCGGGCTATGTCGCTGCGTTTCCCATCCCCATCGTCTTGCAAGGCATCAATGCATTTGCCCAAGGCATGCGCAGCGTGAATCCCGACGCCCGAGTGCGCGTGGTCTGGGTGAATACCTGGTTTGATCCGGGTAAAGAGCGCCATGCGGCGCTGGCCCTGATCAAGAACGGGGCGGATGTCGTTACGCATCACACCAACTCCACGGCCATCGTCCAGGCGGCCGAGGACGAAGGCGTGTATGCCATTGCCTATAACTCCGACATGCACAAGTTCGGTCCGAATGCCCATATCGGGGCGGCCACTCATCATTGGGGCAAGTATTTCTCGGACAAGACGCGTGAAGTCATGGAGGGGACCTGGAAGGCGGACAGCACGCTGGGCGGCATCAAGGAGCAGATGGTCGACTTTGGCAGCTACGGCGGCAAGGTTCCCGCCGATATCAAGCAGTACGTCGAAGACCAGAAGGCGGGCATCATCGCCGGAACCACAGCGCCCTTCGCCGGCCCGGTCACCGATCGCGATGGCACGATCCGCGTGGCGGCGGGCTCGGTCATGACCGACAAGGATCTGGGTGTCATGGATTACTTCGTGGAAGGGGTGGAAGGCACTCTGCCCAAGAAGAACTAGGGTCGCCGGCAAACAGGCGCCGCGCATGATGGATTGCGGGGCGCCTGGCTTGTAGGTGTAGAGTAAAAACGGCGGCGCTGCCTTTAGGGCATGCGCCGCCGTTTTATGCGCCGGCCTTGGTTGGTTGCCACTACTCAGACTGGGTGTCAGCGCCCTGGCCAGCGGATTGAGTTCGCCGGCCAGGACATTGCCGCAGTGTTATGCGGTTTGGCTTTCCAAAGCGGCCAACACCTCTTCAGGCTTGATCGGATAGTGCCGGAAGCGCACGCCGATCGCGTCGTAAATGGCGTTGGCGATGGCCGGCCCGATGGCCACAATGGGGTCTTCGCCGACTCCTTTCGCACCGAAGGGGCCGCCGGGATCCGGGGCCGTTTCCAGGATCTTGGTGTGGATCGGGGGCATGTCCATGGACAAGGGCATTTTGTAGTCGACGAAGTTTGCATTCAGGGATCGGCCGGTTTTCAGGTCGATTTGATAGTCTTCGTACAGGGTATGGCCGATGCCTTGCTGAATGCCGCCTTCGATCTGGCCCGCAGCGGCCACCGGGTGGATGACCTTGCCGATTTCATGCACGGGAACCACTTGGTCGACCGTGACGAAGCCTGTTTCGGTGTCGACCGACACTTCGACAAAGTGCGCCGCAAATGAATACGACTTGGTCGGGTGATAGGTGGCCGAGCCCACGAACTGCGGAGCAGGCACACCCAATGTGGGCGCCACGGCTTCGCGCACCGTAAGCGTGCGCCCGTCGGGCGTGGAAATGACGCCCAGGCTGACCTCGAGCGTTTCCGGCTCAGTTTCCAGGATCTTGGCGGCGCGTTCCAGAAGCTGCCGTTTCACTTCGGCGGCGGCCATTTGCGAGACCCGCCCGCCCATGAAGGTGGTATGGCTGGCGAAGGCGCCGATATCCCAAGGCACGATGTCCGTGTCGCCGTGCACGACGGAGACGTCTTCGAACTTGATGCCAAGTTCTTCGGCGACAATCTGCGCCAATGCGGTATGTGCGCCGGTGCCCAGCCCCGCCGTGCCGGTCAGCAGGACCGCCGATCCGTCCTCGTTCATTTTTACGATGGCGTTGCCTTGCTCTTTGATGCCGGGGTAGGCGCTGCTGCCGTGCATTTCGCAGCCGATGCCCCAGCCTTTGCGGATCGGGCCCGTGGTGTCGCGTGGGCGCTTGCGCAACGCCTGCCAGTCGACCAGTTTGACGCCGGTGGTCAGGCAGTCTTCCAGGCCGTGGCCGATGACGGGGTGTTCCGACGGGGCGATATCCCCTTCGCGCACGGCATTCTTCAGGCGGATTTCAGCAGGATCCAGGCCCAGCTTGACGGCCGCTTCGTCCATCTGGATGTCGAGCGCGTAATAGGCCTGCACCACGCCGAAACCGCGATAGGCGCCGGCAATGGGGCTATTGGTGTATACGCATTTTCCTTCCAGGTGGATGTTGTCGCATCGGTAAAGCGACAGCAGGCCGGACGTGCCTACGTTGGTTACGCCCGGTCCATGCGAGCCATAGGCGCCGGAATTGAAGACCATGGTCGCCTGGCGGGCGGTAATCGTGCCGTCTTTCTTGAACCCTTGCTTGAGCCATGTTTTGACCGGGTGCCGGCTGCGGCCCGCCAGGAAGGTTTCTTCACGCGTGTATTCCACCCGCACGGGACGGCGCGTTTCCTTGGCGAGCAAGGCGCACAGGAACTCGCCCTGATACAGGTCTTGCTTGGCACCGAAACCGCCGCCCATATGGTCGACCAGCACGCGAACCTTGTGCAGGGGCAGGCCCAGGACTTCGGCCATGATGCCGCGCACCATGAAGGAGGTTTGCGTGGAAATCCAGACCGTGAGGTTGCCGTTGGCGTCCCATTGGCAGGAAATGGCATTGGGTTCCATATAGGCCGGTGTGGGGCGTCCGCCTTCGTATTCGCCTTCGATGATGAGGTCGGCTTCGGCGAAACCTTTGTCGATATCGCCGCGAGCAAAGGTGACCGGCGGCAGCACCAGGTTGCCGCCAGGCTCGCGGTCGTGGATCAGCGGCGCATCGGGATGCATGGCTTCCTCGACGGTGAACAATCCCGGAAGCTCTTCGTATTCGACGTCGATCAGCTCCAGCGCCTCTTCGGCGATCTCTTCAGTGGTGGCCGCGACAGCGGCGACACCGTCCCCCCAGTAGCGGACCTTATTGTCCAGAATGTACTGGTCCTTGGTGCACGAAGCCGAGCGGGGATGCGGCGAGCCGGCATGCAAGACGCGTGGCACGTTTTCGTAGGTCAGGACGGCCTTCACGCCGGGCAACGCCAGCGCACGGCTGGTGTCGATACGCTTGATGAGCGCGTGCGCTACGTTGCTGCGCTTGATGCGGCCATATAGAAGATTTGGTAAGGGGATGTCGGCGGTGAACTGGGCCGCCCCGGTGACCTTGTCAAGCAGGTCGGTGCGTTTTACGCTGGTGCCGATGACGGTATTGCGTAATTTTTCATGTTCGACGTTGGAATGTTTCATTACGCCTCCTGGGTTTGCTTGGCGTTCAACTGCTCGGCCGTCAGTTCGATCGCCTCGATGATTTTCGTATAGCCCGTGCAGCGGCAGATGTTGCCCGCAATCGCAAAGCGGATTTCGTCGCGGGTTGGGGTGGGGTTTTCGTCGAGCAGGGCCTTGGCCGCCACGATGAAGCCGGGCGTACAGAAGCCGCACTGGGCCGCGCCGCGAATCATGAAGTTTTCCTGAAGGAGGTGGGGCTCGTCGGGGGAATCCTGGATGCCTTCAATGGTGACGATGTCGGCACCTTGCGCTTCGACCGCCAGCACCAGGCAGGAATTGACAGGGATGCCGTTCATGATGACGGTGCACGAGCCGCACTCGCCGACATTGCACCCTTTTTTCGTGCCCGTCATGCCGCCTTCGTTGCGCAAAGCATCCAGCAAGCTGCGATGCGGTTCTACGACCAGGTCGATATCGTCGGTGTTGACTGTTAAAGAAATGACTTGTTTCATAGGGCCTCCTGGGTGGCTTGTTGGATGGCGCGGCGCGTAAGAACCTGGACCATTTGCCGACGGTAGTCGGCGCTGGCGCGCACGTCGCTGATGGGGCGGGCTTCTTCCATGGCCGCCCGGGCGGCTGCTTCGATGCGGTCGGCGTCAAGCACCTGACCGCGCAACAGGTTTTCGGCCTGACGCGCACGCAAGGGAACGGGCGCAACCGCAGCCAGCACAATGTTGGCCGCCTGGCAGGTGTTGCCTTCCATGGTCAGGTTGACGGCAACGCCTACGGTTGCCAACTCCATTTGCACGCGGCGCCCGTGCTTCACATAGACCTTGCGGGTGCCGGGCGCGGGGGCGGGCACGGTTAGGTGGCTGACGATCTCGCCCCGCTGGAGGCTGGTTTTTCCGGGGCCGGTGCAGAAGTCTTCGACCGCCATGGTCCGCATACCGTTTTCGCCGTGGATTTCGAGCAGGGCGCCATCCGCGATCAAGGGAGGTAGCGTGTCCGCCGACGGCGAGGCGCGGCATACATTGCCTACCACGGTGGCTCGGTTGCGCACTTGTATTGAGGCGAAGTTGGTGACGGCCGTGCAAAGGCCGGCATAGTGCTGCTGAACGACAGGCGAGGTTTCCACCTGGCGTGTGGTGGTCAGTGCGCCGATGCGCAGGCCCGACTGCGGGTCGTAGGAAAGATCGTCGATGCCGGGGATCTTCTTGATGTTGATGAGTTGATCGGCCAGGACGACCCGCTCGCGAAGCTGGATCAGAAGGTCTGTACCGCCCGCAAGCATACGTGCATGCTCGCCATAACGCTTCAGCAGGACGACGGCGTCGTCCAGCGTTGCGGGCTCGAAATATTCGAGAGATCGCATGTCTCTACTCCTTTGTAAGTCTGGGTGTGGTCCAAGCGAGATACTCACCACGCGGCCCGAAGTATTTTCTGGCTAGCGTGACATCTTCCCTGTAATCAGTAAATGGGGTAAATTCTATTTATTAATCGGATAGGGCGATAATTATGGCGGTCACTCTACGGCAGTTGCGCGCCTTCATCGCGGTCGCCCGCGAAGAGAGCTTCACACGCGCGGCGGACAAGCTGGGCTTGTCCCAGTCGTCGGTCAGCGGGTTGATCACCGAGCTGGAAAACAATCTGGGCATGCGGCTTTTCGATCGGCATACCCGCATGCTCAGCACCACGGGCGCCGGCCTGGAGCTGCTGCCCGCCGTCGAAAAAGCGGTTGCTGACATCGATAGCGTCATCGACAGTTCGAACGAGCTTCGGATGCTGGGCCGGGGGCGCGTATCCATTGCCGTGTCGTCGATTCAGGCGGCCTTGTTGCTGCCACGGTTTGTAAAGACTTTTCGCTCCGACTATCCGGGAGTGCAAGTAAAATTACTCGACGTGTCCGAGCACGAGGTGCCGGAAATGGTGCGGTCCGGCAATGTGGATTTTGGCGTGGGCACCGAGTTCGATATTGGGCTGGACCTGACCGCCCTGCCCTTGATCATGGACGAGTTCGTTGCCGTCATGCGATCCGACGATCCGCTTGCGCGCATGGCCGAGCTCAATTGGCGGGATCTTTCCGATTCAGTGGTGATCGGCCCGCTGAAAGGCAATCCGGTGCGGGAATACCTGGATAACGCTCTGGCCAGGGAAGGCATTTCCCTGGTTCGCACACACGAAGTCTATCTGCCCCTGACCATGTTGGGCATGGTCGAAGCGGGGCTGGGGGTTTCCGTCATGAGCACTGCGGTCAATCGCCTGGCGCGGGCCCTGGGCCTGGTGACGCGTCCGTTGATCAACCCCCTGATCCGGCGCGAGGTTTCCCTGATCTTCCGCGCGGATCGGTCGCTCTCCCCCAGCGCCCAGTCATTCAGAGACTTATTATTTTCATCTAGAGCTGAGATAATGGACTCCTGATGCGACAGGCCTGCAATGGGCGCCCTGGAAATTTCCTGCGGTTTGGCGGAAAAGGGTGGCAATGCAGGCACCGGCCAGGTAAGGAACGAAAGCCATGCACAAAGGACGGCATTCATGAAATCCCAACCCAAACTAATCGGAGCCTTGTCTGCGCTATTGCTGCTGGAAGGCTGGTCGGCAGCCGAGTCGCGCGACGCCATACACAAGACTTTTGTGTTCAAGAATTTCAACGAGGCGTTTGCCTTTATGGCCAGCGTGGCGCTGCAAGCCGAAAAGCTCGACCACCACCCCGAATGGTCGAATGTCTACAACCGTGTCGAGGTTACCCTGACCACACACGACGCCAAGGGCGTTACCGAAAAAGATGTCGCCCTGGCGTCCTTCATGGACAAACTGGTGTAGGCCCTGCGGCTGAAGTGTATTCCAGCGGGTTCCTTGTTCGCGTTATCGGGTCCGCCGGCATCTGGCGATGATAATGCGGATTATCTAGCCGCCGGCGCCTCGGCGGCGATGTTGCGTATGATTGTATTTTGCTGATTGGAGCTTGAATGTTCGACTCTTCCAGTGCGGCGGGGCCTGCTGTCCTGCCAGAGCTGATCCCATTCACGGGTTTTCGCGATGCCCAGGCAGCGCTTGATCGCCTGATTGAAATCTACGCGCGCAATACGGCCTATATCAAGGCGGCCTTTGCCGACTATGCCGAAGGCAAGTTCTCGCCGGCCCGGCGCGTGCGGGCGTGCTATCCCGCCATCCGAATACGTGTCAGCACCTACCAAGAGGTCGATACCCGTCTGTCATACGGGCATGTGGTCGAGCCCGGTACGTATATGACCACCATCACCCAACCGGTTTTGTATGCGGACTATCTGCGCGAACAAATTGCCCTTCTAATCGAAAACCACGGCGTGCCGGTGGAGGTGGGCGAGTCGGATATGCCGATCCCGCTGCATTTTGCGTTCACCGATGGCGAGTATGTCGACGTCGATTATTCGGACTCGATGGGCGCGGTGCTGCGCGATTACTTCGATGTGCCCAACCTGGCGGTGACGGATGATGCCATCGTCAATGGCACGTGGGTGGGGCAGGGCGAGGAGCCGCAGCCTTTGGCCCCGTTTACCGCTCCACGCATCGATTATTCGCTGCATCGCTTGCAGCACTACACGGCGACAGCTCCACAATACTTCCAGAATTTCGTGCTGTTCACCAACTACCAGTTCTATATCGACGAATTCTGCCAGTGGGCGCGCGAGACCTTGTCGCGTGGTGAAGGCGGCTACACGGCGCTGATTGAGCCTGGCAACATCATTACCGAACGCGGCGAGCACAGTCAGCCGCGCGGCGCACCCCTGACACGCATGCCGCAAATGCCGTCGTATCACCTAGTGCGTGATAATCATACGGGCATTACCCTGATCAATATTGGCGTGGGGCCGTCCAATGCCAAGACCATTACCGACCATGTCGCCGTGCTGCGGCCGTCCGCGTGGCTGATGTTGGGCCATTGCGCCGGCTTGCGCACCACCCAGCGCCTGGGCGACTACGTGCTGGCGCATGGCTATGTGCGGCAAGACCACGTGCTGGACGACGACCTGCCTTTGTGGGTGCCGGTTCCGCCGCTGGCGGAAATCCAGGTGGCCCTGGAAGAGGCCGTGGCCGAAGTGTCGGGGCTGGAGGGCTGGGAGCTGAAGCGCATTATGCGCACCGGCACGGTGGCCAGCATTGACAACCGTAATTGGGAATTGCGCGACCATCACGAGCCCGTGCAGCGCCTGTCGCAGTCGCGCGCCATTGCTCTGGACATGGAATCGGCCACGATCGCCGCCAATGGTTTTCGCTTTCGGGTTCCGTATGGCACTTTGCTGTGCGTGTCCGATAAGCCGCTGCATGGCGAACTGAAGTTGCCGGGCATGGCCAGCGATTTCTATCGTCGCCAGGTCAACCAGCACTTGCACATCGGGATCCGCGCGCTGGAACGCCTGCGCGACATGCCCCAGGCCAGGCTGCATTCACGCAAACTGCGAAGCTTTCTGGAAACCGCATTTAAGTAAGAAAGTGGGACCGCAGGGCAACTGGCCGGAAGGCAGCACGCCCTGCTACGCGCTTGCGTTTAGTGTGAACAGGCCCTAGTTGGCTTGCGGATTTTCAGCAGAAATCCGTTCGACTCGTTTTGATATTTCCTGGGCGCTTTCCTTGACTAGGCCGGCCAGCGTTTGGTTGGCCATTCTGGATGGATTGTTGCTGTCGACAATCAGCACCAGGCTTCCGATGATCTCTTGGTTTTCGCCCAGGACGGGCGCGGCAATGCCTGTCACCCCTTCGTCGAGCTGGTTCTCGGAAATGTAATAGCCATCGACCCGTATGTCTCGTAACTGCTTTGAAAAGGCGCGCCAGTCGGCGCCGATGGCCAGGGCGTCGGCGGCCAGGGCCGGGTCGGCAAGGGCGGCTTCGTATAAGCGCTTGAGTTTCCTGCGATTCATGTAGGCCAGCACGATGTGCGCCTGCGCGCCCCGGAACACGGGCATGCGCATGCCTTTGGTGTAGGTGATCTGTATAGGGTTCCGGCCCGTGACATGCAAGACATTGACCATGGTGTCGTCGTAGACATTGCACAAAAGCACGTTGCATCCAGTGAATTCCGCCAGGCCGTCCATCAGTTCTCGACCGGCCTTCAGGATGGGGTCGTACGACTGGATCAGGTATTCCAGTTCGATGATCTTGGGACCCAGGCGATAGCGGCCCGAAACCCTGGACAGCAGCCCGGCTTCGGTCAGATCGCTGGCGTAGCGATAGGCGGAGGCAACGCTGATGTCCAGCAGCTCGGCGAGCTCTTCAATGGACACGAAGGCCCTGTGCTCGTTGAACAAATTCAGGATGGCAACGACGCGGCTGATGACGGAGGGGGCTTTAGCCATAGGCATTCAGGTTTTCTGGAACGGCCAGGAATCAATAGTTTTGAATGTTCAGTTATATCAATATCTATTTTTATTGACAAAAAAGTAACTCAAACATAGAATAAATTCGCAATAGTCAATAAATTCTACATAAATTACGTAGTAAACAGGAGACTGAAGTGAACTATTTTCGTAAAGCCTTCCTTGGGCTGGCGGCCGTTTTATGTATGGGTTCCGCGCAGGCCGATATCAATGTGGGTGTCATACTTTCATTAACGGGGCCGGGCGCGGCGTTGGGCATACCCGAACGCGACACCCTGGTGTTGTGGTCCAAGGACGTCGGCGGGCATAAGTTGAATGTCACTATACTTGATGACGCGTCCGACCCGACGGCTGCCACGCTTGCAGCCCGCAAGCTGGTCACCGAGAATAAAGTCGACGTATTGGTGGGGCCGTCGCTGACGCCGGCCGCCCTGGCGGCCATGCAGGTGGCGGGCGAAACCAAGACGCCCATGATTGCCATCGCCGGGGGCGGGGCAATCGTCAATCCCCTGGAAGGGCCGCGCCGCTGGGCGACGTGCATAACCTGGCGTGGAAGCTGGCGGGCGTGATTCAGGGCAAGTACACTTGCTCGACTCCTATAGTACGGAGCGCACGGCCGCCACTCAGGAAAACCTGCGTCATACGGCGATTTGCGGGGTGCTGGATGAAACGTCCCAGCCATCCAGGGAACTTTACCTGGCCCGGCTTTGCCTGTTGCTGGTCGGTGAGCTGGACCAGAAAGACCGCGTGATGGCGTTGATTGAGCAGGCGCGCGTGCCAGCTAGTTTCATGCGTCATTCCGATGTTCAGTCGAGCGTACATGGAAACGGCAGGCGCGACATTAAAAGACCTAATTAACCAAGGTGAGTAAAGTGTCAAACTTTAAAATCCAGCAACTGCATCATTTTGCCTACCGCTGCCGCGATGCCGAGGAAACCCGGCACTTCTACGAAGACCTCCTGGGTTTGCCGCTGGTGCATGTGATCCAGGCTGACCATGTGCCCAGCACAGGCGAGTACTGCCCCTATGTCCATATTTTCTTCGAAATGGCGGACGGTTCATGCCTGGCCTTCTTTGATCTGGGCGATGGGCAGCAGGCGCTTCCTTCGCCGAACACGCCGTCCTGGGTGAATCACATTGCCGTTCAAGTGGCTTCGGTTCAAGAGCTGGAAAGCGCTGCGAAGCGCTTGCGCGAAGCGGGCTACGAGGTGTTGGGCGTCACCGATCACAAGTTTGTGAAGTCCATCTATATGTTTGATCCGAATGGCCTGAGGTTGGAACTGACCACGCCAACGGGGCCACGCAAGTATCTGGACGACGCGCGAGCCGAGGCGCATCGCCTGTGCAGCGAATGGACCGAACGCAAGAAACAGTTGGCGCGGCAAGAAGCCTGACCATTAGCAAACGCACGCTTGGCTCCCTCGGAAGGAGGCCAGGCGCCATGCATTCAGCGCTGAGGCCCCTGCCTGTCAGATGCAGCCGTCAGCGTGAAGACCTATGTAAACATGATGAAGATAACGACGTGACAGATATCAACAAAACACACGACCCGCATTTGCGAAGCTGGGTGTCCTCCGCGAATACGCCGGAGCACGATTTTCCGATCCAGAACCTTCCCATAGGCATCTTTTCTCAAGACGGCGGCGCCGCCCGCGCGGGCATTGCCATTGGGGATGAAATACTGGACCTCGCCGCTTGTGTCGAGCAGGGTCTGTTCAGCGGCCTGGCCTTGACCGCGGCCCGGGCCGCTGGCGAACCTACGCTCAATGCTTTGATGGCGCAAGGCAAGGAGGCCAGTGCAGCGCTAAGGCAGGCCGCGTCCGATATTCTTGGCACCCACCGCGCCGACGAAATGAAGACGCTGAACGCGCAGCGCCCAATCCTGGTTCCCACGAGCCAGGCACGGATGCATCTGCCCTGCCACACGCGCAACTACACCGACTTCCTGACGTCCGCCTATCACACCGAGCGGCACGGCCGCCTGAAGGGGCTCGACGTTCCTCTGCCCCCGGCGTTCAAGTCGCTGCCCGTGGCCTACCATGGTCGAGCATCGTCGATCTGCGTCAGCGGCACTTCTGTGCGCCGGCCCTGGGGGCAATGGCGCGATCCGGATGGCCAGGTCCGCTTCGGCCCGACAGAGGCCCTGGATTTCGAGCTGGAGATGGCAGCCATCGTGGGGCAAGGCAATGAGCTGGGCCGGCCCATCAAGCTGGATGAAGCGCGCAATCATATTTTTGGCTACTGCCTGCTGAATGACTGGTCGGCCAAAAGCATACAGTGGTGGGAGCAAGTACTTGGCCCCTTCCTGGGCAAAAGCTTTGGCACGCTGGTGTCGCCCTGGGTGGTGATGGAAGAAGCGCTGATCCCCTTCCGTTGCGCCGGGCCCGCGCGGGAAGCGGGCGACCCCGAAACCCTGGCCCACTTGTCGTCGTCTACGAACGACCAGGCAGGCGGGCTAAGCGTCTTCCTGCAGGCCTCCTTGCTGACCGAGCAGATGCGATCCCAGCAGCTTGACGCAGAGCGTATAGCCTCTACTCGTCTGAGCCATCTTTATTGGACGTTTCCACAAATGCTTACGCATCATGCCAGCAATGGCTGCAACCTGGAAACCGGCGACCTGATGGGCAGCGGCACGATATCCGGCCCGGATGACGAAAGCATGGCCTGCCTGACCGAAAAGACCTCGGCGGGCAGGAATCCCTTGCAGTTGTCCAATGGTGAACAGCGCCATTGGCTGGAAGACGGCGACCAAGTCATTCTGACCGCCAAGGCGCAACGCGAAGGCTATGTATCGATCGGTTTCGGCGAGTGTCGGGGGCGTATCGAGGGGGCGCTGCCTGCATGATGTGGCATTCGCGGTAGCCTGCCCAATTGCCGCTCAGTTCATGGTCGCGCTATTTGGCGTCCAGCGGTTGGTTATTTACCAGTGCAATAAGAACAGACTTTAGATCGTTATCGAGAGTGGCCCGGTGTCGCCCTTTGGCTTCGCGCTTGAAATCTCGCTTAAAGGATGAGGAGCGGTCAATCGTTCGCTTTCAAGTCTGCGATCCGTCTCTCGCCAAATTTTGCCAAACCATCTAAGCTGTGCGCATGGGAACCATGAATATTTCGCTGCCCGATACTCTGAAGGCCTATGTGGATGACCAAGTCGCACAACGCGGTTTTGGCACGCATAGTCGACGTCTGGCGTGTGCTGCACGTGAAGCGCGACATTCCGTCATGGCTGACCGATGAAGCCGATGGCTCCGCGCCAGTTTAGGCGGCTTTCTTTTTCTTTGCCTTCTTCTTGGGCAGCGCCAGCATGGTGCCCCGGCAGTCGGGGCTGCCGCATAGGCAGCCATACTGCGCCTTTAACGTTTTCGTTATCTTTTCGTCCAGCACCAGCCCATAGTCGTAGAAGAGCTCTTCGCCCTTCTTGATGTCACGCAGGGCCACAATGTAAACACGGCTGCCGGTCTGGTTTTCTTGCGCTTCGCAATTGGGCGTGCAGGAATGGTTGATCCAGCGCGCATCGTTGCCGCGCTGGCCGCCGTCGATTACCTTGCCGTTGCTGATCGCAAAAAAGAAGGTGTGGAAGGGATCGTCGGGGTTGGTCGGATGCAAGGCGTCGGCTTCGTCGGGCGTCAGGCGCTTGCCCTTGTATTCCAGGATGGTCGTGCCTTCGGGAATGGCACGGGAGGCAAAGATGCCGTTTCCGTGCAGTTTCGAGCGTTTGACAATATGCCAGTCGGGTGCTGCTTTAGTCATTGGGCGGGGTTCGAAGGAAGGGTCGGGTTAGGTCGGGTTGGCTTAGAACGGCGGGTCTAGATCGTCGTCGTGGTCGACGGGAGCGACAGCTTTCTTAGCAGCAGCTTTTTTCACGGCGGTCTTTTTGGCCGCAGTTTTTTTTGCAGCGGTTTTAGCGGCTGTTTTGGTGGCGGCTTTTGTTGCTGTTTTCTTGGCCGTTGCTTTCTTTGCCGCCGTCTTTTTCGCGGCGGTTTTGGCCGCTGTCTTGGTGGCTTTCTTTGCCGCCGTCTTCTTGGCGCCGGGCTTTTCAGGTCGAGGTTCGAATTCGAACCCTATTTTGCCACTGGGCTGCTTGACCAGGAAGGCTTTGAACTTGCGGTTGGTGCGGCTGGAAACAAAGCCGTCGAGCAGATCGGTTTTACCTTCGGCCAGCAGTTTGGCGACTTGTGCAGGGGTGATTTCCTGTTGCAGAATCATTTTGCCTGAGCGGAAGTCGCAGCTTTTCTCGGGGCCGACGGATTTCTCGCAGACATAGTTCACACCGTGTTCGAACACGCGCGAGCCGCACTTGGGGCAAGGCCCCAAAGAGGTCTGGGCCGAGAAGTCGACCGGTTCGTTGCTGTCGGCGTCGTTCTGGCCGAAATCGAACTCAAGCTTGTACTCGTCGGTAATGCGCAGCAGGGCCGAAAACGGGCGCCCCATCTTGCTGATGAAACCGGGCAAAGGCCCCAGGGTGCGATTGCGCAACAACTCTTCGACCTCGGGAATTTCGAAGGTGCGCCCGCCAGGATGCTTGCCGATGGAAAACTCGCATTGCGTGCAGGCAAAGCGGCGGTAGTTTTCCTTGACGACGCTGCCGCATTTCGGGCAGGGCGTTTCAAGCGTGGCATAGTCGCCCGGCACGGTATCGCGTTCGTATTCCTTGGCGCGTTTTACGATGACCTGGGTCATTTGCGCGATCTCGCGCATGAACTCGTCGCGATTCAGCTGACGCTGCTCGATTTGCTTTAAGCGATGTTCCCATTCACCGGTGAGCTCGGGCGAGGTCAGTTCGTTGACGCCCAGCCCCGACAGCAGTGTCATTAATTGGCGCGCCTTGGCGCTGGGGATCAGCTCGCGTCCTTCGCGGCGCAGATAGCCTTCGTTGAGCAGGCCTTCGATAATGGCTGCCCGCGTGGCCGGCGTGCCCAGGCCGCGCTCGGACATGGCTTCGCGCAAGGCCTCGTCGTCGACCAGCTTGCCGGCGCCTTCCATGGCCGACAGAAGGGTGGCTTCCGTAAACCGGGCTGGGGGCTTGGTGGCCAGGTCTTTGATGCTGATTTCGTCGGTGTGCACGGTTTCGCCATCGGCGACGGCCACCAGGTTGGTGTCGTCCCCCTGGGCTTCACGGCCATAAATCGCCAGCCAGCCGGGCGATACAAGCACCTTGCCTTCGGTCTTGAAATGATGACCCGACACTTCTGTGATGCGCGTGGTGACGCGGAACTCGGCGGGTGGGAAAAACACAGCCAGAAAGCGGCGTGCGATCAGCTCGTAGATCTTGCCTTCGGCGTCGCTCAGTTCTCGGGGAATCTGGAGGGTGGGAATAATGGCAAAGTGATCCGACACCTTCTTGTCGTCGAAGATGCGTTTGTTGGGCTTGATGCTGTTTTGCTTGTGCAACTGCTCGGCAAAGGGCTTGACGCTGGCGGCTGCGGCCGAGCCGCCTTCCGAGAGCGCCTGCACGGTTTGCTTGACTGTGCCAAGGTAGTCTTCAGGCAGATAGCGCGAGTCGGTACGCGGGTAGGTAAGCGCCTTGTGGCGTTCGTACAGGGTTTGCGCCAGGGCCAGGGTGGTCTTGGCGGAGAAGCCAAAACGCGAGTTGGCTTCGCGCTGCAGCGAGGTCAGGTCGAACAAGGCCGGCGACATCTGGGTGGAGGGCTTGGATTCCTCGGTGACTGTGCCGGGTTGATCGCGGCATGCGGCCACAATGGACTGCGCCGCTGTGGCGGACCACAGGCGCGAGTCGCGCTTTTCGGTGTCGAATTCGTCTTTCTTGAATTTCGGATCGAACCAGCGGCCCGGGTAGAAGCCGGCGGCGGCCACGAAGCTGGCGTGGACTTCCCAGTAGTCGCGTGAAACGAATTTGCGGATGCGCTCTTCGCGTTCGGCCACAATGGCCAGCGTAGGGGTTTGCACACGCCCTACAGGGGTTTTGAAGAAGCCGCCGTCTTTGGAGTTGAAGGCGGTCATGGCGCGGGTGCCGTTGATGCCCACCAGCCAGTCGGCTTCCGCGCGGGAGCGCGCAGCCTGTTCGAGCGGTTTAAGGGCGTCGTCGTCGCGCAGGTTGGCGAAGGCCTCGCGGATGGCGGCCTGGGTCATGGAGCGCAGCCACAAGCGCTTGATGGGCTTTTTCACGCCCGCATATTGCACGATGTAGCGGAAGATCAGTTCACCTTCGCGGCCCGCGTCGCAGGCGTTGATAATGGCATCGACGTCTTTGCGCTTGAGCAGCTTGACCAGCAGTTTCAGGCGCTCCGCCGAACGTTTGTCCGCAGGGCCCAGCTCGAATTGGGGCGGGATCACCGGTAGGTGCGTGAAGCTCCATTTGCCGCGCACGGGGTCGTTGGGGGCCACCAGGCTAAGCAAATGCCCGATGCTGGAGGCCAGCACGTAGTCTTCGCTTTCGAAATAGTCGCCTTCCCGGGCGAAACCGCCCAGGGCACGGGATATATCTAAGGCGACCGAGGGCTTCTCGGCAATAATCAGCGTTTTGGTCATGTAATTCCAGTGGCTGCGGTTGCAGCAGCAGTAGCGCGGATAATACGGGGGGATGAACGCACTACGCAAGTCGGGAGTGGCGGAAAAACCCTGGCCCAATATATCAAATGTTGAAGTGTCCGGCCCAGCGCGCAACCGCCTGGCGCCAGAAATGGTCAAGTCCGGATACGGTTGGCAGGGCCTCGAAACCCAGGTTCGCCCAGGCTTTTTCCAGTGTTTTCAAGGGCTCCGAGCAATCCAGCGCGGGCGCGTGGTTTTGCTTGGACAGCTTATGACCATAGGGGTCGAGCAATAAAGGCACATGCATCACCCTAGGGTATTTCAGCCCCAGGTGGCGTGCCAGCATGTGCTGTCGCGCTGTGGAGCTTAGCAGATCCGCGCCGCGCACGATATCGCTAACGCCCTGTTCGCCGTCGTCGACGACCACCACGAATTGATAGGCCCACAGGCCATCGGCCCGCTTGATGATGAAGTCGCCCACGTCGGCTTCCACGTCTTGCTGCTGGGCGCCCAGCCAACGATCATTGAAGTGTAACAGGCCGGGCGATACCCGAAAGCGCCAGGCGCGCACCTGCCGGCCTGGCTCGATGCCGTTGCGGCAGGTTCCCGGATACGCGCGGTTGCGCAACTGCTGGCGGGTGCATGCGCAGCCATACACCAGACCGCGCTGTTGAAGTTGGTCGAATGCCGCCTGATAAAGGGCCAGGCGCTGCGACTGCCAGGCAGGGGGCGCGTCCCAGCGCATGCCAAGGGCCTGTAACTGGCTCAGGATAAGGGTATCGGCGCCAGGCTCCACCCGGGGGGTGTCGATATCCTCGATGCGAACCAGCCAACGGCCCTGGTGGGCGCGGGCATCCAGATAGCTGGCCATGGCCGCCACCAGGGAACCCTCGTGCAAAGGCCCGCTTGGGCTGGGGGCAAACCGGCCCACGTAGCCTGGGTGCGCGGGCGGTGGAGGCAGTCCTTGCAAAGGGGTTTACACGGGTTGCGAGTGCGTTCTAGTGCGACAGCCGGGTTTGGTCGTCGGTAAGCAGCTCTTCGAGCACCAGGTGGTCGATTTCCGCTTCCTGGCTCCAGAGCACCATAAGGGCGATGATCTTGATCTTTTCCAGGGGCACGGGGGATTCGTCGGCCGCATGGGCGCGGTCGATGAGAATCTCGCGCAACGCGGCGGGCAACACACCCGAGCTTTCAAGGAAGCTGATGAAACCGATGGCCTCGGTGCCCAGCGTCTTGTATTCGTGTTCCGTATACACGCGCAGGCTATTGCTTTGCGGCGTTTGCGCAAGCTGGACACATTGTTCGGTGGTTTGGGCCAGGCCGTATAACCAGCCCAAGGCCTCGTCAATGTCTTCGTGCTCGAAGCCGACAGCGGCAAGTTTGTGCGCCAGGACGTCAGCGTCGGGGCAGGCTTGCGGCGTGTAGTAATTTTCGAATAAGTAAACCAATATATCGAACATAAGCGATTAGGGTTGCCCTTTGCAGAGTCGACAAGTAAAGCAGGCTGATCCGCTAGCGTTAGAAATGACTGTACGCTGATTTTTCGTTGGTGGCAAATGGGTATCAATGCCAATTGGCGAGCAGGCCTAAACAGGAAATGTCTTGCGGCCGGCCCCGGAAATCGGCGCGTGGCCGGCGTGCTGCAGGGCTGATCTGAATGGTGAAATCAGCCACCCGCACGCCGCCGAAGAATTAGACCATCTCGATGGCCAGGGCCACGGCCTCGCCCCCACCGATGCACAGCGTTGCAATGCCGCGTTTCTTGCCGGTTTGGCGCAGAGCTGCAGTTAGCGTAACCAGCAGGCGGGCGCCGGATGCGCCGATCGGGTGGCCTAATGCGGTTGCGCCGCCGTGGATATTGACCTTGGCCGGATCCAGCCCCAGCTCTTTGACCGCTGCCATTGTGACAACGGCAAATGCCTCGTTGATTTCGAACAAGTCGACATCGTTCACCGACCAGCCGGTTTTAGCCAGCAGATTCTTCAGCGCCCCCACAGGCGCGGTGGTGAACCATTCCGGTTCTTGGGAGTGTTGGCTGTGGGCGACAATGCGGGCCAGCGGTTGGGCGCCCAACTTTTTGGCGGTGGATTCGCGCATCAGAACCATGGCGGCCGCGCCGTCGGAGATGGACGACGAGTTGGCCGCCGTGACGGTACCGTCTTTCTTGAACGCCGGCTTGAGGGAGGGGATTTTTTCAGGCATGGCGCGGGTCGGGCCTTCGTCGATGTCGACAACGGTGTCGCCTTTGCGCCCGGCGATGGCAACGGGGGCGATTTCCCACTTGAAGCTGCCATCTTCCGTAGCGGCGCGGGCACGGCGCAGGGACTCGAGGGCGAAGGCATCTTGTTCTTCACGGGTAAAGCTGTATTTATCGGCGCAGCTTTCAGCGAACACGCCCATGGCGGTACCACGCTGGTAAGCGTCTTCCAGTCCGTCCAGCGCCATATGGTCGTAGACGGTGGAGTGGCCGTAGCGGTAGCCCTGGCGACCGCGCAGCAGCAGGTAGGGGGCGTTGCTCATGCTTTCCTGCCCGCCCGCCACGACGACGTCGGCGCTACCGGCGACCAGCAGGTCGTGGCCGAACATGGCGGCTTTCAGGCCCGAGCCGCACACCTTGTGGATGGTGGTGCAACCCACGCTTTGAGGCAGGCCGGCGCCTAGAGCGGCCTGGCGCGCAGGGGCTTGGCCCTGCCCGGCTTGCAGAACGTTGCCCATGATGACTTCGTTGATGCTATCGGCGGAGATGCCCGCACGTTCGACGGCGGCCTTGATGGCGATGGCGCCAAGCTCGTGGGCGGACAGCCCCGACAGACTACCCAGCATACCGCCCATGGGGGTGCGGGCGACTGAAACTAGAACGATAGGATCGGACATGGTGTTCTCCTTGGCATCTTGGAAAAATTTGTGCGTTCGCACATTTTATGCGTTTACGAAATTTTGTGCGATGCCGCATTACCGGCTTCGGGCGAAACATGCAGCCGTCTTTGGTCATCATACGGGAAAATGTCTTCGATGCGCCCCTGGGCTGCGCGGGCACGGCAGGCCTGCCACCATTGCGCGGTCAGCAAGGGTTGGTGGTGTTCAAGAAACGCAGCGGCAATTCGCGGATCGCCCAGAAGGAAGTGGTGAAACTCTTCGGGGAATACATCGTTGGCCCCCACCGGGTACCAAGGCTCGGCGGACAGCTCCGCCTCTTCATACGGCGCAGGGGGGATCTGCCGGAAATTCATTTCCGTCATGCGCTGGATCTCGTCGTAATCGTAGAATACGACCCGGCCTAGACGGGTGACGCCGAAGTTCTTGAACAGCATGTCGCCGGGGAAAATATTGGCTCCCGCCAGTTCGCGTATGGCGTCGCCATAACGCCGCACCGCCACGCGCAACGCGGCGTCGGGCACGGTGGCCAGGTAGATGTTCAAGGGCGTCATGCGCCGCTCGATATATACGTGGCGCAGGACAATGGCTTCGTCGGTTTCCTCGATCAGGCTGGGGACCTGGTCGCGCAGCTCGGCCAACAAGGCTTCGGAGAATCGTTCGCGCGGCAGGGCCACCTGCGAGTATTCCCAGGTATCGGCCATGCGCCCCACGCGATCGTGCTTCTTGACCAACTGATATTTTTCCCTGACGGTGGCGTGTGTCATGTTCGGCTTGGCGATGCGATCGCGTATCAGCTTGAACACATAGGGGTAGGACGGCAGCGTAAAAACGGTCATGACCATGCCCTTGATGCCGGGGGCGACGTCGAAGTGGTCGTGCGAATGCGCCAAGTGATGCAGAAAATCGCGATAGAACAGTGTTTTCCCCTGCTTCTGGAGGCCCAGCGCCGAATAGATCTCGGCCTTGGGCTTGCGCGGCAACAGGGTGGCCAGGAAATTGACATAGGCCGATGGAGCCTCCATGTCGACCAGGAAATACGCCCGGGTGAAGCTGAACAGAGTGCTTAGGTCGTCGGCCGAAGGCAGCAGCGCGTCCAGGGTGATGTGCCCGGACGGGGTGCGCAGCAGGGCAATGGCAAATGGGTGGACGGCGCTTTGATTGATTAGGCGGCCCACGATATACGCGCCTTTATTCCTGAAGAACAGGGAATTCAGCACATGGATCTGGCAGTCTGGCGCAATGCGCTGCCCGCCCTCGCGCGTGACGACGCGGCGCAGCTCGGCCACCGCCTTGCGCGCCAGCAGACGGGCATCGGCGGGCAGGTCGGTGTAGGGCGCCGCCAGGCCAAAGTCGGCCACCATGGACAGCAGGGATTCCTTCAGGCCGTCGCGGGCTGGATAGTAAACCCGGTACGAGGGCAGGCGGCTGTCGATGTAATCGGTGGCCACGGCAGGCCGGACAAACAGGAAATCATTGTGGAAATAGTCGCGATGCAGAATCCGGCACGAAACCGAGTTGAAGAAGGTCTCCGCGCACTCCGGCTGGCGATGCCCCGTCAGAAGCCCGACATAGGCGGTTTTTGCAGCCTGCCAGAACGCCATCTGCTCGGGGGTAAGGCGCGTATGCTGGCCGGCGTTCGCCGGGCTGGCCTCGCTTCCCTTCAGGGCGGCGTCAAGCGAGGCGACGCATTCGCGCACCCGCGTGTCGTAGTATTCAATCCGTTCGCGCGATAGCTGCTGGATATCCCGCCAGTTTCCCGACTCGAACAGCGCCTTGGCCCGCTGGGCGCTATAGCGGAACAGCGAATAATGCCGGTTGAAACCTTGCAAAATCATGCCCACCACGTCGTGCGCGGAAAGCTGCTTCGGGCTTAGGGGCTGGATATGCGTATGGTCGGACGAAAATTTCATGACTGGCCGTGACAATTTCGGGATGTGGCCGAGCGGCGATTGGCATCCTCAGGCCATGCCCGTCCATAATACGTGAAGGCTCGCACTAACGTAAACTACGCTAGATAGTAGTCATGTACGGAGACTTTTTGATGAATCCCAACGAACAGAAACTGACTTACCCCTGGGGCGACGCCCTGCCGGAATTCGGCGCCACCATGTCGGTGGCCGACGGGGTGCGTTGGGTTCGCATGCCCTTGCCTTTTGCGTTGGACCATATCAACCTATGGCTGCTGCGCGACGAGCTGGATGGCAGGCAGGGGTGGACCGTGATCGACTGCGGGGTGGCGCGCGACGAGGTCAAGGCGCTGTGGGAGCAGATCTTCGAGAATTCGCTTGACGGCTTGCCGGTGCTGCGGGTCATTGCAACCCACATGCACCCCGACCATCTGGGCCTGGCCCACTGGATCTGCGAGCGCTTCGAGGCGCCGTTATGGATCACCATGACCGAATACATGACCGGAAGGCTGTGGTCCCGGCCGCCCCAGGACGCCAACGCGGCAGGGGGCATCAGCGGCCAGTCGGCGGTCGAGCATTTCGCGCGCCATGGCCTGACCGACCCCGAAATCCTCGGTCAGATCCGTTCCCGCCGGCAGTACTACCCCAGCCTGGTGCCCGACGTTCCCGCATGGTTCCATCGCATCATGGAAGGCGACCAGATCGATATCGGCGGGCGCGATTGGCGGGTCATCGTAGGTTATGGGCATTCGCCCGAGCATGCATCCTTGTATAGCGAAACCTTGCAGGTGCTGATCTCCGGCGACATGGTGCTGCCGCGCATTTCCACCAATGTCAGTGTGTTCGACTTCGAGCCGGAAGCCAACCCCTTGCCGTTGTACCTGAAATCGCTCAAGCGCTACGACGGGCTGCCTGAAGACACCCTGGTGCTCCCCTCGCATGGCAGGCCGTTCAAGGGTTTGCACGAGCGCGTTGCCCAGCAGCACGCGCATCATGCCGAGCGCCTGGAAGAAGTCATGACCACCTGCCGCGTGGCGTCGTCGGCCGTTGATATCGTGCCGGTGATGTTCAAGCGCACGCTGGACGCCCATCAAATGACTTTCGCCATCGGCGAGGCTCTGGCCCACCTGCATGCGCTGTACTACCAGGGCAAGCTGACCCGTAGTGTGGGCCAGGACGGCATCGTGCGGTTTACGGTTGTTTGACGGCCAGCGCTAACACTGAAACAGGTGGGGCAGTCAGGTAATGCTGTGGATTCCCGTTACCATCTTTGCCGCCTTCGCTCAAACAGTACGCAACGCGGCGCAGCGGCAACTTTTGGAGCGGCTGGGAACGCTGGGTGCCACGCTCGTACGGTTCCTGTATGCCATTCCATTTTCGTTGTTGTGGCTCGTCCTGGCGCTGCACATGGCTGCGCTTTCGTTGCCGGCGATCAACAGTCAGTTCATCCTGTGGGTCGCAATCGGGGGCGTCAGCCAGATCGTCGGCACCGCCTTGCTCTTGCTGACCATGGTCGAGCGCAACTTCGCTGTGGGCGTGGCGTATGCGAAGACGGAAGTTGTGCAGCTGGCGGTTTTGTCCTGGATCGTGCTGGGCGATACATTGGATGGATATGGCGTGCTGGCGGTTGCTTTTGGGACGCTGGCGCTGTTGCTTCTGACACCCAGTGGCGGCAAGCATCCCTTTCGGGCGCTGATCACCGGCCTTTTCTCGCGTTCCGCCCTGTACGGCACCGGCTGCGGCGCCTGCATGGCATTGGCCAGTGTGGCCGCCCGTGGCGCTATTGATGCGCTGCATGCGTCGTCATTTTTCGTCAATGCCGCCGTTACAGTGCTGGCCATCCAGTTATTGCAGGCAGTCGTCCTGGGAGGATGGCTGGGACTGAGTAACCGTACCGTATTGCTGCGTGTCTTTAAGCTGTGGCGACCGTCGCTGATCGTGGGGCTGACCAGCGCCGCCGCATCGGTAGGCTGGTTGACCGCCTTTGCGCTCAAGCCGGTGACCTATGTTCGCACCCTTGGCTTGCTGGAGATGGTGTTCAGCTATGTCGTCTCGCGAAGACTCTTCAAGGAGGCCCCCACGCGGCGCGAAGTCGCGGCGATGGTGCTCATGATGCTGGCGGTTGGGCTAATTGTCGCCGGCTAGCGGCTGGATAACGCCAGTTTCAAGAGTGGTCCCAACAGGGCCCACTCCCCCGCTTCTCAATCCCTTGTTCCGATGGCCCGCCAGGTTGTCTAGGGATTTTCCACTAGAGCAGCCTTGCAGGCTCGAAGTTTCTTGACCCATTCGATGATTTATGCAAATATACGTGCAATTACACATATATTTGGAGTGGAGGCAACGAGGTGAAAGGCTACGAAATCCCTCGCTATCGCTATCATTCGTCACACGAACAACTCAGTGGCGAGAAAGTTACTCACGAGGTGGTGGTGATTGGCGGCGGGCTGGTTGGGTTGACCACCGCTCTGGAGTTGGGGCGTCAGGGTTTGCACGTGGTCGTGCTGGACGACGACAATACCGTGGGCGTGCGTGGCTTGGCGTCCAGAGGAGTTAGCTATGCGCAGCGTTCCCTGCAGTTCTTCCAGCGGTTAGGCATTTACGATCGCGTCGCAGCAAAAGGCGTGTCTTGGAGCAGAGCGCAGATTCTTCAGAATGACACCTGTCTGTATGAATACTCGTTGGTCAAGAATGCGGCGGAGAAGTACCCGCCGTTCGTCAACCTTCAGCAGTACTACCTGGAACAATTTTTGGTTGAGCGCATTGCACAGTTTCCCAACGTAGAGATCCGTTGGGAAAACAAGGTTTGCAATGTAAATCAAGACGATGAGCAGGTGTCGATTGAGGTCGAAACACCCGAAGGCCCTTACCAGGTTCATGCGCAATGGGTGGTTGCATGCGACGGCGCCTGGAGCGCCACGCGTCAAGCGCTGGGTTTGGAGCCCGAGGTGAGAACCTTTGACGATACGTGGCTGATTGTTGATTTTGAACTCAAGGAACAGCTGCCGCCGTTGCGTGTAGTGTGGATCGAATCTGAAGATAACAATGGCAAGGCAATTTGGTTTCATCCAATGGCGGACAACGTTTGGCGTCTTGACTATCAGATCGGAAAATATGAAGACGCCGAAATTGCAGCGATTAAAGACCATGCCGCTGAAACAGTCAGGCAGGTATTGACCCATCGGCTCAACCGCGAAGATATTGAGTTTGAGCTGGTGTGGGTCGGTCCCTGGACATACCGTACCTATGTGTTGGACAGTTTGAAGCACCAGCGCATATTGTTTGCAGGCGATGCTGCGCATCTGAAGTCGCCTTTCGGCGCGCGAGGCGGCAATAGCGGCATTCAGGACGCCGAAAACCTGGGGTGGAAACTGGCCCGGGTGGTCAGCGGCAAGGCCCCTGCCTCCTTACTTGAAACATACAACCTGGAGCGTCGCGAAGCAGCCCTTGAGAACGTGCGGGTTACCACGCGCACATCGCGATTTCTTGCTCCTCGAAGTTCGCAGGAATATCGCATGCGCACGGTTATTCAACAACTAGCCCGCTCGCTGCCGTTTGCCCGTGCGCTGGTTAACGGTGGCCGCATGACCGAAGCGAATCAATATCGGGCAAGTCCTGCGTGCGTTTATGACGAAGCCGCGGAGTCTTTCAAGGGCGGCATTGTGGCCGGCGCTGCGGCGGTCGATGCCCGTCTCTCTATCAATGGCCGGGCCGTCTCGCTTATCGATCTGTTTGGTGTTGACTTCAAGGTGCTGATCGTTGCGTCTTTCCAGGTGAAGCAGAAGGCGCGTGACGCGGCGAAGATTGCTTTGGATCAAGGGTTGGAGGTTCTGGTCGTCTGCGACGGGAGCGTTATCGACGGTCTGGAAGGCGAGATCGAGTTCGGTTCTGATGACTACGGCGATGTCGCGCTCCGGTACGGAAGCGGCGACCTGATGGTTTACCTGATTCGTCCCGATGCCTATGTAGGTTGGCGTAGCCGGGAATGTTCAGCCAGCGCTCTTGCTCTGGCGCTTAAGGCGTGCGCCGGCTTGTTAGTTGATACCGAGGAGTGTGCCCGTGCCTGATTTTACTCTGCGCCTTAACGATCCTGACGAATTTTATGAGGCGCTTCTGGCGGCTCATGAGAACTTGAACGACGAGCAAAGCCAGTTGCTTAGCCAAGCCCTGGTTTTCACGTTTGCAAACCAGATCGGTTCGGTCGATCAACTGAAGTTGCTTATTAAAGAAACTGCTACTGCTTTGACTGTGGAATAGCGTGGCAATAAACATAACAAGGAGACATTATGAAATCGTACTTGAAGGCAACGCTGGGAGCCATCACGGCGGGATTGATCAGTGCAAGCTGCCTGACCGTTGCCCAGGCGCAAACGACGCAATTGAGATTCTCGCATTGGGTGCCGACAACGCATCCGATCCACGGAGCGATTGTGGACTGGGCCAAATCGGTGGAGGCTGCGTCTGATAACAGCTTGAAGGTGCAAGTATTCCCCGCGCAGCAGTTGGGTCAGGCAAAAGATCACTACGACATGGCGCGAGATGGCATTGTCGACGTTGCATTTGTTGCGCCCGGGTACTCGCCGGGGCGGTTCCCGGTGCTGGGCGCATCCGAGCTCCCGTTTATGATCAGCAACGCCAAAGAGCAGGCTGCGCCTCTCAATGACTGGTACGACCAGTACAAGGGGAAGGAAATGGAGGAGGTGATGGCGTGTTTCGTACTCACGCACGCTCCTGGGCAGTTCCACGCGAAAAAACGAATCGGCCTGCCGGAGGATGTGAAAGGCATGAATATTCGCTCGGGTAATGCGATTATGGCGAAGCTGATGTACCAATTAGGCGCCAATAATATTCAGGTTTCCGCCGCCGAAGCGCGTGAAGTGATCGAGCGCGGGGCCGCAGACGCGATGACGTTCTTATGGAACTCCGTCGTGCTTTACGGGCTTGATAAATCGTTGAAGTTCCATATGGACGAGTCGTTCTACGTGACGACTTTTGCGATTGTCATGAATAAGCAGAAATATGACCGTATGACGCCACAGCAGAAGAAAGCCATTGATGAAAACTGCAATGGCGAGGCCGCAAAGCTTATGGCGACAAGCTGGTCCGATTGGGAGCTGGCAGGGCGCGATGTGCTTGCGGCACGTTCAGGCCACACGCTTTACAAACTCACCGATGCAGAACGCTCCGCTTGGGAGGGTGCGATTGCACCGCTTGAGGCGGATTGGAAGCAGAGCGTTTCCCAAACAGGACGGGATGCCGATGCTGTGATTGGCGACTTAAGATCCCGGCTTGAAGCGCAAAGCGCCGGCGACTAAGGTGCCGCGTGTTAGATAAAGGTAGGTCAATGATTCTGAAGAAACTTCACCATGTTGCTTATCGATGTCGTGATGCGGAAGAAACGGTCCGCTTCTATACAGAGGTTCTGGGCTTGACGTATGCCGCGGCAGTAACCGCAGAGTATGTGCCTTCGATAAAGCAGCGGTGTCCGTACATGCATATCTTCTTCGAAATGGAAGATGGGAGCTACATCGCATTCTTTGAAGTGCCGGAGTCTCCTCCGGCACAGCGGGATCCCAACACGCCTGAATGGGTACAGCATCTTGCACTTGAGGTTGAAAGCCTCGCGGTGCTTGAGTCAGCCAAGAAGATGTTGACCGAGAAAGGTATTGACGTCGTTGGGCCTACCGATCACGGGTTCATTACGTCAATTTACTTTTTCGATCCCAATGGCCACCGCCTAGAGATGACTGTACGCACCGATGCGCCGGGCGAGCTGACACGCAAGCGGCAGAGCGCCGAATCCATGTTGCAAGAATGGAAGGCCTATAAGCGGGAACACCAATACCCTACACATCAGGAGTCGTTATGAACAAACCTTTCGCTTCGCATGGCGATTTAACGGAAAAGAAAATTACCTTCACGCAGTTAAGCAAGCATGGCTATGCTTACGAAGCGGAAAGCGATCCGACGTCCGGGGTGGTGATCGGTCCCGATTCGGTGGCTGTGATTGATGCCCGGGCAACCCCTATCGAGGCGCAAGATCTTATCGCACAGGTAAGGATGATTACCGACAAGCCAATCCGTTACGTCATCCTGACGCACTATCATGCGGTCAGAACGCTTGGCGCCTCGGCCTATGGGGCCGAACATATCATCTGTTCAGAAGGTACCTTCTCCATGATTAACGAGCGCGGCGAGGCGGACTTTGCGTCCGAGGTCGGGCGTTTCCCTAGACTGTTTCGCGGGGTCGAGTCTATTCCGGGGCTCACTTACCCCACCATCACGTTCAAAGATCGTATGTCCCTATGGCTGGGAGACCTCGAACTGCGCCTTGAGCATATCGGACGAGGGCATACCCGAGGGGATACGGTCGTGTATCTGCCCTCCGAAAACGTGCTGTTCGCGGGCGATCTCGTCGAGAATGGAGCAGCTGTCTACGCCGGGGATGGTCACATTGTTGAGTGGCTGGATACCCTCGAGAAAGTGCGTGCCTATAACGCTGCTGCGCTGGTTCCCGGTCGTGGGCCCGCACTGATTGGAGCTGAGCAGATAAACGGCGCAATTGATTCAACCCAGCATTTTCTGCGGTCGCTTTATGAATCTGTGAAGGGCGCCATGGAATGCGGTGCGGATCTGCACGGCGCGTACTTGGCTGCACGTAAGCATATGGATCCCATTTTCGGGGATTGGCCAATTTACGAGCATTGCATTCCGTTTGTTGTGTCCCGTATGTTTGATGAAATCAACGGCATTGACACACCCATTGTCTGGACTGCGGAGCGAGATCGAGAAATGTGGCAAAAGCTTCAAGGGTGAACCTTTGAAAAAAGTGCTTGTTTATATCGAGAAGATCGCGGCAATGATGTTGCTGGCGGTGGCCTTGTTGACGACTGTTGCCGCGATATTCCGTTATACCGGCTTGAAGCAGATTCCGGACTGGTTCTTGTTGGTAAGTTACTTTCAGGGGATCATGATTTTTTGGGGGATCGCGATAACCACCCATCAGCGCAATCATATTTGCATCGATATTCTGTGGGTGAAGCTCGGGTCCAAGGGGCGGCGCCGCTTGGACCTTCTTGCCGATCTTATCGTTGTTCTGTTTCTTGCCTTGCTTAGCTGGGCATTGATGCAGCGAGTGTACTCAACGGCAGAGTCGGGTCTAGTAACAACCGATTTGGGCCTTACCGTATGGCCGTTCTTTGCGACAGCCTGTTTCGGGATTGTTCTTGCTTTTGTTCTATCGGTGGCGGGCATCTATAGAAGAAACTTTCTTGATCCCTTGACCGACGTAGAGGAAAAGTCATGATGGATGGTCCCATTCTTGCTTTGTTCGGGTTTGTTTTACTGTTTGTGCTGATGGCGGTACGTGTTCCCATAGGGTTTGCCATGGCGCTGGTTGGAATATTAGGCTTTGGGGCGGTTACTTCGCCCGAAGCGGCAATCCGCTTGCTTAGCCAGTCATCTCTAACGCAAGTGACGGCTAATAATCTTAGCGTAATTCCCATGTTTATCTTGATGGGCGCATTTACTACCGCCGCTGGTATGAGTCGTGAATTGTTCAGGGCGGCGCATGCCTGGTTTGGCCACCTTCCCGGCGGTTTGGCGATGGCTACCGTGGCCGCGTGCGGCGGCTTTGCCGCCATCAATGGATCCTCGGTCGCAACCGCGGCGACGATGAGCTCCGTCGCTCTGCCGGAGATGCGCCGAGCCGGCTATGAGCCGGGGACTTCGGCGGGCGTGATTGCTGCCGGTGGAACGTTGGGTCTTATGATTCCACCGTCTGTTATTTTTATTATCTATGGAATTTTGACGGATACGGATATAGGCCAACTGTTTATCGCGGGCATTGTGCCGGGCTTGTTGGGCATTGTCTTGTACTGCGTCACCATCCAGGTGATTGTGTGGTTTCGTCCCCAGGTTTTTCCGAAGGCGCACAAAGAAAAATGGAGCCAGCGTTGGCTCTCGCTGCGCGATGTTTGGGTGACTGTTCTGCTTTTCATAATGGTGGTGGGCGCGATCTATGGCGGCCTGTGCACCACAACCGAAGCGGCGGGAATTGGGGCGACCGGGGCGCTCGTCATAGGTGTTCTCAGGGGCAGGTTGCCACCCAAGAAAATTTACGAGGCCCTGACAAACGCCCTGAGCATTACCGCCGCGATCTTTGTGATTGTTATCGGTGCTTACCTGTTCGGTTACTTTTTAACCATCACGGGGGCGACGCAGATGTTGGTTGACCTGTTGGTGACTTTGCCCATGGGCCCCTACGGTGTGCTCGCGCTCGTGCTAGCGGGTTATCTGGTGTTGGGGGCGGTCATGGACGAGCTTGCCGTGATCCTGTTGACAGTGCCTATCATTGCGCCCGTGATCGTGGGGCTTGGCTTTGATCCGGTATGGTTCGGCGTCATTATTGTCATGACGGTCTGTTTGGGAATGATTACCCCTCCCGTTGGAATGAATGTCTTTGTGATTAAATCCGTCGCGGCTGATATCAGCCTGGGAGCTATTTATCGGGGAGTGTCGCCATTCATTTTGGTGGACTTTCTTCGTTTATTCCTGCTTTCCGCTTTCCCTCTGTTGTCACTGTATTTAGTGCAGACCATGCATTAGACGCGCCGTTCCTGTTGCTATTTCTGAGTTTCTCGACGGTGTTCAGGCTTCTCGACGGTGTCCAGATTGGCGTCCAGGTTACGCAGAATACGTTTTAGATGGTTGACGTCTTCTTTAGGAATGCCTTCGGTGAGTTGTCGCAGAACCGCTAATGCGGTTGGTTGAGCGTGGTGAAGCATGGCTGAGCCAGCATCGGTTAGATATACGTTAAAGCTGCGTAGGTCATCAAGGCTTCGTTGCCGACGTAACAAGCCGCGATCCTCCATGGGCGTCAGTATTCGGCTTAGGGTGGTTCGATCGATGACGGTCCATTCCGCCAACTGAGAGACTGAGCATCCATTACGGTCGCCCAGCACGACAAGAACTCTGTACTCGGGTTCGCGCACGCCAAGGGGCAACAGTGTTTTTTCCAGCTGCCGCTGCCGGCGCAGATAAACCTGCCCTAATAGGAAGGGCAGATAATCTAGCATTTTTATGTGTTTCGTACGGGGCATGTGCTTGTATTTAGCGAAAAAGTCTTGACTCGTGCAAGCGGTGGATAGAGAGGAGTGTTCGGGTGCGAAACTAGGCACATCCGGAATCGTGATCATACGATGATGACACAGCCTGTCATTGTATCTGGAATGGATGGCGCCGAAAGGGGTGCAGGCCTGAAAGGGTTAGGATCGGGAAGTATTTGTTTTATCAACTGGAGAGATTAAGTATGAGCATTGTGGGTATGGAAAACCATGAAGTGCAGGCCGAGTGGGTGCATATACAGTTCGCCGAGAATGCGGCGTTTAAATCTGTGTATGGGTTTGCGGGTTCACTTGGAACTGTGCACCTGGAAGGCATACGTTATACGCCCAAAGGCGTGAACTCTCGTACGCTTCTGATCTACATGCATCCGGCAACCACGTTGCAGTTGCTGCCTATGCCGCGAGCCATGGCTGCAAGCGGCATGCATGTGTTATGCGCGGCAAGCCGCTACGCGCGAAACGACAGTGCTCTGATCATGGAAAACGTGGTTGTTGACCTCGGAGCTTACGTGCGACATGCTAAGGAAAAGTGGGGGTACGAGCACGTTGTGATGGTGGGATGGTCGGGAGGCGGTTCCTTAGCGTTGATGTATCAGTCCCAGGCAGAGCGCCCAACTATTACACATACGCCGGCGGGCGACCCGTGCCACATTGTGGACGCGAACCTCATACCCGCTGATGGCTTCATTTTCCAGGCGGCGCATGTGTCCCGCGCGGTCACGTTGACGGACTGGATCGATCCAAGCGTCATTGATGAAAATGATCCAGATCGCCGGGATATCGAACTGGATATCTATCACCCATCGAATAAGCCACCGTTTAGTGCAGAGTTTCTCGATCGATATCGCGCGGCTCAGGTGGATCGCATTCAACGCCGTACCGCTTGGGTTAAAGAAACACTCGATGAGCTTAAGCGAAAGAATGGCAATGAAATGGAACGGGGCTTCGTGACGCATCGAACGCTTGCAGAGCCACGCTTCCTTGACGGATCAATTGAGCCTAACGACCGTCCGATTGGCACGTGCTTCATGGGTGTGCCTGAAACAGCGAATAACGGTCCTATCGGGCTGGCGCGTTTTTCGACGCTGAGATCCTGGCTGTCGCAATGGTCGCCCGACGACACCAACGCGCATGGTGAAAAGTGTGCAGCCAATATCAGCGTGCCTTTGCTGGCGATAGAGCATTCTGCGGATGATGCGGTGCCGCAGCCACATACTGGCCGCATCTTCAATGCTGCGGCCAGTTCGGATAAAACGATGTCGGTGATCAAAGGCGCGAATCATTACTTCGTGGGCCAGCCGGCGCTGTTGCAGGAAGCTGTAACGTTATGCAGCGAATGGCTGGAGGAGCGTTCTTTCAGGTCCTGATTTAAGTTCGTGCTCTGGCTCTAGGTCGCAACAATCATCCCATGCCGCCAGCGTCGTTAGTATCATCTAGTGGCATGGATGTATGGCCTTGCCAGAGTTTGGTTCGTGCGTGGTTTTATATGTGAATTAGGTTAAGCGATATGTCTCTCAAGCTGTTTGATCTTGCTGCTGCCGAGTCGGATCGTCGTTTCAGTCCCTATTGCTGGCGCATACGAATGGCGCTCGCTCATAAAGGGCTTGATGTCGAAACGGTCGCGTGGCGTTTTACCGAGAAAGAAGCGATTGCGCCGACGGGGCAGGGTAAAGTGCCGGTATTGGTGCACGATGGCAAATGGCTACACGAATCGTGGGATATCGCCAACTATCTCGAGGAAACGTTCCCTGATCGCCCTTCACTGTTCGGTGGCGTCAGCGGCAAGACACTGAGCCGGTTTTATTCGAACGTGGCCGACGCCCTGTCAGGGCAGATCATACGTTTTGTTCTTCTGGATGTTTATCGCCAGCTGCATGAGCAAGATAAAGCGTACTTCCGGGAGTCGCGCGAGCGGCGTTTTAAGTCAACTCTCGAGGAAGTGGTGGCGGATCGGGAAGAGAGGCTACAGGCCTTCCGGGATGGTTTGGCGACGCTTCGCACAACGCTGCTGCAACAAGACTATTTTGGCGGAGACAGTCCCCTGTATGCCGACTATGCATTATTTGGTCCATTTCAATGGGCGCGTTGCATAAGCCCCTTCCAACTGCTGGAGCCCGATGATCCCGTGGCGCAATGGCGAGCCAGATTGCAGGGCGCGTTCAATGGCCTTGCGGGCTCTGCCCCCGGCTATGACTAAGATTTCTTGGTAGTGGGCGTCGCATGAGCGAAAGTCGTGGCTTGCTTAATATTTGCTAGCGGCTGGATAACGCCAGTTTCAAGGCCAAGCCTACGAATATAACACCCGCGGCCCAGTTCAGCACGCGTTGGGCCAAGGGGGAGCGTTGCATGAGCTGGCCGAAGGTTCCGGAAAAAAAGGCGATGCAGCTGAATACGACAAAGGCGGCCAGCATGAACAAGGCGCCCAGGCTGATGGTCTGCAAGACCACGGAACCGCGCGCGGGCGAGGTGAACTGCGGCAGGAAGGCCAGGAAGAACAGCGCGACTTTCGGGTTGGTCAGGTTCATGATGATGCCGCGCCGAAAAAGGGCGGCTGCCGTCTGGCGTGGTACAGGCGGGGACGATTCGCTGGTGGTCGGCTGCGCCCGGAAAGCGCCCCAGGCAAGGTAGAGCAGATAGGCGGCGCCCGCCAGCTTCAGGACGGTAAATGCGGTTTGCGAGGCGGCCAATACGGCGGCCAGCCCGACCGCCACTGCCACTGTGTGGCCAATCAGGCCGGTGCATAGGCCCAGAACGACGAACATGCCGGAACGCTTGCCCCAGAGCGCCGATTGCACCAGTACGAAAAGGTTGTCCGGCCCCGGGGCCAGCGCCAGCAACACGGCGATGCCGAAAAAAGACAGGGCGACGTCGAAAGTGAGCATGGGTTCAATCTATGGTAGTTTTGGTTTTCTGCTTTAATTGCCAACGACAACTATTTTCCAGGACATCATGGCTCGCTCGACTTCTTCGCATCCCGATACACGGCTCATGCATTCCGGCATTGCCGAGTTTAATGCCAAAACCGGCGCGGCTCCGGTGGCTTTGCCTTCCATGCGCACCAGCACGGTGCGTTTCGCCAGTCTGGACGACCTTGACCGGGCTACGGCGGGGCGCTTGAATGGCGAGCGGTCGGTCACCTATGGCCGTGTCGGAATGGACACGCATGCCGCGCTGGAGCAGGTGTTTTGCGACCTGGAGGGCGCCCGCCGCAGTTTTCTTGCTTCGTCGGGGCTGGGCGCTATTACTTTGGCTTTCCTGGCGCTGCTGAACGCCGGCGATCACGTCGTGGTGGCCGACTGCGCGTATGGGCCGGTGCGCTATCTGGACAAGACGGTGTTGCGGCGCATGGGGATCACGGTGACGTATTGCCGGGCAACGCCCGACGTGGTCGAACAGCACATCACGCCGGCGACGCGCCTGATTTATATCGAGTCGCCCGGATCCCTGTTATTCGAGATGCTGGATATTCCCGCCTTGGCCGCGTTGGCGCACGATCGGGGCCTGGTCCTGGCCACCGACAATACCTGGGGCGCAGGCTATATCTATCGTCCGCTGGAGCTCGGCGCCGATGTCTCCATCGTGGCGGGCACGAAGTACGTGGGGGGGCATTCCGATCTTATGCTGGGCGCCGTCATGGCGAACGACGAAGCACTTATTCGCAAATTGAACGAAACGCACTATGGCATGGGCTATTCCATTAGCGCCGATGACGCCTGGCTGGCCTTGCGTGGCGTGCGAACGTTGCCGATTCGCCTGCGCCAGCATGCCGAGCATGCCATGCAGTTGTGCAGCTTCTTTGCTTCACGGCCCGAAACCGCACGAATTTTCCATCCCGCTTATGCCGATGATCCAGGGCATGCCCTGTGGCAGCGCGATTGCACCGGTTCCAATGGCATGTTCTCCGTGGCTTTGACTCTAAGCGACGACCAGGCGCGGCGCTTCGTCGACGCGCTGACGTTGTTCGGCATAGGGTTCTCGTGGGGTGGTTTTGAAAGCCTGGTGCAATTGGTGGAGCACAGCGCCCTGGATGTGCACGGCTATTGGGATCGTAGACCAAACGCCGTTATCCGCTTCCATGCCGGCCTGGAGGCGCCCGCCGACCTGATTGCCGATCTGGAAAGGGCGCTGGACCAGGCGCGTTAGCGCGCTGACCCTCAGGACTTGGTCAGGCCGTCCAGGATCTTCTGGGCTTCGTCGATGGTTCCCTGGTAGCTGCCTGTCATCGAAGGCGAGGTAACGTACTTGCCATCGACCGCCAGGCTGGGCGTGCCTTCAATTTCGTACTTTTGGGCCAGTTCGTTGGCGCGCGCCACTTTGGCATTGATGCCGAAAGAATTGAAGGCGGCTTCGAACTGCGCACGGTCGATGCCTTGCTCGACGGCCCAGTCGGTAATGGCCTTGGCGTCGTAAATGCGCTTACGTTGCTTGTGGATGGCGTCGAAGACTTTGGGGTGCAGGTCCAGGCGGTCCAGCGCGTCAAGCGTGTAATACAACTTTTGCAGATCGGCCATGCTGGCGTTGAAGGCCACTGGCACGCCGGCGAAAACGACGTTCTCGGGCAGGGTTTTGACCCAGGCCTCGACCATGGGTTCCATGGTGGCGCAATGGGGGCAGCTGTAGGCGAAGAATTCCAGGACCTGGATTTTGCCGGGGACGTCGGACGGCTGGGGCACGCTGATCGTGGTATGTTTTTGCCCGGATTGAGCGTGGGCGGCCGGCGCCAGCAAGGTGGCAACGCTTAGCGTGGCAAGTGCAAGGATGCGGGTGAGCAGGTGAGTAATGTTTGTCATGATGGGTTCCGGCAGTAATACAGGTTAACAGTGGGCGGGCCGTGGTCGTGCGCTTGGCCCATTCGTGCCTAAGGTCGGGATTCGGCCTTGACCACAGAGGATTCTATCTTGGCTTCGCCCAAACGCATCCGTGCGCGGTTCATTGGGTCCAGCCCTTTGAAAGGTCCGACCCGAACGCGGTGGATGACCGAGCCGTTGGACTGGCCTTTTTCCACCCGGACGGGCAGCCCCATTAGAAGAATCTGCGCCTTGACGCCTTCCGCATCGCTTTCGGACCGGAAGGCACCGGCTTGCAGATAATACGTGGTGGATGCATCGGCTGCCTGGGGTGGCGGCGCTGGTGTGGCGGCCGCCCCGGACGAGTTGGCTTGCGGTTCAGGCTTTTGCGTGCCGGGCACGGCTGCAGGCTTGTCCGCCGGCGATCCCAAGGTGGCCAGCAAGGCGCCAATGTCATCGGACATCGAGGGCGAGGTGGGCTGGGAAGCTGGAGGCGAACCCGGGAGACCAATTGGGGGCGTGGCGGTGGGCCCGGTGGGAACGGTGCCTGCAGGGGCGTTTTTCCCGTAAAGACCGATATTTGGATCGGGGGCGTCGCGCACTGCCGGCAATAGTGTTTGGGCTGGGTCGCGGGAGGCTTTGTCGGCAAACGGCATCGGAACCTGGGTGACCAGATACGCTACGGCGGCGGCAGCGGCCACGCCCAGAGTCAGCCCGACCAGCAGGCCGTACATGGTGCCCCCCGAGGTTCGCTTGCTGGCTGTTTTGCGGCTGTTTCGTGCCATGCGGGTTTACATCCTTTCGGGGGCGGAAACCCCAAGCAATTGAAGGCCGCCGGCCAGCACCTGGCGGGTGGCGTGGGCGAGGCGCAAGCGGGCCATTTTAAGGGCTTGGTCGTCGACCAGCGCGCGCTCGGCGTTATACCAGGCGTGGAAGTCGGCGGCGCAGTCGCGCAGCCAGAACGCTACATGGTGCGGCGCGAGCTCTTGTGTCGCCAAGGCGATTGTATTGGGGAACTCGGCCAGGCGCTGCATTAGGGCGAATTCGGTGGGCGCGGTCAGCAGGCTGACATCGGCGGCGCCAAGCTGTTCACCCAGCCCCGACTGCGTGAGCATCGAACAGATGCGCGCGTGCGCGTACTGTATGTAGTAAACCGGGTTTTCCTCGCTTTTGGACAAGGCCAGGTCGATGTCGAAGACAAATTCGGAGTCGGCGCGCCGCTGGATCAGGAAGAAGCGCACGGCGTCCTGGCCGACCCAGTCGATCAGGTCGCGCATGGTGACGTAGCTGCCGGCGCGCTTCGATATCTTGACTTCTGCACCGTCGCGCACCACTTTGACCATCTTGTGCAAGATGTAGGCGGGGAAGTCTTTGGGAATCCCCAGGTTCAGGCCTTGCAGGCCCGCACGTACGCGGGCAATGGTGCCGTGGTGGTCGCTGCCCTGGATATTGATGGCCCGATGAAAGCCGCGTTCCCATTTGGCGACATGGTAGGCCACGTCGGGAACGAAGTAGGTGTAGCCGCCTTCGGACTTGCGCATGACGCGGTCTTTGTCGTCGCCTGTGCCCAGCTCGGTGGTGCGCAGCCAAAGTGCGCCGCCTTCCTCGTAGGTATGGCCGGCCTTGACCAGTTCCTGTACCGTGGCTTCGACCCGCCCACTGGTGTAGAGCGAGCTTTCCAGGTAGAAGTTGTCGAACTTCAGGCCAAACGCCTGGAGGTCCAGGTCCTGTTCGCGGCGCAGGTAGGCGACCGCGAAAAGACGGATATCGTCCAGGTGGTCGACGTTGCCGCTGGCGGTGACGGAGTTGCCGTCGCTGGCTTGAACTGTGGCTTTGGTCAGGAAGTCGCGTGCGATATCAACGATGTAGTCGCCTTTGTAGCCATCGGCTGGAAATTCCGCCGCCGTAGGGTCGATTCCGCGTGCGCGCGCTTGAACACTGGTGGCCAGGTTGTCGATCTGGTTGCCTGCGTCGTTGTAGTAGAACTCGCGAGTAACGTCGTAACCCTGGGCGCTGAACAGGCGGCACAGCGAGTCGCCCAAGGCGGCCTGGCGCGCGTGTCCGACATGCAGGGGGCCGGTGGGGTTGGCTGAAACAAACTCGACCAGCACTTTCTCGTGATTGGGGGCGCGGATGCCGAAGCTGGGGCCTTCGGCCCAAATGGCTTGCAGCACGGCTTGGTGTGCGGCGGCGGTAAGACGTAGATTGATGAAGCCGGGCCCCGCGATTTCCGCCGAGGCGATCAGGGCCCGAGCGCCATCGTGAGCCATCAAGGCATCGACGATGCCTTGAGCCAGCTCGCGCGGATTCCGCTTGAGCGGACGGGCCAGCTGCATGGCAACGTTGGTGGCGATGTCGCCATGGCTGGCGACTTTGGGGCGCTCGAGCAGGATGGACGGAGCGGCCTCGGGCGCAATGTGTGCGACCGCCGTTTGAATTAGCGAAATTAACTGTTCTTGTTGCCCGGAAAGCATAGAGATTAGATAGGTAGAAGAGGATTCAGTTCCCGCGGGCGGGAAACACAAATGATAGCGTGAATTCCCTTGCCATGCGCCGTGCGGCGGGCGCGGCCAAGCAATAGGCCGGCCGGCGATGCCCGTACTTTATGGCGGTGCGGCCTGCCAGCCAAGCTCGTCGTGCAGCCATTGCGCATAACCATCCAGATTTACGTGCCCGACGGCGCGAGAAGATGTTTGTCGCCAGTTGTCGTAGCGGGCTATCAGGGTTTCGGTGATGTCCCTTTGCCGGCGGCCCAATCGTTCATGGTCGTCCTGGTAATCATGCTGCTTGGAGCCGTCGGCGTCGTCGATGCGGCGATCGCCGTTCTGTATCGTGCGAGCCAGCGATGAACGGTCATCGTGCAGTATCGGCTGCGATACTTCTGCCTGTTCCGGGTTGCTCGTACCGAACTGCAGCGATGCGGCGCGCGCCTGCCAGATCATCCAGTTGAGCGTGACGTCGGACAAGTCGCCGCGCGTGTTGTTGTGCTGAACTTCGCTGTAGGCGACCCCGCCGCCGATATCCGTGTGTGCGCCAATGAAAGGCGCTTCGACGATATTGGGCACGGCGCTGTCGGCGACCGAGCTCAAGGGAAACAGCCAGCGTCGTTCATGCAAGGCGACCGCGTGCGCCACCCAACCCCAGGCCCCTGCGATGGTCAGGTCGTAGTGGGTGTTCTGCGCGCCGGCCAGCCCGAATTGCGCCACGGTGTCGAACAGGCCCATGAAGCGCAGGTCGACGCAGGCCGTCACGAGCCCGCGCATGGGGTCGTTGAATGAAAATCGCCCATTGGTAGTGTGCAGGTTGACCTGGTTGCCAAAATGCCGTGCCAGGGCGGCCCCGCGCGAAAAACCAATGATGTCGATAGGCACCGTATCGTCCAGGGCCGCGCTGGGGGCGGCAGCCAGCGCATCCAGGAGGGACTGCCATTGAGTGTCCAGGATGTCCGGCGCGGTATGGGCGGTCACCGCATCCCAGTCGAGGTGATAGGGGTTGCCCGGACCTGGGTGGTAGAACACGGGGCCGTCCAGATAGCGCTGGCTGAGTTTCCAGACGTTGCTTTGGGTTTCGGCGCTGTTGCGGGTGCCGTCAAAGGCAAATAGCAGCAAGCCGTTGGGGTCGATGTATTGACGAGGTTGTTGTCCGGCGTACCCTAGCGCCTGGCTGCCAGGCAACGGACCAAGCGGATCGGGCTCGAGGTAATGACCCCATTGGGGCAGGTAGGTGCGCAACAGGTTGTCGTGCCAGCCTGTGCTGTCGTCGTGAAACTGGCCGGGCAGCCGCAGATTAAGCGTCAAGTCGCCCGCGACCCGCACGGCTTGGCCGGTTGGGGAATAGCTGCCCAGCCACCGGATGCTCCTGCCGGCGTCGGTAACGAGCCGGGGAGCGCCGATCAAGTCGGCATGAACCGCGTACAGAATGCCTTGCGGATGCTCATCGGTGTAGTCGATCAATCCGACGGGCACATGATGGGCATGGATGTAGCGCCGGGTGACGAGGCGCGGTGTTTTCTGGGTGGTAGGTGGGTACTTCGCCCTGGCGGGTTCGGCGTCCAAGGAGGCCTGTGTTTTTACATCGGGGGCTGGGTTAAGAGCCACGCGGCTTTCAGCCACCAACCGGTTCCCAAGGTAGAAGAACTGATAATGATCTTCGGTGGTCTGGACGGCGATACGGTGGCCGAAGGCATTGTGGCGATAGTGGTCGTTGATGACTGTGGCGCCGTTGGCGTCGGTCTGGCTTACGGCGGTCAGTCGGCGGTTGGGCCCGTAATGCAGGCTTCGCCCGGACACGGCGATGGGCAGACCGCTTGCGTCGCGCTGCACGGCGGGCCGGTGTGTGCGGTCTGCGATGCGTGTGGCAACCAATGAGCCGTCGTGCCGCCACGCGCGCCGCATCGACGATGAAGCCGTCGGGCGATGTGGCGCCGTTAAGTCATGCCGCCATACGCTTCGTGTCGAAGAGGGCTCGGGCTCGGCGTGTGAGACAAGTTGTTCTTCCACGCTTAGGCGGGAATGCGGGTCGTAGGCGTAGCGCCAGGTTTCGCGATGGCCGGCTTTGGGCAAATGATGCGTTTCTTGTTCCACCCGGTGCTGGGCGTCAGGCGCTTGCCAGTGTTCCCAAAGAGGCGTTGTGCCGTCGTGTACGGCCAACAGATTGGTTCGGCCCTGTGTGGATACGGTGCGTAGCCACAGGCCGTTGCCGTAGCGGTAGCCGGGCAGGTTGGGGATGCTGTTGATGACCGGCTGCCGGTTTCCCTGCGCGTTCTCCCAGTGGATGGCCAGAAGGCGGTGGCCGCTTCCCCAGCGGTAGTGCAGCACACCGCCTTCCGGTAGGTGGTGCCGGACCAAGCGGTGCTGTCCGTCGTACTCGAATTTTTCCGTATAGCGGATTGCAGGCCATCCGGGTGCGGCGGGGCGTTCGATCGTACGCCGTTCGAGCCGCTCGAGCGCGTCGTAGGTGCGCACTTCGGATTCGTAAGGGTGGGCAATGCCTGTAAGAAGTGTGTTTTTCCAGTGCAGCCGGGTGGTTTGGCTGCTTTTGCGGTTGGCTGCGATAAGCCGTATAGGCCTGCCGACGGCGTCGTATTCGTAATGCCATTCGTCGTTATTGGCAAAGCGGCGTTGCGCGAGCCGGCCGTGGGGCGTGTAGCGGGTGGTTTCCAGGCCGGTCAGTGATGTTTCCCAGCCAGTGCGCAGGCCTTGCGGGTTGTAATGCAGGCTAAGCCCTGGCCAGCCGTGGCCGGGTGCGGGCGTCAGGCGTTTCAGGGCGCCGTTGGGGTGGCGTTGCAGGCGGTGGCCGTTCATGGTGGCCAGGCGGCCGGTTGTCGTATCGTAACTGGCTTGGCTGCCGGGTGGGGCGCAGCCGGGGCAGGGTTGGCCCTGGACCTTCAGCACCGCATGACGGCCCGCCTGCAGACCGATCTCGACGCGGGTCACCAGGCCTTGTGCGTTATGGATTTCCGTGACGCCGCGTTGTTCCGGCGCGGCGGCGCGTATGTAGTGCACTTGATAATGCGTTTCGGGGCGTCGTGGGCCGATGTGGAAGGCGCTGACCTTGCCTTCGGCGTTGTAAGACCAACTGCCGGTTCGCACGGTTTGGGTTTTATCCGCCGTGTGCAGCTCTATGCCGGTCAGGTGATAGGGGTTGCCTGACTGGTGGGTTTCTTCGTAAAGGTAACGTCGTTGCATGCCATCGGGTCGGGTGACGGCGGTCAGGCGTAAGGCGTTGCTAGGGAGGGAAAGGTTGCGTTTGGAGTTTGCCGTTGTCGGTGCCGGCTGGGCGGGGCTGGCCGGCGCGGGAATGGATTCGTAGTAATACTGGAAGCGTCCGGCGTGGGTATCGATGTGCCGGACGTAGGGCTGTGAGTTGATGATTTGGTAGGAAAAATGCAGAGGTGGGGCGTTGTTGGTGTGGATGCGGTCGATCTGGCCTTGTAGCTTGCCGGTTTCATGGCGTTGGATGGTCACGGCGCCGGTCTGGGCACTGTGGATGCCGGCCAGGCGACCCTGGGGGTCGAAGCGCAGCTCCTGACCATTGGGCCAGCGCCAGAGCCACCCGGTGTCTTCGTGTATGAGAACGCCGTTGGCGGTGGGCGTTGTATTTCGTGTGTCTGCGGGGTCGCGCCGGAAGATAATGCGGCTGCCATCGGCTTGCACAATCTGGAGGGTGGAGCCGATGGGGTGCAGGCGGGTGTCGTAGGAGGAAACCCAGCCGTATCCGAAGGCGGACCGGCGTCTGTCCATGGCGTTATAGTGGCGGCTTAATTCCAGCAGGGGGGCGGCGCTGGTTGCGGGAAGGTCGATGTCATGCTGGTGCTTGTTGCCGGTGGCCAGGTTGATGGGGTTGCCTGCGCCGAGGTTCAGGCTGGGCTCCAGTGCGCCTTGGGTGGCGATGCCTCCGTAGCCGCAGGGCTGTCCGGTAAGGGGCGGGTTGCAGGTGCCCTGGGCATAGGTTTGCAAGGCGGTCAGGTTAAGTAGTGTCCAAAGGATCAGGGCGGTCCGGGAGCAGCGTATCATGGTCGTTTCCGATTGTTTTTGAAACGTTGATGATGCCGCTTGGCAGATGAAAAGAGTTCAGGTAGTGTATGAATTCGTCTACTGAGGGAAACCGCAATGTTAGTTCTCTTTCATTCCAAGCCGGCCGCCGAAGTCTTGATGTTCGCCGAGCATGCTTTGCCCATTTTGCGTGCCGCCGGCAAGCCCTACACAGACACTCTTCCCGAACGTGGTGTTATTACGCGTGATCAATTGGCCGAGGCGATTGCTGGTATCGAGCAGGCGATCGAGGGCAACCACGAGGCTGAGTTCTCCGAAAGCGATGATGATAACGATGCGAAAGAGCATCCCATTTCGCGGCCGGTTTCGTTCAAGCAGCGGGCGTTTCCGTTATTGGCCATGCTGCGCCTGGCGCGGGAACATCAGGCGGATGTCACCTGGGAGCCTGCGCCGGTTTGGTGATGTTTTTCGTTCTTGGCGGCTAGGCTTGGGTGCTTAAGGCCGTTGTGCGGGGCGGGGATTCGCCGGTTGGCACGGCGTGCTTCTTCCGCGCCTGCGTCGTGCGGTCGGGCGGCCCAAGAACTCGCCCTCGCCGCCGTTGGCGACTCGTGGCTCAAACAGCTTGGGCCGAAAGCCCCCGTCCGCCCTTCCTGGTCACGGCGCACGCCTTACGCCAATCGGCGAATCCCCACCCCGCACAACTGTGTTTGAGCTGCCGAACTCGTCGTATTTCTAAAGTTGCCTTGGTGGGAATGACCTAACCCGGCCCCTGCAACCCTTGCACGAATCGTTTTGCGAGGTGGTATGTGTGGGGCGGTGTAAGGCATGCGCCGCGCCGACGAGTGGGAACGGGGGGTGTCGACCTAAGCTGTCGAGTTCCGAGCCGCGTAGCGGCGAGGGCGAGTTCTTAGGTCGCCCGTTCCTGCGTGGGAGGCGCGGAAAAAGCATGCCGTGCCGCCCCACACATACCACCTCGCAAAGCGATGGCCCCCCAAGATACTGCAGGTCTAAACCATCACAGATTTAGACCCGACCGATCAGGCCGCGATGGCCTCGGCTGCCTGGGCAACCGCGTGGCGGTTTACAGCGCTAAGAATCGCAAGGAAAGACGCCGTCACGATATCGGCATGGATGCCCACGCCGAAACCGGTGGACGACTCCCCAACTCGTAACTCTACGTAGGACGCCGCCTTGGTATCCGTTCCGGTGCCAATGGCATGCTCGTGGTAGTCCATGATGCGAACGTCCAGATCCAAGGCATTGACAAAGGCCGAGATGGCCCCGTCGCCCTGGCCGGTAAGTTGCCGCTTTTCCCCCTTGTGGGCCAGTTCGACTTCAATCGAGAACTGCCGGCCGCTTTGACCATCGGGAGTGCCGGTGATGCGGTGGCGAACGAGCTTCCAGGGTTGCGCCAATTCCAGGTATTCCTTGCTGAACAGATCGTAGACAGCGTCGGCCGTGACTTCGGCGCCGGTTTCGTCGGTGACCCGCTGGATGGCCCGGCTGAATTCAATTTGCAGGCGGCGTGGCAATGCCAAGCCGTGCTCTTGTTCAAGCAAGTACGAAACCCCGCCTTTGCCCGACTGGCTATTGACGCGGATGACGGCGTCGTAGTTGCGGCCAAGGTCGGCAGGGTCGATGGGCAAGTAGGGTACTTCCCACAAGGTATCGGGCTGCTGTTGGGCGAGGCCTTTCTTGATGGCGTCCTGGTGCGAGCCGGAGAAAGCGGTAAAGACAAGGTCGCCGGCGTAGGGGTGGCGCGGATGTACGGGCAACTGGTTGCAGTACTCGACACAGCGGCGGACTTCGTCGATGTCGGAGAAGTCGAGACCCGGGTGGATGCCTTGGGTATACAAGTTAAGCGCGAGGGTGACCAAGTCTACGTTGCCGGTGCGTTCGCCGTTGCCGAAGAGGCAGCCTTCGATACGGTCGGCGCCGGCCATGACGGCGAATTCGGCGGCGGCTACGGCGGTGCCCCGGTCGTTATGGGGGTGAACGCTCAGTACGATCTGGTCGCGCCGGTTCAGGTGTTTGTGCATCCACTCGATCTGGTCTGCGTACAAATTGGGTGTCGTGGCTTCGATGGTGGCGGGCAAGTTGAAGATGATCTTGGATTCTTCTGTGGGCTGCCAGGCTTCGGTGACTGCGTTGCAGACTTCAAGAGCGAACTCGGGTTCGGTGGTGCTGAATACCTCGGGCGAGTACTCGAAGCGCCAATAGGTTTCGGGGTGGGCGGATGTGTGCTTTTTCACCCACTGCGTGCCGGTGACCGCCAATTGCCGTACTTCGTCTTTCGTCATGTTGAAGACGATCTTGCGGAAGGCGGGCGCGCAGGCGTTATACAAGTGAACGATGGCGTTCTTGGCGCCGGCAGCGGCTTCAACGGTGCGGCTGATCAAGTCTTCGCGCGACTGTGTAAGCACGATAATGGTGACGTCGTCGGGGATACGGCTTTCGTCGACCAGCTTGCGTACGAAATCGAAGTCGGTTTGCGAGGCGGACGGGAAACCGACTTCGATTTCCTTGAAACCGATCTTGATAAGCTGTTCGAAAAAGCGGAGCTTGCGCTCGACGCTCATGGGTTCGATAAGCGACTGATTGCCGTCGCGCAAGTCAGTGCTCATCCAGATGGGTGGATGGGTGATGCGTTTGCTGGGCCAGGTGCGCTCGGCGTAGTCGCGCGCAAAGGGAACAAACGGACGGTATTTGTCGGATGGTGTGGAAAGCATAATGCACCTGTTTTGCTGGAATTCTTGCTTCAAACGCGTTATCAGTGTGCGGCCGTTAGGTTCGGCGGCAATGGCAATGCTAGGGAACTAGATTGTAACTCTCTGATAACTAAAAGGGTTCTTACGTGGCGAATTGGCTGCCGAACTGCCACAGACGCTAGGTCCGGCAACCGGTCGGTAGCAGCAGCGATAGTGCAGGCGAGGTAAGAAAGGCTGCGGAATCGAGATCCAGCGCATAGCCGGCAACGTAGTTGCCCGAAGCGTTAGCGAAGGTGGAATTGTTGGATCTCATAAACGTAGTCAAACATATTTTTGCGCAGTGCGCAAGATCGACGCGACCTGCGCGACGCGGGCCTAGTCGCCCAAAATGCTTGAATGACGCCGCGAAAGCTGGATTTTGCCGGCGCGCCCATGGCGCAGTTCGATGGCGGTTTGTTGCAGATCCCCAACGGTTACCGGATGACGACGGTCATTCCAGACCCAGCGTAGCACTTCACGCCCGGGCTCAGACAGTTGGCCGACCAGATCGGAAAAAACGTCGTCGCTGACGATTCGGGCCCGCACGCGTTGTTGGCTGGACTTCACGAAGCCATAGAGGAAATACGCGATAATGAGGGTGCACAAGACGATGAGCGCCCACCAGAAAAATGAGTTGTAGCGCTGCAAAAAGCTGACGGCCTGGGCGCCCAAGGCGCCAAGTCCGGCGTAATCCATGCCGTCGCCGTAGGCCAGCACGCGGTTCAGCAGGTCGTACCAGACCAGCGCCACGACGGCCACGACGACCGTACACAGAATTTTCTGGCCGGCGGTAAGCTTTAACAGGGTATTGCGCAGTGCGGCGCGATCCTGGGCGGGGGAAGTAGGCGTCGAGTTTGGTTTCATCAAAATTATTGTACCTATGCAATCGCGTCAATCTATCGAGCTGCGTCAACATCAACAACTGGCACTGACGCCCCAACTGCAACAAGCCCTACGGTTTCTGCAGGCGTCGGCGCAGGACTTCGAGCAGGAAGTGGCCGATGCCCTGCTTGAAAATCCCTTGCTTGAGCGTGAGGAAGAGTATGACATTGATATTCAGCGCTTGGAACCCGAGGCAGATGACGAACGTGAGGATTCGCGCTTACTGTTGTCGATAGCCAACCGACCGCGAGTCCAGGGCGACGACGGGGCGGCGCGGCCCGAGACCAGCCAGGCTGAAACGCTTCAGGACCATCTGCTGGCCCAGTTGCGTGTTACCCGCCTGAGTCGGCGTGACCAAGCTTTTGTCGAGCTCTTGATTGGCGAGCTTGATGACAATGGCTATCTGGTTGGGGATCTGGCGGAAATCGCCGAGTGCCTGCCCGATGGCCTGGGTGTCGATCCCGATGAACTGGCCACGGCCCTAAGCTTGCTGCAATCGTTTGATCCGCCCGGGGTGGGTGCGCGTTCGCTCAGCGAATGTCTCTTGATTCAATTGCAACGCCGGCAAGGAGCGCTGCGGCCTGAGGTCCTGGCCTGCGCACGCGACTTGGCGCAAAATCATCTGGCTTTGCTGGCTTCAGGCAATTTGGCGCGTTTGCGCGAGCGGCTTGCCTGTTCGCCAGGGGTTTTGCGAGAAGCTCATCAAGTGCTGCTTGCCCTGGAACCCAAGCCGGGCCGTGAGCTCACCGGCGCGCTGGCCGATCATGTCATTCCAGAAATTATTGTGCGCAAGCGCAAGGAGCAATGGGAGGCGCAGTTGAACCCAGCGGCCATGCCGCGACTAAGGGTCAATTCAGCCTACGAGCAGGCCATTCGGGAGCAAGGGGTAAACGAACAGCCCGTAGCGCAGGGGGCCGCCTCACTTCAGCAGAAGATTCGCGAGGCACATGGCACCCTGAAAAGTGTGAATCAACGCTTTGAAACCATTCTGCGGGTGGCGCAGGCGGTGGTTGCGCATCAGCAGGATTTCTTTCACACAGGGGTTCAGGCCATGCGGCCGTTGAACCTTCGGGAGATTGCCGACGAACTGGGGATGCATGAATCCACTGTCTCGCGCGCCACCCGGTTCAAGTATGCCCAGACGCCCTGGGGGCTTTTCGAGTTGAAGTATTTCTTTGGCTCAGGGCTCGACACCGATCAAGGCGAGATGGCTTCGGCAACAGCTGTGAAAGCGCTCATTCAGGATCTGGTGGCGGCCGAAACGGCTGTCAAGCCTTTGTCCGACAGCCAATTGGCCGTTAAGCTGGGCGAGCGAGGGGTGGTGATCGCACGGCGCACGGTGGCTAAATACCGGGAAGCGGCGGGAATTGAGTCGGCGGCGTTACGCAAAGCCAAGGCGCTGCTCGCACAAGAAGTTTGATTTGTATTGCTTTTTTTAAAAACGTGGTTGATAATGGTTCTCATACCCGCTTGAGAACCATTCTTATGTTCATTTGTATCTGCAACGCTATCACTGAGCGCCAAGTTCAATCCGCTGTGGCGGCAGGCGCTCAATCGATGTCCGACCTGCAAGGGCAATTAGGTGTGGCCGCCTGCTGCGGTTGCTGCGCGGAGACAGCCGCCGAGTACCTTCCCGGAGGGCGTTATGCCGATAGCCTGCCGGCGCCGGTGGTGGGCACGCTGGTTGAAGAAGCCGCCAACGACGCCTTGGTTGTGGGTGTTGCCACTTTTACGGAAGTGCTGGTGCGGCGCGCGTAAGCTTCCTTTTTAGTCTCTGTACAATTTATTACAAAATAGCAGCGGCTTCGGGTTGGCGCCTTCCGATGGTTTTCTAGTCAAAAAAACCCTGAAATTTCTCTTGTTTCTTACGCTATTCAGTCATGTCGATGCTCGACAGCTTAGCGCATGCGTGCTCCATCGCTAAGTGCGTGCGGCAAGCGGACTCATTCCCATTTGCAAGAACACTAGTGTTTATGCGCCTTTCGAGACGTTTGGCGTGGCAAGTGCGTGCTGAAATAATAGCCGGCTCATGCTAGCCTACTGGGTGAGCAAGTCTCTGCTACAGCGTCCATACCCTGGACGGCGGCGTTAACTATTCCAGGAGAACAATGATGAAGGGCGATCCCACAGTCATCCAGCATTTGAACAAGCAGTTGAAGAATGAGCTTACGGCGATCAACCAGTATTTTCTTCACGCCCGCATTTTGAATCATTGGGGGCTTAATAAGCTGGGCAAGCACGAGTACGACGAGTCCATCGGCGAAATGAAGCACGCTGATCGTTTGATCGAACGGATTCTGATGCTCGACGGGCTGCCGAACCTGCAAGATCTGCACAAGTTGCTGATCGGTGAAGATGTGCCCGAGATCCTAAGCTGCGATCTGAAACTGGAGACGGGTGCGCAGGCGACCGTCAAGGAAGCCATGGCCTACTGTGAATCGGTGCGCGATTATGTCTCACGCGACTTGTTCCAGGACATTCTGGACGATACCGAGGAACACATCGACTGGCTGGAAACCCAAATCGAACTGGTCGACAAGGTTGGTCTGCAAAATTACCTGCAATCGCAGATGGACGCCGATTAAATCAGAATTTCGACGGGCAGTCTTCGACACGCCCCCATCCACTGTTTGGCGTGCAGTATTTATTACGCGCCGCCCAGGCGCAACTGGGCCGGTCGAAGAAGCTTTCGGCGTTGCAGGCCTGCAAGTCTTGGCGCAAGCTGGCTTGCCACGATGTGTTGTTGCTGCTGCCACTGCCCACCGGCGCTGCCGTTACGACGGGCGCAAAGGGTTCACCGGTTATTTCCACAGGTTGCAGCGGTTGCTGCGCGGCGGGGTCGGAGGGCGACAATAGATTGCCCACGTCGGCTATGCCCGATAGTTTGCTTCCGGCTCCAGCGGCAATTTGCTGCGCTTCCACCATGGTAATCGAGGTGGTGGACACGGCGATGACATTATTGGCTTTGGTTTCGTCCAGCGATTGCTCGGGAATTTCCCAAGCGATCTGCTCAATGGGTTGTTGCAGCCCGAGCCGGCCGTCGATCAGGGGCTGCGGGGGGCGGGCCACATAGGGGTTGCCATCGGCGTCAAGGACGGGCACAGCGGCTATCTGCGCCATCTCGGGAGTGACCGTGATGGCCGGCCCATGAGCGACAAGCCAGTCGCCCAGTCGCAGCCCCGCCCAGGCGGAGGCGCCGAAAATCACGATCAAGAATGCAAAAATAAAACGCCAAGACATTAGGGTTTGGTCCTTGCTATGGAAGTGCAAACCAGTATAGTGCTTCCGCTTCCGTCAGAAAGTGTACGCGTATTACGGAAAGTAATCGCCGCCCCAAAGCCCTGGGGCGGCGATTGCGGTTTCAAGCTTTAGCGCCGAATACCTTGCCCGCATGTTCACGCATGGCATGGAACTCGATTCCGGGATAGAGCTCTTGTACGACGCGCAATTGCGCTTGGGAGGTGGCCAGGAATGCGACGGCATCGACGACATCATAGGCGATGTGCGCGGCATTCGCATCCATGAATTTGCGCAAAACCTTTGGGTCTTCAGCCGTGAACCAGCGCGCCATGGTGTAGCGCGAAGGCATCATCCGGGCGTCAACCCCGTATTCGGTTTTCAGGCGATGGGCGACGACCTCAAACTGCAATTGCCCGACGGCTCCCAATAGCAATGCTCCGCCGGCCGCTTCCGGGCGGAAGACCTGGATGGCTCCTTCTTCGCCCAGTTGGGTCAGGCCGATGCGTAATTGCTTGATGCGCAAAGGATCCTTCACTTCGACTGCCTGGAATAGCTCGGGTGCAAAGAAGGGCAACCCGGTGAACTGCAAGGTTTCCCCTTCAGTCAGGACGTCGCCCAGGTGCAGCACGCCGTGATTGGGGATGCCGATGACGTCGCCCGCGTAGGCCTCTTCAACCAGTTCCCGTCGCTGGGATAGAAAGGAAACGACGTTGTTGGGGCGGATTTCCTTGCCGGTGCGCGACACTTTCAAACGCATGCCACGCTGGAATTTCCCGGAGCTGACCCGGATGAAGGCAACGCGGTCGCGATGGGCAGGGTCCATATTGGCCTGGACCTTGAACACCACGCCACTGAACTTGGGTTCGTCGGGGTGGACTTCCCGTTCCAGGGCGTGGCGCGGGCCTGGACGCGGCGCGAAATCCACCAGGGCGTCCAGGACCTCCTGAACGCCAAAATTGTTGATGGCCGAGCCGAAAAACACCGGTGTCTGGCGTGCTTGCAGGAAGGCCTCGGCATCGAAGTCGGGGGTGGCTTCCTGGATCAGCTCGACCTCTTCGGCCGCCTTGATGTAAGCGTCGCCAAAGCGATCCGCAATCTGCGGGTTGGCGATGCCTTCGATGATGTCATCTTCGTTGCTGCGTCGTTCTTGTCCGGCGCTGAACACCCGCATGCGGTCGCGGCGCAGGTCGAACACGCCGCCGAAATGCCGGCCCATGCCCACGGGCCAGGAAAGCGGAACGGCGTCCATGCCCAGGTGGGACTCGATTTCGGACAGTAGATCCAGCGGTTCCTGCACCTCGCGGTCGAGTTTGTTGACGAAGGTGATGATGGGCGTATTGCGCGCCCGGCACACCTGGAGCAGCCGGATGGTTTGCGGCTCGACCCCATTGGCGGCGTCCAGCACCATCAGCGCGGCATCGACCGCAGTCAGCACCCGGTAGGTGTCTTCCGAGAAGTCCTGGTGGCCTGGTGTGTCGAGCAGGTTGATGACACAGTCGCGGTATTCCATCTGCATGACTGACGAGGCCACGGAAATGCCGCGCTGCTTCTCGATTTCCATCCAGTCCGACGATGCATGGCGGCTGGCTTTGCGCGCCTTGACGCTGCCGGCGATCTGGATGGCTCCGGCAAATAGCAGAAGCTTTTCGGTCAGCGTGGTCTTGCCGGCGTCGGGGTGGGAAATAATGGCAAAGGTGCGCCGCCGTGCGACTTCGGTCGAAATACTCATGGGCAGGATTGTATATGGGCGTTGATTGTGGTTGATGTGCTGTAGGTGCCTGGCCCGTGCATTTGGGGACTGACCAGGCGGCACATCGGGCCGTCCTGTGTGTTATTGCGAACGCGGCGCTCCGCTGCGGTTGCCTGAGCGTGGCGCCCGGGCAGACCCGGCGGGACGCCGACCCCCTTGAGTTGCGCCTTCGCCGTTGCCGGTGCGGGCGCCTTGGCCGTTGCCGCGGCGCTGCCCCTGGCGTGCGCCGGGCGCTGACGGGCCCGAGGCATGGCGGCGTTGGCCTTGCGGCGGGCGTTCCGGACGCGTCGAAGGAAGCTCTGGCTTGACCATGGACGCCGACCAGCCTTCGATCACGGTTTTGTCGATCGGTTTCTTGATCAGTTTTTCGATGGCGCTCAGGTATTTGATTTCGCTGCGATCGACCAATGACAAGGCGGAGCCTTGGCTGCCGGCGCGGCCGGTGCGGCCGATGCGGTGAACATAATCTTCGGGGATGTTGGGCAGCTCGAAGTTGACCACGTGAGGCAACTGGTCGATGTCGATGCCGCGCGCGGCGATGTCGGTGGCGACCAGAACGGCCACTTTGCCGTCCTTGAAGCCGGCCAGCGCGCGGGTGCGGGCCGCCTGGCTTTTGTTGCCGTGGATGGCGGCGGCGGACAAACCGTCTTTGACCAGCTTCTCGGCCAGGCGGTTGGCGCCATGCTTGGTGCGGGTGAAAACCAGCACCTGGTGCCAGCCGCTTTCACGAATGATATAGCTGAGCAGGTCACGTTTGTGCGCTTGCTCGGTCAGCACCATACTTTGGCGCACCAGTTCAGAGGCGGTATTGCGTCGGGCGACGGAGATTTCCTGCGGGTTATTCAGCACGCCCTTGGACAGCTCGCGGATCTCGTCCGAGAAGGTGGCTGAAAACAGCAAGTTCTGACGCGTCTTGGGCAGCAGCGCCAAAATGCGGCGGATATCCCGGATAAAGCCCATGTCCAGCATGCGGTCGGCTTCGTCCAGCACCAGGATTTCCACGCCGGACAGATCCACGGTTTTCTGTTGGGCATGATCCAGCAGACGCCCCGGCGTTGCCACCAGGATGTCCACGGGTTTGCGCAGAGCGTTGATCTGCGGGTTGATATTCACGCCGCCAAACATCACCATGGAACGCAGAGTGGTGTACTTGCCGTAGGTGCGTACAGACTCTTCCACTTGGGCGGTCAGTTCGCGGGTGGGGGTCAGGATCAGGCAGCGCGGTCGGCCGGCTTTCTGGCCGGCAACCGGGTTTTGCATCAGCCGGTGCAGGATGGGCAGGGTGAAGCCGGCCGTCTTGCCGGTCCCGGTTTGTGCGGCGGCCAGAAGGTCGCCGCCTTTCATCACTTGCGGTATGGCCTGCGCCTGGATGGGCGTGGGAGTGGTGTAGCCGGTTTCCGTAACGGCACGCAACAGGGGTTCCGCCAGCCCGAGGGAAGCGAAAGGAACTTGGGTATTCAAAATACAACTCCAGCGACAGCCTATCGCTCGAGTTGAGAGACACCAATCTAGGCGGACGAAAAAATTTGAGAGCCCGTCGGGCAATACTGCCCAGAGCCGGAACCGATCCGGCCTGAACCAAACTGGTTCCAGGGTTTCAAGGGGTTGTGATCGGGCAAGGCAAGAAATTTACCTGGGCCCGCTACACGCTGATTGGTTCGGCGCGCAATCAAGCATTGTAACGTAGAACATGTGTTGGTGCACAATTTTAATGTTGAAGTTGTTGCGTACAGGCGCTGGCGGGCTGGTAATATTGTTGATGAAATGCTCAGGGCCATTACCTGGGGGTCCGGGCTGTTTACCCGGTTGCCGATGAAGGCCTTCACTTACTGGAATTCACGATGATCAAACGACTTTTCTTGCTGATACTTGCGCCTGTTATGGCGATTGTCCTGTCGGGCTGCGGGTACAACGAAATCCAGCGGCTGGATGAACAAGTGAAGGCATCTTGGTCGCAGACGCTGAATCAGTACGAACGCCGCGCCGAACTGGTGCCCAAGCTGGTCAATTCAGTCAATGCCTATATGATGAACGAGCGCGCCGTCCTGACCGAAGTAACCGAGGCGCGTTCCAGGGTGGGCAGCATCCAGATCACGGCTGCCGATCTGAACAACCCCGAAACCATGCAGCGCTTCAGCCAGGCGCAAGCCCAACTGTCGTCTGCCTTATCCCGCCTGATTGCGGTTTCCGAGAACTACCCCCAACTAAAAAGCGATGGCTTGTTCCGCGATCTGATGACCCAGCTCGAAGGCACCGAAAACCGCATCGCCACCGAGCGTGGCCGCTATGTGCAGGCGGTGCAGGCGTATAACCTGGCCATTCGCCAGTTCCCCACGCTGATCACGGCCAAGATCTTTGGCTACGACACGATTGAAAACTACGGCGTGTCGCGGCAAGATGAAATTATGCGCGACCCTGAGGTCAAGTTTGATGTTCCGGCGCCGGCGGGTTCTTAGAGTCCTATTTGGCAGGCACTATGCAACGATTCTCAATCAGTTCTTCGATTGGCCGGGCCTGGCTGGGGTGGCTGGCGCGCCTGTTGCTGATGGTGTTGCCGGTCTTGCTGTTGGGCGCCACGGCGCTGGCGCAAGAGCCCGTCGCGGTGCCCGAACTTTCGGCACGGGTCACGGATACGACGCAGACGCTTGATGCCGCCACCCAACAAGGCCTCACGCAAAAACTGGCGGCGCTTGAGCAGCGCAAGGGCGCCCAGATTGCTGTCCTGATGATTCCCTCGACCGACGGTGAAGCCATCGAGCAGTACGCGGTGCGGGCTTTCGAGCAGTGGAAGCTGGGTCGCCAGGGCGTGGATGACGGCATCTTGTTCGTCATCGCCAAAGACGATCGCCGCTTGCGCATCGAGGTTGGTTATGGTCTGGAAGGGGCGGTGCCCGATCTGCTGGCGGGGCGCATTATTCGTGAACAGGTCGCGCCACATTTCCAGGCGGGCGACTTTGCCGGCGGGGTAACGGCGGGCGTTGACAGCCTGATTCGCCTGGTCGACGGGGAAGACCTGCCGCCCCCAGCGCCGCAAGCCGCAGAGTCAGGGGACGCATCGGTGTTCGGGATGTTGATCCCGCTGCTCTTTATGGCGCTGGTGGTCACCGGCCCCTTTGCCGCCATCGTGGCGGTGATTGTCGTGTACCTGGTGTCGGGCAGCCTGATCTGGGCCTTGCTGGCGGGTGTGGCGGCGTTTGTCATCAGCCGCCTGGGCCGTGCGTTTGGCGGCGGAGGCCGAAGTGGTTCGGCGCGTGCCTCCCGCTATGGGGGCGCCTTGGGCGGTGGGATCATCGGCGGCACCGGTGGTTTCCGCAGTGGTGGCGGTTTCAGGGGCGGGGGTGGTTTTGGCGGCGGCGGTTTCGGTGGCGGGGGCGGATTCAGCGGTGGCGGCGGCGCCTCGGGTAGCTGGTAGTGTTGCTGTTGAATCTTCCGGCAATCTCAGGGCAGGCGCGCAAGCGCTTAAACAGGGCGTGAAAGTTCAGGAGCGTTGAACGTGGAAGGTCTGAAATGGAAGGAGCTGATCGGCTGGTCTACCGTCGAGGGGCATTTATTGCGCCGCAAGCACTTTACGCCCAAAGTGCTTGCCCGTATTACCGAGCAGATCCAGGCCAGCGAGGCGGATCATAGCGGCGAGCTGATGGTTGCCATCGAGGCTGTGTCGCCTGCGCGGGAACCCGACAGCCGGATGCGTGCGCTCGAGGTTTTCGGGCGCTTGCAGGTATGGGATACACCGCTGAACACCGGGGTTTTGCTGTATCTGGCGCTCGACCGGCATTGCATCGAATTGATTGCCGACCGGGGGATAGGCGCCGCAGACACCGTCTGGAAAGGTATTTGCGCGCAATTGCAAGGCCGTCTAAGGCAAGGCGATTATGTCGAGGGCATTTTGGCGGCTGTCGAAGCCATCGAACAAGTATGCAGAACGCACTGCCCGCCCTTGCCGCCGGGTGAACAGAGCCTGAACAGCCTTCCCGACGAAGCCGTCATGCTTTAGGCAGCAGGGCTTGTAGCGCTTCCGCGGGCCATACTGTGATGCGTATCGGCGTATCGGCGTATCGGCGTATCGGCGTATCGGCTAGCGGCGTGTTAGCGACGCCAGTTGCCGCGGCTTGCCGGCTAATACTTCCTTGCTTTTAGGTCGCTGTATAGGCTGTTTTGACGATGGTGAAGAATTCCTGCGCATAGCGGCCCTGTTCGCGCGAGCCGTAGCTGGATCCTTTGCGCCCGCCAAACGGCACGTGGTAGTCGACCCCGGCGGTGGGCACGTTGACCATGACCATGCCCGACTGACTACTGCGTTTGAAATGGCTGGCATGTTTCAGTGATTGGGTGCAGATGCCGGAGCTCAGGCCAAATTCGGTATCGTTGGCCAGGGCGAGCGCATGTTCGTAATTGTCGGCAGGAATGACGGCTGCCACGGGGCCGAAAATTTCTTCCTGGGCGATGCGCATGTCGTTGTCGACGTCGGCAAAGACCGCCGGGCTGAAGAAATAGCCGTCCGTCTCTCGGGCCAAGCGTTCGCCGCCGCACAGCAAGCGGGCGCCTTCCTGCTTGCCGATGGCGATGTAGTCCTGGTTTTGTTGCAGTTGACCGTCGTCGCACACCGGCCCGATCTGGGTGTCAGGGTGCAGGGCGTGTCCCACCTTCAAAGCCTGGGCGCGCTGCGCGAATTGTTCGGTAAATTGGCGATAGATGCCGAGTTCCACGATGATGCGGCTGCTGGCGGTGCACCGTTGGCCGGTGGAATAGAAGGCCCCTTGCACGGCGCAGTCCAGCGCGGTTTCAAGATTGGCGTCATCCAGCACGACCAGGGGGTTCTTGCCGCCCAGTTCCAGTTGCACTTTCTTTTGGCATTCAGCGGCCTGCATCAGAAGTTGGCGGCCGGTGCCCACGGATCCAGTGAAGGTAATGCCGGCCAAGCGTGGATCGGCAATCATGGCGGCGCCCACCACGGAACCGCGCCCCATGACCAGGTTGAACACACCGTCGGGCAGACCGCTGCGGCTGATGATCTCAGCCAGCGCCCAGGCCGAACCGGGCACTAGGTCGGCGGGCTTGAATACGACGCAATTGCCATAGGCCAGGGCGGGGGCGATCTTCCAGGCGGGAATGGCAATGGGAAAATTCCAGGGCGTAATAACGCCGACCACCCCAAGCGGCTCGCGTGAGATTTCCACGGAAATTCCGGGCCGCACCGATGGCTGGAATTCCCCTCCTACGCGCACCGCTTCGCCCGCAAAGAACTTGAAGATCTGGCCGGCCCGCGCAACTTCGCCCATGGCTTCGGGCAAGGTCTTGCCTTCTTCTCGCGCCAGCAGTTCCCCCAGCTCGTTTTTGCGGACCAGCAACTCGGTTCCGATGGCGTCCAGTGCATCGAAGCGCTGTTGCGGTGTACTGTTAGCCCAGGCGGGCCAGGCCTGTTGCGCGGCTGCGATGGCGGTGTCCACCTCGGACGGTGTTGCACGCACATAGTCGCCCACGATGTCGGAGAGGTCGGACGGGTTCAGATTCTGCTGTACGTTGTCCGAACCGGCCCATTGGCCCGCAATCCAGTTCTTGTGCGTATCAACAGATGCGCTGCGCCGTGCGCCTTGATCGATCAAACTTTTCATACCGTCGCGATCTCCTTGAGTCGTGTTAACAGGCCCTAGTGTTCTGTTTGGCTATTTGGCACAACTGATCAAACAGGCTGCCAAATCGCTGGTTGCCTGGATGCCGGCAACGCACTAGCGTTCGAGCAAAGGCAGTTTGCCGGTCTTGTCCTTCCATTCTTCGGCCTCGGGCAGCGAGCCGACACTGCGCGAGATAACGTCCCATTGAGGGGCAAGTTCGGCGTTGATGGCGATGAATTGCAGTTGGTCTTCTGGAAGATCTTCTTCGGCATAAATGGCTTCGACCGGGCATTCGGGCACGCAGACAGCGCAATCAATGCATTCGTCCGGGTCGATCACCAGGAAATTGGGGCCCGCGTGAAAACAGTCGACGGGACAGACATCGACGCAATCGGTATAGCGGCATTTGATACAGGCTTCGGTTACAACGTGGGTCATGGCGAACCTATCGGAACGATGTTGGTGGGCACGCCACGTGAACATGGCGATCAAAGTAGAGAGCGTGCTCGACTTTATGGTATGTTAGTTTATTAGAAAATGTAGTCAATACAAAATTATTCGGTAATTACTACATTTTATGCTATGTCGCCACGTTGGATGAATGGCTGTGTTGTCACGTTGAATAAATCGGACTTCGCCCTGATGGTTACCCGTACACAAACGCCTGTAGAAGCAGTTCCCGAGCCTGCCGCGGCCAAGGCGTCCACTAAAGCCGCGCCTGCCAAGGCAGTCAAAGCGGTCAAGGCGGCGGCGAAGGCGGTTCGTGCCCCGCGTCGCAAGCCGACGGCCAAGACGGCCACGCGCGGTGCGCAGGAAAGGGCGCATAAAACACGCGAATCCATCCTGAAGGCTGCAACACGCGTATTCGCCCGCAACGGCTTCACCGACGGCAAGATCGAAACCATTTCCCGGTTGTCGAATACGCATGACCGCATGATCTACTACTACTTCGGCAGCAAGGCGCAATTGTTTGTTGAAGTGCTGGAGACCACGTACGAGCGCATGAACGAGGCCGAGGCCGGGATTCCCATTGACCTGAACGAACCGGTGCGCGCGCTGACCACCGTGGTGCATTTCGTGTGGCAATACTATCTGGACCACCCCGAATTCATTACGCTGCTAAATAGCGAGAACCTGCTGAAGGGCAAGCACATCAAGAAGTCGTCGCGGGCCAACGAATTATCGTCGCCCGCCGTTCAGGTGCTGGACCAGGTGTTGCAGGCCGGGGTGCAAAAAGGCCTTTTCCGAGACGATATCAGCGCTCGCGACCTGTATATCCAGATCGCCGCCCTGGGTTATTTCTATTTATCCAACCGTTACACCCTAAGCGTGTTCCTGGGCTCCGACCTGCGGGGCGAGGGTGAGCTGGAGCACTGGAAAACCTACATTACCGACATCGTGTTGCGGTCGGTCAAGAAACTTGAACCTTAGCCGCGAATGCCAGGTATTTTGTCGTGGCGCCGTCTTGCCGCGCCTATGCTTTTACGCTATGATCAATTGTAGTGGATACTACATTTTTAGGTGGCCGCTACATTTAATGCAATGGATGCAGAAGGTGGCGGCCAGCCCGCCCAGGCGGCGTCTGGCGGCATGGCACCCAAGGAGACTCAGGTATGGCGGAGCATACAAAAGTAGATCACAGCATGGATAACCTGGATTCGATTACGCCCGTCGTGCTCGATAAATCCAAGCCGCGCAATGCCAATATGGCCGTCAATAAGGTCGAGTGCAATGCTTGTCCGGTGCTGTGTCAAATTACCGCAGGGCGCACGGGCGCCTGTGACCGCTGGGGCAATGTCGACGGCGAGCTAACGCGCATCGACCCGGTGGTGCTGATGCGCCGAATGCCGCATCAACCACACGGCTCGGGCACGGGCGCACAGGGGTTCGACCCAGCGGCGGCGGAAGCCCCGTCCGATACAGACGGCTCTGCGAATGTGGATGCATCGCCGGGGGGCGACGACAGCCTGTTCGTCAGCGGCATCGCGTCGGGTACGACCTATCCCGATTACAAGCCCGCGCCTTTTATCGTCGGCTCCAAGGCCAACGGCGTGGATATGATCACGGTCGTGACGGAAGGCATCTTCAGCTATTGCAGCTTCAAGGTAAAAATCGACACCGATCGCTATCTGGGCCCCGAGCAGTCCAATATCCGCCACAAGGGCGAAATTGTCGGCCACGTGACCACGGCGGAATACGGTTCGCAAATGCTGTCGCTGGGCGGTGTGCATCACCTTACGGGCGGCAGCAAGAAGGAAGGCCGTATCACCTGCGACATGATGATGGCCCTGGGCAACAAGCAGGCGGTCGAGCTGTCCATCGACGGCGGAGCGCAACTGGTCGTGCAAGCCGGCAAGGCGCCTATTGTGGACGGCAAGGAAGAGCAGCGCATGCGTGTGGGCTGCGGCTCGGCCGCCATCGGCATTTTTGCCAAGCAGTGGTTTGGCCACGCCGATGAAGTGCTGGTGCTCGACGACCACATTACCGGCGTGCTCACCGAACACCAGGCAGGCCGCTGCCTTGATATCCCGCCTTCCGGCATCAGGATCAAGGGGCGCCGGTCGACGCCCGGCCGCTATTTCCAGGTGGCCAATCCGGGCAACGGATGGGGCGGCACGGACATCAGTGATCCGCTCACCATTATCGAAGAGTTTGACCCCGAAGTCGCCAGGCCGGGGTTGCGTCTTCTTGTCACCTCGACCACCGGTGAACACGCCGAATACTACGAGCTGGACGACAACCTGGTTCCGCAACGCAAAGACATGCCCGATGCCTTGCAAAAAACCGTGGACCGCATTGGCGAGAATTGTGAACCATCGCTTGCCAGTGTGTTGTTCCTTGCAGGTGCGGGCGGCTCGTTGCGCGCGGGTGTTACCGAGAACCCGGTCTGGCTGACGAATTCCATCAAGCAGTCGTTGGTGAATGTGACGTGCGGCGGCGCGCCGGCTTATATTTGGGCGGGTGGAGGCATAACGCTCATGGTCGACGTTACCCGCATGCCCGACAATTCTTTCGGCTATGTACCCACGCCGGCCATTGTCGCCCCCATCGAGTTCAGCATGGCGCTCAACGATTATCAACGCCTGGGCGGGCATATGGACTGTGTTCGCACGCTCGACGATATCGTCAAGACCGAGCGGCATCGCATTATCGACTGGGTGGATCACGCCAGCCCATGGCCGTTGGCGCAGAAACCCATGCTGGGCTGACACCATGGCACTGGCCGACGCCCTGCCGGTCCTTTCCGACCTCGACCTCGCCTCGGGGGCGTCGCGCAGGGCGCTGGGCGATGGCCGCTGGCATTTTTCCCATGGTCCCATCGACCTGATCATCGGCGCCGATGGTGATCCTGCCCAGATTCACGAGGCCTTGTCGTCCGTCTGGAGCCGCTTCACGAACATCCTCCCGGAGCTGGTGTCGGAACTGGCGGTCTTGCGCCGGCCTGTCGTGACCAAGGGGCGCGCGCCTGTCCAGGGCGTCGTCGCGCATCGCATGTGGCTTGCCTGTCTGCCCTGGCTGCCCACGTTTCTAACCCCCATGGCGGCGGTGGCGGGCGCGGTGGCCGACGAGCTGATCACGCACTTTTCCCGCAGCGGCATTCGCAGGGCCTACATCAACAACGGCGGCGACATCGCCTTGCATCTGTCTGCGGGTAGCAGTTATTGCGTCGGGTTGTTCTCCGACCTGGCGCGGTATCAAGGTCCGGGCTTTGCGCTGGACGGCGATTTCACCATTCACGATCAGATGCCGATACGGGGCATTGCCACCAGTGGCTGGCGCGGTCGAAGCCATAGCCTGGGTATTGCCGACAGCGTAACGGCATTCGCGGCCACGGCGGCGGGCGCCGATGTGGCCGCCACCATGATCGCCAATCAGGTCAATGCCGATCATCCGGCCATTGTGCGTGCTCCGGCGGCAAGCCTGAAGGACGATACCGATCTGGGCGACCGGCTGGTGACCGTCGATGTCGGTCCGTTGCCTGCCGGCGTGCTGGCCCAGTCGCTGGATTCAGGCGCTACGCTCGCGAGCCGTGCTATCGCAGACGGTCTGGTGTGCGGCGCCGTGCTGTGGCTGCAGGGGCAAGCCAGGGTCTTGGGCTTGCAGGCATTCAACCCGATGTTGCCGCACGGGGCATCAACCTCGGCGGCCTGAAACACTATTCATACGAAACGATAAGGAAGGCTATGTCGGATTTGATTGAAGTACGCAATGTGCTGACGCAGGTGGAGACCATCTACCACGAGTTCGGGCCGGTGGCCGCCACGCCCTTGATTCGCGGCTCGGTGGCGGGCGTTTTGCGCAATCCCTATGCAGGCCGCTACGAGCCGAATATTGTGCCCATGATGGAACAGTTGAACGACGTTGGGCTGGAAATGGCGCAAAAGCTGTTGGCGGCCATGGGCGTCGAAGCCGACGAGATCGCCAGTTATGGCAAGGGCGCGATCGTCGGCGGCGCAGGCGAGCTTGAGCACGGCGCTTTGTGGCATGTGCCCGGCGGCTACGCCATGCGCGAATTGCTTGGGTGGAAAGGCGACCGCGACAGCTATAAGCAAGGCAAAAGCGGCGCACCCAAAGGCCTTGAAATGGGCCGGGCCTTGTCCATCGTGCCATCCACCAAGAAAGTGGGCGGGCCGGGCACACGGCTTGACGTCCCCCTTACCCATGTCACCGCCAGCTATGTTCGCAGCCATTTCGACGCCATGGAGGTCTGGGTGCCGGGGGCACCGGCCGCTGACGAGGTGGTTTTCATCCTGGTCATGGCGACCGGCGCGCGCATTCATGAACGGGTGGGCGGCCTTCAGCCTGACCAGATCAGCAAGTTCGACGGCCTGCGCTAAGCGGGATAAGGTATGAGTGACGCCGATCGAACACCAACGAGCAAGCAAGCAGCCGCCGGCGTTTCACCGGAAGCCCGCGTCCCATCTTGCGGGGCGTGGGATCAGACAAGCAAAAGAGGACAAACATGACAGCGAAAATTCGTAAATTGGTGGTGGTGGTTGACGAAACACGCCTTGAAATGGGCAAGGCCATTGATCCGCCCACCCGCCGTGCGGTCGCCATGGCCGTGATCGAGAACCCGTATGCGGGGCGTTATGCCGACAGCCTGGATGAGTTGACGGCCATTGGCGAGCAGCTTGGCGGCTTGCTGGGCGAGAAATGCGTACAAGCGCTGGGCATACAACCTGGACAGGCCGAAAGCTATGGCAAGGCGGCCATCGTCGGCGAGGCCGGCGAGCTGGAACATGCCGCCGCCATCCTGCATCCCAAGCTTGGCGCACCGCTGCGCAAAGCGGTTGAAAAAGGCGCGGCGCTGGTGCCCTCATCCAAGAAGATGGGGGGCATCGGCGCTGCAGTGGATGTGCCTCTGGGCCACAAAGACGCTGCGTTTGTGCGCAGCCATTTCGATGCGGTGGAAGCGCGTGTGTCCGATGCGCCGCGTGCCAATGAAATTGTCGTGGCGGTTGCCGTCACCGACTCGGGCCGTCCGCTGCCGCGCGTCGGCGGCTTGCAGGTCAGCGAAATCAAGGGTGAAGACGGCTTGCGTTAACGCGCCGCAGGCCGGCATTGCACCGGCCATTACCGACTCATGGGGCGCCGCGCCGATGCGGCGCTCCCGCCAAAAAGGAGACCAATCATGGCAACCGCCGCTGTACAGGAAAAATCGGGCAAAGTCGTTATCAAGAATATTGGCTTGCTGCTTTCGGGCGATCTGGATGCGCCCATACTGGATGCCGACACCATCGTGGTGAACGATGGGCGCATTGCCGCGGTGGGGAGCTACAAAGACTGCGACACCGAAGGCGCCGACAAGGTCATCGACTGCCGGGGCACCACGGTTTCCCCCGGCCTGATCGATTCCCACGTTCATCCGGTGGCCGGCGACTGGACGCCGCGCCAGGGCCAGCTTGGCTGGATTGACTCATCGTTGAATGGTGGTGTCACCACCATGATTTCCGCCGGCGAAGTCCACTATCCGGGGCGTCCAAAGGACATCGTGGGCCTGAAGGCGCTGGCCGTCACGTCGCAGCGAGCGTTCGACAGTTTTCGTCCGGGCGGCGTCAAGGTGTTGGCGGGGGCGCCGGTCATCGAGAAAGGCATGGTTGAATCCGACTTCAAAGAGCTGGCGGAGTCGGGCGTCAAGCTGTTGGGCGAGATCGGCCTGGGCAGTGTGAAGGCCGGGGACGAGGCCCGCCAGATGGTGGCCTGGGCGCGCAAGTACGGTATTCAAAGCACGATCCATACCGGCGGGCCATCCATCCCGGGCTCCGGTTTGATCGACAAAGACGTGGTGTTGGAGGCCGACGCCGACATCATCGGCCACATCAACGGCGGCCATACGTCGTTGCCGTACAAACAGGTGTGCGAACTGTGTGAACGTTCGACCCGAGGCATAGAAATCGTGCACAACGGCAACGAGCGCATCGCCATACTGACGGCGCGCCATGCCCACGAACTGAAGTGCTTGCATCGTGTCATCCTGGGCACGGATGGCCCGGCGGGCTCGGGCGTGCAGCCTTTGGGCATTTTGCGCATGGTTTCCCAGTTGTCCAGCCTGGCCGAGATTCCGGCTGAAATCGCTTTCTGTTTTGCCACCGGCAACACTGCCCGCATGCGTGACCTGGATTGCGGCCTGATCGAAGTCGGCCGGGCGGCGGACTTCGTCATCATGGATCGCGCCCAGCACACGGCGGCGAGCAATCTGCTGGAAAGTGTGCAGTTGGGCGATCTGCCCGGCATTGGCATGGTGATCATCGATGGTATTGTGCGCTGTCAGCGCAGCCGCAATACACCTCCGGCGACCGAGCTCCCGGTCATCGAGCATTAAGGAGCCCGTGCGATGTCGGCAGCACTGAAAGATGTCGTCGTACTGGATCTTTCGCGAGTTCTGGCGGGGCCGTGGTCTACCCAGAATCTGGCGGACCTTGGCGCGGATGTGATCAAGATCGAAAAGCCCGGCCACGGGGACGACACGCGTTCGTGGGGGCCTCCGTTCGTTGGGGAAGAGGGCGGCGCGCGCGATGCGGCCTACTACTTTTGCTGCAATCGCGGCAAGCGGTCGGTTACCTTGGATTTCACCAAAGAGCAAGGGCGCGAGGTCTTGCTGAAGCTGGTGGAAAAGGCCGACATTCTGGTCGAGAACTACAAGGTGGGCGGCCTGAAGAAATACGGGCTGGACTACGAAACTTTGTCCGCCGTCAATCCTGGCTTGATTTATTGCTCGATAACCGGTTTTGGCCAGACCGGCCCCTATGCGGAACGGCCTGGCTACGATGCCTTGATACAGGCCATGGGCGGCTTGATGAGCATTACCGGCGAGCCCGACGGGGTCGCCGGCGGCGGGCCGCAGAAGGTAGGCGTGGCTGTGGTGGATGTGCTGACGGGGTTGTATGCCACGTCGGCCATTCTGGCGGCCCTGTTTCACCGGACGCGATCCGGCCAGGGCCAGCATATTGACATTGCCTTGCTGGATGTCCAGGTGGCCGCGCTGGCCAACCAGGCCGGCAACTATTTGCTCAGCGGGCAAGCGCCTGGCCGCATGGGCAGCGCCCACCCGTCCATCGTGCCTTACCAGCCGTTTGCCTGCCAGGACGGCCACATCATGCTGGCCATTGGCAACGATGCCCAGTTCGCCAATTTTTGCCGTGCGGCGGGCTGCGAGGGGTTCGCCCAGGATCCACGCTTTTCCACGAACGCCTTAAGGGTGCAGCACAGGAACGAGCTTGTGGCCTTGCTGGCTGACAGGATACGCTTGAAAACAATTGACCAGTGGTGTGCGCTGGCGACTGAACATGGTTTTCCTTGCGGGCCGATCAACACCATAGATCGAGTGTTTGACGATCCTCAGGTTCAGGCCAGGGGCTTGCGGGTGCCGGTAGAGTCGTCAAACTATGGCACGGTCGATTTGGTGGCCAATCCCATGCGGTTCTCGCAGACGCCCATTCACTATCAATCGGCTCCGCCGGCGCTTGGCGAACACACTGCGCAGGTATTGGCTGAATTGGGGGTTGATGATCAAGCGCTTGCTCAGTTGAAGAGCCAGGGGGCGGTCTAATCAGAGTCTTCCAGACACTCGCTTGGTCACGCTAATCGACCAGAGTTTCTTAAGACGTTACTGGAGGCGGGGCCTGGGCGTGGGCACGGCGTGCTTTGATCCGCGTCTGCGTCGCTTCGCCGGGCGTCGGGAGAACTCGCCCTCGCCGCCGCTGGCGGCTGCGGTGCTCACACAGCTCCCGCCGACTTCCCCCGGCGAAACGACGCAGCCACGGCGCACGCCTTACGCCCGCGCCCAGGCCCCGCCTCCCGCAACTGCGGTGTCTATAGGGTGAAGCGGCTGGAAACACCTAAACGAACACGTCTTCGATGCGTTGTGCATCGAGTATCTGTAAGGCCTAGCGGTTTAAGGTGGGTTTATTGGCTTCCTGCAAACGTGTTTGCGTCCAGTCGGGTAAGGCGCCGAATTTGCGGTTGAGTGGCGAAGTAAACACTTCGATTGCTTCTAAAACGAAACCCACGTGAGGCTGAAAGTCCGTATAGCGTCGAACGAATCTTGCTTCTATGTTCTGCATGGGCTCACGACCTATGAGTTTTTTTCAGGGCCCGAGTTTTCGCGCCAGTAGGCGCACGGCGCTGTCGCGGCGTGCGCTGCTTTCATAGTGGTCGGTCAAGGTGGACCATTGGGCCTGGCTGCGCGCTTCGAGCAGTTCTTCCGGCAGCCGACCTTTGCGCCAGGGATCTTGATCCGTGTTTGCGACGGGCGCGTTGGCGGGGTCGTAGCTGGAGCCGGATCCGGATCCGGATGTTTCCGGCGTCGCGTCTTCGTCGATGCTGATCGGCCCTTGCGCGGCATGGCCGCGCTGTTGCAGGGCGGTAATCAACGCCATCTGGCGCACGGCCAGCAGTCGCAGCACCTGGTCATCCACTGTCAGTTCTCGAAAGCCCTGAATGCGGCCGGCAATCCGCTTGCCGAATTTCTCTGCGCCTTGCCAGAGCCCCCCAGCGGTCGCGCCAATTAACGCCGCGGCGCCCAGGCTCAGGCCCGCCGTGAATATATCAACCGTTACCCCGGCCATCGCGCCGGCCGCCATTCCCTTGCCAACCTCCAGACCCATGTCCTTCAAGGCCTGTGGGTGGAACAGGTCCATGCCCCAGCGTTCGCCCTGCAGCGGCAGGCGGTAGGCGGGATGATCCGACTGGCGAAAATTGTAGCGGCTTAGCAGGGCCCGCACGCACGCTTCTTCGCGTTGCCGGGCCAGTTGGCGCAGCGTGGCGGTGGCTTGTTTGACGGCATTGTCGTCGGGCTTGCAGGCGATGCGTAGCGCTGCGATATCGATCAGCATTTCTGCTGTCAGGCGCAAGGCGTCGTCGTGGCGCAGGGTGCGTTGAAGGGCAATATCGTCACGAATCCGACCGAGCAAATCAGCCTGGGTGTCCAACAGTAGCGCCAGCTTGGTGTACAGCTGCACCTCGCCGTCCAGTGCCGGGGCGACGGTGTCGAACTCGACGATGGCGTGCAGCCCCAGCCGGCCAAGCGTGTCGCGCCAGGCCTGGGCACGATGACCGGCGCTGTGCAAGAAATTCAGCACAGGCAGCAAAGGCTTGCCGCAAGCGGCCAGCAAGGTTAGTTCATCTTTGTGCTTGGCCAGCACGGGATCGCGCACATCGATCACGTACAGTCCGGCATCGCAGTCGGACAGGGCACGCAAGACACGCGCCTCTTGTTCGAAGCGGCGGGTGCTTTCGGGGGAATCCAGGAAGAGCCGGATGCGCGCCGGGCCGTCCAGGCGTTCGCCCGAACGCGTGATCTGATCCAGATAGTCCAGCGCCGCCATCCCGTCTTCCAGCCCCGGTGTGTCCAGCAATTCCATCAAGGGCTGGCCATCGACGAGCAGGCGAGCGCCTTCCACCTGGCGGGTGGCTCCAGGCGTATCTTCCACCGTGCCAAACTCGGGGTCGCGCATCAGCGTGCGCAACAACGATGTCTTGCCGGTATTGGTGTGGCCGACCACGGCCAGCCGCACCATGCGTTGCCTGGCGTCAGGGCTGGCCATATGTGCTTCCTGGTGAGTGTAGGGCGCCATCCAGGCTAGTGTGCACAGAAAGCGTATCCAGACCCAAGGAGTCCAGAAGCTTGGCCCAGAGTTCGGCGCGCGATGGCGGATTCGCGTCGTTTGGCGCCGGAGCGGTATCAAGCAGCACGACCTGAGTGGTATGCGCCAATCCGGCGATCTCTCCGATAAAGGCCAGGGCGCTACGATCCGGCGTTTGTCGCGCGTCACAGGCGATAAGCACGTGATGTGCCGGCTGCGATGCAAGTCGGTCCAGCAAGGCATTGCGTTGCGCCCGGCTGTCGACGACGCCGGCATCGACCATGCCCGGCGGCAGCGTTGCGGGTGGCCAGGACGTGTCCGAGGGCAGCTCCAGCGCGACGGCCAGCGTGCGGCCAAAGGTGGGCGTGTCGGCCGGCAGGCTGTGCGCGCGCGGCACGACGAGGGGCCCCGCTGGGCCGTCCACGACGCCGCGTTCACTGGTTGGTGTCAACCGTTGGCGTAGTTCCGCGTAACCGGGCAGCGATGAGTCAAGACGCAGGCTGCGCAGACGCACAAGCGTCAGGATGACGCTGAGCGCCAACGCGGCCAGGCGGGGGACCAGACCGTAAACCACAATGGCGCCGATTAGCCAGGCGGACCACAGCGCCTGGGCGCTGGCGGGTACGGTGTCCAGCCCATTGCTGGCTCGAACGATATCCGCTGCTGGCATGGAGAACCCTATAAGGCCTGGCAGCCAGCCGATGGCGTGGGTCAGGTGAACAAAGGTTTCCGGCGAGAGCAGGGTGGTTTCCCAAACGAAGGTGTAGCGCCGGGTTGAAAGCAGGGCCAGCATGGTCGCCAGCAGGCTGCAAAGCGTAATGGACCAAAGACCATGGCTGATGGCGCCGAGCGCCCAGGGCAGGGAACCGTTGCGTTCCAGCACCCCGGCCAAGGCACGGGGCGCCAGCGAGGCATTGGGGCCGCGCGCAAGTTTTCGGGTCACCCACAGCCAGCATTGGCCCAGCCAGGCGCCGCGCTTGCCCGCATGAGGAAGGAAGGTCAGTAACCACAGTACGAAGGTAATGGCATGCAGACCCAGGGCGGCGGTCAGCGCCAGGATAATGTTGACCGGGCGCAACCCGTTGCCCAGGACTCCCATAGCGGCGCCGGCGCCCAGGAACACGGCGCCTGCCATCATCAGCACGAGCGCCCAGCGTGCGCCGATGGTCCATTGCTTCAGGGTGGTGTCAAGCTGCTCGCGCTTGCCCAGCCAAGCGGCCCGGTGCAGGATCATGTCGGCCAGGTTGCCGACGCTTGCACGGGCACGGCGGACCTCGGCACTGTCGCTTAATGGACCCTGATGGACTTCACGCAGTCGTAATGTCTCGGCCAGCCAGTGCAGGCTGATGGCGTGCCGGAGCATGTCAGGAGGCTGGGTTCTGGGCGACGTTGTTCGCGGGTGCGTTTGGGGAACCGAACCAGCGGGCCAACGTGTCGCGGGCCTGGGCTTTGACTTCGGGCGTGATGTAAAGCGATACGGTGACCAGCGCCGCCGCCATTACGCTAAGGTCGTCGGTATAGCCCACCAACGGGGCCAGATCGGGAATGGCGTCCAGCGGAAAAATAAAGTAGCCCAGCGCGCCGTAAATGACGCGCCTGGCCCAGGCGGGTGTACTGGCGCTTTGCGCGGCGTAATACAGCCAAAGCGCCTTTTCCAGCGTGCCGCGTCCGGCGGCGCCGGCGTAGCGTGCCGCCTTGGCCCAGAATTTTGGCGGTGAATAGGCATGCAGATATTGGGTATTGGCCATGTTTGCTCCAGCCCCGAAGAAGATCGACAACTCTTATTGTAGCGGTGTGTGGCTTATACAAAATAAAAGCATGCAAGTGTTGCCTTGCATGCTTTTATCGGGAAGGAATGATTCAGCGTTTTTTGACGATCAGCCCGTAAATAAACAACACGATGATGGCGCCAACAATGGAACCGATCCAGCCGACGCCTTCGCCCGCCTGATACAGGCCGACGGCGGCGCCCAGATAGCCCGCGACGATGGCGCCCACGATACCCAGAATAATAGTCAGGATAATGCCCAGCTTTTGGTCACCCGGCATGATGGCGCGGGCGATCAGGCCGACGATGAAACCGACAATGATCATACTGATGATTTCCATGAGGCGGATCCTTTACATGATGAGTTTCAGGTTGGAAAACAGGCAGGCACGATTGGCACTGTTTCAGGCCTCTTTCCGAACGGTTCGACCGTCGGAAAGTGCGTTAATCATAGGAGCGTAGCGTCTGAACGTCCAGTGCGAACTATCCTGCTTCGTATCAAAAAGTGAACAAAAAGGAGAAAAAGGATGGGTGTCTTATTCCGGGTTAACCCCGATCTAGTTGGTAAGCCAACTGGTTGATTTACCAACTAGATGGGCGTAGAATTTTTCGGGTAATGACGGCCTGGCCAGGAGATGACAATGAGCACAACAACCCAAGACCTTGAAAACGACGTGGCGGCGCCTCGTCTGGATATCGACCCATTTTCGGACGACTTCCTGACCAACCCTTATCCGTATCACGAACAGATGCGCGAGGCCGGTCCGATCGTCTGGTTGAACAGTTATGGCTTGTGGGCGGTGGCACGCCACGATGAAGTGCGCGCCGCCCTGCACGACTGGGAAAATTTCATTTCTTCGGCCGGCGTGGGCCTGGCGAACTTCCGCACCGAAAAGCCGTTTCGGCCGCCCAGCCTGATTCTGGAAGCCGATCCGCCGCAGCACACGCGGTCGCGCACGATTCTGTCCCGCATACTTTCACCCAAGGTCATGAAGGAAGTACGGGAAGAGTTCCAGAAGCAGGCTGAAACGCTCATCGACCGGCTGGTCGAGAAAGGCGAGATCGACGCCGTGAAAGAGTTGGGCGAAGTCTATCCCTTGCGCGTTTTTCCGGATGCCCTGGGCCTGGCCGACACCGAGCGGGAAAACCTGTTGCTGTACGGCAATATGGTGTTCAACGCCTTTGGCCCGCGTAACAAGGTGTTCATGGACGCGGTCGAGCGCTACGAGCCGGTGCGTGAGTGGATCATGAATAGATGCCAGCGCTCCGAGCTGCGTCCCGGCGGGTTCGGCGATATGGTCTACCAGGCGGCGGATGCGGGGGAAATCACCCATAAAGAAGCGCCGATGCTGGTTCGTTCCTTTTTGTCGGCCGGAGTCGATACGACGGTCAATGGCCTGGGCAACGCCATTTACTGCATGACGCAGTTCCCCGACCAATATGCCAAGCTGGCCGCCAATCCGACGCTGGCCCGGGCCGCGTTTGAAGAGTCGCTGCGCCTGGAGTCTTCGGTGCAAACTTTCTTCCGCACGGTGAACCGCGATGTCGAATTCGCCGGTGTGCAAATGCGTGAAAATCAAAAAGTGCTGTGTTTCCTGGCGGCCGCCAATCGCGATCCACGCCAGTGGAAAGACCCCGAGACCTTCGATATCGAACGCCGGCCCGCAGGCCACATGGCCTTTGGTTCAGGAATTCATGGGTGCGTGGGCCAGGCGGTGGCCCGACTGGAGGGCGAATTGATCCTGACGGCGCTGGCCGAGCGTGTCAAACGCATCGAGCCCAATGGCGAGCCGGTGCGGCGCCTGAACAATACGTTGCGCGCGCTGGAGTCTCTCCCCGTGCGTTTGATTCCTCATTAATGAAAAAGGTTTCTTGAAGTGGCTACAATAAAATATGTTGACCATGCCGGCACAGTCACCGAGCTGACCGTGCCGGGCGGCGTCAGTGTGATGCAGGCGGCTGTAAATAACAGCGTTGCGGGCATTGTGGGCGAATGCGGCGGGTCGGCTATGTGCGCAACCTGTCATGTGTATGTGGACGAGGCCGATTTGGGCAAATTTGCACCCATCAGCCCGCCCGAGCAGGAAATGCTCGATTGCACCACCAGCCCGTTGCGCGACAATAGCCGTCTTGGTTGCCAACTGGTAGTTAAAGATAATGATGTAATTACAGTCCATTTACCCGAAACCCAACAGTAGTGCGGGCCTGATATCTAGGCCATAGCGGCCCCAATGAGCAAAGACAAAGCAGCGACCAGACGGCACGCCAGAAGCACGGCGCCCTATTTACCCTCAGGGCTGGACCTCGAACATTACGCTCCCGCGTATTTCACGTTCATTGCCACCAAGCTGGCTTCGGGGGCCGCCGGGGTCTATCGCAAGCATTTTGGCGTGGGTATCGAGATCTGGCGTGTGTTGGTCATGCTGGCGCTGGACGAAAAGGTGTCCGTCAATATGGTGTGCCGCCTGATCGGCATGGACAAGGGGTCGGTCAGCCGCTGCTTTAAAAGCATGCATCAGAAAGGTCTGATCTCGTTCTCGCACGATCCGAACGACGGTCGCGTTCGCTATGCGACCCTCACGGCGGCGGGACGCGAAAAACATGATCAAATCAAGGCCATTGCCCTGGAGCGCGAGCGCGAATTCCTGTCGTGCATCACGCCCGAGGAAGCCGAACAACTTATTGGTTTGCTCCACCGTTTGTACGCCAATTTGCCCAATGTCGAACGGGCAACCCAGGCGTATCTGCGCGAGCACGTCACCAGTCATAAAGCATAAGCCGTTTTCAAAGGATAGGAAGTGAAGAAGATCGTTGTAATCGGCGGCGGGCATGCCGCCGCCCAGTTCTGCGCCAGCCTGATCGAGGCCAAATGCGAGGCGCAACTGGTTTTGGTCAGTGATGATACGCATCTGCCGTACCAGCGGCCGCCGCTGTCCAAAACCTACCTGAAAGACGAGCAGCCCGCCCCCGCCTGGCTGCGTGGGGAAAGCTATTACACCGACAATGGCGCCGACGTGCATCTGGAGGCCCGGGCGGTTGCCATAGATCGTCAGGCGCGCACGGTTCAGCTTCATGATGGCCGGACACTGCCCTACGACCAACTGGTGCTGGCGACCGGCACCCGGGCCCGTCGCCTGCCCATGTTGGCGGAATCGCACGACAACGTTCATACCTTGCGCTCCCTGGGCGATGCCGCGCGTTTGCGCCGGCAGTTGCACGAGGCAGCCAACGTCGTGGTCATTGGCGGTGGATTCATCGGCCTGGAAATCGCGGCTACTGCGGGGCAGTTGGGCAAGAAAACAACCGTGCTTGAAGCCGCCGACCGGCTGCTCGGGCGCTCGGCCTCGCCGGAGGTGTCCGCCTACCTGCTGCGCAAGCATGGCGACGCGGGCGTGGACATTCGGCTGGGCGCGGCGGTGGACCGCGTCGAGGCCCAGGAGGGTCGCGTGACAGGCGTCTGGGTGGGGCAGGACCACTTCCCGGCGGATGTGCTGGTGATCGGTATCGGCGCCGAACCGAACGACGAACTGGCGCGCGAAGCGGGCCTGGATTGCGACAACGGCATTGTGGTGGATGACTGCATGCGCACCAGCGATCCCAACATACTGGCAATTGGCGACTGCACCGCCTTCCCGTCAGCGTGGCTGGGGCGTCGCATTCGCCTGGAATCCGTTCAGAACGCCAATGATCAGGCGCGCTGCGCGGTTCTTTGCATCAAGGGCGAGCCGCAACCGTATTCCGCCCTGCCGTGGTTCTGGTCGGACCAGGGCGGCGTACGGCTTCAAATTGCGGGCGTGCCCGACAGTAGTCACCGCCGCGTGCTGCGCGGGGATCCGTCTGACGACAAGTTTTCGGTCTTGTATTTTAGCGGCGATGGCACGCTAAGCTGCGTCGAATCGATTAATGCCGCCCCCGATCATATGGCGGCGCGCAAGTTGATCGCAGGACGCAAGCCCATACCCGAGGATCAGGCGGCGGATGCGTCCGTGCCGCTCAAGACTCTGGATCAAGCCTGATGTAGCGCGCCCGGCCGGCGCACATGCCGAAGTAGAACGAGCCGATGAGCACCAGGGCGAAGAACACGGCCACCCCATGCCAGTGGCCGAAGTATTCGTGCAGCAGGCCGACGATAAGGGGTCCGGTTGCCGCAATGATGTAGCCCCCGCCTTGCGCCATGCCCGACAGCGCCGCCGCAACCTGCGCGTTGGGCGCACGCAGAACCAGCAAGGCCAGGGCAATACTGAAGACACCGCCCAGCCCAAGCCCCATGACACACGTATAGACCCAGAGCAGGTCCAGCGACCCATAGAGCACGCCGGCCAGTCCGAGAAATGTGGCGATCAGCATCACGGCCAGCACGGCGCGCTGGTCCTTGCCGCGTGTGGCCGCCCACGCGCCGGTGAGCGACGTAATGAGCTGAACCGCCATGGTGACCGACAGCACAAAGCCCGCCGTCAGGGCCGACAGGCCCCGGTCGATCAGGATCAAGGGCAGCCAGCCGAATACACAATAGGCAATAGACGATTGCAGCCCCATGAACAGGGTGACCTGCCAGGCCAGTTTGTTTTTGTACACCTGCCATGCGCTGGAGGACGCCGGGCCCTGGCGCAGGCTTTCGCCGCCGGTCGGCTGCAAGCGCCAGACCACGGCGCAGACCAGTGCCGGGATCAGCCAGAATGCCAAGGCCCAGCGCCAATTGCTGCCCGGCAGCTTTTCCAGCGGCACGGTGGTGGCTGCGGCAATGGTTGCGCCCAGACAGAGCGCGGTGGAATAGACCCCCATCATGGCGCCCGCCTGCGCGGGGAAGCTGGCTTTGATCAGGCTGGGTAGCAGCACCATGATGACAGCAATGCTGGCGCCTGCCACCAGTGTGCCCGCAAACAAGCCCGTCACGCCGAACAGGCTGCGCAGACCGATGCCCACCGCCAAGGTCAGCAGGTTGATGTAGATGAGCTGGTGCGCCGACCGGTAGCGCAACAGCCGGGGCACAAACGGCGCGAATATGCCGAAGCACAGCACAGGCAGCGTGATCAGGAAACCGATCGCGGCCGCCGACAAATCCAGTGCCAGGCGTACGGAGTCCAGGACGGGGCCCAGGCTAATAAGGACCGGGCGCAGGTTCATGCCCACGAAACACAGCGCCAGGATCAAGGCCAGCCGCGACTGGACAAGAGAGGCCTCGTCCGCCTGTTCAGCCCGCGAAGGGGTGTTTGGGTGCGGTGCTTGCTGCATGATATTGACAGATTGGTAAATAAATGTGGTGCAGTGCGCAGTTTGCCACAATAATTTTATCGATAGTGGTATTTTCCCGAGGGTGGCCTTCCACGAGTGGAGGGGGCCGGGATGACGTACGCGAATCTATGCTCTAATTTCAGGTACTTAGTAAATACCCGCACTTTTCAACACCCTCGCACTATTCATGTCTCAGCCCGTTGTCGCTCAAGCACCCGCTACCAATACCCTGGCCTACCTGATCTTTATAGCGGGGGTGTGCTCGGCCTTGCATGTGTGGAAGCTGCCGCCGGCCTTGCCGGGCTTGCAGCGAGAAATCGGTTTAAGCCTGGTCGAGTCGGGCTTTCTGCTGTCCCTGGTGCAAATGGGCGGCATGACGCTGGGCCTGGTGGTCGGCCTGATGGCGCAGAGAATCGGTTTGCGCCGCTGCTTGCTGATTGGCCTGGGCCTGATCAGCATCGCCTCGGTATGCGGTGCGGTGGTGGGCAGCAAGACTGCATTATTGGTTTTCCGCGCCATCGAAGGCTGCGGCTTCCTGATGGTGATCATGCCTGCGCCCGCCTTGATCCAGCGCCTGGTCCGGCCCTCGTACCTTAGTCGCATGATAGGCGTCTGGAGTTGCTATATCCCCATTGCCACCGTCACCGCGCTGCTGCTGGGCTCCGCTTTGCTGAGCGTGGTCAATTGGCGGGTATTGTGGTGGCTACTGTCGGGCATCACTATTGTCATGCTGATCCTGATATGGAAGGCCGTGCCGGTCGACCCGCCGCCTGTCGCTCGCGCACAGGGCCGGCCCTCGTCCTGGAGCATGGTCAAGACCACGCTGACGTCTGAAAATGTCTGGATGGCCGGGCTGATTTTCGGCTTTTATGCGGGGCAGTGGATTGCCGTCATTGGGTTCTTGCCCACCATCTATGCTTTGGCGGGAATTAGCGGAACCATGGCCGGCGTATTGACGGCTATCGTGGCCGGCGTCAATGCGATTGGAACGCTGTCGGCAGGGCGTCTGCTCCACCGGGGCCTGCGCCCGCAAGACCTGTTGGTTACCGGTTGCGTCGTCATGCTGGCCATGTCGTTCGTGGCCTTCGGGGTCGGCGCGTCAGCCACGGTGCAGTTTCTTGCGATCCTGATGTTCTCCATGATTGGGGGCCTGATTCCCACGACTTTGTTCCTGTTGGCTATCCGGCTGGCGCCGTCGCCCGCCACCGTGCCCACCTCCATTGGCTGGATGCAGCAATTGTCTGCCTTGGGGCAGTTTGCGGGGCCTCCCTTTGTGGCTTGGGTCGCCACGCTGTTCGGCGGCTGGCAGATTACCTGGGTCGCCACGGGCTCGTGGGCGCTGCTCGCCTTGCTGCTGTCCATTCGCCTGGGGAAGAAGAATCGGCTGAAAGGCGGGTAAGCTTCAGCGCGACACTTCAATGCCTGGACGCCGCCGGCGGCAACAAGGCATCGCGGGTTTCGCGGAACATTTGGCGTATGACGTCGTGCACCTTGCTCATTCGCCGCGTGCTAAGCCATACCAGTCCCACATGAAGGGCCGTATTGGGAACCGTTAACGGCAGCACGGACAGCACGCCCAATCGTTCAAAATGCCGCGCCAGAAGGCGGGTGGCGAAGGCGACCGAGTCGGTGAATTGCAAGACGCCCATATTGGTTAGCGTGGAAAGCGACTCCACGTGCTGTTGCGGTACTTCAAGCTTGTTCTGGGCCAGGGCATCGACAATGGATGCGCGTGTCGAAGCGTCTTTGGTTGGAATGACCATGGGGTAGCCGCTTAGCATGGACCATTTCAGATTGGGGGTGTTGGCCAGTGGATGGCCCGATCGCGCAACCAGCATGATCGGGTCTTCGTAGAGCTGTTCGGTTTGGAAGTCGGGTTCAAGCGGCCGTTCGGGCAGGTTGCCCACGACGAAATCGATGTCGCCGGCGCGCAGCATGGGTAGCAGCGTACCCATGGTGCCTTCGCGGACAGTCACCGACACCCCGGTGGTAACGTCGTTCAGCCGGGCGATGAAGTTGGGCACCAGCACCATGGCGGCCGAAGGCAGGACGCCAATGGAAATGCGCGCAATGCGGCCCTCGGAAATGCCCAGCAGTTCTTCTTCCACGCCGCCCAGGCGCTGCAGAATGTCGCGGGCATGCCGAAGCAGGCATTCGCCGTGCTCGGTGGGCTCCATGCCGCGCGTTGTGCGGTCAAAATGGTGAAAACGGGGCGGGCAAGTCCACCTTGATTTCGATGATGGCGGGCGCATTGACGCCCACTGAAGGGCATATCGAGGTCGATGGCGGGCGGGTTGCAGCCGATTCCGTGGCCCAGATGCGGGCGTTGGGCGTGCGTGCCGTCTTTCAGGAATTCTCGCTGGTTCCCGATCTGAGCGTCGCGGACAATATCGCCCTGGGCGAAGAGGCCGTGGGTGCGTTGGGGTTGTTGGACAAGCGCGGGATGCGCCAACGGGCGCAAGCGCTGATCCACGAACTGGGCTTCGAGCTGGACGCGAAAGCGAAAGTCGGCGATCTGCCCCGAGGCAAGCAGCAGATGGTGGAAATCTGCAAGGCTGTGCTTGAATCGCCCAGCGTGCTGATCCTGGATGAGCCGACAGCTTCGCTGTCCGATCAGGACTCTGCCGCCTTGTTCCGCTTGGTCGAGCGTTTGAAAAGCCAGGGCGCGGCCATTGTGTATATTACCCATCGCATGCACGAGATTCCCCTGATTGGCGATGTCGTGACGGTTTTGCGCGATGGCCAGCATGTGGATACCGTGGCCGCCGATACGCCCGAAGACCGGCTGATCGAGCTGATGACGGGGCGTAAGGTGTCGGACGTCTATCCCAAGATTGAAGGAAAGCCCGGCGAAGTGCTTCTGGCCCTGCGCGGCGTCAGCAGCGCGGATGGCCACGTGGTCGATGTGGACCTGGAGGTTCGCGCCGGCGAGATCGTGGGCTTGGCCGGCCTGGTGGGTTGCGGTAAAAGCCACGTGGGCCAGCTCTGTTTCGGTCTGGGGAGGGTAAAAAGCGGCGACATCCGTTTGGCCGGAAAGACGGTCAGCTTTGGCCATCCGGCGGATGCGATTGCCCAAGGCGTCTGGTATTCCCCCTCTGATCGCAAGCGCGATGGCCTGGCGCTGATGCGCTCCGCCTTCGAGAACATGGTGCTGTCGTCCCTGCAGTTTGGCCGCAAGCGCAGTTGGCTGCGCCGGCCGTCGGAAGAAAAGGAGCTGGTTCGCCAGTTGGCCGAGCAGGTGGAGTTCGCGCAAGCGCGCGCGGGTGAGGCGGTCAGTAACTTCTCGGGCGGCAATCAACAGAAAGTATTGCTCGCCAAGGGCCTGGCCCAGGATGTGCAAGTTTATATATTCGATGAGCCGACCGTGGGTGTGGATATCGGCGCACGCGAATCGATCTACCGCTACTTCGGAGAGCTCTGCGCCAGCGGCGCAGCTGTCTTGCTGATCAGTTCCGACTTGTCCGAGTTGATGGGTTTATCGCATCGCCTGTTGGTCATGCGTAACGGGCGAACGGTCGCCCATTACACGCATGAGCAGTTTGAACAACACACCATACTTGAGCAGTTTTTTGACTGAGTCCCCTATGAATGCAGTTAACTCAGGCGCTTCCGTGCAGGCGCCCCAGACCTCACAAGAAACGTCCCAGACTTCGCGCGGGGCGGATCTTGCCCAATGGATTAGCGCCCACCGTTCGGGTGCGGTGCTGGTGACCTTGTTCCTGGCCGCCCTGGTGGTGTTCACCATTTGGGCCCCCGGTTTTCTAAGCCTGGACAACATCACCAACGTCGGGCGCCAGTCGGTCTATCTGCTGGTTGTCTCGTTGGCCCAGTTGATTGTGTTGATCGTGGGCGGGCTGGACCTTTCCGTTGGCATGGTGGTGGCCTTGGCCTCTGTCGTGGGCGCGACGGTGATGGCGCAAATGCTGATCGCCATGCCCGACTCTCCCATCCTTGCCATCCTGGCCGGCTCCGTCGCGGGTATGGCGGCAGGCGGGCTGGTGCCTGGAAAGGTTATATGCGCCGTCAAAGCGTGTGCATCAACTGGAGCGGCGAATCGCCGTGGGATAAGCGAATTGCGCTTTAACTTTGTCTAAGCAAGGAATGATTGTGAAAAAAGAACGTATTCAGTCGCCAGACGTGCGTGAGCCGGCGCCCGGCATGTGGTCCAACTGCATGAAGATTGGCGATATCGCCTATGTGTCGGGTATGACCGCCCGTGGCCCGGACGGACAAACCATCGTCGGTGAAGACGAATATGAGCAGTCCAAAGTCATCTTCCAGAAGATCAAGGACCTGATCGAAGCCGCCGGCGGCGTCATGGACGACGTGGTCAAGATGACCATCTACGTGACGCGCATCGGTGAGAACAGCAAGGTATGGGGCGCTCGTAAAGAGTTCTTCACAGGCGATTTCCCCGCCTGCACCCTGGTGGAAGTCAGCTCGCTGGCCAAGCCGGAAATCCTGATCGAAATCGAAGCGATTGCGCACATCGGCTGCAGCAAGTAATTGGTTTTCGGGTTACCCGGGAAGCGCAATGCTTCCCGGGTTGTTTACTCTTCGGTATAACCTCTGAAGTCATACCAATAATCGGGAGCGGAAGGCCCGCCGAATTGTATTGGGTACGACAATAAGAATCAGCTAACCGCCCTTGTTTTACTGGCGTCATGCCCAGCACGCGGCAGTGCCATCCTTTCAATTTCCGTTCTAAAGTTCCGACTTCTATCCGGTACACTTGATGCATCATTCAAGAGTGATGCGGCGCAATGTATGTCTCCTGGCTCGGCGAGAGCCTTCATCGTTCTTGCGCGGCTGGTTAACGAAGGGCAGCAAATGAAAATACTGATTGTTGGCGCAGGCGCTGTGGGCGGCCTGTTTGGCGCCAGCCTGCACGAGCAGGGTGCAGACGTTCACTTCCTAGTGCGCCCGGCACGCAAGGCCCTGCTGGATGCAGAAAGCCTGACGCTGGAGTTGCCCACGGGCAGGCTTAGCTTTAGCCCGCGCACGGTAACCAGCGATCAACTCCAGGGCGACTTCCAACTGATTGTGTTGTCGAACAAAGCCTATGCGCTGGGTGGCGTCATTGCCGACATCGCGCCCGCTGTGGGCGCGCACACCCATATTTTGCCTTTGCTGAACGGTCTGAACCATCTGGATCGACTGGATCAGACCTTTGGTCCGGAGCGTGTGCTGGGCGGCATTGCCATGACCATTGCCACGCTGGCGTCGCCCACGCATATCCGCGTTACTAACGCCTACAGCAGCTTGACCGTGGGCGCACGTTTACCTGAACAGCGCGCCAAGGCCGAGGCTGTGTGGCAGTTGTTGTCGGAGGCCGGCATTGAAACCAGGCTTAGCGAAACCATTATCGACGACATGTGGGACAAGTTCTGCCGCATGGCGTCGCTGGGCGCCGCCAACTGCTTGTTGGGCGGAACGGTGGGTGAATACATGCGCAGCGAGGCCGGTGGGCGAATTGCCCTGCAACTGCTGGATGAGTGCGCCCAAACCGCCCAAGCCGCCGGCCACCCCATGCATCCGCAAGCCGTCGCCGGATTCCAGCGTGTGCTGACCAACCCTTCGTCCACCTTCAACTCGTCGATGTATCGCGACATGCGCGCCGGCCTGCCCATCGAAGGCGACCATCTGGTAGGCGATATGTTGCGGCGTGGCGAGGCCTTGGGTATCTCGTGCCCGCTGCTGACGATCGCGCATGCGGTGTTGGAGACGTATAGCGGAAGAGGGTAGGGTCCGCGTCACCCCCGATCCCGCAAATCCTTGATGGCGACCAGCAGGGTCAGGAAAACAACAAAGGCGATCAGGCTCAGGCCGACGACCATGGCGATGGTCCATGAAGACGAGATGTCCAGCGCGGCAAAGGCGGCGGCGGTGACGACAGCAATGCCCACCGACGTGCCGATACGCTGGCCGGTTTGCATGATGGCGCCCGAGCTCCCGGCATAGGCGAGTGGCACATCGGCCAGCGTCAGCGCCTGGTTCGGGCTGATGACAAGGCCTTGCGCCACGCCGATGAACGACAAGGCGAGCACCAGCCACCACACGCTGGCCATGCCCCGATCGTGCAGCAAGGCCACCAGGATGCATAATCCCAGGCCCAATAGCGCCAGTAAAATGCCTACCAGCACGATCCGGCGCCCATAGCGCATCACACGTTTTCCGGCCCAGTTGGCGCCATAGGCCGACAGCAGTGCCGCCGGGATGCCGAACAGCCCCGATTCGAAGGCGGTTTTGCCTGAGCCCATTTGCACGTAGAGCACCACCAGCACCCACACGCTGGTCATGCCCAGGAAGTATAGCGACATGATCAACGTGCCATTGGTAAAGGACGAGATAGAGAAAATGTCCAGATCAACCATCGGGCTGCCGCCCAGGCGAGCATAGCGTCGTTCCCATTTCACCCAAAACCAGGCCAGCACAAAGCCCGCGGGCAGCAAGAGCCAGGTCAGTGGCGAGGCGCGAAACTCCATGAACGGATAGAGAACCGTGAATACGGCAAGCCCCAGCAGGCCCGCGCCGATGGGGTCCAGGTCGCGCAGCAGGCTGATGATTCTGCCGCTGGGTTCATTGCCCAGGCTTTTGGGGTAGGAGAGCAGGGGGCGTGGAAACCAGCGCAGCGCCAGAATGATGGTCAGAATCCCGACGGGCACGTTGATCAGGAAGGTCAGACGCCAACCAAGCTCGGCGCCGCCCAGCTTGATTAAAAGCCCACCCAGCACCGGGCCGGTCGCGACAGAGAACCCCACCACCGTGCCCAGCATGCCGAATGCGCGGCCGCGTTCGGCGCCCCGAAAATACTGCTGGAGCATTCCGATGCCTTGTGGGCTTAGCAGACCCGACCCGATCCCCTGGATGAAGCGCATCAGGTTCAGCCAGTCGGCATCGGGAGCCAGACCTGCACCCACCGACGAGGCGGTGAAAACGATGGTTCCGATCAGAAAAAGCCCGCCGCGCCCGAGGATGTCGCCCGCCCGCCCTGCGCTGACCAGAATCACGCCGAACGTGAGCGCGTAGCCCGACAGCACCCATTGGATATCCGATTGAGAGGCGCGCAGCGTATCTTGTATGGCGGGCAGCGCGACATTGATGATGCTGACGCCGACCAGTGACATGAAAAGCGCGACCAATATAACGCTTAGCACGCGCCAGCGCACTGGTTCCGGCCGAAAGGGCGGCTCGAACTTTTTGGTGTTCCGGGGGCTGGCTCGTTGACTCATCAATAGGCGTTCCGCGCATGGCTGTCGGTGGGCTTTCCGACACTATACGCGCACCAAGAAAATAGGGCCCATTTGATGGCCCTATTTTCCTGGTTTTATTGCCGTCAACGGCTACACTGAAAGCCTACTTTTCCATCTTGCAGAGGTGGCCGTAGGTATCCGTTTGGTCTTCGGAAATGAGGCCGACGGGTTTGTAGTCGAGCTTGCCTTCGGCGTTCCGGGCGACCTGCAAAAGATACCAGTTCTGGACGGGGTACTGATTGGGGCCGAACTTGAACTTACCCCGCACGCTGTCAAAGTCGGCCTTGCGCAGCGCTGCGCGGAACTCGTCGGGCTTGCCTTCAACATCGCCGTCAACCGCTTTAAGGGCCGAGCCGATCAGGCGGGCCGTGTCGTACGCGGTTGCGCCGTAGACCGTGGGGCGGCGGTTGTATTCCTTTTCAAAGGCGGCCACAAAGTTCTTGCTGACGGCATTGTCCTGGTCTGCGCTCCATTGCGTGCTTAGGAAAAAACCTTCGCCCGCGTCGCCCGTGGCCGCCAACATACGGTCATCCATGGAATGGACGGTTGAAATGACCTTGACGTCTTTCTTCAGACCCGAATTGTCAAACTGCTTGGCAAAGTTGATGCCGGCGCCACCGGGTAGAAACTGGAAGATGGCATCTGGCTGCAAGGAGCGGATACGCACCAATTCAACCGAAAAATCGGATTGGTCCAGCTTGGTGTAGATTTCGGCCAGAACCTCGCCCTCGTAGGCCTCTTTGAAACCCGTGAGAATATCCCGCCCGGCTTGGTAGGCCGGCGCTATCAGCACCATTTTCTTGGCGCCCATCTGGTTGGCGGCGATTGCAGCGGCGTCGCTGGCAGTGTTGGTTTGTTGCGCCACAGAAAAGAAGTTGGGGTCGCAGGCCTCGCCGGCGAAGTTGGAGGGACCGGCGTTAAGACTGACAAAGAAGGCGTCTTCTTTAAGGACTGTGGGCGCCACGGCCAGAACGACGTTTGAAAAATTGACGCCGGTGAAAAGACGGATGCCGTCTTGCAGCATTCTATCGGCCGACTGTTTGGCCGAGCCTGGCTTCAGGCCGTCGTCTTCGACCACCAGTGTGACAGGCACGCCGCCCAGTTTGCCGCCCCCTTCTTTGATGGCGAGGGCGAACGCATCGCGCTGGTCTTCGCCGATATACCCGGCCGGCGTCGACAAGGTACCGATAAAGCCGATCTTGACCGGTTCTTGCGCATAAGAAAGCGCGGCGGCCATGGACAAGGCGGCACTCGCCCCGAACTTGGTGATGAATCTCATTCATTGTCTCCTGGTTGAATGCGTCGGCGAGGCTGGTTTTGCAAACGAGGCATGCTCGCGCCGGCGCGTGTTCCAAATTTTTACAAATGGCCTAGAGCTCATAACTTACGGGCAGGCCATTCGCAGGTCAATGCAGTAGGGTTAATAGCCGCTATTGCCATAGGCAATGCAGCAGGAGTAATGGCCGCTATTGCGATAGGCAATGCAGAGTATCAAAGGTGCTGCATTGTCAGTTCCGGGCGGGCTATTTACCATACCGCCATAGCACACTAAGTAAGGATGGCAGCACCATGAGCGAACGTAAACAAACCTTCTTGATTGCCGGGGGCGGCATAGGTGGCGTGACGGCGGCCTTGACGCTGGCAAAGCTGGGCCATCCCGTGCACCTTTTTGAGCAGGCCAGCGAAATTAAAGAGATCGGTGCCGGCATCCAGCTTGGCCCGAATGCATTCTATCTGTTCGAGCAGTTGCAGCTGACAGACCGCGTGACCGCTCAGGCGGCATTCCCCGACGATCTGGTCATCATGGATAGTCTGTCGGGTGAAGAGGTCACTGCCATCTCGGCAGCCAAGCTTATACGTCAACGCTTTGGCTATCCTTACGGGCTGATTCACCGCGCCGACTTGCATGCCATTATGCTGGAAGCCTGCGAGCAATTTCCGCAGATCACCATGCACGCGGGCTGCAAGATCACTGACTTCCAGGACCACGGCGATCGCGTGACCGTGCAGATGGAATCTGGCGAAACCTTCGACGGAGACGCGCTCATCGGCGCCGACGGGCTGTGGTCTAACGTGCGAGCCAAGCTGGTCAACGACGGCCCGCCGCGGGTTTCCGGGCACATTGCCTACCGCGCGGTCTTGCCAATCGAAGACGTGCCCGAAGCCAATCGTCGCAACGCCATGACCCTGTGGGCCGGTCCCAAGAACCATCTGGTGCATTACCCCCTGCGCGGCGGAAAACTGTACAACCTTGTTGCCGTGTTCCATAGCGACCGCTACGAAGAAGGTTGGGATTCGTACGGCGATACGGACGAACTGAACGCGCGCTTCCAGGGCGTTGTGCCCGAAGTGAAGCAGATGCTCGATAAGATCGACTCGTGGCGGATGTGGGTGTTGTGTGATCGTGAACCGATCAGCGACTGGAGCCAAGGCCGCGTGACTTTACTGGGCGATGCCGCCCATCCCATGCTGCAATACCTGGCTCAAGGGGCTTGCATGGCGATGGAAGATGCTTTTTGCCTGGCCCGCAAGGTCAGCGAATCGGGCGGCGACTTGCCTGCGGCCTTCCTTGCCTACCAGAAGGCGCGCTATCTGCGTACCGCACGGGTGCAGCTAAGCGCCCGTCTGTATGGCCAGGTGTACCACGCGGCCGGCGCCACGCGCGATTTGCGCAACGCCTTCCTGCGCAGCCGCACCGCCGAGCAATTCTGCGAAGGCAATGCCTGGCTGTACGACAAGAACGAGTTCCTGCCCACCTTGGGATGCTAGCGCGCGTATAGCGGGTTGCGCGCGGCGTTACGTGTCACCAGACGGCCTTGTCACCAAAGCCAATTCCATGGCCAGTGACACGAGACGCGCATCTTTAGAGGCAATTGGTTGATCAACCAGCGCTGCGGTAAAGGTTCGTCGGGAACGACGGTTACCAGAAGATCGCGTTTCTGGGCGCTAAAGGCGGCTCGGATATCGGCCGGCACGCTTTGCGCTCTTTCGGGGTCGTGGGCAATCCGCCCCTTGACGACCTGTCCGTCTGGCAGTTTTACGCACACGGGTTGGCCGCTTTGCGCATAGTCGGAATGCTTCAGGTCAATAAAGGCGTAAAGGGTGGCATCGGACGCATTGTGCATGCGCAGCAGCAACGTTCCGGGCCCCACGTTCTCGCCTTCCTGAACCAGAATCTCGGATACTTTGGCGGGCTCGCCGGCGTGGGCTTTCAAGCCGTCAAGCCTTTCCTGAAGCCACTTCTCTTCGGCTGCCTGCACGATCATCGCGCGTGAGGATTCGTTGTGTTGCGATTGCAGCCTGTTCTGCTGCTGCAAGGTCAGCAGGTCGGCTTGCCGTTGGTCGCGCTCGTTGATTGCGGCCGTCAGTTCGCCCTGGGTTGCCGCGCCTTGCCCGACCAGTCGGCGCACCAGGGCCAATCGCTCTTCGGCCCGGTTCAGCTGCGTTTCAAAAAGACCTGACAAGCTGCGGGAGGGCATGTCGTCGGTTCTTGGCGACTCGGCCGAAAGGGCGCGTAATTGTTCGACGCGCATCCGCCATTCGGGATTATCCATTTCAAGAAGCAATTGGCCTTTATCCACGGCGTCTCCCGGTTTGACCAGGATGCTGGTGACTTGGGCGGGGTCACGGGACCGGACGTCTGTCTGGGAAAACAGGATCTGCGCCGGCATCTCGATAATGAACAGGCTATATCCCAGTTTCAGGGTAAAGACGATGAACGGCGTGGCCACCAGGACCAGAATCAGGTACCAGCGCAATTTGAAGGCTTGACGCCGGGCCGGTGCATACAATACCTCGATACCGCCGTCCTTGGTCGGCGAGTTTTCCTTTGAGCTCTTGAATCGAATTTTCATGGCTGCCTGCTGCTGTGACGATGGTAATCAGCCCAATCTTGCCAGTCCACCCCGCGAATCCCTTGAGAGCCGAGGACGGTGCACCATTTGGTCATGCTGTCTTGAATCTGCGAGGTATCCGCCGTGGCCCAGCTTTCGTCGGGCGGGAGGCCGGCCTCTATGCTTTGCGCCAGGCGAAATGCAATGGCCGGCCAGCGCTGGGCGGCGGCCTGCATAAGCGCGGTGCTACGGGCGGAATTGCGTGTGTAGACCATCAGGCTGACCGAGGAAATGCCGAGTTTCGGCAATTCGCAGGGCACACATGGGCCGCTTTCCTTGGGAGCGTCGAACCATCGATGATGACTGGATAGTTCAATCGGCCACGGGCTGGCTTTTTGCACGGCGCGCAAGGTATCCAGCCAGAACGTTAAGCGGGAGTCAGGAACAGGCCAACCCAATTGCTCGACTTCAAGGTCTAGATGCAAACTGGAAAACGGCACGTCGGCCAATGTGCGGATCAGGAGGATCAGATCTTCGCGATGCTCGGGTGTCATCCAAGCCGGGTCGCCCAATAGTAATGAGACCGTGATGCCGCGATAGCCAGCCGCTTCGATCACACGGCGCAAGGCCCGCTTGGTATCGGCGATGGCGACAAGCTGTCGGGCATCCAGGCCCAGGTATATTCGCTGCATTCCGGCGGTGCGCAGCGCATCCAGACCCAGAGCGTGCTGCGGCTCGTCCAGCAAGAAATGGCTATTCCACACATAGGCGCCGATGGTCCAGGGAGGCTGTTTGCCTGGTTCGGCAACGGCTGCGCCGGCGCCTACAGTCTTTGGCGTCGCGGCGGTGTGCGCAGGGGCTGTGCGCCTATCGGGCGCTTGGCGCACCCCGGCACGTGAAGATTTCCGGGGCCCAGTGTCTGGTGCCCAGGTAATGGTGCTGTGCCCCAGCAACGCCGTCTGCGTGTGCTCATCGGTGAAGAGCTGTAATGCGGCATTCCGAAGCCAGAGACTGTGCCAGCTTGCGATTTGGTCCAACTGGGCCTGATAGTAATCACGCTCGGCCGCCTGCCGCAAAATCACGCCATTCTCGTTTTCAACATCGGATCGGGCTATTTGCTCAAAAAGGCGTACGCGTGCGACGGTGACCTGTTCCTGGCGTTGTGCAAGCGTTTGGTAGGCTTGCCGCTGCGCCCGCAGGGCGGCGCCGATGTCGATCATCAGCTGGCGACGCTCGGCCTCCCACTGATAGCGGGCGGCTTGATATCGTGCGGCGGCGGCATTTCCTGTTGAGGTTACATGGCCGCCGATTTCGAACGGCATGGAAAAGTTCAATGCGGCAATGAAGCTGTTTCCCTGTCGCGACACGCCGCTTCGGCTTTCCAGCGCGTAACCCAGGCTTAACGAGGACTCGATACTGTTGTACCAGGAACGATCCTTGAGTTGTTGGTTTTCATCAATTGTTATTTGCCGGCTACGCAGGTTGGGGTGTTGATTGATCTGTGCTTGCCAGGCGACCAGCGGCGCTGGGTCGACATGCAGTGCTACAGGAACGGCGTGAGCATGGGCGGGAAAGGCTTGGCCCGCCAAGACGGCCAGCGCTGCCTCCAGTTCATTCTCGGCGCTGGCAGCCGTATCGCATCGGCCCTGCAGATCGTTCCATTTCATGCTCTCCGACAAGGCGTCGGAAGTACGCAGCCAGTTGACCTGGCGTTGCTGCTGCACCTGGCGCAATGCTGTTTCAGCATGTGGCCGAAGGCGGTCGCAGACGGCATTTTCTTGCTGGGCTCGCCACCAGTCGGCGTAGGTTGTCTTTAACGTCAGTTGTCGTTCGGCATGGCGCAAGGCAATTTGCAACTGTTTTCGTTGCGCTTCAAATCGAGCGCTGCCCAGCGCATCAAGTTGGCGGCGCAAGGTGCCCAGAAGCGGAAACCGCAGGCCGACGGCCATATTGCGGCCATAGTAATCATCGATGAGGTTAGCGCTATTGAGTTCGCGATAATGCCCTGCGCCGGCATTCATGTATAGCTGCGGCCCCGACTCTGTCTTGCGAACGGAAACATCGTCCAGAGACGCCTTGTGCTCGGCCTGCGCCGCGTGTACGGACGGGTCCGTGTCCACGGTTGCGAGCAGGGTGTCCAGCGATACCGGAGTGGCCGCAGCCGAAGCCGCAATCAACACGCCGGCCAGTAAGCCGCCCAACCACGCACTACGCATTAGAATCGCCTACCTTTCTTAAGCACCCACCAAGGGGCCATGCTGCTTTCCTCATGCCCCCGGCGCCACATTTCATTGAGGATGGCAACGGCGCTCCAGCAACGCATGATCATCATGAAGATCGGGAATAACGGTAAGAATGGGATGAGCTTCAGGTCTTCCTTTGGACGTTCGGAAACCATGATCAATAGATTAAGGTACAGGACGACTGTCACGCTGAAGTACAGCAGATAAATCAGGCCGAACAAGAATACAAATGCAGGCAGGGACAGCATGAAAACAGCCATCAGGGTGTAGGCAACGATGACAAACGGCAAGACTATTTGGAACATCATGGCGCTTAGCAGCGTTATTAAAAAGTTTGGCCAACCCAGGATGCGCGGGTTGATGCTGTGCTTATGCTTGCGGACATACAAAAAATACAGGTCGCCGTCCCAGCGCAAGCGCTGTTTCAAAAATCCCCAGAAAGTTGTGGGGGCGTCCGTATGGCCAACGGCCTCGGGTTCGAACGGGATGCGGATGGTACGGTTGCGGCTATAGCTTTTGATCCGCAACGTAATGTCCAGGTCTTCGGCGGTATGTGTATCCCAACCACCGATATGCTCCAGGAAACTGCGTCGGAAGGCGCCAAAGGCCCCGGAGATATTGTTGACGACATTCCATTCCGCCAGGCCGATCTTGGACATGTGAATCGACAGTAGGTATTCGATCGCCTGCATTCTGGCGGTAAGAGAGGCGCCTGCATTGCGCACGCGAAGGCTTCCGGCTACGGCAGGCACGTCTGGATCGGCGAAATGGCGAACCATGGCGGCCACCATGGTGTTGTCAAAGGACGTGTCTCCGTCCAAAGCCATGATGATGTCGCCGTTGGCCTGATCCAGGCCCGCATTCAGCGAAGATACCCGCCCGCCGCGTTGCCATTTGGCGATAGGGCGCAGATGACGTTTGGGGTGCAGCGACTTGTCGATCTGAAAATTCCTTACGGCATCAAGCGTGGCCGGGTTGCTGCTGGCGCCGTCCAGGACCGGAATCATTTCAATGTGACCTCGGTAAAGCTGTTCGGTGAGGCTTTGCAGCGTTTTTTCCACATCCTTGCCTTCGCTGTAACAGGTAATAATGCAACTGACGGTGGGCGCATACTTGGGGTTGGGCTCCAACGTGCTGATCTTGCGTGTAAACCAGCGGGCCACGCCCAGCAGCACAAAAATATTCAAGGGCAATTCGAAAAGCAGGAAGTAGGGAAACAAGAGCATCAGCATGCCCGTAGCTCCGTCACTCTTACCTAGCTCCTGCAGGAAGTAGATGAAGATGTCATGCATTACGATGTCGCTAGAATAATTGGCTGGTCAGACGCGCAATCAAAAGCTCGGGGCTTTCTTCGCTGGATACTCCGTCAACGGCTGAATACCAGGTGGTGCGAATCTGGATAGTGCCATCGACCAGCGTTAAAAGCTCACTCAACTCACCGAGCCGCGCCACCACCCGCTGCGCGCCATTTGCATCGGTTTCCGGAAGGAACAACCAGATGATATCGTCGGTGGTGCGTGTGCAGCGATCCGTGTCCCGAATAAGTTCCGCCAGGCGGGCCACGATGGAATCAAGCAGGGCATAGCCTCGGCGCTCGCCCAGTTGTTCCAGGGTGGGGCGCAGGTCGACTATACGCATGCCGACGATAGAGAAAACCGAGTCCTTATAGCGTCTTTTAATATCAAGCATCCAGCCCAGCAGCAGCATGAACGGTTCGCGCTTTAGCAAACCCTGGAAGTCGAAGTGGGCTTCGATATTGAAATCGGCTTCTAACAGACCTTGCCGGCAACGCAAACGCCCGAATTCGGTTAGCTGGAAATCGTGCACCTCGCGTACCTTGAGCTCCTCGGGCAGGTGGATTTCTCCGCAATCCAGGCACCGCACCTGCACCAGGGCGTCCACAAAGAATGCCTGGCAGTCGCGGCAGCGATAGTTTTCCATGGGCCGGTCATAATCACTGCCAATGTGGCGTAACTGGGTTAGACAGTTGGGGCAGAATAGTCCACGGTCCTTCATAAACTTTTCTTGCGGCCCGACATGACCGCACACAAAGCAGTGCAACGAAGGTTGTCGCTCGATTGACAAGCTCTGGCAATCGGGGCATACATCGACATAGTTCAAATGTCCTGAGTTGCAATGCATGCACAAGCGCACCCGGTCGACCAGTTGGCGGGTGCTGATCCAGTTTTGCTGGGCGGCGAACTGCAATACCCAAAAAGTGTCTTGTTCGATGACCGAGGTTTTAAGCGATTCAACCAGGGGATAGCTGTACAAATCCTTCTGGCTTGGCGTGCGCACGGCGTGTAATAAGCGGTGTGGGCCCACCCATAGCCAGGACAGCAAGCGCGATTCCAGGCTGGCGTCGGCCAGCGCGTGCTCGATTCCGAGATAGCGCTGGCGCCAGATGCGCACATCTTGAGACATCTGTTCCCGTTCGTGTGGAACCAGGCCATCGCTTAAGGCGCGTCCGATGTCACTGGGGTGTTGGGTAACGTAAATCAGCGAGTGAGAATACAGTTCGTGGCTACGCAACCGCCTAAGCGATGCTTCCGCTTGAGCGGGGGGCTGGTCGAGTACGACGGCGTCGTAGCGCTCTGTTGAAAGCAAAGCGGCGACATCGGCATAGGGTGCCGAAATGTCATCCAGCCTGTTGTATGCACCAAAGCCAATTTTGGCGATGCGGATCGCGGTCATTGCGTAATCGCTATTTCGCGGCAAGGCGGAGCTATGGGGTTCTGGCCCATATTCTTGGGGCATGACCTTGCGTCTGGGGCTTAAGTGTATCCGCTTTGATGGCCGTAGGCATGAAGCAGGAATTGTTGAAACGCCTCGGCCGGTTTGGAAAGCACTTGGCCGGGGTGCCAGATGATTCCGGCATCCATGTGGGGGACTGTGTCGACGATGGGGCGTGTTTCTATTTGCTTGCCTTCCAGCGACCAAGGGCGAAAGACCATGTCCGACAAAATCGTTACGCCAAACGTATGGGCAACCAAGCCGCGTAGGGCCTCAATGGACGATGTGCGGAACCCGATATTGGGTTCAATGCCTTTGGCCCGCCAGTACTGTAAAGCTGAACGTTCACCTTCATCCGAAGTAAGCAAGATGTAGGGATACTTCGTGATGTCGAGCAGGGACAGCGTGGTCTTCTCGGCCAATGGGTGCGTAGGCGACACCCAAAGCTGACGCCTTGAGCGTAGCAGCACAGCCCGGCCGAAACGCTTGATGCCTGTAATGTTGGACAGGATAACCACGCCAAGATCGACCCGCCCTTCCAATACCGCCTGCTGGATTTCCGCGCGCTCCATGTCGTGCAGATCGATCTCGACATCCGGGTAGGTGGCGCGAAAGCGGGCGAGCAAGTCGGGAAGAAAATAGCCTAGCAAGGTATAGCTGGCCGCGATGCGAACCGTGCCGCGCATGGCTTTATCGCGCAATCGAGGCAGGAACGCGGCGCCCTTGACCGCATCGAGGATATGGCGGGCATGGCGTGCGAACTCCTCGCCGTCCGTAGTCAGCGCCACGCCGTGCGGCAGGCGCTTGAAAAGCGCCACCCCCAGCTCTGCCTCCAGGGCAAGCACACCATTTGTGATTGCGGACTGCGAGACATGCTCGTTGGTCGCCGCAGCCGAGAAGCGGCCTGAGTCGGCAGCTGCCACGAAGTAGCGCAGTTGCCTGAGTGTGATATTGCGTGACATTCGTTTTCCTAATACCTGCGTCCAGTATTTGTGATTTTACGTTATCTGATCGCCTACTTATACTTGTCCGAATAGCGGTATGGAGGTACGGCATGGATAAGATGGTCGGGGCGGCCCAGTCAGCATTATCAGAAGCAACGATTGAAGACAAGTACGCGTTGGACAGTGGCTCAGTCTATATGTCCGGCACGCAGGCGTTGGTTCGCTTACCACTTATCCAGCACGAGATGGACCGTCGGGGCGGGCACACTACCGCTGGTTATATATCCGGTTATCGCGGGTCGCCGCTGGGGGGGCTGGATCTGGCCTTGTGGAAGGCACAAAAGTTCCTGGACGAGCGCCATGTTGTTTTCCAGCCGGGAGTCAACGAAGAACTTGCTGCAACAGCTATTTGGGGCACGCAACAGACCAATCTGTGGGGTACCGGCAAATACGACGGCGTATTCGGCATGTGGTACGGAAAAGGGCCTGGCGTTGATCGGTCCGGCGATGTGTTCAAACATGCAAACTCTGCGGGTACCTCAGCGCTGGGCGGGGTGTTGGCGCTGGTGGGCGACGATCATGGCGCCAAGTCGTCCTCAGTGGCGTATCAATCTGAGCATGCGCTTATTGCCGCGGGCATGCCCGTTCTGTATCCATCGACGGTGCAGGAGTACATCGATTACGGTTTGCACGCTTGGGCAATGAGCCGTTATTCCGGGCTTTGGGTCGGCATGAAGTGTGTGACCGATGTGGTGGAGTCCAGCGGATCCGCCGAGATAGACAGCGATCGTATTACGGTTGTCACCCCGACGGATTTCGATCTTCCGGATGGCGGGCTTGGAATACGCTGGCCCGATGCGCCGCTGGCTCAAGAGGCGCGTTTGGTGAACTACAAGTGGTACGCCGCGCTTGCTTACGTGCGGGCGAACAAACTGAATCGCGTTGTCATTGATTCGCCTCGGGCGCGTTTTGGCATCATGGCCGCGGGGAAAGCCTATCTGGATTTGCGCCAGACCCTGGCTGATCTGGGGCTGGACGAAGAGACCTGCGCCAACGTCGGTATCCGGGTGATGAAAATTGGGTGTGTATGGCCCTTGGATGCCCAGGACGCGCGCGCGTTTGCGATGGGTCTTGAGCAAATATTGGTTGTCGAGGAGAAGCGGCAGGTTCTTGAGTATGCCCTGAAAGAGCATCTCTATAATTGGCGCGAAGATGTGCGGCCCCGGGTCTTCGGTAAGTTCGATGAACGCGACGACCAAGGCGGGGAATGGGCCATGCCCAAAGGCCGATGGCTTCTGCCGGCGCCCGGCGAACTATCCCCCTCGATCATCGCCCGGGCATTGGCGGCCCGTTTGGAGCAAGTCGATCTGCCGGAGCATGTTCGTGCCGGGATCGCCGCTCGTATTGCGGTGATCGATGCCCACGAGAATCCCCTGACGGCGGCGACGGCTGTCGCCGAACGCAAGCCTTGGTTCTGTTCCGGATGCCCGCACAATACGTCCACTCGCGTGCCTGAAGGCTCGCGAGCCGTTGCGGGCATAGGTTGCCACTACATGGCGATGTGGATGGATCGCAGCACTGAAACCTTCTCGCAGATGGGTGGCGAAGGCGTGGCTTGGTTGGGGCAGATGCATTTCACCAACGACAAGCATTTGTTCGTCAATCTGGGTGATGGCACGTACTTTCATTCAGGTCAATTAGCCATCCGGGCGGCGGTCGCCGCACGCGCGACCGTGACGTACAAGATTCTTTATAACGATGCCGTGGCAATGACAGGCGGCCAGCCAGTGGACGGCGTGCTTACGGTGCCGCAGATCGCCCATCAGTTGGTGGCGGAGGGTGTGGCCCGGCTTGTTGTCGTTACTGATGAGCCCGAAAAGTATCACGATGCCAGCGCTCTTCCTTCCGGCGTCACGGTGCATCATCGTGATGAGCTGGATCGGATCCAGGAACAACTGCGCGATACCGAAGGCACGACGGTCTTGATCTACGATCAGACGTGTGCAACCGAGAAGCGGCGACGGCAAAAGCGTGGCACATACCCCGACCCAGGCAAGCGCGTTTTCATTAACGAGGCGATTTGCGAAGGGTGCGGCGACTGTTCGGTGAAGTCCAACTGCCTGTCGGTGGAGCCTTTAGTTACCCCCCTGGGCACGAAGCGCAGAATCAACCAGTCTTCCTGCAACAAAGACTTTTCCTGTGTCAACGGGTTTTGTCCCAGCTTCGTGACGGCGCAGGGCGCCCAGGTTCGCCGCCCGGCAGTGGCGCAAGGCATGTCGGCTTTGCCCGATTTCCGCCGGCTGCCGTTGCCCACGCTGCCCGATACAGAGACAGGATATCGCGTCATTGTCGCGGGCGTCGGGGGTACGGGTGTTGTGACTCTTGGTGCGTTATTGGGCATGGCTGGACATCTGGAAGGCAAGGAAGTCAAGGTCCTGGACATCACTGGCCTGGCTCAAAAGGGCGGGGCGGTGTTGAGTCACATACAGTTCGCTAATGCACCCGGGGTCGTTCATTCGACCCGGGTGGCCACCGGCGCCGCTTCCTTGGTCATTGGTTGCGATGCCATTGTGTCAGTTTCCAGCGAGGTGTTGTCGCGTGTACAGCGGGGCGTAACGAAAGGGGTGGTCAATACGGCAACCACTCCTACCGCAGAGTTCCTGAAGGAGCCTGCCTGGACTTACCCTGCTGCAAGAACGAAGCAGGCACTGGAACACAACATTGGTGACGAGTGCGAGGTTTTCGACGCCAGCGCGAAGGCGGTGGAGCTATTGGGCGATGCGATCTACACCAATCCCTTGCTTCTTGGCTTTGCGTGGCAGAAAGGCTGGTTGCCGGTGGGCGAAGCTGCGCTTATGCGTGCCATCGAACTCAATGCCGTGGCGGTCGACAAGAATAAGCTGGCCTTCAATTTTGGCCGTTACCTGGCTGCGCACGGAGAGCGCGCGCTTGGCCAAACGGTGGCCCGGGGAATCGAAGCGCCCGTGGTCATGCATTTGCCTGAGTCGCTCGACCAGATCATCGCCCAGCGTCGCGAGCTGCTGGCAGCCTATCAGGATCAACGTTATGCAGCACGCTACTCAGCAGCCGTTGCCGCCATCAAGGCAGCCGAGACGCGCGTGAGTCCTCAAGCGAACCGCTTGCCCCTGACGAAAGCGGTCGCCATCAATCTTGCAAAGCTGATGGCTTACAAGGATGAATACGAAGTGGCACGCCTGTTTACGGACCCTGCTTTCGAGAGCAAGCTTCGAGAGCAGTTCGAAGGGGTTCCGGGTAAGGATTATCGCTTGATCTTCCATCTTGCCCCGCCGCTTCTGGCGAAGCGTGATCGGAACGGCCATTTGGTTAAAAAGTCATTTGGAGCGTGGGTGCAGATTGCATTCCGAATCCTGGCCAAGCTCCGCGCCGTGCGAGGCTCCTCTTTGGATATCTTTGGTTATAGCCAGGAAAGAAAAGCGGAACGCCGCTTGATTGAGGAATACTTCGAACTCATTGACGAAATGTCCGGAACCTTGAATCGTAACAATATCGGCATCGCATGCGAACTGGCTGGCTTGCCGGATCAGATTCGTGGGTTTGGCCACGTGAAGGAAGGAAATATGACAAAGGTTCAGACGCAGCGCAAAAACTTGTTGGAAAAGTATCGCTCCACGGCTTATATCAAGAATGCTGCGTAAGCTTACGTCGATGGCTAATTGTGTTTTCTATAACTAAGGCAGCTGTGTCGTTACGCGAACGGTAGCGCTGATAGCAATAAAAGGAAGGTGACATGTTTCATTTGCCCGGTTTGACATTCGATCATGGTGAAGATATCGCCGCGTTAAGAGAGCTTGTGCAGCAGTTTGCACAGGCCGAGCTCGCTCCGCGCGCGGCTGAGATTGACCAGATGGATCAGTTTCCGATGGATCTGTGGAAGAAAATGGGCGAGATAGGAGTGCTTGGCGTCACGGTTGACGAAGCCTATGGCGGTAGCGCCATGGGCTATCTTGCCCATATCGTTGCCATGGAAGAAATTTCGCGTGCCTCGGCCTCGGTCGGCCTGTCTTACGGCGCACACTCCAATCTGTGCGTCAACCAGATTCACCGCAACGGCAACGACGAACAAAAAGTACGTTACTTGCCAAAACTTGTTTCGGGTGAACACATTGGCGCGCTGGCCATGTCCGAGTCCGGCGCGGGCTCCGATGTAGTAAGCATGCGGCTGCGTGCGGATCTAAAGGGCGACCGCTATATTCTCAATGGCACGAAAATGTGGATTACCAACGGGCCGGATGCCGACGTGCTGGTGGTTTATGCGAAAACCGATCCAGCCGCTGGTTCGCGCGGGATGACGGCCTTCCTGGTCGAGAAGGGGTACAAAGGATTCTCGGTCGCTCAGAAGCTGGATAAACTGGGCATGCGTGGATCGCATACCGGCGAGCTGGTCTTCGACGATTGCGAAGTGCCGGTCGAAAATGTGCTGGGCGGCGTTGGCCAGGGCGTAAACGTGCTCATGTCGGGGCTTGATTTTGAACGTAGCGTGCTCTCAGGTGGGCCTTTAGGCATCATGCAGGCGTGCATGGACGTGGTCGTGCCCTATGTGCACGAACGCGAGCAGTTCGGTCAGCCCATCGGCGAATTCCAGTTGATGCAAGGCAAGTTGGCGGACATGTATTCGACCATGATGGCATGCAAAGCCTATGTGTATGCAGTGGGGCAGGCTTGCGACCGTGCCAACACCGCAGACGCGGTACGCGCTTTAAGAAAGGACGCGGCCGGTGCGATTCTGTATGCGGCCGAGAAGGCCACCTGGATGGCCGGCGAGGCGATTCAGACCTTGGGTGGCAACGGATATATGAATGAGTTTCCGGTCGGACGCCTTTGGCGCGACGCCAAGCTCTACGAAATTGGCGCGGGGACCAGCGAGGTCCGGCGCATGCTAATTGGACGCGAGCTCTTCGCTCAGACTCGGTAAGGCGACGATATGAATGTCATTGAATCCAGGCTTAATTGCAGATCGCACGACTTTCGCGGCAACGCCGAGGCGATGCAGGCGTTGGTTACTGACCTGAAAGCGAAAGTGGAAGCGATCAGCCTGGGGGGCGGAGAGGCGGCTCGCGACA